>JAUJOZ010000058.1 GCA_030447415.1 Thermomicrobiales bacterium | reverse complement strand
ACGAGGAGCTGGCGCGGGCGCTCGGACGGACCGAGGCGGAGCGGGACCGACTGGCCAACGAGTTGGCACGGGACCGGACGCTTGCCGACCAGTTGGTTGACGCCCTGCAAGCTGAGCGGGACACCCTGCGTGCGGAGCTCGACCGAGTACGGGCCGCGCAGGAGGCCGCGGTGGCTGCACCAGAGCCCCCACACGCGGCGGGGCCGCCCGACCCGGCCTTCCTCCCCTCGGTCGCGGCGTGGCGGGAGCGGACGACCCGGGCGGTCGATCTGGATCGGCCGAGTGGGCCGGTGCCGTGGTGGCGGCGGTTGTGGAGACGGCAGTGAGGGTGCGGCGGCGGGGGGCGGCCGTGGCCGCCGTGCTGGCGCGGCACGGGATTGACCCGGCGGCCGACGAGACCACCCTCACGGCCGCGCTGGCGGCGCGCGGCTGGCAGGCCTCCGTCGAGGAGACGGGCCGGAGTCCGGCCGCGGGACCGAAACGCGACCGCGCGGTGGCGACGCGACCGCGGGGGGCCGGCCCGTACCCGGGCCACCTACAGCACACCGGGCCGACGGCGGTCGAGGCGCTGGCGACGGTGCTGGCGCGGGACGATGGGCGCGGCGAGCGGCCGTAGCTGGGCGGGGGTGTCCGTCCAGCGGGCACGGCGCCTGAGGCGCGCGTCCTGCCTGGAGACCTGCTGACCGTGGCGGGCACCCTCCTGACCACCCGGCACGGACGCGCGGTCGTCACGGTGACCTGCCCGGAGTGTGGGGCGGTCCACCGGCACGACCTCGGCCCAGCGGCCGATCCGGACATCCGGGCGGTGCTGCGGTGGGGCGTCGTGGAGGCGTGGATGCCCTGCCGGGCCGCCTTGCCGGGCAATTTCTACCGTGTGCGGCTGGTGCAGGAGGCGCCGCGTGGCGTGGGGCCCCGCACACGTGGTCGCCAGCGGCCTCAGGAGCGCCGGCGCGGACCGACCTGACCGACGAGCAGATCGGCGCGGTGGCGATGGCGGTGCTCGCGCGGCACAATCCCTGCGTCTTGGGGTGGCGTCGGGGCAGCGTCGCCCCGACCGGCCCACGACCAGCGGCAGGAGGACCAGGCCATGAGCGACCGACTCGACGAGCACCGCGACCGGATTGAAGGGGCCACCGACGAGGCCAAGGGGCGCGGCAAGCAAGCCTGGGGCGATGTCGCCGGCGATGAGGAGACCCGGACTGAGGGGCAGGGGGACGAGCTCAAGGGGCGCGGCGAGCAAGCCCTGGGTGACCTCAAGGACCAGGCCGGAGATCTAAAGGAGAAGGTCGGCGGGTAAGTGGGTCGCTGGGGGCAGGGGAGGTACCGCTCCTGCCCCGTTTCTTTGCGGACAATGGAAATTGTCGCGCAGAAGACCCGCCCCGCCGGCACGCTCCCCGACGCGCCCTCAGCCACAGATGCCCGCCAGGACGAGCCAGCGCCCCGCTGTGGCGTTTTCACCCTGACCCCGGCTATGGGGTCAAAAGCGAAGTCGTTTCGTTTTTAGGGCCGCTGAGCGCGTCCGGTGTCGCGTCGCTGGCGTTGGGAATGGTGGCGACTCGGTGCCGTTATGGCGGCGCCACCCGGCGGGTCGAGGCGCCCAGCGCTTGCTCCTGACCGGCGGGTCGCAGGGCACGAGCGTCCCCGCGGTGAGGCTCTGGTCGGCGATGCGAACCCATCCCTGCGCGACGGAACTGGACACCCCCGAATCAACCCTGGCCTACCGCACGCTTGACGCCGGGCGGGAGTCCTGCGCCCGACGCACCCTTGAGGCGCACGCGGAACTCGTCGCCCTATGGCACCGCGCGCTGACGCTCCACTACCACACCGCCTACGGAACCTTCACGGGCTTCAGCACCATGGCGTTCACCGGCGACCCGGTCGACCGGGCGACGCTCAACGCGTGGCATGCCCGCCACGCGTTGCTCGGCACCGCTGGGCGAACATCCAAGCTTGCCATGGACGCGGCGCTCACCGGCTACTACAGCGAGGCGGCGGCGCTCACCCGCCACGTCACCGAGGCTTGGGCGCAGGCCGCCTACCTCCGTGTCTTGCCCACAGAAGGGCTGCGATGGTACCGGACGACGGAAGGGTTCCTTCAAGCGCCGCCGAGCCCGAAGACCGTGATGGCCAAGCTCAGGCGAGTCAAGGTCGACCGCGGCGCCATCGACCTAGCCGCGAGCCTATTCGAGCAGACGCACAAGGGCGCCCACCCGTCGCGGGAATTCCTGGGGCAGGTACGGGGACGGCAAGAGGGACCCCAACGGGTCCTCACATACGTGCCCGTCTTCGACGACGACTACAGCCGTGCCGTCCTGGAATGGGGCGCGTTGGCGATGTTGCTCGCGCTGTCAGAGTACGCCCACGTCGAACCCCAGCCCCAAGAGTGGCACGACGAATGGGCTGATATCGAGCAGGGCATCAAGGCGCAAGTGCGGGACGGATGATCTCTGCTCGCCGCGTGCGCCGCCTGGCGCCGTCGCGTTTTGCTCGAGGCCTTCGGGTTGCTGCGCGCCGTCCGTCGCGAGAGCGCCCACCGCACCAGCGCGAGGACGGCCAGCGCCGCGGCGATCACCGCGAGCGTGGCCATCGTGACCAACCCATGATCACGCTCCTCGCCCGCTCACCACGGCGCTCCCATGGGACCGGGCGCCGTTGCCACGACAAGCGCCACCAGCTCGGTGAGGGCCGGCTCGAACGCGTCGGCGTGGATCACGGCCCGCCGCAGGGCCGCCTCCCGGGCCCCGAGCTCATCCGCCCGCGCCCGCGCCGCGGCGGCCTCCTCGGCCAGGCGGAACGCCTCCCGGGCCGTGGGGAGCGTGGCGTTGACGGCCCGCAGCTCGGCCTCGGCGGCGGCGAGCTGGACCGGATCCGCGTCCGCGCCGGCGGCGACAACCCCGGCCGCTCGCGTCCGGCGGGCGGCCAGCTCGTGGGCCCGGATCCGGGCGGCCACCAGCGCTTCCCCCTGGGCCGTGGCCGCGCGCCGCGCGCCGGTCCAGGGCGGAGAAGAGCGCCGGCGCCGGCGGCAGCAGCTCGCGCCGCACCGCCGCCCGCCGGTCCGCGGCCCCCGCGGACGACCGTCGTCGCCTCGGCAATCGCGTCGGCCAGCGCCGCGCGCGCGCGACGTCGAGCACCACCCCCAGGTCGGGATCCGGCCCCGCGCCGGGCCGCCCGGCCACGCGCTCGACGGCGGCGCGCTGGAGCGCCAGGTTGGCCAGGCGGGACCGGGCCGCGGCGAGCGTTTCGTCGTACCCCACGAGGCGCGCGCGCACCATGGCTGTCTTCGCCGCCTCGGCCGTCGTGCCGCGGACACCGCCCATCGTCTGCCCCCTCGTCGCGCTCACCGCCACCGCTCCGCACCGGCCCACCCCGTCCCTCCTCGTGCGGCCCCGCCACCCCGGCCCAGATGGACGGCGCCTCGAACCCCTCCGGGGCCGGCAGGTCCGGCACGACAAAGCGGTCCGCGTCCGCTTGCGTCGCCAGCCCGAGGGCCGTCACGAGGTCGTCGTGCGTCCCGACCTTGAACGCCCCGTACTTGTCGTTGGCGTCCTCGTCGACCTGGATCTCGTAGGTGAGCAGCTCCCCCGCCAGCGCCTCGGCCTCCGCCGTTCGCGGCAGGTGCAGTCGTCCGGTCTGCAGGGAGCGCCTGCAGGTGGCTGACCAGCCACGCCTTGCCGAGCTTGAGCTCGCCCCGCTCCAGGGTCCGTCGATCGCCGTGCGTGAAGTAGACGGGGACCAGGGTCCGCCGCGACGCCCGCGTCACGCAGCAGGTCGACCACCGGCTGCCCGAGGCCGGTCGCGTCGACGAAGAGCCGGGCGGGCCCCCGCCTCGCGCCGCGACCCCGGCGGCGATCTCGACGACGCGGGCTGCGACCCGCGGATAGGGCGTCTGCAGCGGCAGCCGCTCGAGGTAGCGCGCCAGGTAGTGCTGCTCCGTGCCCCCGCGCTCGCGCGGCCGCGGCGCCGCGTCGACCACGGCGATGGCCGTCGGGTCGCGGCGTTGCCCGAGGTCCACCCCGATCGTTACAGCGCCCACGCGAGCACCTCCTCACCGTGCAGCGCTCGCTCGATGTCCTCCCGACGGAACGCCTGCGTCTCGGCCTCGACGAACTCGACCAGGTACTCTTGGCTGTACCACCAGTCCCCCATCCGTTCCCCGCTCCCGCTCGGAGCCAGGCCGGCTTGATGCGGGGGATCTCGTGGGCCGTCACCTTTGCCCGGTGCCACGCCGGGCCCCCGTGCTCCCACTCGCGGTGAACCAGCCGCGGCGGCCACGCGGGGTTGTCAGCGCGACACACCGCCCGGCCGTGGTGGCGAGCATCGGGCGGAGGGCGTGGTAGAGGTCGTCGGGGACGATCGCGGCCTCGTCGATCACGAGGAGGTCGACCGCCTCGACGCCACGGACGTTCTCCTCGAGCCAGGCGCGGTGAAAGCGAGGATCTCGCTCCCGTTGCGCAGCTCGAGCGCGGACTGGGCGTCGACGACGGCGGGCGGCACATCGGCGAGCGAGCGGTAGAGCCGGCGGATCCGACGCAGGAGACGCCGCGCCTGGCGGTCGGTCTTGGAGACGATGACCGTCGTCGAGCCGGGGTCGTCGAGCAGGCCGGCGAGCGCCAAGAGGAGGCGACCATGCCCTTCCCCCCTGCCGGGTCACTAAGAGGAGGATGTCCCGCCGCTCCGTCGTCAGCACCGCACGCTGCCACGGATCGAGCACGACGCCGAGATCCGTGGCCAGGTCGATCGGGAACGTCGCGGCGCGTGCGCCGTCTGCCGGTCCTGCTTGAGCAGGCGGAGCTCACGGGACAGCATGCCCGCCTGGCGTTCCAGGGTGGCATAGCCAGCGATCACGACGCGCCCTTGAGCTCGGCCAGATCGCGCCGCAGCTCAGTGAGCTGGACCTCGAAGTCGGCCACGCCAGCGACCGCCACCAGCGCCCGGGCGAGATTGGCCACCGCGTTGCCGACCCCCGGCTCGATGCGCCCGGCGATCACGCCCTTGAGGGTCACATTGAGCAGTCCCTGCACCTCGGCCAGCGTCAGCGACTCGACGGGAAGGGCCTTCTTCGCCCGGGTGGCGTTGGAACGCGCCGACCCACCCTTCGCGCTCCACTGACGTCGCTGCTCGGCCGCCGCCGGCGAGTGCCAGGGGCACAAGGCCTCACCGGGCATCGGCGCAGCGCCGCACGGCTTGCCGTTCCGGGCGGTCGCTTGGCATCGCTCAGGCATCGCTCGGGCACCTCGGTAACTGAGACAACGCCCCAACAAGCACCGGTCTCCCGACCGGCGGCAGCAGGGCTCCGGGGATATGGGGCGCGGTCACGACGCCGGCTCCAAGCGGACGTTGTCGATCCGCGCCCACGGGATCACCCGCTCGCTCTCGGATGGGCAAGCCGACAAGCCGATCCTGTACCAGCAGGTTCGTAACCGGATTGCCACTCCGTCGACGGCGATGACCTCGCCGGCCCACTGGTGGACCCGGTCGATGGCCCGACCGCGGAGGTCGATGGTGACGAGATCGCCGGCGGCAAGGGTGGTCATCGGCAAGGTTCGGCGGCTCATACGGCGTGCTCCTCCGACGTCCACGAGAGACATAGCCCTTGAGGGTGTACCTCGTGTACCTTGGTGTACCTCTGGCACCAGCGTATAGAAATACCATCAGCTTTTGCGCGTAGCGCTATAGGTACAGAGGTACATAGAGGTACACGAGGTACACCCACCATCACTTGGCTCCCCCATCGCCGCTCGGCTCGTAGAAGGCGGTGAAGGGGTTGTCGGTCGGTCGAGCACGGATGAGGCGCCAACGCTTGAGCCGCCTGACCGTGCGCGTGTTGACGACGCGGTACTCGCCGATGACCCGGTCCCGCTGTTTGTTCAGGGCGGTGCCGAAGGCGGTTTTCTGCGACCGCTCCGACCCCTTGCCGAAGTCGAAGCCGTCGACGCTGGTGGCCAGGTCGAAGAGGTCGGCGACGCCCACCTCGGCCTCGCCGTACTTCTCGAACCAGAGGATCACGAACTGGCGCCAGATCGCGCCCTCGATGTCGGCGGTCTCGTAGAACGCCTCCAGGTTGCCGAGGAAGCCGTCGATGCCGGCGTTGGCGAGGATGCCGCCGAGTACCTCCGCCCACCGCTCGTACGAGCCGAGGCGGACCGTCCCCTTCGGGCTACCGGCGTCCACCCAATGGCGACCGAGCACCAGGGCCGACCAGACGAGCTCGGCCCGGTTGGCATCCGCCCAACCGCGGAGGTCGTCGTGCCGGAAGCCGGTCCGCTGCCACGGCCGATCGACTTTCGGATCCAGGCGGATCCGCACCGTGCGGCGCGCGAGCTCCGTGCTGAACGTCGGGTTGTTCGCGGTGCCGAGCCAGACGCAGCGCACGGGGACGCGCACCATCTCGTGGGCGCCGAGGCGGCGGTCGGTCCACCACGTGGCCGTTAGGGCGGACGAGAGGGCGCCGGAGTCGAGGGCGTTGACGATGTTGTCGATCAGGATGGCCGCCGGCGACTGGACAAGCTGGGCCGTGACTCGCTTCCGCCATTCGTCGTCATCGTTCGCCGCCGGCATGACGTTGATCCGGCGACCCACCGCGGGGCGGAGGACCACGTCGGCGAGGAGCCCCTTGCCGCTGCCGGGGGTTGGCGCCTCCACCAGCCGGAGCGGGGTGGGGCCCTCGATCAGGTTGCGGACGTAGGGGTCGAGAAAGAGGGCGACGGCGTTGGCCCGTTCGGCATCGTCGACGAAGGGGAACTCGCCCAGGAGTTCGTCGAGGATCAGCGCCTTCGCCCGGGCGACATCTTCTGCGGTCGGGCGATCGGGGACTGGCGGCACCGCGAACCCCGGCGCCGGCGCGTAGAAGGTGCGCCCCGCGGGATGGTAGCCGGGGCAGGCGTGCAGGGAGCCGTCGGGGGCGAAGACCGGCGTCTGGACGATGCTCAAGAGCGACGGGAGGGGGTAGGCCGGCGCGGCGAGCATGTCCTCGAGCATGCGGGTCGGGGGCGCCGCCGACTTCGTCCCCTCGCGCTCCGTCTGCTTGAACCAGACCGCGGCGCGGGCCAGTTCGTGGCTGAGCCGCTCCTTGGTGATGGTCTGGGCCACCGGGATCGCGTCATCCTCGGCGTCCTCCACGCGGACGGGGACGCCGCCGAAGCGGAACAGCCGCGGCGGATCGTTGGCACGCTGCAGCGCGGCCCACGCCTTGGCCGAGATGCGCTCGAGGTTCTGGTCGCCGGCGTTGATCTCCGGTCGTCCGTCGTCGGGCCCGGCCGGCGGCGGAGTAGCGGTGTCATCGCCGCCCTTGCCGCCGCCCTTGCCGCCGCCAGCACCGTCCCCACTCCGACCGTCGCCGGCGCCGCCTCCATGCTGGCCGCCGTCGATGATGCGCAGGGGCGGCCGGTGCGGCTGGTAGAAGTCCGTTCGCCCGGCGAGCGCCTCGTCGATCGTCCCCTGGCCGTAGGTGCGCCCATCGCCGTGATGGCGCTTGTCCCACTTCTCCCGCATCAACGCCGACCGCCGGAAGGCGCGGTCGATCCGGGCGGGGTCGGGGCCGAACCAAAAGGCGAGGAGGTTGGCGAGCGCCATGTCGGCGCTACTGTCGTCCCCCCCGTGGGCCGACGTGTCGCCACGGTCGAAGAGGGCCGAGAACTGCCCGCCGTTGACTGCCGACCGGGCGCGGTCTAGTCGACGGTCATCGTCCTCGTCGCCTGCCGGCGGCGCCGTCGACGCACGATCGGCGGGCGGAAACAGATCCGCGTAGAGCGCGTCAAGGGCGGCCTGGCAATCACCGAGGTAGTCAGGGGCGCCGTCGCAGCGATGCCCGGTCAGCGTCGTGTACTTGCCGCGGTCGAAGAGCTCGATCTTCGCCTGCGGTCGGGCCCCGACGATCGGCTTGACGTGCTGGGTGCCCGGTAACCTGCCGTGGCCGATGATCTTGACGCCAGTGGCCGTCGGGGAGACCTCGCGATAGGTGTGCGGGAAGCGGCGGATGATCGCCGTGGCCCAGGGGTCGATCGTGCCCGTCTCGGGGTCGCGGCAGTTGTCGAGGTCGATGAAGAAGAACGGGTCGGTGGCCGAAAGGGAGAAGCCGACGCCGGCGAGAGCCCGACGACGGTAGGCGCTAAAGGCGTCGTCGAACGGTGCCCACGTCGCCGGGTCGGTCGACTTGGCGTAGCCGGTGCCGATTGCCTGCAGCGGCGGCTTCGTCCACCGATCGCCGCGGTATTCCCAATCCCAACACAGGTGTTGATCGACCGCCTTGATCTCGTCGGGGATACCGTCAGGGTTCACCGGGAGGCTGGCCGGCGGCGTGCCCTCGCGCTCAATCGCGGCCATTACGACGCCACCTCCGCCACGGCGAGGGCGGCCGTGATCGCGTCGCTCGCCTGCCCCCGCGTGCTGATCGACCGTCTGGGGATGCCGAGGCGCCGCAGCATCCGCTCCTGTTTCTCGGTTGGCTCCAAGGACCGCCAGCCGGCCTCCCGGGCAATGAGGGCGCCGGCCCCCATCGCCTGCGCGTGGTCCTCGGCGAAGCCCTGGGCGTACCCGAGGTCAAGCCCGGTCGCGAGGATGCGCGGCGGTTCCTGCAGCGGTAGTTGCAGGACATCCCATCGATCGGCCTCGTCGCCGCGTGACCGCAGCACGAGGCTTCCCTGCCCCGTCGTGAGGGTGAATCGCCCGTCACCCATCGGCACCCAATGGACTGGCCGGCGGCGGATGAGCTCGTCACGGTGGGCCAGGACGAGGGCGCGACCGGAGCGGCGACGAATGAGGTGGGCGAAAACGACCGTCTTGCCGGTGCCGGTGGGCATCCGGACGAGCGCCCGCTGGACGCCGCGCTGGGAGGCGTTCTTAACGGCGGCAATGGCCGCTTCCTGGTAGGGGCGGAGCGCGATGGCCAAATCGGGGATGCGGGGAGGGCTGGGCCGGGGGGGCGGATCGTGTAGAATGGGGTCCAAGGAACAGCTCCTTTGATGGTGCCCGGGGTCGCTTGCTCGGCGGTTGCCCCGGGCATCGTCGTTAACGGGTCGCTACGCGGCCGCGTCGGGGCGAGGCGCCTCCTTCCCGCCGGCGCCGACCGGGCGCGGCACGTCGTAGTCCTCCACGTCCTTGACCCTGACCAGCTTGGTGCGGCGGTCGCGCGGGTTGCGGTAGACCGTGAACTCGCCCGCGGTGATGCGCCGCCGCAGCGTCGCATCGGACAGGCCCAGGCGGCGAGCCGCTTGGTCCAGCGTCAAGAAGTCGTCCGTCATCGTGGGCCTCCTGCCGTTGCCGCGCCTCGCGCCGCGTCCGACCCACCGTCCGTGCCGCCGGAACCGCAAAAAAAAGCGGCGACCGGTGATCCCTCGTGTGAGGGGTCACCGACCGCCGCCTGTCCTCGGGTCGGAACGAGCTGGATTCGGTTGTCCGCGCGCCGCGGCGCGCATTGCAAGGGATTGTAGCACGATGGATGCCTATCGCGCGACGAGTTCGCCCGACGAGAAGGCCCGACCAGCGCGCGCCGATCGCGCCGCCGGTGTTGACGTTGTCGGTGACTCGGCCCCTTCCCGCGCCGCTAGGCGCTCATCCGCGCAAGGTCGTCGAAGACGGCGTCGACCGCCGCTCGCTTGCGGACCGGGGCGAGGCGTTCCCGAATCGCGTCGACTTGGTCGGGCGGGATGCCGTGCAGGTCCGCGAGCTCGAGGGCGTCGAGGTAGTCCGGCCGATCGAGCACGAAGGCCGACAGGAAGTGCTCGATCTGGAGCCCGACCACGGCGGCCGTTGCGGGGTCAACGCGGAGGTAGACGTCGTCGCGGTCGTCGTCCTCGGACGGGACGCTGGCGGCTGGCCTCCCCGGCCCGTAGAAGTCGATGAAGAGGGTGTCGCTGGCCGCGTCGTACGTGAACGCGACCTGCGCGATGTCGAGGTCCGTGCGCTCGGGCCATTGGGGCGAGAAGTCGGGAGCGCCGGGGTCGATGTTGGTCACGGCCATTTCTGCGCCTCCCCGCGGCCGACCCGCGGCGTCGGGTACGCGGTGACGACCTCGCCGGTGGTGGGAAGCCCCCGCGGGCTCCGGCCCCCCATCGCCATGCAGACCTTCAGGTAGAGCCGGTCGTAGGGCGGTGGCAATGCGCCGCGCCGGTAGAAGTTCTCCCGGTTCGGGTGCACGGCGTCGAGCGTGATCACCTCGGGATCCCGCAGCGCCAGGTCCACCACGTCGAAGTGCTCGTCGAGCTCCGGGTGCCGCTGTTCGACGTGGGACTCCCAGCGCCCCAGGTACGCGACCATGTCGCGGCCCCAGCGGTCCACGGCGCTGACCACGACGGTGCGCGGGCTGGGCCGGTCGTCGGTCGGTGGCATCGCGGGCTAGACCGCACCCGTACCGAACTCGGCGGCCATCGGCTGTCCCCGTGTGCGCCGGCGATCCTGGCCGGCTCAGGCCTGCTGCAGGGGGTTAAGCGGCGAGCTTGGCTACGAACGGCGACCCTCCGGGACTCGGAATCCTGGGCGTCGTTGCGCCGGGGGCGGCTGTGGCGGGGCGTTCACCGCGTCGAAGTATGCGAAGGCCGGGGCGCGCAACCCGATGACGGTGGTGCCTGCCTGGCGTCCCGGCCGGATCGACAGGTACCCGTCATCTTCGAGCAGCCGCAGGAGGGGCCAGGGCGGGGTGTCGATGCTGTTGCCGGCGAAACCCGGGTGGAAGAGCGGCTCCCGGTTGCCGCCGATCCGCCGCGCCTCGAAGTCCTGCCGCTTGTCGGGCGGCACGTTCCACCACGCGACAACCAAGTCGTAGAGGATCCGGGACCGCTCGTCGTCGAGCGTGTCCATCGTGGGGGTGGCATCACCCGTCCCGGTCATGATCCCTCCCGTGCTACGATCTAGGTGTCCTTCTCCCTGCTCTCATCAGGGTTGGGGGGCTGCCAAAAGGTGATCCCCTGCGGTTTCAGGCTGCCAGGGGGTCACCTTTTTTTGCGCCGCCAACTTGGACCGGTGTGTTGTACGCCTCCTCGACATCGGACCATCGGAAGTACACGGTCTTGCCGCGTCCTGGCAGACGGTAGCGCGGCAAGTTGTGACGCTTGACGATGAGCCACGCTGTCGACTCGGCAATCTGTAGGCGCGTCGCGACGTCCTGAATGCTCAGGAGCTCGTCCCCGGGCACCTTTGCTTCCGCCATACTCGTCGCCCCCAGCATACGCATGCATCGTACGCAGTTCCGTGCCCTTAGTCTATCAGACTTCCGTCCACGGTCAACAAAAAGTCCTCTCAAAGTCTTGACAATAGTCCGATAATGGTCCATAATTAGTGTGTTGGGAGACTTAGGCAGCCCCCCAACCTGGCACGAAGGGGTCGCGAGATGAGAGCCGCGACCGGAGTAGTCGAAGGAGGACAGGCCCCATGACGACGACGATGGCACGACGACCGGCGACGCCGGCGCGGTGGCAGGCGGCGCTGCAGCGGGCGCTCGCCGAGGGCGTCCAGGTCCGGCAGGTGGTCGGCTGCGGCCTGTGGGTGGCCACCTCCGGCAGCGACCCCAGCAAGGCGTATGCGGTCCAGGTCCGCGACGGGCTCGCCTACGGGTGCGAGTGCCCGGCCGCCGAGTACGGCGACCAAGTGTGCAAGCACCGTGCGGCCTACTACCACGCCGCCGGCCTGCTCGATCTCGACCCGGAGCCCCCGGCCGCGGCGGCTCCCCAGCCCCGTCCGTTGGCCGCCCAGTATCTCAGGCCACGGGTGCCCCACCCGACGCTGCGTGAGGGCGCCCTCGCCCCCGCTCGCGCGGCCTAGTGGCTCTGGGGGCTCCCACCGTAGGGGCCCCCTACCCGCCCACACGATCGCCACGGATGAAGAGGAGTACCACCACCATGACCGACGCGATCGACCGTCGCATCCTCGCGCAGCGCGCGGAGGTGCTGCGCCGCCTGGCCGACCGGGCCGAAGCCGCGGGAATCGAGATCCTCGTGCTCGACCCCCGGACCGGCGAGCACGTCGCCACCGACCCCGACCACCCGGCCCGGGTGTTCCGCGTCGACGTCGCCGGCTGCGCCTGCCGCCGCTTCGCTCTCTGGGGCCGCTGCGGTCACCACGCGCTGCTCCTGGCCGAACTCGGCTGGATTCCTGACGATGGGGCGTTCCCCTGTCCCGCGTGTGCTGGTGCGCCGGTCGCCGGCGGTGGGGCATCGTGCCGGGGCTGCCATGGCCGCGGCTGGGTGCCGCCGGCCACCATCGTGGTCGCCGGTGAACCCCGCCTCGCGCGGATCGCCGCCGCTGTGGCGGCCTAGTCGTTCGGCGCGCGCAACGACACGTTCGTCATCGCCACCGCGCCGCCGGTGCCCGACACGCCGGCGGCGCCTCGTTCCTCGCCTCGCTCCGTTTGCTCACCCCGAAAGGAGCCCCGCCGTGCCCCATGACCCCGACCCAATCCTTGAGACGGTACCCGGTGAGCCGGAGGCGACGGCCGCCTTCGTGCAGACCGTCGGTCCCGTGTGCTCGCGGATCGCCCACGACGCCGTCCTCACCAGCCGCGAGTCCGAGCGGGACGAGCTCGCCGATGTCGCGGTGGATGCCGTGCTCCGCGTCGCCGGTCGCCTCGTCGCCCGGCTTCGCGCCGAACCCGATCCCGGCGAGCTCGCCTCGCCACCGCGTCGGTCCCTGGTTCCCGAGCGGACCGTCAGCGCCTTCCTCGTCGTGTGGCCCGCTGGCGCATCAGTCGTCGGATCCGCCCTCACCATGACCCGCCACACGGATGCCTCGTGGGTGATCGAGGTCAACCACGGGCCTGAGGAGGAGGGCATCGCAGCTGCCCTCCTGTGGCTTGACGCCTACCAGTCCGCCGACGCCGCGCTCCGCGCCCTGCTTGACGCCGTGGCGGTGCGGTCATGAAGGTGCGGGCTTGGATCTCGGCGCAGATCTGGGAGGGCGACGTCCCGATCGCAGACCGGACCTTCAAGATCGACGCGGCCCTCGCCGGCGCCCACTTGATCGGGGAGGCCGTCACCTACGGTGAGCCGTCCGTGCGGGTCCCGATCGACGTCGACGCCGAGGCGCTGCGTCCGGTCCTGGGGCCGCTGGGCCTCGAACTCCCGGTGCCGACCACTGAGTAGACGATCGCGGGGACGACTACACTGGTCGCCCCCGCGTCGTTGTGTGTCAGGGCGTGGAGCCATGGACCACTCGATTGTTCGGACTAGGACCTGTCCGCAAACCGGTCCGGCGGGCCGCCGGACCGACGCCCCACCAGCGGTGGGGGGGACGCCGCGATATGATGCGGTCTCGCTGCCGGTACCGAGCTGGCCGAAGGGCAAGAGGAGGAACGACCGATGCGCCGCTGCTCGCTCCTGGTCCCGCTGGTCGCCGTCGTGCTGTTCGGCTTGCTCCTCGGCGGCCTGGCGCCGGCCGCGGCCCAGGAGGCCACCCCCGGCGCCGGGGCGGGCGCCGACGGGGTGGGGTTCGAGATCCTGGCGGTCGGGCTGTTCGAGGAGCCGCCGCCGGCCCCGGCCGTGCTCGACCTCGCCCGCGCCACCTTCCCGCCGGGGGCCACCACGCCGCCCGGCCCGGACCCCGGCCCCTCCCTCACCTACGTCGAGCGCGGGGTCCTCAGCGTCGAGCTGGAGGGGGCCGCCTCGCTGGCCCGCGCCGGCACCCCGGAGCCGACCCGGGCGGAGGGCACGGTCGTGCTGGGGGTGGGCGACCGGCTCGTGATCCCGGGCGGCGTCCCCTTCCGCGTCTACAACGAAGGGTCCGAGCCGGCGACGGCCCTGGTCGCCCGCGTCTACCCGGCGGAGCTGCCGGAGCCCGGGGCCACGCCGCCGGCGGAGCCTGCGCAGCCCTTGGGCACGCCCGAGGCGGCCGGGCCGCCCATCGACTTCGCGCTCCTGGCCGGCGGGGTGGCCGAGACGCTGCCGGCGGGGGTGGCGGTGGTCGGGCTGGCGCGGCTCACCTACCCCGTCGGGCACGCCGACCCAGGGCCGACTCGGAATGACGGGCCGCTGCTGGCCTACGTCGAAGCCGGGACCCTGGGCTACACCGTGGCCTCGGGCGGCAGCGTCGCGACCGACGCGACCGGCCAGGGGGAGCCCGTGACCCCGGGGCAGGAGGTCGAGCTGCGGGCCGGGGGCGGGGTCTTCGAGCAGGGGGGGGCGGCGAGCGCGGTGCGCAACGCCGGGGACGAGCCGGCGACGGTGCTGATCGTCTTGCTCGGCCCGCCGGAGGCGTTCGCCCAGGAGGACGGGACGCCCGCCGCTGCCACGCCGTCGTCGTAGCGGGCACTGCGGATTGTGGCGATGGGGCCGCCGGGCGCGTACCCGGCGGCCCCCGTACACGCCAGGTTGAGCCCGATAGGCTGCCACGAGTTTGCGGACACGCCCTAGACCGAAGAACACGCGCCGCCCTCAGGCGCGGAGCCTGCCCCTGCGCGATGCGATCGCCGCGATCGCCGCCGAGTACGACCGGATGAGCGTCCGGCAGTTGTTCTACCAGCTCGTCTCCCGCGGCGTCGTGCCGAAGACGGAGGCGGCCTATAAGCGGGTCTGCGACGCTTCCGCCCAGATGCGCCTCGACGGCTCGCTCGACTACCGGAAGATCGCCGATGGCCACCGCACCCGCCGCGCCGTGTGGTCACACGGTGGGCTTCGGGAGGCGCTGGAGGCCACACACGCCCTCTACCGCCGGAACCTCTGGCTCGACCAACCGGTGACGGTCGAGGTTTGGAGTGAAAAAGACGCCTTGAGCGGCGTCCTCTTGCCGATCTGCGAGGCGTGGGGTGTCACCTACGTGGCCACGCGCGGGTTCCCCTCGATCACGCTGCGGTACGAGAGCGCGGTGGCGCTGGCTGCGGCGGGGAAGCCGGCGGTGGTGCTCTACCTGGGCGACCACGACGCCAGTGGTCGCGCCATCAGCGACAACCTCGAGGAGGAGCTTCGCGTTCACGGGGCGGACGTGACGGTCGAACGGCTGGCGCTCGACCCGGATCAGGTCCGCGCCTACGGTCTGCCCACGCGGCCGGGCAAGACCAGCGATAGTCGGCCCCGCGCCTTTAGCGCCCGCTTCGGGAGCGCCAGCGTCGAGTTGGACGCGCTGCCCCCGGACGTGCTGACCGGGCTCGTCAATGACGCCGTGGCTGAGCGCATCGACGTCTCGCGGTGGCGAGCGGCACAAGCGGTCGAGCGTCTCGAGCGGGCGACGCTCGGCTCCCTCGCGCTGCTCGACCTGGCGCCGGACGAGACGATTCAGCTCCGGGACGGCGCCGTGTAGCATCGTGTGCCCACCAAGTGCATCCCGGAAAGCCGTTCGTACGGCCTTGACGCTGTGTCCTCTTGGGATCACTGTATGCACAGGATATACAGACACCCGCCCCAGCATGGGGGAGGATAGAGGGGAGGGGGGAGACACCAGGTGATTCAGCAAACCTTACGGAAGTCTGGGAACAGCTACGTCGTGACCGTCCCCCGGGAGGAAGTTGAGCGCCGCGGGTGGCGTGAGGGGCAGTTGCTGAGCGTCGAGCTCACCGAGTTGGAGACGCGCCCCGTACTTCGTCCTGAGCTGCGGGAAGCCGTCGA
>JAUJOZ010000014.1 GCA_030447415.1 Thermomicrobiales bacterium | reverse complement strand
ACCTCGTTCTGGATGGTCTCGGCGTCGGTCAGCTCGGGGGGTAGGGCGGCGAGACCCTGACACTGGAGTACCGCGTCGTGCCCCACCCGTTGCAGGGCGGGAAGGCGCGCGACGTGGAGCAGGCGGTATCGATCGTCCGGACCCCGTGCCGCTTCGGCGGGGACCGGCCGTGGTTCACCTGCCCCGCGTGCGAGCGCCACGTGGCCGCGCTCTATCACCTCGCCCTCCTCGCCGACGACTTCCGCTGCCGGCATTGCCTCGGCCTGGCTTATGCCTCGACCCGGGAGGACGCCACCCGGCGGCTGCTGCGCAAGGCAGACCGGCTGCGCGCCGACCTGGGTGGTGCGCCAGGGCTCGGGGGTATCCCGCCGCAGCCGGCGCACCTGGGCTGGCACGCCTACTGGCGGACCGTGGACCGCATCCAGGAATTGGAGCGCGCGTACGCCACGCGCGTGGCGTCCGACGCCGATGCCCTGCTCAAGCGCCTTCAGGACCAGGAGTCGTAAGCGTGCGCCCGAAGCGTGGCGGTGCGGCGCGCCTCGCGGTCGTGGTGACGCGCCGAGCTCGCCCACCTGCACCCCGACCTCGACCGCGCCGTCTGGGCCGCCTGCGACTGGGGCGACGTGGAGCCGGTGGCGATCGAGGAGGACATCATCCTCACGCGGCTGCTCGCGCTCAACCGGGAGCGGGCCGGCGTGGGGGCGCCAGTGTGGGGGGGTAGCAGGCAATGGGGTCGTCGTCGCGGATGTGACGCGCCGGCGGCGCTTGCGCCGCCGGCGTCCAGCCCGTAGGATGCCGAGGGAACGTCCCGCGGGGGCGCGGCCGGAGGACCGGGAGCGGGGAGGGAGCCATAGCATGCGCGACGGTCAGCCGCTGCGCCGGCTCGGGGCGCGAGCCATCCTGATCGCTCTCCCGCTGCTCGTCATTGCCGCGTGCGGCGACGAGGAGGAGCCGTCGCCGACACCCGCGCCTGCCGCCACGGCTCCGGCGCCCGCCGCCACCGCCCCGACCCCGACGAGTCCGCCGGCGCCAACGGCCGTCGTCGCCCCACCGACGACGCCCCCGCTGGCCACGGCGGCGCCCGCGCCGACGTCCGGCGCCCTGCCGCCGCCGGGCGGCATCCCGGCCGCTGCGGCGTCCGCGCCGGAACCGACCGCCACCGCGACTGCCGCGCCCACGGCGACCGTCGTGCCGACCGCGACCCCCACAGTGACTGCGACGCCGACCGCGACTGCCACGCCGACCCCGACGAGCACGGCCACGCCGACCGCGACCAGCACGCTCACCCCGACGCCGACGGTGACACCGACCCCGGTGCCAACCGACACGCCCACTGCCACGGCGCAGCCCACCGCGACGGCGACCGCGACCGCGACTGCGACGGTGACCGCGACGAACACAGCCACGGCGACGGCCACGGCCACCGCGAGCCCAACAACCACCGCCACCGCCACGCCGGAGCCGACCGCGACGACCCCTCCGACCGCGACAGCGACCGCCACGCCGACGGCGACGGCGACGAGCACGCCCAGCCCGACGGCTACGGCCACCGCCACGCCAACCGCCACCCCGACCCCGACCAGCACCCCGACGCCGACCGCGACGACCCCTCCGACCGCGACGGCGACCGCCACGCCGACGGCGACGGCGACGCCCCCACCCGCGCCGACCTCCGCTGCCGTCCCGCGGCCACCGGTCGTTTTGGCCCCGCTCCCGACCGCCACCCCAACGGCCACGGCGATCCCGACGCCCACCGCGACGGCGATCGCGACCCCCACGAGCACA
Source organism: Thermomicrobiales bacterium (assembly GCA_030447415.1). GTDB lineage: Bacteria > Chloroflexota > Chloroflexia > Thermomicrobiales > UBA6265 > JAUJOZ01. Next base: position 110,980 of record JAUJOZ010000014.1, on the reverse strand, counting down.
CCGACCGCGACGCCGACGAGCACGCCGACGGCGACACCCACCGCCACGCCGACGCCGACCGCGACACCGGTCTCGGCACCCACCGCCGCTCCGCTCCCGCCGCCGCCCTCGCCCTAGGCCGCGCCGGCAGTCCCGTAGACGGCTACCCACCCCGACGCGCCGTCGACGGGCGAGGCGGCTCCGCTCGCAGCGATCCGTGTCGGACGGGAAACCGTCCCGGTGGCTCACAAGCGCTCTAGGTCACAGGCCGCAGCGCTGGCGCCCTCTCGGCGGTACTCGGGCACGTCGTGCATATCACGCGGCAGGTGAGGCTGGGGAAGGTTCGGATCGCCACCGTCCGGGCGCCCTCGCCGTCGAGTGCCCCGCACAGCGCGAGGAGCGGCGCCGCTGGGGTGGGCGGCACCGGGTCGAGCAGGCCGGCCGCGAAGTAGTAGGCGGCGCGGTGCTTGCAGATCGGGTCGCCGTTGGTACCCGCCGGGCAGTCGCAGCCGTGGGCGACGCCGTTGGTGACGTCGAGCCCGTAGGCCGTGTCGCGGTCCGTACCGCTGGTGGCAATCCAGGCGCCGGAGCCGGCCAGCTGCCGGACCTGGACGCCCTCGGCAAGCGCGCGGGCGAGGGCCGCCTACCACCGCGCTGGGGTTGCCGTCCGCTGCCGCCGAATCATCGTCGTGGCCATCGTGGTGTCTCCCTTCGCGCTTCCGCTACTCGCCGGATTGAGGGGCTCCCGGTCCCTCGTTCGTTCTCAAACATTATCATACCGTTTACAACTTGTCATGACGGCAGAGTATGCTATGATATTCTATAGGAATCTTTGGGAACGTGGAGCGACGGTGATGGCGGACGTGCGGTGGCTCACGGTCGAAGACATCAGCGAGCGGTTGCAGGTCCATCGGCAGACGGTTCGGCGCTGGCTGCGCGACGGTGAGTTGCACGGCGTCCTGATGGGCGACCGGGCCGGCTGGCGCGTCCGCCCGGACGACCTCGTGGCGTTCCTGCGGGCCCGCGGCTACACGCCGCAGCCGGGGAGGGAGGAGGAGGAGGAGGAGGACCACGGCAACACGCCGTGAGGCGGGCACGCCGCCCCACGACGCCGGACGCCCCCGCCGGGCGAGTAACGAACGGCGTGGGCATCGCGACGGTAGCACGGGAGAACCACCCATGCGCGGACACATCACCAAACGCGGCGATTCCTGGACGGCGCTCATCGATCTGCCGCCGGACCCCGTAACGGGCAAGCGGCGGCGGAAGCGCCTCACCGCGGCGACGAAGCGCGAGGTCGAGCGGCTCGTCGCCGAAGCGATCCAGGCGGCGCAGACCGGGTTCGTCGACGCCGGCCGCACCACCCTGCGCGAGTACCTGGCCCGGTGGCAGGAGGCCGCGGCGCCAACATTGCGGCCGTCCACGCGCCGCCGCTACGCCGACCTCATTCGGTTGCACGTCCTGCCGGTGCTCGGCCACGTTCGGCTCGCCAAGCTGGGCGCGGCGGACGTGCAGCGGCTCTACGCCGACCGGCTGGCGGCCGGTCTCTCGCCGACCTCCGTCCGCCAGATCCACAGCGTCCTGCACCGGGCGCTCGACCAGGCGGTACGGTGGGGGCTGCTCGCCCGCAATGTGACCGACGCCGTGGACCCGCCGCGCCCCGCGCACCCGGAGGCCAAGACGTGGGATGCGCGGCAGGTCGCCGCGGTGCTGGGCGCTGCGGCCCGCAGCGACGACCTCGAAGCCCTCTGGCGCCTGGCGCTGCTGACCGGGATGCGCCGGGGCGAACTGCTCGGGCTGCGCTGGGCCGACCTCGACCTCGACCGCGGCGCCCTTGCCGTCCGCCGAACGATGAGCCGCGGCGCCGACAGCCGGTTGGTGGTCGGCGAGCCCAAGACCGCCAGCGGGCGGCGCCAGATCGCGCTGCCGGCGACGGCGGTGGAGCACCTGCGCCGGCACCGCGTCCGCCACCTCGAAGCTCGCCTCGCCGCCGGTCCGGCCTTCGACGACCGGGACCTCGTGTTCCCCAATCAGACTGGCGGCCCACTGCACCCAAACAGCCTGGCCCGCCGCTTCAAGCAACTGATCGAGCGCGCCGGCGTACCGCCCATCCGGTTCCACGACCTGCGGCACACGTGCGCAACGCTGATGCTCGCCAACGGAGAACACCCCAAGGTCGTCCAGGAGCGGCTGGGGCACAGCGACATCAAGATGACGCTGGATCTCTACTCGCACGTCGCCGCGGACATGCAGCGCCACGCCGCCGACCGGCTCGACGCCGCCATCGAGGCCGCGGGCGACGCCGACGAGGCGACCGAGCGCCAGGCATAAGCCACGTCGTCACCAGATTGTCACCATCGGCCATTTCTGACCCGCCAAAACCGCGTCGGAATGCCGTTATTCCGGCGAAGGGTTCGAATCCCCCCTCCGGCACCGACCCTCCGACCCGTTCTAACCCCTCCACCAGCCCGCGTATGAGCGCGGGCTTGTGCTACTAAGAGATCCGTCGAATCGCGACCTCTCCACGCCGTTGTGGGGTGTCCCATCACCACGGCGGCACGAGGCTGCGGTGACACGTGGCCGCCGACACCGCGACAGCTCCGCACGCTTCGCGCGGCCGCTCGGTCGCGGAATGGCGTCGGGCGGCTGCGGAATGGCGTCGGGCGGCTGGGATGGCCATGGCGGTGGCAACGGTGCATCCCCTTGTCCCGGCTAGCCGAGTAGGTCATGCTACCGAGGTCATGGGCTGGCAGGCTGCGGAAGGTGCGGAGAGCGGACGGGCCGGGACACCGGACACGCCGGCGCTGTCCGGTGTCCTATCCGCGGCCGAGGCCGCGGCGGCGCTGGGGGTCAACGAACGGACCATCCGCCGGGCGATCGCCCGGGGTGAGCTGGCTGCGACCAAGCAGGGCCGAGCCTATCGGATCGAACCGGCCGCCTTGACTCGCTACCGGGTGGGGCACGGGCGACCGGTGACCCTCCGGGTCGATCAGGTCAGAGACCCGCGCCCAGCTCCCGTAGCGGTGGCCGGCTGGGACCCCCTCCCACGCCGGCGCACAGCCGGGTTGGTTGTGCCGCCTGGGCGGCACCACGAGGCCACCTCCCTCCTGCTGTCCCCGACCCCGCTGGTGGGGCGGGAGCGGGAGCTGGTCGAGGGCACGACGCTCCTCCGCCGCCCCGAGGTCCGCCTGCTCACCTTGACGGGTCCCGGCGGCGTGGGCAAGACCCGGCTGGCCTTGGCGGTGGCCGCTGATCTGGCGGACGCCTTCCCGGACGGCGTCGGCGTGGTGCCCCTCGCGCCGATCCGCGATCCCGACCTCGTGCTGTCGGCCATTGCCCAGGCGCTGGGAGTGCGGGACGTGACCGACCGGCCGGTCCTCGACGGACTGACGGGGGTCCTGCGCGGGCGGGCACTGCTGCTGGTGCTGGACAACCTCGAGCAGGTGGTGGAGGTGGCGCCACAGCTGGCGGAGCTGCTGGAACGCGCCCCGGGACTGAAACTCCTGGCCACCAGCCGGGAGCCGCTGCGCCTGCGGGCCGAGCACGTCTTCCCGGTGGAGCCCCTGGCGCTGCCAGCCACGGGGCGGGTGCTGCCCCCGGCCACGTTGGAGGACTCCGCGGCGGTGGCCTTCTTCGTCCAGCGGGCGCGCGCCGCGGACCCCACCTTCGTCCTCACCGCCGAGAACGCGGCGGCCGTCGCCGAGATCTGCCGCCACCTCGACGGGCTGCCGCTCGCCATCGAGCTGGCCGCGGCGTGGATCCGGGTCCTATCCCCGCCGGCGCTGCTGGTCCGGTTGGAGCAGCGGCTGCCGCTGCTGACCGGCGGCGCGCGGGACCTGCCCACCCGGCTGCGGACGATGCGGGCCGCCATCGCCTGGAGCCACGACGTGCTCACCTCGGAGGAGCAGGTCCTCTTCCGGCGCCTGGCCGTCTTCACCGGCGGGTTCACGCTCGAGGCGGCGGAGGCGGTTGGGGCCGGTGATGTCGGCCTCGACGTCCTGGAGGGGGTCGCCTCGCTGGTCGCCAAGAGCCTGCTGCAGCGGGCGGCGGCGGACGGCGACGAGGCGGCCGGCCCGCGCCTCGGGATGCTGGAAACGATCCGGGAGTACGGGCTGGAGCGCCTGGCGGCGAGCGACGAGCTGGAGGCGACCCGATGGCGGCACGCGGCGTACTACCTCGCGCTGGCCGAGGCGGCCGAGCAGGCGATGCTGGCCACCGGGCAGGGACCGTGGCTGGGCCGGCTGGATGCGGAGCATGCCAACCTCCGAGCCGCGCTCGCCTGGCTCGAGGCCGCAGGCGAGCCGGAGCTGGGCCTCCGGCTGAGTGGGGCACTTGGGCTGTTCTGGTATGACCGCGGCTTCGCGAGTGAGGGGAAACGGTGGCTGGAGCGGGCCCTGGCAAGAGACGGGCTGGTCCGTGACGAGACACGTGCCAAGGCGCTCCTTGCGGCCGGGCTGCTGGTTGGTCTCCTAGGCGACTACCAGCGGGCCGTCGGGCTCGCCGAAGAGAGCCTGGCAATCAGGCGACGGATCGGCGACGCACCAGGTGTCGCGCTCGCGCTCCACAGCCTCGGGATCATTGCGCGATTCCGCCGCGACTACGACCGAGCCGCGGCCCTCTTTACCGAGGCGCTGGAGCTACGCCGGGCGGCGGGGGACAAGGTCTGGACGGCGAACGCGCTTGCGGAGCTGGGATTGGTGGCCCACGGCCAAGACGCGCCTGCGCGGGCGGAAGCCCTGCTGGAGGAGGCGCTGACCCTGAACCGTGAGGTGGGGAACGAATGGGAGGCGGCCTGGGTGCTGCTGGCGCTGGCGGATGTGGACCGGCGTCGAGGCGACGACGCGGCGGCCGCAAGGCGCTACCGGGAGACCCTCGGCCGCGGAACGGACGAGATGTGGGTGGCCGAGTGCCTGGCCGGGGTGGCAAGCCTCGCCGCTGTCCGCGGGCAGCCGGGGCAGGCAGCGCGGCTATTCGGGGCCGCCGACGCCACGCGTCAAGGCTTTGACTTCCACGAGGATCCCGGCATCCGCGCGGGGCAGGATCGGGCCCGCGCCGCCGCTCGCGCCGCGCTCGGGGACGAGGGGTTTGACGCCGCCTCGGCGGCGGGCGCCGCGCTGCCACCCGAGGCGGCGGTCGCCGAGGCCGCTGCGCTCGCCACGGCGGTCGCCCAGGCTCCAGCGGACGCAGCGCACCCCGGTCAAGCCGACGCGCCCGCCTACCCCGCCGGGCTGAGCGGGCGGGAGGTCGAGGTGCTGCGCCTCGTGGCGACCGGCCTGACCAGCGCCCAGGTCGCCGGGCGGCTCTACCTCAGCCCCAACACCGTCAACGCTCACCTGCGTCGCATTTACAACAAGCTCGGCGTCAGCTCCCGTGAGGCGGCGACGCGCTTTGCCGTCGAGCACGGCCTGGCCTGAGGCCCCGTAGCCCCAACCCCCAGCCACCACGCCACCGACCCGATCAACTCGCATCCGTCCTCAGCGGGGCGCTCCCCCCGGTGCGGTCTGATTACGCACTCCTGGCTAACGACCTTGGCCGTTAACCACCCGCCGGCGAGTGTGATTCACCAGCGGGATTAAGTACCTCTGGCGATGCTCCGCACGGCCCGGCTCCCTAGAGTCAGGATCGTGGCGAGCACCACGTCCCCAGGCCGATGACGCCGGGGGCCATGAAGACTGCCGGGTCCCCAAACCCGACTACCCGAAAGGTTGCGTCATGGACTTGTTGTTTCAGTACGAACTCCACCGAAGCCTGGCCACCAGCGTCCAGCGGGAGAAACAGCTCCAGGTGCAGCGCCGGGCGCTGACGGCCGCGGCCGATCGCCCTCGGGTCGGTCGGCCCCCTGCCGTACGGCGGGTCGTCGGGATGGCGCTGGTCCGCATGGGGGAACAACTCCGGGCCCCCGAACGGCCCGCGCTTCCGACCCGCGAGACCTAGTCCTCTGGACTCGAGACGAGGATCCAGGCTGACCGCCGCCGTTGCCTGGCTGCACGCCAGTCGTTTCGTGCCAGGACGGCTGAGCACATCCAGCGACCGAGCATCTCGGTCACCGCCTGGGGGGCCAGATACGCCCCTCAAGGAACGACGATGAAGAAAGGAACGACCATGAACCAGGCGCGATACGGACTCGGCCTCTTGATCGGGGTGGCGTTGATGCTTGCCGCAACGGCGGTGCTGGCACCGTCCGCCGCCGCGCAGGAGGGCACCACGGGCTCGATCGTCATCTACGCCTACGCCTGTCCACCCGGGTTCACCGGGGAGGACTATGACCCATGCCGCGCCACGCCCCTGGCGGGAGTGAGCTATACCGCCGCTGCCGCCGGGCAGGACAACGGGGTTGGCGCTACCACGGACGCGGATGGGGTCGCCAGCCTTTCCCTCTCTGCTCTGGGGGGCGGCACTATCAACGTCGCCATGACCCCGCCCGCAGGGTATGAGTCGGCCTTTATCGCTTGCTCACAGCAATATGGGGCAATCGAGTCAGGCATCACGTTTGCCGATCTGGCGGCGGACGCCTTCGTCACCTGCGAGTGGTACTTCGTCCCGACGAGCGGCGATCCCGGCGGTGACCCCGGCGCGGGCGAAGACGGCTCCCTCACGATCCAGAAGTACGCCTGCCCCAAGGGGTGGGATGGCAAGGACGACGACACCTGCCGTGCGCATCCCCAGGCCGGGGTCGGTTTCACCGTCTTCGCCGCGGGCACCGATAACGGGGTCGGCGGGACGACGGATGGGAACGGCGTGGCATCCTTCCCACTCTTCGCCGCCGACCTGCCGGGTGACATCGGCGTCTCCGAGGAGATGCCCGCCGGCTACGACGCCTTCGACGTGCAGTGCACTGACGCCAACGGCGAGCCGGTGAACTACGTCCCCGGCGACACCGGGATCACGCTCCTCGGCGTGGAGGACGGGGCTGAGATCGCCTGCGAGTGGTTCAACCTCCCCGCTGGAAGCGCCGACCCGACCCCGGCGCCCAGCGCCAGCCCCAAGCCGAGCGCCACCCCCCGGCCATCCGTCGGCCGGCTTCCCAACACCGGGACCGGGGTCGCCGCCGGCACGGCGGGTCCTGGGCTCCTCCCGCTCCTGCTGGCCGGCGGCTTCGCCACCATCGCGCTGGTGGCGGTCGGCCGCCGGCGCCGCACCTAGTCCCCGCCAGGGACGCCGGGGGTGGGCATCCCACCCCGGCGTCCGTGCCCCAGCCTGCGCCGCCAGCCACGCGCGGGGCTCCCTTCCCCTCCTTCGGCGACGTCGGAGGCGTCGAGCGACCGGCGCCGGGGATCATCACGATGCCGAGCACCCACGAGCGGACGCCGCGCCGGTTCTGGCGCGACATCATCCCGGTAGTTGCCGCCCGAGAGGCGCTCGACCGTCAGCCCATCGAATCCGAGCCCTGGAAGCGCTTGGCGCCCGGCTCCTCGAGCCAGGAGAACGGGTAGCGGGCGTCGTCGTAGGTCCGGGCGGCGACCGTCAGCTTGAGCGGGCGGAAGGTGTCCATCATCACCGCCAGCTCTTCCGTCCCGTCCTTGCCGATGCTCGCCTCGGCGGCCCCCGGGTGCGGTCCGTGCGGGATGCCGCGTGGGTGCAAGGTGATGCTGCCGATCTCGACGCCCCGTCGGCTCATGAAGTTGCCGTTGACGTAGTACATGACCTCTTCGCTGTCGACGTTCGAGTGGTGATACGGTGCCGGAATTGCCAACGGGTGGTAGTCGAACTTGCGCGGCACGAACGAGCAGACGACGAAGTTCGGCCCCTCGAACGTTTGATGGACCGGCGGCGGCTGGTGAACTCGGCCGGTGATCGGCTCGAAGTCGGCGATGTTCAACGCCCATGGGTAAACGTAGCCGTCCCAGCCGACGACGTCGAAGGGGTGATAGTCGAGCCCGTAGCAGGTGACGCCGTCGCGGAGCTTGAGCCGGACTTCGAACTCGCCCCGCTCGTCGTGCGTCTCCAGCTCTCCCGGTCGCCGGATGTCGCGCTGCGTGAATGGCGCGTTCTCCATCAGCTGGCCGTAGTAATTCCGGTAGCGCTTGGGAGTCTCGATCTGGCCGAAGCTCTCCAGCACCAGGTGCCGGTGTGGTCCCTCACCCAGCTCCAGCCGATACGTCGTCCCCCGCGGGATCACTAGGTAGTCGCCGGAGCCGTAGGGCAGAGCACCGAAGACGGAGCGCAGCGTTCCGCTCCCCTCATGGACGAAGTAGAGCTCGTCCGCCAGGCCGTTGCGGTAGAAGTACGGCATTTGCTCGGTTGGCCGCGAGAGCGACCAGGTGACGTCGTCGTTGAACATTAGACAGACCCGCGCCGACACCGCGTCGCCACCGGCTGGCACCTCGGCCGTCTTGAAGTGGTGGTGGTGCTGGCCACCGGGGTGCCAAACCTCCGGTGGCGTCGCCGGCTCGAACCCGATGTCGACGATGCGGGCCGGCGAGTTGAGGTGGTAGAGGATTGACTCATTGCCCGAGAAGCCGTGCGTGCCGAAGACCTCCTCGACATAGAGGCTGCCGTCTGGCCGCCGGAACTGGGTGTGCCGCTTCGGCGGGATCCGCCCGAGCGTGTGGTAGATCGGCATCATCGCCTCCTGGGTCAGCTACAAGGGCCAAGGTGCCGACGGACTCGCGCCCGCCCCGGTTCTTGTTGGGAGCGCTGTCTGCCACGCCCGATCGTCAGCCGCGGGATTGGAGCCGGGCACCAGAGCATGGCATGCTGCGCCCCGACAACGCGGCGTTGCCCTTGTTCCATAGCCCTCCTACGCCACGACGTTCCGCAGTCGGCCCAGCCGCTCGATCTCCAGCTCGACCTTGTCGCCTGGCTGGAGCCAGGGATGGACCTCCGGGCCGAGCTCCAGCAGGCATCCGGTGCCGACGGTGCCCGACCCGATAACATCGCCGGGCACCAAGTCGACATCCCGCGAGGCCCGCTCGATCATCTGGGCGAAGGTCCAGTACAGGTCGCGGGCGTTGCCGCGGCTCACCTCCTCGCCGTTAATCCGGGCGACCATCGCCAGGTCATGCCGGCCATCGAGCGCCTGGTTGGCCAGCTCGTCCGGTGTCACGAGCCACGGTCCGAGCGAGGTTGCGAAGTCCTTGCCCTTGGCCGGTCCGAGTCCAACGCTCATTTCCTGCCGTTGGACGTCGCGCGCGCTCCAATCGTTCATGATCGTGTAACCGGCGACGTAGGCGTCAGCGTCCGCCGCCGCGATGTTCCGGCCGGGGCGTCCGATGACGCAGGCAAGCTCCAACTCGAAGTCGAGCTCGGCAGTGGCCGCCGGCTTGGAGACCGATGCCTCCGGCCCGAAGATGGCGCCCGGGTGCGCGTAGTAAAAGACCGGCACCTCGTACCAGGCGGGCGGCACCTCCCGCCCCCGCTTGGCGTTGGCGGTCTTGACGTGTTGCTCAAAGGCGTAGAAGTCGCGTAACCCCCGCGGTCGCGGCAGCGGCGCCAGGAGTCGCGCCTCCCACGCCGGCACGGCCACGTCCGGCGGCACCTGCAGGGAGTTCCTGTGCTCGTCGGCAAAGCGGCGGGCGGCCGCGTCGAGCGCGGCGAGCGCCTCCGGCCCGCGGTCCAGCAGGGCCACGAGGTCGCTCCCCGTCTCTGCCAGCTCCGGCAGCAGACCGGCCGCGTCGAGCACCCGGTCCCCCTGAGCCACCCCAACTCGTGACGCCTCGCCGTGCCGCCCGTGGGTGTACGTCACCAACCGCATGCTCGCTCCGCTTGTCAGCACCGAGAACCGAGTGGTCCGGCGTTCGCGTTGGCCTACGATGGGTCAGAAGGGGTGCAACGCGCGACACCCTCGTAGCAGTCAACACGCCTTGGTAGGGCGCGGGCCGCCGGCAGCTCCGATCGATCCGTAGGCCATCGTCTACAAGTTGCCGCGCTGGGCCTGTTCCGCCTCGAGCGCGACGAATAGCGCCTTGAAGTTACCGACGCCGAACCCCTGGGCGCCATGCCGCTCGATGACTTCGTAGAAGACGGTCGGGCGGTCCTGGACCCCCTTAGTGAAGATCTGGAGCAGGTAACCATCCTCGTCCCGGTCCGCCAGGATCCCCAGGCGCTCCAGCGCCGACAGATCCTCCTCGATCTCGCCGATCCGGTCCGGCAACTCCTCGTAGTAGGTTCCCGGCACACGCAGGAAGCCGATCCCCCGCTGCTGCATCGTCTCCACCGTGGCGACGATGTCGTCGGTGACGAGGGCAATGTGCTGGACGCCCGGCCCGCGGTAGAAGTCGAGATATTCCTCGATCTGGCTCTTGCGCTTGCCCTCGGCCGGCTCGTTGATCGGGAACTTGATCTTACCGGAGCCGTCCTGCATGACCTTGGACATCAGCGCCGAGTACTCGGTGCTAATCGCGGCGTCGTCAAAGTGGACCAGCTGGCTGAAGCCGAGGACCCGGGCGTAGAAGTCGACCCATTGATTCATCGCCCCGAGCTCGACGTTGCCGACGACGTGGTCGACCCGCTGCAGGCCGACGCCGGCCTCGCCCGTCGGGTCATCCCGCCGCACGAACCCCGGCGCGAAAGTACCGTGGTACTGGGAGCGGTTGACGAAGGAATGCACCGTGTCGCCGTAGGTCTTGATCGTCGCCTTTTGGATGGCGCCCTTCTGCCCCTCGATCCAGGTCGGCTCCATGATCGGCTCCGCTCCCCGTGCCACCGCGGCTTCAAACGCCGCCGCGGCGTCGTCCACCCGCAGCGCGACATCCTTGGCCCCGTCGCCATGGACGAGGACGTGGCGGGCGATCTCCGCTTCGGGACCGAGGGCCGACGTCAGGACCAGCCGGATCTCACCCTGCTCCAGTACGTAGGAGGCCCGATCGCGCACGCCTGTTTCGGGCCCCGCGTAGGCGACCAGTCGGAAGCCGAACCCGGTCCGGTAGTAATGCGCCGCCTGTTTGGCGTTGCCGACGTAGAACTCGATGTGGTCGATCCCCTGCAGCGGCAGGTGGTCGACCGGTGCGGTCGCGACCGTGGCGGCGGCCTGGACCGTGCTCGATGGACCCGTGGAGACTAGGGATTCAGTCATCGGATACCTCCTGCGGCAGCTTCTTCGCCGCCCACGGCCGCCCCGTCGCGACCGTCGCCGACCGTGCCCGCACAAGCCGGACCACACGGCACGTCGATTCGAGCTTACCACCGTCGCGGCCGCCGGAGTGTCCCAGTTCGCCCGGTCCTCAGCGCCTATTCGGTCTCCCCAGCGTCCGTCCAGGCCGCCGGGTTCGCGGCGACCTCGACATACTATCGCGCGGCCCAATCGCGCCCAGCGGCGTACGCCCGTTCGTGCCAGCTCCTCGGCTGGAGCGCGGGGCTGGTGGGGCACCTAGCGGAATCCGGCGTGGAGCGTACCGAATCGCGCCGGCGCTGCCTCGGACAGGGCGATTGCCAGCGGGACGGTCGACCGAGTCCCCCGCCTCCGGCGGCTTAAACATAGTCGGTCAGCCGGAGCAACGCGGTTTCGCTGAAGCGCGCCAACAAGGCTGTAGCGGTGGCCGTGCTTCGTTGATGGTCCCTCTCGACAGAACGGGCGCCCTGAGGGACACTATCCACATCGTTCGCGTCAATACCTCGGCTGGGGCAGCGTCCGTGGGCAACACCTCGCCACATCGTTCGCGTCAATACCTCGGCTGGGGCAGCGTCCGTGGGCAACACCTCGGAGTACTCACCATGTTCCCGGTTGGTAGGGCGGGGATAAGGGCGTTGACGATCCAGCGCGGCTCATGGTCGCTGCGGAACAGCCGCACCTCCACACCCAGCGCCTCCAGCGCCACCCGCTTGCCCGCGAAGTCGAGCGTCGTCAGCCGCGCGGCGATCTGCTGCCGGTAGCGCTCCACGCCGTCCAGCCACCGAGCGCCCTCCTCCCAGGCCGCGTGCCGAGCGAGGATCGCCTCCCGCTCGCCTTCGAGCGCACGGCGCTGGCCGGCCAACGCGTTGATCCGCGTGGCCACCGCCGCCGCGTCGTCCTCGTCCTCCAGCAGCGCGAGCCGAGCGACGAGGTTCGCCCGCTGGCGCGCGATGGCCTCGAGGCGGCGGTCGACGTCGGCGAGCTCTGCCGGGTCGGGCGCGGCACTCTCCCGCCGCCGCTCGATCTCTCGGGCGATGACATCTGGAGTGGTCAGGATGGCCTCGACGCGCTCCCACACGGCGGCGTCCAGCAGATCCGTCTCCATGGAGTGGCCCGGGCAGCCGTGGCGCTTCTCGGCGCCGCTGCGGTAAACGGTCCTCCTCCCGTTCACTGAGACTCGCAGGGCGCACCCGCAGTACCCACAGAACCCGAAGCCCCGGCGCAGGATGCCGACTTGCGGGTTGCGGTCGCGGCGCACGGACTGCGCCTTGTTGCGCCGCAGACGCTCCTGTACCGCCTCGAAGGCCGCCGGGTCGACTAGCCGAGGGACGGTGCCGGCCGGCAACGCCACCTGCTCCTCCATCGGCCGCTCCACGACCTGGCGCTTCTGCCCCTTCGCCTTGACGACCCGGTAGCGCAGCGCGCGGGCCTCGCCCGTGTAGGCGCGCTCGCGCAGCATGTCGGAGATACTGGAGTGGTCCCACCGAGCACTGCGCCCGCGCGGAGTAGGCACGCCCTCGGCGGTGAGGATCGCCGCGATGGCGCGGTTACTCCGGCCGGCGAGCGCTTCGGCGAAGATGCGCCGGACGATCGGTTCCGTCGTTGGGTCGATTGCGTAGGCGCCCTTCGCCTCGTCACGGAAGCGATAGCCGTACATCGGGCGGTGGTTGACGAGGAGCTTGCCGCCCTCGGCACGGGCCCGGCGGCCGCGGGTCGTGCGCTCCCGGATCTTTAGGCGCTCGACCTCGGCCACGAAGCCCCGCACCGACTGGAGCAGTTTCCCCTCGGGCGTGTCCTCCAGGCGCTCGGTCACGAAGTCGACGGCCACGCCGGCGGCCTCGGCCTCAACCAGGAAGTAGTGCAGGTGCGCCTGGTCACGAGTGATACGGTCGAGCGCAAAGGCGACGACAACGTCGACCTCGCGCCGGCGGATCGCCTCCCGAAGCGCGGCGAGCTTCGGCCGCTCGAACAGATCGGCGCCGGTGTGGGTCTCGCGGTAGACATGGCCCTCGTCGACCGCGTACCCACGTTCAGCGCAATACGCCCGCGCGCGCCCTTCGTGGGTGTCGAGTGACGTCCCCTCTTCGCCCTGCTTCGCGGTGCTGACGCGGGTGTAGATGGCTGCGCGGGCGGTGGCTCCCTGACTCGACATTGAGGCCTCCGTGCTACGATGAACGCACCTCACCCGCCACGAGACCGCCGGGTGGAGGCATCCCAGCCGCGCGCCTAGGTCACTCTAGGCCGCGGCTTTTCCCTCTCCGCCCCCCGATCCCCCTCCGTCCCCCGAAGCGGCGGCCGGGTCGATCAGCTCCTCGGGCGCGACGCCGAGGGCTCCGGCGAGCTTGCGGACGGTACTGATCCGCGGACGCTGCATCCCGTTCTCGATCCGGCTGATCGTCGCCTCGGCGATGCCGGTCCGCTCGGCGAGCTCGGCCTGGGTCACGAGCAACCGCTCCCGCACCGCCCGCAGCTTCAATCGCATGTGGCTCCTCCCGCGTCTCGCGCGCTCGGTGTCGGGGCGCACCGCGATTATACTAACCCAGCATCAACCTATTGACAAGTGGTTAGCAATAGATTAGCATTATCATAGTGGAGGAGGGGATGCCTCCACCGGCACGAGCGGTCTCGATCGTCGAGAGGAGACGAGGCGATGGCGACAACGATGGTTCGGCCACGGCCGGCGACCCCGGCGCAGTGGCAGGCGGCGCTGGCGCGGGCGCTCGCCGAAGGCGTCCAGGTCCGGCAGCTCGCCGGCTCCGGCGCCTGGCTGGCCACCAGCGGCAGCGACGCGGTCACGGCGTACGGGCTGGCCGTCACCAACGGCGTCGCCCACGGCTGCGACTGCCCCGCCGGCGCGCACGGCGACCCGGTCTGCAAGCACCGGGCGGCCTTCTACCACGCGCTCGGCCTGCTCGATCTCGACCCGGAGCCGGAGCCGCCCGCCCCGGCGGCTCCGATGCTGATCGCTTTCCCGGCGCGTTGTGCGTGCGATGGGCGCGGTTTCTTCACGCGGGCAAGCGCCACCTTCCCCGGTGTCACCTACCGGGTGACGTGCCGGGATTGCCGCGGGACCGGCGAGCGTGCGCGCCCTCCACCCCGCCGCCTGACCGACCGCCCTGGGGCGCCGACCCCGGCGCCCCCACCCGCACGGAGGCCCCGCCGTGATCGAGCTCACCCACACCCGCAACCAGTGGGCACGCATCGCCGTCGCGCTGCGCGCCCAGGGCCGTGCCGACCTCGCCGACCCCATCGCCGCGGTCGTCGGTCTGCCGTGGCAACCCAGCCAGCCCCCGCCATGGTCGCACCCGTACCACAGCCGCCCGTACGCCCACGCCGACGCCGTCGTGATCCAGGCCGTCGCCGCGCGCCTCGGCGTGCCTGACGGAGTCCCGCCCCGCGGCGTTCCGCCCGCCCCGCCGACGCTCGACGCGCACGACGGCGCGCGCGCGCCGCCGCGGTCGCCGTCCGCGAGTTCGTCGGGGTCATCATCGACCCCGTCACCAAGCGCGAATGTGCCGCCCACGCTCGCTTCGAGTTCACCCTGCCCACGGCCGCCAATGGCCACCCGCGGTGCCGACTCGTCTGGATCGCGCCCCTGGCCGCGCGCCCATCACCGGCGGCGCCCAGGCTTATGCCTTTGTCCTCGAGGCGTTCGCCGCCGTGGGGATGGCCCCGCTCGCGCCGTCCTGAGCCGGCGCCCCGCGCGACGTGGGCGATGTCCTCCCTCGTCACGACCTTCTGGCGGCGTGGCCCCGAGCCCCCCGGCGGCCGGACCGAGCTGGCCACCCGGGAGCACCTCACCGTGTTCGATGATGGGTTCTGGACCGTGGCCGTCGGCCGGCTCCCGGATGCGCCACCCCTCATCATCCGTGGGGACGCCTCGACGACCGCGCTCGCCTTCTTGGAGGAGTTGTGCGAGCGACGCACCGAGCTCGCCCCGTAGGGACCGCGTGGCGCCGTCGGGGTGAACGGGACGCCGCCGCCGCGCGCCCGCGTGGGCACGCGGCGTCGCGAGCGGAGGCCCCAGCCATGGCCACGAGGCCTCGGACGCGCGAGAACCAACCGCCCCGGACGCCCGCCCGATCCAGAGCGAAGGGAGCCAAGCCGTGGACCCTGTCGCCGCCGAGACCGCCCTGCGCGCCATCCGCGCCGCCCGGGAGGCCGTCATCGCGGCCTGCGACGCCGCTGAGATCGCCGTCATCGCCGCCGCCAGTCCGCCGGCGACGTCCGGCGGTGAACCCAGCGCGGTGCTCACCGTCGAGGAGGCCGCCCAAATCCTCCGGGTCGGGCGCACCGTCGCCTACGGCCTGGTCAAGCGCGGCGAGCTCGCCTCGGTCCGCTATGGCCGCCGTGTGCTGATCCCCCGTGAGGCCATCGCCCGGCATCTGCGTGAGCGCAGTGGTGAACCGACCCCACGATCCGACGCCCCACCGTCCCCGCCCGTCCGTGTTCGCCGGGGACGCATGATCTGACCCGCGGGACCCATGGAACCGACGACGGTGACAGCGCGGCACGACTACGTGCCCTGGGCTCGGTGCGCTACGGTGCTTCCAGGCTGACGTCCGATCACCCTGAGGAGCCCCCCGAATGGAATGCCCCCACGTTGGAATCCTGGTGACCGACGAGGAGATCGCGCACGTCGAGGCGACGGCGGCGCGCGTCGCCGCGCTGCTCCGGACGTTCGAGGGCGTGGACGAGGCGGGCCAGCCGATCGACGTCTCGAAGGAGCAACGCATGGACGCGCTCTTCGCGGGCTACTGCTTGGGCACGCAGGCGATGACCGAACTGAACGCGCGCCTGGCTGGGGTGCCCCCCGCGCGGCCGCAGGCCTAATGGACCGACACGGGATCACGGCGGGGCACGACGGAGCCGACGAGGCCGACGTGGCCGACGCGACGGACGGCCTGGATCTGATCGACCTCGACGACGTCGGGCTCGAGCCCGCGGGCGCCGTCGTCCCGCTGGCCACGGCGGCCGGCCCCGGTCAGCCCTTCGCCGTCACCCGCGAGAGCTGCTTCCACGTCTGGCGCACCGCCGGCCAGCGCTCGCAGCGCAAGACCGCCAAGATCGTGGGCGTCCCCCGCTCCACCATCGCCCGGTGGGCCAAAGACGACCGCTGGGCGCAGCGCGTGGCCGTCCGTGACGCGGAGGATCTCGACGGCGTCCGGGCCTGGACCGACCAGCTCGTGCACGCCCGGCTGCCCCAGGTCTTCGCTCAGGCGTGGGCGCTGATCGAGGGCGACGAGGTGCCGGCGCACGTCCGCTTCGATGCGATCAAGTGGTGGGCCGGACTCGCCGGCCACGTCCCGGTCCAGAAGAGCGCGATGCTGGTGCAGTCGGCGCCGATGGCCGAGTACACCGACGGTGAGCTCGATACGCTGGCCGCCACCCCCGAGGGCGTGGCCCAGCTGCTCGCGCTCTCCCGGCAGCGCCCCGCCGACTAATCAGTTCGACCCACGTGTTGGACCAGGCTGATGCCATTCATCGGCGTGCCCCCACGCTTCTAGGAGGGCTCGTGCGTCGAGCGCTCCTCGTCTTTGACCCTTGTCAATCGAGGTGAGGTCACGCTGCGGGAGGAGCGGCTGGACGGACGGAGCGGGTGCCGAACGCCCCGTCCCGCCGGGTCTCCGCCTCAGCGCACAGGCGTCGCCGCGGTCGGTGTCCCTTCGTCCCCAGGCATCAGGCGGCTTTCCTCGAGCACGAGGACGAATCCCGCCGGCAATTGGTCGAGGCGCGGTAAGCGGCGCAGGAGGGTACTGGCCGTCGGCGTGGCGGCCGGCCCGGGGGGGACGGGCGAGGGGGCCTCCACGCCGGCCGCGCGCCCGGCGATCGCCAACACGTCGGGCAGCGGATCGGTGGTAAGGCCGAGCCCACTCCAGGCGTGGACATACCGCCCGTCCTGGAAGACCAGCACCGCGACGGTGAGGGGATCCCTGGCGGACCCGACCCACCCGGTGAAGGCAAACGACGCGTCTCCGACCCGGGTGGCGCTCACCGGCCGAGCCCCGACGAACCCCGGTGAGTGCGGCACCCGCTCCGCCGCGAGGGAGACGGCGGCCGCCGCATGCTCGAGCGTGTCGAACTCGGCCGCCTTGAAGGTGAGGACCACGATCCCGCTCGGTCGGGGGGGACTGGCCTCATACCGTCGCTCGGCCTCGGCGACCTGCCCCGGCAGGGGCCGGAAGGCGTCGGCCGCCGGGGTCGCATCGGCCATCGGGCTCGCCTCGTGGGTCTCGCCCCTGCGACCGAGCCCCGGCAGCAGCAGGCCGGCGAGCACGACCAGGAGCGACACGACGACGCCGATATCCCCCCGCATCGTGGGATCCTCCCCGCACCCCGTCCGCCGAAACGCTCCCGCGTTCCGTCTTGATGGCAGTACGAGGCGATCGCCTCGTCCGGATCTCAGGACGGGGCGAGGGGTCGAACGGGACGAGGCGTCACCGAGGGGTGGGCGTCATCACCCCGGGTGCTCTAGCATCCGTGCCAGGGCCTGCGCGAGCGCGGTCTCCTCCGTGGCGCCGCGCCCCCGAGCGGAGAGGCGGTCGGTGAAGCGAGGATCGGAATGTGGTGCCGGCGGCGCGAAGACGAGCGCCCGGTAGCGCATCCGCACCACGCGCGAAACCGCGACCTTCTCGACCTGCCACGTCCACCCTCGGGCCTCGATGGCTGCGGTGAGGGCCGGCAGGGCGAACCCCGCCGGGCCCGGCGCGATGCCGTGGCGAGCGAGGACGGCGGCAACGTCGGTCTTGACAGGCATGCGGCGACTCCCCGTTGGCGCGGCAAAACCATACCGCGCGGCTCCAGAGACGGCGCGGGCGCGTCGTTCGTGCTACGCTGTCCCTGTTCGGGCACCTTTGCCCGCCCGCCCCACACCCCCGCAGGCCGCCCTCTGTGTAGCCGCCTTTTGGGGAGCCGCTGCATCGCACCGGACCTCCTCGGTCCGGGAGCCGCTCGCCCGGAGGCCGCTATCATCACCCCCTCGCGCGACGGGCACGGCCCGCACATCCTCGCCATCAACAACGACCAATCCATCCTCACCCTCTTCCGCGACCTGCTGGAGGAGGAGGGCTATCGGGTCTCGACGCAGACCTACGTCGACAAGGACCTGGCCGGGATCAAGGCCTCGCGGCCGGACCTGATCGTGCTCGACTACATGTGGGCCGGCGAGGACGCTGGCTGGTCGCTGCTGCAGATGCTGCGGATGGATCGCGACACGGCTGGCATCCCGATCGTGCTCTGTACCGGGGCGGTGCGCGAGGTCGAGGCGCTGGAGAGCCACCTAGCCGACATGGGGGTGCAGGTGGTGCTCAAGCCGTTCAACATCGACCACCTGGTCGAGGTCATCGCCGGGGCGCTGAGCGTGGGGATGCCGCCGGGCAGCAGTGACCGGAGCTCGGTGGGGCGGGACGGGGTCTGAGCGCGGCGGGGGGCGGACCCCGCGATCACGGCCGAGCGAGCCCAGCTGACGCACCACCCCAGTGGGGTGGGACAACGGGCTCCTCGCTGGTCGGCCCCACATCCAGTACCCCATCACCGATTGTGGTAGCGAGGGCAACAGGCTGGCATAGCGAACGGTCCCGGTCAGGGAGCCCGAGGCCGTCCATGTGAAGGGGCACCGGCGCGGGGGTAATACGACGCCGGCCCACGCATTGTCACCGAGGGCGAGAGCCAGCGCAACGGACCCGCTAGGGCCGGCGTCCCCTCCCTAGCCCGTAGCCCGTGGACCCCGGGGACCAGTGAAAGCGGCGGGCCGACGAGCCTGTCGGGACGGCCGTGGACCGCCGCTTGCGACTGGGCGGCACCCGCCTGAGCGGCGCGGCGAGGCAACGGCCCGCGAGGAGCGAGACCCGTGAGCGATCCCCGAGAACCGGCGGACAACGAGCGCCCGGCGGGAGACCCCGGCCGATTCGCCCTCGCTGTGTTCGCGGCGGCCGTCGTCATCGCCGCCGTGGCGTTCGCCATCTGGTACGCCGCTAGCTAAGGCAAGAGGGCGGCAGTCCCTTCCCTCACGTGGGCCTCTTACCTTCGGGTCCTCCTCGACGCTGCTGGCTCGCCGAGAGGAGCCCACCGTCGCGGCGAGCAGGTCATCGATGTCGAAGGGCTTGGCCACGTAGCGCTGGGAGTCCTGAGGGAGATGCGCTTCCCTGGCCCGGTCCAGCAGGTGCTGACTGGTGACGATGACGATGACCGCGGGGCCGTTCGTGCTCGCCTGACCTTGCACGTCGGCGAGGAGACCCCAGCCCGCCCGCTCCCCGACCGCCAGGTCGATGATGAGGAGCGACGGCTGGAGTGCAGTGATCTAGTCGAAGGTGTGGGGCACGAAGGTGGTCGCCGTGACGTGGTAATGCTCCTTCTGGAGCACCTGCCGGATGACGTCAAGGACTTCGCAGGCATGGTTGACGGCGAAGACGTGCTGGCGCCGCCTCTGGTCGCACTCGTCCTGGGCCTCGACCACACCCGCGCACCTTCCGCCGCCCGCGCATCTCGGTGCCCCACGGACGGGACGATACTGGGAGCACGGACGGGCGGCAAGAGCCGGGGGGACCATGACGCTTGACCTGACGGACGAGGAGTTGCTGTTGCTCCGGGTGTGCGTGGAGCAGTACGCCCTCGACCTTAGCCTGCGTATGCGCGACCCGCGCCGCGCGGCCGGGAACGAGGGCCCCGCCCTCCAGAACGCGCTGGCGGCACTACGGACGAAGCTCGGGACGCCGCGCCGGCCGGAAGGTGGCGAGGTGGGCCGTGACAGGTAGTGGAGCGGCGGAAGGCTGGCGACCGCGGCACGCGTTGGCCGGGTGATTCACCGCCTCATTCGACGGGGTGGGAACGGCAGTGGCCGGGCGCGGGGTCGGGACGGAGGTCCGCAACGATGGACGTGCAGACGATTGCGGTGGTGGCGACCGTCCTCGGGATTCTGGCAACGGCTACCTTCGTCGGAATGGGCGCGGCGGGCATCAAGCTCCTGCGGGATATCAGAGACAAGCAGTGGGAAAGACGGAACGCCCATTGAGGCTACCGGAGGGGGCCGGATGACGGGTGTCCCCGGAGCGCGATCGTGCCGACCGCCGGTCGACCCCGCCCCCAACCCTCCCCGCCCCTAGCTCGTCGGCCCCAGATCCATCACCCGGTCGCCGTCCTGCGCGATGCTGGCCTGTCACCCCGGGCCAAGCTCGCCTATGCCGAACTGGCGACGCGCGCGGCTGAGGGCCGCGGCCCCGCGGCGCCCTGGCAGCTCTGCCCGGCGCTGGTGGCGAGCGAGTCGGCTGTCCGGCGCGCGCTGCGGGAGTTGGAAACGGCAGGGTTGGCACGCCGGGAGCGCGGCGGGTGGCGGTTGCAGGGAGGCGCTGCCAATGTGCCGCTCAGAGGAGAACGGTGAAACGTCCCTCAAACGACGTCGGGGATAAGAACACCGCTCGCCCGTCAAGGAGACCCCAACCTCGACCGCCGGATGCCGCGCAGGGAGGGTGACCGTAGCCCGGCGACGCCCGCGGCGACGCAGCCGAGCGCCGAGAGGCCGATCACGGCCGGCGCCGAGAGGTAGTCCAGGAGGACCCCACCGACGGCCGCGCCAAGCGGGGCGGAGACGATCAGGAGCGTGGCCTGGGCGCCGAACACCTGCCCCCGCAGGTGGGGCGGCACCAGCCGCTGCAGCAGCGTCGTCTTGATCGTCGTGTACGGCGCCCAGGACGCGCCGGCGAGCCCGAAACAGAGCATCGCCAGCGGCAGGCTCGTCACGATGGCCAGCGGCGCCAGGAGCGCGCCCCACAGGATCGCGATGGTGGCGAACACTGCGCCAGGCCGCGCCAGGCGAGCCACGATGGGGATGGCCAACAGCCCCAGCAACGCCCCCGCGCCGAACCCCGACCACAGCAGGCCGTAGCCCTCAGCCCCCGCGCCCAGGGTGTCGCGGCTGTAGACGGGCAGCGCCGGTTCCAAGGGGCCGTACGCGAAGAAGAACACGAACGTCAGCGCCGTGATGACCCGGACGGGCCGCAGGCGCACGAGCGGACCAAGGCCGAACCAGCCCCGCCTGCCGGTCTGCCCCTCGGTCGCCGGCCCTCGCGCGGCGTCGGGCAGCGACCATGCCAGCGCGGCCATGACCGCGAACGTCGCGGCGTCGATCAGGATGACGGCCGGGCCGCCTAGCTGGGCCACAAGGACCCCGGCGAGCGCGAGGCCAGCCAGGTAGGGGAGGTGCGTGCCGAACGACAGCAGGGCGTTGGCGTTCTCCAGCTCCTCGTCGGCCACCGGGTGCGGCAGCAGCACCGGCACGCCGACCGCGGTCGCCGGGGCCAGCGCCCCCGCGAGGAGGGCCAGCACGTACACCGCTGGCATGCCCAGGAGGTCGAGCCAGTGCAGGACGGGAATCGCGCCGACGACAACGGCTCGCAGGGCGTTGTCGGCCGCGATCACGTGGCGCGGCTGGCGGCGGTCCAGGAGACCGCCCAGCGGCGGACTGGTGAGGACGCCGGGGAGCCGAAAGCAGAGCACGATCAGGCCGAGGGCCATGCCGGAGGCGGTGAGGTCCAGCACGAACCACAGCAGGGCGATAACGGTGAACTGGTCCCCAAGGCCCGAAACGATCTGGCCGAGCCAGAGGCGGCGGAACCCCCGTAGGCGCAGCGGGGACGCGGCCAGGCTCGACACCCCGGACCCGGTGCCCATCGTGGCCGGCAGCATACCTCCGTGGCGCTCCCGGGGCCAGCGCCCGGAGGTTGGGGGGCATCACCACGCCGGTCTCCCCGCAACCGCAGTCGGCTGAACGACGGATGCCCGATCCGGGGTGGACGCATTCGGACGTTTCGGGCGGCAGGACCGCCAGCCGCTGCGGAGAAGGGCGTCTTCCTCTCCTTCGGCTCCAGCGACGGTGAGCCGTGCGGCTGCGCGGAGGGACGGGCGTGAAGGGGTTCAGCGATGCGCTGATCGCGGGCTTCACGCTGGAGCTACCGGGGCCGTGGGTCTACCGCTTCGGCGACCGCTACCAGCTCTGCTTTGAGCCGATGATCGGGGGTGGCTGGTTCGTCGCGCTCTACCACCACGCTGAGGGAGCGCTGTACCCCGAACTCCTGCTGCCGGACAAGGTGCCGGTCGAGGCGGGGCGGTGGGAGCGCGTGCGGGCCGTGGCGGATTCGGTGTTGATGTGGCAGACCTACACCAAGCCGCCGGCAGCCGATGACGATGTGGCGGCGCGGCTCTGGGATGACGTGAGTGCCCTCCAGCCCGGCGACCTCGACCTGCCGGGCGGCGGGGACGGGAGGAACGGATGACGACACGGCGCATCGGTCGGTTCCGCTGGCGGGTGGAGGAGAACGAGGCCCCACGCCTTGGGGTGTTTTGCCATCGGCCCCAGCATCGCACCGGTTGGTTCCACCTCTGGGTCTGCGTCCTGCCGACCCGCTCGCTTCACATCTGGTGGCCGCCGCGAGGCGTGGAGCCCCCGGCTTTCCCTGGTGGTGCAGGCGGTGAGGACGGAGCAGGGTGATGCGCATCATTGAGGTCAAGCACCACCTCGAACTCGGTGGCGGTGCCACCGGCGAGGTGACGGACACGAGCCCGCCGATGGAGGTGACTCCCGCTGATGTCCCCGCGATCGTGGCTCGCCAGTTCGGGAGGACGGACTTCCGGCCGACCGATGCGCCGCCGGGTGCGCTCGCGGCCTGGTGGGCAACCAACGCCCGTGGCCTGCCGGCGTTCGTGGTCCTGCGGAAGGTCGGAGCCTCTGAGCGATCGGCGGGAAGCGGCGGGTGCTCGGGACAGACGAAGCCCATGCTATGATCCGCCCACAACCCATCGGTGGACGTTGGGCCGCCGTGTTCGAGCGCAAACCGCCCCCAAACCCCCATCGACACCGCCGAGGGGATGGATCATGCGGACGCCGTTCGAGGTCGCGACCCTGGTGGGCGCAGGCCTCGCCCTCCTCCTCTGGCTGGCGGTCATTGGCTACGTGGCATCGGGGGCGGCCTCGTCGCCGACCCCGACACCCTGGGACGACTCGTCGATCAGGCCGGTGATTCCTGGCGTGACGGACGGGACGGCGATCTGCATCGGCCGCGACACGGCCTGTTCCATCCCGTAGCGTCCTAGGCCACCACCCGGTCGCGTCAGATGACAACCGATCGGTGGACATTGGGCCGCCGGCGTCGAGCCCCTGACGGGGAACCGTCAAGGAGAGCTCCGCCGGCGGCCTTCGTCTGTGGGGATCCCGTGGCGCAGTTCGTCTTCGACCACGCCGGCGAGCACTCGTGGCAGCTGACGGTCGTCGACGCGGCCATCGCCCGCGGGTGGCGTGTCTTCTGGATCCCCGATCACCTGTACAAGCTCGCCGCTCGCGAGCTGAAGCGGTCCCGCCGTTCCGAGCGGGTGATGAGCGTACCGGGCTGGCCGGATGTGGTCTGCGCGCGCGTCGGGCCCGATGGCGTCGGGCGGTGCATCGTCGCCGAACTCAAGAGCGAGCGGGGCTACCCGCGGCCCGAACAGCGGGCCTGGCTGGATGCGCTGGGTCGTTGCCCCGGCATCGAAGCCTATCTCTGGCGACCACGCGACCTTGACGAGGTGCTCCGGGTGCTGGTCTAGGGCGTGTCTACAACCTTTCTCCTCGCCGGTCGGGATGTGGTCACCGTCTTGCCGTCGGCGTGGCGGCCGAGGGCGGGGGATGAGGCAGGCGGCGCGCCGTCACCCGCTGATGTCCCCCGACGTCGTGACCCCGAGCTCCCGGAGCGTGGCCGCGATCTGCGCCGGCGCGGCCCCGGTCTCCGTCATCCCGATCAGGAAGCTGGCGAGGGCGACCCGCGTCTTGCGCCGGCGCCCCGCCCCGAGCACGCCGACGCCGATCCGGCGGTGGGCGATGTCACGATGGTTGCGAACCGTGTCGCCGGCGATGCCCAGGCGCGCGCCGATCTTCTCGGCGTTGGACAGGCCCGCGGCGGCGAGGCGTAGGCAGGCGTACTGCCGCGGTGACAGGCGCCGCAGATCGCACCCGACTGGTGCCGGCTCCCCGCGCCGCCGTTGGTTGCCCGCGTGCTGCCCCATCGCCGCGGAACCGTACCAGACGGGGCGCGCGGGACGGCGGCAACCCTGCGGCAACCCTGCGGCAAAGGGACGGCGGCCACCGGGGCCGCCGCTCGGAACCCGAAACGCCAGCAGGCGACCCGTCCCCACTCCTTCGTCAATGCCACCCGACCGCCACCCGACGCGCTGAGCGGCCCCAAACCGGACAACTTGTCCGATCCTGTTCGCAATAAGCCGAACCGCAGAGAGGGCCGGGCGCTGTGCCCGGCCCTCTGTGTTACGTCCCAATACTGGCGGCTGTTACGGGACCCACCTAAACAGACCGTTGACTGGGCTGGTCCGGCCGTCTGGTTCACGTATGATGGGGTCCGCACCCCGCCGCGCCCCATCGCGGAGCTGCTTCTGAGTGCGGATCGCATCGCGAAGCGCGAACGTCATCGATGTCCGAGTTTCTTCGGCGATGGCCTTCAGATACTCAGCTTCCTCTCGCGGCACGTTGACGGTGATCTTGACCGTGTCGCTCACGTCCTGCTGATCGACCACGTGTGAACCCTCCCTGGAGAGACTCTCTCGGGAGACCCTCCTGCCGCGACCCCACCACGCGGGGTCGCCGGGCGCCGGGAGGCACCTCACCTGCCCCCCGTATCCGGGATCATATCGCCTTTCGGCTGTTTTTTTTACGTACCAAGTGCGGCATCGGATCTCCACGATAGACCGGGGATACGGTACATGTACGGCAGACTTGCGTATCCCATCGGGTAAGGTGTACCATCTATACGGCGATCACTCCCCATCTGGACGGCATCGCCCCCACCGCCCGGCGGGAGAAGGGGGACGGTACCCCGGGCTACGCGCGGTACGTTTGCGAAGGGTCGACCCGTGAGGACGTCCCGCCCGACCAAACCGTCCAGCCGAAAGTCTCCGCGCCGACCGCAGCAACGCCCGGGGCCCACGGGGCCTCGCTTCGGTTTTCGCCGAATTCTGTTTCGCACCGATTCGGGTGGCGCGGGCTGGTGGGCCCGCACCTTCGCCGTCGTCGGCGCCATCGTCGGTCTGGTCGTCTTCGTCGTCACGTGGCGGCATCACCCGAGCGGGCGAGCTGGCATCGTCGCTATCGCCGCCGCCGCGCTCGCCGCGCTCGCGCTCTTCCTCATCGCGATCGTCACGTGCCTCGCGGTGGCTTTCGGAAAGGATCTGCTGGGGCTCTTCGGCCGCCAGGGCAAGAACTCACCACCGAGCACCCCTCGTCGCGCTGGGTGGCTTACGGGGCTGAAAACCCTCGGCCTGAGCGGTGGCCTTCTGTGGTTGTTACTCAGCATCGCGTCCGGGTCGGACGGTCTCCCGATCCCCGAGCTACTTTCGCGCGTCCTCGGGAACGCAACCCCACCGGTCGACGGGACTCCTGGCGCGCGGGGTGTGGCCACACCGGACGAAGAGGTCTGCCCGCCCCCACCGCCATGTCCGGATCCCATCTCCACCGCCAAGACCCTTCCGGCCGGAGGCGAGGCGTTCGCGGAGGATCTGCTCGGGAGCGAAGTCATCGTCGAGACCGGCCGCGTCGGTGCGGTCGTCATGACCGGCGAATACGTGCTCGTGCGTTCGACGGGGCTCGGTACCGCGACGACGCCGCAGACCGTGCTCCCAGGGAAACGCGTGGTCCTCGAGCGTGGCGACCAGATCCTCCCTCACAGCGCAAACGCCAAGGTCAGCGTCTGGAGTGAGGGCAGCGGTTCGGCCGACATCATGGAGACGACGCGTCCAAACGAGTAGGGCAGCAGGCGGTGTTCCATCCCCTACTCCGAGCAGCCATCCGACGCCACGAGGAAGGACGAGCACACCGCCTCGAAGAGGCTGATCTGGAACGTCGTCGTTCCACCAGGAGCCACGGTGTCCCCGACCGCCGTGATATGGCTCGTCAGCAGTTCCCCGGCATCGCCGACGCAGAGCAGCCGGCTGAAGATGCCGCACTGGATCGGCACTTGGCCAGTCCTCCGCAGGCCGCGCCTACTCGCCGGTGCTGGCCGCCCCGGCCGCGCGGACCCGCCAGATCTTGGGCAGCGCGCCCGAGATAGGGCGCCAGGTCTCGCCCGCATCTGCACTGGCAAAGAGCCGGCTGCCGCCCGTGCCTTCGTCGGCGGCGTAGAAGACCGTCAGCGGGTCGTCGGGGTGCAGGCTCAGCGGGTCAGCCGACTTCGCGGCGGGCAGCCCCAAGCCCACCTGCTGCCACGTCTGGCCCCCGTCGTCGCTCCGGTACAGCGGCGCGCCGTCCTCGAACACGTACAGGTACGCCCGCCCTGGCCGCCGCGCGTCGAACAGGACGCTGTGGACGTACCTATCCCGCAGCGCCGGCACGACCTCCCACCGCTCGCCCCCGTCCGGGCTGACAAACAGCCCTTCCAATGCCCCCGCGGACCCGGTCAGGCTGGGTGGGGTCGATGGCGAGCCGGTGCAGGTCATGGCCGGCGAGCGCCTCGCGCCAGGTCCGGCCACCGTCGGGGGTGTAGACGAGCGCGCCGACCTCGACGGCCACGAAGAGCCGCTCCGGGCGCGCCGGATCGATGGCGATGCCGTGGAGGTGGCCAGCCTCGAAGGGCGGGTAGAAGAAGTGCCACCGGGGGCGGCTGGGCAGCCGGTCGAGGCCGCGCTGGGCCTCGAACGTTTGGCCGCCGTCGCGCGTGGCGTACAGCATCGGCGGCTCCGTGCCGACCCACAGCGTCCGGGGATCGCCGGGCTGGAAGACCACGTCCCAGACCCAGCGGTCGGCGAAGGCCACGGGCTCGAAGCTCCCGCCGGCGTCGCCGCTGCGGTGCAGCCCCCACCCGCGCAACCCGCACCCCACGTAGGCGACGCGCGGGTCGTGCGGGTGGACGCTGATCGCCCGCACGGCGTTGCCGGCCAGCCCGCGACCGACGAGCTCCAGCCCCCGCGACGGGTCGTACGCGTGAACGAGCAGGCCGTCGGCCGTCCCAACGTACAGCAGGCACTGGGGCATCGCCGCTCACCTCCTCGCCTTGCTCGCAGTCGTGGGCGGTGCGCTTCAGGTTCCGGTAATTCGATTCTTCGGCATCGACGGATAGCTGCTCGACCATTCGGTGGGGTGAAGTTTCGGGGCTATCTCCCCTTCAAGTGCCCAGTCCTCGCTCCAGGAGCTCCTCTACCCCCGCCCGATTCTCCGCCCCTACACCTAGGACATCCCGAACCGCATCGTCATGGTTCCAACCCTGCCGCCACTCGTGCGAGTTACGGACCCAGCGGCCGGCGCGTGTTCTTCGGTCTAGGGCGTGTCTGGTGAATGCTCGCGGAGCGGGGTCGGGCATGCCAGCTCCGCACGCGGCGGCCGCGGGGCTCGTCCTCGCACTCCTCTGACGCGAAGCTGTCCGTCGGGAAGACGGCGGTGTGGCCGGTGTTAGGGAACGTCACTCGAGAGCCGACGGCGGACGACGAACACGTATTCTGGGCTGTCGTCGGCAAACGGCTCGCCGGCGAAGCCGCCGTAGAGCGCCTCCGGCTCGAGACCGGCGACGTCGAGGAGCCCGAGCCACTCGTTCTTCGTTGCCCACCAGCGGGAGCTCGTCGCGCCGTCGTCGCGGATGATGTCGATCCGGTTGTCGCCCACTGAGTACCGGATCGTGTGCGGTGTAGGCTCCTCCTGGTGCTCGCCGTCGAGGCGCGCGGCGAGGTGGTGGTCGAAGGCCAAGGCATTCCAGGCGAACCGCCCGTCCGGCCCGAGCGAGGCGGCGACGCGCTCGAAGGTGCGGCGGCGGTCCGCCCAGGTCGGAAGGTGCAGGAGCGCGCGGAACGGGCAGTAGATCAGCGCCGCTGGCTCGTCGAGGGCGAGGTCGCGCATGTCGCCCTCGTGCAGGTCGAGCTCCACGCCCGCCTCGGCCGCACGGGCACGGGCTTGCGCGAGCATCGCCGGCGAAGAGTCAATGCCGATCACTCGGTGGCCAGTCGCCTGCGCGACCGGGATCGCGACCCGCCCGTTCCCGATCGCAAGCTCGACCAGCGGCCCGTCCGCCTGGCGCGCGAGCTCGACGTAGAAGGCGACGTCGGCCGTCATGTGAGCCGACCATTCCTCGTAGCGGTTCGCGAACGCCTCGTCCCAGCTCATCGGCCCATGCTCCCATGCTAGAGCGGGTCTGGTGAATCACGCGCCGAGCCAGATCATCGTTGCGGCGATGACGACCATTGCCCGGTAATTGGCCGCCCGCTTCTCGTAGCGGGTCGCGACCCCGCGCCACTGCTTCAGGCGGTTGACGCAGCGCTCGACCACGTTGCGCCGGCGGTAGGTCGCCGCGTCGAAGGCGGCTTGCGGCCCGGCCGCCGCGCCCGCCGCGTCCGTCAGTTCCCCGCGCCCGACCATCGCCTCCCCGCCCGGACTCGGCCGACAACGGGGAGGCTAGCAGCAGCACGGCCGATTCACCAGACACGCCCTAGGCGCCCGGCCGTCCCCCTCCCACTACCCCCCCCATACCCTCTCGCCAGGGAGGCCGGAGGACTTTAGCAGGGGGTCAGTCAGCAGGGAGAGGGGCGGGGACCCATCGAGCGCCGACGAGCGACCTCACGCCACGGGCCGTCCGGATGGGTCGGACTGTCCCACCGTCCCACCGTCCCCATTCCCGCCCCAGGTCGGGCGAATCCCGCTCCGCTGCGCCGATTTCGGCCCTTCGCGAGGTTCCCCCGCGCTGCCCCACATCGCCGGTTTGCGGGCAGGCTCCCAAGCCAGCGCGGGACGCTGGGGAGACGCGGCACGGCTGGCGGTGCCCTAGCGCGGGAAGCCCGTTGGGTCGGCCGGCCTGAACGGCGGCCCCGCGTCTCCCTCGGGGAACGCGCCCGATGGGGGCGACCCGGGCATCGTCCCAGTGACCAACCCCCACCCACCGGGCATCGACGAGTAGGTTCGGGTCCGCCACTCCCGGCCGTGGTCGGTGGCCGCAACGTGGGCCGCGAGGGACGGGTCGCCGCCGACCCGGGTCTGGTGATCGGCAAACTCCCGGTAGTCGAAGTAGATCCAGGCGTCGGACGGCAGCGCGTCCGGGGGAAGCTGGACGTCGACGGCGTGGCGGACCGGCGGCGGCAGCGTCGTGTAGTCGACCGGGGCGCCGTAGGTCTGCGAGAGGTGGGCGTTCACCGCGCCCAGCGCCGCCTCGGTCGCCGCGATCGCCTCGGTCACGCGCGCCCCGTGGCTCTGGCCCGACCCCCAGGCTGGTCCCGGTCCGCCGGCGTTCGGGCCGGTTGGGTCGGCCACCGCCCGCGCCGGGTCGCTCGTCGGCAGCGGCGTCGGGTCGTAGAGCGAGCGGCGGATGCCATGGACCGCCTCGAAGGCCGCCATGGTGAGGGTCACGTCATCCAGCGCCGCGGTGAGGGCCGAGGGCGTGGCGCCGGCGCCGAGGTGTTGGCGGATCAGGGCGCTCTGCTGCTCGAAGTAGCGCCGGGCGTTGGGGTTCTCGCGGCTGAGCTGCTGTCGGTAGAGGGCGAGGCCGTCCCCCCACTCGGCGCGCTTGGCGCGCGCCCACGCACGGACCTGTGCGTACTCGGCGTGCGACGCCTCGTAGGCCGCGCGCAGGTCGCGCAGCTCCTGCACATGGCCGGCACGGCCGCCCGCCTGGAGCCAGGCGTCGGCGAGCGCGCGGCGATGCTCGGCGTCCATCCCTGCCAGCTCCGTCGGCGTCACCCGGCGGCCAGCCACCGTCACGGGGTGGCCGGGGTCGTCGAAGGCGATCGCCTCCCATTCGTCGAGCAGGCGGCGCTGGGACTCCGTGCCCAGGTGGTGGTAGTCGAACGCCTGCTGCAGCAGCGTCCGGTGCTCGGCGCTGCCGGCCGTGGCCAGCTCCTTGGTGAGGCGCTGCCGGTCCTGCATCGTCGCCAGGTCGCCTTCCCGGTAGTGGCGCCCGGTGATGGCATGGTAGGCGCGGAGCCACTGCTGCTCCTCCGCGGTAATCCGGCCGTCGGCGAACGGATCGCCGAGCCGCGGACGGAGCGTGCCGTCCGGACCGATGGCGTTGCCGTACCGGGCGGCCTGGGCGGGGTCGGCGGCGAGCTCCCCCTGGAGCTGGGGCGAGGCCTGCGGCATCGCGTCCGCGGTCGCCGGCGCCGTGGTCGTGGCGCCCTCCCGGACGGCGGCGGCGAGCGCGTCGCGGGAGTCGAGCCGCGTCTTCATCGGCACCGGCACGGCGGCGTTCCAGAGGCCCGTGAAGGCCCCCTGGGCGGCCACAGCGCGCACCGCCCGGACGTGCCGGGGATCATCGCTGTCCGCGAGGATGGCGCTGTACTCAGCCGCCGCGGCGCTGGCGACCTCAGGATCGGCCGCGCGCATCCGCGTCGCCAGGACCGGGTCCTGGTCGAGGACCATGTGGGCGACCAGGTCGTCCCGGTGCGCCGTCGCGTCGCGGGCCGTCACCTCGCCGATGCCCGGCACCCCCCAGGCGGCGAGGCGGTCCGACAGCCGGGCGCGAGCGTTCAGGAGCGCCTGCTCAACGACGGGCGCGTGGGGCTTGCCCCCCATCGCCGTGGCGGCGGCGTCGTAGAGCGCGAGGAGGAAGTCGAATCCCGGTTCGCATGAGCGGCCCAGCCCCATCACGTCGGCCCCTCCTCCTCGTCGATCCTTCCTTGGTTCGCGGTCGCGCGGCCGGCTACGAGGACCCGCGCGCCGGCGGGCCTCGCCCGTTGTCGCGGCCGCGGGGCAGCGCGACGTTGCCCCAGCGGACCGACGTGGTCGCGCGCTCAACTTGACCGCGCGACCACTGATCAGGGGCGATGGTGGCGACGGGGCTCTTGTGCTCCTCCCCGGTTCCGTTACGAGAGCGGTCAAGTTGACCGCCCGACCGCGCGACCCCGACGACGTCGATCGGGACGGTGCGGTCGAGCCTTGCGGCCTCGGCGTCGGCCAGCTCCACCTCCACCGGCCTGGGCACGGCGCCGCACGCCGGGCAGGACACCGCGATCGCGTGGCCGCACTCGGGGCACGCGGCCGGTAGAACCGTCGTCTTGGTGCGCGGGCGGGCGCCACCGCGGTTGGGGCGGGCCTCGGCGTGGTGCGCGGCGAGGGGCGCGAGCTGGTCGGCCAGGCTGCCGGCGTAGCGGACCCACGGCACTCGGATGGGGAGCTGCTTGTCGATCAGCTCTCCGGTGCGCGTGTCGACCACCGTCTTCACGATGGCGTCCTCGCGATAGGCGACGTCGAAGAGGCTGGCCTCGGCGAAGCGCTTGACGTAGCGGCGAATGGTGCTCTCCCCGATGATGGCGGGACGGTCCTGGCCACCGTCGTGGTCCTTCCAGGCGTCGGCGACGCGCTTCGGGTTGACGTTGTAGAAGCCGTCCGGCGTCGGGGTGGTGATCGCCTGGCGGTGGACATCGGCGGCGACGAGGACGGCGACGGCCCCGCCGGAGTCGCCGAGGTTGCGGCTGTTGGTCGCCGTCTGAATCACGATGGCGAGCGTGTGCCGCGTGGCCGCGATTTCCGCCTCGAGCTCGGCGATCCGCCCGTCCTTGGCGGCGTTCGCGGCCAGAACCTCGTCGCACCCGACCGCGCCGATCGGCTCGACCACGGGCAGCACGCCGGCCGTGAGGGCGTCATCGAGGCCCTTGTGTGGATCCGGCCAGGAGGCCCGCAGCACCCGCAACTCGGCCCGCGACAACTCCGCTTCGAGTCGCGCCGCGGCCGCCGCGACGGCCGGCTTGGTGGCCGCATCCCGGTCGTAGGCGATCACGGCCTCGGTCGCGCCCAGTTTACGCAGCAGCGGGACGACGCCCGCCGTGACGGTGACCCCGGCACGCTGATCACCAGCAGCCGCAGGCGATCGGCGACGATGTTGGCCTTGATCTCGCCTTCGGTGATCAGCACCCGCTGTGGCGACGTCGGGGCAGCGGGCCGCGCCAGGTGCAGGGGGCGCCGCTCCCGGCACCGTCCGAGTGGTCGGGCGAGGAGAGCCAGTGGTACTTCCCCCTTGACCTGCTCCGCGGGGTCGTCGGCGCGGATGCGGATCCCGACGATGCGGTCGGCGACGTCTCGCACCGGCACGAGCAGTCCCGGCAGGCCGGCGACCGTCGGTTGTCCACTCGGCCCGCGGTGCAGGCCGGGAACGGCGCCCAGCGCGTCGGTGCCGATGTCGGCAAGCACCGCCGCGGCGATCTCATCCCGCTCGCCAGCGGGCAGGGACGCATAACCGTGCCGCGCGATCTGCTCCTTGCTGAGCCCGCGCTCGTGCAGCTGCACCCGGTGGGTCGGCGAGAGCGGGCACGCGGCAAGAAAGGCCCGAAAGGCGCGATCGAGGAGGGTGGGGTCGGCGTTGGTGGGGATCGGGTGCGGTGCGGCGGACGGAGTGGGCGGGAAGTCGCGGTGGGGCCAATCCCCGGCGCGACCGTTCGGGTAGTGCATCCACCCGCCGCTGCGGCATGCGACCGGGCTCTCAACCCGCCCGCACTCGACGCCACCGTCCGGGAAGCTGCGGCACCAGTCGGGCTTGCCGCAGATTGGGCAGGGCTCGCGCGGGGAGACGCGCCGGAAGGGGCGCTCGGGCATCATGCCACCCCGCTCAGGGCTCGCCGGCGCACGCCCGCCGCCAGACGGGAGCGAGCTGGTCGGGATGCCAGGCGCGAACGACGCCGCCCTCCTCGGCTTCAAGCTCGGCGTAGAGGCGCGCGACGATCGCTTCAAGGCAGCGACGCGAGCGGACCGGGACCCGCGCCTCGCCCGCGTTCAGCCGGTCGAGGGCGGCGCCGTACTGTCGCAAGGCGACGCGCCGGGTGACGACGCCCGCGCGGCGGGGCGCGCCGGTCCTGCTAGACTGTGAGCCGTCCACTCGGTCCCTCTTGGCGAGCTCGGGGTTGTGTCTCAGGCGCCCCCGGGTCTCGCTGTGCTCGTCACCTCGGATGCATGGGATCGCCGGCTGCCGTAGGCCGGGAGCCGTTCCCGTTCCTCGGCAGCGACGGTCGCCAGCGACCCGCTACGGGGGCGCGCCGCCACTCGACGTGCTCCCACCGAACCCGTCTGGTCGCCGCGCCTCATCCACGGGTGGAGCCTCAGCCAGGAGCGCGTCCCAGAGCGCCGCCCAGGCCGCGCTCTGGGACGCGTGCGCGCGGTAGCGTCGATCGTCGGCCACGACGGTGTCCTCGCGCGCAGCGGTCGCCTGCGAGAGGAAGGAGTCCCCGGCCCGGGCGGTCGCCTCGCCCGGGAGGGGGCTAGGCCGCATGATCATCGCCGGCCTCATGATCAACCTGGGGGGCCAGTTGTCGGATAGCCTGGCGGATCGCGGCGGCCAGCTCAGGCGCCGCAGCCTTACGTCCGTTCTCGACGTGGCAGAGGAGCTGGGGCGAGATTCCGATCGCCTGCGCTACCCGGTACTGCGGCAAGCGCGCGCGAATTCGCAACACCTTGAGCTCAATGCCGTTCACCTGCTCCATGGGGTCGCCCCTCCTCTCCGTGGCACCATGGGCACCAGGATAGGGGCGATCAAATACTATCGATATACATGGATATCTTCGTCGAGGCCTTTCAAAGACCTTCGGCGCCTTTGCCCTTTGAAAGGCCTGGTGCGGATTTACCCTTTCATTAGCCCGCGCCTCGTTCGCGCTTGAGGGACTGCTTCGCCTCCGGGAAACGCTGCACCAAGAGCGCGCGGTCCTGCTGGAACCTCATCTGCGAGACCCGTTCGGGGGAGACCCGTTCGGGGTCCCAGCCAGCCATCTCTGCGACCAGCGGGATGGCCTGAGCCGTTTCCATCGGCTTTGGGTTGAGATCGGAAGGGGTGATGAGCAACCCGACTGCCCAGGTCCTTAGCGCCACCTTCGACGTTTGGTTGTTGGCCGAAGCGTTGGACGGCCAGACGACCGTGCCGCCGTTACGGGCCATGGCGGCGAAGGCGTCGTAGGCGGCCGCGATGTGCTCTGCCGGCGGTGGTGGCAAGGGCAGCACGACCTCGATGTACGGTGCTTCGGTGTACGGTGCTTCGGTGGCCAGGACGTGCCCAAGAGAGAGACCCGTCGGGGGCGCGGAGTCCGACGTCATTGGTTCGATGACGGCGCGACCTGCCTCACCCGTCTCCTCGCGTTGCCGCCACTCGTCCCAAAAGAAGCGCGCAACTCGCTTCCCGTCGAAGGCAGGGGAGAACACCCGCAGTCTCAGCCGACCATCGGCCAGCACCCCCACGGGCCCTGGCCCGTCAAGCGGCGCCGGAGGAGCAAACCGCGTCGTCGGCCCGTCACCGAGAGCCAGAAGAACGGCGATCCCGTGTTGGATTGCCCGCGGATACACAGCAGCCAATCGATCCCGAGCGGCCGGGAGTTCGTCGCCGCGCGCCATGAGATCCTGGTAAAGACGACGGGTGACCGCCTGCCGAGCCTTGCCGGCGTCTAGCGACGCCATGAGGGCCTCCTGTCCAGTGCGGATCGCCTCG
This sequence comes from Thermomicrobiales bacterium, assembly GCA_030447415.1. Classification (GTDB taxonomy): domain Bacteria; phylum Chloroflexota; class Chloroflexia; order Thermomicrobiales; family UBA6265; genus JAUJOZ01. The sequence continues at coordinate 76,549 of JAUJOZ010000014.1, read as the reverse complement.
AGTTCGGCCAGGATGGCGAGCATCGCATCCTGGCTGGCTTGCAATTCGCCTAGGGCCCGCCTACCGGCGTCCGTGACGCAGACCCACCAGAACGCGGCATCGATGGCTTCGACGGGCGTGGCGTCAATATTCGGTGCGTACCGCCGTACTAAGGCCTCGACCCGATCCTGCATCGTCGGCGCGAACGCGGCGCTCGCAGTCTTACACAGGCGCCGCATCATCGACCGCGCTTGAGCGAGAGACGAGCAGAGGAACTCGACTTCTCCGCGGTTCGGTCCACCAGGCGACGCCTGGCGCTGCACGCTGGGGAACTCCACGTTAGTCGGCCTCCTTGGTAGACCCGTCATCCCTTTGTGCCTAACGCGACAGCTGCTGCTCAGTCAGCCGCGAGCGGCGTGTCGTCATCACGGTCGGTCCACCGAAGTGAGAGAATGTGATGCGTACTCTTCGCGGTCTCCGATCGGTCCCGGGCCGCGCTCCTGCGAAACGTGGGGCGCGCCGCGATGTGGCTGCTGATCGCCCTGTTCCTCAGCCTCATGGCACCCAACCGCACTGCTGCCACCACTCCCGCCGACTTCAGCGACACGCTCGTCGCCGGTATCGGCGGCCCGACCGCCCTCGCCTTCACCCCCGACGGCCGCATCCTCGTCACCAGTCAGGGCGGCCAACTCCGGGTCTTGCAGCAGAACGGGACCCTCCTCGCGACCGCGACCGACATCTCCGCCAAGGTCTGCGCCGACTTCGAGCGGGGTCTCCTCGGCGTCGCGGTGGACCCAGCCTTCGGCTCTAACGGTTACGTCTACCTCTACTACACCTTCAAGAAGTTCGGCTCCTGTCCGGCCAACACGGCAAGCTCTCCCGTCAACCGGGTCTCCCGGTTCGTCATGAGCGGCAACACGCTTAGCTCAGAGGTCGTGCTCGTCGACAACATGCCGTCGCCCAACGGCAACCACAACGCCGGCGACCTCCAGTTCGGCAAGGACGGCTACCTCTACGTCGCCGTCGGCGACGGTGGCTGCGACCTCGACAGCACCTCGCAGTGCGCCGGCGCCAACGGCAACGCCCGCGACCCCCACATCCTGATCGGCAAGATCCTGCGCATCACCCGTGACGGCGGCATCCCCCCCGGCAACCCGTTCCAAGGCGCGGGCACCGCCCGCTGCAACGTCGACGGCCGCACCACCGAGGGGATGCGGTGCCAGGAGACGTTCGCCTCCGGCCTTCGCAACCCCTTCCGCATTGCCTTCGACCCGAACGCCGCGGGCAGCCGCTTCTACATCAATGACGTCGGCCAGAACCTGTGGGAGGAGATCGACAATGGCCAAGCCGGGGTTGACTATGGATGGAACGTCCGAGAGGGTTTCTGCGCCACCGGCTCCACCACCAACTGCGGCGCCCCCCCGGCCGGGCTGACCAACCCCATCTACGCCTATGGTGACGGCTCCTGCAACTCAATCACCGGCGGCGCCTTCGTCCCTAACGGGATTTGGCCCGCCGCCTACGACGGCGTCTACCTCTTCAGTGACTACACCTGCGGCACCATCTTCCAGCTCTCGCCCAGTGGCACGCGGACCAACTTCGCCACGGGTCTCGGCAGCGCCGTCGTCCTCGCCTTTGGCCCCAACGGGTCCGGCCAGGCCCTCTACTACACGACCTACACCAACGGCGGCCAGGTCCGCCGCATCGCCTACACCGGCACAACCAACCGCCCCCCGACCGCCACCGCCACCGCGACGCCGACCTTCGGCGCGCTCCCACTCGCGGTCAACTTTGATGGGAGCGGCAGCAACGACCCCGACGGGGATTCCCTCACCTACGACTGGGACTTCGGCGACGGCACGCCCCACGCAACCGCCGCCAAGGTCAGCCATACCTACAACAGCCGCGGTGTCTACACCGCCACGCTGACCGTGCGCGACAGCCGTGGCGGCGCCAACACCGCTACCGTCCGCATCGACGCTGGCAATACTCAACCGATCCCATCGATCACCGCGCCGACCTCGGATACCCGCTTCCGCGTCGGTCAGACCATCACCCTGACCGGCGGCGCCACCGACGCTGAGGATGGGACCCTTCCTGACACAGCCCTGAGCTGGACGGTAATCCTCCACCACGGCACGCACACCCACCCGTTCCGCGGTCCGACCGCGGGCAACAACATCACCTTCAGCGCCCCCGCCCCCGAAGACCTGGCCGCCGCCGCCAACAGCTATCTTGAGATCCAGCTGACCGCGACTGACGGCACCGGCTTGAGCCGCACCATCTCTCAGAATCTGCTCCCCAACAAGGTCGACCTCACCTTCGCGACTGACCCGACCGGACTGGCGTTGAAGGTCAACGGCACCTCGATCAGCGCTCCGCGCACCGTGACGTCGTGGGAGGCCTGGAGGCTCCAGGTGGAGGCCCCGAACCAGACCGATGCCACTGGCCAGGCGATGGAGTGGGTCTCCTGGTCGGACGGCGGCGCCGCCGCGCACACGATCACGACGCCCGCCACCCCAGCTACCTATACCGCCAGCTTCCGAGCGGCAGGCGGGGGCGGCACGCCCGTCTCGCTCACCTTCGTGCCCGACGCCGATGCCCGCGTCCAGGAGTCGAGTCCGACGACTAACTACGGCACCGCGACCGTCCTCCGCATGGAGGGCGGAACCGACCCCGACATCGACAGTTACGTCCGCTTCGTGGTCACGGGCGTCGCCGGATCCGTCCGCAGCGCCAAGCTCTCCCTCTACGTCTACGACGGTGCGCCGGACGGTCCCGCCGTCTATCCAACCGGCAACACGTGGACGGAGACCGGCATCACCTGGAACAATCGGCCCGCCCGCACCGGTGCCGCGGCCGACGATAAGGGGGCCGTCGCGGCCGGCGCCTGGCTGGACTTCAACGTCACCCCACTCGTGACCGGCAACGGCACGTACAGCTTCGTCTTTGCGTCGGTGTCCACCGACGTCGTCAGCACCTACTCGCGCGAGGGCGGAGCCAAGGCACCCAAGCTGGTTGTCGAAGCCGGTACGGGGAGCGGTGGCACCGGCGACACCCAAGCGCCCGCCGCCCCGACGAACCTGACCGCGACCGCCGCGTCGTCGACTCGTGTCGATCTTTCCTGGACCGCCGCCACCGACAACGTCGGCGTCACCGGCTACGACGTCTTCCGCAACGGCGCCCTCCTCACCACCGTCGGTGCCCAGACGACCTACGCCGACACCACCGTCACCGCGGCCACCACCTATCAGTACAAGGTCCGCGCCCGCGACGCCGCCGCCAACCTCTCCGCCTTCTCCAACACCGCCTCGGTCACCACGCCGGGGAGCGGCGGCGCCCCCCTGAGCTTCGCTCCGGACGCCGACTCGCGGGTCCAGGAATCGACCCCGACGTCCAACTACGGCACCTCGTCCCAACTGAAGGCCGACGGCGGTGTCGACCCTGACGTTGAGACGTACCTGCGCTTCCCCGTCAGCGGGCTCTCGGGCTCAGTGCAGAGCGCCAAGCTCCGACTCTTCGTGCCGGCCTCCTCGTCCTATGGCACCGCCGACGGCCCCGCCGTTTACACGGCGAGCAACACCTGGACCGAAGCGGGCATCACCTGGGCGAACCGGCCGACGCGCACCACCACGCCGACCGATGACAAGGGCGCCATCCCGTACGGCCAGTGGGTCGAGTACGACGTCACCCCGCTTGTCGCCGGTAACGGCACGTACACCTTTGTCCTCGCCACGGGTTCGACCGACGAGGTGGTGTTCTATTCCCGTCAGACGAGCTATCCGCCTCGCCTCGTGATCGCCACCGGCGACGGGGCGACTCTCCAGGCGGCGAGCGTGGAGGACGCGCCTATCGCCGCGGAGTCGGCGCCGGCCGCCACCCCGACGCCCGAGCCCCGTGCGACCCCGACACCGAGCCCAACACCATCCCCGCTGCCCTTCGTCGACGGGTTCGAGACCGGCAACCTCGCCGCCTGGACGGAGACTGAGGGACTGGTCGTCCAGCGCCAACTGGTCGACGCCGGTGCGTGGGCCGCTCGCGCCCGTAGCGGCGGCGAACCCGCCTTCGCCCGCAAAGTCTTCGAGGCGCGGCAGGACGACCTCTACTACCGGGTTCGCTTCAACCTCGTCGCTCACCGGGACGAGCCCGTGACCCTCCTTCGATTCGATGCCGCGACCGATCCGATCCTCGCGCTCGAGCTCGACGGCGAGCGACGGCTCCGCTATCGGGTTGCCGCGACCGGCGTGACCATCGTCACCGCCGACATCACGGAGGACGTCTGGCACGAGGTCCAGATCCACGTCCGGATCGATCCTAGCGGCGGGGCAAGCCTCGTCGAGCTCTGGTACGACGGCGTCGTGCTCCACCGCGGCACGGAGAACCTTGGTCCGCTCGCCGCCGCTGGCGTCGACGGCATCCAGCTTGGCGACAGCGGCCGGGGCCGCGGGTACGACGTCGCCTTCGATCAGGTCGCGGTGGACGACGCATGCATCGGCACCTGCTCAACCACGCTGGCGACGCCAACCCCTGCTGCAACCTCCCCGACACCGACCGCCGCCCCAAGCGAGCGCCCGACCCGCACCGCCACGCCGACGCCCGTGCCGCCGACCGCCACGCCGGAGCCGCCCACCGCGACGCCGATTCCGCCCGCCCCGACCGCGACCCCGGTGCCGCCGACGCCGACGCCAACACCCGTGCCTCCCACGCCCACCCCGGAACCCCCGCCCCCCGAGCCGGCGGACCCGGTTCCCTCCGCGCCGGACGAACCACCTCCCGGGTAGGCCTGAGGACGGGCCGGACGGTGGCACACCGTCTGCGGCGAAAGTGCCGGGGCCGTCCGTCTTCTTCCAACGGGGACCGAGCCGCACAGTGCGAGGAGGTCAGGACCGATGGAGCACACGAGCACACAGCAGTGGGTCTGCCAGGTTGGCAACGAAGTCTACGGGTGCGACGAGCACAAGCTTGGCAAAGTCAAGGCCGTCAACCCGACGCACGTCGTAGTCGAGAAGGGCCTCCTCTTCTCGACCGATTACTTCATCCCGACGTCCGCGATCAACAACTGCGAGAGCGGCAGGGTCTACTTGAACGTCACGAAGGATGAGGCGCTCAGCCGAGGCTGGGACCAGCCGCCAAGCGCCGACTCAGGGGGGAGCGCGGACATCGCGCTCTAACCCGATCGTCCGGACGGCCCCAATCCCTTCTCATACGGCACTCGACTCACGGCCCCGGGATCTCCCTCGGGGCCGTGGCTCGACCGACGGGTCCGCCGTCAAGTCGCTGCGGAGATCGGGTCCCTGGAGAGCCACGGGTTACTGGAGTCGCCGTCTGCGCCAGCTTTGACGGCACTTGCCGCCAGCCCTCCCGTTGGATAAGCCGTCACGCTGCACCTCCTGCAGCTGTGCCGACGTTATGCCAAGCAGGCCGCGCCACAACGGGCCGCCCTGGGTAACACCTGGCCAGATGACAGAGGATTACCGTACCGGAAAAGCTCACCGACCGGGCGTTCCGATGATTCGGCCGCCGAGCGGTCATAAGACCGCGATTTCCCGACCGTTGTGAGCCCAGTGGGTGGACGCTTGCCATGCGTGCTACGCATCGCCGTGGTCCATGTGGACAGGCGCGCCGATCGGTGGTCGACCGAACGCTTCCCAGGCGTTGCCGCCGCGAAGGAAGAGCTCCATAAATCGCACCGGCTCACCCTGCGGCGTGGGCCAACCGCTGCTACCCGGCGCGAAGGCGAGTTGCCCCGGCTCGACCGCGAAACTCCCGTCGCTCACCACCGCTTCATGCTCGACTTGGCCGACCCGCAGGCGGACTCCCTCCCCGCTCCGGCTCACCATCCCGCCGGCGGGGTGGGCGATCGTGGTCTTGAGGTTGCCGTAGCCGTCGACGTAGGCGAGATGGTGGTCCGGCACGGCCGGCATGTGCCCACGGGGAACCTTCTCGGCGAGGGCATCGGGGCGACCGAGCGCGATCGCTCCCGCGGCCTGCGGAAACAGGTCGCGGGAGCGGAACTGGGAGCCCTCGGCGGGCACGGCCGCGTAGCGCACCTCCTCGGCAAGGTCACGCACGAATGAGAAGGCATAGCCCGCGTTGACGCCCATCACGCGCACGCCGGTCGGCAGGCGCGCGAAGGCGAGCCGCTCGCCGGCATTGTCAGTCCGCGCCTCGGAATCGTCCTCCCGGGGCGCGACGTTGTGGTAGATCAGCGTCCCGGCGGGCGCCTCGTTCAGCCCAAGCTGGGCGACGCAGAAACCGGCGGCGAGCGTGGCGAACGGCGGGACCGGCGTGAGCACCGGCTCCGCGTCTGGCAGATGCAGCTTGATCCGCTGCACCACCTCGGCGAACGCGAGATCGCCCGCTCCGTAGTCGGCGATGATGTGCAGCAACATGCCGTCATGCCTCCAGCCAGGTGCTATCGTCTGCGGGAACCGGGCAGGTGGCCGTGCCGCCTCCTCGCCGCCAAGGATGGTCGGCTCTGCCGAAGCCAGCAAGAAAGCAAGAGTTGGGCCGGATGGATACCGACCCGCTGTCCTCCGTCGCACGCGCGTGCTCGGGGCGAGGTGGCAGCGCATGCGCTGTGTAGGACCCGGGATGTCGAAGCTAGCGATCTTGCCATGCCATACCCGCGGATCATCGGCGGCGCGCCTCAGCGGGAGGGAGGGAGTCGCGGATGGATCGCGCCCGATTTGAGCGGCTGCTGGCTCGGCGGTCCAGCCGGCGGGCGGTGCTCGCCGGAGCCGGGTCCCTCGCCGTCGCGGTGAGCCGGCCCGGTCGGCCGACGACCCGGGCGGACGAAATGCGGGACACGCGGTCCGCGACGCCGACCTTCGGCGCTCACCCATTCGTCCTCGGGGTCGCGTCCGGGGACCCACTTCCGGACGGCGTCGTGCTGTGGACGCGGGTCGCGCCCGACCCGCTCAATGGCGGCGGCATGGATCCAGTCCCGGTCGAGATCGGCTGGGAGGTTGCCGCCGACCCAGGGATGCGTCGAATCGTCCAGCGCGGCACCACGCTGACCACTCCCGAGCTGGCCCACAGCGCCCACGTTGACGTCACGGGGCTCGCGCCCGGTCGGGAGTACTTCTACCGATTCACCGCCGGTTCGGAGGAAAGCACCTTCGGCCGTACCAAGACGGCACCGGCCCTGGGGGCGGCGGTAGACCGGTTACGCTTTGGCTTCGCCTCCTGCGCCCACTGGGAGCACGGCTACTTCGCGGCCTACCGCAACTTGGCGGAAGAAGACCTCGACCTTGTCCTCTTCCTCGGTGACTACCTCTACGAGTACGCCGCGAATCGCGAGTTCCGGGGGGACGGCGACCCAGTCCGTCACCACACCGGCGGTGAGACCGCCGCCCTGGAGGAGTACCGCGCTCGTCACGCCCTCTACAAGACGGATCCCGACCTCCAGCGGGCTCACGCCGCTTTCCCCTGGGTCACGACCTGGGACGACCATGAAGTTGCAAACAACTACGCCGGCGACCGGTCCAGCAACGGCGACCCGCCGGAGGTGTTCCGGGAGCGACGCGCCGCCGCCTTTCAGGCCTACTACGAGCACCTCCCTCTGCGCCCGAGCTCATTGCCGGTCGGTTCGGCGATGCGACTCTACCGCCGCCTCACCTATGGGAACCTGGCGGAGTTCTCCCTGCTCGACACTCGCCAGTACCGGACCGATCACCCATGCGGCGACGACATCCAAGTCCGCTGCCCGGCGGCGCTCGATCCCAGCACGACGATGACCGGCCCGGAGCAGGAGCGATGGCTCCTCGCCGGCCTCGACGCCTCCCGCGCCCGCTGGAACGTGATCGGGCAGCAAGTGATGATGGCCGAGATTGACACTGACCCTGGCCCGGACAGGGCCTACGCCTCCGACATGTGGGACGGCTACCCCGCGGCGCGGAACCGGATCCTGGCCCACCTGCTGAGCCGGGGGACACGCAACCCCGTCGTCCTCAGCGGGGACATCCATTCAGCCTGGGTCAACGACCTCAAGGCCGACTTCGCCGATCCAACGACGCCGACCGTGGCCACCGAGTTCGTCACCACCTCGGTGACCGCCTTCAATCCCTTTCGTGAGCGGTTGCGGTTCGCCGGGCTGATCAACCCGCACCTGAAGTTCTTCGACGCCCGCCACGGCTACACCCGCTGCGAGCTTACCCCCGCCGCCTGGCGGACCGACCTCCGAGCCCTCGAAACCGTCACCGACCCGGCCGCGCCCGTCCGCACCGTCGCCTCGTTCATTGTGGAGGACGGGCGTCCCGGGGCTCAACCGGCGTGAAGCGAAGGTCGCCGTCGACGCTCGGGAACGACCGACGGGGACGGGCGACCAGGAATCCGGCTCGCACCGATGAATAGCCCCTTGGTGCTACCGCGTCTGCCAAAGGTGGACGAGGACGCCCGCGGCCTCGCGCACGACGTAGCTGAATTCGGCCGGTCCGCCCCGCCGAATCGGGCTACCTCTGGCGGCCGTAGCGTAAGGCGTGAGGCCGAGGTCGCGCGCCATCAGTTTGACCCGGAAGAGGTGAAAGCCGTCGCTGACGAGCAGCACCCGCGACAGCCCGCGCGCGTCCAGGATGGCGGCGACCCCCTGCATGCTCTGCCACGAGTCGCGCCCCTCGTTCTCCAGCAGGATTGCCTCGGTTGGCACGCCGCGCTCGACGAGATAGTCGCGCGACGCCTCCGCCTCCGTGAACTGGTCGCCCGGCTGCCGTCCCCCGGTGACGACCACCAGCGGCGCCATACCGTCGCGGTAGACCTCGAGCGCCCGGTCCAGCCGCGCTCGCAGGACCGGACTCGGCCTGCCGTTGAACTGCGCCGAGCCGAGGACGACGATGGCTTGCGCCGGGCGCGTCTGATCCGTCCGTGCCTGCCAGTAGATTGCCACGACGAGCGAGAGGGCCAGCAGCGGCACGGCGACCGCCACGAAGACGAAGCCGGTCACTAGCCACCGCACGAGTCCGCCCCAGCGCGACCGCCGCCGAACGACTGGTCTCGACGCCGGCTCGCGGACAGGCGCTGGCCACTCCGTTTCCGGAGAACCCACGGCCGCCGTAGGGTACGGCTCAGCAGGGGCGACGACCGCCGTCGGTCTGGTGGCGAAGGGCTGGGTGTCGCTGAGGCGGCTCATGGACGGATGATGACACCGGCCCGGGACGGGTTCAAGGCGACGCCCGCGACCCGCGGGACGTCATGCCGCGCGGACCTCGGCGCAGTACCCTCGATTGCGGAGCAGACGCTGGAACCCGGCACCGCCTACCGGCGTCCCCGAGCGCAGGGGTGATAACGGGAGTCCTCTGAACGGGTTCCACCACCCTAAGCCATGCACCGTTCGTCAACCCCGGTCGGTGAAACGCCGATAAGCGCGAGTCCTCACCACCATGTCCGCTGCCCCGAACGGCGCTGCCGAGCCGTGATCAAACGGATTGCCCGGCCCTCAGGCGGCTCGACCCGGCATCCAATGCGCTTGGCCGCGTCGTAGCCTCAGGTTGGTCGCAGCGTATCAACTTCGGGTAGCTCCCGCTCAGCTGACCCCACAGCCCTGGTCGGCGCCCAAGAACACTGACCGCCCCACGACGAGTGAGCCCAGCCTACCGTCCTTGAGCAGCATCACCGCGGCGTGGCGTGACGAAGGATCACCAGATAGCCGATGAGGACCACGGGATAGTCCCTCAAGCGGTGCGGCAGGAGCGCGACCGGAGGGGATCGCCCATAAGCGTGGGGGGCCGACACGCAGCCGGTCGCCGGCATCTGCCGGGGCTTGCCATGGACGCGGGAGTACCCAAAATCTCGGTAAGGCGTGCGTCAGGACTCCTTCTCGTGTGGCGACGTGGTCGTTGATCGTCGTGGCGCGAGGGCAACCACCACCACATCGACAGGAACTCCAAGGCCTACCTGGAGCTGAACGCCGCGATGGTCATCGTCGGCGGCTCCATGGGTACGGGATCTCGTGCTGGCTCGTTCTTCCGCTCCTAAGCCTGCCCATGCTTTCCGTTCGGGCGGGATCGCAGCCGCCAGCCCGGCTTATAGATCGCTAGGACCACCATGAGGATCAGCAGTGTGACCCCCGCCGCCGGGGCAACCACCAATCTCAGGCGCTCAGCGTCGGTAAACGGTCGAGGGGGCAGGGCGGTCGCGGCGTCGGCAGCCACGCCGAGCCTGGGCACGAGACCGAGGAGGATGACACCGGTCAGGATTGTCGTTAGCACGAGCTTGATCGTCACCCATCAGTACCTCGGTCAACCCCTCGGCGTCGGGAGGCCCACCAGCACACCGGTGCCAAGGGCGACAACAGCGAGCGGCGCGAGCAACCACGTGGCCACCAGGTGAGCGGCCGGGTAGATGGTCTGAGGATCCGCCCCGCCCACGCTAGAGATTCCCAGCACCAGCAGCACCAGATCCGTGCCGAGCACACTGACGGCCGTGGCCACGTGCAGGGTGAGCAGCGGCTTGCGCCACTGCGGAGCGAGATTCATGGGCATCAGACTCCTCCGAGGGCCGGCGCCCGTTTGCTCAGCGCCGGTCGCGCGACAGATGCATGGTGAGCGGCCGGGCGCCGGCTGTGCCGCTGTTTCGGCAGGGCCGAACTCCGCGCGCGGCGCGATTGCGCGGTAGTAGGTGACGCGTCCGATGAAGATCGTGACTCGATGCGCAACCTCCATCGGATCCATGAAACCTGTCTCGCGCATGAGTGTCGGAATGCGGTCGCCGAAGTTGTCGCGCAGACGATCGCTTCGGTGTTGGAGGCGAGCCATCACACCGTCGGACCGTACCTTTGCCCCTCCGAGGTCGAGCAGGTGCAAGGAGCCGCCGGGTTTGAGGACTCGCCGTACCTCGCGGAGCGTCTTCGCTTTCCCGTCCGCCTCGAGGTGGTGGAACATGAACGCGGAAAACACCCGGTCAAACGACCCGTCCGGATACGGCAACTCCTCCGCAAACCCGAGATCCAGTTGCACGGAGAGCGCTTCTCGCTCGGCTTTTCGCCGGGCGCGGGCGAGCGCCTTCGGATCGGGATCGAGCCCGACGACTTCGGCGGCCGGATGGAGGCGTTTGATCAGGATCGCCAGGTTCCCGGTACCGCAGCCGATCTCGAGAACGCGGTGACCCGGCCGTATCTCGGCCTGATCGACCAGCGGTCGGTGTGCCGACGCGACGCCCAGCACCTTCTGGAGGGGGTCGTACAGAGGAAGGAGCCGGTCGTGCCCGAGGCCCGGGAGGTAAGTCGTTCGCGGCTCTTCCACGGTTGCGTTCATGTCTTCTCCTGCTCTCAAGGACGTAGGACGATTTTCCGGTACACCACCAGTATCGAGGGGCGTACCGAAGCGGTAAAGTGCAGATCTTTGGGCTTTATAGGACGATCTTTCGTTTATCATCCAAGCGCTACGCCACCACTCCGGCGGAGCGGGCCACGCGCGCCTCGGTGAGAACGGTGCGATCGTTGAGGATAGGGGGGCAAGGGATCGGGTTGGGTACGACGAGGATGTTGGGCAGGCGGGGAGATGGACCACCGGTTTTCACCTATGAAGCGGTGCCCGGAGTGCCCCCGGTGGGTGCCGTGCGGCTGGGTCGGGGGCTCTCCCCCGGCGGGCTGCCCCATAAGCACTCCCACTCCCACGACTTCCTCGTTCTCGCCTACTTCGAGCTGGGCGGCGGCTCGATGTGGTTGGGGGACCGGGAGTGGCGGGTGGAGGCGGGTGACGCTTACGTCGTCGCCCCCGGCGAGGTAGTGGGGGTGGGTGACGCGGGCGGGCTCGACGAGGCCGAGGGCTGGGGCGTCTTTTTCCCACCTGCGGTCCTCGGGTCGCAGGCGCCCGGCGCCTTCCTCTCCTGGCGCGCCCACCCGCTGCTCTTCCCCTTTGTGCGGGGCGCGGCGGGAGGAGCCCAGCGCCTGAAGGTGCCTCCCGCAGACCGGGCCTCGTGGTCCGAGCGTTTGTCGGCCCTGGACTTCGAACTACGACACAGGCGGGACGGCTACCGGGAGGCGGTGCTGGCGCACCTGACGCTCCTGCTCGTGGCCGTGTCCCGCCTGGCGGCGGACATCGTGGGCGATCTCAGACTCAAGGACGAACCCCTGCTCGCCGACGTCTTCGGCTTCATCGAGGAGCGCTACCGCGAGCGCGTCTCGCTCAAGGACGTGGCGCGGGCGGTGAGCCTGTCGCCGGGCCACCTCACCACGGTCGTCGGTCGTAAGACGGGGCGGACGGTGCAGGAGTGGATCCACCTCACCACGGTCGTCGGTCGTAAGACGGGGCGGACGGTGCAGGAGTGGATCACCGAGCGCCGCATGGCAGAAGCGCGGCGCCTCCTGGTGGAGACCAACCGTGCTGTGGAGGAGGTCGGCCGGATGGTTGGCTACGGCGACCCGGGCTACTTCGTGCGGTCCTTTCGAAGCGCCCACGGCGTCACCCCGCTCGGCTGGCGTCGCGCCGGCCGCCCGTGAGCCGGCGGTTCTCCGGAGCGAGCTAGCGGGGGCGTTTTCCCGGGTGACAGCGACCCTAGCACCGGATCTCGGGTCCTACTTGGCGGCCGTTGCCGTCCTGCCGCCGGCGCTGGCCGCGACCGCCTAGTCGCTCCCGGGCATCGCCATCACGGGTAACTCGTCGCGGCAGCTTCGCCAGCTGCGCAGGGAGCGCCGACAACCCGTTTCAAGGCGGCTCGGCAGCGCCCGTTCGGTGCAACGGATGTGGTCTGTGGTCGGACCTCACGCTCACGGACGTTCCACTGACCGGAATTCACGAACGGTGGGGCTGCTGTGAGCGTTGCCACTGGTTGTCGCGGCGGCCGTCTTTCCTGTAGTTCTCGACCATGACGGGAGGCGAAACGCCCGGCTGTCCCGGCGAGTTGTTGTTCCCCGCTTTGGCGCCTACCCGCCCCCCGGCTCCGTCTGGTCCTTCTGGCGCTCGACCTCGGGGTCCGCTTTGATCGTCTCGTCGGGGCGCCGGCCGAGCTTACCGGCCTCGACGAGCGTGCCTAACACATCGTTGATCACCCGCACGCCGAGGACCGAGGTGATGTCGCCGACATCGTAGGGGGGCGAAACCTCGACCAGCTCCATACCGGCCAGTCCTTCCCGGGTGACGATGTGCAGCATACGGAAGGCCTCGCGCGGCAGAAGGCCGCCGGCTTCCGGCGTGCCGGTGCCGGGGGCGAAGCCGGGATCGATGGAGTCGATGTCGAACGAGAGGAAGACGGCCTTGGCGTTCCGCCAGGCGATCTCAAGCGCCATCTCGGCCACGCGTTCCAGACCCCACCGTTCAATGTCGGTGATGGTGATGACCGTCGCCTGGCGTTCCCGCGCTACCTTGACGCCGCCGCGGGAGCCGGTCCAGCCACCGATACCGATCTGGACGAGGTTGGTGGCTGGGGCGTTGGGGATGTTCGTGGCGTGGAAGAAGGGGGTGCCGTGCATCCGCTCGTCGTAGTTGTACTCCGACAGGTCGCTGTGGCGATCGAAGTGAATGATGCCGACGTTGCCGTCAACGTACGGGGCGAGGCCCCGTACGTCGGGGTATCCGATCGAGTGGTCGCCGCCGAGGATGACGGGGAAGACCGCCCGCTCGTGGATGTGGGCGACCGCCTTGTCGATCTGGTCGAAGCTCTTCTCGATGTTCGCCGGGATCACGGAGACATCGCCGACGTCCACCATGTCGAGCGACTCGGAGAGATCGACCCCCATCTCAAAGTTGTAACCGGCGGCGGCGAGCCCCGAGACCGTACGCATCGCCTGCGGTCCCCAGCGGGTGCCGGAGCGGAAGGTCGTGCCGCAGTCGAGCGGCACGCCGAGGACGGCGACGTCCTGCCCACCAAGCTCCCGCATGTCGGCCAGAAAGGGCCGACAGGCGAAGGTGCCGGAGTTCGAGAAGCGCCAGCCGCTGCGGTTGAAGAGCGGGATCGAGCGATCCCGGATGCTTTCGGCCGACGGCAGCCCGAGCTCCAGCTCGTGCTGGCGCTGCTCCTTCGACCGCTGCGTCGGCAACTCCGCCTCGCGCTGGAGCATCCGCGTCCCGTGCAACTGCTCCCGATCCATCGTCGGCGCTCCCCCTTCCCAGTCGCTCCTATCGGTCCTCGGACGGAGCTACCTTACCCGGAACCGAGGCCGGACGGAAGGGACACGGTGTCCGTCAACAGGTGATTTTGGTACCGCTACCACACACGCGCGACGAGCCGTCCGAGGTCGCCGCTGCGGTCGAGCAGCACGTGCATCCCATCCCGGATGACTCGAGCGGTTCCGGCGTCGATCGGATGGATGGCCGCCCAGCGGGCGGTAGTCAGGCCGAACTCCGCTTCGAGGCCGTCCTCGTAGAACGCCCGCCGGGATTGGACCACTCCCCAATCCTCGTCCGCCACGGAGCGCAGCGCGCCGAACCGGCGGAGCCACGCGTCGTCGTTCCGGTACCTGCCGGGGTCGCCGGCGATGAGGATCAGGTCGACGTCCGACCCCGGCCGCGCCGTCCCGTGTGCCCAGGAGCCAACCAGCGCCACCGCCTCGATGTCCTGCTCTGCTTCGGCCCACGCCCGCACGAGCGACAAGAACCGTTCGACGTTTCGCTCCGCGACGTCCATTCGGCGCTACCGCGCGGGGCGATTGAGGTCGCTCAGCGACGCCCGCTGCCGTCCCGCCGCGTCGAAGTTCTCCGGGGCAAGCCATCCCTCGAAGTTGACGCGGAGACGCGGCCACTCGTGATCAAGGATCGAGTACCAGGCCGTGTCGCGGTTGCGGCCCTTCACGATCAGGTGCTGGTAGAAGATCCCTTCGAAGGCGAAGCCGAGGCGGACGGTGGCACGGCGCGAGGCCGCGTTGAGTGCGTTGCACTTCCACTCCATCCGCCGGTAGCCGAGGTCGTCCAGCGCATGGCGGATCAGGAGGTAGAGCGCCTCGGTGGCGGCGGGCGTGTTTTGCAGGGCGGGGCCGAACCAGATGTGGCCGATCTCGATCGTCCCGTCCTTCGGGTGGACGTTGAGAAAGCTCGCGACGCCTCCGGCCCGCTCGGTTCGCCTGTCCCGCACGGCGAAGAACAGCGGGTCGGCCGTGGCCGAACAGTCGCGCAGCCAGCCGCTGAACGCCTCCGCTGTCGGGAACGGCCCGTACGGAAGGTAGTCCCAGAGCCGACGCGCCGCCTCGTCGGCGTGCGAAGCCGCGTGGGGCTCCGCCGCGATGGAGCCGGGCGTCGAGCGGTTCCAACCGCGCGTACCGCCCCTCGTGCACGACGCGCGCCGGCCAGAGCGCCGGCGGCAGCGGATCGACCGGCTCGCCGGAGGGGGTCGGTCACGCAGCGACTCGGGTCGGTCACTCACGGACGCGTGCTCACTTCCTAGGCACCTTGGTTCCGCGCCGCCTCGATCTCGCCGACGGCGGCCGGGTTCTCCAAGGACGAAACGTCGCCGGCGGGCTGCCCGAGGTAGGCGGCGCGGATGACGCGGCGCATGATCTTGGCGTTGCGCGTCTTGGGCAGGTCGCGGACCCAGCGCACCGCTTCCGGCCGCAACGCGGCCCCCAGCCCGGCGGCGACCGTCTGTCGCACCTCCTCGGCCAGCGCGGGGGAGGTCTCCACGCCGGGCTTCGGGATGGCGAAGACGACGACCGCCTCCCCTTGATCTCGTGCGGCACGCCGATGGCCGCCGCCTCCTGCACCGCGGCGTGAGCCACCGCCGCCGACTCCACCTCCGCCGGTCCAACGCGCTTGCCCGCCACCTTAAGGGTGTCGTCCGACCGGCCGCGGATGAACCAGAACCCATCGGCATCCACCTCCGCCCAGTCGCCGTGGACCCAGGTGTCCGGGAAGCGCGACCAGTAGGTGTCGAGGTAGCGCTCAGGGTCACGCCAGAAGCCTCGGGTCATACCGACCCACGGCTGGCGCACGACGAGCTCGCCGACCGCGCCCCGCACCGGCCGGCCCGTCTCATCGAGGACGTCGGCGTCCATGCCCGGCACCGGCCCGGTGAAGGCGCATGGCTTCTGCGGCTTGAGGGTGACGCAACCGACGATGCCGCCTCCGGTCTCGGTCCCACCCGAGTAGTTACTGATCGGGCAGCGGCCGCCGCCGACCTCGTCGAAGTACCATCGCCACGGTCCCGGGTTCCAGGTCTCACCGGTGGAGCCGAGGATGCGAAGCGTGCTCAGATCGCGCCGCCGCACCCAGTCACTCCCCTTACCCATCAGGGCGCGGACGGCCGTCGGCGCCACGCCGAGCGTCGTCACGCCGTGCCTCTCGACGAGGCGCCAGAGGCGGTCGGGCTCGGGGTAGTCGGGAGTTCCCTCGAAGAGGAGAACGGTGGCGCCGAGCATCAGCCCACCGCCGATCGCCCACGGCCCCATCATCCAGCCGAGATCGGTCAGCCAAAAGAGCACATCGTCAGCCTGGAGGTCGAAGCAGTAGGCGAGGTCGTGGGCGGCCTTGATCGGGAAGCCGGCGTGGACGTGAACGGCCCCTTTCGGCCGGCCGGTGGTGCCGGAGGTGTAGAGGATCATGTAGGGGTCGTCGGCCGCGGTGTCTTCGGTGGGGGCGGAGCGGTCCGCCCCGGCGACGGCCTCGTGCCACCAGACGTCGCGCGTCGCGTCCCAGGGGACATCGCCGCCGGTCCGCCGGAGGACCAGGCAACGCGTGACGGTTGGCGCCTGGGTCAGCGCCTCGTCCGCCGTCACCTTCATCGGGACGTTGGTGCCGCGCCGGGGGAAGCCATCCGCCGTGATGAGGAGGGTCGCTTCGCCATCGCGGAGGCGGGAGGCGACGGCGTCGGCGCCGTAGCCGGAGAACATCGGCATGAAGATCGCGCCGATCTTGGCCAGCGCCAGCGTCGCCACCGCCGTTTCCGGCAGCATCGGAAGGAAGACGCCGACGCGGTCGCCCTTGCGGATCCCCAGGTCGCGCAGCGCGTTGGTGAGACGGTTGGTCTCGGTCGCCAGATCCTGGTAGGAGAGTTTACGGACCGCGCCGTCATCCCCTTCCCACACGAGGGCGAGCTGGTCGCGGCGGGGGTCGGCGGCGTGGCGGTCGAGCGCGTTGTGAACGTAGTTGAAGCGCCCGCCGGGAAACCAGTCAGCCCACTCCGGTCCGGCCGACAGGTCGAGGACCCGGTCGTATGGGGCGCTCCATTCCAGCCCCAGGTCGCGGACCACCGCGTCCCAGTACCAGGCCGGGTCTTCGGCGGCACGGGCCAGGAGCGCCTCGTAACCTGCCAGCCCCTCCCGCTCGACGAACCGCCGCAGCCGGCTCCGCTCCAGGTACGCCGCGGTCGGCGCCCAAACGAAGCCGTCGTTCGCCTCGGACGTCGTCGAGGGGTGCGTCGATAACGCCATCGTTCGTCTCCTGAGCGTCGGTCCGCCGGACGGCGGCCAGCACCGCGATGGGGCGACCGTGGATGCATTGTTGCGGCCGTGTCTATCAGGGTCAAGCAGGCGCGGCCGGTGCAAAGAGACACGCTTACCGCGCCGAACGGCGACGCGTGCGGCGCGCCCGTTGTCACAGGGGAGGGCCAGGCCTTCTC
The DNA here is from genome assembly GCA_030447415.1 of Thermomicrobiales bacterium. Classification (GTDB taxonomy): domain Bacteria; phylum Chloroflexota; class Chloroflexia; order Thermomicrobiales; family UBA6265; genus JAUJOZ01. The sequence goes on along the minus strand of JAUJOZ010000014.1, from coordinate 59,089 downwards.
ACAGCGACCCTCCCACACGCCATCCCAGGGACCGTTCGGCATCGCCGATCGCGTCGTCACCCTCGTGAGCGATGGGACTTCCCTGGCGCGCGACGCGGGACGAACACGCAGAGCATACCCGTCCTTCCCGGGAGGATTACCGAGTCTGTCTCTCCGTGGGTCACGAGCTCCGCGCGAGTTCAGCTCGCCGTTGTGTCACAATCGTCGGGATGACGGAGGATCGGTCCATGCCCCGCTGGCGATTCTGGGAGAAGGCAGACCCACCACGCTCCTTGGAGGCGCCGCCACCACGGCGCACGGCGACGGTGGGTCAGGCACCGCCCCGACCACCGCAACCCCAGGATCGTGCGAGCGGCCCGCCGCTCGATGCGGCGGCGCGTGAGCGCCGGCGGGCACAGTTGGAGCGCCGTCGCGATGCCATGCTCTACGACGTGGAGCAGGGAGAGCTGGCGCTTCGACCGGACAATCCCTGGCGGGAGCGGATCGCGCTCCTCGGCGAGGCGATCGCCACGGTGGAGGCTGATCGTCGGGCCCTCGCCGCCGGCCAGCCCGCGCCGACCTTTCCCCTGCCGACGACGCAGATCCGCGGGATCCGCGCGACGTCCGAGGAACCCGCCGAGGTCTCGTTCACCATCGGGTCAGAAGACTTTCGCTTTCAAGAGGAGACCGACTGGGATCAACGAGGCGGCGCGGTGGTCCGCGGCGACCTGCGGCAGCGGAGCGGCGACGCCGCCCGGCTCGTCCCCGCAAACACGCCAGCCGAGCTACGCGACGCCCTGGCCGAGCACCTGGCCGCCAGCGTGACGGTCTTCGCGACTGACCTGCGCGACCGCGCCCTGTCCGGCACGCCGCTTCCGACCACGGCTACGCTCGCCGACCTGGCTCAACCCTGTCCGGCGTGCGGCGGTTGGAAGAATTGGCGCGGCCACTGCGCGGCCTGCGCTCAACGCGACCTCCGCCGCCGGGAACTCGACGCGGAGGCGGAACGACTGGTCAAGGAGCAAGCCGCGGAGGAGGAGGAACGCCACCGCTGGGTCGACCGGCTCCCAATCGCCCGTCGCCGCCTCGCCGACGCGGAGGCGGAGCTGGCGAAGCTCGGGACCTGATCGGACCGTTCGATGGACGTCGAGCGCTTCCTCGCCGGTAACGTCGCCCTCGGGGCGGTACTCGTCGTGGCGCTCGCGGCACTGGGTCGCGCCAATCGCTCGTTTCTGCGCGATGTCGGCCGCGACGGTGACGCACCGTGGCGCCTCCTGGCCCGCCTCGCGCTGGGGCTCGGCTCCGCCCTGGTCCTCTGGGTCTCCATCCTCGACAACTGGCGACAACTCGTCTCGCTGCCGTACTTGCACTCCCGCCGGTTCCCCTCCGAGCGGATCGAGCTCGACCCGACGCCCGAAGGCGTCCGACGCGTCACGTTCGCCTTGATCGCGCTCTCGCTCGTCGCCACCGCGTGTCTGGTCGCTCGCCACGTCGGCGGGTACGGGATCCAGCTCGCGCTGCTGGTCAGCGCCGTGGTGCTGTGGGCGCCCGCCTTTGTCGTTCGCCAGCGCCTCGATTTCACGCTGGCGCTCGGCGGCGCCAATGGCTCGTCGGCCGTCGGATGGCTCAGCTACGCCGTCTTCCTGCTGCTGACGTGGGCCTTCGACGTCGCGGTGATCCTGCTCTGCTATGCGGCCGCGCTGGCCGCGGTTGCGCTGCCGGTAACGCTGCTGCTGGACGTCACCCGCCTTCGCTGCCCGCGAACAACGGAGGAGGCTCAGGCGTTCTTCGCCGCGCTGGGGGACCGCACAGGCACCACCCGGCGGGACCGGTAGCCCTCCGGGCGGGTCGGCGGGGTTCGCGGGTTGAAGGACGGGCATCGTCGGCCGCTTCTCGGCCGAGCGGCGAGCGGTGGATCCCCGGTTCCCCGTGACGCTCGTCACCGAGGAGAACAGACGTACCCTCCGCATCAGGCGCGCCGCACGGGTGCGGCGGTCCCACGTGCTCAAACCGCTGGCGCCTCGGGGTGAACGAGGCCGGAGAGCAATACGCGGTGCGGCGGGGATGACGGTCCGCTACGACACGCCGGGGAGGGGCTCGGGATGACCCGGGTGAGCGCCGAGGTCCCGGATGACGGGGGAGGATCCCGGGAAGGCATCGGGCACCGTTCAGGTCCCGCTCTCCACTCCGGGAGCAGACCGCCTACGAACCAATGTATCGGTTACGGAGAGGGAGTCAAGGGGATTTGGGAGGGTGACGGCGGGGCACGGGGCGCAAGGACCCACCTTCAAGCCTCGACCACCGTCGACAACGCCGCCGTGAATTCAAGCGACCCGGTGATGCCGCCGTCTCGCCAATCGGGCGGCCCTCTTCGGACCGGCACCCCCCGATGCCACGGGTCCCCGGCTTAGCGGACCCGAGAGCGGACGTGAGCGCGACGGCGCGTGACCACGGTTCTGGGGCGTCGGTGACGGACGAGCCCGGTCACAGTGCTGCCGACGACGAAGAGGAGAATGGCGGCGACGCCGGCGATGAACCAGGGCAGGAGTCCACGGTCCTCATCCCCCTGCCGCACCGGGACGCCGACAGCGAAGCGCGAAAAGTGGTCGAGTGAGGCCGAGACGCCCTCGGCGTCGAGCGCCGAGCCAGCCAATCGCTCGAGCTGTCCTCCGGTGACCCGGTACATCACCGCGCCAGCACGCCACCGCTCCGGCGTCAGCGTCATCCGCAGCGTCGCCGCCTGCTCCAGTTGCTCGATCGACTGGCCGTTGGCCGCCGCGACTGACACGTCGAAACCCGTACCTGGGATGAAGTCGACGTCGGGCAGAACCGGCAGCCGCGGGTCGGGCACCGGCACGATGCTGACCGTGGACGGCGCCGTGAGGGCGCCCGGCGGCAGTGACAGCGCCGCGCCCGCCGGGTTGACCAGCGTGCCCCCGTCCGGGCCGATGACGCCGGCGACCAGCCCGTCTGACCCGGCCGTCGGAATGACCGTCGGCGTTGGGGCGGGGGCCGGTGTTCCGGGCGGCGAGGGCAGTCCGGAGGAAGGGACCGAGGTGGAGGGAGCGGGCGCCGATGAGTCGGTCACCGCGGCCGGTCGCACCGATGCCGAGGCGGTCGGGGCCGTGGGTGCCGTCACCGCGAGAAGGTCCGGTCCCCCCGACCCGTCGGACCCAGTGCGCCCGTGGGCCTGACCCGCATCCTGAGCCGGTTTGGGTTGGGTTCCAGTCTGGCTCGCGTCCTGGGGCTGGTCGCCTGCCGGCTGATCGCCAGGCTCCGCCGGAGCCGCGTCGGTGCCGCCACCGTCTTCGCTCCGCGCGGGTGGCGCGGCGCCATCGTGCTCGGGGGCCGCGTTCGGGGCAGGGGTCGGGGCGGTCGCGGCTCGTGTCGGTGGCGGTGTCGGGTTGGGCGGAAGCTGGCCCGGCTCGACCGTGATCATCCACTCCGCCGGGGTATTGCTGTTGACGTCGGTCGCGTAGAAGAAACCGGTCGCCGTCTCGCTCACCTCCGGCGCGCGCCAGATCAGCGTGGCCGCGCCGTCGTCCGGCAGAGTCCCGATGAGGTAATCGCCACCTCCAGCGTCCGGGGCGAACAGGGTGTTCGGCGACTGCGCCGGCCAGGTGCCGAGGGTGGCGTTGACGATCCAGGTGCCGTTGCCGTAGAGCGTGACGTAGACAAGCTCGCCACTGACGGCACTGGTCTGGCTCTCGAACCGCACCGTTGCGCCGCCCGGGTCGGTGGTGTCGGGCGGGTCGGCGGCGCCGAGGACCAGTGTCTGGGCGGAGGCAAGCCAGTCGCCGGTCTCGGGGTCGGTGAGGGTGAAGGTGACGGTGAGATCGTAGGCGGCGGCCGGTGCTTCCCATTCGACGGGAGCACCGCCGGCGTCGCGGTAGACCGCCTCGCCGGTGGCGACGAAGACGCCGGCGTCGGCGGTGAGCGTGGCACCCGCGGTGCCTTCGACGCCGATGGCCGCGGCCTCGCCAGCCCGCACCGTCTCGGGTGCACCAAGCGTCGGCGCCGATCCGCCACCGGACGATCCGTCGTCCCCGCCGTCGTCGGGCGGCGGCGCCACTCCAGTGAGCACCTGCAGGGCGTTGGCGAGCGAGAGGGTGTCGGTGTCGGTCAGGCCCTGGCTGCTCACCGAGTAGACGACATCGCCGACCTGCCAGTAGACCAGGTCGTAGATCGGCGTCAGGTCGTGGTGGGCCGGGACGCCCTGGACCGTGGTGTTCTGCTGGAGCTGGACATTGCGGTCGTACCAGGAGAAGTCCGGGATGTCGCCGCCGACAGTGCCGGTGATCTCCAGGTAGGTCGGGGGCGAGCCCGGGATAACCCAGTAGAGGCGGTAGTAACCGCCGCTGGCCTGGACGCTCGGTTCCCCCGCGAAGGGGCCGGGTACCCACGGCGGCACCAGCACGTCGAACCCGAGATCAAGTCGGGCCGCTGTTTCGGGGCTGAGCCAGTCGGGGACGCCCTGCGCTGCCTGCGGTTGAAGAGCTGGACCATCCCCGGGGGCCGCGGACGCCGACCAAGGAGCGATCGCGCCGACGGCGAGGAGCGCGACGAGCCAGAGCGCCGCCCCGGCCCGAGCGATCCGCTCGGTCCTCCTCCCGCTTCCCCTCTGCACCCGCCGCGTCCCCCCGCTGAGGCGTTCCCAAACGCATCACACCATCGGCCGGAGTCTCGTCGGCCGCGGCGGCGTGCCTCTCAGGCAACAGAACGCGGGGAGGGTACCATCCACTCAAGGGGTTTGGCGAACACGTCGGATTGGCTCAACGAGAGGCGGGGAGCTGACCGGGATCCTGGGGTGCCGGTCTAGTCGTCCTCTCCGCCTTTGCCGCTGTTGTCGTCGTTCTTGCCCCTCTTGCCCTTGCCGCTCCCGTTGCCGTCGTCCTCCACGACGGAGGCAGAGGCGACGGTGTTCGAGGCACCGGACGCGCTCTCGAACGACAAGGACGCGTCGCTGAGCAACACGTACGGCACACCCTGCGTAGCGTTGCCAGACCGGCCGCTCAGAACGGTGATCGTGTTGGAGCCTTCCACCAAGGCATCGGCAGGAAACTGCACTCTGACGGTGGTCCAAGGGGCACGCTGGCCGCTCTCGCCGTGCAAATCTGGGTTCCAGTTGACGAAGGGGTCCGGAATGGCATTTTCGGACACCGCATTGTTGACCTGGATGGAGATCGGAAACTCAGACCCATACTCGTCGCCGAGTCCGGTCAGCTCAAGGACAGCGGTTCCAGTCGGTTTCGTGTCGAGGTTGAAGCGGAGCGTGGCGCTCGGGTAGGCACTCCGCGCGCCATAGATGACCACGGCAGTCCGCCCATACCAACCGGGCGTGGTGGGCGCGCCGCCCTGCCAGTCATCAGCGCCGAACGAGAGCGGGCCGAGGTCGCCGCTGCCGCTGGACTGATCGGCGTCGGTCGAGCCACCCGACGCGGCGAAGCTGTCGTCGACGGACTGTGCCGAGGTTCCTCCCGCCGGCACGATCGGCGCTGCCGTCGCCGTCGGCGGGACGGGCGTGTCCGTCGGGGGGACAGGAGTATCCGTCGGGGGAACCAGCGTTGGGGTCCGGGTGGGAGGGACCGTCGGGGTCGGTGGCACCGGTGTCTCCGTCGGCGGCACTAGGGTTGGGGTGCGCGTCGGCGGCGCGGTCGCCGTCGGCGGCGTCGTTGCGGTCGCCGTCGCGGTGATGCCGGGTGGAAGGTTGACGACCAGAGTCGGCACGCCCGCCGCCGGCGTGGCGGTCGGCGTCTGGGTGCCGCCCACGGCGGCAACGGCCACGCGGGTGCGAGACGTATCGCCGTCTCCACCGTCGTTCCCGGCGAAGAGGCCGCCGTTGGCGACGACGACCGCACCCAACGCCGCCAGGGCGAGGCCGAAGAGGAGGACCGGTGCCAGCCAGCCGAGTTCTCGCCGCCGGCGGCGAGCCGGCATCGCGACGGGCGCCGGGGCAGGAGCCGGACGGGGCGCGGCAGGGGACGCGGGGACAGGCCGGGCATCATCCCGGTGCGGCGTCCACTCCTCGCGGGGAGCCCAGAGCGCCTGCGTCGCGGCACCGGCGGCGGGCTCGGGGGCAACCGGGAGCTGGCTTGTCGGCGGGGCCGGGAGCGGTGGCGCGAATCGTACCGGCTCCACTCGCGACGCGCCGCCGAGCGCCTCGTCGAGCGCGTCGACCATTTCGTCGGCGCTCTGATACCGCTCGGCTGGGTTCTTCGCTAACGCCCGCATGATGACGGTCTCGAGCGCCGGCGGGACCGTCACCTCCGGTGCCGCCTCGCGTAGCGGCGGTGGCTGGGCCTGAAGGTGGGCGAGCATCACCGCCATCGGGTTCTCCGCCTCGAACGGCAGCCGCTTCGTCAGCAACTGGTAGAGGACGACGCCGACGGCGTAGAGGTCCGTCGCCGGGCTGAGCGCCCCGCCCCGGGCCTGCTCCGGCGCCATGTAGGAGGCGGTGCCGACGGTGGTGCCGTGGCTCGTGAGCGAGTCGGCCACGGGACCGAGGGCGATGCCGAAATCGGTGACCCGGGCGACGCCGTCGCGTCCCAGAGCACGTTCTGCGGCTTGATGTCGCGGTGGATGATGCCGGCGGCGTGAATGGCTCCCAAGCCGCCGAGGATCTGCCGTCCGATCCGGACCGCCTCCACCGGCGGGAACGGTCCCTTCTCCTCTAGCTCATGCCGAAGATCATGGCCGGCCACGAACTGCATGACGATGTAGAACGTGTCCCGGTGCTCGCCGTAGTCGTAGACGTCGACGATGTTGGGGTGAGAGACGGAGGCGGCGACGCGCGCCTCGCGCTCGAAGCGAGAGACGAACGTCTTGTCCGCGGCGTACTGCGGCCGCAGCATCTTGATCGCCACGGCGCGCCCGAGGGTGGTGTCGCGCCCGCGGTAGGTGATCGAGAAGTTTCCCTCGCCGATCGGTTCGGCCAGCTCGTAGCGGCCGCCGACCAGATCGGCGCTGGGAAGGGGATTCACCTGCACGGCGCTCGGCGCTCCATTCTGCTCGTGACGTCTCGTTGCCATATCCATAACGCACGAGACGTGCCGAACATTTCGCGCCAACCTATCGGAACTTTCGCGGGGATGGAACACTTTGTGGGGACGCGACGGGGCGGTCCGCCGGCGTCAGCCCAGCCGCTGCAGCGCCTGCGCGATCCGCGCTTGATAGACCGGGCTGTGCGGCAGCCGCGTCCGCGCGGCCTCGAGCGCCCGGCGGGCCTCCGCCTCGCGGCTTAGCGCTGCAAGGGCGACACCGCGCAGGTAGAGGCCGGCACCGGCGTCGGGCCAGCGCGCGAGGAGGCGGTCTGCCGCCCGCAAGGCGGCCCGGGCGTCGTCCCGCCCCAGCTCGGCCTCGGCCAGGACTTGATACGCCTCCCAGTGGAACGGATCGGCACGCAACGCGGCATCGGCGGCACGGGCCGCCGCGACCCAGTCGGTCGCCTTAAGCGCCACCAGAGCGCGTGCCGTCTCAAGTGGGGCCGTCGCCACGGGCGACCGATCAGCGCGCATCGATCCCTCGGCGGCGGCGAGAGCCTGACGTGCCCCTTGGACGTCGCCGCGCGCGGCTAGCACACGGGCCCGCAGGAGGAGGACGTCGGGGTCGCCCACGGCGTCGGAGAGCGCGTCGAGCTCGGAGAGGGCTCGGTCGAGGTCGGTGGGATCGCCGCGGAACATGGCGCGGTCGGCGAGCACGCGGACCCGGCCGAGGCGGGCGGGTCGGTACGCGGGATCGAGCACCAGCGCGCGGTTGAGGTCGTCCAACGCCGCCTGGTAGCGGTCGAGGTTCCCTTGGGCGGTGAGCAGGATGGCGAACGCCCGCGCGGCGTAGAGGGCGGGGTCGCCGGGGGAGCGGGCGATGGCCCGCCCGTAGTCGGCTTCGGCGGCGGCGAAGTCGGCCCGCCGCTCCGCCAGGGCGGCCCGGGCCAGGTAGAGGTCGGCCCGGCCGGGCGCGAGGGCGACCGCCGCGTCGAGGTCGGCCGCGGCGCCGTCCAGATCGTCGCTCGCCGCGCGGGCGGCGGCCCGGCCGGCGTATCCATCGGGATCGCGGGGGGCGGCGGCGATGGCGGTGCCGAACACCGGCACCGCGGCCGCTGGGCTGCCGCCAGCCAACGCGGCCTGGGCCGTGGCGAGCGCTGCCACGGCGGCGGGCTCGGGCGTGGCGGGGGCCGAGGAGGCGCCGACCGGCGAGCGGATCGGATAGGGTGTCGATGTCGCCACGAGATCCTCGTTCACCCCCACACCACACCCCGCGAGGACCACGGCCACCAGAAGGGCAGACCAGGGTGGGAGCACGAGTCCCAAACGGCGGGATATCCGGGCGCGCGTGCGGGGTCGGGCCATCGGGCAATTGTGGGTGACCGGCCGCGGAGGCAGCAAGGCGGGGAGCGGAATCTGCGATGGCGGGTCGCCGATGGCGGGGGCGCCCGCGGGGCCGATCCGTAGGTCTCCCGGTTTGCGCGCCGGGGGGTCTTCAGTCGGGCGATGGCAGATGGACGGCGACGGACCGCCCGGTCTGCACCTACAATCGTTGCGGCTCGCCGGCCGCCTTCTGAACTCGTCGCGTTCGTTACCCGTGGAATGCCGCCCGTGCGCCGCCTGTTCAACCTCCGACGCCCAACACTTCCCCTCACCGGCGAGCGGGGCCGCATTCTCGCCTGGATCTGCCTGCTGATCGCGGTCAACCAGCTCGGGTTCGGCTCGATCGTCCCCGTCGTCCCGCTCTACGCCCGCGACTTTGGCGTCTCGCAGACGGCGGTCGGGTTGACTATCGCCGTCTATGGTCTGGCCCGCTTTCTCGTCAACGTGCCGGCGGGACGTCTCGCCGATCGCCGCGGCCGGCGCTGGACGCTCGCCCTCGGCGGCCTCGTGACGACGCTCGGCAGCGCGCTCTGCGCGGTGGCGCCCACCTACCCGATCTTTCTCGCCGCCCGCTTCGTCAATGGTGCCGGCGCCGCGATGGTCCTCACCGGCGGCCAGGTGGTGCTGGCCGACATCACCGGCCCAGCCAACCGCGGCCGAGTCATGTCGGTCTACCAGGGAGTGTTCCTCTTCGCCGTCGGCGCCGGGCCGCTGCCCGGCGGACTGGTGGCCGCCCACCTCGGGCTCCGGGCACCGTTCGTCGTCAACGCGATCCTCGCCGGGATCGTGGCGATCCTCGCCTGGCGGCGCGTCCCCGAGACACGCGACCTACGCGACGGTCAGCGGGGTGTGGACAGCGAGGAGACACGCACCGCTCCGGCGCCGCTGCCGTCGCTCGCCGCCCAACTGCGGCTCCTACGGGCGACGCCCGGGTTCCTGCTGATCAGCGCGGTCAGCTTCGGCGCCTTCTTCGCCCGCACCGGCGCCCTCTTCAACGTCATCCCGCTCCACGCCGAGACCGAGCTGGGGCTCGGCCCGGATCGGATCGGGCTCGGGCTGGCGATGATCAGCGTCGTCGGCCTTCTCCTCGCGTACCCGTCCGGCGTCCTGGTGGACCGCTTCGGGCGCAAGGCGGTCATCGTCCCGGCCACGCTGCTGACCGGCTCGGCCATGCTCTTCTTCGCCGTCGTGCCGGGGTTTGGATGGTTTCTCGTCGCTTGCATCCTGTGGAGCGTCGCTTCCGGCATCAGCAGCGCCGCCCCCGCCGCCTATGCCGCCGACGTTGCGCCGCCCGGGATGACGGCCGCCGCCCTCGGTACCTATCGCATGATCGCCGACTCCGGGTACGTCGCCGGTCCACTCCTGCTCGGCCTCGTCGCCGATCTCCTCTCGCCGGAGGCGGCGCTCGCCGCGACCGCGGCGCTCCTGGCCGGGAGTGCCTTCGCCTTCGCTCGCCTCGCCCCGGAGACGCTGCCTCGCGGCGCGGGCGGGGGTCGACCCGACATCGCCCAAGCCTCGGCTCCCCCCGGACGTGCGTGACTCTTGCGCCGTCCGTGACCACACCAGCGCATCGGACTCAACACGCGAGCGACTCACTGATTCCAGGTCTGGGGTCGACGTCCTCCCCCCTCCCATCCTTGGCAGCGGGGGTCGGAGCGGCGGGCCGCTCCGGTGCGGACCAGGGCGTATCGGCGCTGCTTGCCCGCACACCGGGACGCCCGTATAGTTGCCCGACGTTTCCTCACCTGGTTCCGCCACGCGCCCAACGACGGGGCTCGGTGGGCATGACGGCAATGTTGCCGCACACACGGGAGGACGCATGAACGAGGACGCGCACATCGCCCGACTCTTCGCCGACGCCAGGGCCGGACGATTCACCCGCCGCCAGGCCCTCTCGCTCGGCCTGCGGCTCGGCCTCGCCAGCCCGGTCATTGGCGCACTGATGACCGCCGCCCCGGCGACGGCCCGCGCCGCGCCGGTCGCCGGCGCCCGGTCGCGGCTGCCGCGGCCGCAGGACGGGGGGGGTGGCACGTTCACGGTCATCGTCGCGGGCGAGACGCAGGACTTCGATCCTCACTACTCGTACGACAACCAGGCGTCGATGCTCTTCCTGGCGACCTACGAGATGTTGATCCAGCTGAAGGGGGACAGCACCGACCAGTACGAGCCGATGCTGGCCCAGGAATGGTCGGCGAACGAGGATGGCTCCTCCTACACGTTCAATCTCGCCCCGAACGCCGTCTTCCACGATGGCTCTCCCTGCGATGCCGAGGCGGTCAAGGCGTCCTTCACCCGGTTCCTGGAGCAGGGTGCCGGGCCGGTCAACGTGATCAGCCGCTTCGTCGAGAACCCTGAGCAGATGGTGGTCGTCGACCCTGCCACCATCCAGTTCGATCTCGGCCGGCCGCAGCCGCTCTTCCTCCCGGCGATGGCGTCCGAGTACGGCCCGTTCGTCGTCAACCAGCGGGTGCTCGACGAGAACAAGAGCGAGGGGGACGAGTTCGCCCACCAATGGCTGCAGGAAAACACCGAAAACCCGGGGACCGGCTCCGGGCCGTACGTCGTCGAGAAGCACGAGCGCAACCAGCGCCTGGTGCTGACGCGGTTTGAGGAGTACCACGGCGGCTGGGAGGGCAACCACTTCGACCAGATCGTGATCCGGGTCGTGCCGGAGAACGGCACGCGGCGTCAGCTGCTGGAGAACGGCGACGCCGACGCGGCGACCTTCAACCTGACCCCGGACGACGTGGCGGCTCTGCGCACCAACCCGGATCTGCAGGTGCTGGAGTACGACACGACCGCCGTCGTCTGGATGATCATGAACGTGCCGCGGCTCAAGACGGTCGAGGTGCGCAAGGGGTTCTCCTACGCCTTCCCGTACGATCAGGTAATCGAGGGCGCCTACAAGGGGCTGCTCAAGCGCTCGGGTCCGCTGCCGGATACGGTGCGCGGCTATGACCCGAACGTCTTCCTCTACGAGACAGACCTCGCCAAGGCGAAGGAGCTGATCCTCCAGGGCGGCTTCAAGGAAGGCGACACCTTCGAGTATCTGTTCGACGCCGGCGATGAGGTCGAACGGACGATCTCTCAGCTCTTCCAGGCCAACGTTCAGCAGATGGGCTTCGACCTCGAGCTGCTGGAGGTGGACCGCACTGCCCAGGGCGATCTGGTCTACGGCGACTCGCCGGCGGAGGACCGCCCGCACTTCGTCGGTGGCTGGAGCTGGTGGCCCGACTACAACGACCCGTGGAACCAGTTCGCGCCGAACTTTCTGGAGTCGGCGACGGGCGGCGGCGGCAGCAACGGCGGCTACTGGGTCAACCAGCGCTTCGAGGAGATCATGGCCGAGGCGGAGACCTACACCGACGAGAACCGCCTCGTCGAGCTGATGAAGGAAGCGCAGAACATCCTGACGGAGCAGGACCCGCCCTGCATCTACTACGGCCAGATCAAGTACTACACCATCCTGGCCAAGGACATTCAGGGCTACTACAGCAACCCGCTCTACCTCGGCTCCTACCCGTTCTACAAGATGTCCCGGGGCGCCACGTAAGGCGCCCCGCGGAGGGCGGCGCCGCGGCGAGGGCCGGGGCGCCGCTATCCCGCCCCTTCCGGCAGCCGAAGGAACGTCGCGTGCAGCCGATCGGTCAGATACTGCGGCTTCAGGTCCAGCGGTCGAGCCTGAAGGTCGGTCAGGCGCCGCGCCGGCGGTACGACCCCGCGCCACTCTGCGCGGTGCCCAGGCTGACGCTGGAGGACGGGGGCGTCGTCGGCTGGTCCGAGCAGGGCGAGCGGCTCGACGACGTCCACCACCCGAGCCATCCCGCCTCCAAGCACCGCGGCGACAACGGCGTGTCCCTCTGCTTCACGGCCCATTACGAGGCGATGCGCGATCGCTTCGGCGCGCACCTCGTGGACGGTCTCGCCGCCGAGAACATCCTGATCGGGACCGATCAGTTGTACGGCGAGCACGACTTGGCCGCCGGCCTTCTGATCGAGACGGCCGACGGGGAGCGGGTACGTCTTGGCGACGTGACGGTGGCTACCCCTGCGTCGAGTTCGCCCGCTTCAGCCTGCGCTTCCCGGAGGACGCCCGCCCGGACCGCACCGTGGCCGACGCGCTCGCCTTCCTCAACGACGGCATGCGTGGCTACTACGCCTCTTACCGCGGCGCGCCGGCCCAGATCCAGGTGGGCGATCGGGTCTGGATCGGGTAGCTGGCTCGCTACCCCACCACGCAGACCAGCTCGTCGTCCAACCAGAACGGCGGCAGGTAGGCGTTCGCCACGGACAGGGGAAGGACGTCCGGCGCGAGTCGGAGGCCCAACGCCTCCGCATGAAAACGCGGCGGGCCTCGATCCTCCCCAGAGGTCCGGGTGCTCGCGGGCCAGCTCGGCCCGTAGCGCCTCGTCGGCGAGCGCCACCGTGTCTTCGCAGTTGAGCGCGGTGCCGGCAGGGAGCGGCGTCGGGATGATGTCACACTGGAAGACCATGCCGGACGCCAGCGGTTCATCGCTCCCTGGCCGGATCGGCGAGTGCATCCACTCCTCATAGGAGACCAGGTGGCCGGGGTTGAGCAACGGACGAAAGGTCGCACCGGCATCCGCGAGGGCGTCGGTCACCGCGTCGTGGACTCGGCCGCCGGCGACGCCGATCCCCATCGTCGCGTACCACGTCGCGATGGCGGCGTAGTAAGGCCGGACGTACGCTGTCAGGAACCTCTCGTCGGGGGCGTCGGTGACGAGGCCGGCCCGGCACGCGAGGGAACCCCAGTAGCCTATCCCCACCGACGCCCCATCGCCGCGCCCGATCCGGCGCGCGGAGGCTGCGCAGCCCGTTGATCGCCTCCCCGCGGGCACCGGAGGCGACGATGGGGTGCATCGACGCCGGCTCCCCCTGGTAACCCATCAGCCCTGCCGCCTCGTGTTCGGTCATCCCGGGCTCGGTACCCCGCACGACTCGCAGCACGGCGGAGGAGGCGCGGACTGCGCCCCATTCGAAGACGGCGATCTGGGCGGCGGAGTTGCGAGCGCGCAGGCCGCGCGCTGGATGCATCAGCTCGGCCGTGACGTCGACAGGGTCACCACCGGTCAGGCGACGCAGGACGTCAACCAGGAATGCGGGGACGAAGGCCGGCACGACCGGCTGGTCGGTTTCGGCCGGCTCCAGGTACTTCCAACCAACCACGCCGACCCGCGCCCCGGCACCGATCCCCGCGGCACGGAGCGCGTCCTGGAGCCGCGGGGAGCGGTCACGCGGCTGGCCCATCAGGCTCAGCGACTGCGCCAGCGCGACGTCGACTGGGAGGCCGGCCAGCTCGGCGTACCCGAGGCCCTCGTTGCCGACGACCAACACGCGACGGTCGCCGGGACCGAGGAGGAGCAGGGCCTCCTCGAACCGTGGGTCGAAGCCGGCCAGGAAGAGGAGGTTCGCGGAATGCTCCCGGTCGCCGTAAATGACGACCCAGTCCATCCCCGCCGCGGCGTAGAGTGCCTCCGCCCGGACCTCGTATTCCGTGGTCGCGATGCGGGGGCTTCGGTCGCGGCGTCGAAATGGGGCAGCGGGACGCGGCGGAGCTCGATGTCCAAAAGGTTGCCTCCTCTCGAAGATGGGGCAAGGCGGGTCGCAACCGCAGGAGTGGTGCTGCTCGCCGCGCCCCGTGCCCGGGACCGCACGACGCCTCGAGCAACGCCGGTCGCGACAACGGTGCCCGGCGTCGGGGCATCGGGGTCACAACGACGGCGCGGCAAGCGGCCTCACTCCACCACGATGCCGCCAGCCACGAGCGCCCGTGAGCCGATGTCAACCACCCGTTGACGCCGGCGTGGGCGGCGAGCATGATGCTGGGCGGATTGGCCGACCGCAAGGGGCGGCGGGCCAGCGTCCCGACCTTCTGTGGAGGAGTTCCCCGATGGCTCGACCCGCGCAGCCCGACCTCGATGCAGCCACGGAGCGGCTTTGGACCGAGATCGAAGGGCGGCGGGAGGAACTAATCCACACCGTCGCCGAGCTGGTGCGCCGGCCGAGCCTGCTCGGCCAGGAGGCGGCGGCGCAGTCCTACGTCGCCGAGCACCTCCGCGCCTCCGGGCTCGAGACGGAGGTCTGGGATCTCGATGAGGACGTCAAGCGGCTCCCGAACGCGGGGAAAGTGGGGTGCCATTCCCCGGCCGGCCAAACGTGGCGGGTGTCCGTCCCGGCGCGGGGGCGGTCGCTCGCTCATCTTGAACGGGCACATTGACGTCGTCAGTCCGGAGCCGGTGGCGGCCTGGACGCACGACCCGTGGGCGGCGGAGGTGGTCGACGACCGGATGTACGGGCGGGGTGCGATGGACATGAAGAGCGGCATCGCCCTGAACTTGATGCTGCCGCGCCTGCTGCGGGACGCCGGGATCGAGCTAGCGGGTGACCTCATCGTCCACAGCGTCATCGAGGAGGAGTGCACCGGCAACGGCGCCCTGGCGGCCAGCCGGCGCCACCGGGCCGACGCCGCGATCGTCACCGAGCCGGAGGGGATGCGCTTCACGATGGCGCACCTGGGCGTCCTCTGGTTCCGGGTGCGGGTCGAGGGAAGGCCTGGCACGCGATGCGCGCCTGGGAGGGGGTCAACGCCATCTCCAAGACGGTGCCGATCATCCAGGCGCTGGAGGAACTGGACCGGGAGTTGAATGTCGCGGTCCACCCGGTTTGGGAAGGGATGGAGCACCCGATCAACCTCAACATCGGGACGATCCATGGCGGCGACTGGCCGAGCACCGTCCCCGGCGCGTGCGAGCTTCACTGCCGCCTTAGCTTCTACCCCGGTCAGACCGTGGCGGACACCAGGGCGCGAATCGAGGAGACGGTGCAGCGGGCCGCGAACGCCGACCCCTGGCTGCGCGAGCATCCGCCGGTTGTCACCTACGACGGCTTCGGCAGCGAAGGCTCGGTCGTCTCGGCCGACGAGCCGTCGGTGCGACTCCTCGGGGAGTGGCACCGACGGGTCACCGGCGAAGCATTGCCGTTGGTGGTCGGCACCTCGATCAACGACATGCGCTACTACAACTTCGCGGGGATCCCAGCCGGCTGCTACGGGGCGACGGGCGCCAACGGCACGCCGCCGACGAGTGGCTTGATCTCACCTCCCTCGTCCCGACGGCCAAGGTCCTCGGCGGGTTCCTGCTGGAGTGGTGCGACGTCGCGGCGTAACGGGGGCTGGTCTCCGCAGACCACCGACGACGCGCCACCGGCGGGGAGGGACTGGGCGCCTGGTGGTCCGCCCTGCCCGGAGTCTCGCCGCCGTCGCGCGGTCCGGCGACCGGTTGTTTTTGGACGTTTGTCACCCGTTAGAGGGCGATGGCGACTCGATGTCCCTCGGCGTTGGCGGGCACAGAGCCCCGGGTGCCAATTGCGAAGACGTGTGCGCGATCTTCCGTTATGCTTCGCCCCTCACCTCGTCGGGCTGGGCTCGATAGGCGGAGGGAGCGATGATCGTCCGGCTCATCGTGCGGCGCCTGCTCTTCCTGGTGCTGGTGCTGTTCGGGGCTCTCGGTCATCACCTTCGCCCTGTCCCGCATCATCCCCGGCGACCCGGCTCGCCTCATCGCCGGCCCCCGCGCCTCCAAGGCTAGTGTCGATCGCCTGCGCGAGGACCTCGGCCTCAACGACCCGCTGCTCCAGCAGTATCTCGACTATGTTCGCGGCGTGGTGCGGCTCGACTTCGGCGACTCGTTCGCCTCCCGGCGTGCGGTCAGGGAAGACCTCAAGGAGTACCTCCCTGCAACGATCGAGCTGGGACTCTACGCGATGATCCTGTCCACCCTGGTCGGCATCCCGCTCGGCGTCGTCTCGGGCGTCCGGCGCGACTCGTGGATCGACCACGCTGCTCGCTTCGTCTCCATCACGGGGCTGGCATTGCCGGTCTTCTGGCTGGCGATCATGGCGCAGTTCGTCTTCTTCGCGAAGCTGAGCTGGCTGCCGGACGGCGAGCGTCTGCCCTTCGATGTCGACCCGCCGCGCACCGTCACCGGCCTCTACGCGGTGGACGCGCTGCTGACCGGGGAGTGGGCGGTGCTCCGCACGGCGCTCGCTCATCTGGCGATGCCGGTCGTCGTCCTCGCCTACGGCTCGCTTGCCGTCGTCACCCGCATGGTGCGCGGCGGTATGCTGGAGGTGCTAAACCAGGATTACGTCCGCACCGCCCGCGCGAAGGGCCTCGCCAACCGGCGCGTCGTCGTCGGCCACGCCCTCAAGAACGCGCTGCTGCCGACCGCGACCTCGCTCGGGCTGCAGGTCGGGCTCCTCCTCTCCGGCGCCTTTCTGGTCGAGATCGTCTTCTCGTGGCCCGGCATCGGCCGCTACGCCGTCGACGCGATTCAGCACGTCGACTACAACGCGATCATGGCGACGACGCTGGTCATCGCCTTCATCTTCGTCGTCGTCAACCTCCTGGTCGACATCCTCTACCTCTTCCTCGACCCCAGGATCTCCTTCTCGTGAACTCGGAGCCGATGACCACCGCGCAGCCGCCGCTCCCCGCCCGCTGACGGCGCCCGAGACGGCGTCCGAGGAGCACTACCGCACGCTAGGGCTGGCAGCCGTCCGGGGTGGACAGGGTCAGCTCCGGCGCAACCTGCGACGCTTCCTGATCGGCAACCGGCTCAACCTGCTCGGCGTCGTCATCGTGGTGGGGTTCTTCTTCCTGGCCCTGTTCGGCGAGGCGCTGGCGCCCTACGATATCAACGCCCAGGACATCACCGGCTCCAAGCTGCTCGCGCCCTCGGGTGCGCACCCGTTCGGCACGGACGAGCTGGGACGCGATGTCCTCAGCCGGGTGATGGCCGGCAGTCGGATCAGCCTCCAAGTCGCCGTCGTCGTCCTCAGCTTCGCCGTCGTCTTTGGCACCCTCGTCGGCGCCCTCTCCGGGTACTTCGGCGGTCTCGTCGACGAGATCCTGATGCGCTTCACGGACCTCTTCCTCGCGTTCCCGGCCCTCGTGCTCGCGGTGGCCATCGCCGCCGCGCTCGGTAAGGACCTACGGAACACGATGATCGCCCTCTCCACCGTCTTCTGGCCGTGGTACGCGCGACTCGTCCGCGCCCAGGTCCTCTCGATCAAAGAGCGCGACTTCGTCACCGCGGGCCGCAGTCTCGGCCTATCCGGCGCGCGCTTGCTGGTGCGCACATCCTGCCGAACGCCATCTCGGTCGTCATCATCCAGCTCACGCTCGACGTCGGTTACGCCATCCTCGCCACCAGCTCGCTCAGCTTCATTGGGCTCGGCGCCCAGCCCCGTCTCCCGAGTGGGGCACGATGATCACGACCGCCCGTACCTACTTCCGCGAGGCCTGGTGGTACACCACCTTCCCCGGCGTCGCCCTCACGCTCACCGTGTTTGCCTTCAACGTGCTCGGCGACGGGTTACAGGACGCGCTCGATCCTCGGTCGGGCCGGCGATAGGGGGCGCGCACCGTGTCTGATCTCGCCTTCGACGCGCTCGTCATCGGCGCCCGGGTCGCCGGCTCCACCCTCGCCGCCCTGCTCGGCGACGCCGGCCACCGCGTGCTGCTCATCGATCAGGCGAGCTTTCCCAGCCCAACGCTCTCCACCCACGGCGCGGAGCCCATGGGGGAGCGTGTCGCGGGGGTGGTTCCCGCGCGGGTAGCGCACCCGCGGGCCGCCCACGCCGCGGGCGGCCAGTGCCCCCACCACCGCCTCGGCTCGGAACCGCTCCGGAACCTGGTCCACGGCGATGCCTGCCGCGCGCAGCGTCGCCGCCGGCGCCGCCCCGACGGCGGCGACCTGGGTCCCGGCGAAGCTGGCCTCGTCGAGGTTCAACGCCCCGGCCCGCGCCACGACGCGCGCAACCGCGTTGGCACTGGTGAAGACGACCCAGTCGTAGCGCCGCGCGGCGATCTCTCGCAGCGCGGCATCGAGCGGTGCCGGATCGGTCGGGGCCGTGATGCGAAGCGTCGGCAGCGCGAGCGGCTCCGCACCCGCCTGCCGCAGGGCGGCGGACAGCTCGCTCGCCTGGTCCTGCGCTCGGGTAACGAGGACGGTCAGGCCGGCCAAAGGGCGCGACGACAAGTGAGCGACCCCGTTGGTCCCGGGCACCTGCCCGGCGTCTGCCGCGGGAACGACGATGCCACCGCCCGTTCCGGCTTGGTCAACCTCAGGCACGACCGCCACCGGGTGATAGCCGAAGGTGATCCCACCGGCAGCGCGGATGCGGCCGAGCAGGCGCACCGCCAGCTCCGCGGCTCGCTTCTCCGGGTTCACGGCTTCGAGCAGCTCATCGGCCCACTCGACTCGCGCCCCGTCCTCGCTCGCGAGCATGGCGCGGAGCCGTAGGCGATCACCCTCGAGCGAAGCGTACGCACCGACCGGCGTGGTGCAGCCGCCGCCGACCGCCCGCAGGAAGGCCCGCTCGACCCGCACCGCGGCCGACACCGCCGGCGCGTCGAGCGCGGCGAGAAGCCGCACGGTCGCCGTGTCGTCGGCCCGCGCTTCGACGGCGAGTGCCCCCTGCCCCGGCGACGGCACGGCCCGGTCAAGCGGGAGGTACTCGCAGACGCGATCCTGAAAGCCCATCCGCCGCACCCCGGCCGCGGCCAGAACGATGCCGTCCACGTCGGTCTCCAGCGCCTTACGCATCCGAGTGTCGACGTTGCCGCGCAGCTCGACGATCGTGGCGTCGGGGCGCAGGGCGCGGATCTGGACGGCGCGCCGGCGAGAAGAGGTACCGATCGTTGGGTGCGCCGGCAGCTCGGCCAGCGACCGGCCATGTCGCGACGCCAAGACGTCGCGCGGATCTTCCCGCGCCAGAAAGGCGACGAGGGCCAGCCCCAGCGGCTGCTCCGACGGCAGATCCTTCGCAGAGTGGACGGCGGCATCGATCTCGTGTCGGCTCACGGCCTCCTGCAACGCCGACGTGAAGACCCCCCGGCCGCCAATCTGGGTCAACGGAGAAACCTTGTCGACATCCCCCTCGGTCCGGATGACGACCCGTTCGATGATCAGCCCGGGATACCGGTCGCGGAGGGCGTCGGCCACGATTTCCGTCTGGGCCAACGCGAGCGCACTCCCCCGTGTCCCGAGCCGCAGGGAAACGGCCGATGCGTGTGCCGGGCCGGTCATGCCGCATCCCGACGAGCGCGCCGCGCCACTCGGGCTAGACCTCGTCCGACGGCTTCCGCAGTCGACTGCACCGGTCTCACCAGCTCCGGACTTAGGTAAATCTTGCAAATGTGGCTAAACATGGGCACCGCCTCGATTTTGGCAGCGGTCTGACGGCCCTGTCAAGCTGACAACTCGCTGGCCCGGCAGCCGTGCCGAGTCCTCCACGTGAAGCCGCTGAGATCAGACGATGAATGCGAACTCCGCATGCCTCGCGCACCCCGTCGCGGGGCCGCGTGTCGGTCCGCCGGGGATGAACCGCGGCCGGGATAGTTCGGGAGATGTTCTTGAATTGTCGATCCGGAGGCCGCGACGCCCCGTGCCGTTAGACCGGGAGATGCAACGCCACGACCCGCTCGCCGAGGAGATGGGACGCGACGCCGCTCACGTGCTCGGGCCCACCGCTCGTGAACATCGCTAGCGCACCGGGTCCCGAGGACCGGGCACGCAGGGCGTGCGCGTCGAGCACGTCCTTTGTGCGGCGGGCTACCGCCTCGCCGCTATCGATCACGGCCAGATCCGAACCTGCAAGGCCACAGATCGCGCCCCGTAGAAAAGGGTAGTGGGTGCATCCCAGGACGATCGTGTCGACCCCTTTCGCCAGGAGCGGTGCGAGGAGCGGGCGGAGGGCCGCTTCCACCGGCGGCCCGGCGAGGTGCCCCGCCTCCACCAGGTCGACCAGGCCCGGCGCCGGTACGGCATAGACCTCGGCGCCGCGTGCATGCTCCCGGATCAGCGCCGCGAGCGCCTCGCCGGTAACGGTGCGAGGGGTCGCCAGAACGCCGATGCGACCGGAGCGCGTCGCCGCCGCCGCGGGCTTGACGGCGGGCACCATGCCGACGATCGGGACACCGTAGCGGGCGCGGAGGTCGGCGAGCGCCACCGATGTCGCCGTGTTGCAGGCGACCACCACGGCCTTGGCTCCCCGAGCGAGCAACTCGTCCATAATCGACGTGCAGCGGTCGAGGATGTAGTCGGGGGAGCGCTCGCCGTACGGACAGTGGGCGCTATCGGCGAAGTAGAGCAAGTCCTCAGCGGGCAGGAGCGCCCGCAGCTCCCGCAGCACGCTCAGGCCACCGAGCCCAGAGTCGAAGACGCCGAGAGGGGCGGATCGTCCGTTCACGAGTTCGATGGTAGTGCCGCTGCCCTCGGGCCGCAACCGCGCCGGGAGTCACGATTTCCTTCCTTGCTGCCGGGACGCTGCGGTGTGTTGGCAAGGATGCGGACAGGGGGGCTTCTGATGTTCAAGCTACTCGGTCCAGAACCCACCTCTGGACTAACAAGTGGCCTCATGGCATGCCGGTTGCGTGGCTCCGGGGTAGATTATTAGCGGTCGCCGCAGGTGGGTCCTTCCCCCGCCGGTCTGAGGGGTATAGTGTCAAGTTGGAGATTGCCTCGATTCTGGGAACATCCGCCGCTCAGGCTGGCCGGTGTCGCCCGCTGGTCGCCGATGGTGGCCGGCGGAAAATTGCCCGTCAGCGGAGTCGGGGCTGCGCTGGGTGGGATCGCTGCGGGATAGTGTCAAATCCACGATTGCCTCGTTCGCGGGAACACCCGGCGACCCGGGCGGTCGGCCACGCGTTCGGCGAGGCTCAGCCCCGATAGGCCGCGTTGCCCTGCCGATGGCGCCCCGCCGGTCCCACCCGTGCGTGCCTCGATGTTGGGAACGTCCGCGGTCGCCGCCAGGTCAGCCACGCACCGATTACGGCTCGGCGCGGCGCGCACCCGTCCCACCGGCGCACGATTGTCCGTGGTAGCCCGACCGACGGCGGTCGGTGGCCTAGGGGGCCTCGGGAAGCGCTCCCCAGTGCTTCCCCGGCCGGGAACACGGCTCGCGGCTAGGTCTGCCGGCGCAGCGCGCCGGCGAGGATGGCGATGCCGACGGGCACGAGCACCCACCCGACGAGGTTCGGGACGGAGGCGTAGTCGGCGTAGGAGAGCGAGACGCCGCGCACCTCCCACCATTCGTGGCTGCTCGGCTCCCAGCGCCGCCCGCCGGGGACGTCGACCGGGGAGGGGAGCAACTGGTCGAGGCTGACCAAGAAGGCGTGGGCGCCGTCCAAGTCAACGGGCCGCCCGCCGGACGCTTGGCGATCCGCCTCGCTGCGGTACGCCACCGCGTCGACCTGCCCGAAGACGAACGTGCCGATCACGAGCACGGCGGCCACCACCGCCAGGAACCGGAGCGCCCGCACCCCGTAACCGGCCAGGCCCCGGTGGGGCAGGTCGACCAGCAGCAGGCGCGGCCATTCGCTGCGGTGCCGCCACCTCCGCCGGATCCGGGACTCCCGTAGCCGCCGCTCGTAGTAGACGTCGTTGGCGCCCCGGTCGTCGCCCATCCGGCGGAAGGCCGCCTCCATCTCGGTGTACGGCTGGCGGTCGTACGGGGCCAGTTTGCCGAGGAACGCGTCCCAGTCCACGTAGATCCGCTCGTAGGAGAAGCCGCGCAGGTCGACGTCGCCGCCAAACTGCGGTTCCGGGGCGGCCTGGCGCGGCCTGCGCCTCAACCGTTGCGCGGCGCCGACGACCGGTCGGGCGGCTTCGCGGAGCGTCGACCAGGGCCACCGGGGCGGCCCCACGACGTCTTCGCAGAAATGGGCGACGCGGACTTTGGCCTCGCGAAACGTCGCGCCACGGCGAAACACCGCTGCCGGGAAGTGCACGTCCTGGAGTGCCACCGCCGCCGCGAAGTCTGCGGCTCCACCGAAGGCGACGTCGTCGAACCTCGCATCCATGCCGAACCGGGCGCTCCCGAACCGAACATCCGTGGCGAAGCGCGCGTGGGCGAAGTCCGTGTGCCCCTGGAAGCGGGTGCCCTCGAACGACGCAAATTGAGCGAAATCGACGTGGTTGCCCCGGTCGTCGGCGCGGAAGTTGGCGTCCCGATCGATCTGCGCGTTGGCGAAGACCGCCGGCCCCTGGAACTGCGCCCCGCGGAGGACGGCGTTGGCCCCGACGCGGGCGTCGACGAAGTTCGCCAGGTCCTCGAAGGCGACCGGGTGGCCCTGGGCGTCGGCGGCGAAGAAGGCGTCCCGGTCGATCCGGGCGTCGGCGAAGTGGGCCGGCCCCTTGAACTGCGCCCCGCCGAACTCGGCGCTGCCCCCGACGTGGGCGGCCGCGAAGTCGGCCTCGCCCTCGAAGGTGGTCCGGTTGCCCTGGGCGTCGGCACAGAAGAAGGCGTCCTTGTCGATCTGGACGGACGCGAAGTGGGCCGGCCCCTTGAACTGCGCCCCAAAGAAGCGACCTCGACCCCCAATCCTGGCGGCGAAGAAATCCGCGCCCTGCTCGAAGACGACTGGGTTGTCCCGGTCGTCCGGCTCGAAGAAGGCCGGTCCAGCGATCGCCACCCGCTGGAAGCTGGCATCCCCCTTGAACTGCGCCCCCGAAAGCTAGCTCCGGCTCCAAATCGGGCACGTTGAAGCTTACGGCCCTTCGAACACGCTCTCCCCCGCCTCAGAGTTGAAGTAGGCGGACGCGTCTATCTGGGTTTCGTCGAAATCGGCCTGTCCCCGAACCGCGCGTCCCGAAACTTCGTGACGCCACGAAAATGTCCATTGTTGAAGTGGGCGTTACCCTGAAGACCGCACCCGAACAGGACGTCCTTGGTGATGTCCATCCGGCGACACTCGGCGGCGTCGCCAAACGTTGCCCCCGACGCATCCAAGACCAACGCACCTTCAGGTCGTCGAGGACGATGCCGCCGCGCAACGTGCCCTTGTCGCGGTAACATCGCCCAATACCTCGGCGGCGCGGAGGTTCGCGCGCCGTTGGAACCCCGATCGGTCGATCCGTAACCCGGCGTTGAAGGAGGCGAACCCGAGGTCGACGTCGCCGTCGAACTCCGAATCGGTGATCGAGCATTCCGCGGCGAACGTGACGTGGCGCAGGTCGAGCGGTCCGTCGATGACCGCGTGGGCGATCTCGATCGGGCAGGGCAGGGTCGCGGTGCAGTCCTGCACCAGCGACCGCAGCCAGGCCGCGGGGATAGTCCGCCGCGCGCGCTTCGGGTGGTTCAGGGCCTTCTGCTGCGGGCGGATCGAATCGAAGCGGCTCGCCCTGGCTTAGGCGTTGCCGGAGATCGGCCTCCCGGTCGTCGCAGCTGGCCTCAGCACGCTCGGTCATCGATCGCTCTGCCTCTGCGTGTTCCAACTTGTAGCATCCGGTAATATAGTACCGTCACCAAGCTTGAACACATACGTCGCGATGGCAATGCCCACCGATGCATCCTCCACCGATTGAACATCATCCGACTGGTCGCAAACAGGGCTCACGGTCGGCCACCAGGAAGGGTACGCGACGTCGCACCTCGGTGACGTTTCCCGTCACACGACTAACCGACGCACTCAGCACTCCCATGCTCCTCCTCCCGCCAGTTCCCGCACGGTCGCGGCGACCACTTCCTGCACGGCTGCGTCGCCCACGGCCAGCCCGGCTACGCTCCGAGCCAGCTGTGGGTGGAGCCGGCAGACGCCCTGCTCCGTCAGGACAACGTCACTCGGCGCGAACGTGTGCCTGCGGACGAAGTCGAGCACCAGCCGGTCCGCCCGCGGGCGCAGCGGCTCCATCAGGTCGTAGACCAGCGCCGCCCGCCCCGGGTGGCAGGCGTGCGCGTAGCCGACCGTCGGGTCGAGCCCAGCCGCGGCCGCCGCGGTCCGCACCTGCCCCTCCAGCACGGCGTAGGCGTAGTTGAGGATCGCGTTCATGGGGTGGGTGGCGTGGCGATTGCTGCCGCTCACCAACGAATGCCGTAGGCCGATGCGGTGCCAATCAGGAGGGATGGGTTTTCGCCCTGTCCCCTTCCACCGGATCGGCAGCGCCTGCCAGCAGCCGAAGTAGGCCAGCGCCGCCCGCCCCTCGATCAGCCGCAGGCCCTCCACCGTCGCCGGCGGCCACCGCTCCAATTCCGTCAGCGCTACCTCCAGCTTGCGCCGGGCCGCGTCCCTTCCCAGCGACGGCGGCAGTGTCCGCAGCGTCTCCAAACTGGAGGCCACCTTCTCGCGGATCAGGCGCGTCGCCAGCCCCAACCCGACGCCATTGGTTCGCGCCGCCAGCTGCGCCGACCGTAGCGCCGGGTCCGAGGCTGCTCCGTCGCCGAGCACGCCGGCAACCTCCCCCTGCCAGTCGAGCAGCACCAGTGGAATGCCTTGCCGACCCAGCCAGGCGACCACATCGAGGGAGAGTGCGCCGTCGCCGTCGAGGACGACGACGCGGGAGGGGAGGTCGCGGTCACCGAGGAATAGCCGCCGCTCCCGCCGCGGCTGCGGGTGGTGGGTGGAGCCGTCGCGGACCACCAAGGCGCCGTTGTGGAGCTGCAGCCGCACCCCGTGGCCGGTCAGCACCAACGGGGCCGGCACCACCTGTTTGCCCCGCCCTTGCCGCCGTGGGGTCGACCGCTTGGCTTCGCCCTCCCAGTACCGACCCCGCTCCGCCCACGCGAGGTCGTCGGCGTCATCGTCGAGCGGCCCCGTCTCGGCGTCGGATGAAGCCGATGGTGGGAGGAGGTGAAACACCGGCGATCTGGGCGACTCTGCCGGCGACGTCCCTTCCCGCTTGCGGCGCCGCGGGGTGCGCCGATTGCTCTCAGCGATGGCGGCGCTGCGACGTTGGGCAGTTTCACCCACGGAGCGCGGATCCTGCCCGGCCGCTTGGAGGTCGGCCAGCTTCCGGCTGCCGCGGGCGGCCACCTCGCGCTGCCGGTTCGCGGCCCACCACCGTTGGTAGCAGGGGCGAGAGCAGAACCGCTGCGAGCGCGGCCGCCCGTCGAGGCTGGCCCCGCAGCCCGCGCATGTCCCCGGTTCGGTCGTCTCGACCACGGTACCCACGTCCTGCACGCGGGGCTTCCCTCCTCGTGTGCCGCGCCCCTCGACCGCCGACCGCTCAGGGCGGTTTGGGCGCCTCCTCCGTCTCCGGCAGCTCACCGGTCCAGCGCAGCCCTTCCAGGACCAGGAACGGCACCAGCAGGACGGCCAGCAATTGCGCCGGGGTGGGCCGCCCCGGCAGCGAGCGGCACAGGGCGTGGAGCTGCTCCGGGGGGCAGCCGAACAGCGTCAGCGGGTTGCTCGACCGCCCCCGGTGGCCGTGCCCCTGCAGGTAGGCGTGGTAGAGGCCGCGGAACCAGCGGACCCAAGCCAGGAACTCGCGGCGGGCCGCGTCGGCCCCGGCCGCGTCCGTCGCCTCGACCGTCGCCAGCGCCCGGTCCCACGTAAGTCCTGAGGCTGCGACGAGCCGCTCGGCCGCCCAGTCCTGCTCGTCGGAGGTGTCGGCGTCCAACGTCGTCCGGAACGCCTCGGAGAAGGGGAGCAGCGACCCACCGGCCAGTGGCCGTCCGAACAGGCCCACCCCCCAGACGAACCGGGCCACCGCAGGCGAGGTGAACACCCCCGCGGCGAACTCGTCGGCGAAGAGGTCCACGTTCGTCGGCGTGGCCCGGCGCAGGCGCCGCGCGACCGGGCTCGCCTGGACGCGGACGAGCTTGGCCAGCCCGGCCAGACAGACCGGCCTGACGGCCTCCCAGCCCCGGCCGTCGTGGAAGAAGAGCAGCACTCGCAGCAGGTCGCCCTGCACCCCCCGCCGCCGCAGGCGGTAGAGGTAGATCGCCCGGCGCACCGCCCACGGTTCCCAGAGGCGCCCGATGCCCCGCCGCGGCCCCCGCGGCGCTTTCGTGGGGGGCGGGAGGTACCCGGCCCGCACGTCCTGGGCGAGCATCGTCCGCGTCACCCGCAGCCCCCGCCGCCCCAGACGCCCCAGCAGCGCGTCGGTCGTGATGGTCGCCTCGTCCCGCACGTCCATGCCCCGAGGCTCCCTCAACATGTGGGATTTGTCAAGCGTCCGGCACGGGTGCGCGGTCGATCCTACCCTGGCGGCAGCGAAGACGGTCTTCGCTCGGAGGTGACCCATGACGACCGAGATCTACGACCTGCCGCTCGACCGGATCGTGGTCGTCCCGGACCTCCAGCCCCGCGTCGCCGGGCTGGACGAGGCCTACGTCCGGGCGCTGGAGGACGTCGCCGCGAGTTGGCCGCCACTCGTCGGCGTGCGGCAGGGCAACCGGTGCGTCCTCGTAGATGGGCGGCACCGCTTCGCCGCCGCCCAGAACCTCGACCTGGCGACCGTCCCGGTCCGGGTGCTCGATCCCCCGGCGGACGGCGACCTGCACGCGCTGGCCTTCGCCCTCAACGCGGTCCACGGCCGCGAGCTGACGCTTGACGACCGGCGAGCGGAAGCCGCGCGCCTGCTCCGGGCGCACCCGGACTGGGCCGACCGCGAGATCGGCCGCCGCTGCGGCCTCGCGGGGAACACGGTGGGCGCCGTCCGCGCCCGCCTGGAACAAGCTGCTCAAATTGAGCAGACCGAGACGCGGGTCGGCCGGGGCGGCTACCCCTACGCCGTCGGCACCAACCCCAAGGCGCGCCCCCTCGGCGACCTTCCCGACCCGGGCCTGGGCGAACTGGTCGGCGGCGCCGTCGGCCGGCTGTTCACCTCAGACGAGCGCCGCCGGCAGCGCCGGATCGCCCAGTACCTGCAGCGGCTGGCCGTCGCCCTCGAAGACCAGGACGGCCTGGAGGGCTGGGCAACGGCCGCTGAGGCGTGCCGCCTCGTGCTGGGTGAGGAGCGGGCGGCCGAGCTGGGTGAGCGGCTGGGGTGGACCAGCCGCAACGTGCTCGACGTGGCGGTCGCCCTCGGTTACGACGACGCGGAGCCGAGCGAATGAAGCCCGAGCCGCCACCACCCACGCGCGAGTCGTCCAACGAGGAGGACGCCCCGGATTCCACCGGGGAGACGGCGGTGCAAGCCCGACCCTCGCGCTCCACCCCCAAGGCGCTCGTCGTGCGCCCGGTCCCGCCCGCGATCGTCCGCCCGCTGGTCGAGGCGCACCACTACCTCCATGCCATGCCCGCCGCGCCCCGGCGCTGCTACGGTATCTACCTCGATGACCGCTTGCTCGGCGGGGTTGTCTTCACCAGCGGCGCCCGCCAGGCCCACCGCCTCCTGGCCGGCGCGCGCCCTCAGGATGTGGCCACCCTGGCGCGGTTGTGGCTGAGCGACGCCCTGCCCCCCAACAGCGAGAGCCGGGTGCTGGGCATCGTCCTGCGGGAACTGCGCCGGACCACCCCCTGGAAGCTGGTCCTCTCCTATGCCGACCCGGCCGCCGGTCACGTCGGCACGGTCTACCAGGCAACCGGTTGGCTCTACCTCGGCGAGACCGGAGGCGAAACCTACGTCCGGCTGGCCGACGGCCGGCTGCACCACCCCCGCAGCGTCTTCACCGAGTTCGGGAGCAACCGGATTGGGCACCTGCGGGCGACCGGGGTGGCGGCGCGGCGGGAGGCAGTCGGCGGCAAGCATCGCTACACCTACGTCCTCGACCCGGCCTGGCGCTGGCGGCTGCGCGGCGCCGGGCGGCCCTACCCGCGACCGCCGAGCCGGGGGCCACCAGGACCTCCCCGCAACCCGCCAGGGTTCGGACCGAGACAAACAGAACCGGCGGTGAGCTTGCCCCTCGCCGCCGGTCCAACCGGGAAAGAATGGTGAATCCGATGCCCACTCTACCACAACCGCACGCCGGCCCAGCCCCGGCCGCGGCCAGCCCGCCGGCGTCGAAGGGTGACGGATGATGGCGGCGCAGCGCGACTACCGGGCCGAGTACGCCCGGCGCATCGAGCGGGGGCTGGAACGGGGCCTCAGCCGCAGCCAGGCGCGCGGCCACCCACGCCCCGGCGAGGCCTCCGTCTCCCGCAGAGGCGGCGACGCCCGCCTACGACCCGCGGCTGGAAGCCGGCCTGAAGGCGATCCGGCAGGGCACGTCGCTGACGCGGCGGCAGCCTCCATCGGCGTCGCGCCCGAGCGGATGCGCCGCTACGTCGTCCAGACCGGCGTCGTCGAGAAGCGCGGCGGGCGCTGGGCGGTCGGCCACGACCCGCGCCCGCGCGAGCTGCCGGTCTTCAGCCGGGGCCGAGAACGTGACGATCACGGTCGCCGGCTACGAGCCGGCGGCGCAGGCGGGCCGCTACCTGGCGGCGGTGCGCGCGTTCCTCGACAGCAACGACCCCGCCTATCTCGATCCGTTCGTCGGCGAGGCCGTCACCGACGTCAAGGGCAAGCGCCACGTCCTTCGAGACCCGACCGAACGTGCTCTACCGCCTCGCCGCCGGGCGGGGGAATCGTTCGAGCAGGTCTATCGCATCGTCGCCTGAGGAGAAAGCACCACCATGATCAGCCACGAACCCGACGCGGAACGCCGCAAACCGCGCGGCCTGCAGCGCCTTGGCACCGACCGGCCGCAATGCGCACCTGCGGCGAGGATGACTGGCGCTGCCTCGAACGGCACCACCTCGCCGGGCGCGCGTACGACGGAACCACGGTCATTCTCTGCCGCAACTGCCACCGCAAACAGTCCGATCCCAGCGACAACGCCGACGCCCCCAGCGATCCGCCCACCTTGGAGCGCATCGGGCGGTTCCTGCTCGGGCTCGCCGCCCTGTTCCTGATGCTGGCGGCGAAGCTCAAGGCCTTCGGCGAGGACCTGCTGGCGGGATCGCGGGTCTGCCCGCGTCCCTACGGTCGGCAGGCGGCACCGGGGGCGCAACATGATCCCGTCGCCCGAACCGCGACCCATCGCCACCCGCGCCTATGCCGAGCCGACGCAGCGCGTCAATCACCGCCGAGGCGGAAGATGGAACAGCCGCCCCCACCCTCGGCGTGGGCGCTCGTCTTCGATATCGAGACGACGATTGACGCCGCCCAGCAGCTGCGATTCGGGGCCTACCAGGTGCGGCAGGGGGACGACCTACGGGAGGCCGGGCTGTTCTACGATCCGCTCTGCCTCGACGACGCGGAACGGTCAACCCTCTACGGCTACGCCAGCGATCACGGTTTCACCGTCCGCACCGTCGAGGAGTTCATCGAAGAGGTTTTCTTGCCCTATCTGTTCGATCTGCGCGGAACCTGTATCGGCTTGAATCTCCCCTTCGATCTGGCGCGCTTGGCGATCCACCATGCCCCAGCGCGAGGGCGAACCATGCACGGCGGCTTCAGTTTCCGGCTGAGCGAGGACAAACGGCGGCCGCGTATCCAGGTGAAGCACCTGACCGGTCGCGCGGCGCCCTGATCCAGTTCACCGTACCGCGCGGCCAGGACACGCCGCGGGGCATGCGCCGGCGCGGCCTGCGCGTTCAGGCGTGGCGCGGCCACGTCGCCGATGTTCGATCCCGCCGGGGCGCTGCTGGGCGGTTCCTGGACCCTCAAGGCATCTGGCCGATCACCTGCAAACGCAGCATCGCAAGCAGGACGCCGACGAGCACGGCGGCATGCTGACCGACGAGTACTTGGACTACGCCACGAACGACGTGCAGGTGACCTGGGAGTGCTTCGAGCGCTTGCGCGACCGTTACGACGGGTATGGGCTGACCCAGACATCCGTCGATCGCATCTACTCGAGGCGAGCCTCGGCAAGGCCTGCCTGCGCGAGATGGGCATCCGGCCGTGGCGAGGAGCTGCAGCCGGACTTGCCGGCCGAGCTGCTGGGTAGCATCCTCAGCACCTACTACGGCGGCCGCGCCGAGGTTCACCTGCGACGGCTGGTGAGCCGGGTGCCCGCGGCCACCCACGCCCCGGCGAGCCCTCCGTCTCCGGCCGCGGCGCCACGCCCGCCTACGACCCGCGGCTGGAAGCCGGCCTGAAGGCGATCCGCGGCGGGCGGTCGCTAACCGCGGCGGCAGCCTCGATCGGCGTCGCGCCCGAGCGGATGCGCCGCTACGTCGGGCAGACCGGCGTCGTCGAAAAGCGCGGCGGCCGCTGGGCGGTCGGCCACGACCCGCGGCCGCGCGAGCTGCCGGTCTACAGCCGGGGCCGGGCCGTGGCGATCACGGTCGCCGGCTACGAGCCAGCCGCGCTGATCGGCCGCTATATGGCGGCGGTGCGCGCGTTCCGTGACAGCAACGACCCGGCCAATCTGGCCCCGTTCGTCGGCGAGTCGGTCACCGACGTCAAGGGCAAGCGCCACGTCTTCGAGACCCGACCGAACGTGCTCTACCGCCTGACCGTCGCGCCGGCCGAATCGTTCGAGCAGGTCTACCGGATCGTCGCCTGAGGAGGAATCACCACCGTGGACGCACACGACCTCGAACGGGAACGCCGCAAACGCCGCGCGGCGCAGCGTCTCGGCACCGACCGGCCGCAATGCGCGACCTGCGGCGAGGATGACTGGCGGTGTCTAGAACGGCATCACCTGGCCGGGCGCGCGTACGACGGAACCACGGTCATCCTTTGCCGCAACTGCCACCGCAAGCAGTCCGACCCGAGCGCCAACGGCGAGGCGCCAGCCGATCCGCCCACCTTGGAGCGCATCGGGCGGTTCCTGCTCGGGCTCGCCGCCCTGCTCCTGATGCTGGCGGCGAAGCTCAAGGCCTTCGGCGAGGAGCTGCTGGCGGGGGCTCGGGTCTGCCCGCGTCCCTACGGTCGGCAGGCGGCACCGGGGGGCGCAACATGATCCCGTCGCCGGAACCCCGACCCATCGCCGTCCGCGCCTATGCCGAGCCGACTGGGGGCATTCAATCACCGCCGAGGCGAGATGGAACCGAGCCGCCCCCACCCTCGGGCTGGGCGCTCGTCTTCGACACGGAGACGACGGCCGACGCCGCCCAGCAGCTCCGGATCGGGGCCTACCAGGTGCGGCAGGCGGGCGAGCTGCGGGAGGCCGGCCTCTTCTACGACCCGCTCTGCCTCGCCGACGCGGAACGGTCAACGCTCTACGGCTACGCCAGCGACCACGGTTTCGCTGTCCGCACCGTCGAGGAGTTCGTGGAAGAGGTTTTCTTTCCCTACGCCTACGACCTGGGCGGTCTGTGCGTCGGCTTGAACCTCCCCTTCGACCTGGCGCGCTTGGCGATCCACCATGCCCCAGCGCGTGGCTCTATGCGCGGCGGCTTCTCCTTCCGGCTGAGCGAGGACGACCGGCGGCCGCGGGTGCAGGTCAAGCACCTCACCGGCCGCGCGGCGTTGATCCAGTTCGCCAAGCCGCGCGGCCAGGACACGCCGCGGGGGATGCGCCGGCGCGGCCTGCGGGTGCCGGCCCAGCGCGGCCACGTCGCCGACGTGCGCACCCTCGCCGGGGCGCTGCTCGGCGGTTCCTGGACCCTCAAGGCCCTGGCCGACCACCTCCGGACCGCGCACCGCAAGCAGGACGCCGACGAGCACGGCGGCATGCTGACCGACGAGTACTTGGACTACGCCACGAACGACGTGCAGGTGACCTGGGAGTGCTTCGAGCGGTTGCGCGACCGTTACGACGGGTATGGGCTGACCCGGACGCCGCTCACGCGGATCTACAGCGAGGCGAGCCTCGGCAAGGCCTGCCTGCGCGAGATGGGGGTGCGGCCGTGGAGGGAGCTGCAGCCGGACTTTCCTCCCGAGCTGCTGGGTAGCATCCTCAGCACCTACTACGGCGGCCGCGCCGAGGTTCGCCTGCGGCGCGTCGCCGTCGAGCACATCGGCAAGGAGGCCAACCGCTGGGAGGAGCAGCTGTATCTGGGCGAGGACCCCGAGGCGCAGATCGTCTACGGCACGACGCCCGAGGACCGGGAGCGGTTGCGCGGCACCTTGCTGCGAGCCGGGCGGAGGTTCGGGCAACGGGCGCTGGCGGAGGTGGCCGGCGTTTCCGCGCGGGAGGTGGGAGCAATCCTCCGGGGCGAACGGCAGCCGACGCAGGCAACTCGCATGAAACTGGCACGGGCAATACCCCGGCTGGAGGCAGCAAAGCGGCAACGGGCCGAGCACGAGCGAGCCGTGCTGCAGGGGGTGCGGGCGCGGAGCCGGGGGCTAAGCGTGCGGCGGTTCGCCGCCATGGCGGGCGTCCACTACCCGCATCTAACCGAAGTGTTGTCCGGGCGACGGCGGCCGAGTCGAGCGATGCTGGCTAAGCTGGAGGCGGCACTGGTAGCCCAACCGTTGAGTTCGATGTGAGCCACCGATGACGCAGTGATGACGTAGGCTATTGCTCAGATTGAGCACCTGGCATGTGCCGCTGGCAGCCGCACGGGTTTATCTAGGATTCTGATGGAGTCCCTGCAGTCGCGGGCGGACTGACTGGTGCTGGATGTCATCCGCGCACGTCCTCGCCCCCGTATAATGCCGAAGGGGTGAACGTATAGGACGCGTGTTTGCCTCGGCGAGTCTATCAAGGCCTTCCGCGGAGAACTTCGGCTGCCGGGATAGAGTGCGGTTGAGATAATCCCGTGATCACCAATCGCGATATTGCAACCATCGTGTGGCTCGTCGTGCTCCTGATCTTCGTGTCAATCAAGGCTGACGTACGGGCGTCGTTTTCCTCCGTTGCACGTGCCTTCTTCAAGGTTAAGATCGTCGTTCCGCTGATCCTGTTCGTAGGGTGGTTGGCCGCGTGGGTGTGGCTCGCTGCCGAGGTGGGATTGTGGGAGCGGAACCTGCTGAAAGACACGGTTATCTGGTTCGTCGTCACGGGCTTGGTCCTGCTAGTGAATGCCAACCGAGCGGCTGAAGACGACCGCTACGTGCGGGACACGATCCGCTCGACGCTGGAGGCTAGCGCCATTCTCAGTTTCTTTCTCAACATCGTCACCTTCAGCCTCGTCGTGGAACTCGTACTCCTCCCCGTCATGGCAGTTCTCGTGGCGGCGCCAATTATGGCGGAACGAGATGAGCAGCTGGCGCGGTCAAAACGACTCTTTGAATGGTTGTTGGCCGGCATGGTTGCTGCGCTTGTCATGCTCACCGCGGTGGAGATCTACCGACAGCGCCATGAACTGGACCTTGGCACCCTGTGGCGCTCATTTGCCATGACTGTGTGGCTTCCAGTTGCCGCGCTCCCCTTCGTCTATGTCTTCGCCTTCATCGCTAGCTATGAAGTCGCGTTCATGCGCCTGGGATTTGCCAACCGCGGGCGGAGGGTGAGCCTCAAGACGCGCGCGGCCATCCTTCTCGGTTTGAATTGGCACGTGCGAGACGTCAATGCCTTCACCGGGGGCTGGGTGCGGCAGATAGCGGAGGCACCGGGCTTCCACAGCTCTCTTGAGCGAGTTCGCGCATTTCGCCAACACCGAGTTGAGCATCGGCTCGAAGAACAGGAACGGCAGGACCAGTTGAAGCACTACGCCGGCGTGAACGGCACAGACGCGGAAGGCAAGCGGCTCGACCAACGGGAGTTCGCCGAGACAAAGGAGGCGCTGCGCTGGCTGGCCACGTGCCAGATGGGCTGGTATCGCAACCATGGGGGCCGTTATCGCCCGGATCTGCTCGAACGCCTCGAGGACTTCTCGTCGAGGGGACTGCCCAAAGAACACGGGATCGTCATGGAGGTTCGGAGCGACGGGCAAGCCTGGTATGCCTGGCGCAGGACGGTCAGCGGCTGGGTCTTCGCCATCGGCGCTGGCGCGAAGCCACCCGACCAGTGGTTCTATGACGGTGCCGATCCACCGACGGGTTTCCCCGGATCAACGGAAGGCTGGGACCACTTCGTCCCCGCTGACGGTGCGAAGAACTGGTCGCATCCTTAGCATTGGCGCTAGGCCACGGGCTGGTTCACCGCCAAGGGGACTCAAGAGGTCAAATCCTTCGCCATCAGGGACACGTGGGCCGCCGCACCACTTCGGCGACGGCCCCGCAGCTCGCCAGCCCCGTGCGACGCCGCGACCGCCGAGTATTCCCAAAATCGAGGCAATTTCAGACTTGACACTATACCCCCCCCGGCGGTCTGAGACGGAGGGCTAGATGATGCGACGGTTTCTGACGCTGATCCTCGGGCTCGCGCTGCTCCCCGCGTTAGTGGGCGGGGTGGCGGCTGGCCCCGCGCCCGGCGGCAGCCGCCCGGAGGCACGGTATACGACCACGGACTCGTTCTGCGCCGATGCCGAGCAGCAGGCGTTCCTGAAGTTGATCAACGATTACCGTGCGCAGAACGGGCTGGGACCGCTCGCGCTGACGCAGACCCTGAGCGCCGCTTCCGAGCACCATAGTGCCAGCATGGCGAACTACAACTACTTCACCCACGACCTCACTCCCGAGGGAGTGACGTGGTCGCAGAACATGACGAACCACGGCTACACCTACAGCACCTACCGCGGTGAGAATATCGCCGCCGGGAACGCCACCGCTTCCGCCACCTTCACGCAGTGGAAGAACAGCGCGACGCACAACGCCAATATGCTCAACGGCAACTTCAAGGCGATCGGCGTGGCACGGGCCTACAACGTGAACTCGACCTACGATTGGTACTGGACGACCGACTTCGGCGGCTACGTCGACGGTGCGGCGGCGCTTTGCGGCGGTTCGGCTCCCGCGCCGACGCCCGCTCCAACCCCGGCCCCGTCCCCGACGCCGGCTCCGTCCACGGCACCGACCACCAGCACCGGTTCGCTGCTGCCAATCACCTCGAGCGGCCGGACGTCCAACTCCAACTCCTCCGGCTACGCCTACGATGGCAATGCCAGCACGGCGTGGTACACCACCGTCACCACCCCGCCGACCTCCGCCTACATCTACTTCGACCTCGGCGCCGTCAAGTCAATCGGCACCATCAAGTGGATGTTCAGCCAGACCGGCTCCGCCGACGCCTTCCAGATCCAGGTTTCCAACGACCGCGCGTCTTGGACGGCGATCTCCAAGCAGACCAACGCGCCGGCAGGGGCCTGGCAAACGCTATCGTACCGGGTCTCCGCCCGCTACGTCCGGTTCTCCTTCACCAACCCGAACAAGGATGCTCGACTCGGCTACCTGGCTGAGGTACAGATCTTCTCGTAATTTGACCACGGAGGAGAGCGGCGCCCCCCCCCCCCCCCCCGGGGGGGCCCGCCCCGGGGGGCCCCCGGGGCCGCCACAAAAGCACACCCCCGGTTTGGGTGGCGCGGGGGGGGGGGGGGGCGGGGCGACCCCCCCCCCGCCCCCCCCCCCCCCCCCCCCCCCCCCCCCGGCCCCCCCACCCCCCGCCCCCCCGCCCCCCCCCCACACACACCCCCCAACTCACACGCACTNCACCCCCACCCACCCCACCCCCCCGGCCGGGGCGTGCCAAACGCTCCCGCCCCGGCCCCCCGCCCGCACGGCCCGGAGCCCCTCCCCCACCCCCAAACCGCATGCCCGACCCGCCACCGGGGCGGAGGTCCTATTTTTCTCTAAATTTCACCCGGGTGCCGCGCGGCGCCCCACCGGCCCGCGGGGGGGGCGCCGTCACGGGAGGGAACCTGTGCCGGCATATCTTGCTCGCCTCGGTTTGGCGCTCCTCGTCGCGGTCATCGTCGGTGCGACGCCAGCCAGGGCCGCCGCCCACCAGGCCACCCCGGCGGCGGGCAGCCCGACCGCGGGCGCGACGGGAGCAGCGATCGAACCGCTGATCCGGGCCACGGTCGACGATCCGCCAACCAGGCCGATCGTCGTTCAGATCGCTCGGCTCACCTACGCCCCAGGCGCGGAACTCCTGACGCACACGACGTCCGGACCCCTCCTTCTTGTCGGGGAAGCCGGGACCTTTACCGTTCACGTCGCCGGTCCGTCGGCGTTCAGGCCGAAACCAGTCAACGGCACGCCCGTGCCGCCCGTGATGACGTCGCTTGGCGAATCGGCGGGTCCAATCGGAACTCGCCTCACCCTCACGCCGGGCGACCAGCTCGTCATCCCGACGGACACCCCACGCGCCTATCGCAACGACGGAACGGTGCCCGCCGCCGTCCTGGCCGTGCAGGTTTACCCGGATGCGCCGCAGGGCAGTCCCTTCCCTCCAGGGGTGGTTGTCGATCCGCTGGCCACCGGCCTCCTGCCGGCACCGAGTGCGCCGCTGACGGTGGTCCTTGATCGGGTGGTGGTGCCGCGGGGTGGTGCCGTCTCGCCTCGCACGCCCCCCGCGCCGGAGATCGTCTACGTGGAGACGGGGACCCTCCAGGCCACGGTTGAAGGGGCCCCCGCCGAGATCCAACGCGGTCCCGTGGCGGTAGCCACAGGCGCGGAGTCAGGGATGACCGGGAATGGCGACCACGTGCTCCCGCCAGGTTTCGGGCTCTTCGCGGAACCCGGTGCGACCATGACGCTCCGCAACACGGCTGACGACCCGCTCACCCTCCTCGTCCTGACGGTCGCGCCCGCCGGTGACGCGACGCCTGTCGTGACACTCTCCGGGCCATAGGGGCGCGGCGGGTCTTCCGCCGTGACAGCTCGGAACGAGGGAACGGGGTGAAATGGACCGCGACACGGTTCACCTCAGCCGCGTCATGTCGCACGCGCTGCGTCACGCACCTGGCCGCTACGGACTCACGCTCGACGCCGAGGGGTGGGTGCCGGTCGAGGACCTGCTGGCGGGGCTCGGACGGCACCGTTCGGCCTGGGGCGCGCTGGCACCTGTCCACATCGAGCGGCTGATCGAGAGGTCGGACAAACCGCGCTTTGAAGTGCGCGATGGCCGCATCCGCGCCCGGTACGGCCACTCGGTCCCGGTGCGGGCAGTGCGCGAGCGGACGCGGCCACCGCGCCTCCTCTATCACGGGACGACCCCGCAGGCGGCGGCCAAGATTCTCGTTGAAGGGCTGCGGCCGATGAGTCGGCAGCACGTCCACCTATCGGTGGACGAGCAGACCGCCCGTCAGGTCGGCGCCCGCCGGTCCCGGCATCCCGTCGTCCTCACGGTCCGCGCCGCCGCGGCCCACGAGGCCGGCGTGGCCTTCTACAAGGGCCACGAGCAGATCTGGCTTGCCGACCATGTGCCGCCCGAGTTTGTGGCCGCACCGAACGATCGGGACGCGTTCCTCCTCGACGGTTCGCAGTAGGGCATCGCGGCGGGGTGTCGGCGTCCGGTGCCGGTCGAACCCAGGAGCCGCCTCGGTGGGCCACGGGCGGACTGATGGTCGGGTCGGCGATGTATCAGCCGAGGCGCAGCGAGCGCACCGCCTCGTCGCAGACAAGGGCGAGGCGCTCGGCATCAGCTTCCCAGAACTCGAGGGTGACCAGGGACTGGACGTCAACGCCGAGAGCGAGGCAGTGGCGCGACCGCGCCGGCCGCCGCTCCGTCAGGTCTGATACGGCATCCCGGTGACCACCGGGCGATCCCGTCACGGACGTCGGCCCTCACCCCCGACCCCTCTCCCGGTGCGCGGGAGAGGGGCGCTCGTCCGCGTACAGGGGGGGCGGACGCTAAGCGCTCACCCGGCGATTGCATAAGAACCGAGCCTGCATCCAAGTCAGATCCAGGTCGCGCCGCGTTCCCGGCACGATCGCTTCGTGCGAGATCACCTCCTGGTTTCTCACGCCCCGCGATCGCGTCCGCGAGCAGGCGGTCCCCCGGCAGGTCGCTCGAATCCACGCTGGCTGGGAGGCGGACGACGGTCAGATGGAGCCGGCACTCGGTCTTGACGCGACTCAACCCGCCGCGAAGTCCTCCAGCTCGGCGCCGAGGTCGGCGAGGACCTCGCGGGCGCAGTTGCGGCCGGGGGCACCGAAGACGGCGCCCCCGGGCCAGGCGCCGCTACCGCACAGGTAGAGGTTGTCGACCGGCGTGCGGTAGTCGGCGAAGCCGGGCACCGGGCGATTGCCGAACATCTGGTCCGGTAGGATTTCGCCGTGGAAGATGTTGCCGCCCGTGATGCCGATCGTCGCCTCGATGTCGGGCGGGCCGAGTACCTGCATGTGCTCGATCGCCTCCGGTAGGTTCGGCGCGTACTCGGCGAAGGTGGCGACGATGTTGGCGCCGATCTCGTCACGCCGCTCGTCCCATGTCCCCACGGCGAGATCGTACGGGGCGTACTGGACGAAGAGGCTGAGCGTGTGCTTTCCGGGCGGCGTGAGTCCCTCCTCCGTCGCACTCTGGATGTAAGCGTCCATGAACGGGCGGGCGGACGGGCGCCCCTCGCGGCAGTCATCCCATGCCCGCTCCAGGTAGTCGACCGACGGGTTGATGACGATACCGCCGGTGTGCTGTGGGCCCACGGTCGTCCCCGGCATCGCCGTGAAGTCTGGCAGCTCGCCGAGGCCGAGCAGCACCTTGACGACCGAACCCTTGACGCGGAGGCGCTTGATCCCGTCCACCAGCTCCGTCGGCAGGTGACGGTCGCCGACCATTCCTAGGTAGGTGCGGTGCGGGTCGGCGTTCGACAGGATGACGTCGGCGCCGAAGCGCCGGCCGTCGTGGAGGCGGACGCCCCGGGCAACCCCCTCCTGGACCTCGACCTCGGCCACCTCGGCGCCCGTAATGATTTCCACGCCACGCTCGTGGGCGAACCCAGCGAGAGCGTGCGCGATGGACCCCATGCCGCCGCGGACGTAGCCCCAGGCACCTTGGTGGCCGTCGAGGCTGCCGATCAGGTGGTGGTACTTGATGTAGGCGGTGCCGAGCGTGCGCGGTCCGGCGTTCACCCCGACCACCCCGCCGGTGCAGAGGGGCGCCTTGATCTGCTCGGACTCGAAGAACTCGTCAAGGAGATCGGCGATGCTCGTCTCCGTCAGCCGGCGCCAGTCAGCCGCCCCGTCCGGACCGGCGAAGGCGCGCTCGATCTCTCGCCACGTGGGCGCGGGTCCCATCAGCAGGGGGCGCATTCGGGCGATGATGCGGTCCCACATCGCCCAGTAGGCGTCGTAGGCGGCGACGTCCTGCGCGGAGAACTTAGCAATCTGCTCGCGCGTCTTGCGTCCATCCAGAAACGACATGAAATAGCGTCCGTCGGGGAAGGGGACGAAGTGCTGGGGGTCAAACGGGCGGACGTGGTAGCCGTGGCGCGCCAGTTCCAGGTCGTGCACGACCTCGGGCAGGAGCAGGTTGCAGACGTAGGAGCAGGTCGAGAGGCGGTAGCCGGGCCACGGCTCCTCGGTGACCGTGGCGCCGCCGATGACCTCGCGCCGCTCCAGGACGAGAACCCGCTTGCCCGC
The DNA here is from genome assembly GCA_030447415.1 of Thermomicrobiales bacterium. GTDB lineage: Bacteria > Chloroflexota > Chloroflexia > Thermomicrobiales > UBA6265 > JAUJOZ01. The sequence goes on along the minus strand of JAUJOZ010000014.1, from coordinate 19,722 downwards.
CTTTGCTAGGTACCCTGCCGAGATCAGCCCGTTGTGCCCGGCACCGACGACGATCGCGTCGTATCGCCCGCCGCGAGGTGCTCCCGCCGCCTGTTCCGACCCCGTGCCCTGTGCCACGTTCATCCTCCGACCCGCCATCCGGGTAGTTTGCTCGTCGCCGACGGACCGGATGGTGCCAGGGCAGACGACGCGACGCAAGGAGGGAGGACTGACATGCTCTCTCTCGTCCCCTGCGCCAAGACCGGCCAGCAACTTCCGGCTCACCGCGCGGCTCGGAACAGCACCACACGGGAAGAAGCATCGTGCGGCGCCGTTCTCGGCCACCACGTCTGAGCTAGTGCTGGCATCTCAGCGTGCACGCCTCGATTGCATCACCGGACGATGCGCTAATTGCGTGTCCGGGAAGTGCTATCTTGGAGCGACGGGAGAGACGGAGTGATTGGTCGGAGAGCGTGGGCTGGTTGACGCGGGATGGGGTCCGGCTCTACCACAAGGAGGAGGGGCACGGGGACCCGCCCCTGCTCCTGATCCACGGCGGTGGCTGTGATTACGCCCACTTCGCGCCGCAGTACACCCACTTCCGCGACGACATGGCCTGGCTCTGCGAGCAGTTGAATTTGCGCGAGCCCACGCTGATCGGACACAGCATGGGGGGTAAGGTCGCGCTTGAGCTGGCCGTCCGCTATCCCGGGCTTCCCGCCGCCGTCGTCGCGGTGGAGTCGAGCGTTCTTCCGTCCCAGCCTGCCGCCGGAGTCGCCTCGCTATCCGCCGCGCTGCGGACCCCGGACTTTCGAGCCGCGGCGCGCGAGTTCTTCGAGCGTGCGCTCTTCCTGCCGACCGATGATCCCGAGCGAAAGGCTAAGATCGTCGAGCAGATGGCGGCCACCCCGCAGCACGTGCTGGCCTCGGCCTTCGCGAACACGGTCGCGTGGGACGGGGCGGCGGCGGCCACCGCGTGCCAGGTGCCGTTCCTCCTGATCTCCGGAGCCGTCGTGGTCAACGACCTTGCCCACCTCATGCGCTTGTGTCCGCACCTCGTTCACGGCCAGACGGTCGGGGCCGGCCACTTCAACCAGCTCGAGGTGCCCGACCAGGTAAATGCCATGATCGAGCGTTTCCTCGCTATCTCCTTGCCGCGCCCAGCCGCCTAACACGGTTGCACGGCGAGTCCGGTCGTGCAGCCACGCCCACCCACTAGCGGTGCTCCGGCTTCCCGACGTCCCCGGCATGGGCAGGGCAGACACCGCGGCGCGCAGGCGCCATTCGTCCGCGAGGATGTCTACCGCATCCGCGTGAGGCATGCGATGGCATAGGCGTACGGCACGGCGATTGCTCGCACCGACCGACGGTTCGGCGGGCGAACGCCCGCGGTCGGGTCCGACCGCGGGCACACTCCTCGCGTACACTCCGCGGCGACCAGGGTCCATCACCGGGAGCCGCACCATGGACGCGCCACGCGAACCGACGCCCCCGTGCCGGCCGGACGCTCCAGAGCGCGCCGCCGATTACGGCGAAGACCGCGGCGCGGGCAGTGCACCAACGCCCGCCGCGACGAACCCAAGCCGCAGGTTCGCCACCCCTCCCTCCACGGCGGCTGCTACAGGTCGCGGGCCGACCGCGACGCGGCGCGGGATGCCTTCAGGCCACGACCAGACCGGTCCGACTCAACCGTCGGCACGGATCAAGGACCGAACGGTTGGGCACGGTGGTCGGACAACCACCTATCGCGTCTGGCCGCTTTGGTTCCGCGTTGTCCGGGTGTTGCTTGGCCTCGGCCTGGTCGCCGGCGCCGTGGGGGTCGCCCGTGGGATCGACCTGGCCGACCTCCGGTCTCCTCCCTTCGATCTCGACGTGCCGGGTCTGTCGGGCGACAGGGGCGAGAATCTGGACGAAACAGAGGGGCGGCGGTCGGGGTGGACGGCCCGCCCGGCGACGGTTCCCGTGCTGATGTACCGCCAGCTCGGCGACGCCTCCGAGGGGTCAAGCACCCAACGCGAGGTCATCCCGGAGCGGCTCGGGGAGCAACTGGCCCACCTCGCGGAGCAGGGCTACACGTCAGTCACCGTCTCGGAGTACCTGGCGGCGTTGGATGGCGCCGCGCTGCCGGAGCGGCCGGTGCTCCTGACCTTCGACGGCACCGCGACCGAATTGGGCGCGTATCTTCCCATCCTCCAAGAGCATCGAATGGTCGCCACGTTCTTCATCGTCGCGTCGGGATCGCCGGCCGAGGAGGATGCGGTCCGCGCCTTGCTGGCCGCCGGCGAGCTTGGCGGCCACGCCGCGACACCACCTCTGCTGTCGGAGCTCTCGGCCGTCAAGCAGCGCGCGGCGATCGTCGAGAACCGAGAATGGTTGGAGGGGATCGCCGGCACAGCTCCGGTCGCCTTCGCCTACCCCGCCGGCGGCTACAACGATGAGACGGTTCCCGCGCTCGAGGCGGCCGGCTACGCCATCGCCTTCGATGCTTGGGGTGGCCTGGCACCGGTCACCGACCGCGCCGCCAACCGCTGGCACCTGTCGCGGATCGCGGTTGAGCCGGACGACAGTGTCGAGTCGTTCGCGGCGAAGGTCGTCGGGGGGTGAGGCGCCACGGCCGCGAGGCGCCTCGTCGCCGAGCTACGCAATGATCGTCACCGGCGTACCGATCGGTGCCCAGTCATAGAGGAAAGCGGCGACCTCGAGTGGCAGATTGACGCAACCGTGGCTCATCGGAGTGCCGAAGGCGTTGTGCCAGTAGGTACCGTGCAGCGCGTTGCCGAGGTTATCGAAGTACATCACGTCCGGCACGTCCTCGACCCGGTAATGCTCCTCGCTGATGGTCCCCTCCATGGTTTCAAGCTCGTACTTAGTCAGGATCTGGTGGTAGCCGACGGGAGTCGTCGTTTCCAGGACCTCAGCGGTGCCCGTGCTGACCAGGGTTGAGACGAGCAATGCACCGTCCTCGTAGGCCCAGAGCATTTGGCCCGAGATGGAGACGACGATCTCCTTTGGCCCCCCTTGCTGCGGCCCCGGGCCCACGCCGCCAGCGGCAACCGAGGGCGCCGGTTGGGCTTCCGGCTCCGGCTCCGGCGGAGCGATGAAGAGCGACTCATCGTAGATCGGGACATCCTGGGGTTGGTCGACCCGCTGGGTTGTCAGCTTCAGGCGCCTCGCCACCTCCCGCCCGAGCGGCTGCGGCGTGACTGATTTGCCGGCGCGCTGGCGGAGGACGACCCCCTCGAAATACTGGATCGTCGCGCCGTCGTCGGCGCGGAACGGCTCGGTCAGGGGAAGGCCGAGAAGGTGCGCTCCGCCCCGTTCCTCCCAGAAAACCCGGAAGTCGCCGCGCAGCGTATGACTGGTTTCCACGAAGGTGAGGGAACCTTCGTCGTCCACGGCGCATTCTGTGGGCCCGGACGCGACCGTCAGCGCCGAGGGGCGATGGCGGCCGCGCAGCGCGAGCTTTAGGACATCACGACCAAGGGGAAGTGTCCCCACCTGCTCACCCGCAGGTGCGTCGGGGAGGTAGACGAGCGCCAGGTTACGGTAGTACTGGACGATCCGCTCGATCTGGTCTCTGGGTGCATCGCCGCGGGTTGACAGGTCCACGTCGGCTGTGACCGTGCCGTCGGTCCGCGGCTCGATCGCGCTCCCAGCGCCGTCCCGATCGGCGGGCACTTCGGTCAGAAATTCCTCAGTGATCGGGTTTCCCAGCAGGTCGGGCTCTGCCCGCCAGAGATCGAGGAACAGCCCATCGACGGTGTGGCCGGTGGCGGGAACGTAGACGGTGCGCGGCGGCGACCAGTGCTCGGCGTGGACCGAACGGGAGACCGGACCCGTCGTGCCGACTACGATGAGCGCCAAGAGGCAGGCGAGGGCAGCGCGGAACGCCGGCCCGACGAACAGCGTCAGGCCGCGGAGATCACGACCGATGGTCACCAGGGCGCCTCCAAGGTCGAGGGGCGTCACTCGCGTGGGCAAAGGACATGGGGCGAAACGGAACGCCGGTAGCGCGCCGCGCTCCCTCCGCGCCGGCGCCAGCATGGCCGTCGTTACCCAGTCATGGTACCATCAGGCGAAGCTGTACGTTCACCTCAGACCTCCTCCCTCCGTGCAGGAGACCCGGTTGGCGCGCCCGTCCTGGCTCGATCCCATCCCCTGCGATTTCGGCCGGTTGGCGCTCCACCCGGATCCACTGCTCGACGCCCTCCTCCGACGCCTAGGCTTGGCGGACGAAGGGGCGGTTGCCAACTTTCTCGATGCCCGGCCGCGCCCGGCACCCGACCCGCTCGGCCTACCGAACATGGCGGCAGCCGTTGAGCGGGTCGGCCGTGCGCTGACGGACGACGAGCGGATCGGTATCTACGGCGACTACGACGTCGACGGGGTGACCGCCACGGCGCTCCTGCTCCGGGCGCTGCGGCGGGCCACCGGCGCGCGCGACCGCGTCGTCGCGCGCGTGCCGACGCGCGCCGAGGGCTACGGCCTGAACCCCGCGGCCGTATCTGCCCTGGCCGAGGCCGGCGTCGACCTCTTGATCGTGGTCGACTGCGGCAGCGGCGACCATCCCAACGTCGGACTCGCCCGGGAGCGGGGGCTCGACGTGATCGTCCTCGATCATCACCAGATGGCCGACGACGGCCCGCCCGGTGCCATCGTCGTATCGGCTCAGCTCGGCGCTGACGCAGCGGGTCCCTACCGCGACCTGTCAGCGGTCGGACTTGCCTACCTTCTCACCGTGGCCCTCGCGCGACGCGGCCATGCGGTCGCGGAGGACAGTCGGCGGGGCCGACGGAGCTGCTTTCGATCTGGTCGCGCTCGGCACGATCGCCGACGTATCGCCGCTGACGGGACTCAACCGGGCGCTCGTCCGCGATGGCCTGCGCCGGATTCGGCAACAGCCGCGACCGGGGCTCCGGGCGCTTTGCCAACGGGCTGGGGTCGCGCCGGAGACGGTGTCCAGCGAGGCCGTGGCATTCAAGCTGGCGCCCCGCCTGAACGCCGCGGGTCGGATGGGCGATCCCCAGCTGGCGCTCGACCTGCTCCTCTCGGACGATCCGACCGAGGCGGCGCGACTGGCCGCCGAGCTGGAACGCCTGAACGCGCTGCGGCGAGCCGAGGGACAGCGGATCGTGAGCGAGGCCGAAGCCCTCCTTCAGGAACGGTCGGACCTCGCCGACCGGCGCCTGCTCGTGGTCGCCAAGGACAGTTGGGGCAGCGGGGTGCTCGGGCTGGCGGCCGGCCGCCTGGCCGAGCGGTTCGGCCGGCCGGTGATTGTCCTCAATGACGACGGCGAGTTGAGCCGCGGCTCCGCCCGCTCGGTGCCTGGCTTCGACATCAACCGCGCGCTCGCCGGGTGCGCCGACCTGCTGCGAGCCCACGGCGGCCATGGCCAGGCGGCCGGGCTGACGGTGCCGAGCGCGGACCTGGCGCGGTTGGAGGCCGCGCTGGAGGCCGCGGTTGCCGCGGCCGCGCTACCACCGCCGGGTCCACCCGTGCTCGGGTTGACGCCGATCTCCCGGCCGAGCGGTTGACGCTGCGGACGGCGGAGGTGCTGGAGGCTCTCCAGCCGTTCGGCGCGGGGAACCCGACGCCGCTGCTGCGGGTGCGCGGGTTGGGCGTCCGGTCGTACAACACGATCGGGCAGGACGGGATCCACCTCAAGCTCCACCTACGCACCCCGGCGGGCGCGGCGCAGGCGGTCATCTGGGGCGCGGCATCCCGTTCACGGGAACTCTTGAGGCTGCCGGCCATCGATATCGTGGCGACGGTGGGGATCGACCACTGGAGCGGGCGCCCGCGCCTGGCCATAGAGGTCAAGGACTTCATCGCCACCGAGTAGGCGGGCAGTCGCCCAACTCGCGCTTGGCACTGAGTGGCCGGGGACGACCCGGCTACGCGGCCGCCGCCTCGGGCTCCGATCTCGCGCCGCGAAGCGGACGCACAACCGGTCGTTGTGATCGCCCGGCGAGCTTCGGATCAGGCCAGGGACCGTTGCCCGGCAGGTCAGCGGCGGGAACCGCGCGGTCCCCGCCCTGACACGTCGGGCGTCGATCAATCTCACAACGCGGGCAAAACGCCGCGGCCGTCCCTTGCGGGACGGCCGCAACCTCCACTGCGCGCCTGCCGATTACTCCGGTGTCGAGCTGGCGTCGGCGGCGACGTTGTCACCGAAGGTGGGGGCGGCGGGCGGGTACTCGGGGAGGAGGGGTGCGCTCGGTTCAACAGGCCCCGGCTCGGCGATGCCATCCATGGCGCCCGGGAGCCGCTCGACCTGGGCATCGTCGAGCATGATCGCCGCGGCGATCACTTGGTCCATGTTGGTGGCGAAGATGAACTCCATGTCCTTGGCGACATTGGCCGGGATCTTGGTCAGGTCCCGCTCGTTGTCGCGAGGGGCGATCAGGCGCTTGATACCCTGACGGTGAGCCGCAAGGGCTTTCTCCTTCAGGCCGCCGATGGCCAGAACCCGGCCGCGGAGGGTGATTTCCCCGGTCATCGCCGTGTCGATTCGGACCGGGCGGCGGGTGAGGGCGGAGATCAGGGCGGTCGCCATCGTAATCCCCGCGGACGGACCATCCTTCGGCGTGGCCCCTTCCGGCAGGTGGATGTGGAGGTCCAGCTTCTCTTGGAAGTCGCGATCGATCTTGAGTTGGTCGGCGCGAGCGCGGGCGTAGGAGAGGGCGGCGCGGGCCGACTCCTGCATCACGTCGCCCGCCTTACCGGTGATGGTCAGGGCGCCGTGCCCGGGCATGGTCGCAACCTCGACCGGCAGAAGCTCGCCGCCGACCTCGGTCACCCCGAGGCCCATGGCGAGGCCGATCTGACTTTCGCCGAGGTCGAGGTCGAAGCCGTAGCGGCTGGGTCCGAGATACTCGACTAGGCGTCCGGCCGTGAGGCGGAGGCGGCCGGTGCCGGCCTTACCGCGGACGATGTCGCGGGCGACCTTGCGGCAGATGGCGGCGACCTCGCGGTCGAGCTGCCGGACCCCGGCCTCCCGCGTGTAGTCACGGACAATCTTGGTCCAGAGCTTGGCAGGGATCTCGAGCGCGCCGGGCTTGAGGCCGTGGTTGGCGAGCTGGCGGCGCAGCAGGTAGCGCCGGCCGATCTCGACCTTTTCCTCCTCGGTGTAGCCCGAAACCTCGATCACTTCCATCCGGTCGCGCAGGGGCCGCGGAATCTGCTGCCCGTAGTTGGCGGTCGTGATGAAGAGAACCTGGGACAGATCGTAGGAGACGTCGAGGAAATGGTCGGCGAAGGCGTGGTTCTGCTCCGGGTCGAGAACCTCCAGCATGGCCGCCGCCGGGTCACCCCGGTAGTCAGACGCCAGCTTGTCGATCTCGTCAAGCAGGATGACCAGGTTCAGCGTCCCGGCCTGCTTCATCGCGCCGATGATCCGCCCCGGCATCGCGCCGATGTAGGTCCGGCGATGACCCCGAATCTCGGCTTCATCGCGGACGCCGCCGAGACTGACGCGGACGAAGGTGCGGCCCATCGACGTGGCCACGGAGCGGCCGAGACTGGTCTTGCCGACGCCCGGGGGGCCGATGAGGCAGAGGATCTGGGCGCTGTGGGGCGTAGCCGCCTCTGCGGTCAGCTTGCGGACCGCGAGGAAGTCGAGGATCCGCTCCTTGACGTGCTCGAGACCGTAATGGTCCGCATCGAGGATCCGCTCGGCCTCGGTGAGGTCGATGCGATCTTCGCTCTTCTCGTGCCAGGGGAGGGCGAGCACGGTGTCAATGTAGGTGCGGACAACGGTCGCCTCGGCGGAGACGCCCGGCATCCGCTCCAGCCGGACCAGCTCCTTGGTGAGCTTTTCCTCGACCGCGGTGGGGAGCCCACGGTCGGCAATGCGACCGCGCAGGGCCTCGATCTCGTTGCCGTTCTCCCCGCCGAGCTCGTCGTGGATTGCCTTGAGTTGCTCCCGGAGGAAGTACTCGCGCTGGTTCTTGTCGATCTGATCTCGAATCCGCTCCTTGATTTTGCGCTCCAGCGCCGCGACATCGAGCTCGCCGACCATGTGAACGGCCAGTTGCTCGAGGCGTTGGAGCGGATCAGTCGTTTCGAGGAGAGCCTGGCGGCGGGACACGTCTGAGAGGAGCTGGGTGGCGAGGAGGTCGGCGAGGTGACCCGGCTCGGTGGCCCGCTGGACCATGTCCCGGACCTCGGCGGGCAGGGCATTGCGCGCCTCCCGTGCCGGCCGCAAGCTCTTGGACGTGCTGGAGGAAGACCCGAGCCTCGGCCGGGGGGACGTCCGGCTCGCGCAGCTCGTCGACGGCGACGGTGTAGAACTGGCGGGATGCGTCGAACTGGCCGAGGCGGACGCGGGAAGCACCCTCGAGCACGACCTGAATGCCACCGCCCTGCTGGCGTTCGACGGATACGATGGAGGCGAGGGCGCCGACCGAATGAAGGTCGGGCCGGGGCTCGTCGACGTCACTGTCGCGGTGCGCGGTGACGACGATGCGGCGGTCGCGGGCGAGGGCTTCTTCGACGGCTTGGATCGAGCGGGGCCGGCCGACGAGGAGCGTGACGACGTTGCGGGAAAGATGACGACGTTTTTGAGCGGGAGCAACGGGTAGCGTGGGGCATACAACTCGTACCGGCTCATCCGCCCCAGCCCCTCACCCACTCCGGCCGGCGTCCCGCGCGTTGTGGCATGCTACAACACCTTCCCGATGTCCGGGCACTGGCCCGGGGGGCCGGCGGGGTGGACCATGCGGGGCATCAATAGATCGATTCCGGGCCGGCGCCATCATACCGTAGCGACCGACCGGCCGCTAGAGCGCGGACGGTCCTCGCCGGGGTTTTCTCGCGGCCATCGGCGCGACACGGCTGACTTGACGATGTACGTACAGTATGTTCGAACCAGGGGGTGGCGTCAAGTGGCCGATGCTTCCAGGACCGCCTGACGGGCTGATGACGCGTGGAAACGCAGACCATGAGAAGGCCGCGACGCGCCCCGCGCTCCCCATCCGGCGGCCCACCACAACCACTGGTCGCCCCTCGGTCGCCGCGCCGAGGCGCTGTCAACGATTGCTGACGTTGTCCGGCCCTGGATGCGCTCTTGGGAGTGCCAACCTAGTGGCGGAAGGGTGGCGCTGGGGACGACAGGCCCAGCGCGGCAGCGCCCACCGGCCTCTATCCCCGTCCGGATTACGACGCGTGCCCAGAGCATGCGCTGCTGAACGAGAGCGGGGCAGGTGTCGATCCCATTCAACGGAGCGATGGCATATCTCGCCGTGAGGCCGTTGGATCGTCCCAACGGTGTTTCCCCGCCCGGCGGGCGGCAGCGACACCCTACGACCGCCCCATTCAGAGCCGTCATCGACGCGTTGAAGACTGCGTCCGCCGCCCCAACGCCGATGCTTCAAGTAGGCCAGGGGGAGTTCTACCGATGCTCACGTATTGCACATGACCGCAGCGCTTCGATCCTGCGGCGTGTGTGCCTGGAGGTTGCCGCGTCGGCGGACCCAGCGGCCACAGAGGAACGCCGGCGTCATCGGTCGGATCGCAACCCCCCGGCGGCGGTGCGGCCCCGCTACGGCATCCGCGACCGAACTAGCACCGGGCAACCCCGAATCGCGACGCTACGCTCGCCACCGAGCGTCAGGATCCTCCACTACGTCGTCCCGGTATCGCTCGGCAAGGTGGCGGGCGTAGGCGATAACGCTCTCGGCGAACGCGGGGCTTTGGATGACGAGGATGTTCTCGGCGTTGGTTTGCGCGGCGTGCGAGAAGTTGTGGGAGCCGGTGATCACGGCGTCGTCGACGACGATCGACTTGGCGTGCATGAAGTCGTGAATGGCGTCGGGTCGATACGGGGTGGTCACCTTGCCGACGAGCCGCGCCTCCCGCACGATTCGCTCAACGGCTTCGATCTTCCATGACAGGTCCGGGAGCTGCTGCCATTGGTGGAGCACCCCGGCCATCTGCGTCCGGTCGTAAACGCCCCAGAGGTCGACCGCTCCCCGGTCGAGTTGGCCCAGCAGGGCACGAAGCAGGCGGGTGGAGGTGAAGAGCATTGAACAGAGCACGATGCGTCGCCGGGCCGCGGCGACCCGTTCCGCGACCCAGGCGTTGATGTGCTCCCCGCGCCCAGGTGAGAAATCCGCATCGGTCGGCGCCGGCTCACCGGCGTACCGAAGCGGCACGGGGTCGGTGCGGAAGGCGCCCGAGGTCTCGATCCTGCCGGTTTCCCACAGTTGGCGGAAGTCGCGTTCGTAGTAGGCGGCGAGCTCCGGGGAGTCCAGCGTCACGATGGTGTTTTCCATCCGACCCATCGAGTCGTCCGTCATGTTCATCGACCCGGTCCAAACCGCTTCGCCATCACGGACGACGTACTTGTGATGCATCAGCTCGCGGGGGCCACGCACCGCGCGCACGACGTTTGGCGAGAGGCCGAGCTCGGCGACCCGCTCGTGGGTATCGCGGGGGGCCGGCTCGATCCCCTGGTCCTCCCGGACGGTCGGCGCCTGCGGCTTGTCGCCGGCATCGTAGGCGAGGCGGACGCGGACGCCGGCGGCGGCGCGGTCGGCCAGGCTGCGACGCAGCAGGAGGGCCGGCGGCTCGGTGAGGCGGACGTCGTAGAAGGCGAGGTCGAGCGAACGACGGGCGCGGTCGATGAAGTCGACGAGCCAACCGGCGACCTCCAATGGCCGCTGTCCCCCTTCCTCCAAGAACCGGACGGCGAGCGTGTCACCGGGGGCGCGGGGTGATCTCCAATCATCCACGCGTCTTCGGCCTCCCTCGCCCATGGTCGCTCGTCGCCACGAACCGGCGGGGGCTGCTCACAGCCTCGTGCTGGTTCTGTCGACATTCTGCGCCGCGACGGCGCTGGGTCGCAACCGCCGCGACGACCGTGCACGGCGTCTTGGGCTGCGACGACCCGGCGGGTGGTGGCTCGGCTGGCCTACGGCGCCGGCAGTGCCCCGTCTTCGCCAGGTTGCTTGGCGCGGTAGGAGTCAACCATGACCTGGACCGCCTCGGCCGGGTCGTCCGTGATGGTCAGCAGGTCGCGGTCGGCGGTGCCGATCTTCGCCTCTGGCAAGAGAGTGCCGTCGATCCAGTCGATGAGCCCCCGCCAGAAGACGCGTCCGAAGAGGACGACCGGGAAGACACCAAGTTTGCCGGTTTGGATCAGCGTGAGCGCCTCGAACAGCTCGTCGAGCGTGCCGAAGCCGCCCGGGAAGATGACGAAACCCTCGGCATATTTGACGAACATCATCTTGCGGACAAAGAAGTAGCGGAAGTTCAAGGGCAGGTTAACGTAGGGGTTCGAGCCCTGCTCGAACGGCAGCTCGATGTTGGCGCCGACGGAGACGCCCCCCGCCTCGGCCGCGCCCCGGTTTGCGCCCTCCATGATCCCGGGGCCGCCGCCGGTGATGGTGGCAAACCCTGCGCGCGCCAGCTCCGCGCCGACTGCGCGCGCCGCCGCGTACATCGGGTCCGTGTCGGCGGTGCGTGCCGAGCCGAAGATGGAGACGGCCGGTCCCAGCTCGGCCAGTGCGTCGAAACCGGCGACGAACTCTCCCATGATGCGGAGCACACGCCAGGGGTCGCTGTGGGTGAAGGCCGCCGCCTGGGCGCGGTCCTCGGCGGTCCATGACAGCAGCTTGCGGTCCTCGGTCGGCTGGCCGAGCCGGGCGGCGCGGTTGAGGGTCGGATTCGGGATCAAGCGGCGCGCCTGGCCGGGCGACGATCCGATGTCCGCCTCCGGCCGGGTCGAATCAGGATGGTCGCGGTTCATGGTTCCTCCGGAACCCGTCCGGGATCGGTCCCCTGCCCCAGCGGGGGCAGCGGCGGTGCCCCGGTCGCCGCTTGGTACGCGACGGCAGTCCGCAGGACGCGGGCATCGGCGAAGCGCGGTCCTTGGAGGAGGAGCCCAACGGGAAGGCCGGCGACGGAGCCGCAGGGGACAGCGATCGACGGCTCGCCCGTGAGGTTGGCCGGTCCGGTGGCCGCGATCTCCACCTCGATGGTCGGAGCGTCGCCCCCCGCCGTGCCCACGGTCGCGTCCGTGGTCCCGAGCGGTGGCGCCACCAGCGGCTGCGCGGGCCACGCCAGAAGATCGACCCGCTCGTAGAGCGCCTCGAAGGCGGTGACAACGCGGAGGCGGTCGCGCTGGGCGTCGACGTAGTCGACGGCCGGCAGCTTCACTGCCGCCTCCAGTCCCGCTCGCAGCACCGGTCCGTACTGATGAGCGCGCTCGGCGAGCAAGGGTCGATGGTAGGCCGCCGCCTCGACCGGGTAGATGCGCTCGATGGTCGGTACGACCAGGGCGAAGGTATCAGGGTCGAGGTCCACCTCGACCAGCTCCGCCCCGAGGTCCGAGAGGACCGGCAGGGCTTCCTCAACGGCCTCCCGCAGTCCGGGCGTGACGGCGAGGTCGAACAGGCGCCGCACCGTGCCGATCCGCATGCCCCGAAGCGGCAATGCTTGGGTCGCCCAACCGGCCCGCACCGCCGCGAGCAACTCGGCGATGTCCGCGATCACCCCACTCGCCGTCGCGGCTGGGACCGAGTGGGGATCGGCCGGGTCGTATCCCGCGATGGCGGCGAGCAGTAACGCGCAGTCCTCGGCGGTGCGGGCGATCGGACCGACGTGGTCGAGGCTCCAGGAGAGGGGCAACACGCCGGCGCAGCTCGCGAGGCCATAGGAGGGCTTGAGGCCGGTGACGCCACAGTAGGCGGCGGGAGAGCGGATGGAGCCGCCGGTGTCAGAGCCGAGGGCTCCCCATCCCATCCCGGCGGCGACCGCAGCGGCCGAGCCCCCGGAGGAGCCGCCCGCCGTCCGACTGAGATCCCATGGATTGGCCGTCTCCCCGACCTCAGGGTGGGGGTAGCCGTAGGCGAACTCGAGCATGTTCGTCTTGCCGAGACTGACCGCGCCGGCCTCCCGCAGGCGCGTCACGACGGTGGCGTCCGTTGCCGGCACCCGCCCGGCAAAGACGGGCGACCCACCCGTGGTCGGGACGCCCGCGGTGTCGAACAGGTCTTTGAGACCGATCGGCACTCCGTCAAGGGATCCACGCTCACCACCCGCGGTGCGCCGGTCGTCCGCCGCCCGTGCCTCGGCACGAGCCTCGTCGCCCGTCACCCTAAGGTAGGCGTTCAGCGTCTCGCGCCCGTCGAACGCCGCAATGCGCCCCAGCGCGTGGTCGGTCGCCTCGGACGACGACACCTCGCGAGCGGCAAGGGCGGCGGCGAGGGCCGCGAGGGTCAACTCGTGCAGTTCGGACAACGCTTGCTCCTTCCTCGCCCGTCCCCTCGGTGCGTCGACGTGATCTCCGGGAGCATAGGGCCGAGTTCGCTCCTCGCGCGGCGTCCCATCCCCTCCCCCGAGGGTGCCTGTGAGCGTTTCATGCCGGGACCGGGGGCGTGTCGTTGGGCAGCCTCGGCGGTCGCGCGGCAGGTCCCGCGTCGACCATCCGCGCCAGTGTACCCGGACGCCAGAGAAGAATCGGAACGCCTCAAGTCCCGGTTCGGACCGAGGCGCGCCACGCCAGGAGGCCGCGAGGCGGCGCGCTGGCCTGCGGGACGGCATGTCCGGCGCGTGGTCGCCGGCCGCGCGCTTGCGACGGGGCGATCGCACGACGCCGCATGCCCCGACCGGGGTGACCACACCTGTCGAGCGAGTACAATCGGCCGCGGTCGTCGCCGGCCGGGGTAAGAGGCGGCGCGAACCGGGGGAGCCACGGCGGGGCGGCCGCTGCCGCTAGGTGTTGCACTGGATGCGGGGACAAACCAAGCTCGCCCCGGGCGTTGCCTGGGACGCGGGGCAGCGAGGGCGCCAGCGAAGCGGCTGGGTGGTGGGCCGGACGGGTCTCCTGATCCTGGGCGCGGTGTCCCTGCTGCTGGCCGCGGCCTGCACCATGACAGAAGACGACGCGGGGATTACCGGCGTCGATTCGGCCACGCGCCCCCCCGTTACTGGACGCGCTGCGGCCTCACCCGTGGCGGGCCAGGGGAGCCCACAGGCTGCCGGACCGAGCACCCCGGCCGCGATTGACGCGCCGAGGGTCGTCCGGACGATGGTGGCGGGAACGCCGGTCACCTTCCGCTCGGAGCACGCCGAGCTGGGGCCCGTGGTCTGGACCACGCGGGTCGACCCCGCGACGAAGGCCCCGTTGGAGCGCGTCAGCTCGTTCCCGGCGGATACCCAGGCCATCGTCGCCACCGTACCGCTGGCCCGGGTGGAGACGGGGACGATCCTGGCGGCCTCGTGGACCTACAACGGCACCCCAATCGAGGGCCTTGGGGGATCCGTGAGCGCGGCAACGGCGGCGCGCGACGTCTGGGTCGCGTTCGACCTGACCCGACAGGTCGCGGAACCGTGGCCCGCGGGAACCTACGCGATCGTCGTCACCGTTGACGGTCGCCCCGCCCAGGCGTCAGAGGTGACCGTCGAGGAGGGCGATGCGGGCGCCAGCTGAGCCGGCACGGAGTGGGGATGCCACCGTTCCCACGGGAGGCGTGAAGGCCCGCGCCCTTGCACAGTGACGACCGGCGGTGCTACGCTGCCCCTATTGACACGCGCGAACCGGCCATGGTGGTCGCCCCGTGGTTGGCGGTTTCTCGACCGCCACCCCGCGTTGGTGACGCCTCTCGTCGGATCGCGCCGGACCGGCTGATCGGTGACGCAACCCGGACGCCGCGCATCCCCGCGCGGGCCGCCCGTCTCGAGGCCCGATGATGGCGCAGCGCATCCCACCGACGAAAGGACCCGGTTGCGGCTCAAGCTCGGGAGCCGGTTTCGGATCCGGCTCCGGTCGAGGATCGGACCCGGGTTCGCCGTCCGGCTCAAGCCCCGAACCGCCTCCCGAGCGGGTTCCGCCCCACCACGTCTTGCCGGCCGTGCCGGTGGCCGCAACGCCGGTGCCCCGCGCGCCAGGCACAAGCGCGCCGTTTTCCTGGCAGCACGGCTGCCAACTTCTCCTACTCGAGGCGGAATGCGTTTGGTGGGTGCTGGCGGAGCTCCGCTTCGATGCCGCCCGCTGCCGCTACGTCGAGGTACGCCGCGCCCGTTACCGCTGGTCGCGGGAAGCCACCGGCGCGCTGCTCAGCCGGGCGCTGCCGGCGGGTGATGCCGACGTCAGCCACCTCGCGACCGACCTCCACGCTTGGGTCGCGACACACCGGAGTCGGGGGTAGGCAGCCACGGTCGGTGAGTGCGGCTGACGTTGCTCGCGGAGAAGAGACAAGAACGGGGCGGCCGATGGGCCGCCCCGCTTCGTGCCGCGTCCTGTCTACTGTTGCCTGCGCTCGGTCTCCTCGTCGCGACCGGGGTAAGCGCGCTCGCCCGCCTCGATCCGGACCGGGATGACATTCTCGCGGGGCGGGATGGGGCAACTCCATCCCTCGGAGTAGGCGCAGTAGGGGTTGTAGGCGTAGTTGAAATCGATCACCAGCGTGCCGTCCGGGCGCGTCCGCGGGTCAAGATAGCGCCCGACCGCGTACGTCTCCGCCCCCGCCGTCGCGTCCCGGAAGGGGACGAAGAAGCGCCCTCGCTCGGGGTCCTTAAAAACGGAGAGCGTGGTAGGCACGCCCTCGACCGCGAAGCTGATGCGGCCGGCGCGGATGAACGGTTTCGCCCGACCGTCGGCCGTGGCGAGCTCAACTCGCTCGCCGATTCCCGGACCGGTCTCGTCAAGCGGCAGCTCGAGGACCAAATCCGGACGCTCCGGGAAGTAGACCAGGCCGGCGAAGCGGGCTCGCTGCTCCTCGTCGAGCGGTGAGTGGGCATCATGGGCGAAGTACTGATCCCGCCGCTCCCGGTAGCCCGCGAGTCGCGGCGTGATCGCTTCGGTCGTCGTCTTGGTGGTCATAGGTGTCCCTCATCGGACGCGGGCGGCCCGCCGCCCAATACTTTACTTTCGATAGTATAGCAGGGACGTCAAGTCCTCCGGCGATACGATCATGCTCCCCGTGCCGGCGCTCTCACCTCCCATCCTTTCCCCCGTCGCTGGACGGAGGAACTGTGGCGTGGGCTCAGGCAGGAACGACGGTCGTGACGGCGGCGGGTGCCGGCGCGGCGCTCGGACCGCGGAGATGGTCGGCGACGCGAAGGGCCTGGGCGGCGATCGTCAGGGCCGGGTTAACCGCGCTCGACGAAGGGAAGAAGGAGCCGTCGACCACGTAGAGGTTGGCCAGGTCGTGGGCGCGGCAGAAGGGGTCGAGGACGGAGGTCGCCGGGTCGTGGCCGAAGCGCAACGTACCGCACTGGTGCGAGTTCGTCGCGATGCCCATCCGCCGCGACAGGAGGACGGGGTAGTCGGCGCGGCGCAGCATCCGCTTCGCGGCGCGCATGAGCCGTTCGTGGGCGATGAGGTTGTTGGGCGTCCAGTGGACCCGGATGCCGCCGTCCGGGGCGAGTGTGACCCGGTTCTCGGGATCGGGCAGGTCCTCGGACATCACCCACCAGTCAACGCTGCGGTCGGCGACCGCGCGGAGGACCGGCTCAGGCACCCGGGGCTGGTCCGCGGCGAGCATTGCCGCCTGGAGTTTGCCGATCGGCTGCAGGTTGCCCATCGGGTAGGGGAAGCCGATCTCGCCGAAATAGAAGTCATTGACGGTGATCGTCTTCTGGAACACGGTGTCGTTGCGGCGGGTGGGGTGCACGGCGACCAGGACCGAGTTGTTGTGGACCATGTAATGGCGGCCCACAAGACCGGACGAGTTGGCCAGCCCGTGCGGGTGCGCCCCGCCCGCCGAGCGCAGCAGCAGCGCGGCCGAGTTGACGGCGCCGCAGGCGACAACCACGGTGTCGGCGTGGACGTCGAACCGCTCGTCGTCGCGTTCGACCTCCACCGCGACGACGCGGCGACCACCCGGTTCCGTGCGGAGGCGCCGCGCGAAAGCCCGGGTCACGAGCTCGACGTTCGGGCGCTCGAGCGCGGGACGAACGCCGCAGACGTCGGCGTCGCCCTTGGCGAGCACGCGGCAGACGAACGCGTCGCAGGTCTTGCAGCGGATGCAGCGCCCCCCGGGGCGACGATCGACGCCGATCGGCAGGGCGGCGGGATGAAGGCCCTGATCGCGGAGGCGCTCTGTCAGCTCCGCCATGTACGGGTCCTGAGGCATCGGCGGGAAGGGGTAGGGACCGGAGCGGGGCGGGTCGGTCGGGTCGCCGGGCGCACCGTGAACGAGGTAGACCGCCTCGGCCCGGGCATAGTACGGCTCCAGGTCATCGTAGGTGACGGGCCAGGCTGGGGAGACCCCACCCTCGTGCGCCAACTCACCGAAGTCCTCTCGTCGCAGGCGCGGCAGCGCGGCGCCATAGACCTTGGTGTTGCCGCCGACGAAGTAGTGAACCCCCGGCGCGAAGGTGCCCCCGGCGGCGTCGTGCCACCGCTCCGCGGTTTTGTAGCGATTCCGCAGGAAGACGGCCTCCGGGCTCCAGTTCTCCGGCTCCTGCGGCAGGAAGTCACCACGCTCGAGGATGAGGACCCGAGCGCCGCTGTCCCGCAAGGCGTGCGCAAGGGTGCCCCCGCCGGCGCCGGTGCCGATGATGACGATATCGGCGTGGCGAGAGGACGCGTTCATCGCACTGCTTCCCGAGGTCCCGGGGTCTGTTGCCCCGCGCCCGGGGCGATGTCAGGTCCGTGATTGGCCAAGCCTACCCCTTCATCGACCCCGCGAGCAGGCCGCGGATGAAGAAGCGACCGAGGAGGACGTAGACAATCAACGTCGGCAGCGCGGCTACCACCGCGCCGGCCATCACCACGGTCCAGTCGACGGAGTTTGTGCCCGACAGGTTATTGAGGGCAACCGTGATCGGCTGGTCGCGCGGGTCAAAGACGACGGTGACGCCGAAGAGGAAATCGTTCCAGATGTTGGTGAACTGAAAGATGCCGACGACGACGAACGCCGGTAGCGCCAGCGGCAGCATGATGCGACGGAAGATCTCCACCAGGCCGGCACCGTCGATCCGCGCCGCCTCCACCAACTCCGCCGGGACATTGGTGAAGTAGTTGCGGAAGATCAACGACGTGATCGGGATGCCGTAGATAACATGGACCAGGATCAACCCGTACCAATGCCCGTAGAGTCCCAATTGCTGCAGCGTCTGGATCAGCGGGATGAGGATGCTCTGGTACGGGATGAACATTCCGAACAGTACGAGCGTGAAGATAATGTCCGAGCCCCGGAACTTCCACTTGGAAAAGAGGTAGCCGTTGATCGCGCCCAGCAGCGACGACAGCACAGTTGCGGGGATGACCATCATGAAGCTGTTCCAGAGGTTCGGGCGCAGCGCCCGCCAGGCGGCCCCGAACCCGCCACCGGACAGGTCCCGCGGCAGCAGCCACATGTCGTCGAGGGTCATGTAGGACTTGCTCTTCAGTCCGTTCGCGACCATGACGTAGACGGGCATCAGATAGAACGCCATGGCGACGAGGAGCAGCGCGACGACGACGTAGTGTCCGATCCGCCGCCGCTTCCTGGGCGCCGCGTAGGTCGGACCGGCCAGCCGGGGTGAGGTCGCCGCCATCGCTAGAGGTCCTTCAACTGGCGCACCAGGTACGGCACGATCACCAATGACACCAGGACAAGCATGACGATCGAGGCGGCAGCACCGACGTTGTACTGCTGGGCGCCAAACATCTTGTCGAAGACGAAGATGCCCGGCACGTCGGTCGCGAACCCAGGCCCCTTGCCCGTCATCGCGAAGATCAGGTCGAAGATCTTGAGCGAGACGTGGCCGAGGATGATCAGCACGCTGATCGTGATCGGCTTCAGCAGGGGGATAATGACGTGGCGGTAGAGTTGCCACGGACTCGCCCCGTCCAGCTCCGCCGCCTCCCGAATCTCGTGCGAGATCGTCCCCAGGCCGGCCAGGTACATCGCCATCGCGAATCCGGACAGTTGCCAGGCCGCGGCAATCATGACCGGGATGAGCGCGAGCGGGATGCCGAGCTTGGCGTTGATAGCCGAGGTGAACGGAAGGACCTTCTCAAGGGCACCGTTGACTTGCCAGGCCACGGTCGGGTCGGTGATCCAGCCCGGCTTGAGCGGCCCCACGCCTAGCCGTTCGAGGGCGGCGTTGAAACCGGTCTGCTCGAAGAGCAGGTTCACTCCCGTCTCGGGGTTGAAGATCCAGCGCCAGGCAACCCCTGTCGTGATGAACGAGAGCGCATAGGGGAAGAGGAAGACGCTTCGAAAGAAGCCACTGGCGAACACCTTCCGGTCGAGCAAGATCGCCAGGATCAGGCCGCCGCCGACCGAGAAGATCAGGAACAGGAGCGTGAAGATGAAGGTGTTGCGGAGGTCGATCTGGAAGCGCGACATCGTGAAGAGGTCCTCGTAGGTGGCGAGGATCGGATCCCGCAGCGACAGGTCGCGGCGGTTGGTTCGCCAGTTCGACAGGGAGACCCAGACGGTGTACCCGATGAAGCCGTAGACAAAGACGAAAATCGCGACGACCGACGGCGACAGCAGCGCCGGCGAGAGGACGCGTTCGAGCGAGAACCGGTTCGCCCGCAACTCTTGCGGCCGGACGGCGTCCCTCGACGTAACGCGTGTGGCCGTCGCCATCCTCGGTTCCCTTTGCGCTGCCGTTCAACGGCCGGGCACCCCGCGGAGCGGGCGCGCCCCCACCCCCCCCCCCGGGGCCCACGTCACAAACCCAACCCGCGTAAACATCCCCCCCGGCCCCGGGGAACAGACCCACGGGGAAAACCACGACAAAACCGGAAACACAAAAAAAAACCCCCGCGACCGAAACAGCCAGAAATAAAAAACGGCT
>JAUJOZ010000057.1 GCA_030447415.1 Thermomicrobiales bacterium | reverse complement strand
CCCGCCTCCCTACCCTAGCCGGGAGGAGCGCGCCGGGCTGTAAGCGGGCTTACGGGGAACGATCGTTGCCGTCGCCGCTGGTGGTAGCAGGGCCGCCGTCCGTGCGCGGTCTCGACACGAGAGCTCTGGCAGAATGTCCACCGGAGGACGCTTGGGCGGGTTGAAGATGGGTGACGTGGTGGTGATCCGAGAACAGGCGTGGGTCGGAGCACGGAGGGCGGCTGGACGGCCATCTCAACCTCGGGCAGCGGATGCCTGACCCACCCATGGGCCGCCGCGAAGCGGGTTGGGTGCTTCTTCTCGCTCTCACAAGCATCCTCATTGGGCTGATCCTGGACACGGCGTTCGGCTGGGTGTTCCCGCTGCGGCCGGAGGCGATCGGGGACTGGCTGCGTAGCCTCGGTGTCTGGGCGCCGCTCGTATACATCGCACTGATGGTCGTGGCCGTCGTCGTGTCACCGGTCCCGTCCGTCCCGCTCGACGTTGCGGCCGGACTCGCGTTCGGGTGGTTCTGGGGCGTGGTCTACACGCTGGTTGGGGCGGAGCTGGGGGCGCTGATCGCGTTTGGGCTGGCGCGCCGGCTCGGGCGTCCGTGGCTCGCGCGGCGACTGTCACGGCCGGCGATGGCACGGATTGACGAGTTGACCGCTCGTCGGGGGGTCAAGGCCATCCTGCTCATGCGGCTGCTCCCGGTCTTCAACTTCGACTGGGTGAGCTATGGTGCCGGACTCACGCCCATCGGGGTCGTCCCGTTCGCCCTGGCGACGTTCGTCGGGATGATCCCGCCGGTGATCGCCATCGTTGCCGTCGGTGCCGCCATTCCGACCAACCCAACGTTCGCCGGGGTCATCTTCGCCGTGCTGGTCCTCGCCGTTCTGCTGCCGCTGATCGCACCGTGGCTACCGCGCCCGCGGTGGCTCACGCCGAGGAAGTCACGATGACGACAATCCGCCCTCCCGGTGGCCGCTTCGACCTCGTCGTGATCGGCGGGGGAACCGCCGGGATGACGGTCGCCAAACTCGTGGCGCGGGCCCGGTGGCGGGTGGTCCTGATCGAGGCCGAGCGGACCGGCGGCGACTGCCTCTACACCGGCTGCGTCTCGAGCAAGAGCCTCCTTGCGACCGCCCGCGCGATGCACGACATCCGCCGCGCGGGGGAGTACGGCATCTCGGTCGGGGAGCCGACGCTCAACCTGGGACCAGCGATGGCCCGCAAGGAGCGGATCATCGCCCGGATCGAGGAGGCAGACTCGCCGGCGGCGCTGGAGCGGGCCGGAGTACAGGTCGTTCCCGGCGCGGCGCGGTTCGTTGGGAGCCACGTGGTCGTGGTCGGGGAGGGGGTGGTGCGCGGCGAGCGTTTCGTTGTCGCCACAGGTTCGCGGCCGTCGGTCCCGCCGATTCCGGGACTACCGGAGGCCGGGTACCTGACCAACGTCGAGGCGCTGGCGCTGCGCGAGGTGCCGGCACGCCTGGCGGTGATCGGCGCCGGCTCCACGGGCCTGGAGCTCGGGCAGGCGTTCGCGCGCTTCGGCAGCGCGGTGACGATCGTCGACCACGCCGACCAGATCCTTCCCCAGGCCGACGCGGAGATGGCCACCCTCACCCAGTCGGCCCTTGAGCGGGAAGGGATCCGCTTTCTTCGCGCCCGAACCGTTGAACGCGTGGCGTTGGCGGGCGACGTCAGGCGATTGGCACTCCGGACTCGAAGCGGCGATCAGGAGGTGCTCCGTGCTGAGGCCGTCCTGGTCGCCACTGGCCGCGCCCCGAACGTGGAGGGGCTCGGGCTCGAAGACGTTGGCGTGCAGGTCGGGGCGCGGGGCGTCGTGGTCGACGGCCGGTTGCGGACAACCGCGGCCCATGTCTGGGCGTGCGGGGACGTGATCGGCCCGCCCTTCGCGACGCACGCCGCCGAAGACCAAGCGCGCACGGTCGCGACCAACGTGCTGGGTGGAACGGCCCGCTGGAGTTCGCGGGCGATCCCCTGGGTCACGTTCACCGACCCCGAGGTGGCTGGGGTTGGGCTGACCGAGGCGGCAGCGCGGGCGCGCTACGGCGCCCGCCTGGAGGTCTTGCGCCTGCCCTATGGGGTCATCGACCGGGCGGTCACCGATGGCGCCGGTGAGGGCCTGATCAAGGTGCTGTTGGCGCCGGGGTGGACGCGGGGGCGGCTGGGGGGCGAGATCGTCGGGGCCCATGTCACCGGTGAGCGAGCCGGGGACCTGATCCACCAGTTCGCGTTCGTCATGGCGTGGCGGCTGCCGGCGGGGCTGTTGGCGAAGACGGTTCAGGCGTACCCTNGGCGACTGGTCCCTCAGGTGGATGCCGTGGATCGCCGCGGTGTGGACAATCACCTCCACACCCTCGCCGCCGCCAAGACATCCTCCGAGCTCCGCACGTCCCCCTGGATGAACTCGTACGGCGTCTGAAGCTCCCGCACGTCCTGCAGCACCGGTTCGTGCCCCGCTGCCGCCAGCATCGGCGCAAGCGCCGTCCCCAGGGTGCCACCAGCACCCGTCACGAGGACCCTCATGGCTCCATCCTTTCCCGTCTCGTCGCGCCGCCATCGCCACTCCACGCACGCGTCCTGCCCTCGGCCTCCATCTCGCCGGGCAGTCGGGTCTGTGTTTCTTAAGCCGGTGATGGGTGACCCGGCGCTGCAGGAGCAGATCTCCGCCTTCGGCGCGAGCTTCGCTGAAGCTTCGGACAGGACTGTAGCCTCACGTTCGTCCCAGCAAGGCCGAAGTGATCCATTGGCTGCCACATGCGTTGAACCAGGTGACACCTTGACCACGATTCTGCGTGGCGGGCACCCCCCCGGACGGGAGTCTCCGGTGCGCCACTTTGTGGACGCGCCGGCCGGTTCGAGGGAATTCGGAGGAATGACGTGAGAGATCGACCGATGCACGAGACGTTGTTGGACGCGATTGCGGCAGAGCGGGGACGGCTGGCGTCGCGCCGTGGGTTCCTGGTCGGCTCGGCCAAGCTGGCCGGGAGGCGGCGCCCTCGGTCTGGCGTTGGCCAGCCGCTTCGGCGCGGTCGGGACCCTTGCCCAGGACGCCACGCCGTCCGCGGCCATGGCCTCGGACTTCGCCGACGACCTCGAGGTCCTCAACTACGCGCTGACCCTGGAGCACCTGGAGGCGACCTTCTACCGCGAGGGTCTCGAGACCTTCAAGGAAGACGATTTCGACGAGGGCGTCTACGACAACCTCACCCTGATCGCCGAGCACGAGGCCGAGCACGTCGACCTGCTCACCCAGACCATCACCGATCTCGGCGGCGAGCCGGTCGAGGAGGCGGAGTACGACTTTGGCTACGGCGACGACCCAGAGGCCTTCCTCGAGGTAGCCGCCGCCCTGGAGAACACCGGTGTCTCCGCCTACGACGGTGCCGGGGCCGCCATTGAGAACGTCGACCTCTTGGCCGTCGCCGGCCAGATCGTCGCCGTCGAGGCCCGCCACGCCTCCTACCTGAACCTGGTTACCGGCGAGGTTCCGTTCCCCGCCTCGTTCGAGACGCCGCTTTCCAAGGACGAGGTCCTGGAGATCGCTGGCCCGTTCATCCAGTCCTAAGCCGCTACGCCGTACGACCAGCGGCGCCTGACCCCATTGACCATCCATGGAGCAGCAGCATGACGCAGCAGAGTACCCCGGCCAACACCACGGCCTCGGATTTCGCAAACGACCTCGAGGTCTTCAACTACGCCCTCACCCTGGAGCACCTGGAGAACGCCTTCTACCGGGACGGGCTCAAGGAATTCGATGAAGCCGCCTTCGAGGAGGCCGGGTTCGATGCCGAGGTTCGCGAGAATCTGGTGCGGATCGGCAAGCACGAGGCGGATCACGTCAAGGCCATCACGGCGGCCATCGAGGATGCCGGTGGGGAGCCGGTCGAGGAGGCCGAGTACGACTTCGGCTACGACGATGTCGAGGGCTTCCTGGGTGTGGCCCAGGCCTGGAGACCACCGGTACGCAGGCCTACACCGGCGCGGCCCCTCCATCCAGGACAAAGACCTGCTCACCGCCGCGTTGACGATCCATGGCGTCGAGGCGCGGCACGCGGCGTACCTCAACACCGTCACCGAAGCGGACGTTCCCTTCCCGAGCGCGCTCGAGCCGAGCCTGACCCGCGACGAGGTGCTTGCTATCGCCGGCCCGTTCATCGTGGGGGAAGGCACGACGACGGCCGCGGGTGCGGATGGAGCCACAGCCGCGGTTGACATTGACGACTACGAGTTCCTCCCGGTCGAGTTGGAAATCGCCGCCGGCACGACCGTGACGTGGACCAACGTGGGCTTCGTGCCACACACCGCGACGGCGGAAGACGAGACCTTCGACACGGGGGTACTGAGCCAAGGCAAGAGCGCGTCCTACACCTTCGCGGAGCCGGGCACCTACCCCTACGTCTGCACCCTCCACCCATCCGACATGAAGGCGACCGTCGTCGTCAGGTAGCAGCGCGGCTGGGTGACACTGAGTTGGCCCTGGCCGACCTCGAATTGGCTGGCTACGTTCTCCCGTTGATATCAAGCGGCTGATATCAGCAGTGCCCTTCTGCAGACATCGTGCAGGCGGTTGGTGGCCTGCCCTCGCGACCGCGGCCACATTATCGAGGCAGTGCAGCGGGTGGCCCCGTTCCTGGTCGAGGGCGCCCCGGAACTGCTCAACATCACCACGTCCCAGCGCTAGGACCGCTGGTGTCTTGGCAGCCCTCATGTTCCGGCTCAGTCCGAGCTCCCTCGTCTCAGCGGCGACGAGTCAGCGGAGGCGGTAGAAGGCACCGAGGATGGCACCGTGGGCCAGGTGGGCGAGGACGACCGAGACGGGGGTCCGCTTTCCGTAGTTGAGGGCGAGGACGCCTTGGCAGCACGCCTGCTCCGTCTCAATCCGAGCTCCCTCGCCTCAGCGGAGGCGGTAGAAGGTGCCGAGGATGGCACCGTAGACCAGGTGGGCGAGGACGACCGAGACCGGGGTCCGCTTCCCGTAGTTGAGGGCGAGGACGCCGGGCGGCTCCAGCTGCCGCGTGGGGGTGGGACCGCGCTGCTCGCTCGCCATCCGCGGGTGCATCCCGGGCAGCAGCGGCATGGCCGCGACCAGCACGAAGAGGGCGTGAACCAAGCCGATGAGCGCCCCCAGCCACCAGGTCGCGCGGCGCCAGCTCTGGAAGGCCGCGGCGTAGAGCGCGGCGAAGAGCCAGCCGTTGGCGAGGTGCATCCCGAAGCCGAGCAGTTTGGCCCGGTCCCGGTCCGGCGTGACCATCGTCCCCAGCATGAAGGGGATGTTCATCCGGGTCAGGCCGAGCGCCTGGCTTCCGGCCATCAGGGTGGTCAGGATCACGGTGCCGACGAACCCCCAGAGCGTGATGCCGCGCCCATTCATGAAGAAGCCTCCTCCATCATCACTTCGTCGTGTGGACGTCCCCCAACCGCGAGACCCGGCTCGTGGCGGCATTCGGCCAGCGTCAGCGCGGCGTTGATCAGCCCGACGTGGGTGAAGGCCTGCGGGAAGTTGCCGAGCGCCGCGCCCGTCTCCGGGTCGATCTCCTCGCCGAAGAGGCCGACATCGTTGGCGTAGCCCAGCAATCGCGCGAAGGTTCCCGCCGCCCCATCGACGTCCCCACCGAGTGCGCGGCACTCTACCGCCCAGAAGCTGCAGATGCCGAAGGCCGCCTCCCCCGCCGGGAGCCCGTCATCGGTGGCGGCCTCGTAGCGGGAGACGAGGCCGTCCTGGCCGAGCCGCTCCTCGATGCGGGCGCAGGTGGCCCGCATCCGGGGATGCGCCCCGTCGACGTACCCGTAGAGCGGCAGGGTGAGGAGGCTGGCGTCGAGGTCGTCCCCGCCGAAGAGCCGCGTGTAGCTCCCGATCTCTTCGTTGTACCCCCGGGCCTCGACCGCGGCCCGGATCGCCTCCCGCTCCCCACGGAACCGGTCGGCGTCCAGGTCGAGCCCGTGGACCTCGTGCAGCTCGATCAGGCGGTCGAGCGCGACCCAGCAGAGCGCCTTGGAGTGGGTGTGGTGGAAGCGGCCACCGCGCCCCTCCCAGATCCCCTCGTCCGGCTCCCGCCAGCGTTCGCACACCGTCCGCCCGAGCCCGTCGAGCATCCGCGTCGTGTCGCGGTCGAACCTGCCCCCGGCCCGGGCGAAGCGCGCGGCCGCGTCGATCACCTCGCCGTAGACGTCGAGCTGGAGCTGGCCGTGCGCGTCGTTGCCGACGCGGACCGGGCGCGAGCCGGCGTACCCCGCGAGATGCGACAACTCGCGCTCGGGGAGGCGGGCCTCGCCGTAGACGTCGTAGAGCACCTGCAGCTCGGGCCAGGTGAGGCGCGTGGCGTGAAGCATCCAAGCGAGGAATGCCTCTGCCTCTTCTCGGTAGCCAAGGGCGAGGAGGGCGCGCAGCGTGAACGCCGCGTCGCGTGACCAGCAGTAGCGGTAGTCCCAGTTGCGGACGCCGCCGATCGCCTCGGGGAGCGACGTGGTCGGGGCGGCAACGACGGCGCCCGACGGGGCGTAGGTCATCAGCTTGAGGGCGAGGGCGCTGCGCACCACGGCCTCCCGGTGCGGCCCCCGGTAGGTGCAGCGGCCCGCCCACTCGCGCCACCACCGAATCGACCGCTCCAGCCGCTCGCGGGCTGGCCCGCCCAGCGGTGGGACCACCGCCGGCGCCTGCTCGCTGTACACCAATGACAGATGGGCGCGCTCACCCGCCCGGATGCGTGCCAGACCGCGCGCGCCCCGGCCGTCGCGGGCGACCTCCAGCGACAGCTCGCTCTGCAGGGTGAGCGAGCCGCGCCCCGCCGGGCACCACAGCCCCAGTCGGCCCCGCGGCGTGAGCCGTGGCCGTTCCCGAGCGTAGTTAGGTCGCGGGTCGTAGAGGACCTCGACCTCGACCTCGCCCGCCAGCCCTTCCACCTCGCGCAGGACCTCGTGCTCGGGCAACAACCCCGCTTGCTTCTCCTCCTCGGACGCCACCGGCATCAGGTCGCGCAGCGCAACAGAGCCGTCCGAGGTATGAAAGACGGTCTCCAGCACATTGGTGTCCGGGAGGTAGCGCCGCTCGACCTGATACTCCCCGGTCGGCCGGATCTGGAAGCGCCCGCCATGTTCGGCGTCGAGCAGCGCGGCGAAGAGCGCCGGGCTGTCGAAGCGCGGCCAGCAGAGCCAGTCGAGCGAGCCATCGCGGGAGACCAGCGCCGCGCTCCGGCAATCGCCGATCAGCGCATAGTCGGCGATCGGCGGGGAGGGGATGAGCGGCTGGGCGGGCATCTTCGGTGTCCGATCCGTGTCGTCCATCAGGAGTTCCACTTCGACGAGTTCCACGAGCGCCGTCCAGCCAACCCGAGCACCACCAAGCTCCCGAGCCCCATGGCAGTAACTGCCGGCAGCCGCGTCCGCAGCCGCATCTGGAGGTCTGGCCCCCGCTCGCGATCCCGGTACGGCCCATGCGCCCCAGGATCACCCGGCAGCGTCTCGAAGAGGATGTCCTGCCCGTGCTGCTCGTTCGGCTGGTCCGCCATCTGCGGCTTGATGCCCTTCTTGCCGAGGTAGAGGTCCAGCAGGGCCGGGAGAAGCTTCTGGCCCCAGACCGCCTGCACCGTGGGGCGGCCGATCAGCATCTCGCGCGGCGCGTGCTCGGCCGCCCAGACCACGATCTCCGCGATGGCCTCCGGCGTGTAGAGCGGCGGCATCGGCAGGGCCTGCTTCGGCAGCTTGTTGCGCTGGCGGGTGGACTGCGGGGTGTTCACCGCCGGCAGCTGCAGCATGCTGAGCCGGACGTGGCTGCCCTCATGGATCAGCTCCGTGCGCAGCGAGTCGGTGAAGCCGCGGATGGCCGCCTTCGCGGCGCAGTACGCACCTTGAAGCGGGATGGAGCGGTAGGCGAGGGCAGAACCGATCTGGATGATGGTGCCACGATCTCGTGGCTGCATCCGTCGGAGGGCGGCCTGCGTGCCGTAGACGTAGCCAAGATAGGTGACCTCGGTGACGCGCCGGAACTCCTCGGCGGTCACCTCCATCACCGGTGCGAACACCGTCACCATCGCGTTGTTGACCCAGACATCGATCGGCCCGAGCTCTGCCTCGACCCGGGCCGCCGCCGCCTCGACGGCTGCGGCATCGGCCACGTCAAGCGGGAGGATGAGCGCTTCGCCCCCCGCCCCGCGCACCTCCTCGGCCGCAGCCGTAAGTCCGTCCTCGTTCCGCGCGATCAGACCCACCTTGGCCCCCCGCGCCCCGAACGCCCGAGCGATGGCGCGCCCGATGCCGGACGACGCCCCCGTGACCACGATGACCTGGGGTTTGCTTGGCGTGTTCATCTCTGACCTCCGGGGATTCTTCAAGAGGGGCGACTGCACGGTGGAAACCATTTTCTCCGCCATCATGGCCCGGCGGCGCGCCAGTTGGGATCCGGGAACGCCGGCAACCCGGCGAACTCCTGGAGGAGCTGGCGGTAGGCGGCGGCCACGGGGCGGGGCTGCCGGTCCAGGTCGTAGAGACCGACGGGGTTGACGAGGCCTCGCACGCTCGCCAGCCCAATGTCCCAATCCACCTGGTCCTGCAGGCTGTACCAGGTGAACCCGATCACCGGCACGCCCTGCTCACGCAGGTGGAGCACATTCAAGAATTCCTTCCAGAGCCAGCGCGGCCCGAACCCCGCTCCGCGCTCGATGTTGTTCGTTTCTGTGTGCATCACCGGGCGGCGATAGCGCTCGTAGTACTGCCGGGTGATCTCCAACCACCCGAAGACCTCCCCGGCCGACTGGATTCCGCCCTCGTGCAGGACCAACTGCTCGTTGCGCTCGTAGTAGTCGTTGCCCATCACGCTGCGCTCGGACAAGTTCTGGCCCATGAACCAGGCGTACTCCTCGTCGGTCAGGCCCTGCTCGCGCAGGTAGTCTCGGATGTCGTCACGCACGGGGCGAGCGTAGAGGAGGTCAAAGGGCAGGAAGCGCCGCTGGTTCTCGAAGTCGGCCTTGCGCCGTCCTGGCTCGTGGTGGCAGGCCGGGTGGAAGTACTCGGCACTCTCGCTCTGGATCACGATCGCGTCGGCCCGCACCGCCAGGATTGCCTTCGTGGCGAGCAGGTTGGCCCGGCAGAGGTGCTTGAGCGCGGTGACGAACGCCCGCTCGCTCTGCTCTCGCTCGTTCCAGACCCCGTTCAAGGCCGACAGCTTGGCGCAGACGAAGATTTCGTTCACTGGGGTGTAAAACTGCACCCAGGGGTAGCGGCGGGCGAAGGCCCCGGCGTAGGCTGCGAATAGCGCTGGCCAGTCGGGGTTCTGGAAGTCCCCGATCCAGTCGGGCACGCCGAAGTGACACAGGTCAACGATGGGCACAAGGTCGAGGCGGCGCATCTCGGCGAAGACCTCGTCGGCGAACGACCAATCGTACCGATCCGGCCCCAGGTGCATCGCGTAATAGGGAGGCCCGTAGCGCAGGTACCGAAGGCCGAGTTCCCGGACGAGCCGGAGGTCGTCGCGCCAGCGCCGGTAGTGGAACGTCGTCGTCAACAGGTCGACGCGCCGAGTCGTGCCATCGGCACCGGCAATCGTGGGGTAGCTGCACTCGATGCCGGTTGCGAACAGGAAGTCCAGGCCGCGGAGCTCCCGCTCAAAGGTCGTCTCCGTGTTCATCGTCGTCGACCTGGTCGGGTGAAGGCGTCGAAGACCAGGCCGAGGGCGAGGCCGTAGGCCACGTGGAAGCCGGCGACCAGGAGCGCCCGTCGCCCTCCCTGCTCCTGGGGAGGCGGCATGATGCCCATGGCCGGCACCAACGTGACCGGACCGATCAGCCAGACCACGAGCCCGTAGAGCAGGCCGTGCAACGCGGCCGGGAGGCGGAGGCTCGATTGGATCAGCCCGTACACGGCACCCCAGAAGCCGCCATAGGCGAAGTGCATGCCCGCCCCGGCCGCTGTCCGAGCACTCTCCGACAGGGAGGCGCCGAAGAGACCGGTGGCGACCTTCTGCACGAAGAGTTCGGTCGACTGGTCGAGGAAGGGCGCCTGGACCTGCCCACCGGCCAGTGCCTGACTCGCGCCAATGCCCGCCGACGCGTCCTTCCCCCTGGCTCTCGCCTGCCGTCACCACCGCTGGACGCGACCCACTGCGCCCCTTTCACGCCGAGCATCAGCGCGAGCGTTCCGGCGAAGCCCGCGAGGGCGCCCTTCATCACCACCCCGAGAGGGGTGTCAGGCAATTCGTCCAGCCTGTTGGTGTGCCGCATGAGGGCGAGGCCCGCCATGTCCGTCTTTCCCCTTCCCAAATTAGGAGCCGTAGACGCTGCCCCCGACCGCCCGGAAGGCGACGTGCTGGAGAAGGACGTCCATCGGTATCCCTATTGCCTTGCCCACGTCCGTCAGAGCGGTCATCGCCGTCGTGGCGACGAGTCCCATCAGAATCGCGTTGCCCCAGTCCATCACGAATCTCCTTCTGTGTCTCAGACTATCGGCTCCGTGCCGCCTTCTCTGTAAGCTCCTCTACACGTTCTCGTTCACCCTGCCGGCTCCGCTCGCCGCCGGGCGGCTGGCCGTGACCTGCACCGTGTACCCGCCGAGGGCCAGCCCGAACACGACGTGGGCGATCGCAAGCCCGACCGGCGACACGTGCCGGTCCATGACCGGCGCCAGCCACGGCATGATCCCGTACTGGTAGGCCGCCCAGGAGGCGAGGGCATAGCCGACGGCGGTCACCATCGGCCGTCGACCGAGAACCGGGTGCCGCGCCAGCGGTACGTAGACCAGGCCCATCGCGGCCGACGTCGCTTCGTGGAGCACGAGGCCGGCAATCACCAGCGCCGGGCGAAATCCATGCCCACCAGCGTAGGCCCGGGGGCCGAGCGGGATCGTGGCAATCAACTCGGGGGCACCCAAAGACCGCGGCCGCGAAGTCCGTCCGTGCCCATCTTCCAGGCGCTCATCACCAGCCCGGCCACGGCCCCGCCGACAAGCCTGTTGGTGGCGGAGAGCTGGATGTCGCCCTCGGTCATCCCCATTGACCACCCCCCGCACCGGCTAGGTGACCGCATCGACGACACCCCACGGCCCGCCTGGGCCTGCCGGATCGAATAACGGCTTCCTCGTGGCCAACACGGACGGGATGATTAGTCCCCCCGGACGCACGACGATCCTGCCGCCCTACGCGATGGGTGGCGATGTCGACGGCCAAGTCCGGGAAGGCGGGGTCGATCTCGTAGGCGTAGCCGTCCCAATAGCCGTCTCGTCTCGGTTTGAAGCGCCGGGGCGGTGCCATGGCCGCATCCAGCGCCGCGGATTTCAGCCGGCGGCAAATTTCTCGCCTCGCGCCGTCCACCCCGCTGGCTCGCACCTCGGCAGCGGGAACGGGCGACAGCACGCGCAGACCCAGCCGCTCGCCCCGACGGAGCCGGGGACTAAAGGGGTGCTCCCAGACCCGGTGGCTGCCGGTGAGGGCGATGGGCAGGATTGGGCGGTGGAGGGCGTGTGCGACGGCGAAGGCACCGGGCAGGAAGTCGGTCTCGATCCCGAGGATGCTGCCTTGCGGAAAGATGACCAAACTTTCACCCCTCCCGAATACGTCCTCTGCCTCCCGAATGAGCCGCCGGTAGGCCGACACGCCGGATTCCGGCCGAATGGTGATCTGGCCGGTGTCCCGCAGATAGGCCCCGAGCAGCGGCCACTCGGCCAGCTCGTTCCGCACGACGAACCGGAGCGGAAGCGGGAGCTGGAGCAACGGGAGCACATCTGCAAATCCTTCGTGCAATGGCGTCACAACGTAGGTCTCATCGGGATCGATCTGGTCCAGCCCTTGCCAGTCGATCTGCAGACCGAGCGCCCGCGCCGTGCCCCGCGCCCACAAGCGCTGGGCCCTCGTTGACGCCCGGTGGGCGCCGGCACGTGCGAGCAGGCGCGCCGGGAGCGGTGTCACACCCAGCCAGACGGCAATGTCGACTGCAGCGCGGAGGTACTCGCCCAAGCTCGAGACGCCAATGCGATCACCGGCGAGGGTGTAGCGGATGGGCGGTTCGCCACCGCGGGCCGGGATCGTGGAGCGAGCGGCAAGCACGGGACAGCTATCCTGCACCGGCTTCGAACGTCGCGGCAGCGGCCAGCCCGTAGGCGAGATGGGGGACCAGATCGGCGAGCCAGTCGGCAGCGGACCACGTCGTTGGGTCCGAAGCGCCGGTCGCCACGATTGGACCGTCCCCAGCCACCATGGCGGCGAGGCCAAGGAGGAGGCCGGCGTGAAGCGGCGAGGCCGCGCCGATGCGGGAACGGGCGACGGCATAGCCGACGCCGACACCGATACCGGTCACGTAGCCGAGGAGCGCCCCGGTCGCGCTGCGCCGATTTTCGGCCGTTTGGTCGTCGTTCTCGGTCCGCAACGCGTCGATCCCAAGGCGGTCGGCGAGGATCCCGGCCGCTTTGGCCGGCACGGTACTGGCCGGGCGGCCGCGTATGAGCATGTCGCCGTAGGTGACGGCATTGAGCACCGTCGTGCCGACGGCGCCGGCGGCCGCCCCAGAGAAGTCGCCTCGCAGTTCGCTCATTAGTCATCGTCAGGACAGCTCCTTGCGTTGCGCGCGTCCGGTTGGAGTCGCACGTCCGGTCAGGAGCGCACGCGGCGTAGGGCCGCGTGCGCCTCGGGCACGACGTGCGGCACAGTGGCCACGCTGGCGCCGGCAGCGAGCAAGCACCAGGAGCAAAAGGCCCGGTGCCGCGTCCATTGGTCCACCGTCAGCTTGGTGCCGACCAGGGCATCGAAACTTACCTTGGCAGCGAGGGCAAGAGGGACCCAGGGCCGCGTGCGCGCCCGGTCTTCACCCCGAGTGCCGCCAGCCAGGCGGTGACGGCGTAGCTGCCGAGGCCGAGGACCGCGTCCGGCGTTGCGAGGATCGCGTAGGCCTCGGCCGACGCATCGACGGCGTCGGCGTCCAACCGGGGCAGGGCGGTTCCGGAAGGTGCTTGATGACGCCCATCTGGTAGAGCGAGATGGGCATCATCGCACCGGCCGCGATCAGGAGAGGCCGAGGACTTTGCGCCGCTGTTGGAGGAAGCGGCCTGATCCCAGCCGCAGTTCCCGGCTCAATTGCTCAGGGGTCATCGTGCGTTTCCTTTCGACACGGGCCCCGCCGACCTCGTCGATACGAGGCGGCAGCAGAGGCGCCGCCCCCGCAATCGGTAGTCACTCACGACAGAGGTTCCGCTAGGTCCTCCATCTCGAGCGACGTGGTGGTGTCGACGCAGCCCCGGATCGTGCGGTAGACCGGGCAGGCATCGGCGTGGAAGCCGTGGACGCGCTCGGCCACCTCACGCTGCTCCTGACGCAACCGGAGCTGGTAGGTGACGTGGATGCGGCGCACCACCAGCACCTTCCCGTCCTTCTCAATCTCGCCGACGGCCTCAGACGACAGGTACCCTTCGCCGGCTGGTATCTGGCGCGCTTCCAGCGCACCCCCAAAGGTCCCGGTCAGTCAGCCGGCGGCCGCCGCGACGAGGTAGTCAAGCGTCGCGGCGTGCGGCTCGTGGATCTGGGGATCGACCCCATAGTGCTCTGCCACCTCCGAGTGCACGCCGAAGGAGACCGGCTCTGGCTCCACCGGCAGGTAGGCGCGGCGAAGCGACCCCCGCACCCGTTCGACCCGCACCCGCGAACGGTAGGCCACGGGATCCGTCATGAGGATTCTCCTCCGATCCCGGCCGGTTGCTCCCAGCTGGAGGGGGATCGGGAGCCATAGAGCTGGTCCACCGTAGCAGCGCGTGGGCCGAGCTTCGCCTGTCGATCGGCTCGGGACGGCGGCTCAGCCCAGGGCATGTTCCCGACGACCAACTTTGGCACATTGACGAACACGGTCGTGCCAGCCCGTTTGACGACGGCGTCAAGTGGGATGAACGTGTCCCGGTGGAAGAGCAGCCCCCGCGGCACAACCAGGTACGCTTCGGCGTCCCCGGTCGCTTCCACCACCCGCTCGACTGTGCCAATCTCGCCGTGATCCGACCCCCGCACCGCGTCTCCCGGCTGGACGCTGCCCCTCGCCGCCGCCGCGTCGGCCGCGACGAGGAACTCGTCAACCTCCATGACCGCGTTGGCGATCAACGGGTAGTCGACGTGGACGGCCACCTCGTAGGCCGGCACGCTCTCGGCGCCGATGGCGTTGGCGAGGAAGGTGACATCGTAACCCGTCTCCATCGCGCGCCGCCCGGTCGACTCGCAGCACAGGTTGGCGGTCATCCCGGCGATCACCAAGTGAGTGGTCTCCAGGCGTCGGAGGTGGTCTGGCAGGTCGGTCTCGAAGACGTCGATCCCTTTGTGCGGCAGGAGCACGGCCTCGTCCGCCCGGGGGCGCAGGTCAGGGTGGAAGTCTGCTCCCCAGCTCCCGGCCAGGAACATCTTGTTCTCGAACATGATCCGGTTGATTCCGCTGCGCCGGTGCAGCTGGTGTTCTCGGTAGTCCTCGTCGGTATAGGCCATGGGAGCGAAGATGACCGGGATGGCACGCTCGCGCGCCCCTCGATGGCGCGCTTGAGGTTGCCGATCACGTCGTGCAGCCGTACGGTCATCTTGGTCATCTCCCAGCCGGCACCTCCCTCCGAGAGGAAGTCGTTGACCGGGTCAATCACCAGCAAAGCGGTTCGATCCGGCGGGAACGCTTGACCTCGTTGTCCTCCTTTACCAGGTAGGTCGCGCTGCGATCGCTATCTCCGTGGGGTCGATCCACCTCTGTGGAGCCCATCATTGCTCCTCCATCCTCCGGAGGCAGGAGAACCGCCACGCCTGCCATCGCCCCCACGAATGCCCCGGCGCCAGCCACGGCGGTCCCGGTCCTCAGAAACTGGAGCCAGGACAGCCCGGCCGAGCTGAATCCTCAACGGAGGCATCCGCATGATCTCGGGTCAACCGGTCCTACTGCCACTCGATGAACGATCGCATTCCCCAACTCCCTGATTCATGAGATGAATCAGTCGTGATGTGCCTCGTTGGGGGCCATCGGGCGCAAAGCGCGAGGGCGTGGCCGGCGAGGCGACTCCCCACGCCGACCGTCCCGGAGCGCCGGGCGAAGGCCCGGCGCTCCAAGACATCACCGTCGAGGCGCTACGATGGGATCGGGTTCGCCTTCGGTTCCCTCGGCCTCCTCGGTGGCCGCGATCCGTCCGAATGGCACCCGTCTGGGGCGGGAACTCGTAGGGCACCAGATCGGCCCGTGCGCGGTCCGGGCCCCTCGCTCGCCGGGTTGATGCGCGCGGTGCCGTAGTCGACGACGTACATCGCCCCGTCGGGGCCGAACTTCACGTCGAACGGCCGCTCCAGCCCCTCGCCTGGCGCACCCAGCTCGGAGGCCGGGCCGCCGCCGTCGTTGCGGGCGAACGGCTCGGCCCGGCCGCTCTCGGGGTCAATACGCGAGATCTGGTAGCCCACCGGCTCGTCGAGCAGGGGGTTGGTCGGCGGGGCCAGGTCGCCCCACTCCGCGACGAAGAGCTGGCCCCGAACTCGCCGAACCCCTCCGGCGCCACGTCGAGCTTGGAGGGCGACGAGCTCCAGTCGTGCCGGCCGACGACCAGCGAAGTGTCCGCGACCTCAAGGCCGCTCGCCTCGTGGTCGATCACGAAGCCGACTCAAGACCCTGCAACTCGTCGCCGACGTAATCCGGCACCTGCTGCGGGTCGGGCACCTCGAACTTGGGGTCAGTCAGCGGCTCCAGCCCAGCCGAGAAGTCTGGCCAGCCGTACCAGGCCCCCTCCTCGACCCGGTAGGTCGGATCAAACTCGTCCCGGACCGGGCGCGAGCCGCGGACGTCGTAGCCATTGACCGCGGCGAACATGTCGCCGTCTTCGTCCCAGGTCAGACCGATGACGTTGCGGAACCCCGAGGCGTAGACCTCCAGGGTTCCTCCGATCGGTCTCCGGGTCGAAGGCGAAGATCGACCCGCCGCATAGCGTGGTTCCTCGATCGTCTGACCCGGCTCCGTTTCGGTCCCGAAGGGGACGTAGGCGCCGGTCCGCACCGTGTCGCTCGGGTCGGCGGTGCGGAAGTCGGGCGTCTCGTAGTTGCGCCCGGTGAGGGTGATGTCCTGGCACGGCGTGGTGTGCACCTCGGGGCTCTGCATCATGAAGGGGGCATTGTCGATGCCCACGACCGCCGCGTTGCCGGCTGGTCCGGAAGCCAGGCGACGTACATGCGGCCGTCCGGGCCGATGCCGGACGTCGTTGACCTGATGCTCGGACTGGCTGTCGACGATGCCGCTAAACAGGGGCGTCAGCGTCCCGTCCAGAGTGAGCGCGGAGACACCACCAGTCCGGTCGTCCGCGTCGCGGTGCGAGACGTAGAAGACGCCGTCCTCGTACTCCATCCCGACCACGGAGGCGGCCAGCCCTAGATCGTTCAGGTCGAACACCTCCTCAGCGTGCCGTTCTCGACATCGACGCGCAGGATGCGCGAGGGTGACAAGGTCCAGGAAGGGCCCGCCCGCCTCCAGGACGTACATCGTCCCCTCGCTCGTCCCACTCGACGTCGACCGCGTAGGTCAACCCGTCAACCACCTGCTCAATCTCGAACCCTTCGGGCAGCTCCACCAGCGGGAAGTCGTCCTGTTGGGCCACCGCCCCTGCGTCAGGAGCGCGGGCGCCGCAGCGAACGCCAGTATCAGCCATCGTGGCCCGGATCCCGATCTTCATGTCAGGCTCCCTCGTGCGTGCCGACAGCGCCGCGATCGCCGCCGGCGCGACCCGCCCTCGAGCAATTCCGCTGAACAGCGCTCTCGCCATGACCTTGATCTCCGATCTGGACAGAGGGGGCGAGATCGGTGCTGGTCCCCGCCTCCATGCCGCTAGGACGCCGGCATCCCCGTGACTCCCATCGCCGGCTGATCGGGGTCGCCCATGCCTCCTTTGGGCACCTCGAACACGAACCCTCGACGTAGGGGTCCAACTGGCCCTTCATGAAGGCCATCGCCGTCTCGGCGTAGAAGGCCCGCGCCTCCTCGACGCTCCGCTTGCCGGTGACGATGTCGTTCGCCAGGTTGATCGCCAGGAGGTTCATCTCCTCCTTGTGCAGCGGGCGCTGATCTCGCCCTTGGTCCGCTCCACGATGACGCTGCCGTCGTACTGCGCCAGCTCGTCGAACTTGTCGGGCGGAACCTGGTAGTCGACGAACTGCTCGAGCAGGTCCGGGTGCGGCATCGGGAAGTCGTGCGGTACCACGTCACGGTAGAGGATGGTGCGCTTCCACGGTCCGTTGGCGAAACCAGATCAGCAGGCTGGCGGTCGGCTTCCTGCGGCAGTCCGTACTTCTCCTTCACGGTCTGGGCGACCTCGCGCGAGACGTCCG
Organism: Thermomicrobiales bacterium; assembly: GCA_030447415.1. Taxonomy (GTDB): domain Bacteria; phylum Chloroflexota; class Chloroflexia; order Thermomicrobiales; family UBA6265; genus JAUJOZ01. Next base: position 8,281 of record JAUJOZ010000057.1, on the reverse strand, counting down.
GCCACAGGCCCACGATCTCGTCGAATGCCGGCTGGCTCACCGAGGTCCCTGCCGGTGTCGCCTCCTGAGCAGTGGCGGACGCGAGGCGGGCGGCGGCGGCCGCCCCGGCTATCGCCCCCGCGGTCTTGGCCAGGGTTCGTCGATTCAGCTTGTCGGTCATCGGTTCCTCCGCTCATTGAGGCACGTGATCGAGACGCAGACGAGCGTGTTTGTGACCGCGGCTGCCGGTTCCTCCAGGCCAGCGTTCCTTGAGCGCCGCCGACGCCTTCCTGGCCGCCTTGAAGCGCGACCAGGGAAGCGACGGCTCCTACGCGTTTCTCCCCGACGCTCGGACCCGATCGAGGTACAGCCCGAGCACCGTGCCGAAGAAGAAGGTGTGGGCGAGGAACTGGACGATCTCATTGGTCCCGTTGGGGAACCAGTCCCAGCCGGCCGCTGGCGCGATGACGTAGAAGTTCACCAGCCACAGCAGCAGGCCAAAGACGCTGGCCGCGACCACGAGTGCTCCCGTGAGCGCGCTATGGCAGGGACCATCGACACCATCAGCCCGAAGACCATCCCGAAGATCCCCGACATCACCATGTGCACGACCACCCCGGCGAGCGCCGCCGTGACGAGCGAGTAGCCCGGGTCGAGCGCCTCGCTGCCAAGGACCATCGCGCCGATCATCCGCAGCGGCATGAAGAAGGCATTCGCGCCATCCATCAGCGCTGCCATCACCATCTCGAACATGGCAAAGATGATCCCGGCGACGATGCCTCCCACCATTCCCTGCTTCGCCCACTGGCTCGTGTCCAGGTGGGTTCCCGTCATACTGGTTGTTGCCATTTCACGGTCTCCTTGCCGCCTGCGCGGTCTGCCTCGTTACCAGTCTCCAAACCGCCCGACTGGTGGCGGTGCTGGCACTACCCGTCGGTCGTGTGCTCTACCTGCCTGGTTCTGGCGGCGAGCGCGCCGCAGGCCGGCCAAAATCGCCTCAGTCGGGTCGCGGAAGTGCTCCACGGCGCGTCCTGCTAGGTCGTCGCACCAGCTGTAGTAGCCGCTGCCCCATGAGGCTTCGACCACCTGTACCCGGCACCGCTCGCCCTCGATCGTGACCCAGCGACCCGAGAGCGCCACACTGCCTTCGACACCCAGCGCCTGTAGGGCCTCGACGAGCCGCGTCATTGCTCCCTTTCCCGCCATTCGACGTGCCTGATCGGGAGCCACCGGACCCAGCTTTCAGCCTAACGGGCAGAGGTCAACGTGCTGGTCAACAGAGGTCAACGGCTGGGTCAACAAGGAGTCAACAGAAGTCAACGGAGCCCTGGCGGGGCCACGTCAGAGCACGGGGTCGAACGGGGACTCGGGAGGTGAGAGAGAAGGGGCCTGCCGATTAGCGGGGCTGCACGAAGCGGTAGCCAACCCCCACTCTGTCTGGATGTAGCGGGGGTGCTCGGCGTCCTCGCCGAGCTTGCGCCGGAGGCGCTGGATGAACACTTTGAGGTACCCCGGCTGGGTGATCCACTCCGGCCCCCAGACCCGCTCCAGCAGCGCGTCGTGAGGCATGACCACACCGGCGTGGCGCGCGAGCTCTTCCAGCAGCCGGTACTCCGTCGTCGTCAGGCGCACCACCTTGTCCCGCAGGCGCACCTCGTGGGTGGAGAAGTCGATGGAGAGGTCGCCGCTGACGAACGTTGGCGTTGGCTGAGCATCTTGCCCTGGTGCCCGGCGCAGGAGTGCCCGCAGGCGGGCCAGCAATTCCAGGTGATCGAACGGCTTCGTCAGGTAGTCGTCCGCGCCAAGGTCGAGGGCGCGCACCTTGTCCACCGTCGCGTCGCGCACGGTGAGCATCAGGATCGGGACCTCAGACATCTCGCGGATGCGACGGCACACCTCGAAGCCATCCGGCGGAGGCATCCCGACATCGAGCACCACCAGATCGGCCGGGTCCGCCATGAAACGCGCGAGTGCTTCCGCCCCGTCCGGCGCAATCGTCACCTGACACCCGGCCACGCCATCCGGGCGGCAAAGGCGACCGCGTTGGCAAGATCGCGCGTGTCCTCGGCGATCAACAGCTTCAACGTCACGGGGCACCTCCCCCTGCCGCCTTCGCCAAGGCCACGTGGAAGACGCTGCCCTGCCCGGGTTTGCTCTCGGCCCAGATCCTCCCGCCGTGGAGCTCGACCAACTCCCGGGTGATGGCGAGTCCTAGCCCGGAGCCCTCGCCATGCGCCGCGAGCCGGTGGAAACGCCGGAAGATGGTCTCCAGATCCTCCGGGGCAATGCCCGGGCCATTGTCGCGCACGGTGAGGACCATCTCGGCAGGCGTTGCCCGGCCCGAGATCACGACGCGCGTTCCAGGCGGGGTGTGCCGGTGGGCGTTGGCCAAGAGATTCACGATGACCTGCCCCAATCGCCGCGCGTCCCCCATGACTGTCAGCGGCGTCGCGGGCAGTCGACCTCGAGGGGCTGTCCCTTGTCCTCCAGCAGCGAGTGGATCGTCGCCGGGGCGTCGGCGACGACGGCGCGCAGGTCGAGGACATTGGCGGTCGAGGCGTAGGGTGCCGGCCTCAAGCTGGTTGAGGGCGAGCAGGTCGTCGATGAGGAGGCCCAGGTGCTGGTTGTTGCGGCGGGCACTATCCAACAGCTCCCGCTCCTCCGGCTGCAGACGGTCGGCCGCACTGGCGTCGAGCAGGCCAAGACAGACCCGCGTGGCCGCCAGAGGCGTCTGCAGGTCGTGAGAAATCGTCGCGACAAAGGCGACCCGGAGTTGGTCTAGTTCGGTCAGCCGTTCCGCTTCGTCCCGGTTTGCACGAGCCGCCGCCTGCTCCAAGGTCAAGTGCCGGGCGAGGACGGTTGCACCGATCCCGACGACGAGGAGGCCGATGATGCGGGCACCGAGCTCACGGACGTGACCCGCCGTCGACGACCACAAGGGGAGCGTGGGTTCGATGGCCGCAACCATGACTGCAGCGGCAGCGGTGTAGAGGAGCGTGCCGCGCGGCGACAGGATGACCGCCACGCAGACGACCGCCAAGATGACAAGGACGAAGGGCGCCCCACCGGGTTGTGCGCTGAGGACGTAGACCAACCCGATCGTTGGCAGGTCAAGGGTGGCCTGGCGGGCGAAGGAGTGGAGCGTGGGCCAGCTGACCTCGAGCCACTGGCAGAGCCCGTTGTAACCGGCAAACGGAAGAGCAGCACCCAAGACGGCAGGCCGGCGCGGCCCGTGGTAGGCTGCAGGATGGTGAGCAGCAGCAGTGCTGCGATGGTGGCCCAACGCAGCCAAGAGAGCGCGCGTCCAGGTAGCGGGAGGGCTCGCCAGGGTGCGGGGTCTCGGCCGCCTTCATCTCGCCCACGGTCCTGTCTCGACGGGAGAGCGCAGCAATGTGGGTCACGACGCCCCCCTCGGCGGTGCGCCGGCTGAGCCGCCCACCAGACGCACCACCCATCGTGCCCCAGGTGTATGCCGCTCTTGTGGTGACCCTTCAAGCTTCGCAGCCAAGTGCATACCCGATGAGACAGTCATCAGCCCGTTTCCAGATCCCGATGACAGGTTCGGCGAAGAACCGCCCTTCTCCGTTGATACTCGTCCCACCGAGCCTTGTTTGTCACCGAGACCCGGAAGGAGCAACCGTCAGTTCGGTGACGGCAACATGGCGACTTTGTCCCCCTTTGGACAGGACCGTTTCCCGGTTCGGCATAATGGATCTGGACTTACGTCCTGCGACCCACTTTACGCGGCCCGGCGGTTGAGTTCGGTGTCATCCCTCGTCGAGGGGGATCGTCTCTCACGTCATGGTCCAAGCCGTGCCGGGGATGCGTCACCCACGCCGCTGTTCCTTGCTGGGTCGCACGCGGGATGCGATCGCATTGGTCTCCTCGAGCGCTCGCCCGCGCCCGTCGCCGGCCCACTCCCCGCCACGTTGAGTTGCCGCTCGCCGATGTTGACCTGCCCCCGCCACCACCAGGGTTCCCACCAGCGCCGCGTCTCCCGAAACGCCGTCAGCAACCGCAAGAACGAGCGCTGGTACCGCTCGGCGAGCATCACCGCCTGCTCGATCGCCGCCGCGTCCGACACCCGGGACGGCACCCGGCCTTCCAGCGCCTCGTACCGCTCCCGCCGGGCGGAGCTCATGTTCTCGACTCTCGCCGTCGGTCCCGCTCCCGTGCCAGGCTTCCTGTTCTCCCGCCCCGCCGCACCGCCTCCTGCCAGCGCAGGTGCAGCTCGCCGCGCGCAGGCCATCTGGTGGACGACAGCTCCTCCAGCCCGTCCCGAGGACCGAGGGCGGTCCGCAACGCCGCGGCGATAGCGAGGACCTGGGCCGCTCGAAGGGCCGCCCCCGACCCGGGCCTCCACACTCCGCGCCGACCGAATCCCTTTGGCCAGTTCCTCCTCCGCCGCCGCCTTGACCGTCCCCTAGAGCGCATAGCCCCGCCGAGATCGGCCTCGATGAGGTTGCTGAGATCGTGCCAACTCACCTGGTCGGGCGGCCGGTCCTCCGGCACGTTGAGCCCCAGATCCCGCGCCTTGGCCGCCTTGCTCCGTGGGCGAGAGCCCGTAGCCGGCGGCGTAGTGGTCGATCTGGCGAGCGATGGTGGCGACGAGTTCGCGCTGCGAGGCGCGAAACTCCGCTCCCGCCCGGTCGTCGCCCCTCACCGCCGGCAGTCTCGTCTCCAGGTCCCGCAAGCCATCGCCGCATCCCCCGCCACGCCTCGAGCGATTGTCCAAGCACGAGCCGCTCCCGCCTGATCCGCCGCCCGCCGCCGCTGCACGACTGCTCGCACCGATGGAACCTCGGCAGCGAGACGTAGCGGCGACGCTGCGTCGCTCCCTCTCGCCGGTACAGAAACCGGTACGGCCCGTGACCCTCGCCCGTGACGCAGCGGCAGTGGGCTTGCCACAGCGGACACGGTGGGGAGACTGACGCCGGCGTCTTATAGAGCGTTTCTGCGGTTTCGGTAACTGAGCGCGGCAAAAAGGTCAGTCAGAACGAGGTCGTACTGCTCTCACGCGCTGCCTATCCATCGGCCCTGCTTCCTTGCGCTGCTCCGACATCACGGCCGCCGGACGAACCTTTCAACGGAAGGGGCCGCCGGGCGGGCGTTGCTGCTCGCGTCCGGCGGCCCGTGCGTCCACCCCTCGGTTGTGCTGTCCCAATTTTAAACGCGAACGATTCGGTTTTACCCTCCGGCACTGGGGATAGGGGAGAGTAAGTTGCTCGGGGTCGATCCTCACGAAGTCGTCTGCTCTTGGGTTGCGCCCCTCGTCGAGCAGGGTGAGACGTACCTCCGGTGTCGCCTGGCGAAGCCCTTCAGCACGTTGCGGTTGGTAGTAGGCCTTCTCGTGGATCTCCAACGTTCTTCGCGGCCGGTACCGATGTCAACCTTGGTCATCCAGCCCTTGAGCGCGGTGCGGCGAAGGGTGCGGACCTCGTCGCGAACACGTCCCCGGATGTAGTTGTGCTGAGCCTCAAGGTATTGCCAAAGCTCGTACACTGGCAACGCGAGATCGTCGACGCCGAACTCACGTATCCCGGATACAAACATCGCCTGCAGCGTCCGAGTAGCACATTCGCTTCTTCCCATTCAGGCGCATCCGATTCGTAGAGCAGCCGCTCGACGGGCAACCGTTCCACGTCAACGCTCCAGCCAGTTGTCAGCGTAGCGGAGAGCTCTGGGTCCGTAAGTTCGTCGTGGGCGATCTCGACGCGCAAAGGTGTGACGCGCACCCATTCCCCAACCTGTGGCCAGGACGGTAGGGCAGGCGGCGACCAAAGCAGCAAGGGCGGGCTCTACACCTGGCAGGACCCAAATACAGCGTCTGCTTGGTGGCCGCGCGGGTTCACAATGACGAGATTACCCGCAATCACAACCTCCGCCCCGTCGTGGCCATGTACTTCTCAATCTGGTCCCTCTCTAGATGCGCTGCAGTTGTTTTGCATTCAACTCTAGATGCGCTGCAGTTGTTTTGCATTCAACGAGAAGCGAAAGGTTGAGACTGTCCTTGGTTAAGTGCAGGTCGAGTCGATATGACCTCCACCCCGGTCCACCATTGGCAGTTCCAAGACCTTGGTTCATTACCAGGTCGTTGAGGAACGGGCGAACCACGACGTCCAACTGGGAGGACGAGCGCGATGATAGCGCTGACCAGTTGTCGGTGGGTCAAGGTCCACGAGAATGGGGTCATTCTAACCACCCTCGCGTCGTGGTAGTGCTGAAGGTTCGTCAGGAGGCGGCCAGGACGTTCCCGCAGGTCGTCGGATACAGATAAACCCTGATGATGTCGGGACCGACTTCGAAGTCGACCTTGTCCCCCGTGTGCAGGTCGACCCCCTTGACAACGTATCGGAGTGTCCCCTGCCGGATAGGAACGCCGTACAACCGGTATGGTTCCCCGCAGTTGAACAGAGAGTCAAGCAACTCTTCGAGATCGGGCTCTTGGAGCCCTTCCGGTAACACTATGTCAGCGGTGGTGCCAGTGGGCTTAGCCGAGAGACCTTCCCGCGACCAACCAAGCCGATACCGCTCTTCCCATTCGCCGATCAGCTCTGCATACCTGTTCTTTAGTCCAAGCAGGAGTTCTTGGTGAAGACGGAAGGAGGTGCCGCGACAGGTCAACTTGCCAGCCGCAGTCACGTCATCTACGACCACCTGGTCACGATCTGACTCGCGGCGGACGATCCGCGCCGCCCACAACGCGAGGCTCGGTGCTAGGGCTTCAGATTCACGGTAGGACTGCCAGCGCCGTAGCGCATTTCCGGTGGAACCAATCCGCAGCAACAGGCTGTCGTCGAGGAACTCGTCCTCGGGGAGATCCTCGCGGTACAACCCGGTTGGGACGGAGAACTTTGCCGTGAGGGTGCGAGGCACACCCAAGTCTTCCACCCACGTTTCCAGTTGCCGGGACGGCAGCCAGGTCGAATCGAGCAGCCGGGTCCGCTGTGCCAGGGAGCGGACGGCACCGTCTGCCGCGTCCGCGCCCGCGGTCGTGTGCAGGACCCAAAACCGCGCATCGAAGGTGTCCAGGAAGAACTGGACGCGGCCGCGGCCGACGCGAATGGTCTGCAGCGTCGGGTCGTCTGTTTCGGCGACTTCAACCGGAACGGGGATGTCGGCGTCCGAGAAGAAAGCCCTAACGCCATCCCGTCGCTCGCTGACCCTCGAGTGCGTTAGCTTCGAGGATGTAGGACTTCAGCGGATTCCGGCCGCGGGGCAATCGGCCCGTGTCCTTGGACTCGGCATAACTGCTCGCCAGCCAATCGTCGAGGATGCGAGTCATTTCCTTCCGGTCCATGATCCGCCACCCACTCGGCCGGACAGCTCAGGACTGCCGAGGCTGGCACTCTACCACTCTTGACCCGCCGCGTAGGTCAACCCCGCAAGGTCGGTGAAAGAAGTGGCTTCCTCCGTAGCGAAATGAGGACACGGACGCCGACAGTCGAAGGCTAGGTGCTCTTGGGCCGAGTCCTCAATAGCGTTTGCTCCGTTCGACGTGCTATGGCGTCCGTTTCCCCCTTGCGTGCGGACATCCTACCCGTGGTTGTCGTGGCTCTGACAAATTCGCCGGTCGCCCAGGGCTAATCTACCAATCACCCCGCACGGTCACGCCTCTTGACTGAGCACCGGTCTTCACACGCCTCCCGACTTCCGGTCACGGAGCGGCTATGCAACAAAGGCCAAGAAGATGGCTGTACCGTGGAACTCGCGCGTCGTCCCGCAGGCGGGGCAGGCGACGACTGCCCGACGGGTGTCGAGATAACAGCGAAAGCCGGTCACGGCCGAATCGAGGACCAGCCCGCCGTCGACCGTCATCCGCCCCAGCACCGCCCCGTGCGGCACCGGGCAGCGCCGGTTGCGGCAGCGCCAGAGCGACCGGCTCACGCTCGCACCAGGCAGGGAGCACCCGCCGCGTGACGCGCGCACGGCCCAAGGCGGGCGCAGGCCCGCGGCGCGACGCACGCTCGCGGCGGCAGGCAGAGGATCGGCGCCGAGCCCGTCGGCACCCGGTCATCCCACCAGACTCCCTCAGTGGGAGCATCGCCCCTTTGACCTCTTTTATTGCTTTCTTCGCACCGCGTCTGCAATTCGGTCGGTGATGTGTTGCCGGATTCAGGCTGCGACAAAAGCGAAGAAAGCGATGAAAGGTCGGGGCGAGGCAGGCTTTCGTCGCTTTCTTCGCTTCTTTCGCATCCTCCGTCAGTCACCCCGGCCCGCTCAGCCAGGAACCGACGCGCTCGATCAGCGTAGCTCGGGACCGTCATCGCCCCCCTCCTTCCTCCTTCGCCCCCGTGCACCG
>JAUJOZ010000013.1:81034-135025 GCA_030447415.1 Thermomicrobiales bacterium | reverse complement strand
CGGTGGTCGGCGATCTCGGCGCGCCGAACCTGGCCGACGTCGAGTCGCAGGAGTACCTTGAGCCGTCCCTGCTCCTGGCGCTGCTGCTGGTGACCGTCGGGCTCGGGTTCAAGATGGCGGCCGTGCCGTTCCACTTCTGGACGCCGGACGCCTACGACGGGGCGCCGACGCCGGCGACCGCGTTCATGTCGGTCGTGCCCAAGGCGGCGGCCTTCGCGGCGACGATCCGGATTCTGGTTCAGGGGCTGGCGCCGATGCGCGACGACTGGCTGAACTTGATCGCCGTGCTGGCGCTGATCACGATGGCATTCGGCAACGTGGTCGCCATCGCCCAGCGCAACGTCAAGCGCATGCTCGCCTACTCCTCGATTGCCCACACCGGCTACATGCTCGTCGGCCTAGCGGCCTACCAGACCGGTGGGGGCGGCGGCACGACGGGGGCCGGGGACGACCAGGGGATCCGCAGCCTTCTCTACTACATCCTCGCCTACACGTTCATGAACATTGGCGCCTTCGCCATCGTCGCCTGGTTGCAGCACCGTGGCCGCGGCCTGACGCTCGACGACTTCAGCGGCCTGGCCAGCACCGAGCCGCTGGCAGCGGCGGCGATGACGATCTTCATGGTCTCGTTGATGGGCGTGCCGCCGCTGCTCGGCTTCTACGCCAAGTACTACGTCATCCTCGCCGCGATCGAGGCCGACCTGCTCTGGCTGGCCGTCGCCGTCGTCGTCCTCTCCGCCGTCAGCGCCTTCTACTACCTACGCGTCGTGGCGGTGATGTATTTCAACGAGCCGGAGCGCACGCCGCGCACTGCCTCGACCCCGCTCCTGAACCTCGGCATCCTGAGCATGGTGGTCGCCACCCTCATCCTCGGCCTCTTCTCGGAGCCTATCGTCGACCTGGCCGAGCGGTGGGAGGGCGCTCTCACGGTGGCCGCCCGTATGGGCGGCGGGGGCTAGACGCGCCGCCGTGATCCAGGGCGAGCTCGTCAACCTGCGCGCGGTTGAGCGGGCCGACGCGCCGCTGCTCTACCGCTGGCTCAACGATCCGGTCGTGATGCGCGGCTGGGGCGCACCCGAGCACACCGTCTCCGCGGCCGAAGTGCAGCGGCGCCTGGAGGGGTACCTCCAGGATGAGACCGAGCGCGGCCGTCCGGTCTGCCTCGTGATCGAGACGCTGGAGGGCGAGGCCATCGGCCAGATTGTCCTCAGCCAGGAGCAGCCGGAGGCGCGCTCAGCCGAGTTGTCGCTGATGATCGGCGAGCCGTCGCTCTGGGGCAGGGGGTACGGTGGCGACGCGCTGCAGACCGCCGTGGCGGCTTGCTTCGACGCGTGGAACCTGCATCGCGTCTGGCTGCGCAGCGAAGCCGCCAACACCCGCGCCCACCGACTCTACGCGCGCTGCGGGTTCGCCCACGAAGGGACCTTGCGCGAAGCCGCCTTCCTCGACGGCCGCTACCAGGACGTCCTCGTCTTCGGGTTGTTGAGCCATCAGCATTCGGCTCGCAACGATCAGCTCGGCAGTGTGGATCCGGAGCCGGCCGCCCGGGATGACCGCGCCGGTGGGCTCAATCTGGCCGATTCGGGCCACGAGTCACGCTCGTCGATGGCTGAAAGCCAGAAGCCGATGACTGATGGCTGACAGCTGCCTCGCCCAGGACCCTGGGGAACCCTTCGACATCGTCCACGCCGATGGCACTCCGACCGGCCGGACCAAAGCCCGCGCCGCCGTGCATCGGGACGGCGACTGGCACCGCGCCGTCCACGTCTGGATCGCGGGCGAAGGCGAGGACGGCACGCCCTTTCTTCTCTTCCAGCGGCGCTCGCTCGCCAAGGACACCTGGCCCGGGCGGCTCGACGCGACGGTCGGCGGCCACTACCGGGCGGGCGAAGCGCTGTCGGAGGCGTTGCGCGAGGTAGAGGAGGAGGTGGGTGTGCCGGCGGCGCTGGCCGATCTGCGTCGGCTTGGCACGCGGGTCTGCGTCAACGAGACCGAGCCGGGCGTGCGGGATCACGAGCTGCAGGACGTCTTCCTTCGCCGCGACGATCGCCCCCTCGCCGCCTACCGGCCGCACCCGGCCGAGGTGGCCGCCCTCGTCCGCTTCCCCCTCCCCCCACTCCTCGCGTTTCTTGCCGGGGAGGAGACAACGATCGACGCCGAGGCCCTCGCACCCGGCGCCGCCCAAGCCGTCCCGGTTGCTTGCGGACCGGACGACTTCATCCCGAGCGTCGACCGCTACTTCTACCGGGTCGCCGTGGCCGCGGCGGCCGCGCTGCGCGGCGAGCGGCACGTGGCGGTGTAGTTGCTTCCCTGGCGCCCGGTCCCGCTATTGCCCGAGGATCGCTTGCACCTGCGCCAGGTGCTCGGCTTCGTGCTCCTGAAGTCGGCGCAGCACCTTCCGTAGCGTCCACGTCTCGCCGTCAACGACCACGGTCCTGTTCATCCATTCGTCGTCGACGGCATTCAGCTCGTTCAGAACGCGGCGACGCGTGTCGTCGAGCACGGGAAGCGGGTCGGCGTCCGCTGGCTGTTCCGGCAGGCGCTCGGCCAGCCCCAGACGCGTGAGGTAGTACAGCTCGGTGTCGGCGATGTGGAGGAGGACCTGGCGCACACTCCAGGCATCCTCGGCGGCGCGACGATCCAAGCCTTCCGGGCCGCCCGCCTCAATCGCCGCCAGCAAGTCCTTGCGGTTCGCCGTCATCGCCGCCACCGCGGCGGCGACGTCGTCGTGTCCGAGTGGCTCGAAGTCGGGGTCGACCCGCTCGGGCTGCGCGTTCGCGGCCTCGGCGGCCTGCCGGGCGAGGTCCTGGCCAGAGGCCGTGTTCTCGTTCTCCATCGGGATATCCTTTCCACGGTGATCCAGCGGTCATCCCGCCCGCCCGTTGCAAGGCATCGGCCAACGTCGTCGATTCGCGGGAAGGTCGGCCGGCGGGCGTGGTCGGCGCCGCGTCCGCCGCGTCCGCGTCGCCCGCTGCCGTCCAGCGCGGCGTCGCCTTACGCGATTGCCTAGTCTGTTGCCTTGGCTCAACACTTGCAACGGAACTGCCGTTGCCTCGCGTGCGCCAGACGCGGCGGGGCAATTGGGACTTATGCCCGAACCCCTGGGAGGGAGTGAAAATGGTGACCACCGGTTCGACGATCTCGCCAAGGCCCTTGCCACGGGAAGCTCCCGCCGCCGCGTCCTCAAGGGCCTTGCGGGGAGCGCCGCCGGGCTGCTCTCGCTCGTTGGCGTCGCTGGCGCCGATGCCAAGCCGAAGGCCGGACGGGGCTGCAAGCGGGCGGGCAAGAAGTGTCGCGCCGACGCCCAGTGTTGCTCCGGCACCTGCGATCCGATGACCGGCACCTGCGTTGCCGCGGCTGGCCCCGCCGATTGCGCCGACGTGATCTGCACCGCGGAGAAGTTCCCTGACCCGAACCGCGGCTGCGAGTGCGTCTGCCTTCCCGCCTTCGTGCCGTGCGGCACCGCCTGCTGCGATTCCGATGCCGGCTGCGCCGATCCGGCGACCGGAATCTGCGGCACCCCCACCTGAGACTCGATTGGGTGCCGGCCCCGGATGGGGCGAACGTCGGGTCCGGGATGAGTCAAGCGACGCGAGGGGGTACCAACCCATGCCCCAGCGTCTGCCTGGCATGATCGCGCGCTGACGCACCACCTCTCGGCCAAGTCCGAGAGGTGGTGCGCTCGTCCGCTTGCCGGCCCAGAGGGAATGATCCCGGGTCGATGGAGGCGGTAGAGCGGGTCAAGCTCACAGCCGCCGCCTCGCCGGGTGTCGTCATCGTGCCCCGTTGCTCCAAGGTGGTGAGCTAACCCCGACGCCGCCGATCCGACGTTCGGTCGCACCAACGATGGCACCATCTCCGAGGTGGTGGCACGGCGCAAGCGTCATCGTGTTCCACCCACCGGCCCGAGCAAGGAGCATCTACCGAGTGCGGTACGCTCGGCCACGCTCGGCGCCGTCGCCCTGATCCACGCGGACAACCGCGCGCCGGTGCGTCTCGCCCAGGCAGTCAGCAGCGGACCGGATGCCAGCGACGAAAGGGGCGTTGCCGCCGAACGTTGACGCGCCGGGCACTGGCGCACGCGTGCCCATCCGGCGCCTTCGGTCCGTGCCTGGGATTGACATATAATGGGGATGTTTCCAAGGAGGGACGACGATGTCCACCGCTGTCCGTGCCCTGCTGCGCCACGGCCTTCCTCGTGCCGCCGCGCTCTGCCTGCTGCCGCTCGTGCTGGTGACGCTGTCCGTCGCGGTGGCAGGCGTGTCAGGGCTGGTTGCCCAGGCGGAGCGGCGCGTCGACGTGGTCCGGGTCGACGGGACGATCACTCCGCCGATGGCGCGCTACGTCGGCCGGGCGATCGCGCGAGCGGAGGACGACGGCGCGGCGGCGGTGGTGCTGGCGGTCGATACGCCGGGTGGGCTCTCCTCGGCGATGGACGACATCATCGACGATATTCTCCAGAGCGATGTCCCGGTGGTGGTCTACGTGAGTCCACGCGGCGCCCGCGCCGCCTCGGCCGGCGTCTTCATCGCCTACGCCGCCCACGTCGCCGCCATGGCGCCCGGCACGCGGATCGGGTCCGCCTCGCCGATCTTCCTCGGGGAGGACGGGAGCGCCTCGGACGGCGACGAGACGCTCGCCCGCAAGGTGACGAACGATGCCGTCTCCCAGATCCGCAACCTGGCCGACCTGCGGGGGCGCAACGCCGATTGGGCGGAGCAGGCGGTGCGGGACGCGGTCAACGTCACCGCCGACGAGGCGGTTCGCCTCCGCGTCGTCGACCTTCTCGCGCCCAACGTCGAGGCGCTGTTGGAGCAGATCGACGGCCGGACCGTGCGGATGGAGACTGGCGACCTTATCCTGAGCACCCGGGGGCCGAGGTCCGCGACGTCGACATGGGGCTCATGGAGCAGTTCCTGCAACTTCTGGCCGACCCGACGATTGCCTACCTCCTGCTGAGTCTGGGCGGGCTCGGGCTCTTCCTGGAGCTGTCGAACCCCGGGGCGATTCTGCCGGGGGTGGTCGGCGGGCTGTTCCTCCTGCTGGCGCTCTACGGGCTCGGGACGCTGCCGGTCAACTGGGCTGGGGTGCTGTTGATCGGCTTCGCCTTCCTCCTCTTCGCGGTCGATCTGTTCGTGCCGTCGTTCGGGTCGTTGACGATCGGCGGAATCGTCAGCTTCGTCCTCGGCTCGTATCTGCTGATCGGCTCTGGGGCGCCGCCCGGCTTCGAGGTGGCGCGCCCGGTGATCTGGACGCTGACCGCCTGCCTCGTCGGCTTCTTCCTGTTCGTCGCCGGGTCCGTGGTGCGGACCCGGCGTGGCGGCCCGCCACCGGGCGGGAAGGCTTGGTCGGGCAGGTGGGCACGGTGCGGCGGGCGCTGAACCCCGACGGCATGGTCTATCTCGCCGGTGAGCTGTGGCGGGCAACGGCCCCGGGGGGACGGAGATTCCCGCCGGCACCCCCGTGGTGGTGACCGCGGTGGACGGGCTGCGTCTGACGGTGCGGCCAGCGACCGCGCCCGAGATCGAGGCGACGCGGGAGGCGGCTCCGGACCGGCGGACCGTCGTGCCGGTGACGGGAACGTGAGGCAGCCGTGTGCCAGTGGCCAGTCGCTAGTCGTAGGAACGGTTGGAAGGGCGCTGCTTGCTACGCCCTTCATCCCGACCGCGACCTGAGGGGTGAGGTGCGGGGCGGTGGCCGCCTAGCGGTCACTCGGTCGTGCCTCCAATGTCGTTACCCGATTCGTGTCGCGTGAGATAGGAGTTGCTTCATGGGTGTTATCGGACCGATGATCGGCGTCATCGCCGTCTTCGCCATGATCGTCTTCTTCGCCGCCGTCAAGGTGGTGCAGGAGTACGAGCGGGGGTGGTCTTCCGGCTCGGCCGGTTGGTCGGACCGCGCGGGCCGGGACTGATCCTCCTCATCCCGTTCGTCGAGCGGATGCAGAAGGTCGACCTGCGGACCGTGACGATGGACATTCCAGCGCAGGAGGTCATCACCCGCGACAATGTCACGGTGCGGGTCAACGCCGTGGCCTATTTCCGGGTGCTCGACCCGAACGCCGCCGTGGTGAACGTCGCCGACTACATCCGGGCCACCTCGCAGATCGCGCAGACGACCCTGCGCAGCGTGCTCGGCCAATCCGACCTGGACGATCTACTGTCGGAGCGGAGAAGATCAACCAGGAGTTGCAGCAGATCATCGATGACCAGACCGAGCCGTGGGGCATCAAGGTCAGCATCGTCGAGGTCAAGGACGTCGAGATACCGCAGCAGATGCAGCGGGCGATGGCCCGGCAGGCGGAGGCGGAGCGGGAGAAGCGGGCGAAGATCATCCACGCCGAGGGCGAGTTCCAGGCCAGCCAGCAGCTGGCGCAGGCGGCGGAGGTCATCAACCTCAACCCGGTCACCATCCAGCTGCGCTACCTGCAAACGCTGACCGAGATCGGGGCCGAGAAGAACACGACGGTCGTCTTCCCGCTGCCGATCGACCTGATCGGCCAGATGATGGGCACCGGCGCCAGCAACGGCCGCACCCCGGCGGGGCCATCGCGCACGCCCGCTGCACCAGCCCCGTCGCTCTCCCCGGAGCGCGCGACCGGAGACGACTAGGGGGGCATAGGGGTGGGAGTTGCCCTCCCCCCGGCCACCCGGCCGCCGACCTCGTGACCCATGATCCAGGCCGCGGCCGGGTGGAACTCAGCGCCACCCGGCACCGCGCACCCGGCCGGGGCGCGGGCGAGGCGGAAGGTTGACGAGCGGGACAGCGGTTCACCCCCCGGCACCAGCCCATTGGCTCGCCTTCCGGTCACCTCCCGGGCGGCTGGATGTCGACCTCCTCGTCGAACGCCGAGAGGTCCAAGCGGCGGACGACGTTGGCGGCCTCGGCATCCGTCAGCGGGCCGTCCAGCCGGAGCCGGACCACGCGCCCTTCGGCGTCGATCCAGATCTGGACCAGCAACGGGTCCGGCAGATCGTCCGCCGCCGGCGTTTCCATCTCGGCGGCGGGCGTGCCCAGCCCTGCCAGCGCCACCTGCCCCACGTCGAGCAAGCCTTCAACCACGGTGGTCGGCTCGCCGTCGATCGTCTCCTCGTCCACGATCTCCGGGTCCCGGATCGCGTCGACGGCGGCGCGCAGCAGGGCGTCGGGGTTGATCGCGGCGATGATCGCGGGGTTCACCGACAGTTCCTGGTACTGGTCCCCGCCGCCGAGCGGGTCGGTGAGCCAGAGCCTGGAGCCGATACCGACGACCCGCAGCTCCAGCGGCAGTCCCTGGAGCGAGGCTTCGACATCGGCCCGAAAGCGGTCCGGGCGCTGCACGTCCCCTTCCAGTGCTTCGACCTCGATCCCTTGGGTGAGGGCGGTCGCGCCGCGCTCGTGCGTCAGCTCGAAGTGAAAGCTGGTGACGGACGCCATCGTCTCGGCCGCGCCCCGAAGCAGGGCAACCGCCTCCGCCGAGGGGTCCACCGTGCCGGCCGGCGCGGTCTGCTCGGCCGCCCCGTGCGACGCGATCGCGAGCGCCACCCCGAGCGCGGCGAGCAACATCAAGCCTCGTCCGAGCCTCCGCAACGTCCACTGCATAGGTGATCCCTCGGTTCCAAACCGCTCCGCGTGCCGCCCCACGCCGCCTTGCTCCGGCAGCCAGGCTCGCCGGCCTCGTTGCCGAATTCCCGCAGCCTATCCGAGCGACAGCCTGTCGCGCCAGTTGCCTCCTCTCCACGAGTTCAGCGGCCACTTGGGTTTGGGAACGTGCGTTCGTCGGACGCCAGGGCTGGCGGCGTCGAGGCGCTAGACTACGTGGGGCGAGCGGTCGTACCGGTAGCACTCGGTCCCGCGGTGGAGCAAGCGGCGTGTTCGAGGGCTTCGAGTTGTCGTCGGTGGACACCGGCGAGACGACGATTCGGATGCGGCGCGGTGGCACCGGCCCCCCGCTGCTGCTGCTGCATGGGATCCCAGAGACGCACCTAATGTGGCACAAGGTCGCTCCGCGCCTCGCGGAGGACTTCACGGTCGTCGTCACGGACTTGCGCGGCTTCGGCGACAGCGGCACCCCGCCGTCAACGCCCGATCACGCCCCCTACGCGATGCGCGCTCTGGCCCGCGACCAAGTCGCGGTCATGCACCACCTTGGCTTCGAGCGCTTCTTCGTCGCCGGCCATGACCGCGGCGCCCGCTGCGCCTACCGCATGGCGCTCGACCACCCCGACCGCGTCGGCAAACTCGCGGTGCTCGACGTCGTCCCGACCGGGGAGGTCTTGCGCCGCGCCGACGCGGCCTTCGCCCTCAGCTACTGGGTCTGGTCCTTCCTGGCGGCGCCTGAGCCCCTCCCCGAGCGGCTCGTCGGCGCGGCCACGGACCTGCTCGTGGACCACATGCTTGAGAGCTGGTCCGTGGTGCTGGATGCCTTCCCCGAGGAGGTGCGGGTTGCCTACCGCCGCGCCTTCAGCGATCCCGCGACCGTCCATGCCATCTGCGAGGAGTACCGTGCCGCCGCCACGCTCGACTGGCAGCACGACGAGGCGGACCGGGAGCGGCGCATCGCCTGCCCCGTGCTCGCGCTCTGGGGCGCTCACAGCGCGCTGCAGGAGTGGTACGACGTGCTCGCCGTTTGGCGGGGGTGGGCCGACGACGTGCGGGGCCGCGCTCTCGCCTGCGGCCACTTCCTCCCGGAGGAGGCGCCTGACGAGACCTACGCGGAGCTGCGGGAGTTCTTCGCCACCTGACTCCCCACCGCGTCCCAGCTGGCCGCAGGGTCGGTCTGCCGACCTAGCCCACTCACCACGGCCTGGCGCGTCCGTCGGCGCTTCGTGACGGAAGGCTTCGCGAGCACGCGTGAGCGCAATACACCCCGCCCGGCGTGGCGAGGAGGACCAGCGCCACCGCAGCGCCAACGTCTTCGGCTTCGTCGAGTTACCGCGAGGGTGGCGGTCGGCGGACTATCCAACCGCTGGCCCTTCCCCAACGACGGTCACGTTCGCATTCGCTCGGGACGAACTCCCAGCTCTCTTGGTCACGTTTGTCCCAAGCTTCTCCATGCCGGTGCCGAGCGGTTCTCCCGGGGACGCCAAGGGTGAGGGACCACGCTTCGAAAACGCCTGCAACTGCACCGGGCGTCACTCCATCCGAGCGGTCTTCGGATCATCCGGGGCTCTCGCCTCGGCCTCCCTGCTAGCTTGGGATGGCGCCGTCGCTGAGAACGTGACAGTAGCCTCCCTGGCATTCACGGTAAGCAACGCCGACAGACGAGTCCGTTTCGATTCCTCCGCGACCGCAAGCCGTTCCGCCATGATGCCGTTCCAACTCGCGGGCATCATGAGGACGCGCGTCGTTAGCTTTAGGGCCGAACGGCTCAACGTCGGGGAGGCGACCAGCCGCGAGGCCGACGCATCCGACAGGCCCGCACACCCCGGAGGATGCCACTTCCAAGCTGGCGATCGAGCTGTTCATGCAGTGGATATTGAAGAAGGAGCATCGCTGATCACCCGATTGTCGATTGCGGGCCTGTCCAATCGACCAAGAGTCGAGGCATCCGGCATGGTGCCGGGGCCTCGGATGCTGTCGGCCATCCGCTCGACGAACATGAGGAGCACACGATGACGCAGAAAATCACCCCCAACCTGTGGTTCGACAACCAAGCCGAGGAGGCGATGCATTTCTACGTCTCGATCTTCGAGAACTCGGAGATCCTGAACGTCAGCCACTACGGCGATGCCGGCCCCATGCCAGCGGGGACGGTCCTGACCGCCACGTTCCGCCTCGACGGGCAGGAGTTCATCGCGCTGAACGGTGGCCCGCATTTCCGGTTCACGGAGGCCATCTCGTTCCTGATCGACTGCAAGACGCAGGAAGAGGTCGACTACTTCTGGGACAAGCTGTCCGAAGGCGGAGAAACGAGTCAGTGCGGCTGGCTGAAAGACCGGTTCGGCCTCTCCTGGCAGGTCGTCCCGTCGATCCTGGTTGAGCTGCTGCAGGACCCCGACCCGGCGAAGTCCAACAGGGTCATGCAGGCAATGCTGCAGATGACGAAGATCGACATCGCAGCACTCAAGCACGCCTACGAGCAGGAATAGCGCGAGACCGGGGCGTCGCTCGGTCGTGAGACAACAGACCAGAGCATGCCGAAGGCTGGATAACGAGAGACTCCAGAAGGCCGGCTTCCCCCTCTGGCTTCCGACAGGGGAGCCGTTCGCACCCTTCTTCCTGCAAGGGTGGAGGAGGGCCGGCCTTCCCCCGCTACTACAAGAGGACGCGTGTCCTGGCGTGGCGCGTTGGTCATGGAGACCCAGGGGCAGTCCAGTGCTGTCCGCGGTAGCTGGAATGTTCCAATTGATCCTCATCCACACCGACTCGCACACCTGATTTCGGTCCAAAGCTCCTGGTCCTATACTGGCGTCCGTTCGCAAGCAAGGGTTCGGTGTCGGCGGAAGACCTCCGGAGGCGAGCGGCCAATGGCAATGACGAAGCATGGCGAGGATCCTGGGCAGCGCTTCGCGCCCCTCGAGATGAGCCCGGACGAGTTCCGAACGCTCGGCCACCAACTGGTCGACCGAGTCGCCGAGTTCCTCGCTGGCCTGCCGAAGCGACCAGTCACCCCGGGGGAATCGCCCGTCGCCGTCCGCACCGCCCTCGACGGGGACGGCCTGCCCCAACGGGGCAGCGACCCGGGTTTGCTGCTCGAGGAGGCAGCCTCGCTGCTGTTCGACCACTCGACGCTCAACGGCCATCCGCGGTTCTTCGGATATATCACCTCCTCGCCCGCGCCGGTCGGGGCGCTTGGCGACCTGCTCGCGGCCGCGGTGAACCCGAACGTCGGCGGGTGGACACTCGCTCCGATGGCGACCGAGATCGAACTCCAGACGGTGCGCTGGATCGCCGAGTTGCTGGGGTATCCGCCCTCGTGCGGTGGACTCCTGGTCAGCGGCGGCAACATGGCCAACTTTGTCGGCCTGTTGGCCGCCCGCCGAGCGAAGGCCGGCTGGGACGTGCGGGCGGCCGGGATGGCCGCGAACCCGGGAGGAACGCTACGAGCCTACGCCTCGACGGAGACCCACACCTGGCTGCAGAAGGCGGCCGATCTCTTCGGCTTGGGGACCGACGCGGTTCGGTGGATCCCGACGGACGCCCGCCTGCGGATGGACGCCGCCGCACTGCGCGATGCCATCCGCACCGACCAGGCGGCGGGTGACCGGCCGTTCCTGGTGGTCGGAACGGCCGGCTCCGTCAGCACTGGCGCGATCGACCCGCTCCCCGAGCTGGCCGCCATTTGCCGGGAGCACGGGCTCTGGTTCCACGTCGACGGCGCCTACAGCGGGTTCGCCGCGGCAGTGCCGGATGCCCCGCCGGACCTCGTGGGGTTGCGAGAGGCTGACTCCGTGGCGGTCGACCCCCATAAATGGCTCTACGCCCCGCTTGAAGCGGGCTGCACCCTGGTGCGGAATCCGCGGGCGCTGCTCGATACCTTCAGCTACCGTCCGCCGTACTACCACCTCGATGCGTCCGACGAGGCGCCAATCAATTTCTACGAGCACGGGCCGCAAAACTCGCGGGGATTCCGTGCCCTGAAGGTTTGGCTGGGCCTGCGGCAGGCCGGCCGCGAGGGGTACGCCGGCATGATCGCGGAGGACATTGCGCTCGCCCGGTCGCTGCACCGGCACGTCGACGCATGTCCGGGCCTCGAACCCCGCACCCAGGATCTGAGCATCACGACCTTCCGCTACGTCCCGCCCGACCTTGAGCCCGGCGACGAGGCCGTCGAGACCTACCTTAACCGGCTCAACTCCGAACTGCTGACGCGGTTGCAGGAGAGCGGGGAGGCCTACATCTCCAATGCGGTGGTCGGCGGGGCGTTCCTGCTACGCGCCTGCGTGGTCAACTTCCGGACCAGTGAGGCGGATATGGCGGCCCTGCCCGGAATCGTCGTCCGCATCGGCGCGGAGGTTGACGCCGAGCTACGACCCCGGGAGTTCGTGAAGGCGGGATGAGTCGCCCGTATCATCCGTCCCAGGCGTATTGAGAGAGCTTCTAGGACGGTCCACGCTGCACGACGACCTCCGTCTCATGTTCCACATCCCGCGTCACACCGCTGCCGCGCGCTATTTCTTCGCGTTCCCGACTGTGAGGCTGCCCCCCGGGCAATGACGTTCGCCGCGGGCGGGCTAGAATCGTCCTCGCGCCCTTCCCGGCCGAGGGGCGGTTCTCCGCATGGGAAGGAGCGAGGCGTGCGAATCACTCGTGCGACGACGTATGTCGTCGGCAACCCCTGGAAGAACTGGCTCTTCGTGCGGCTCGACACTGACCAGCCGGGGCTGTTCGGCGTCGGCGAGGGCACGCTCAACGCCTTCGCCAAGACGGTCGAGGCCGCGGTCCACGAGCTGGCCCCCCGCTACGAGGGGATGGACCCCTTCCAGGTTGAGACGATCTTCCAGCGGATGACCCGCGACCTCTACTCCGAGGGCGGCCAGATCCACATGAACGCCGTCGCCGCCATCGAGGTCGCCTGCTGGGACATTATCGGCAAGGCGACCGGCCGCCCGATCTACGACCTCCTCGGCGGGCGCTACCACGAGACGCTGCCGACCTACGCCAACGGCTGGTACGTCGGGCCGCGCACTCCCGAGAGCTTCGCCGAGCGCGCCGAGGCGGTCGTCGGGCGGGGCTACCGGGCGCTCAAGTTCGACCCCTTCGGCGCCGCCTACCGGACGATGGACCCGGCCGAGCGCAGACTGTCGCTCGACATCGTCCGCGCCGTACGGGAAGCGGTCGGCCCCGCGGTCGAGTTGATGATCGAGGGACACAGCCGCTTCAGCGTGGCCGAGGCGGTCTGGCTGGGCGAGCGGCTGGCCGAGTTCGAGCCAACCTGGTTCGAGGAGCCGACGCACCACCTCAAGATCGACGCCGTCGTCGAGGTCGCCCGCAAGATCGGCGTGCCGGTCGCCACCGGCGAGAGCTACTCCTCCACCCACCAGTTCGCCGAGCTGCTGGCCCACAACGCCGTCCACATCCTGCAGCCGGAGCCGGGGAGCATGGGGGGTGTCTGGCGGACGCGCCAGGTCTGCGCCATGGCCGACGCCCACTACGCCGTCGTCGCTCCCCACAACGCCCAGGGACCGATCTCGACCGCCACCTGCATCCAGCTCGGCGCCTGCACCCCGAACCTGCTGGTCCAGGAGCTGTTCGACGAGTTCAACGTCTCCTGGGAGCGGGCGTTGATCGACCATCCGGCCGAGGTCGTCGAAGGCCGCCTCCAGGTTCCGACCCGTCCCGGGCTCGGGGTCGAGCTGAACTGGCCCGAGCTGGAGAAGCACCCCTACGAAGTCTCCAACTTCCTGCCGCTCTTCGCCCCCGGGTGGGAGCGCCGCGAAGGCGAGCGCACGCCCCCGCCACCGACGGCAGCCACCGTCGCGGCCGCCGACCAGGACGCCGAACCGGCGCCGATGAGGTCAGGACGGTTATGACACGGGCACGCGCCTTGATCGTCCAGGACGCGAAGATTGTCCTTATCGAGCGGCGCCGCGGGAACCACCGTTACGACGTCTTCCCCGGCGGTGGGGTCGAGCCCAACGAGTTGCCGGCGCAGGCCGTCGCCCGGGAGATCCTGGAGGAACTCGGTCTCGAGGTGGAGGTGGGAGACCTCGTCGCTGAGATCGTCTTCGACGGCGAGCCCCAGCTCTTCTTCCGGGCAACGGTCGTCGGTGGCGAACTCGGCACCGGCGCCGGACCCGAGGCCACCGGCCGCGCCGGTCCGGAGCAGGGATCCTACACCCCCGTCTGGGTGCCGGTGGACGAGGTCTCGCGCCGCCCCGTCCTTCCGGCCTGCGTCGCCCGGATGGTGGTCGCCGCCATCACGGACGGCTGGCCGCCGGAGGCCCGCGGGTTCGGACATGGATGAGTCACGCCCCGTTGCCACTGAGTTGAGCGGCTGCATTCCCATCCTCTGCACCCCGTTCGCCGAGGATGGCGGGCTCGACCTACCGAGCCTTGAGGCGGAGGTGGCGTGGGTGCTCGGCGAGGGGGCGCGGGGCGTCGCCTGTCTCGCCATTGCCAGCGAGGGATACAAGCTGACCGAGGGAGAGCGCGACGAGGTCGTCCGCACGGTCGTGGCGGCCGTCGGCGGGCGGGTGCCGGTCGTCGTCTCGGCCGGCGCGGCGGGGACGGACCCGGCGGTGGAGCGGGCGCGCCGGGCGACGCGACTCGGCGCCGACGCGCTGATGGTCCTGCCCCCGTCCTTCGTCAAACCCGACGCCGAGGATCTGGCCGGCTACTACCGCCGCGTCGCGGCGGCCGCGGGCGCCGTCGACGTAATCGTCCAGGACGCGCCTCAGCTCACCGGCGTGGTGATGCCGCCCCCGTTCCTGGCCCGGCTGAACGCGGAGATCCCGAACCTGCGTTACGTCAAGATGGAGGGAATGCCGCAGGGAGAGACGATCTCCGCCACGCTCGCCCTATCGTCGGGGAGGCTGCGGAGCTTCAGCGGCTGGGGCGGTCTCGGCATCCTCGACGCCCTGGAGCGCGGCGCCATCGGCAGCATGCCGGCCCCGAACTTTACCCGCCTCTTCGCCACGATCCAGGACCGGTACGACGCGGGCGATATCGCCGGCGCGGCGACCGTCTTCGCCACCGAGCTCCCGTTCCTTCTGTGGACGATGCAGTCGGTGGATCACTCGGTCGCCGCCGCCAAGGAGGAGCTCCGCCAGCGCGGCCTGTTTGGCTCTGCCCACCGGCGCCAACCCGCCGCCCGACTCGACGACGTCGCCCGCGCCCAGTTGGCGCGCTTCCTCGACGCGCGGCTCGCATAGACGCCGGGCGGCAGCGGGCAGGAACGACGGCCGGTGGCTGCCAGCGTGGCGGGGGCGATGCTCGGCGGGCTGTCGTCCCGACCGCGGCGTCGCCTTTAGAACGAGGGCATGAGGCATCGCGCCGCGACGGGCGACGGGCATAGGTCATCGTTCTGGCGCCCGCAGCCCGGCGTCTACCAACCGAGCGACTCCCGGGAAAAGTCGGCGGCGAAGACGGTGGCGATGCCCGAACCGCCGATCACGATCAGCGCCTGGGCCAGCCCCGCCACGCCGACGACCGCGTCGCCGGACAGATCGACCAGCCAGGCGACGAGTAGGGCGGCGTCGAGCCCCACTCCAGCTAGGGCGACGAGGAGGAAGCGGCCGAGGAGCCGGTTGACCGCGTCCGGGCGGTCAAGGAAGCCGAGCCAGCGCCGCAGCGCGGGTGGGGTCAGCGACGAGCGGTGGGCGGCAATACTGCCGAGAAAAGCCGCCTGCGCGCCGAGGATGAGGAGCATCGGGCCGAGGAAGACCGGGAACCAGCGCAGCCGCGCAATCTCGACGCCGGCGGGCGCCACCAGCGACAACCCACATAGCAGCAACCCGAGCACGGCCGCAACCAGGCCGGGGACGATCAAGCTCAGGTGGGGGCTCAGGAGGAGCAGCATCTGGACGTGCCGCCACCCGTCGCCGAACGGGCTCAGCTTGCTCTCGCCCACCCGAACCCGGTAGTCGGTCGGCACCTCCGCCAGGCGCAATCCGGCCCGCCCCGCCTTGAGCAGCATCTCCGAGGCGTACTCCATGCCGGCGGCCTTGAGGCCAAGCGCCAGCGCGTCGTCTCACCAGAAGGCGCGGTAGCCGGATTGGCTGTCGGAGAGCCGGGTCCCGGTCAGGACCCGCAGCGCCCGGGTGAGGACGGGGGTGCCGACGTACTGGTGGAGGCGGGGCATGGCGCCGCGGCCGATGGTCCCCTGGAGGCGGCTGCCGACGACCAGGTCGGCACCGTCGGCCAGAGGCCGGAGGAGGTGAACCAGCCCTTCCAGGTCGTAGGTCTGGTCGGCGTCGGCCATGACGACGACGTTGCCACGCGCCGCCCGCAGCCCGGCCAGGTGGGCGGCGCCGTAGCCCGGGGTTGGCTCGGGAACAACGCGAGCGCCGGCCGCCTCGGCGCGCTCGGCGCTGCGGTCGGTCGAGCCGTTGTCGACGACGATGACTTCGCCCGGGACGCCGGCCACGGCCAGCCCCCGCCACGCCTCGGCGACCGTCTCGGCGACGGCGGCCTCCTCGTTCAGGCAGGGCAGGACGACGCTGACGAACTCGACGCGGCGGGGACGTGCGACCTCTGTCGGCTGCCCCGCCGCCAGCTTCGCGGCCAGGCCCGATCCCTGTTGCGTCATGCCGCCGGTTTACCCTCCACCCACCGGCCACCCGGGCGGATCCGACGCCGCCGAGCGTTCCGGTGCCGCGCCAAATTGACATCGCGGGAACCAGGTCCTATAGTCTAACGCATCCGCCGGGAGGCTCTGGGCTTTTTTGGCGCCGAACGTACACCGAGGAGGGGGGGAGCACGGCATGCTTGTGAGGCGATTGGTGACGGCCTGCTTGGCCGCAGTCATCAGCGCAATGGCGCTGAGCGTCTCGGCGCTGGCGCAGTACACCACCGACGGCGCCGTCTCGACGTTGCCCAACACGGGCGCGGGCGACGGTGGCTCTCGGGTCGCCACCGAGCTGTCGACGGTGGCACTGACGGTCTTCGCGCTGATCGCCGTGGCGATCGTCGTGGGGAGCATCGCCCGCCGCTACCGCGCCAGCGCGGCCCGATAGCGCGAGCACGACTCGCCTCAAGCCGGTGGATTGGCGCCTGTACGCGGGCGCCGATCCACCGGCTTGATTGTGTCTTAGGGCCGCGCCGCCGTTCCCGGAAGGGTAGGCCGGCGAGGCGCCCATGATCACCGGATGACTAAACCACGCGAGGATCGGGGTGAGCCCGGTCGGGACAGGGACGCGACCCTCTTGCCGGTGGTGCTGGCGCTTGCCTGCGCCCTGCTGGTCGCGCTCGTCGTCTGGGCGACGGGGTGGCTCGACTTCGACGCCGCGGGCGAGGTCACCATCGCGCCTGGGGAGCAGGCGTTCGCCGGCCGCGTCGAGACTGGTGACACGCGGGTCGAGCTCGCGCTGCTGCCGGTCGGGGTGCGCTGGACCGCGCCCGTGGATCCGGCCACCGGGCGGTTCGAGGTGGTCTTTCCGGTCGAGCTCGCGCCCGGGAACTACGCGCTCTACGTCGACGACGCCCTCGCCCAGGAGTTCGTCGTGGCGGACGACGGCCGCTGAGGCGTGGTCCTTTCGCCTGAATCGGGTCGGGCCCAAGGGGGCGAGCGGGCGGGCGACCGGATGCGCGTCTGCCTGGTCTACGACTGCCTCTTTCCATTCACGGTCGGGGGAGCCGAGCGGTGGTACCGCAACCTCGCCGAGCGGCTGGCGGCCGAGGGCCACGCGGTGACATACCTGACGCTGCGGCAGTGGGACCGCGGCGCGCGGCCGGCGATCCCCGGGGTGCGGGTGGCGACGGCTGGGCCCCGTCTGGCGCTCTACGCCGGCGGCCGGCGGCGGGTACTGCCGCCGCTGGTGTTCGGCGCGGGGGTGGGGTGGCACCTGCTGCGTCACCATGGTGCCTACGACGTCGTCCACACCGCCTCGTTCCCGTACTTCTCGCTGCTGGCGGCGGCGGCGCTGCGCCCACTCGGTCGCTACCGGCTCGTCGTCGACTGGCATGAGGTCTGGACGCGGGGGTACTGGCGAGAGTACCTGGGGCGCGTCGGGGGCTCGGTCGGTTGGGCCGTCCAGCGGCTCTGCGTTCGGATCCCGCAGCGGGCGTTCTGCTTCTCACGGCTGCACGCGGCGCGGCTGCGGGCGGAGGGGTACCGCGGCGAGGTAACGACACTTGAAGGGGAGTACGCCGGCCGGCCGGCACCGGCGGTGACCGAGCCGGCGGAGCCGGTGGTGGTCTTTGCCGGGCGGCACATCCCGGAGAAGCGGGTGCCGGCGCTGGTGCCGGCGATCGCGCGGGCGCGGGAGATGCTGCCAGGGGCGGACCTGCGCGGGTTGATCCTGGGCGACGGGCCGGACCGGGCAAAGGTGGAGCAGCTGGTGGCCGCGCACGGGCTCGACGGCGTGATTCGGGTGCCGGGGTTCGTGCCCCCGGAAGCGGTGGAGGCGGCGTTGCGACGGGCGCTCTGCCTGGTGCTGCCATCCCGGCGAGAAGGGTACGGGCTAGTGGTGGTCGAAGCCGCGGCGATGGGAACGCCGAGCGTGGTCGTGCGGGAGCCAGACAACGCGGCGGTGGAGTTGATCGCCGACGGCGAGAACGGGGTGGTGGCGCCGACGTCCTCGGCGGAGGACCTGGCGACAGCGATCGCACGGGTCTACGCGGCCGGGCCGGCTCTGCGGACCGCGACGGCGGCCTGGTTCGGCCGCAACGCGCGCCGGCTGTCGCTGGAGGCGTCGCTGGACATCGTGGTCGCGAGCTACGCGGCCGCCTCATGACGCCCGGAAGAGGGTCCGTCGAGCTGGCGATGTTCGGCCATCGTGCCTATCCCCGCTGGGATGCGGCACTGTTGTGGCGGTCGCCGGTCACCGTCGAGGAGTTGCGGCGAGGGATCAGCTTCCAGGGCATGGTAATGACCGACGACCTGGGGATGGGACCGCGGGCGGAGATGGACCCGTTCAATGTCTTGGCCCGCGCCGTCGCCGTGGGAGTCGACCTCCTGCTCAACCTGTCAGCCGTCCCGCCGGCTGAACTCATGACCCACCTGCACCCCCGGGTGGCGGACGGGACCGTGGCGGAGGCACGGGTGAAGTCAAGCGCGCGCCGCGTGCTGCGTCTCAAGGCGGGACACACTTGAGGGGATGGCGGGGACAGAGCACACTCGCGGTGCTGGCGCTGGCGCTTGTGCTCCTGACCGGCTGCGGCCCGACGGACGACGAGCCGCCCCCCCCGCCGACCGCGACGCCGATCCCGCCCCCCGCCACGGCGACCGCGGTGGCGCGCGGGCCGGCCACCCCCGCTGGCGGAACGTCAGAGGCGGCGTCGGACGCCGGGAACGGCCGGATTGTCAGCGACGGCGTCTGCCGGGTGACGGTCCCGAGCGGCTGGGTCGACGACGGAACGGGGAGCGGCCGGACGGCGGGTGGCCACATCTTCACCCTGTTCGGCGGTCGCCTGACCGACGCGGCGGCGTGGGATCGGGCCGCGTCCCTCTTTCGGGACCAAGCGGCGAGCCGTCGCGACGCGACCTTGACCGAGGGAGACGGTTTCCTCCACGTCCTCTACGCCGACGGCCGTGGCTTCGCCCACCGCGCCCGCTTCGCCGACCGCTACTGCGACATCCGGGTCCTCGGCCGCGGGAGCGGGCCGATCGCCTCGCAAGAACAGGCGACCTGGGAAGCGGTCGTGGCGAGTCTCGCGCCGGCGGGGTAGGAGGTGATCGGCGCTCCCCTCGCTCACGGCGTCGTCGTCCTCGACCCGAGTGCGAGGACCATCCTCTTCGCGGTGTTCTGGAGGCTCGGTCCGTGAGTTGCCAGTCGCCGCAGCCGTGCCCATCCTTGCCCGTCCTGGTTGGCTCACGCCGCCGACGGCGCGAGCGGTGAGCACGGTTCCTCGGTCTCGGCGCCGCGGAGCGACCACGTCGCCGGTCGACGAGACGCTCACCCGCGATGATCCCGGGGCTCACCGCGTTTAACTCCTTGGACGCGCGTGTTCCGTGCAAGGAGGAGCGGCTTGCGGGGCTCAATCCGTTCCCGACCGCCGGCCCTGAATGCACCGGTGGGCGAACCTGGAACGTCTGCGATCGCGGGTGACGAGGCCGAGCTTGTCGCGCGGGCGCAGCGCGAACCGCAGGCGTTCGCCCCGCTCTACGCCCGCTACGCCGAGCCCGTCTACCGCTACTGCTACCGGCGTCTCGGCAGTCCCGAGGCGGCCGCCGACGCCACCAGCCAGACGTTCGCCCAGGCGCTCGCCGCCTTGCCCCGCTACCGGGCGGGATCGTTCCGCGCCTGGCTCTTTGCCATCGCCGCCAACGTCGTCGCCGACGCCCACCGACGCCGCCGCGGCGGTGTCCTGATTCCTCGCCGCCTGCTGGCGCATGCCGAGGAGCGAAGGTCGAGCGGGGACCAGGACAACCGCGCCGGCCGCCGCCCGATACCTGCGACCGGGCTGCGACCGGGCGTGGTCTCTGTGCGATCCTCTCCCAGGTGCGGATGCTGTGGGACGGTCGGATGGACAAGCTGCCCGATGTCGCCGGCCCGGAAACACCGGCGGTCGAGGGCAAGAATCACCGCATCGTCGTCAAGATCGGCGACGACTGGCTGAGCGACGAGGTGGTAGCGATCATCGGTTGACCGGGGCCAGGCGTGGGCCGGACCCCAACGCGGTGCAGGAGGAGGGGCGAGGCGGCCGAAGGGTCGGCCTCCATCACCCGGGGACCGTCGGGTCCGCGGCGCCTCAATCCCTACGCGCAGCCCGCGGCGTCAGCTCCTGTCTCGGTGCCGTCCGAGGCACCGGGGGCTTGCGCACGGCGAGCGACCCCGCGCAGCAGGCGGAACGGCAGCCGGAGCAGGACGCGCAGACCATGGGCGAGGCGGGCGGGAAGGGCACGGCGGGGACCGACGGTCTCGACGTAGTCGGCGGCGGAGGCGGCGGGGCCGATGTCATAGCCGTAGCGCTCTTCCAGCTCGCGCCGGTGGCGCATGACCCACAGGTACAGGTCGGCCTCGGTGTGGCCGGGAAGCGCTTGAGGATTCCTCCTGGCGGATGACGTCGATGATCGGGCAATAGATGTAGTCGTACCAGTCGGTCACCATCTCGGCGACCGTCGCCGGCCGGTGCCAGATTGCCGACAGCCACTCGCCGTGCCCGCGGATCTGCTCCCAGATCTCGTCATAGCGGCCGAGCGCGGTCGGCCGGATGTCGTGGTCGGGGCGGAGGCGGTCGAGGTCGGTGTGGCGTAGGAACTCCGCGTATTCGGCCTGGCGCAGCAGCTCCTGCGGCGTCATCGTGGCGTAGAGAGGGGCGCGGACGTGGCCCTCGACGACCTCGGCGTCGATGTACTCCTGGCCCTTCTCGCGCGCCACCGAGACGCGGTGGTTGCCGTCCTTGACGAAGTAGACGTCGCCGACCTGATACAGCTGGATGGGGGAGCGTCTTGTCCTCGTAGTAGGCGCGGTCGACGTTCTGCCAGCGGCCGGCGGTGTGGCGCTGGCGAGGGAGGAACTCGCGGTCAAAGTCGCGGAAGCGGTCCATGCTGCCGACGATCTGGTCGAGCGGCACGGTCTGCACGCCGCGGTAGCTTTTCCTGGTCGGGGGAGAGGCGGCTGCGCACCTCGTGGTAGGGGATCAAGTCGTTCGGGCGGCGGTTGATCGCCGCCAGCAGGTCGTGCAGGAACGCCCGGTGACGGGCGCGCGGTCGAAGTCGGCGCGGACCTGTTCCTCGTGGTGCTGGCTCACGGTGAGCGCTCCCCACCCGGTTCGAACCCGCGCACCGAGCGGTGGCACCGTCGTCGGCTGCGGCGCCTGCGGGTCCAGAACCGCCGGCGGGTCGAGGGTGGCGGTCACGGTGGGGTCCGGGTCCGGAGCGAGCGCGGGCGTGGTCGCCGCGAACGG
Source organism: Thermomicrobiales bacterium (assembly GCA_030447415.1). Lineage (GTDB taxonomy): Bacteria > Chloroflexota > Chloroflexia > Thermomicrobiales > UBA6265 > JAUJOZ01. The sequence continues at coordinate 113,593 of JAUJOZ010000013.1, read as the reverse complement.
CTCGATCTCGACGACTCGGAACGGGAAGACGTTGATGACCTGCGTCCGGTCGAAGCGGAGAATGTGGGGCTGGGAGCGGTCGTAGAGGTGGACGTGGCCGTGGAGGTGGTAGGCCGGGCGAAACCAGCGCAGGAAGCGGCGGATCGCCTTGAAGCCGCGGTGGGCGGGATCGTCGCGGTCGCCAACGTCGCGGGCCGGCGCGTGGCTGACGAGGACATCGAGGGCGCGTCCATGGCGCCAGCGGTTCCACCAGAGGCGTGGCGCCATGCGGGCGATCATCCAGAGGACCTCGAGCTCGGAGTACTGTTCCGGGCCGCTGCCATAGCGGGGCGAGCCAGGCAGGCCGGCGAGGATCAGCCCGCTCGTCGGGTCCCGCACCACCCGGCCGCCCAGGTCGATCCCACCCAACGGCAGGAAACGCTTGCCACGCTCGCCGCCCCGCGTCAACTCTTCCTGGTGGTTGCCCAGGACATAGTAGACTGGGCGGTCGAGGGCGTCGGCCAGGAACTCGAGATAGGTCGCCGGCAGGTCACCGCAGCCGAAGATGAGCGCGACGTGCCCCATCCGCTGGCGCAGGGTGGCGCTGTGAATACGCGGGTCTATCTCGTCGGAGACGGCCAGGGCGTGGATCGGCATGGCTCCAAGATGGCGAGATGGCAAGACGGCGAGACGGCCCCGGAGGTCCGCCGCGCATTATCCTCTGCTCGCCGCACCCGGCGTGCCCCGACACTTTGACCCGTTACGGCGCCCATGTTCGGGCGTCGGCGCCGAGCGTGCCTGGCTCGCGCGCGGGAGGACGCAAAACTCGTTGCCGTGGGGGGCTTCCATCACCCACCAGCCCTCGACGAAGTGCTGACGCCGGGCGCCAAGGGCTTCTAGCCGCGTCACCTCTGCCTCCAGGTCGTCCGTCTCAAAGTCGAGGTGGACCCGGCTCTTGACGGTCTTGGGCTCGGGGCACGAGTTGCAGCCCGATCTCGAGGTCGCCGGCTCTGGCTTCCAGGGGAAGGCGTAGGGTCCCTCGGTGGAGGCGACCGTGGTGCCAAGCGCGCCGGCCCAGAAGCGCGCCCCGACCTCCAGGTCGTTGCAATCGATGATGACGTTGCATAGCCGACTGCGGTGCACTTTGCCCCTCCTCTGCGTCGCGGACGGCGCGGCCGGGGCGCCGAGGTTCGGCCCGGCAAGATACCCCGTTCGTCGCGGTGGCACCAGCGGCACCCGCTCGGGTCAACCTGTCCCTTTCTTCCTCGGTCGCCCCGGGACGCAAGCCCCTGGACGGACTTCTGGCAACAGGCGGCGGTGAGGACGGTCCCGGGAGCTTGCGTGAATTACGTAGGACTCTTGGCACGCCGCGGGCCGGCGGAAATGCGTAATCCCTCCGATGCGCGTCGCGGTGGGCCGGCGGATGATGAGGGGGATCCGATCGACGGCATATGGGCGGGCGCGACGGCGCCGGCCCGAGGAGGCGTGATCAATGGCCATGGTTCCCACGACCGCGGCGTACCCACCGACCCCGCTCCGCGACTGGACGACCCACGCGCCACTGGCGGTGGTGCGAGCCCACATCGCGGGGGGCCACGACCCCAAGTTTCTCGCCGCGGACGTGACGATGGAGGGGCCGGGGCTGCCCGGTCTCCTGCGCGGGCGCGAATCGATCACCAGCTTCCTGAGCACCTTTTACGGGGCGATCGGCGACCCGCGGCTCTGGTTGGAAACGGCGTTCGAGTCGGCCGACCGCGCCGTGGTCGTCCTTCGTGTCGAGGGGACGCACGCGGGCCGACTCCTGGGGCTGCCGCCGACGGGGCGGCCAATCGACCTGTCACTCATCGCGCTCTACCAGGTCCAGAACGGACTGATTCGGCACATCCGCGCCTCCTTCGATCGCCTCGCCTTGCAGGAGCAGCTCGGCGTGGCCTGAGGTCGCTTTGGCCCGGGGCGCTTCCGACGAGGTGGCTCCCCGGGTTCCCTCACCGGGCGAAGCTGGAGGATGACTGTTGTGACGTGGCGAGACGTGCCGGCGCGACCCCGCGTCGGTTGGTCGCGACTGGCCATCAGCCTGGACCGCATCGGGCGCGCGGCGAACCGCCAGGCCGTCCTCAGGGGCGTGGCGCCCCATCTCACCGCGCTGTCGCGCCCGGCAACCGGATGGCGCCCGACGTGAGGCCGAGCTTGGGGGGTAGGTGAGGACCCGAAGGTTCGTGGCTGCCGCCCGGCAATCGGCCGGGGCTGCCAACCGGACGACGGCCCTCATCCCTACCCGCCGCCCAAAAGGCTCGGGTACTCGGGACCACGGAGAACTCGAGCCGGGGCATCGGCCCGAACGCAAGGCCCGGGGATCGGGGCGCCGCCCGCTGGACGTTACTCGTCGCCGCGGGCGGCCTGAACCAGGTCGCGTAGCTCGGCCGGGGACAGTCCCTCGACCGGGCGGCCGATCAACTCCTCGACCGCCGCGCGACCGTTGTAGCCAAGCTTGCGCGCCCAACTCCAGACCGCGCTCCATGAGTAGTCCGCCAGGTCGGGATCGCCGCCGCCCGGCGGCGGTGGGGCCGCCGACCGTGCCGGGTTAGCGACGGGTGCCGCCGGGCGGTCGCTCGCACGCGCCGGTGGGCGCGCGGCCGGCGTCGGGGCGGGTCCGGGCGCGGCGCTCGGCCCCGCGACGCGATCGCGGCTGGACACGAAGTCGATGGGCGGCACGCCGCCGGCCGGACTGGTCGGGGCCGATGGGGGACCGGAGCTTGGCGCGCGCGGGCCGGAAGGCGGGGCGGGCCGGTTAGCTGGCGTCGGCGGTCCGCCGCCCGGGCGGATCGGAGCGGTCTCGTCGGCCTCCTCCGCGAACTGGGCGCCGTAGCCCAGCGCGTTCAACGCCCGGCCGATCGCCTTGGTTTCCGCCTTCTCGATGAAGTCGGCGAAGTCGCCGGCCGTCTCGCTGCCGTAGCCGGTGGCGCGCCCGCCGGTCGGTAGGCTCACCGTCGCTTTGAAGATGGCCGACGCCTCGTCGATGCGGACGTGCTCGGTGATGATCGCGGCGTCGGGGTGCTCGCGACGCAGCCAGAGCAGGCGCCACTTGACGTCGAGATAGTCCTGGCCCTGGCCACCGCGGCCGCGCAGTTGGCGCAGGTATGGCGTCGGGTCGAAGTTGGCGGCGCCACGGCCGATGGCTCCGTCGTCCTCGGGGGTCTCGCTCGTGCTCATGGCTCGGTCTTGCTCCGTCTCGCCGGCGCCCAGACCGGCGCCGTCCCGGGTGTCACCGCCCTCGTCGTCGCTCATCGCGCTCCCTCCCCGGGTCCTGGCCCAGCCGCCGCACGCCGCTGAGCCGCTTGCTCTAGTATAGCGGATGAGAACAGATGATCGCCTCTTGCCGAGCGAGGGGCCGGCTGGACGCTGTGCGCCTCATCGCTGAGGCGTTGGAGGCGAAGGCGCGGTCGCCGGCGATGTCGTCACCGACACGGTATCGTGCTCCTCACGCGCCCCCGCGGGCCGGGACTGGAAGCGACGTTGGGGCCGACGGTCGTCGCCGGTAGAGGAGAGAGGAAGGATGGCGTGCGCATGAGCGATCGGGAGGAGTCCTACAACTATGCGGCTTTCGCCGGTACGGACGACTTCCTCGGCTTCCGGGCGGTCCTGCCGGTGGGGTCGGCGGCGCCGGATTTCGCCGCGACGCTGGCGGACGACGGGCAGCCGGTGCGCCTGAGCAACTACTGGCGCGACCGTGACCTTCTCGTCGAGTTCGGCTCGCTGACCTGACCGTACTGCGCGCTGGCGGCGCCGGCGCTCGAACCGATGGCGCGCGAGTACGCCTCGCGGGGTTTTGCCTCGGTCTTCGTCTACACGCGCGAGGCGCATCCCGGCGAGCGCTTCCCCGCCCACCGCAGCCCAGAGCAGAAGCTTGCCCACGCCCGTGCCTTCCGCGAGCGGTGCGCCATCGAGCGGCCGATCCTGGTCGACGATCTGGAGGGCACGGGGCACCGCCTGTACGGCACGCTGCCCAACATGACCTATCTGCTCGGGCGCGGGGGAAGGGTCCTCTTTCGCGCCGATTGGACGGACGCGGCCACGATCGAGGCCGTCCTTCGATACATCCTCGCCTCACGCGCGGGGCGGCGCGAGGGACTGCGGCTGAAACCCTTCTACGCCGAGTTCGTCGGCTACCGCTGGAGCGACCAGGCGGCGTTCGACGAGGGGCTGGAGCTGGCCGGGCAACAGGCCGTGGACGACTTCGCGCGGGCGATGGAGCGGTGGACGCGCCAGGGGCAGGTGCCGGGGCGGATCGAGGTCAGGGACTAGGACCGGCTCCATGGGAGAGCTACCCGGGCGACCAGTCCTTCCGTTTGCGACGCTGACACCTCAGCGCTAGCATCGGCGGCATCGTGGCCGGCGGTGGCCGGCGTCCAGGTGGAGCCGAGCGGAGGGGACAAGATGGCGGGATCGAGGGGCGAGGACGGGAAGGAGCCCGGCGAGCCGTCGGGCGTGGTGGCCCGTGGGGCAGCCGCGGCACCCAAACCCGACCTGCTCGAGCTGCTGGATATGATCTGGCCGGAGACAGGGCTGCAGACCGCCTCCCGCGTCCCGCGGCGGCCGAAGGACGCACTCTCCGAGGACGACACGATCGAGCTGCAGATCGATTTCCTGACGCTGTCGCTGACGCCGCTGGAGTTCATCCAGCTCGCGTCCTTTCTGCGGATGAGCATTGACAGTTTGCTGGAGCAGCACCCGAGCCTGCAGCGGGCGGTCATCCGGGCCTTCGACATCCGAGACTGACGGCAGGCGGCAGGTCGCAGGGCGACGGTCGAGCGTTCGGCCTAGTCGGCGATGAGGATGGGGGTGTCGCCCTCGAGGGAGTCGCGGGCCGCAAGGGCGACGCGGAGGGCAAGGCGTGCGTCCTCGGGGGCGGCCCGGGTCGCCGGCCGACCGGCGGTCACGCACGCGACGAAGTAGGCGACCTCGGCGGCGTAGGGATCGTGCTGCTCGACCGCGACGCGGACGGGGTTGCCGGCGACGGGGTAGACGGTCAGGTCATTGACGCCGGTGCCCATCTCGACGCTGCGGCCGCCGGCGCGGAAGTGGTACTCCAGCGCGCCCCGCTCGCCAAGGACCTGAAGGGACGAGCTGAACGGGTACGACTCGGGCATCATCATCCCGCCGTCGACTAGGGCTGAGGCGTTGCCGTAGTCGATCAGGACCTGGACCTGGTCCCAGCCGCCGGAGCGCGGGTTGCGGTGGCCGCGGGCGGTGACGGCGCGCGGCGCGCCGAAGATCCAATTCAGGGCGTCGTAGTCGTGAATCATCATGTCGACAACGGCACCGCCCGTCAGATCGGCGCGGGCGAAGAGGTCGGACCAGGCAGGGAAGGGCTGACGGCGGGTAGCGAGGCCGGACCGCGGGGCGCCCACCTCGCCGGTGCTGACGCGCCGGTGCAGCTCGACGTACTCCGGCCAGAAGCGGAGGACGTGGGCGACCATGAAGGTTTGGTCGGTCTCGGCGGCCAGAGCGACGAGGGCGTCGGCGTCCTCGGCGGTGAGGGCCAGCGGCTTCTCGAGCAGGACATGCTTGCCGGCGGCGAGCGCGGCCTCCGTGGCCGGGCGGTGCTCCGGGGTCGGCAGGCAAACGTCGACGGCGGCGATCGTCTCGTCGCCGAGCAGGCGATCGAGGTCGTCGGTCCAGGTGCACCCCAACTCGGCGGCGAGCGGAGCGGCCCGGCGGTCGCTCTGGGCGTAGATGCTGGCGACCTCGACGTCCGACAACGCGTGGTAGGCGCGCGCGTGGGTACCGCCCATGAAGCCCGCACCGAGGACCGCGACTCGCAGCATGACGACATCTCCTCGCGAAGCCGGGAGTCGGAAGTCGGGGATGAGGACGCCCCCTGGAGGCAACGCTCTGAAGGCCGACGCGGGGAACAGGCGGCGCGGCGGTGCCGTCGGTCTTGCTCCCGCCTCCCTGACTACGTGGCCGGCACGAAACGACGGACGTACCGATAGGACTCGGCAAGGGCGGCATCGACGTCGGCGAGAGCGGGCCATGGCTCACCCTGGAACTCCAGCTCCACCGAGCAGGGACCGGTGAAGCCGGCGGCGTCGAGCGCGGCGAAGATTGGTGTGTAGTCGACCTCGCCCGTGCCGATGGCCGGGAAGTTCCAGACGCCAGCGCCGCCGACTTGGTCCTTGACGTGGACGTGCGTGATTAGCTCGACTGCGGCGGTGACGTCCCGCTCCGGCCGGGTGTCGCCGTAGAAGATGACGTTGCCGGGGTCGTAGTTAATGCCGACGTTGGGCTTGGCGATGCGGCGGACGAGATCGGCCGCCATGGCGCCGGTTGCCAGCAGGCCGCCGTGGGTTTCGAGGCAGATGGCGATGCCATCGGCGGCGGCCTCATCGGCCAGGGGGCCGATGCGGGCGAGGAAGGCCTCGCGCTGCTCGTCGAGGCCACCGCTGGAGGTGTCGGCGTGCCCACCGGTGCTGGTGGTGACCATCCCGATGCCGAGCGCCCGGCATAGCCGGAGCGCCTTGCGAAACTCAGTCATCCCCTCGTCGCTGACGAGGTCCGAGTGGCCGCTCAGGCTGACGGCGGTCAGCCCGTGGTGAGCGAGCAGGTCGTTGACGCGGGCCAGCTCGGCGTCGTCGGCGTCACGGCGGACGTGCTCGGTCCAGCCGGGGACGGAAGCCAGCTCGACGCTGGTGAAGCCGGCGCGCGCCATGCCGTCCAGCGCTTCCTCCAACGAATAGGTGTGATACGAGTTGGTGGACGCGGCGAGGCGATCGGCCATCGAGCCTCCCTTGCGAGTCATCGGCGATCAGCCGTCAGCGATCGGGCCGCTGGCCGGTCCCGCAGCGCGGACCAGCCAGCCGGCTCACCCTACTCCTTGAACCAGGTGCGGCCGGGTTTGAACTCCAGGTACTCGACGTAGGCACCGTCCTCGCGCGTGAACGCAACCTTGGCGAACGGCGGGTCGCCGACTTCGAAGAGAAGCACGATGTCCTTCCCCGCGATGTGGGGTCCGAGCGCCTCGACCTTGTACGCGATGTGTGGCGCGTTCTTGAAGTCCTCGTCGAGGTGGCTGTCAGGTTCGTAGCGGAGGTATTCGATCCGATGCGGGTGCCGCCGGGGGTCGGTCACCCAGACTCTGGTTAGCGGGACGTAGTCCTCGTCCGGCTGCGGCTCCATCGCGCGTAGCCCGATGTGGTGGAACTCCTTCGCAGGTGGCTGGTTCGAATCGGACATGGCCGTGCCTCGGTTCGTGCGGTCGGCGTTCGGCGGTCAGGCTCCGGCCATTGGCGCCGGGCCGTCCAGACGGGAGCCGCGGCGGCGCTCCCACGATGGAGGGAGCGCCGCCCAGTTGACTTCGGGAGAGTGGAGGCCATGCCGACGCGGCCTCGATGTGCGGCTAGGCGCCGGCCCCTTCCGGCACCGGGACGGCCTCGTACTCCGGCGAGAGTTTGTAACCCATCGCGTCGGCCTTGACCTTCTCCTTGTCGAAGTCGTTGGCCCCGGGGACGAAGTCGTTCTTGATGATGTCTTCGGCCTTGATGTCCTTGGTCAGCTGGCCGATCTCCTTGATCGTGTCGAGGAAGAGTTGCCACGACGCCATGTCGTGCCAGCCCCAGCCCTCGCGCGTCGCCCAATCGCCCCGGAAGATGGTGGCGTTCTGCCACATCGACTCGACCGCCACGGCCTTGTCCTTGAACGTGTTGTTGAGGGTGTCGGAGATCGACGGCTCGCTCATCGTGATCTCGGTCGCCGCCCGCGGGTTCTGGTGACCGAACTCCAAACCCATCGCCCACCCGCGCAGGTAGCGGGTGTAGAGGTCGCGTAGCGATTCGTCCTCGAAATCGGAGCGACGGATCTGGAAGGAGTTGGCGGGAAACTTGGACCACTCCTTGCCGAGGATGTAGTCGTAGTCCAGCCCCTGAGCGCCCCACTCGGCGCGCAGCCCCTCCCAGGCGAGGGCGGCGTCGGCTTGACCCTGAGCCACCGCCTGCGGCCAGGCGGCCCCGATCGAGACATACTTGACGGACGCGGGATCGACGCCGGCCTGAGCAAACATCGGATCGGTGATGGACGACCACCCCTGATCGGCGAGGGCGATGGTCTTGCCCTGGAGTTGCTTGACTTCGGTGATGCCCGATCCCTTCGGGACCGCAAAGTCGAAGGTGTCCTGCGCCACCTGATGCCAGACGGATACCAGGTCGATCCCGGCCTCGACCCCAAGCGAGAAGACGCCCGGTGAGACGAAGGACATGTCGGCCTTGCCCTCGGCGACCGCCTTGCTGCTGGACGTCGCTTCGATGATCGCGGGCAGCATCTCGGTCTCTAGATCGCCGAAGTAGCCCATCTTCTTGGCCGTCCAGTACGCGTAGTCGTCGAGGACCTCGAGCGTGCCACGCGGGGAGACCCAGACGACCTTGGTCTTGGCCCCCTGGGCGGAGACCCGGAGGGTGCCGCCGCGAGTGAACGAGCCGGCCACTCCAAGGGCCGCCGCCGTCTGGACGAACCGGCGGCGGGTGAGCCGGCGGCCGGCGACGCCTTCGATCAACGTGCGCGAGCGATTCATAACCTGTCTCCTCCTGACGACGATGGGGCCACAGCCGGCCCCGCCTGGATTGTCGGGGTCCCTACGTTTCCCGCTCCGCGGATTCGGACGACGGCCTCCTTTCGCCACGCGCCGGGAGCGCGGATCGGCATCGGTGCCGGGTCACGCCTCCCAACTCGCCCACTTCTTCCCGATGGCGTAGAAGAGCACGTAGATCAGGATGCCCATGAGGGCGAGGATGACGATGACGGCGAAGAAGTTGGCCATCTGAATCCGGGCCGAGTAAAACATCAGCCGGTTCCCCAATCCCTCACTGCTACCGACCATCTCCGCGCCCACCGCCGTCAACAGCCCAAAGATGGCCCCAACCATAAGGCCGACGATGATCATCGGCAGCGCCAGCGGAAAGCGGATCCTGGCGAAGAGCTGGAGGGTGTTGGCGCCGTAGGAGCGTGCCAGCGCGATCTTGCCGAGATCGGTGCGGCGGAACCCGGTCGCCGAGTTGATCATCACCATCGGGCCGGCCGCAAGGGCCACGGCGATGACGCGCGGCGAATACCCAAACCCGAGCTTCAGGATCAGCAGCGGCACCAGCGCGATCATCGGCGTGGTCACCAGCAGCAGGATGTACGGGGTGATGACCTTCTCGACGAAGGGAAACTGGGTGATGACCGCCGCCAGGATGAGACCGGTCGCCGCGCCGATGGCGTAGCCGCTGACGAGCACGCGCAGCGTGACAAGCAGGTGCGGCTGGAAGAGGTCGAAGTTGTCGATCAGAGCCGTGCCGATCTCGCTCGGCTTGGGGAAGACGTAGCTCTCGACGCCCGCGAGACGCACCCAAAGCTCGGTGCCTCCGACCACGGCCACCGCCACCAGGGCGATCACCAGCGCTTCCCAGCCGGTCCTGGCGACCCTCACGCTCGAGAGCGCCGACCAGTTGCGGACGCTGACATCCTCTGGGCGCTGGGCGCCGCCACTGCCGAAGGTGGGGATCGTCTCCCGCAGGTCGTCGGCCATCCCGTCGCCTCCTTGCTCGCCGCCCGCGCCCCAACGCCTTGCCAGCGATCCTCAGTCGAGCTCCAACCCCATGCCGGCGGCCTCGTCGTTCCCGGCGTAGGCCCCGGTCTCGATCGTCCGCTTGATCGCGAGCACGGTCCCGATGAACCCCGGCGTGAAGGTCTGGCCGATGGTGCGGGGGCGAGGAAGGTCGATCGGAAAGACGTGGGCGAGGCGACCGGGGCGGGGGGTGAGGACGACGACGCGATCGGCGAGGAAGATCGCTTCGGTGACGTTGTGCGTGACAAAGATGATCGTCTTGCCGGTGTCCATCCAGATCTTCTGGATGAGCAGGTTCATTTCGTCGCGAGTGAAGGCATCGAGGGCGCCGAACGGCTCGTCCATCAGGATGACGGACGGGTTGAAGGAGAGGCAGCGGACGATGCTGGCGCGTTGCTGCATACCGCCGGAGAGCTCACGCGGCATCTTCTTCTCGAACCCGGCGAGGCCGACCTCCTCGATCAGGCCGCGGATTCGCTCCCGATAGGGCCGGGCGTCGAGCTTCTTGATCTCAAAGGGGAAGTGGATGTTCTGCCAGAGGTTGCGCCAGGGGAGAAGGTTGGCGTCCTGGAAGATCATCCCGATCTCCGGGCGCGGGTCGCGGACCGGGGTGCCGTCGAGGACGATGCGCCCCCGGGTCAGGGCGTGGAGACCGGACATTGCCCAGAGGAGCGTGCTCTTGCCGCAGCCGGAGGGACCGAGGACACAGACGAACTCCCCATCGCCGATCTCCAGCGAGAGATCTTCGAGGGCATGGACGGAGCCGGTGCGGGTCTTGTAGTGCTTGGTGGCATGCTCAACCGCCATCCGTACCGGGCGGGCAGCGGCCGCAGCGGCCGCGGCCCCGGACTGGCCCGGGAAGGACACGACGCCAGGTGCGGACGATTCCCGCTTGCCGGTGGCGTCGGGTCGCTGCTGGTGCTGGACCACGCCTGCTCCTTCCGCCCGCCAACCGCCAATCGCGTAGGAGACGACGCCGCCCAGGAGTACTTCGGCGAGAGCCCGGCGGCGTCCCCCGGGGTGCTGGGGACGCGCGGGCGGCCGGGGGTTGAGGGGCGGGGGTACGACCAGTGAAAAGCTGGTCGAACCAGTTGCGTGATCTTAGATGGCTTCCAACTCACGGGACATGCGGGTGCTGCCGGCGAGGAGACCACCATCGACGACCAGGGTGGTGCCGGTGATCCAGGCGGCCTCGTCGGAAGCCAGGAAGAGGACGGCGTTGGCGATGTCCTCGGGTTCGCCGACCCGCCCCAGCGGATACCAGGTGGCCAGGCGGTCGAAGATGTCGGGGTTGCGCTCGACGCGCTCACGCCAGATGGGGGTGCGGACGGTGCCGGGGCAGACGACGTTGACCCGGACGCCGCGGTCGCCGTACTTGACCGCCATGTTCTGGGTCAGGCTAATCATCCCAGCTTTGGCCGCGCTGTAGCCCTCCTCGCCGAGACCGGAGAGGCCGTTGACGGAGGCGACGTTGACGATGGCGCCCCGGCGGCGGGTGAGCATCGGGGAGGACCGCCTTCGCGCAGAGGAAGGCGCTCTTGAGGACGACCGCTAGGTTGCGGTCCCAGGTCTCCTCGTCGATCTGGAGGATATCGTCGCCCCAGGCGGCACCGGCGTTGTTGACGAGGACGTCGACGCGGCCGTAGTCCGGGTCGGCCTCGATGCGCTCGGCCATGGTGGCCACGGCCGTGGCGTCGGAGACGTCCGCTTCGACGGCGAGGGCGGTGCCGCCGGCCGTGGTGATGCGACGCGCCGTCTCCTGGGCGCCCGGGAGGTCGCGGTCGGCAACCACGACGCGGGCGCCCTCGACGGCGAAGCGCTGGCAAATCGCCCGGCCGATGCCTGAGCCACCGCCGGTGATGAGGGCGACGGTGTCGGGGAGGCGCATGGGTGGTTCCTCCGTGAGTCGGGCGGTGGCCGTCGGCGATCGGCGGAGGACAGTCACAACGATTGTAGAGGCAATGCGGATGGCACCCGGCCTTCGACCCGGGCGGGACGCCTTAATCATGCCGCGGTCGCCACCGCCGTTCCTCGACTTTGGCGCCGGGGTGGCGACGAGGGCGCGGCAGGCAGCGCCCCGACCCCGGGTTGCACCATCGTACCGACGGCTTGCCTCTCGCCGCCTTGGAGCCTTCGGCTCGTCTACCGTCTTGAGCGCATCCCCCTGCGGGCACTTCGTGTACCGGTGCTGGACGAGCGCGGGGTGATCGAGCTGGGGGTGATCGCCGCGATGGGAACCGGGCCACGAGGTGAGCCAGGCTTGGACGACCCAGCCGTCTGACTAAGGAGCGCCGGTACGTCCGGGGGCGTGGCGATGGGGGCCTGGTCCTCTCGTGCTCCCCGCGGTCGGCGTCGCCAGTGGTCCGTTCGAGTCCCGGCATTGTTCAGAGGCTGAGTGCCGTCCATGCCCTAACGGCTGCCAGGGCGCCGCCGAGGCCACGACGGGGAACCGGGCGGCGGCGCGAGCCTCGGCGGGACGAGATCGCGACAACGTCCGTTCCGCGCCCGCTCCTGGATCATCCACGTGGTCCCCCTCGTGCGTATGATCGAGTGTCCGGCGATGGCGCCGGCGGTCGACCGGGCGCCCGCTCGGCGGCAAGGTGGGTTTGGTGGAGGAACGGACAGATGGCGGCAAGACTTACCCACGCGCGGCCGTGGATGCCCGTGGCGGCCCTGCTCGTGGCCCTGGTCACGGCGGCGGCGCTGGCAATCGGCGCCGCGCGGGTCGTGGCCCAGGATGCCACCCCGATGGCCGGCGAGACGGGGATGGCGGCTCACCCGGCGCATATCCACACCGGCACCTGCGACAACCTGGGCGACGTCGTCTTCCCGCTCACCCCGGTGAGTGCAATGGGGATGACGGACGCGGCGGCCGGCGAGGCGAGCACGATGGCCAGCGAAGCCACCCCGGTCGAAGGCGGCACGGCGGCCGAGGCCACTCCGATGGCCGGCGAGATGATGGGTCCCGAGCCGGCGGTGATGGTGGAGACGAGCACCAGCACGGTTGACGCGGCGCTCGCCGACATCATCGAGGGCGGGCATGCGATCAACGTCCACGAGAGCGAGGCGAACGTCGAGAACTACATCGCCTGCGGCGAGATCGGCGGCATGGTGATGACCGGGCCGGGGATGGAAGAGGGCGGCACGCTGGCCGTCGCGCTGCAGGAGTTGAACGGTTCGGGGTATTCGGGCATCGCCGTCCTCGAAGGGATGGGCGACCAAACGGAGGTCGTCATCTACCTGGCCCAGGGGCTGACGGGCGGCACGGGGGACACGACCGAAGCCAGCCCGGCGGCGGTGGGAGAGCCGGCCGCGGCCGGTGGCGAGGTCGCGGTCGACATCAAGGACTTCACCTACAGTCCGGACCCGGTGATGATCGCGGTCGGCGGCACCGTGACCTGGACCAACCAGGACTCGGTCCCGCACACCGCGACGGCCCAGAACCGGGACGCCCTCCAGTCGGGAAGATCGACCAGGGCGGCAGCTACAGCGAGACCTTCGAGGAGGCCGGCACCTACGAGTACTTCTGCGAGTTTCACCCGAACATGAACGGGACGGTCGTCGTCGAGTAGTCGAGGAGTCGAGCGGGACGGCCGTCACCTGAACAGAACGGCGTTCGGGGTGTGGACGCTCCCGACAACCGACGCAACGGGGAGCGCCGGGGGCAGTTTGCCGCCGGCGCTCCCGTTGTTCATCGGGTCTGTCCCCGTGATCGCTCCTCGGCGGGTTCCGAAGGAAGGTGGACGGACGGGCACGGCGGGCCGGTCGAATCCCGCCCTGACCGGTGCTATCGTGCCATAATAGGGAGAAGACGACGGCGTGGCGGTCGCGCGTCGCCCGCGGCGGTGGCTTCATGGGATGGGGTCGCCCGGCGCTCGCGCACGGCCACGGTTACCCGGATGGGGGCGCGCCCCGGCGCCCCGGCGGGACGGTGAGGCTGCTGCTGCGATGGCCAGGTCAGACCTGAGCGCGTTCTACGGGCCAAACGCCGGCTATGTGCTGGAGCTGTACGACCGGTACCGGGACGACCCGGCCTCGGTCGACGCGGCGACGCGAACCTTCTTCGAGGAGTCGGGGTTCACCCCCGAGCTCGCCCCGCCGTCCTCGAACGGCGCCACGGCGACCGCGACGGCGCCGCCTTCCGTCGCGACGGCCACGCCGCCGGTCGATCTTGACCGCGTCGTCGCGGCGGCGGCGCTGGCCCAGGCGATCCGGGAGTACGGCCATCTTGGCGCGCGGCTCGACCCCCTCGGCGGCGACCCGCCGGGTGCCTCCGACCTAGAGCTCGCCACCTACGGCCTGACGGAGGGAGACCTCGAGCGCCTGCCTGCCAGCGTCGTCGGCGGTCCGGTAGCAGAGGGGATGCCGCACGCGGCGGCGGCGATCGCGCGACTGCGCGCCACGTACTGCGGCACCGCCGGATTCGACTTCGATCACATCGTCGTCCCGGGCGAGCGGCTCTGGATCCGCGACGCGATCGAGTCGGGTCGCTTCGCCCAGCCGCTGGCACCGCAAGCGAAGCGCGCGGTGCTGGCGCGGCTGACGGCCGTCGAGAGCTTTGAGCGTTTCCTCCATCAGACGTACCTCGGTCAGAAGCGGTTCTCAATCGAGGGGACGGACATCCTCGTTCCGATGCTGGACGAGATCGTCCAGGGCGCGGCCCTGGACAACACCCGCGAGGTCGTGATCGGGATGGCTCACCGCGGCCGTCTCAACGTGATGACGCACGTCTTGGGCAAGCCGTACGCGGCAATCCTGGCGGCGTTCGAGGGGGGCCAGGGACGCTCTGCCACGGCCCCCAGCGATGCGGCACCAGACACGACCGGCGACGTCAAGTACCACCTCGGTGCCCGCCGGGCGCGGACGAGTGAGGGCGACGTAGTCGAGGTGCCTCTGGTTCTGGCGCCGAACCCAAGCCATCTGGAGTTCGTCAACCCGGTGGTCGTCGGGATGGTGCGGGCGTCCCAGGACCAGCGCGACCAGCCGGGGCCGCCGCGTCAGGACGTGCGGGGCAGCGTGGGCATTCTCCTCCATGGGGACGCCGCCTTCCCCGGGCAGGGGATCGTCGCCGAAACGCTCAACCTCAATTGCCTGGCTGGCTACACGACCGGCGGCACGATCCACCTCATCGTCAACAACCAGATCGGCTTCACGACCAACAGCCCCGACGCCCGCTCGACCCTCTACGCCAGCGACCTGGCCAAGGGGTTCGAGATCCCGGTCGTCCACGTCAACGCCGACGACCCGGAAGCGTGTCTGATGGCCGCGCGGTTCGCCATGGCGTACCGCGCCACCTTCTTCAAGGACGTCCTGATTGATCTGATCGGCTACCGGCGCTGGGGCCACAATGAAGGGGACGAGCCGGCCTTCACCCAGCCCCGGATGTATGCCGGCATCGCCAAGCACCCGACGGTGCGCCAGCTCTGGGCCGACCGCCTGGTCGCCGAGGGAGTGCTCTCGGCGGAGGAGGCGCAGGGGTTGCAGCAGGCGGCGCTCGACCGCCTGGCCGCGATTCGCCGCTCGGTGACCGAGGGTACGGCCGAGCTGCCGGAGGACGAGAACCCACCCCGCGGCGAGCGGCGCGAGGTGGAGACCGCCGTCCCGGCGGAGCGACTGCGGGCTTTCCACGAGGCGATCCACGCCCTGCCGGCCGGCTTCACGCCGAGCCCGAAGTTGGCGCGGCAATGGGAGCGGCGGCGGGGCATCCTCGATGCCCCCGATGGCAAGGTCGATTGGGCGCACGCCGAGGCGCTCGCCTTCGCCGCGATACTGGCGGACGGCACGCCGATCCGCCTGACAGGTCAGGACGCCCAACGGGGCACCTTCAGCCAGCGCCACCTCGTCCTCCACGACGCCGCCACAGGCGACACCCACGTGCCGCTGCACGCGGTGCCCGGGGCCAGCGCCTCGTTCGCCGTCTACAACAGCCCGCTCTCCGAGGCGGCGACCGTCGGGTTTGAATATGGCTACAGCGTCCACGCGCCGGGCGCCCTTGTGCTCTGGGAAGCGCAGTTCGGCGACTTCGTCAACGGCGCTCAGGTGCTCATCGATCAGTTCCTGGTGGCGGCCCGGGCCAAGTGGGGGCAGGAGCCGGCGCTGGTCATGCTGCTGCCGCACGGCTTTGAAGGGCAGGGACCGGAGCATTCCAGCGGCCGCCTCGAGCGCTTCCTTCAGCTCTGGGCGCGGGACAATATCCGCGTCGCCAACTGCACCACCGCCGCCCAATACTTCCACCTGCTGCGTCGTCAGGCGGCGCGGCTGACCGACGACCCACGGCCACTGATCGTGATGACGCCGAAGAGCCTGCTCCGCCACCCGCTGGCCGCGTCCGACCTCCAAGAGCTGGCGAGCGGCACCTTCCGCCCGGTCCTGGACGATCCCCTGGCGGGCGACGCCGCGCGGGCTGAGGCGGTGACGCGGCTGGTACTGTGCAGCGGCAAGGTCGCCGTCGACCTGGAGGGGAGCGCGGTGCGTGCCGGAACCACGAGCGTGGCGGTGGTACGGATCGAGCAACTGGCGCCGTTCCAGAACACGGCTCTGCGCGCGGTCATCGAGCGCTATCCGAACCGCGCAGAGTTGCTCTGGCTGCAGGAGGAACCCCGGAACATGGGGGCCTGGGGGTTCGTGGAGCCGAGGTTGCGGGAACTGGTGAGCCAGATGGGGCTGGAGTTGCCAATCCGCTACGTCGGTCGGCCGGAGCGGGCCAGCCCAGCGGAAGGCTCGGCCGAGCGCCACGCCGCCGAGCAGGCGCGGATCGTTGGGGCCGCCTTTGCGGATGCCCCCGCCGTCAACGGACGAAGCAAGCGCGCCCCGGCCAGGGACGGCGTCGGGACGCGCGGCAACGGCGCCGGCGGCGGAACCACGAGAGCCAATGGCGCCAAGACGCGAACCAAGGCCGCGAATCGGGGCTAGGTGCAACGAGCGTCGGGAGTTCGGAGCCGAGCGTAGAGCACCGACGGCGAGGAGCCAGTTTGGGCTACCAACACCGAGGGGTGCTGGGCACCGGTCCCGTCCTACCGACCACCGACGAACGTAGGGGGAGCGAGCGCGATGTCGGTCGAGATCCGGGTGCCGCCCTTGGGGGAGTCGCTAGTCGACGCGGTCGTCGGCCAGTGGCTGAAGAGCGAGGGCGACGCGGTCAGCCGCGGCGAGACGGTCGTCGAGCTGGAGACCGACAAGGTCAACCTGGACGTCACGGCGGGGGACGATGGGGTGCTGGCCCGCATCGACAAGCGGGAGGGAGACGTCGTCACAGTCGGCGAGGTGTTAGGGATCGTCGGAGCGGCGGGCGAGGGCGATGCGGCGGCCGGTAGCAATGGCGCCGGCGCGGCGATTGCCCCAGCGACAGCTCCGGCCGCCGCGCCGCCACCGGCGGCCGCTGTCGCGCCCACCGCCCCGCTGGCGACCTCGGATGCGGACCCGGTCGTGCCCCCGGCGGGGCAACCGGACCGCACCGTGGAGACGCTGACCCCGGCGCACGCCGCGACCGAGCCGGACGTGGCGGCGGTCGCGGGCCAGGCGCCGCAAGCCATGGACGCCCTTGGAGCGGGGCGGGCCACGCCGGCGGTGCGCCGGTTAGCGGAGGAGCACCACGTCGACCTCGCCGCGGTGACGGGCACCGGTCCGGGCGGGCGTGTCACCCGGGAGGACGTGATGGCCTTCGCCGAGCGTCAGCAGCGTCCGGCTGCCCAGGCGCCCGCCGTTGCCCCTGCCCCTGCCGCCGTCGCCCCACAGCCCGCCCCCGCACCCCTCGCCGCCCAGACACCGTCCGCCGCCGTCCAGCCCAAGGCCCCCAGCACCCAGCCCTCCGCAGCTGCGGTCGATGGCCGCCGCGAAGAGCGGGTGCGCATGACCCGGCGGCGCCAGACGATCGCCCAGCGGCTGGTCGAGGCGCAGCGGACGGCGGCGATGTTGACCACCTTCAACGAGGTGGACATGACCGCCGTGATGGAGTTGCGCAACCGGCGCAAGGAGGCGTTCAAGGAGCGCCACGGCGTCGGGCTGGGATTCATGTCGTTCTTTACCAAGGCAAGCATTGGCGCCCTCAAGGCCTTCCCGCAGGTCAACGCCGAGATCCAGGGCGACGAGCTGGTGCTGAAGAAGTACTACGACATCGGCGTCGCGGTCGGTGTCGAGGAGGGGTTGGTCGTCCCGGTCGTGCGGGACGCCGACCGCAAGAGCTTCGCCGAGATCGAGCGGGAGATTGGCGAGCTGGCGGCTCGCGCGCGGGAGAATAAGCTGACGCTGGCCGAGCTCAAGGGGGACGTTCACGATCACGAACGGCGGCGTCTTCGGCTCGCTGCTGTCGACCCCGATCCTGAACACGCCGCAGGTCAGCATCCTGGGCATGCACGCCATCCAGCAGCGCCCCGTCGCCCGCGGCGGCGAGGTCGTCGTCCGGCCGATGATGTACCCTGGCCCTCTCCTATGACCACCGCATCGTCGACGGCCGCGAGGCCGTCCAGTTCCTAGTCCGGATTAAAGAGCTGATCGAGGACCCGGAGACGCTGCTGCTCGAGGAGTAGCCGGCTCGGCCGACGACAACACACAGCACGCACAAGAGGCGGTCCGTTGGACCGCCCTCTTCGCATTCCCGGTATGCGCTAGTTCTCGGCCGAGGCGGAACAGGTCGCCCGCAGAGATGCCGCGTTACCGTCGGCCCGCCAGGGCGCGGCGATGCGCGCGGCGGCCATGCGCTACGGCCACGCCTGGATCTCGCCAAGCCCACCTAGCGTCGGGTCCCCGTTCGGGTTGGTGAAGTAGAAGCGGACGTAGCGGGTATGGTGACACCCGCCGGCAACGCCCTGCCAGGCCCCAGCCGGGGCGTTGCTCGCCTGGGCCAGCGTCGTCCAGGTGGCGCGGTCGTTGGAAACCTGGATCGCCATCGCGTCGGCCAAACCGCCCGTGGCGAAGACCCAGCGGACGCTCCCGATCGGCTTGATCGCCCCAAGGTCGACGTAGACGTAGGCCGAGGTGGGCGGGGTCGTGACGATGGTTGCCCAGGAGGTGCCGGGGTTTCCGTCGTAGACGGCGGTGGAGGAGCTGGAGTTGGCGCTGCGCCCGCTGCCGACGACACGGTAGGCCGTGGCCGGCGCCGGGGTCGGCGTGGGCGGGATGGGCGTCGCGGTCGGGGTGCTTGTGGGCGGAATTAGGGTGGCGGTCGCAGTTGCCGTGGCCGTGGCCGTGGCTGTGGCCGTCGGCGTCTTGGTGCTTGTCGGTTGGGGCGTGGTGGTGGCCGTGCTGGTGGCACGGAGCGTGGCCGTCGCGGTGGCTGGCGGTCGGCGTTCGAGTCGCGGTCGCGGTGGGCGTGGCGGTCGGTGTCGGGGCACCTGGCCAGGCGCCGCTGATTGGTGCGCTGGTCGGTGGCCAGACCTGAACCTCGGCTAGGGACCCAAGCTTGGCGTCCTGGTTCGGGTTGCCGAGGAAGAAGCGGACGTAACGGGCCGACACCCTGCAAGGCAGCGCGCCTGCCAGGTCAGGGCGGGGCAGCGTTGCCAGTGGTGGCGATGGTCGTCCAGGCCGCTCGGTCGTTGGAGACCTGGACCTGCACGTCGGCGCGGCGCTCTGGGCGAAGAGCCAGCGGACGGTGCCGATCGACCGAACGCTCCCAGGTCGAAGTAGAGATAGGCGAAGGTGGGGATCGTCGTCACCGTCGTCGCCCAAGCGGTGGCGGAGTTGGCGTCGTCGGCGTCCAGACGCTGCCGGAGTTGGCGGAGCGGCCACCGCTGAGGAGGCGGAGGCGGACAAAGATGTCGTTGCCGCGGCCGACGATCTTCGGCGCGTATTGGGGATCGACCGCCCAACGGCCCGTGAGGTCGTCGATGGTCTTGGCGATGCCGGCGTAGCCGGCCTGGATCTTCGAGCGGCTTGTAGGGTTCGAGGATGGCCAGCGGGATCTCGCCGACGGCGTAGAGGTAGAGGTGGACGATGACCCCGCGCCGCCGCCGTCCGGGGGTCGTCCGCCCAGGTAGTAGGACGGATGACCCGCGCCGCCGCCGTCCCGTCCGCCCAGGTGTAGGACGCTTGACCTCGTAGGTGATGCCGATGGCGCCGGGGTTGAGGTGGTTGACCCAGTAGCCCGTGCGCCAGGTGTCGGTCTCCAGCGCGGATTGGGCGACGACGATGCCGGGGTCGAGCCCCACCTGCGGGGCGAGGCGATAGACCTCCTGGAAGTAGAGCTCGACGTCCGGCGTCCGCTGCGCGCCGTAGTGGGTGGCGAAGTCGAGCGCCCGCTGCCACGTCCCCGCGCCGGGCCGAGCAGCCGGTCGGTCGTTTTGCATCAGTTGGACCACGTCCGACGTTTGGGACGCGGCGCGCCTACTCCCGTCCGAGCCGGGCAGGGCGAGGACGACGACCGCGACGACGAGCAGCATGGGAACGAGGCGGCGAGGCACCGAACGCTTCTCCCGGGCGGGGCGATGAGCGGGGAACGCGGCGCCGGGGGCCCAACGCGCGCAGACGCCGCCACCGCGGCCAACGGTCCCTCCACCCCTGGCCTGCGTACCTCCACGCTACCCCGATCTCCCGGGTCGTGCAAGTGGTCGGACCAGCGGATGGGCCCCTTTTGCCTGCGGCGGCATCCCACGCGTAGGAAACAGGCGCCGCCGAGCGTGCGCCATCGGGAACGGGCGGGGCTCGCCGCGCCCCGTTCCTCGTCCTGCCGCCTGCCGGCGTCGTTCTTGGCCGTGGTTAGGAGGCGGTCGGGAAGTGGTTGCGGTGGGGACCCCGGCGGAAGCTTTCCGGGGCGCGGTTCCAGCCGAAGTACACACCCCCCACCCCCCACTCCGCCCCTCCCCGCCGCTCGACCCATCTCTGACCCCGCGCGCGGCGACCCCGAGCACCTGGCCGGCGGTCGATCCGTAGGCGGCTCTGCCTTCGCCGATGCTCAGGCCCACCAGCGCCATGCCGAGCGGCACGATGACCACGAATCGGCGGGCGAAGCGGGCGCCTGCCTGGTGGGCGGCGGCGTCCTTGCGCCCTTGCTGGTCGAGGATGCGGTCGTCGATCAGGGCGGCGAGGCAGCGGTCGACCTCCTTGCCGCCGATGTTGTGGGCGACGAGCAACGTCTCGCACACGGTGTCGGCGGTGGGATCGGCGAGACCAGCCTTGAGCACGGCCAGGCTGCGCTCGAAGTCGGTCGACACCAACCACTCCCGTCGGGCGGCCTCGAACGCGGGGCGCAGTTGCTCCGGCGCCGACCGGCCCACGTCGAAGAGGGCCTGGGGCAGCGACCGCCCGAGCGCCGTGGTCTTGATCCGCAGCTCCTCGATGAGACGGGGCCAGGAGTCGGCCGCCTCCGCCCGCAGCCGTCGGCGCCGGGCTCGGGCGGCGGCCACCGGGAAGGTGGCGGCGAACAGACCGACGACCACGGGGGGCAGAACACCCCCGAACAGGCTCCAGGCCAGCCCCGCCGCCACCCCCGCCACGGTGACCAGCACGGCTGCCAGCTCGAGCGGTGCGACGCCGTCGATGCCGAGGCGAATGCCGGCAGCAGCCATGGCCGCTGAAGCGCGCCGACGCGGCGAGGTGGGCCGGGGGCCGAGTCCGACCCCGGTCCAGTGGCAGACGATGGCCGTGTAGACGAGGAAGACGCCGTAGGCCCCGGCCACCGTCAGCACGACGCCGGTCATGCCGACGCCCGTCCCGCCGAGGCGCCGCCAGATCGCGAACGTGGGCTGGCGACCTGCTGGCCCGGAGGGCGTCGGCGGCGGCGCACCGACGGCAGGGCCGGGTCGCCGGCGTCGTCGTCGGTGAATGTGACGGGAGACCCTTCGTCGAGGACCGCTCGCAGGTCGATCCCGGCACCGGCGAACGCGCGCTGGCAACGGATCGGCAGAAGGCCGGTCCAGCGCACCGGGGCATCGGCTCGGTCTCGTCGCCCTTGATGGCGAGGAAGACGGCGTGGGTCTCGGGGTAGACGGCCAGGACCGCTTCGACTGGAATGAACAGCTCGTCGCTGGCGCCGTAGAGCCCGGTGGCGTAGATCAGGCCACGGTGACGCCGGCCGAACTCCTCCTCGCCGGGAAGCATGCCAAGGACCCGCGCCAGCGGGCCGGACCGGGCGTAGATGGTGTCGCCCTCACGGATGTCGGCGATCGTCCCGACCGGGCCGCGCCGCAGCGCCAGGTCGACAGGCGGCGGGTCCGGGGCCAAGAAGGGACGATTCCCGATTACGACGTCGCGATCGAGGAGCCCGACGCTGCCCCGGGGGCGGGTGGCGACGAAGGCGCCGAGGACGAGAATCGCCACCGCCCCGGCGAGCGCGACCCAGAGCTCTGCACGTTCGAGCTCCGACACGTCGCCACTGGGATGGAGCGCAATCAGAACCTCCCCGATCCCGGAGATGATCACCGCCACCACGATGGCGACCCCGATCGGCACCATCGCCGGCGTCAGCAGCCACCGCCTCACGTACGCAACCATGACGTTCCTCCAGTCGGTCATCGCCAGTCAATCGTCGATCGTCGTTGGTCGGCGGCACAGGTGGCTACTCGCCGGCCTCCGTTCGGAGCACGGGACAACGCCGCGTCCAACCGACTATCGACGACCCACCTTCGTCTCCTCGGGCTCCAGCATCCACTCGGCGCGGCGCAGCCGCTCGCGCTTGGCGCGGACCCGCAGCAGCCGGTAGCGGAACAGGAGCGGCCCGGCCACCGCGAGACCGGCGATCGGGAACCAGAACCAGGTCGTCGCCGTCAGCAGCATGCCGGTCTCAAACGTTTGCATGTGCCAGAAGATCAGCACGACCGTGGCCATCTTAAACGCGAACAAGATCCCAAGGAAGGCCCAGGCGGCGCCGAGGTCCTCGTGCTGGGGCTTGACGTTGGGGCGGGGGGGTGAAGCCATCGGCAATCCGCTCTCAGCCGTCAACGGTGGACCGTTGGTGCGTGGCTCGGGTCAGCGCCCACCCAACGACGACAGGTGACCCAGTTCGAAAGCGCGTCCAGTATAGAGGTCCAGCCCCCTTCGCGCTCTGCCTCAGTGGTGCGGACCATGGCGTGGTCACGAGCCGCCGAGTGCGGACGGCCGACCGCGGGCGGCCGCCGGCTCCCGATCGTTTGCCTCCTCCCGCGCCGCCCAGCGGAAGAAGATGACGGTGACGAGCGCCAGGTAGACGGTGGAGGTGGCGACCCACATCAGGAGTCCAGCGATCTCCTGGTCGGTGGCCACGCCCAGGCCGAAGAGGCGCGGAGCGGTGTCGTAGGGCGCGTAGAGACCTGGTTGGGCGAGGGTGATGATGGCGCCGACGACGCCGCCGGGGATCGTCTGGGCAAAGAGATAGAGGCATTGCAGCGGTAGCGAGAGGCGCGGCCAAGCCGGCAGCGTGCCGAGCAGCGGCCACCAGCCGAGCAGAGCGGTCGCCAGGAAGAGCTGGTGCTCCAGGATGTGGATTGGCTCGGCCCGCAGCGCGGCCTCGTACAGGATTGGGACGTGCCAGAGGGTGAAGACGAACCCCGGCAGAGCAAAGGCTACGACGGGCCGCGTCAGGACGTACCCGACCGCGGCGACGGCGCGCCACCGCAGCAGCGGCTGGAGGACCCAGGCCGGGGTTCCCAGCAGCCAGAGTGGGGCGACCACCAGCGTCAACAGGAGGTGCTGGAGCATGTGAGCGCTGAGCAGGTAGTGGTCCGCCCAGTCGTCGAGCGGCGGGCCGAGGGCGACGAGCAGGACGGCCGACCCGGCGAGGAAGGAGGCGACCTGGCCTCCAGCCACTGGCCGCTCGGCGCTCCCCGGCCGGCGCCGGTTCAGCGGCCCAGTCCAGGCCAGGTAGGCGGCGACCAGTGCGACGACGCCGAGCACCACCGTCGGTTCGACCGACCAGTCGCTATGGAGCCAGCCGGTCGGGTCGGGCACCCCACCGTGGAGCACGGGGACGGCCAGCGCTGGCGGGAAGGAGGGGAAGGTCATGGGTTCGCTCGGTCGTCGGACATCGTGCGTTCGGGACGTGGGCGGCGACCGCGGGCGCCGCCGAAGGGAACGGCGAATGTCGAGGATCTCGTGCGGGAAGGGCCCGACTCCCAGGTCTTCCGTACGCCCCCGGTTGATCATGTAGGTGGCGATCAGGGACGCGAAGAACATGCAGTCAGAGGCGAGGAACGCCCACATCAGGAGCTTGCGGTGGTCCAGCCCCGTGCTGGTCGGCGGGTGATCGGCGTGGCCGTGCCCCACCTCGTCGCCGTGCCCAGCCCCGTGCGCCGGCCGAACCTCGATCGCCGTCACCAATGTTGTCGCTCCCTTCAGTCGCTACGCGGGTCGAAACGTCAGGAGTCGGACGTGAGCGCGGGCAGGAGCCGTCACCCTCGACCGCATCCACCCTGCTTAGGCCAACCGGGCTCCTCCTGCCTCCTGACCTCTCACTCGACGGCGTTACCCCGCGGGTTCGAACGACCAGCCGTAGATGCCGGTGACCAGGGCGACCAGCCCAGCCGCACTGATGAGCGGCAGGTTGAGCGCGCCGATGGGAATCTCCGGGTTGTTGACCAGGAGCCCAAGGGCGCCGAGGAAGAGACCGATCGAGGCGAGCAGTGGGTAGTACGACGGGTTCGGCAGGTGAATGCTGTGTGCTCGTCCTCGGCCTGAAGCCGCCGTGCGGCCTGCTCGACCGGCGCTTCGTCCGGCGTCTCCCCCTCGGCAATCTTCACGCCGGCGATGGTGACGTCGAGCTGCTGCTCCTGTCCGTGCGCCTCGTCCCCGTACTTCTCGATCCAGAGCGGGTCGCGGTGGCGGACGAGAGGAATCTCGCGGAAGTTGTAGACCGGTGGCGGCGAGGGGATTGCCCACTCCAGCGTCGCCGCGTCCCACAGGTTGTCGCCGGCCGGCTCGCCCCTGGCAAAGGTGCGGGCGACGTTGTGGAGGAAGATCAGGATCGAGGCACCGATCAGCAGCGCCCCGACCGAGACCACCACATTCCAGAACCACCAGCCGCTCTCCTCGCCGTAGGAAGCGTAGCGGCGGGAACATACCCTCCAGACCGAGGAAGTGCATCGGGAAGAAGGTTGGTTGAAACCGACGAACTGAAGCCAGAAATGGAGCTTCCCGAGTCCCTCGTCGAGCGCCCGGTCATCTTCGGCCACCAGTAGTAGATGCCGCCGAAGAGGGCGAAGATGCTGCCGCCGAAGAGGACGTAATGGAAGTGGGCGACGACGAAGTAGCTGTCGTTGTGGTGGGTGTCGATCGGCACCGAGGAGTGCATCACCCCGGAGATGCCGCCGATGGTGAACTGCGAGACGAGGCCGACGGCGAAGAGCATGGGGGTGGTGAATTGGAGGAGCCGCCCCACATGGTGCCGACCCAGTTGAAGATTTTCACCCCCGTCGGGATGGCGATCAGCATCGTGCTACCGGCAAAGATCGCGTTGGCGGTCGGGCCAAGCCCGGTGGTGAACATGTGGTGGACCCAAACGCCGAAGCCAAGGAAGGCGATGGCGGCGATGGCGTAGACCATCACGGCGTAGCCGAAGAGCGGCTTGCGCGAGAAGACGGGAATGATTTCCGAGACGATGCCGAACGCCGGTAGGATCAGGATGTAGACCTCAGGGTGGCCGAAGACCCAGAAGAGGTGCTGCCAGAGCAGCGGGTCGCCGCCGGTGGTGACCAGCGCGCCGTCGACGATGTCGTAGGCCGAGTAGAAATGGGTGCCGGCGAAGCGGTCGAAGGAGAGGAGGATGAGGGCGACGGTGATGGCCGGGAAGGCAAGGACGATCAGGATCGAGGTAATCAGCGTCGACCAGCAGAAGATCGGCATCCGCATCATGGTGACGCCGGGCGCGCATGTTGAAGATGGTGACGATGAAGTTGAAGGCCGCGGCCATTGACGCGACCCCGAGGACCTGGAGGCTGAGCGTCCAGTAGTCGACATTCTTGCCGCCGCTGAACACCCGATCGGTCAGTGATGCGTAGCCGTACCACCCCTGGTCGAGGGCGACGTTGGCGATCCAGCTCAGGTTGAGGAGAAGGCCGCCGGCGAGGAAGGTCAATAGCTGAAGGCGTTGAGGCGGGGAAGGCGACATCACGGGCGCCGAGCTGGAGGGGAACGATGTAGTTGAAGAAGGCGGCCCCGAGCGGCATGATCGCGAGGAAGATCATGGTCGTGCCGTGCATCGTGGCAAGAGCTCGTTGTAGCGCTGGTCGCTGACGAGGTGATTGTTGGGGCGGATGAGCTGGAGGCGGATGGTGAGCGCCTCAAGGCCACCGATGAGGAAGAAGGTGAAGGCCGAGACTCCGTAGAGGATCCCGATCCGCTTGTGGTCGACGGTGGTCAGCCAGCTCCAGAGCCGGTCGGCTTGCGGACCGCCGGCCGGACAATCGTCTGGGTTCCCACGTGGGGCTGCGCAATCGATGCCATCGTCTGCTCCTACTCCCTCGCCCCTCGGTCTCGTGTCCCTGGTTCCAACGTCGACCGCTTACGCGGCGCGGCGAGCGCTACCCCATACGTGGACGGACGCACCTAGTCGCCGGCCGCCACGCCGCCGACCGGCTGCTCCGGCGGGCGGCCTCCGGCGGGTTTCAGCTGCAACAGGTAGGCAACGATCTCGTCGACCTGCTCCTCGGTCAGGTTATACGGCTCCTCAGTGTAGTTGGGCATGTAGACGCCCTCTTTGACCTCGTTCGTGTGCATGAGCCAGGTCTTCAGGCCCTCGGCCGTGTTCGGCAGGAGCCCGGCGGCGATCATGTCACGGCAGCCGAGGAGGGTCAGGTTGGGTCCGGCCGACTGGCTCTTGGGATCGGCCGTCAGCCCTTGGCCGGCCACCTGCGCCATCGTCCCGGAGACGTTGTGGCAGGCGATGCAGTTGAGGAACGACGGCGGCACGTCCACGACGTCGCCGGTGCTCGGATCGGCGTCGACCGGCGGTGGTTGCTGCCAGGCGGCAACCCAGGCGTCGAAGTTCTCACGCGGCTCGACGATGACCTTGAAGCGCATCCAGGCATGGGCAGCGCCGCAGAACTCGGCGCACTCGCCCCAGTACTCGCCGACCGGGGCGTCTCCCGCCACGGCGAGCCGGTTGTTGTGCCCGGGAATGACGTCCATCTTGCCGGTGAGCTGCGGCACCCAGAAGGAGTGGATCACGTTGTTGGAGCGGAGGTTGAAGACGACCTCCGTTCCCTGCGGGATGCGAACCTCGTTGGCGGTGACGAGCGGTTGCTGCCCCTGCGCCCCGGCCACCTGGATCCCGGGATAGTGGATCTCCCACCACCACTGCTTACCGTAGACGTCAATCTCCATCTCGCCTTCTTCGGCGGCGGCGTCGAAGTCGTAGAGGGTCTGGGCGGTGGGGATGAAGATGACGAGGAGGACGAGCGCGGGAATGATCGTCCAGGCGATCTCCAGGCGCTTGTTGCCGTGAATCTGCTCCGGCCGGTCCTCGTTGCGGCGGCGGAAGCGAAGCGCGGTGTAGGTAATCAGCGCCTGGACGCCGATGAAGACGATCAGTGCCATCCAGAAAATGATCTTGTAGAGGAATTGGATGTCGCGGGCGTTCTCTGTGACCGGGCTGATGTGGCTGTAGGGCTTCTGCTCGCCGCATGCGGACAGGAGCAGCGCCGCGCCGACGGCGAGAGCCAGCATCGTGACTGTTCGAGCGGTGGATGCGCGCCGGTTGCGCACCCGAGCCTGCGCCTGGTCGTGAGTCCGCCGCTCCATCCCGCCTCCCCGCCCATGGTCGGTGGTCGTCGGAGCGCCCCCGCGCGCCCCGAAAGCGCCGATGTGGCGGAACGTTACCGGAGCCGGGTGGCCTGGTCAAGACGCGGCCACGACTCCCTGCGGCATCACAGCACGACCGGCGGTGCCAGCGACCGTGGCATTCGGCTGAGGCGGCTCGCGCCGTGAGGGACGGGACGGCGCACCTGACGATCGGTGGCCCCGGACGGTATCCCCGCACGGGCGAGGGTGATGTACGCGCAGGATCGGGTCCACGGGTCGCGGCGCCGGTCGAGACGCGGCTTCCCTGACCGCCCGGCACCGGGGGGCGGAGGCTCCCGTGCTATACTCGCGGGCACGCGCGAGCGACAAGAACCTGCGGCGGCCGGCTCCGCCGGTTCGGTTCCCACCGACGCCGCAGGTGACCGTCACCGCCCGGTCCGATCTGATCGGCCGCCCCGGCCCGGTCCGGGGCACGCGGAGTCCCCCGTGCGGCTACGCTCCCCCGGCGCCCCGGCCGCCCGTGCCGCGGCGCTCGCCCTGGTCGTCGGCGGTGCGCTGTTGATGGTCGGCTCGGTCTTCGCCGACCAGTTGAACTTGAGCGGCGGCGGCGAGGGCTTCGGCTGGAAGCAGTTGATCGCGGCGATCAGCGGCCTGGTGCTGCTGCTTGCGGGCCTCGCCTGGCTCGTGCAGCCGGCGGCGGAGGTCGACGGCGAAGAGCCGCTGGACCTGCCGGAGTGAGGCGCGGGTTGTCGCGGCGGTAGGCGGATGGGCGACGTCGCGGCTCGGTCCCGGCATGTCCCGCCGGTAGTGGGGAGCTAGAGGCCCGGCGCTCGGTTAGACAAGCTGGCGTCGACCGGCGGGAGTCTGGGGTCGGACGCCCCGCGTGGTGAGCCCCCTTCAGGGGGGCTTCTCTATGTGAGCCCGGGCCTTTTGAGCCTCCGAGCGGCGCCGGCACGGCGCCGCGTTGCGCCCCTTCGGTCGAAGCGCGAAGGACAAGGATCACCGCACCATGAGCAAACCGAACGGCAGCCCCGGCACCGGCGCGGACGCGAGCCCCGACGGCGGGGGCATCATCGAGCGGGAGGAGCGGCACGCGGCCGAGGCGATCGCGGCCGTGCTAGCGGATCTCGGCTTCGCGCCGCGCCCGCTCGATTTGCGCGCCATCCCGTTCGCCGGCACCTGGGGCGCCGCCTCCTCGGTCTGCTACGCCCTCGCCAACGAGGTGGTGACGCGGGAGATGGAGGCGGCCGGGGAGCTGGAGGGGCTCTCCAAGAAGGAGGCCAAGCGACGAGCCGCCGATGCCGTCCGCGGCCGGGCGCAGGAACTGGCCGAGCAGATCGCCGGCAGGATGACGACCACAAGCGCGAACGGCTTCGCCCGGGTCGAGGCGGTCAACGGCTACGTCAACGTGTACTTCGACGCCAACACCGTCGCCGCCCGTCTTATCGGCGAGGTGCTCGGCCAGGGTGCCGCCTACGGTGCCGGCGAGGCGCGCCCCGAGCGGGTGATGGTGGAGCACTCGCAGCCGAACACCCACAAGGCGTTCCACGTCGGCCACCTGCGCAACAGCTGCGTCGGCGTCGCGGTCAGCCGCATCATGCGGGCCGCCGGGTACGACGTGCAGGACGCCAACTACATTGGCGACATCGGGCTGCACGTCATCGCGCCTCTGGTGCTACGAGCGGTTCCACCGGGGCGAGGAGCGACCGGGTCAGCGGCGCGTGGCCGCTGGCTGGGCGAGGTCTACGCGGTCGGACGCCCGGCTGAACTTCCGCAAGGACGCGCTTGACCTTCTCTACCTGCTGGCCAGGAGGACGCCGACTTCGTGGCGGCCATCGACCTCCTCCTGAAGTACCTGTGGCGCAAGAACACCGAGGGGAGGACATTGCCTACCTCCTTGGCCGATTCACCCATGTCCAGGAGATCAAGGAAGAGCTGCTGCGCCAGGACGACGTGATCCCCAAGTTCTGGCCGATCGTCGGTGACCAACTGCGCGACCAAGTCGCGAACCAGAAGCCGTACGTCCCGGTCGACGGGGTGCCGGCGCCGACGACGACGCCGGAGGAGCGGCTGGCGCGCTGGGAAGCGCTGGCGATCCACATGGACGACTGGTGGCCACAGGTGCCGGCCTGGCGGGCCGAGGTGCGGGACACCTTCCAGCGTTGGGAGCAGCGCGAGCCGGCCTTCGTCCAGCTCTGGGAAGAGACGCGCGAGTGGAGTCTGGCCGACTTCCGGCGCATCTTCGACGAACTCGGCGCCCGGTTCGACGTCTGGTTCTTCGAGAGCGAGGTGGAGAGACGAAGGACGGGCGATCGTCCAAGAGCTGCTGGAGGCGAGCATCGCCGAGGTGAGCGAGGGGCTGCCGGTTGTTAAAAAGATTGACGAGAAGCTGGGGCTTGAGACGCCGACCTACCGCACCCTGCCGATCCTCCGCTCCGACGGCACGACCCTCTACGCGACGAAGGACCTGGCGCTGACCAAGCGCAAGTTCGAGCAGTACGGGGTTGACCGCGCGCGGTCTGGGTGGTCGACGTGCGGCAGTCGCTCTACTTCCAGCAGATCGCCAAGATCCTGGAGCTGTGGGGGTTCGAGCAGGCGGCGCAGGCCCACCACCTCGGCTACGAAATGGTGCGCTTGCCCGAAGGGGTGATCTCGTCCCGCAAGGGCAACGTGCCGGTCTACGACGACGTCCGGGACGCGGTCCTGGCCCGAGCGCGGGCGGTGATCGAGGAGAAGAACCCGGAGCTGGAGGCCGGGGCCCGGGAGCGGGTGGCACGGGAGGTCGGTCTCGGCTCGCTCAAGTACGCGATGCTGGCGCGCGACATCAACAAGGTGGTCGTGTTTGACCTGGAGGAGGCGCTCTCCTTCGACGGCCACGCCGCGCCCTACATCCAGTACGCCCACGCCCGCGCCTGCCGCATCCTGGAGCATGCCGGGGAAACCGACGAGACGCTGGCCGGCACGCTGGATCGGGGAGGTCTCGACTTCGGCGCGCTGATGCCGGAGGAGCTGGGGCTGCTACAGCTCGTCGCGGCACTCCCGGACGAGGTCCAGCGGGCGGCAGCCGAAGAGCGGCCGCTGCTGATCACGAACTACGTCTACGAGCTGGCCAAGCGCTTCAACGACTTCTACCACGCCTGCCCGGTGCTCCAGTCCCCGGAGCCGACCCGGACTGCACGGCTGGCACTGGTGGCCGCCGCCCGGCGTGCCCTGGCCAACGGCCTGGGGTTGCTCGGCATCGCGGCGCCCGAGGAGATGTAGTGGGCAGTGGGTCGTCAGCAGGTTGCCTGGACGCTGTTTACCGGGCCACCCGAACCACGCTGGATACGGCCAAACGCCCACATTCTCCCGAAGATCAACGAGCCACGACGACGTCATTGGGGTCGACGACGTGGTCGACCCGTAGCGGGCGATGATGCCCGGAGGACACCACGCGCGTGCTGATCGACGGGGTGAACGAGACCGCGACCGGCAACCGTTTGACGCTGGGCCGGGTGCGGCCGATCGGCGTGCCGCTCTGGCTCGGTGCGGAGCGACCCGGGGTCGAGCTCGGGCCGGGGGCGCTCGACGAGGGGCTACGGCGGCGGTGGCTGCGGGGCGGGCGCTCTCACCTACTGGACCGGCTGGATGCGGCAGCCAGCGTGCCCGTCGCCACGCCCCCCGACGCGGCCGAGCGGCTCGACCGGCGGTCGCTGGAGTTCCTGCCACAGGTTGCGGAGGCTTGCGAGTGGCTGGCGACGGAGGTGGCAGCCGCGATCGAGGCGGGCACGCTGGCGCTGGTCCTGGGCGGGGACCACGCGCTCTCCGCGGGGAGCATCGCCGGCGCGGCGCTGGCGACGCCGGGGCGTCTGGGCGTCCTCTGGCTCGACACGCACCCGGACCTTAACACGCCGGCGACCAGCCCCAGCGGGCACCTCCACGGTATGCCGCTCGCCGCGTCCCTGGGCCTTGGCGACCCGGCGTTGACGCAATTGGGCCGGCCGGGGCCGAAGCTGCGGCCGGAGGACGTGTGCCTCCTTGGAGCCCGCGACATCGATCCGGGCGAGCGGGCGCTCCTTCGCGACCTGGACATCTGGACGATGACGATGGAGGAGTGGACCGACGCCGGGCTGCTCGCCGGGCTCGTCGCCGCGCTGGCCTACCTGGGGGCGCGGGGGGTGGATGCGGTCCATGTCTCGTTCGACCTGGACGTGCTCGACCCGCAGGTGCTGCTTGGCACCGGCACCCGCGTCCCGGGCGGCCTGACCTACCGCGAAGCGTCGCAGGTCCTGCGTCGGCTGCGCGCCTGGGACGGTCCGGTGCGGTCGCTCGACTGGGTCGAGTTGAACCCGACGCTCGATCCCGGCGGGCAGAGCGCCGAAACCGCCGTGGCGCTGCTGGCCACGCTCCTCGGGGAGACGATGCGGTAAGCGGGGAGCATCACATCCCGTTGGCGCCCGCACGGCGCAGGCGCCCAAGGCCGCACCGATGGCGTCAACAGGGCGGGTAGCGTCTTCGTTGCTGCGGCCGCGCCGGGATCCGGTGCGTCAAGCGGCGGAGGCGGGACACCTGGGTCTCGCTCAGGCTGCGATCCGCTTTCCGGCGCGAAGCAAACG
The DNA here is from genome assembly GCA_030447415.1 of Thermomicrobiales bacterium. Lineage (GTDB taxonomy): Bacteria > Chloroflexota > Chloroflexia > Thermomicrobiales > UBA6265 > JAUJOZ01. The sequence continues at coordinate 81,781 of JAUJOZ010000013.1, read as the reverse complement.
ATCACCTAGCGGAGGGAGAACCACCCCCGACCGCGTTACGTCCGCACAAGTCCGGATCGAGGCGCCGACGCGGACAGGCCGCGCCGGCGGCCGATCTACTTCTTGTTACCGACCATCCGGAAGAGCTTGGTGCCGCAGACGCCGCAGGTGCCTTCGACGGCGTTGCGCCCGTTCTTCATCGTGACCTCTTTGGGGTTCTGGATCTCCCGCTTCTCGCGGCACTTGACGCAGTACGCTTCTGTTGCCGTGCCCGTCGTCGACATGCCCATTTCCCCCCAAGTGTCGGAGTCCTCACCGCCGCGCCGGACCCGTCTGTCCGGGCGGCGTCGAACCCGATGGCACGTGTCCCTGGTGGCCCCGGGACGCACGGCGGGTGCCATCACCCGTCTGTATGCGGGGCGCGACCGAAAACCGCCGTTCCCGAAGGCCATCTTAAGGGAAGACGCGGCGATGTGATAGGGGGCATGGCGTCGACGCGCCGATGCTTCAGGTGGCCGCCGGACTGTGCCTTACGCCGCGCCGGCGTTTCCGGTCGCGGCGCGGGTCCGAGGTACTCGGGCGTCGAGCCAGTCGGTGACGCAGGCGATGACGGCGGCGCGACCCGGCTCGTTGAAAATCTCGTGGCGATGGCCGGGCCATAGCTTCAAGGTTTTGTCGGCGCTGCAGGCGCGTTCGACGAGGAGCCGCGGACCGGCGGGGTTGGTCAGCGTGTCGTCGGTCCCGTGCATGGCGAGCAGGGGGAGGGTG
>JAUJOZ010000013.1:0-81024 GCA_030447415.1 Thermomicrobiales bacterium | reverse complement strand
GCTTGTTGTGTGCGCGCGTCCGGGGGCGTGGCCGTGGCCGCGTCCACCGGGGGTGTTGGCTCTCGGGGTGGGGGGCCCGTGCATGGCGTGCATGGGGGTGGTGTGTGGGGCCTGGCGCGGGCGCCGCCCCCACCCCGGCGCGCAGGATCTCGTGCGCGAGGCGCGCCCTGGTCCGCCCGTTGTAGCAGAGTGGGTCCGCCTTGAAGCGCCGTTCGACCTCCGGGTCGACGCTCAAGATGCCCGACCGTCGTGGGACGATGGGCAGGTTCGGGGCGACGGCGGCGAGGACGGCGCCCAGTCGCTTCAGCAGCGAGGAAACGTCGTCGCCGACCTGGAGGGCGGCGCCGCTGACGATGAGCCCGGACAGGTCCGCCTGGTGGTCGGAGCGCAACGCATAGCGAATCGCGATCAGCCCGCCCATCGAGTGGCCGAGAAGGAAGACGGGCAACGGCGGGTAGGCTTCCCGCGCACGGTGCACCAGGAGGTGCAGATCATCGACGAAGTGGTCGAAGCGTGCGACGCTGGCGCGCCGCCCTGCGCTCTCGCCGTGGCCGCGGTGATCAAGGGTGAAGACGGCGTAGCCGCGCGCCACCAACTCCTCCAAGACGTGGGCGTAACGGCCGACGTGCTCGGCGTAGCCGTGAACAAGGATGACCAAGGCTTTGGGGGCGAGGCCGTCTTCGGCGCGCCACTCAGCGATGCTCAGGCGCACGCCCCCATGACCCATGAGCTCGCCCCGTTTGTGCCGCATCTGCGTCATCGACGTCACCCCATCGCGCTCCATCGCTCGACCTGCCGTGGCGACACTGGAGGTCGTGACCGGAGGATACGCGACGGGCTCGGGGCGCGGCAGGTGATCACGGTGCCCGCGCGGCAGCTGAGGCCCTGTTGGCTCTGTCGCTTTGATCGCCGGCCAGAGCAAGGGGTGCCGACGTCTTCCGGGTCCCGGCAAGGGCTGGGGCACGGCGAGGAGGCGAAGCGGACGTGGCCCCGAGGGCGATCGGCCATGAGGACGGTGACCGGTCCCCTGTCGGAGGCGAGAGGCGAGCGGGTGACGGCACCATTCTCGCCGCCGTGCTTGCGTTGCTCGCGCGGACCAGACGGTCCACGGCCCGGGCCGCGAACGCCGCCCCGACCAGCACCCGAGCGCCAGGCCGAGGCGCGGGAAAGGAGTGGGTTCGCCACACGGGGCAGAGCTCGGCGCGGGGATCAGGCGAGGCGCACGATGTCCCGCCGAGCGAAGAGCGGGCCGGCGGCGACACCCAGCCGGGCGTAGACGGCGGCCGGCACGCCGATGTCGGCGGCGTAGAGCGCTCCCACGACCGTCCGCGCAGCCGGCGTGAGGAGGCCGGTCTTCGGCAGGGCGAGAGTGAGAGTAGCGGCGGCGCGGATGCACGGGTCGAAGACGGTGCCGTCCGTCGCGTCCAGGCCCGAGGGGAGGTCGACGGCGAGCACGGGGGCCGCAGCGGCGTTCGCGGCCCGGACGAGGTCGGCGGTGGCGCCGGAGGGTGGGCCAGCGAGGCCGAAGCCCAGGAGGGCATCGATCATCAGGTCGGCGACCGAGAGTCGCGGCGTCCCACTCGGTGGCACGAGGGGGACACCCAGCTCGACGAGCGCGCCATGCTGACGCGCCGCCGGACCGCGCAGCGTCGCCGGTTCCAGCCCGAGCCACACCTCGACCCGGGCGCCCCACCCGAGGAGGAACCGCGCCGCGACCAGGCCGTCGCCGCCGTTGCCCCCGCCGCCGGCGAGCACCACGACGCGACGGTCACGCGGGTCGCCATCGAGGAAGCGATCGCGGGCGAAGGCGGCCACCGCGCGACCGGCGACCTCCATTGGCTGGAGCACGTCGAGCCCGAGCTCGTCGATCAGGACGCGGTCGACGCGCGCCATCTGCGCGGCGGTCAGCGCGGGAAGAGGGATATCGCTCTCCACCATTGTGTCTCCCTCGGGCGGAGCGGCGACGACCGGACAGGACCAGGGGACCATCGTCGTGCGTGCGGGTGATGCTACGACAGGTGACCGGGCTCGGCCTGTGGTTACCGCAGGGACGGCTCGATGAGCGACGCGCGCCCGGTGCTGGTGCTCGTGAGCGGCGCGCCCGGAAGCGGCAAGTCGACGCTGGCTGCTCGGCTGGCGACCGACCTGCGCCTGCCGCTCCTGACGAAGGACGCGATCAAAGAGGCGCTACTCGACGCCGTGGCAGCGCCCGACCGGTCGCGGTCGCGCGAGCTCGGCGCGGCCTCCTTTGCGGTGCTGTATGCAGTCGTGGGGCGGCTCCTCGACGCTGGCGTCGGGGTGGTGGTCGAGGGCAACTTCAGGCGGGGCCGCTCAGAAGGGGAGCTGCAGCCGCTCGCGGCGCGGACGCGGACGCGCCTGGTGCATTGCGAGACGAGGCCTGAGGCAACGATCCGTCACTACGCCGAGCGGGCGGCGCGGGGTGAGCGGCATCCGGGTCACCACGACGGCGCGGCGCTCGCCGACCTTCGTCGCGATCTGGACGCGGGGATCTACGCCCCGCTCGAGCTTGGGATTCCAACGCTGCGGGTCGACACGACGGCAGGCTACACGCCCGACCTCGAGGCGATCCTGGCGTTTGCGGCCGGCGCGGGGCGCTTGGAGTAAGCGAGGACGGGATGCGAGCGGGCCCGGCGTGGTTGTCCGGTTGCGGGTGGCCGAGGCGGGCGGAATCCTTCCCGGAAGCCGACGAGGCAAGCTGCGCCTCTACAAAGCTACCAACGTGACCGGCGCGAGTCTTACCCTCCCGCCGTAAACCGGTGAGGGGAAGGTCCCTGCGAGCCGTGGGACGCTTCGTTGGCTACCGATCGGCGTGGCGTGGTAGCTTCGGTGCTATGCGTCCTGTGCGGTCGGTGAACAACCGAGGCGAGCCGAGCGTTGTGGCGACCTCGACGGCGGACCGGATGCGGGCGCTGGCGGCGCTGCACCGGGAGGTAGCGGCCTGCGCGCGATGCGTCGGCGCCGGGTTCATTCCGGCGGCCCACCCGATCTTCAAGGGAGAAGTGGGGAACCGGGTGATGGTCGTAGGCCAGGCGCCGGGGGTGCTGGCGCACGAGCGACCGCTGCCGTACACGGGGGCGAGCGGGAAGACCCTGCGCGGTTGGCTGGCGGCGGCCGGCTTCGACGACGGAGCGTTACACGGGCGGTTCTACCTGACCAGCTTGACCAAGTGCTTTCCGGGGCCAAGCGCGAGCGGCAAGGGGGACCGGGCGCCGTCGGCCGCCGAGATCGCCTTCTGCCGGGGGCACATGGAACGGGAGTTGGCGCTGGTGCGGCCCGAGTTGGTGCTTGCGCTGGGACGCCTGGCCGCCACGGCCCTGGTGGGCCCGGCGCCGCTGGTCGAGTTGGTGGGTACACTGCGGCCGGCCGAGCGGGCGGGACATCGCTTCCACGTCCTGCCGCTGCCCCACCCCTCGGGCGTATCCCGCTGGCTCACCGACCCGGCGAACCGCGCGCGGCACATGGCGGCGTTGCGGCTGCTGGACGACGAGCGCACCCGACGCGGGCTGTAGTCGAGCCGGGCGGCCGTATCGGCCACCTGGAGCGGTCGGCATCCCGGCGCTCGGCCAATGCCGGGGCGGGAAGGATGCGGCCCCGAGACCCTCCGGTCCTGGGGCCGCGCCGGTCCTGCTCGGAATGACTCGGTTACGCTTCGCGAAGGTCGGCTAAGACGAGGAGATGGCCGATTTCGGGCTGCCAGAGGATGCGCGCTAGCTCGGCGTCCTCGGGCATGGCGTAGAAGAGGACGCCGGAGACATCGTCACCCTCTTCGACCTCCGTCGACTCCAGCTCGGGTAACTCGTCGCCCTCCGGCTGCGAGACGAAGGTCGAGGAGATGAAAAAGCCGTCTTCGGTCTGAAGCCCAACGTCAAAAGGCTCGACGTCCAGTTCGTCGCCGGTGCTCTCGACGGCAACCTCGACGGCAAAGTAGCGGGCGTCTTCCTCCTGAGTGAAGAACTCGCTGAACTCCTCGGACGGGTCGGTGACCTCAACGATCGTCACGACGGCGATCTCATCGCCCTCCTCGTCGAGGTAGGGAATCTCCGTGCCGACGAGGGGATCGCCGGTGGCGGTGTAGCCCTCGTCGCCGGCCTTCGGCGTGGCGTCCTGAGCGACGACGCGCCCCCCGGCCGCCGGCACAGGGCCGAACGCCGACACCTCCGACGCAAACATGGTCATGATCCCGCGATACCGCAAACGGACGCTGTCCTCCTCGGCTAACCACTCGACTCAGCAGCCAACCCCACCCGGGGCCCTGCGCCACCCGGAGCGGTCCCCTGGCAGCATCATAGGGGCTCCACGGACTGACCATCACGCGATCGCTCCGCCGCAACGCCGAGGACGATCATGGCCGCCAGGATTCGCGATTCGCCCACGGCGGAGGCTAGGCTAACGCGGTATCGCCCGAACTTTCACGGACGCCGGGTGACTGCGCCCGGTCGGCATGCTGATCGCACAACGCGGCAGGGATCGGCGTGCGGCGGGCGATGGCCGCGGCGGGGGCTGGCGGAGACCGAAGCGTCGTGGGCCGCCACGGCCGCTTCGCCGGCCGATCAGCGAGCATCGGCTGTTCTGGTCGCGGTCAAGGGGATGTACACTGGCGGCAGACGTTTCAACCGGAAGCGCCGGGTGCCAGCGCGCCGCTCCACGAGCGTACCGCGTCCACGGAGCGCCGATCATGGCTGGAACCGACTCACCCGCGCGCCACATCCTCGTCATCGACGACGAGGTGGCCCTCCTGGAGCTCCTGCAGGAGTTCCTGGAAGAGGAGGGCTACCGGGTCACGGTCGTCAGCGTGCCGCCGGCGACCGAGGAAGTCAAACGGCTGGGACCAGACCTGATCCTCCTCGACCACCGCCTGGGCGGCGGGGAGGACGGTTGGCAGGTGGTGCTGCGACTAGAGCGGGACCCCGAGACGGACGCCATCCCGGTCGTGATCTGCACCGCGGCGATCCACGAGGCGGAGCAGCTGGGGGGTGAGCTCCAAGCGCGGGGGATCGGCGTGGTCCTCAAGCCGTTCGATCTTGACGACCTGCTGGCGGAAATCACTCGTGGTCTGGCGGCAAAGGGCTCGACTTCCTCTCCAGCGGTCCAACCCGAGGGGGAGACGCCGGGCCGCTAGGCATAGAGGCCTCCGAACCGGGGCGATTGCCGCGATGCAGGGTATCGATCAAGCCGGTCATCCGCACCGCGTGGGCGTCAATATGCTCCAAGTTGGCGACGATGCGCTCGGTCTCGGGGTGATCGGTCCGCCCGACGCGGCGGCGCAGCAACTGGACGTTGGCCTTGATGACGGCCAGGACATTCAGGAGGTCGTAGGCCAAACCGCCGAAGGGCGGGTCGCGATCGGGCGTCTGCGAATCGGCGACCATCGGTTGCTCCTCATACCTCAAGAGTCCATGTCCATCGTCGTCCTTCCTCCGCTTCTTGCGGTTTCGCCACGCAAGCGGAATGCCCGCGCGAATCGCCGCGAGGGTGCCGACATGGGGACCGCTGGAGCCGGCGCTGCTCTGAAGCCAATTCCGCGGACGAGATCGTGGCGATCGCGCGCCCCACGATCGAGCCAAACCACGGCGTGGGTGCACGAACCGACGTCGCGGGTTTTGCCGTGGGCCGCGGGGTTTGGGTGCCGAACCAGGAGGGGAGCACGATGAGCCAGAGCGTGGAGGGGGCGTCGCTGAGGCCGGCCGAGGCGACAGGGTGGGCGGCCGGGATTGGCCGCTTCTTTCGACTCCGCGAGCACGGCACGGACGTCCGCACGGAGGTGCTGGCGGGACTGACCACCTTCATGGTCATGTCCTACATCATCGCGGTCAACCCGGCGATTCTCAGTCTTGGCGGGAACGGTCTGGACGTGCGCGCCGCGGCGACGGTGACGTGCCTCGTCGCCGGGGTGATGACGATTGCCATGGGGCTCTACACCAACCGGGCGCTGGCGATCGCGCCCGGGCTGGGGCTCAATGCCATCGTCGCCTTCACGCTCGTCGGCAGCATGGGCTTGAGCTTTCCCGAGGCGATGGGGGTGGTAGTCACCGAGGGGTTGATCATCACCGCCCTCGTCCTCCTCGGCGTCCGCCGGTACGTGCTGGACGTCGTCCCCCTTCCCCTCAAGCAGGCGATCTCGGTCGGCATCGGGTTCTTCATCTTCTTCATCGGGTTACGCAACGCCCAGATGGTGCGCATCGTCGGCGGCGAAACGGGATTCCCCGAGCTGGCCCCGCTGAACACCTGGCCGATCTTCGTCGCGGTGGTTGGGCTCCTCGCCACGGTCGTCCTGGTCGCCCGCAACGTCCGCGGCGGCATCTTCTGGGGGATCGTGGTGGCGACCGTGGTCGCCTTCCTCGTCCCGGGCGATGTGGCGACCTTCCCTGACGAGCCGCTGGCCGGCCCCGGTTTCGACCTCGTCGGCGAGTTCAGCTTCGGCTACGTCGGCGAACTGGGCTTTCTCACCGCGCTGCTGGTCGTCTTCAGTCTGCTGCTGGCCGACTTCTTCGACACCATGGGCACCCTGGTCGGGGTGGGCAGTCAGGCCGGCTACTTGAACGAGCGGGGCGAGCTGCCCGAGGCGGAGAAGCCGCTGCTGGTCGACTCGCTGGCGGCGGTCGCCGTGGGGCAATGAGCTCCTCCTCGGCCACCACCTACATCGAGTCGGCCGCCGGGGTGAGCGTCGGCGGGCGCACCGGGTTGGTGGCGGTGGTGACGGGAGTGTTGTTCCTGCTCACGCTCCCGTTCGTCAACCTGGTGACCGCGATCCCGACCGTGGCGACCGCGCCGGCATTGATCGTCGTCGGGTTTCTGATGGTCGGCGTGCTGTCGGAGCGGCGCTCGGGGGGCGCGGTCGGGGAGGGCGCCAGCGGTCGGGGCATCGACTTCGGCGACATCGAGCAGGGGCTCCCGGTGGTGCTCACGATGCTGGTCATGCCGTTGACCTTCAACATCACCAACGGCATCGGCGCCGGCTTCGTTAGCTACGTCGTGATCAAGCTGGCTCGGGGCAAGGCGCGCGATGTCCACCCGGCCCTCTACGCCGTAGCGGCCGCGTTCCTCCTTTATTTCCTGCGATGGGCGCTGTTCGACGCCGAGTTCTGAGTCGGTCGGCAGCAGTTTTGGAGCCGCGTCCTGGGCGTCGTCGCGGCAGCCGTTGGTGCTAACGTGGCGCGGCGACCAAGGGCACTCGGAGGCAGTCACAGGGCAGACGGAGCGCACGGGGGTGCCGTCTCGACGCTAGCCCGGGCGTTCGATGGGAGGCGCACGCATGGCGGTGTCGGCGGCCTCGTCCCTCCTCGGCCAACTGCGGCGCGTGGCACCGCCCTTGAGCGCGGCGATCCCGATCACGATTTTCAGCGTCGCGGCCGTCGCCCTCCCGCTCGCCGCCGCCCAGGACCTGCAGCTGTCCGCCCGGCAGACCGGCGCCTGGCTCCTGGCTCTCTACGGTATCCCGGCTCTGCTCAGCCTCGCGCTGACCGTCGCGTTCCGGCAGCCGCTCTTCGTCGCCTGGCACACCGCGGTCGTCTCCTTCTTCGCGTCGCTCGCCGGTGAGGTCCGTTACGCAGACCTCCTCGGCGCCACGATGGTTGCCGGCAGCGTGGTCGCCATCCTGGCGGCCCTGGGGCTGACAGGGCGGGTGGCAGACCTGGTCCCAGCGCCCGTCGTCTTCGGCGTCGTCGCTGCCAATGTGCTGCCGTTCGTCGTCGGGGTCTTCGACGCGCTGGGTGACGAGCGCCTGGTGGTCGGTGGGACGTTCCTCGCCTACGTGCTCGGGCGTTGGCTCCTCGGCCCCCAGGTGCCCCCGATCCTCCCGGCCCTGCTCGTCGGCCTCGTACTCGCCTGGCTGTCAGCTGGCTTCGACAGCCTGCCCGCCGGGTTATCGGCTCCCGATCTGGAGGCCACGCGGCCGAGCTTCTCGCTCGCAGCGATTCTCACGGTGACGCCCGTCTTCGTCGCTCTGACGTCGCTTCAGGCGAACCTGACCGCTGTGGTTTACCTGCGCAGCCAGGGCTACCGCCCGCCGGCGCGCCTCATCGACGCGGCGACCGGGATCGGCTCGATGGTCGCAGCGTTCCTGGGTCCCGTGCCGGTCTGCATGGCGGCTCTGGTCACACCGCTGACGGCCGGGCCGGAGGCAGGCGAGCACCGCCTGCGGCACTGGTCCGTCTACGCCGCCGGCGGCGCGTGGATCCTGCTCGCGCTCGGCGCCGGGATCGCCGCCGACCTGCCATCGCTCCTGCCGCTGCCGCTGCTGCTTGCGGTCGCAGGGTTGGCGCTTGTTGGCGTTCTGGCCGAGGCGATGGGTGAGCTGACCCGCGGCCCCCTGCGGCTCGGGCCGCTATTCGCGTTCGTGATCGCGTCCTCAGAGCTGTCCCTGCTCGGGTTGGGCCCGTTGTTCTGGGCGCTGGTCCTTGGCACAGGCGTCTCGCTGCTGCTCGAGGCCCAGGCACTGCGGGAGCTACGTGTCCGCCGCGCTGCGCCCGCCTAAGGAGGATGCCGGGCGCTGGGGGAACGTGCTCAAAGCGGCGGAGGGCGTCGGTGGTGCGGGTTGCCCGTAGCGAGGAGGCGCCGGTAGCGTCCTCGTCGCGGTCGCTCTGCCGCGGGGTGCAGCGATGCCCGAGGCCGGTGCGCTGGTGTCATCGGCGTCGTGGCGCATGGCATGACGAGTCCCCAGAGGATGACGCCGGTGGCCTGCTTCATCTGTGCCACTACACCATAGACCTCATCACCGAAACGACCGTCGGACTAGACCGAGCGTGCCGGCACCGTTCCGGAGCCTTCCGTCCCGCCGACTCACCCCGGCATGGGTCAACGTACCGGGGCGGCAACCGTCGCCTCGATCTCGCGCACGCGGCAGGCGGGCGACCGCCCATGACGGTTCGGGCGGAGCGGGCTGACCCGCTGCGGGGTGCTCGGGGGCCGGGCTGTTCTCGACCGAACGGCGGTCGTCCGCCCGATGGCTAAGGCGCGTCGTCGTCACCGGCGCCGGACGCGTCGCCATCCCGTGGCGGCGAAGGCGACCACCATGGCGGCGGTCGCAAGCCCGCTGATCACCAGCCCGAGCCGCAGGGCACGCGGCTCGTAGCGCAGCTCGACGCGATGCTCGCCGGCGGGGATCGGCACGCCACGCAGCGCGTGGTCAGTGGGCAGCACCGCGACGCGCCGCCCATCGACGTAAGCGTGCCAGCCGGCCTCGTACACCTCGCTGACGACGAGCAATCCGGGCGCGGCGGCCCTTGTCGCGATCGTGATCGCGTCGGGGTCGGACCGGGTCACGTGCGCCGACTCCGCGGCCGAGTCCGCCGGCGCCAAGCCGGCCGGTGGCGCCCCTTCGACCAGCGCGGTCCGGCGGACGTCGATCGTCCCGCTGGTGAGCTGCGGGAGCGCCTCGCCGCGCTCGACCGCGCGGACGTCGTGGACGATCCAGGCGTGAGGGAGCGCCGCGCTGTTCTCGTAGACGATGACGAGCTCGTTCCGGAAAACCTCACGTCGCCCCGCGGTCAGGGCGAGGACGTCCTCGCGATCTAGCGGCAGGGTGGCGTCGATCAGGATGTAGAGGACGTTGAGCAGGTTGAGCAGTGGGGACCGGACGCCGGTGGGCCGCAGGTTCGCCACGTGATAGTTCTGCGGCCCCCCATTGAGAGCGGTGAGGAACTCGACGTATCGCTCGAGCTGGACCGCTTTGTAGCCCTGGGCATCGTAGAGCCCCAGGCGCACGGCGCGGGCGTTGACGAGGATCGCCTGGATGTTCGGCTCGGTGCGGCGGGCAAAGTAGGACGGCTGACGTGGGCTCTCGTCCGGATGGGTGATACCGCCATAACCGACGTAGCGAAACGGCTCCGAACCGGCCAGCCGGGCTCGCAGGAACGCACCCGCCCCGCCCGGATCCGTGCGGGCGGCGTTGACCGCGACGGCGCGGTCGGAGATCGGATCGGGCGGCCAGAACCGCGCCCAGGATGGATCGAGCGGGCGACCCAGCCAGGACCCGACGACCTCCTCGCCCGCCGGTTGGAGGAAGGCGACCGCGAGCACCAGGACCGGGACCAACCGCGTCAGCCGACTGAACGTCGGGCGCGTTCCGTCGTCCGGCCTCACGGCCACGGCGAACGAGATGAGCCCGGTCACCGCCGCCGCGGCGACGAGCGGCGGCCAGCCGACGAACTCACCGCCCCGGCGGAGCACGGCCAGGGCGGTCGCCATCACGAGGAGCGGCGCGCCGACGATCGGCAGGAGGCGCCGTTGCCCGCGCCAGGCGACCAGCGATTCGACCGTCGCGGCGCTGAGGACGGCGAGCGCGATCGGCGCGACGACCATCACCTGCCAGGGGTCGTGCTCGTGCAGCACCCGGAAGCGCGGGATCAGGTAGAAGAGGTGATGCAGCGGCGTCGTGTCCTGGGTGAGGACGAAGGCGACGAGGATCGTACCCGCGAAGAAGGGGACGGCGAAGCGCCCGCGGGCCACGACGGGAGCCAGGAGCGAGAGGACAATCGCCGGGCCGCCGAAGGCGGCCTTGCGGTGGGCGTAGCCGTCGCCGAAGACGTAGCGGAACAGGTCGTGGAGCGTCCACGGGGGCCAGTCGTGACCGGCCGCGCCGAGCGCGTCGTAGCGGCCACCGGCGAGGTTCGTCTCCGGGCTGACGGCCAGCACCGGTAGGATCCCGGCCGCGCCGAGCGCCAACCCCAGGCCGAGGACGGCAATGCCCGTCGCCGCGCCGCTGACCAAGCGCGTCTGGCGATCCCGCCCGGGCGCCGGGGACCAGACAAGGACGCGGTAGGCGAGGTAGGCGGCGACGAGGAGGAGACCGATCATCACTCCCCGCCCCATCCAACCGGCGGCCATCTGGGCAACGGCAAACCCGGTCAGGAACCACGGCGCGATCCGCTCGCGCCAGCGCCCGGCCCGCAGCGCGAGCTCGACGCCGAGGAGGGCGAGCGGGATCCAGACCGCGAGCTGGGCGAGGATGGTGCAGCAGTAGGTGTTCCAGTGGAGGAAGGGACCGAAGGCGTAGACGGTGGCCGCGACGAGGCTGGCGACGACGCCCAGGCCGAGGACTCGGGCGAAGGCGTACGTCGCCAGGGCGGCGATGCTCAACTGGAAGGCGACCATCGCCTTGAAGGCGGTCGTGGCCGCGAAGAACGGGAAGAACAGCATCGCCGGCAGGTACATCCAGCCCGACTCGGGATCACCGGCGAAGGGCGCGCCGCTGAACAGGTGGGGATTCCAGCCGGGAACGTCGAACGCTCGCAGGCGGTCGCCCTGGAAGGCGTACCACGGCATGAAGAAGGTAAGGACATCGACCCGCGCCATCCAGGGATCGACGCTGAAGCGGTTCCAGGCAACGACCGCGATCAGGCCGGCGAGGATGGCAACGCCGCACGCATCGGCGGTGGACGCGCGCCTGCCGACCGGCGCGATGCTCTCGCGCCGCGTCACGACCCCTGCGACCTGATCCTGCGTCCGCGGTTGATGACGTGCTCCTGGGCGCCGGAGCGCTCCTTGAGGGTGGCGCCGGGTCACTTAGTCGGGACGTGATGGACGTTCATGGCCGTGTCCATGGGTGTCGGGTGTCGGGTGCTGGGGACCATTATCGTGGGGTGGGGGGCCGGGGTGGAAGGCCGGGTCAGAGCAAGCCCTTCTTCTCCCGCTCATGGCGGCGTGGATGGGGGCCGCTGCGAACGGTTCGATGTAGTTGGGGAGCGCTCGCTCGCTGCCGATCAGTCACATTCGCGATTGGATGTCCCATTTTGGGCCAATAAAGGCGCTCGTATCAGCACGAGAATAGAACATATGATCTACTACGATCGGGATGGTGAGGAGAGGAGGGCGGCCGGCGGCGGTCGACGACGGTGAGCGGGCGGCGGTGCGCGGCGATGGGGTGCGGCCGGTTCGTGCGGGCGGGCGAGACGCTGTGCCGGGGGCACGGGGCGGCTGGGAACGAAGGCGGGCGCGAACCGGCGACGGGAGTGGCGGCGGCGGGGCAGCCGCGGCGGCTGGCGGCGGTGGTCGTCCGGCGCACGGCGGACGGCGAAGCGGACGGGGAGGAGGCGGGAGAGCGACGGCGACGCGCCGGGGAGGCGTTCCGGCGGCGGGTGGAGGCAGGCGACTCCCGTGGGTTATTCGACCGGCGGCTGGGCGAGGTGATCGCGCAGGCGGCGGCGGAGCGGAGCCTGGCCGACGAGATCGGGGCGCTGCGCTACGTGCTGGCGCGGCTGCTAGCGGAGGAAGAGGACCCGGCGAAGCTGGCGGCGAGCGTCGCCCGCGTCGCCGGGGTGGCGGTCCAGGCCGCCCGCGCCCAACGCGCGGTCACGGGGGACCTGGCCGACGGGTTGACGGCGGCGCTGACGCAAATCCTGACGGAACTGGACGGATAAGGGATCGACCCTCCCTTGGGTCGGACGGATCGCTCTCCGGACGGTGGGCGGGAGTCGCCTCGACGTTTCCACGAACCAGCGCCGGTTTCGGTTGGGGGGACTCGGCGGACGGTGCGAGGGGCTTGGCGGGTGGTGCGAGGGGCTTGGCGGTGACGTCGTCAAGAACCGGCGCCGGCTGTGGTGAGACGGATTCCTCGTTGGGTGGCCTGCGTGCCCCGGCCGCGGGGCAGGAGGGAGCGCGGTGCGGGTCGACGCACGGGGGGAGTCGGGGGCGGCCCTGAGGGAGCAGATCCGGCGGATGCGGATGGGGCCGGAGCGGGAGCGGGCGTCGGTGGACCTGACGCCGGTGTCGGCGTATGAAGCGGTGACGCGGCAGATGGTCGAGGGGCTGGCGGAGGATCTGAAGGAGATCAAGGGGCGGCTGAACGGGCTGCTCTGGATGGTGGCTGGGGCGATCGTGCTGGACGTGGTGATTCGCGTGGCCGGTGTGGGGTAGGGAGGGCCGCGGATCGGTAAGACGGCAAGTCGGCAAGTCGCCAAGGCGGCGGTGGGCGGTGACGAGTCGGTGAGCGACGGGGCCGGCGCGGGGCGCGGTCTGGGACGGGGCGATACGGGGGGACGAGACAGGGAAGACGGTGGGTCCGCATACCCCGGATGGGGACGCTGACGGGGGGATGGCGCCGGCACGGCTGGCGCGGGAAGGCGGGCCATCGGCACCGGTGTGGCGGGACGATCTGGCGCCGGCGCTGCGGCGGGCGCTGATGGGCGTGGTGGCCTACTCCGCCACGATCTTGCCGGGCCACCGGCTGCGGTCGTACCAGGCGGGGCCGGCGCGGGCGATCGCGGAGAGCGTGGAGCGCGGGCTGGGGCGGCAGTTCGCGGTGGTCTTCAGCCGGCAGGCGGGCAAGGACGAGCTGCTCGCGCAATTGCTGGCCTTCCTCCTGACCCGCTACCAGCGACGAGGCGGCTGCGCGGTGCTTGCGGCGCCGACCTTTCGGCCGCAGGCGGCGCTGAGCCGGGACCGGTTGCTCGACCGGCTGGGAACGCCGCTGACGGCGAGCCGGACGCGGGTGCGCGACGGCTACGCGGTGCAGGTCGGGCGGGCGTCGGCGCGCTTTCTCTCGGCGCCGCCGGGAGCGAACGCGCGGGGGCAGACGGCCGACCTGCTGCTGGTCGCCAACGAGGCGCAGGACATCCGGCCGGAGGTGTGGGACGCCGTCTTCGACCCGATGGCGGCGAGCACGAACGCGACGACGGTGTTCCTCGGGACGGTCTGGAGCCGTGACACGCTGCTGGCCCGTCAACTCCGGCACCTGGAGGAGTTGGAGCGGCGCGACGGCATGCGGCGCGTCTGGCGGGTGCCGTGGGAGCGGGTGGCGCGTGACCTCCCGGCCTATGGCGACCGGGTCCGCGCTCGCGTCGAGCAGCTCGGGGCCGACCACCCGTTCGTGCTGACGGAGTACTGCCTGCGCGAGCTGGACGGAGAGGGCGGGCTCTTCCCGCCGCACCGCCTGGCGCAGTTGCAGGGGATCACCCACGTCGGCATCGCGCCGAGCCAGGTCGGCGCTACGCGCTGCTGCTGGACGTGGCGGGGGAGGAGGAAGCGGGGACCGGGCCGGCGGCGTTCGACGATGACGCGCGGCGCGACAGCACCGCGCTGACGGTGGTCGAGGTGGTGCCGGAGGCCCACCGCGGCCGGCCGCTCTACCGGGTGGTCGACCGCATGGCCTGGACGGGGGTGCGGCACGCGGCGCTGCATGCCCAGTTGGTGGACCTGGCGCGGGAGGTGTGGCGGGCGAGCGCGGTGGTGGTCGACGCGACGGGCGTCGGCGCCGGGCTCGCGTCGTTCCTGGCGGCGGAGCTGGGCGAGCGCGGCGGGGCATCCGCCGTGGCGGTGATCCCGTTCGTCTTCACGGCGGCGAGCAAGAGCGCGCTCGGCTGGGACTTCTGGGGCTGATCGACTCGGGGGCGCTTCAAGGAGTACGCCGAGTCGCCGGGGACCGACGGGGAGGCGCTGACCCGGCGCTACCGGGCGCAGTTGGCGGCGACGACCTACGAGACGCTGGCCGGGCCGGGCAAGCTGCTGCGGTGGTCGGTCCCGCCGGGCGCGGCCACGACGACCTGGTGGTGAGCGCAGCGCTGACGGCGGCGCTGGAAGGGTTCGACTGGCGGTCGCGGACGGCGCGAGGACTGAGGGCTGAGGACTGAGGACTGGAGACGAGAGTGGGGAGAGGGCGGAGGGCACGGACCCTTCGCGGACGCAGAGAGGATGACGAGCGATGACGGAGGAGATGGACCAGCGCGCGGCGCCGGAGCAGGCAGGTGAGGCGCCGGGCGAGGGATCGGTGGAGGTGACGGTGACGGCGGCGGAACTGGCGGCGGTGCGGGAACTGGCGCTGAAGGCGCACCCGGACGCGGTGCCGGAGCTGGTGGGCGGAGCGACGGTGGCCGAGGTGATGGCCAGCCTGGAGCCGGCGCGGGTGGCGTACCGCCGGGTGGCGGAGGTGGCACCGCGGCGGCAGAAGCGCGTCCCCCCGCGGCGGGGCCGGTGGTACCGGTCGCGGTGCCGGTGGTGCCGGCCGGTGACGCGCCGCGCTTTGCGGTCGACGTCGAGATGCTGCCGGCGGAGAAGATCCGGCGGGGGCTGGCGAACCGAGTCAGCGGTAGGCAGAGGACAGACGGCGGACGGCAGGGAGCAGGGGGGAAGCCGAATCACCGCCTGATCTCGTTCGACACCGGGAGGAGAAGGCGCGGATCCCCAGGGCGTCGGAAGTGAGCGGCGCGCAGGGTGACGCGGGCCGCGCAGAGGCCAGCGGCCTGGGGAAGCGCGAGGTGCTATCTCGGCAACGCCCGGGGAAGCCGAGACGCCACGTCGGCGGGGCCCTGGGACGACGTCCCCGGGGTTCACCTGACGAAACCCACTGAAGGGGACTGACACGAGGTGGATTGGTGGCCGGCGGCATCATGCGGCCGGGGCTTGGCACGACGTGGTCGCGCCAAGTCCCCGGCCTATCGGCTACTCGACCGCTCGATGGCAGGAATGACAGGAGGAGACCGAGTCGATGGCGATGACGAAGGCCGAGGCGGCCAAGCTGACGCAGGACCTGATGCTGCGCGGCGTGATTGAGACGATCGTCAAGGAGAGCCCGCTGCTCGGGCTGCTGCCGTTCATGGAGGTGACGGGGACGGCGGTGACCTACAACCGCGAGGCGACGATGCCGGCGGCGAGCTTCTACGACGTCGGCGACGTCTGGACCGAGGCGACACCGAGCTTCACCCCGATCACCGCGGCGCTCAAGATCCTGGGCGGTGACGCCGACGTCGACAACTTCCTGCAGGCGACCTACGCCGACCCGAACGACATCGAGGCAGAGGTGATCGCCAGCCGCGCCAAGGCGACGGCGCACCTCTTCTCGGACGCGTTCTTCAACGGCGACGCGACGGCGAACCCGAAGGCCTTCGACGGGATCACGAAGGCGATCCCGGCCGGGCAGACGATCGCCGCCGGCGCCAGCGGCGGGCCGCTGACGCTCGACCTGATGGACCAACTGATCGACCTGGTGAAGCCGGGACGACCGGACGCGCT
Organism: Thermomicrobiales bacterium; assembly: GCA_030447415.1. Taxonomy (GTDB): domain Bacteria; phylum Chloroflexota; class Chloroflexia; order Thermomicrobiales; family UBA6265; genus JAUJOZ01. Next base: position 65,061 of record JAUJOZ010000013.1, on the reverse strand, counting down.
CTGCCTGAGTAAGCGGACGCGGCGCAAGCTCTCCTCACTGAGGCGCGCAAGCGGCAACCTGCTGGAGACTGATGTCGACCAGTTCGGGCGGCGAGCGCTCTTCTACGACGGCATCCTGCTCGTGGTGGACGACTTCGTCTCTGATACGCAGAGCAAGGGGACGAGTGGGAAAACGAGCTGGTCTACGCCCTGAAGTTCGGGCAGGGTGTGGGGGTGCTGGGCTGGAGCACGGCGCGATCCAGGTCGAGCCGCTGGGCGAGCTGGAAACGAAGGATGCGACCCGGCACCAGATCAACTGCCGCTGCGCGCGGGTGCACGCCTTCACCGAGTGGCGGACACGCTACGCAACGACCTGGGAGTTGCGCTGGATCGCCTGGTAGGCAACGGGAGGGCACGAATGGAGGTCGGGAAGCGGGTGGTGGACGCGAGGACGGCGAGTCGGGGCACCCCGGCCGGGGTGACGTCGGCGCGGGCAACGATCCGGGGCGAGCGGTCCCCGATTCGGTTGACGGCAGCCGCGATCGACCGCCGGTTGCGACGGGAGGGGGCGGGTGGCCGCGGGCCGCGCACCGCAGATGGCGTGGCGATGCGGCTGGGGCGGGAGATCGCGCGCCGGCGGCGCCTGCGGGGGATGACGCAGGAGGCGTTGGCCGCGGCGGTGGCGTGCGACCGTTCGCTCGTCTGCCGTTGGGAGCGGGGGCAGCGGACGCCGACGTTGCCGCGTCTGATGGTGCTGGCGCGGGCGCTGGGGTGCGACGCGGCGGCGTTGCTGGCCGATCCGTCGCACCAGCGGGAGCGGCCGGACCCGACGGCTGACACCCAGGCCGGCGGCCTCGGACGGGGTCGCCTCGGACGGGGTCGCCTCGGACGGGGTCGCCTTCTCGCGCGCCGGGACGGGCCGGCGGTGTTGGCGGAGGGCTGAGGCGATGCCGCTGCCGACCGACGTGGAGATCGCCGGCGCCGGCTACATGGTCGCGCCGGGAACGTACAAGCGGACGCAGGACGGGATGGCCGAGGGACGCACCGGCCGAGTGGTCGTGCGCGATTTCTTCGGCGGGCAGCGCCGCGCCTTCCAACTGGAACGGGATCGCTCTTGGGACGCGGTCGGGGTTGGCCCGGCCTACTTCGGGCACGGAGAGCGCACCGGTCCCAACGGCGACCAGCCCGAGGCCGAGCAACGAGCCTGCGCTGATCTCCGCCCCCGGCGCGACGGAGAGGTGGGCGGCAGTCGTGGTGTTCCGTCCGGGGGGGCCAGGTGCTTAGGGGGCCCGGGCCTGGTTCGTCTCGGGCTTGATCGGGAGCGTGGTCGCGTCGTCATCGGCGATTACCACGTCAGGGCGCCTCGATCCCCACCGGCCCCTCGTCGGGCATCTCCTCCGGCGGCGTCTGGTCCTGGTCTACTGATGGGCTGCCGGTGTTGCTTGGTGGCCTGGAGGGAGCTGGGTCGTGGCGTCGGTAAGAGCCGATGCGATCTGTTGTTGGGTCAACCCGAGCGTCTGCGTCAGGTCCGCGCCCCGCAGGTCCGCGCCCCGCAGGTCCGCTTCCACCAAGAACGCGGCTTTCAGGTCCGCGCCCCGCAGGTCCGCGCCCGTCAAGTGCGCCCCCCCAGGGACGCGCCCCCCTCGGCCTCGTCCCACAGGCGGGCGTCCCGCAGGTCCGCATCCCGGAGGCACATCCGGGCCAGGTTCGTGCCGTGGATGCGGGCGCCGCGGAGGTCGGTTCGGCTCAGGTCCAAGCACGGCAGGCCGAGCGGGATCCACCCTGTCGTTTCGGGCAGCCATTGGTCCGCCCACCGCTCCCGCTCGATCACCGTCAGAACCCCCTGCACGTCGGCCGGGAGCGACGCCCCCGGAACCGGCCCGGCGGTGGCCGGCGTCGGGGTCCCCGGCAGTGGTCGCGGGGCGATCTCCCGCACGTAGGCTGTCAGGACCTCCAGGACCGCCGGGGCGTCGTCCTTGGAGTCCCGGGCGATCCGCTCCAGGGCGTAGATCCCGCCCAGGCGGACCCGGAGTTTGGTGTCGCCGAGTTGCCCCACCGCGGCCGTGAACCGGCCGGTGATCTGCCCTTCGCGCGTGAGGGTCGCGGTTTCCCGCTGCTCCGCCCGGCTCTGGTCCAGCTGCGCCCAGGTGAAGGCCAGGTCGACGACCAGGAAGAGCCCACCGAGGGCCTCGGCCAGCGTCCGGCGGGCCTCGTTCTCCAGCTCAAAATGGCTCTTGTCGCCGCCCCGCCGGTGCCGCCGCGCCGCCTCGGCCTGCCACTCGGGCAGCCTCCAGAAGGCGAGGGCGGCCAGGAGCATCCCGAGCGCGACGAGGGCCACGGCGCGCTCGGGATCGTCCGTGCGCTGGGCGATCTGGCTGGCAACGAGAAAACAGATGGCCACGACCACGATGGCGTTGAACCAGTGGCGGGGGCTCCGGCGATACGCGGCCCACATGCGACGCCAAACCCGGCGGAACGTGGCCCACATGGCGGCCTCCGGCAATTCTCGGCGGCAACGAGAACAGGGCGACCCTACACCCGCGCCGAAGAACTCGCAAGACTTGCTGGCCAACGGAGGCTTCGGGGCAGGAAACCACCCTTTGCCTAGTCTCAAAAAGGGCCGTTTGCGAGACGGCCGAGAGGGCCGTGTGGGTGACGCAAGCCCACGCGTGGCGACAATCGACCTCCACGGTGGCCTCCGTGGTTGGTGATGGACGGGGATCAGCGCGGCGACGCTACACCCGGGTCGGCGGTTTGGCAATCCGGGGCGCCGGGCGTCACCCTTTAGCGGACAACCACCCGTCCGGCGCGGGACCGCACCCGTGACTCATAGCTGTCGAGTGAGCGCGACGGTGACGCCCCGGCCCTTCACTGCCGCCCGGGCGGCGTGGGGCTTTGCCGCGAGCTAGGGCACCGCCTTGTCTGGCAGATCGGGCCGGGAGAGGTTGTCCCCCTTGCGGCCCTTCTTGAACTCCTGGACCGCCCGGATCACCTCGTGGGTGGGGCTGGAGCCCAGCCCGATGATCACCCCGGTCAGGACGACGTTGAGCCGGCGGTGGTCCACCTCGCCGGGCGGCACCTCGAGCGCGGCGCTGAACAGGTCGAGGCCGAAGACCCCGGCCACGCCCAGGCCGAGGATCGCCCCGGCGTAGAGGCTGATCAACCGCCGCCCGGGGTTGTCCTTGAATGACGCCGCGAAGTTCTGCAGGCCGTTGATCGCCTCGTCGACGATCCGGGTGGCATCCTTCAGGTCCAGTTCCGGCAGCCGCTCTCCGTACTTCTCGCCGAGGTAACGCACGTTCTGGGACGCCGCCGCGGCCACCAGCTGCGCGCGCTGGGTGTCCGCCGGGAGCTGCTTCAGGCCGTCGAAGCGCTGGCGCAGCTTCTGGACCTCCCCGCGCGCCGCCTCCAGTTTCCGCTGGGCCGCCTCGTTCGTCTCGGCGATCCCGGCCAGGACCCGCTCCAGGTCCTCGTGGAACGGCCGCAGCGCGGTGTCGACGTCGGTCATCAGCTCGTCGACCTGGCGGCTGACGGCATTGAGCGGCCAGAAGGTGCCGCGCAGGCTGCCGAGGATGGTCCAGCCGCCCTCGATGACGCGCCCGATGCTGACGGCGGCCGCCCCGACGAACGCCAGGACGGCGGCCGCATCCCCGCTCTGGCCCCCCGCCTCCGGCGCCCAGACGGCGACGGCCGCCGCCGCGACCGCGAGCAGGGGGGTCGCCAACCCCGTAATCACCAAGGTCCGCCCTTTAGTCATGGGCCTTCCTCACCGACGTTCCCCGGCGCGATCGCTCGAGCCGGACTGCGCAACCGAACGCCTCACAGGAGGCGGCCGCCCGCCTCCTCGTACCGCCGGATCAGCTCCCTCGGCCCGGTACGCGGCCCGCCCGCCGTCGCCCGGCTTGGTGCGGCCGGGGGCGAGGATGCCGCCGGTCGAGGCGCCGACCACCAGGCTGCAGAGCTCGTGGACCCGCTTCCCCGTGCGCCGCGCCACCTCGGCCAGGGTCGTGGTCGGTACGATGCCCCGGATCCCGCCCCCGTCGATGGACAGCACCCGGACGTGCTCGGCCATGGCCTCGCCCGTGCGCCGGCTAGGCATCAGGCGACCCGGGTCACCTCGATGAACAGGTCGCAGTCGGGGCCCGTGACGCGGTGGGTGCGGAACAGCTCGTGCATGACGAGGTGGAAAAGGCGGTCGGTGCCGGCCTCCTTGGCGAGGATCCGGCCGCGGCCGACGGCGATCATGTCGAAGCGCACGGGGGAAACCGGTTCGCCGCGCCGCAGGCGATCGAAGCTAAGAGCGCGTTGCAAAACCTGCCCGAACCCCTCACGCGCTCAGGGCCGCGGCACATCCGGCACGAAGACCTGGCCCAGCACCGGGCTGGCGAACTCCGTCGCCAGGCAATCCATGTAGATCTCGTCCCACCAGCGGCCGCCCATCCAATGACTCTGGCGGCGGCGGCCAAACTCCCGGAAGCCGGCCTTCTCGTAGGCCCGTCGACCGACCAGGTTGTACTCGTACGCCGTGAGCATGACGCTGTGGAGGCCGAGGGCCGTGAAGGCGTAGTCGAGCACGAGCCGGGCCGTCTCCGTGCCATACCCCCGCTCCCGGTGCGCCGCCTCGCCGATCAAGACCCCGAACTCGGCACTACGGTGGCGGTGGTGGATGTCTGTGAGGTAGGTCGTGCCGACGGCGCGCCAGGAGGCGCGGTCGTAGACCGTGAAGAAGGCCATGTCCTTGGCCGCTGTCAGCTCGGCGTAGGACGCCTCCTCCTGCTCGAGCGTGGTTGGCTGGGGGAGGGCGAACGTCCGCGTGGTCGCGACATCGTTGTGCCATCGGTGGTACGTCGGGATCAGGTGGTGCCGGAACGGCCCCAGCGCCACCAGGTGGCCCTCGACGTTGATCGGCGGGCGCTCGTCGCGTCGCTCCTCCACAGGCTCCTCCCCTCTGACCCCTGGTGACAGGGGCACCATGATACCCGTCGACGCCGGGCCAGACCGCGCTGGCGAGGCAGGGGCTCGGCTTATCGGCCGCGAGCCGCGTCCATCACTCGTTTGCGGAGGCAAGGAAGTGGGGGCAAGTCAGCGCGCAGGCCAGGTGGAGCAACCCTTGAAGGAGATCGGCCCGCCGCTCGTAGCGCACGCCTAGGCGGCGGTAGCCCAGCAACCAGGCGAGCGTGCGCTCGACAACCCAGCGGTGCCGCCCCAGCCGCTCGCTGGAGTCGATCCGCCGGTGAGCTAGGCGCGGGGTAATGCCGCGAGCACGCAGCGCGCGGTGAAGGGGCGAGGAATCATAGGCCTTGTCGCCGTGCAGCTTGACCGGGCGCCTCCGGGGCCGCCCGGGCCGTCCGCGGGGACCGATGATCGGGGGGATCGCGTCGATCAGCGGGAGCAGGTGCGTGGCGTCGTGGGCGTTGGCCCCGGAGAGCCGGACGGCCAAAGGGATGCCGTTGCGGTCGACGATCAGGTGGTACTTAGAGCCGGCTTTGCCGCGGTCGGTCGGGTTCGGACCCGTCTGTCCACCCCCCTTTTAGCCCGCACGCTCAGGGAGTCCACGCTCGCCCGCGACCAGTCGACGGCGACCTCATCGCCCAGCCAGTTCAGCAGCCTCGTGTGCAAGCGTTCCCAAACGCCGGCCTCCTGCCAGTCGCGCAAGCGGCGCCAGCACGTCGTCCCGCTGCCGCAGCCCAACTCCTTGGGCAAGAGCCGTCACGGGCACCCGGTTCGTAAGACGAAGACGATGCCGCCGAGCGCGGCACGGTCGGGGATGCGCGGTCTACCGCCCTTGGGCTTGGGCGGTTCCTCCGGCAAGAGGGGTTCCATGGCTTCCCAGAGGTCGTCGGGGACAAGTCGGGCGCTCATGCCGAGGACCCAGCAACTCTCCTGCCCCGGTTTTGAAACACGCTCTAAGGAAGGGCGGCGGCACCTCGCCGGTGCACGTATCGACGAGGGGTTCGATGGGGCGCCACTGCCTGCCGCCGTCGAGGCTGTAGTGGACCTCCCCCTCGGCGGTGAGCCGCACCTCGTAGCGCCTTCCGCCGTCGACGATGGCGAGGCGCGAGCGAGACGCCGAGGGGCTGAAGGTCACCCCGTGGCGCCTGGGATAGGACGCGACGGTCTGAAACGGCGTTTCCTGCACGAGGGCGTGGTCGCCTTTCCTGGCCATGCTTGCCTCCTCCTCTCCCGCCGAACATCGTTCGGTTACCCGCAAGCGTGATTCGCCTCGGGAGGACCACCGCGCGCGAGCAGGAGGGAAACGTACCGTCCGCGTGCCGACGGCCGGGGCCAAGCGGCGGCGACGCACGACAGATTGGCGCCAAGCGGGTCCGGGGCTCGTCGAGCGACACGTTTCCAGCACCCGTCCCCGACTTGAGGGGTGAGCAATGCGCGCTCCGCTGTGGCCGCCTTCCCCGAGCAATCCATTCGTTCCTCCCGGCGGAGCCGGATCCCACCACGGCGGCTGGTTCGGAGGCAGGCCCCGAGCATCGCCTCGGTTTCGGGAAGATCAAGGGCGGCCGCTAACCGCCGGCCCCCCCGTCGACGAAACGGTCGATCTGCTCCTCGACGAACCCGGCATCGCGGCCGAAGAACCAGCGCCAGACCCCCTGGTCGTCCTGGACTAATCGCAGGACGTCGCTGACTACCGAGCCGTCGGCGAACGCCTGCTCGAAGGCGATCTCCGCCGTGCGCGGGTACGTCATCCCCGTCACTGGCCACGTCCACTGCCCGATGTCGACACCCGTCACGCCGATCGCCTCGGGACCGCGCGGCAGCCACTCCTCCCGGTACCAGCCGGCAACCGCCGCCTCGGGCACGACCGCTTGGGCGTCGGGATGAAGCCACGCGTAGAGGGTCTCGAGGTCGCCGGCCACCTCCAAGCGCGACAGGTACACGGCGGTCGCCGCCGCCTGCTCGGCGTCCGGGGGCGACGGGATCGACTCGTCCCGCGGTTGCGGGCACCCCCCGATCGCCGGGTCCGGCGGCACCGCGTCCACGGGCAGGTAGGTCTCCGCCGTCCAGGCCGGACCGTACCAACGCCCGTCGAACGTCCGCAAACAGACCCACGAGAAGCCCCCAAGAAACTCCCTGAGCACCGGCAACCCCGCCGGGTCCGTGCAGGTCCCCGTCGCGGGGTGCGGCCGGCTGACCGCGCCGGCGCGGGCCTCGTGGGCGGCGATCTCCTCGGCCGTCCATTCGACGAGGGCCAACTCGTCCCCGCCCGTGCCGAGGCTGACGCACACCGCAACCGTCGGGACCGCGGCGGGCGTTGCCGGGGCTGCGGGAGCCGCCGCCCCCTCCAACTCCGGCACGACGACCGGCCCGGCGGCCGTCCGTTCAACCGCGAACGTCACCACCGCCTCGCCGGACGGGCAGCAAAGCGGGTCCGTCGGGGCATACCGCGAGTAAACCGCGTACAAGCGATCGGCCGCCGTGATCGCGGCGTCGGTGATCGCGCCGTCGGTTCGCGGCACCACCGGCTCGGGGGCCAGCGTCCCGGCAAACACCCCGTCGACGAACACGAACTGTTGGTAGGGCACGGGCCGGCACTGGGCGTCGAAGCCGACGAAGCCGCTCACCAGGGTGATCCCCCACCCCCGCTGGTAGGCGGAGAAAAGCCGCCACCCCTGCGCCGCCACCGCATCGTCCTCGCCCGTCTCCGCCGGCCGCACCAGGTCCTCGCAAGGTGAATCCACGGGACCGAGTGGCCGCGGCGCGGACGGCACCACCGCGCCGGGGGCGTTCCAATCCACCTGCCCGCCATCCAGCCACGAGCCTTGGGCGGCCCCGGATCGAGGAACCAGGGGCAGCAAGACAAGGAGCAGGATCACCACGCAACGGCGGCGACGCATCGCAGACCTTCCTCCTCCCGGTCCCGCTCCAACGCCCATGACCGCTGCGAAAACGTCGGAGCGCGGAAGTTAGCAGCGCGGGAAGGCGTTCACGTCAAAGCCTGCGGCCGCGAGGATCTGAGTCAGGTTGAGCCCGGCCGGGGAATGCCCGCCGTCGAGCTGGAGGTGGAGGTGGGGGCCGTTCCGATCGCCCGACAGGCCAAGCAGCGTGCCCGCCTCCAGGACCTGCCCCACCCCCACGTCGATCCGCGACAGGTGGGCGTAGACGTGGTCGCCGAACCCGTCCGTCGACCGGACCGTCACCTTGCCCGGACGATAGACGAAGTCCGGATCGCCGATCGCGTCTTCGGCCACAAACCGTGCCTCGACGACCTCCCCCCGGGCCAGCGCGGGGAGCGGCGTGCCGACCGGGACGGCGAAGTCGTAGCAGTCGCAGATGGCGTGCGAGAAACTCTCGAACGGCCCCTGACTGACGCACATGCCGGCCGCCCGCATCGCCTCAACGAGCGTCGCCGTCCGGGAAAGATCGGGGCCCGCCACGTCGGGCGTTTCGTGCGTTCCGCCGGACCAAATCCGGGCGCCGTCCTCGGCCACCCACCAGCGGTCCTCCCCTCCGACCGCCTCGCCCCGAACCCAGTAGAGGACGTTGATCGTCTCGCCGGTGTGCAGCGGCGCCCGGGTCAGGCACGCTTGCGTGTTTGCGAACTGGCGGGCATTCAGGCCGTTCACCTTAGATCGGACGGTTTGTCTGGCCGGATGGAACACCAACTCGTTGACCACCTTCAAGGTCCCCTCTAACGCCGGGGCGGCGAAGGGCGGGCACGACGCCCCGTCCCCTCCGGTCCCCCCCATTTCGGCCATGAGGGCGTTGATCGTGTCGACGTACATCTGCGGGGTGGTCCCGTTCGGGGAGACGCCCGGGTGGTACTTCTCGCGGATGGCATTCTCCCACGACCCCGTCTGGTCGATGAAGATCCGCATTAGCCGCGCACCAAGGCGGATGTTGCCCTCCGGCGTGAAGACGTCCGCGTCGGGCAGGGTGGCCTGGTGGAAGAACGGCTTGACCTGCATGATGCCGATCGAGGGGTGCGGGTCGAGGTTGTCGACGGCGCCGATCACCTCGTCGGGGGTCCCGGTCCGCTGGAGGGTGCGGTACTGGTTGGCGTCGCTCTCGACCACGGCCATCGCGGCAATGAGCTGGGGCGGAACGTGCGCCTCCCCGGCGGCCTGGGTGAACAAGGGCTCCCAGCGTGAGACGTTGGTCCATGGGATTCCGTACGGGTTGTTCCCGGGTCCGGGTCGGTCGGTGGTGACCGTGCCTGCTGGGAACGTCAGGGGCGCCACGGCGTTCCTCCTTCGTCAATCGAGTCTCGCGCACGACGCCCGTTCGCGGGATCCTGGACCGCAGCGATCACCACGCCGAGACGTCCTGGCAACGGTAGCGAAACAGCGAGATCGGGTCGTCCGGTTGCTCGCCTGGGGGCGATCGCGGGCGAGTCCTCGGTTGCCACGAAATCGAGGGTGCCTCGGGGGGCGGCCTTCGTCGGCCGTGGAATTCCCGCCGCAGGAAGCGACGGCGGCCGCTTTCCTTGCTGACCCCGCGCCCACTCTCGCCTCGCGCGAAGCGCGCTTGCTCGACCACTAGGCCAGCCATCAAGCGCCCCCCTGCTCCCATCCCGGTCGACGAACGCTAAGCACGCCCTCCTTAATTGCTCGGGCATCAGAAGCGGCAAGGTGTCCGGTGACCGCCGTGGCGGACGTTCCAATAGTCGACCTAGGGACCCGTGCCACCGGCGGGCTCTCCCCTGGCGCATCACGCGAGGCGCCATCGGACTACCGGAATGGATCCACCATACACCACGCGTCAATAGCCCGATTGGCGAGTATGACCGGCGCCACTGACTCGATCGTGCTACCGAGGCGCCTAACTGCGTCGTGCACTCGCCGGCCCGCATGGCTCGTGGCTGACGCCGGACGCGGCGGCCAGGTCGCGCAGGCTGCGCGAGGCGGCGAGGGCGCGGATCGCGCGGCGCTCCGTCTCCGTCAGGTGACCCGGCGGGCGGCGCTGGTAGGGCGCCCGGCCCGAGGCGCCAGCCACGCGGCGCGCGGGCGGTTGCCCCACCAGCACGAACCCCGGACGCATGGTGCGAGCGCGCGAGCGAAGCCCGTCAAACCCGCGATCTTGACCTTGACGCGCCGGCTAGCATGCCGGTGTGCTGCTGCCGGGCGGCGCAACAATCGGGGTGGACGCAAGACGGCACGGCGTCCTTCGTACGCAACCTAGTGGCGGGGGCCGATTTGCCCCTCCGCAATGCCCCGTATTCCCCGTGCCACCGCCAAGAGGCCCACGCCGTCGTAAGAATGCGCATTGGCCCCATTGTCCCCAGTTGGTTACTTTATCCAGGGGGTGGAGCCGTGGCCGGCCGAGACGGTCTTCGCCGACGCGACGCTTGCCGCGCCCAACAACCCGCCCTCCTCCAACCTGCGGATGCCCCAGGCGGTGGTCGGGGACCGCGCCTACGTCGCCAACGGACGCTACCTCTACCGGACGGCGCTGCTCACGGCCGCGGCATGGGAGACGCTCGGGTTGGTCTATGATTTCGGTCCCGGCGTCGTCATCACCGACCTCACCCACTACCAGGGCGACCTCGCCGTGCTCTGTGGCACGACCCGGGACATCCTCCTCTTCGGCACCGGGCAGGGCGCCGTGCCGGCCGGGACGGGGCAGACGCTGCAAGCGGGGGTGAAGGGCCGCCACGGCACGGGCTACGGCGGCGCGCTGGTCTACGGGGACCCGACGACCAAGGACGCCGACCTGCTGAAGATGACCGGCGGGGCACTGGGGACGAGCATCCTGACCCGGCCGCTCGACGCGCCGATCGTGCGCGTCGCCCGCTTGGGGGGCAAGGTCGCGATCGCGACCCGCACCTCGCTCTGGACCCTCGGCGGCCGGCCGATCGCGGCCAAGCCGGACGACCCCGGCGTTGCCGGCGACCAGAGCGTGCCGGCGACCTGGAGCCAGGACCCGGGGCCGTTCTTCACCAACGGCATCTGGGCGGCCGACGACGACTTCGCCTTCCTCCTGTCTTATGGTGGCCGGCTCTACACATGGCTCAACAATCACGTGCAGGAGTTCAACCCGAGCTCGCAACGTGACGGCTGGCGCGCGGTCGGGCTGGAGGGGCGGAACTGCTACGGCGCCACCGTCGCCGGCAACCGCTTGGTCGTGACGATGACCAACCGCCGCGGTGACACCGAGACGTGGGCGTTCGACGGTTCCGGTTGGTGGCAGATCCATCTCGCCCCCGAGGGAGGTGGCGAGACGCGCCTGTGGCCGATGCACACCGGAGGCGCCGGCAACCAGGACCTCGTCCTCTTCCGCCACGGGAGCACCGCCTACGACCTCTACCGCATGGTCTGGCGCTCCGTCTCGCTCCACAACCTCAAGGGGGCGGCGGAGTTCAAGACGAGCCTGCTCGATTGCGGAGAGCGGGACAAGCTGAAGGCGTGGCGCAAGGTGGGGGCGACGTTCGCCGCGCCCGAGGTGAGGGGCAACGAGCTGAGCGTCGACACGGTCTTCGTGGCGCTGGACTACTCCGTGGATGGGGGTCGAACGTTCGTCGAGGCCGCGAGCACCGGGGGACTGACGCTGACGGCGGGACGGGCCTACGAGCTGGAGGCAACCCTGGCCGGAAACGCGGCGGCGTCACGCTGGCTGATGCTCCGGGTGCGGTGGGCCTCAGTCGTCGATTGGGCGCCGGTGCTGACGGGGTGCTGGGCCGAGTACGAGCTGCTCGACGCGCCGGCGCGACGGCGGCGGTGGAGCTTCAAGGTTCAGGCTCGCGACGGCGCGGTCCAGCGCGACAGGGGGCGGTCGGTCCGCGGTGGGCGGCAACTGGCGACCGACCTCTGGGCGGCCTGGGAAAGTGGGGCGACGGTGCCGTTCAAGGACGTCGACCACGACGCGGCGCCGAACGTGCGGCAGGTGCGGATCGTCGGCATCGCCGAGGAGGTCGCCAAGCCCGCCGACGCCGGGCGGTGGGGCGAGAGCATCGTGGCGTTGACGCTGGTGGAGGTATAGCGGACCGGCAGCGGGACCGAGGATCAGGATTCGGGAGCCGAGGTCCGGCAGCGCCCTGCTCCAGGGTGGTTCGCCGCTCGGCGGGGCCTCCTGCTCAAGCGGCGTCGGCTGGCCAACGCCGAGGGTGCGGCTGACCACGAAGGCGTCGGGCCAGCGGTGGGCGAGGCGAGCCAAGTCGCAGGGCAGCGGACGCAGTGCCACCAGGTCCCGCTTGACGTCGATCGCTGGCCGCGCTGCGTCGGCATGCCGAGACGCTCTCGTGGGCCGTCATCCCTGATCTGCTACCTGTGCCCGGAGCCGTGGCCGCCATGAACCGAAACAGCTCAGGTCGGGGAAGCAAATCAGCGTTGACCGATCACTACCACGTGTCTGCACACCGGCGGTTGCGCTTGGCCCGTAGACCGAACGACTCGACGGCGGGGGCTAACAGCACATGGCACAGCCGAGCGCTTGCGGCTCAGGAAGCGTCCCTCGCCGGTGGCACGTCCTCCTCCTGCACGACCAGGAGCTGGAACCGCGCCAGGTCGAGGAAGTTCGGGCCGTCGGCGATCTCCGCCTGCCCTTGTGGGGAGGCAAACGCGGCCCGCATCGCCGCCGCGTCGTCGAACCAGACTTCGAAGACGGCGTCGTAGGCGGGCGCGGGGCCGTGCGGGTCCGAACGCACGAAGTTGCGGACCAGGCGCCGCAGCCCGGGAAACTGCGCCACCAGGGGCGTGTGCGTCTCGCGGGCGTATCGCTCGAACTCCTCCCGGCTGAGGTCGGCCCGGCGGGGGAGGAGCGCGATCACCTTTACCACCTGTTGCCCCCTTTCCCCGGTCCCGCCGACCATGCTGAGCGGCCGGTAGATGGCTTCTGGCGCGGGAGCAGTGGGCGACGACGTTCCCACGTCGTGTCGGCGCACTCCCCCTGTCTCCGCCCCACAGCGTGGCCCGTCAATGGGGTTGCGGACACGCGCTAGGTGACCCGGGCCGAGCGCTGAGCCGGAGGCGAACTGTGTCCGGCGGCGTGGAGACTGTCGAGGTGACGCCGCCAGCGTTGACGGACCTCAGCCTCGGTCAGGCCGAGGTCGCAGGCAGGCGAGACGAGGAGGAGGACCCGCTCGACCTTGATGAGGACCACGGACCGGATCGGGTTGCGCGTCCCCCGCTGCCGGTAGCGGGCGACGGCGGCGTCGAATTGCGGCCCCTCGGTCAGCACGGTCGCCGTGCCCTTGAAGCGGTAGCCCTTGCGGAGGATCGGGTCGACGACGTTGATCTCGATCGCGGGGTTGTGGCGCAGATTCTCGACCGTGCCCGGCGAGCGGATGTCGGCGAAGATGAGGTGGTCATCGTCCCAGACGGCGGTCGTCCCCTTCGGCGAGAGGTTAGGGGTGCCGTCCGGACAGACGGTAGCGGCGAACCCCAGCCGTTGCTCGTCCACCACCCGCCGCATCTCCTCGGTCAAGATGCCCATCGCTTCCTCCTCGACAGAACTGGAGACGGCCGGCGGAGACGGCTGGGGACATTGTCTTACGGCGAGGCGCGGCCCGGTGAACTGAACGACCCCCTGAGCGAAACGTCGTCGCGGGGCGGAACCCGTCCGGAGGGGGTTGCCCGACCGGCGCCCCGGGTGTAGCCTGGGCGGCATCCCCGGCATTCTTCGATACCCGGACAACCCAGGCGTGGACCGGGTCCGCCTCCGCTGTCGACCTGCCGCCGCGCAGGGATCGTCCGGCGCCAGCGCGCGCCGGAGGACAGGGAGCCCCGCCGGACCCCACGACGTCGTCCTGATGATTCGGACCGACCAGGGCATCCGCCAAGCCGCCGACATCGTGTAGCGGGCCAAGCACGCCCGCCAGGTGATTGCCCGGGCGGGCGGCAACTTGACCACGGTTCTCTGGACGCTGGGAAGCTACGACGTCGTGAGCAGCGGCGAAGCCCCCGAAGATGAGACGGCGGCGATCACGCTCCACCTCGGCGGGCAAGGAAACCGGCGTAGCGAGACACTGCGGGCGTTCACCGCCGGAGAGATGTGGGGATTCTCGGCAACGCCGGCTGAGCCAGGGCACTGCCCGACGTCCCTACGCCGACCAACATTCCGGTCGCGCCGGCAGGGGCGACCCATCCCGGCGCGGCATCCGTCGCCGGTCGACGTCGAGCCGCGCCGCTCGGCGGGGGAACGATCTGTCTCGGCATCCGGGCCGGCCCGGATGGGCAGATGCCGCTCGCCGTCGTCCCGGTCGGCGTCGACGCTCGACGATCCGAGCGCCGCTGAGTCCCCTCGCGTCTGACCCGTCCGCCACGTGGCCAGGAGGCTCCCGGTGTCCACGCTCCCCGCCGAGGACAACGACGAGGCGCCCGCCCTCCGCTTGCAGGAGATGATCGCGGGCTATCGCATCTCGCAGGCGATCTACGTCGCCGCCAAGCTGGGCATCGCCGACCTCCTCGCGGAGCGCCCCCAGTGCAGCGACGAGCTGGCCCGGGATACCGCGACGCACGCGCCGTCGCTTCACCGCCTGCTGCGGGCGCTGGCGGGCGTTGGCGTGTTCGGCGCGGACGCCGAGGGGCGGTGGCAGCTGACGCCGCTCGCCGTCCCGTTGCGCGCGAACGTGCCCGGCTCGCTGCGCGATGTCGCGATCTTGTACGGGGAACCGTGGAGTTGGGCCCCCTGGGGCGAGCTATTGCACAGCGTGCGGACCGGCGAGGCGGCGTTCGGCCGGGTCTACGGCGTGGAGCGCTTCGCCTACCTGGCTCAGCGCCCGGAGGCCAACGCCGTCTTCAACGCGGCGATGAGCGCCGGCGCGGAGACGAGCGCGGCCGCCATGGCCGCCTACGACTTCACGGGGATCGGCACCCTCGTCGACGTCGGAGGTGGGCAGGGCACCACCCTCGTGGCGATCCTGCGCGCCCATCCCGACCTGCGCGGGGTGCTGTTCGATCGGCCGCACGTCGTGGAGGGCGCGTCGGCGCGGCTGGCGGCGGCCGGTGTCGCGGAGCGCTGCACGGTCGTCGGCGGCGACTTCTTCGCCGGGGTCCCGACGGGCGGCGACGCGTACCTCCTCAAGTTCGTCCTCCACGACTGGGACGACGACCGGGCGCTGGCGATCCTCCGGAGCTGCCGGCGGGCGGTTGGGGCGCAGGCAAAGCTCCTCGTCGTGGAGCTGGTGACCGAGCCCGACGATGGCCCGTCCGACCCGCTGCTCGTCGATCTCCACATGCTGGTGGCGCACGCGGGTCGCGAACGGACCCCTGCCGAGTTTCGGGACCTCTTTGCCGCGGCGGGGTTTACGCTGACGCGGATCGTCCCAACAGCGAGCTCGTTTCGTGTGATCGAGGCGGTCCCGGCGTAAGCGGGCGTGATCGGGGATCGGGAGCGGAGCGGAGCGGATGCGCTGGTGTACCATGGACAACGCACGACCTGTGACGGCCGCTGTTGCCTCGCCGCTCGCCCGACCACGTCGCCCATGATCCACGACCGGGACCTCCGCCCGCCGGCCCCCATCGCCGCATCGGCCTTCGCGCCGACGCGGGCTGCCGGTCGTGCCTTGGTGATCGAACCCGTCCGGCTCCGGGACCTGCGGGCGGTGGCCAGATTACAGCGGCGCGCCTTCCGGCCGGCGTTGGCCTACGGGCTGACGACCCTCATCGTGCTGTGGCTCCTGCCCCATGTCCGCTTCCTCGTCGCCCGGCGCGGCGAGGCGGTGCTTGGCTGCGCGATCGGCGACCGCCAGGAGGCTGACACGCGGGTGATCAACCTCGCGGTCGACCCCGAAGCCCGGCGCCAGGGGATCGGCGCCGGGCTACTACGGGCACTGGAGGCGGCGCTGCCGCGGGGCAATGTCCTACTGATGGTCGAGGAGGACAACGCCGCCGCCCAGGCGCTCTACCGGAGCGAAGGCTACGGCCCGGTCGGCCACGCCAAGGACTACTACGGCCGTGGCCGTCACGGCGTCTGGATGCAGAAACAGCGAACGGGACAGGCGGCAGCCACGCTGCGGGTCTGACAGGCGGACCAGGATGAGGCCGACGGTACGGCTCCGAGTCGATAGCCCGGGGCCGCGCCTCTGGTGGCCGTGATCACCGCGTGGAACTCAGGGTGTGTCCGCAAACCCGCGCCGCGCGTTCGGTTTCGGATAGCGGTTCTGCGGCACACGCCCTAGGATGGCGCGGCGGTGGTGCACAGCCGTCCCTTTGGACCCGTGACGACCAGGGCTGATGACCTATGGGGAGCGGCACCAGACCTGAGACCATCGAAGGGGACTGGGAACCGCTTCTACCTGGAGTTCCCCGACGTCTACGACCGCTTCGCCGCCAACACGGGGCAGACGGTCGCCGCCGTCCACGAGATGTTTGGTTTCGCCGGTAAGGTCCTGCTCGACGTCGGCTCGGGCACGGGAAGATCGACCTTCGAATTAGCCAAGCACGCTCGGTTCGTCGTCGGCCTCGAACCCTGGGACCCGATGCGGGCGTTCGCCGTGGAGCGCCTTCGCTCGCTTCGCCTGCGCAACGTCGCCTTCGTCCGGGGTGCCGTCGAGCACATGCCCTTCGCGCCGCACTCGGCGGACCTCATCGTGAGCTTCGCGGGCTTCCCGTTCTGGTTCGTGGACGCGGGGGAGCGTGGCCGGCGGCTGGGCGAGCAGTTCCTCGCAGACTGCGACCGCATCGTCCGACCGGGCGGCTCCGTCGTCGCCGTCGGGGGCGCGCCGGGGTGGGAGATGGGCGAGCCGACCCCGGTCCTCCAGTCCGGACCGGGCGAGGCCAAGCGGGTGCACGAGCGCATCAACGGGCGCGTGCACGCCTACATGACCGCGCTGGGGTTCGCGCATCGGGACGTCTTCGTGGAGGGCGACTACGGGTCGGTGCGGGAGGCGGTCGAGACGTACGGCTTCATCTACGGCCGCCGGACCATCGACTACCTCCTCACCAACAACCAACTCTCGGTCCGCTGGAAGCTACGCATCCACGACCGGCCGGTCCACAGCCAGTGAGCCACGGGGGACCCGTCGGCGCTGGGTCGGCGGACACGCCCTAGCAGAAGCTGTGGGTGCAGCCGCCATAGCAGCAGTTCGACGCCTCGGGAGGACAGGCGTTGCCACAGCTGCCGCAGTTGTTGGAATCGAAGCGCGTGTCGGTGCAGACGCCGGCGCAGATCGTCTCGGGCGGCGCACACGAATCGACGCACTCGCCGTTCTGACACGCCCCGCTTTCGCAGAAGCGGTCGCACGCACCGCAGTTGTCCGGGTCGCTCATCACGTCCACGCAGGCGCCGTGACAGGCGGTCGTTCCAGCTGGACAGGCGCAGGTGCGGGTGTCCTCGTCACAGAAGCCGGACGCGCATTGCTCATCGCGGCGGCAGCGGCGGCCGAGACCGCGGCGCCGGTGGCGGGCATCGCCGATGCCGGCGCCGACCAGCGCGAGGCCCCCGCCGCCGGTGGCTCCGGTCAGGCGCCGGAGCACCTGCCGCCGGCTCGTCGAGGCGGCCAGCGTTCGGGTCAGCTCGTCGAAGCGACGATCTTCCATGGTCAGTTCCTTCCAGGGCCGTGACGGTTCGATACGCGCCGGCTGCCACCGGGGCGTGACGACTGACGCGGTTTACATCTGATGCGGTACATCGGAACACGGGATGCGGAGACGGTTGTCTCGCCACGGGGCCGCTCACGCCAAGCGCGATTGCGCAGCGGACCCTTACGGACCGTTGCCACCCGCCGCTGGGTCAGGAGGTCAGCCGGGCGACTAGGACGACGGCGACGAGGAGCGCCAGCGCTCCGTTGATCGTGGCCGCGGCCAGGAGGCGGCGCCGGAGGGGAGGCTCGGCCAGCCGTCCGGCCTGCACGGCGACGGCGGCGGTGGCGCCGAGGGCGAGCGCCATCACCGCCAGGCCGACGGCGAGGTCATAGAGGAGGGCCAGGAAGGGCGCGACGAGGATCGCCCCGGCCAGCAGGCAGCCGGCGAGACGCTCCCGCTCCTCGTTCGTCACGCCTCTCCGATCCGCGTGCTCCGGTCGCCGTCGCATCTGCCCCGCCGCTCCTGGATGCCCGCCCCGGTTTCGCTCCCCGACCCCGTGCTAGCATAGGGGCCTCGTCCGGCCGCGCGCGAGGTCGCCTATGTTCTGCACCGCCTGCGCCGCCCCTAACCCCGCCGCCGCTTCCCGATGCGCCGCCTGCGGGGCTGGGCTCGGTGGGCGTGACGGTGGAGGGCGAACCGGCGGCCTCGAGCGGGGGGCCGCCCGACGCTGGTGGCGGGCGGCGCGCGTTGGCCCCCGCCGCCGTCTCCTCCGCGTTCTCTACCTGGTGCCGGTGCTCGCGCTTTTCACCACCGGCGCTGTCGGCGCTGGGCGCTACCGTGCCGACCGGGCCGACCGGGCGGCGCGCCGCGCCCGCGCCGAGGCGGCGGCGGCCGCCGGTGACCATGCCACCGCGGCCGCGGCGTTTGCCGACGTGGGCAGCTACCGCGATGCCGAGGCCCGCCACGCTGCGGCCCTCGCCGCCCTCGCCCCTTACCGCGCCACTTACCTCGACGGCGTCGAGGCGCTGGCCGCCGGGCGCTACGACGGTGCTATTGCCGCCCTCCTGCCCGTCGCCCGCGATCTACCGGGCTACGAGGACGCCGCCGCGCTGCTCGCCGCCGCTCGCGTCGGCCGCGCCGCGGAGCTGCGGCGTCAGGCCGACGCCGCCGAGACCCGCGGCGACTGGCTCGCCGCCGAGCGCGCGCTCGCCACCCTGGCGGCGGTCGAGCCGGACGATGCGGCCCTCGCCGAGCGCCTGGATGGACTGCGGCGTGCCCACGCCCCACTCGTCTTCGTCCGCGACCGTGCCCTCTACCTCGTCGGGCCGGACGGTGCCGACGAGCGAATCCTCGTTGACCAGGTGCCGGCGGCCTGGCCGGTCTGGAGCCCCGACCGCGGCCGCATCGCCTTTGTCTCCGTCGACTTCAGCGATCCCGCCGCCAACACCCGCCTCTTCGTCGTCAACGCCGATGGCACGGGCCTGACGCGACTCGACGACTGGGTGTCCTACCAGACCCCCCGGTCTGGAGCCCGGACGGCACCCGCCTCGCCTACGTGAGCTTCGCCAACTGGGACGGCAGCCAGGAGTTCGGGACCATCGGCATCCGCCTCGTCGAGTTGGCGAGCGGGCGGACGACTGACCTGCCGACCGCCGGGTCGCGCCTCGCGTTTTCTCCATCCTGGTCCCCGACCGGCGATCGGCTCGCCTTCGTGACCAAGGACCGGCGGCGGGGGCAGTCCGCGACCGCCGCCCGGGGCGACATCTCCGTCGTCGCCCTCGCCACCGGCCAAGTGACGAACCTGACCCGTGGCCGCGCGTGCCCGACGCCTGGCGGGTGGACTGGTCACCGACCGACGATCGCCTCCTGGTCTACACGCTGTTCGCCGAGTCCCTCTACCAGCCGACCGACCTCGGAATCCATCTCCTCGACGCCCGGACCGGTGCCCTCAGCGTCGTCCCGACGGGGGGCATGACGTGCGGCCGCCGGTCTGGAGTCCGGACGGTGCCCGCTTCGCCTACGTCGAAGGAGACTCGACCGTGCATGTGCGTGGGCGGGGCCGCGGGGAGGCGTGGATCGCGGTGGAGAGCCCACTGAGCGGCTTCCTCGCCTGGTCGCCTGACGGCGGCTCGCTCCTCGCCGTGGCGGCGGACCCGAAGCAAGCGTCGTCCATCATCCCGCTGGCCGAAGCCGGCGACCAGGTTCCCCTCCAGATCGCGTACGACGCCCATTCCCCATACGGGCCACCCCAGTGGAGCCCCATCAATCCAGGGGACCCGCCCACCGCGCCCTCCGTCGCCGGCACCGCGCTCGACCCGGGCACCGACGGCAGCCCAGGGAATGGATGGCGGGTGGGAGCCCCCGGCCTCGCCCGAGTTCCGACCTCGGTAACCGCAGGGCTCCGGCGACCGAGGACGCGGCGCCCCGAACTATCCTCCTTTTATGTCTGGAGCGTAGCGGTGTCCCCTCCGCCTTCCGAGCGAAGTCAGCCCTCCGCCGTCGAGTGGGACGCCGACACGTACCATCAGCTCGCCGACCCGCACGTCACCTGGGGTCGACGGGTCCTGGCCCGGTTGCCGCTACGGGGAGACGAGACGGTGCTCGACGCCGGCTGCGGTACCGGTCGCCTGACCGCCGAGCTGCTGGAGTTCCTGCCACGGGGCCGCGTCGTCGCCGTCGACGCCTCGGCCGAGATGCTTCGCGTCGCCCGCGAGCACCTCGCGCCCCGGTTCGGCGATCGCGTTGCCTTTGTCCGGGCCGATCTTCAGACGCTGATCCTGCCCAACCCCGTCGATGCGGTATTCAGCACCGCCACGTTCCACTGGGCCGGCTAGTCGCCCAGTGCGGTGGCGGCCCGAACCTGGCACGCCTGCTGGCGCGCGCCGCCACCGTGATGGCGGCCCCGCCGTTCGCCCCGGCCTTCGCCGGGTGGTCCGGGCCATGGGAGTTCGCCGACCCCATGCTCACCGCCGACCGGCTGCGCGCCGCGGGCTTCGTCGAGGTCGAGACCGGGCTGGAGGCGGCACCCACAACCCTGCCCGACGCGTCCGCCTACCGCGCCTTCCTCGCTAGCGTCATCTTCGGCGCTCACCTCGCCCGCCTGCCGGACGCGACGCAACGCGACACCTTCCTCGACACCCTCACGGCTGAGGCCGCCGGCGACACCCCCCCCGTTTGCGCTCGACTACTGGCGGCTGAACCTGGCGGGACGCCGACCGAAATGAAGGTCCGGGTGCGCGGTGCGAGGTGTTGGATGCGGGGTGCCGGGAGCGTACGGCAGAGGTGATAGCATGGTGAACGTTGCCCGTGGACGCCGTCGCTGACTGCCTTCGTCCCCGCACCCCGCATCCAACACCTCGCACCCACACTCCAACCCCGACGAGGCCGGCCATGTTCTGCGTCGCCTGCGCCACGTTCAATCCGACCGCGGGTCGCTGCGCCGGCTGCGGCGCGGCGCTCGATCGGGGAGTCCAGGCAAGCGGAGCGCGATGGCGCCGCCGCCGAGCCGAACTCCCGGCGCCTGCCGATCCCGGCCGGATGACCACCGATACGCCGGCGCTACCGCGTCGCCATTGCCTCGTCGCGGCCCTCTATGTCATGCCCGTCCTCGTCCTCGCCGCGGTCGCGGCAGGCTACGTTCGAGCTCAATGGGCGGAGCCCGCCGCCTGGTACGCTCGGGCGGAGACGGCACTCGCCGCGGGGCGGTATCCGGACGCGGCCAAGGCGTTCGCCGCCGCCGGGGGCTACCGGGACGCCGAGGCGCGCGGCGCCGAGGTCGCCGTCGCCCTCGCCCCTTATCAGGCCGCCTACCGCGACGGGGTGGCGGCGTTCGCCGCCGGCCGCTACGACGAGGCGATCGCGGTCCTTAGCCCCGTCGTGCGGGAGTTTCCCAACGACGAGGAGGCTGCGGCCGCGCTTGTCGCCGCCCGGGAGCGGCGTGCCGCCGAGTTGACCCAGGAGGCGAGCGCCGCCGAGGCGCGACGGGACTGGCTCGCCGCCGAGCGCGCCCTGGCCACGCTCGCCGCCGCCGCGCCCGAGGACGCCACCCTCGCCGAGCGCCTCGCCGCCCTCCGGCGTGCGCACGCGCCACTCGTCCTCGCGCGCCACGGCGCGCTCTACGTCGTCTCGCCGGAGGGCGGCGACGAGCGCCTCCTGACGGACGCCGTGCCGGCCGCCTGGCCGGTCTGGAGCCCCGATCGAGCGCGGGTCGCCTTCACGTCGTTTGAGCCGACCGGCGTGGCCGGCATCCGCCTTTTCGTGATCAAGGCCGACGGGACGGGACTGCGGGAACTGGCCAGCGACCTGCGCCCCTACGCGGCGCCCGTCTGGAGCCCCGACGGCGGCCGCATCGCTTACAGCAGCGAGGCCGCCGTGGCTCAGACCGGCCAACCGGAGCAGGGCCTCGGTTCCGTTCGGGTGGTGGATGTCGCCACAGGACGCGAGACCGATCTGTCGAGCAGGTGGGTGTCCGGTGCCGTCTATCCGTCCTGGTCGCCCACCGGCGACCGGCTCGCCTTCGTCGTCCCCGCGGCCGACGCCGCGGTCTCGTTCCCGAACGCGGCTGCCGACCCGGCTCCCGAGGGTCCCGGTGCGCCCGTCGGTCCGGGGGGCGAGATCGTCGACCGCTCCGTTCCGACCGCCGGCACGGGCGACGTTTACATTGTTACGCTTGCCACCGGCGCGGTCACCAACCTCAGCGCCGGTCGCGTCGCCTACCCGTGGCGCGTCGCCTGGTCGCCGGTCGACGAGCGGGTGCTCGTCTACACTCGCGAGCCCGGGATGTCGTACGACCGGGACCGGGCCCGCGTTGCGCTGCTCGATGCCCAAACCGGCGCGCTGACCGAGGTCGACACCGAGGACCGAGCGATCACGATGCCGGTCTGGTCGCCGGATGGCCGCCGCATCGCGTACGTGGCGGGCGAAGCCACCCTGCGCATCCAGCCGCTGGTCCGGCCGAACCGGTCGGGCGACGACCAGGATCGGGACGACGGCAACGGGGCATGGATCGTCCTGGCGAATCCCATCTCCCGCCACCTGACCTGGGCGCCGGGCGGAGGCACCCTCCTCGCCGTGGCCGCAAGCCCGCCGCGGGACTCGGTCTTCATCCCGGTGGAGATCCCACCGAGTGCCGACGCCGCGACAACCGTCCCCACGCCCCTGCCGCTCGCCTTTGATGCCGACCGCCGTCAGTCCGGCGCGCCGCAATGGGGGGCGGTCAACCCGGCCATCGTCCCGGGTCCCGCCACTGTAGCCGGTACGGCGCTCGACCCCGCCGAGCCGTAAGGCCGAGGGCCACGTGCCAGACGCCGCAAACGCCATGTCAGGGTGGGGGCCCGCCGGCGCCGACCCGCGGGCGGGGGTGGTAGGATGTTGCTCGACTGCGGAATTGCCCGGGGGTGCCGATGTTCTGCACCGCCTGCGCCACCTTCAACCCCGCCGCCGCCGGGCGATGCGCCGGCTGTGGGAGCCGGCTTGGCGACCGGGCCGGCACGGGACCCAAGGTCGCTCGGCCACCGTCGTCCGACCCTCAGAATGGGGTAATGCGGACACCGGCCCGCGCTCGCCGCTCACGGCCGCTACTTCGCCATGTCCTCTCCGCGGTGCCCCTCCTCGCCCTCGTCGTCGCCGCGGTCGGGTACTATCGGGCCGCGTCGGCCGCGCCCGCGGCGCGCTACGCCGAGGCGGAGGCCGCCGTCGCCGCCGGCCGCTACGAGGACGCCCTCGACGACTACGCCGCCGCAGGGGACTACCGGGACGCTGTCGCGCGGCGAGCGGCCCTGGTCAGCGAGTTGGCGACCCACGAGATCGCCTACCGCGACGGCCTCGCGGCGCTCGACGCGGGGCGCCCCGCCGAAGCCCACGCCCTCCTCGCCCCGGTCGTTCGCGCCCTCCCCGGCTACAAGGACGCCGCCGCCCTCCTCACCGTCGCCCGGGAGCGCCGGGAAGTTGACCTCCACCGCGAAGCCGATGCCGCCGAGGCCCGGCACGACTGGCTCGCCGCCGAGCGCGCGCTGTCGGCGCTCGCCGCGGCTGACCCCGACGACGAGCCGCTCGCCACGCGCCTCGCCGACCTCCGACGGGCGCACGCCCCAGTCGTCTTCGCCCGGGATGGAGCCCTCTACCTGGCCGGACCGGACGGCGCCGAGGAACGGCTGATCCGGGATGGAGCCCTCTACCTGGCCGGACCGGACGGCGCCGAGGAACGGCTGATCACCGACGCGGTGCCGGTCGCGCGGCCGTTCTGGAGCCCGGACCGGACCCGCATCGCCTTCGTGTCCCTGGACGAGCCGACCCAATTCGCCAACGCCACCCTCTACGTCGTCAATCCCGACGGTACCGCGCTCAGGCCGGTGGCGGAGCGGCTCCACCCCGCCGCCGTGCCGGGCTGGAGTCCGGATGGCACCCGCATCGCCTACACCAGCGCCGCCCGTTGGGACCTGCGGACGGAAGACGGGCTTCTCACCGTCCGGGTCGTGGACGTCGCCACAGGTCGGGAAACGGACCTCACCGGCGGCACCGGACATCATGCCATGACGCCGACTTGGTCCCCCACCGGTGACCGTCTCGCCTTCGTGGCACGACCGGTCGTCGCCGACCCCGACGTGCGCGCCCTTTCCGGTCGTGGGCGGGTCCACGTCGTCACGCTTGCCAGCGGGGCGATCGGCAACCTGAGCGGCGACCGCCTACCGGACGTCTCCCGCGTCTGGTGGTCACCGACGGACGACCGGCTGCTCGCCTGGATCAGCCTCCGGGCGGTGACGGCGGCCGGATCCCCGTACCGCTCCGGCAGCACCGGGATCTACCTCCTGGATGCCAGGAGCGGGGCTGCCGTCCCGATCGTCTCGGCGGCACCCGACCCCGACATCTCGCCACCCGTGTGGGCGCCGGACGGCTCCCGGTTCGCCTTCGTCGAAGAAGAGCGGACGGTGCGGGTCCAGGGGATTGACGGGACCGAGACGCGGATCGAGCTTGACAGCTCGGTCGACGGCCAATCGCTGACCTGGTCGCCGGATGGGCGCACCCTCCTCGTCCCCGCGCCGTTGCCGGGGCAGGACTCCGTCTTCATCCCGCTCAATGGAGGCTCTACCGCGCCGATCCCCGTCGCCTTCGACTTTGACACGGCTCCTCCAACGGCCGGGCCACCGCAGTGGAGCCCGCCGAATCCGGCCCCGCCCCCCGCCCCACCGTCGGTCGCCGGCACGGCGCTCGACCCCGGCGAGGCGCCGGGTGACTAGGACTCGTCAGACAACGGACATCGTCCGCTAACCGCCGATGGCGGCGAGGACGACGGCACGGGAACGACCCGCGACCCGCCACCTGCTCACCGCGGATGGCCACGCGCCGGTGCGGCTTGCGCCGGTGGACGCCTGCCCCGCCGCCCCGGGCTGCCCGGCGGGCAATCTGGTCGCGGGTCCCGGGGTGACGGACGGGGTGTCCCGCCGCCTCCGTCTCGCCTAGCACGACGTGGAGGATGCCGTCCAACGTCCTATCGCGCTGCCAACAGGTGAAGCGGTCGTACCAGGTCTACGACGGCCTATCGGGCGCGGAGAGGTCGCGTCAAGGCGACCCGGTCCGCCCAAGGAGATCATCTTTGAGGCGGTGCTGAACGATGGGCAACGGGACCGGGACGTTGCCGCAACCCGCGAGTGCTTCAGGCTATCGCGAGCGGATCCTCAACCCGCTTGCGGCGATCCTCCGCGAGAACACCCGTCGTCGACCTAACCGGCGTGAGCAGGTCGTCCCGATACCCTCGCTCCTCGTGCGGCGCGGTGACCAGGAGGGCGGAAGAGCGCTCCACGATGCCCGCCAGATCGATCCGTTGGGCTTTCCGGATGCCTCGATAGGTGTCGACCAGGACGTAGGGCACGACCGTCGCGCAGGCCGCGAGTGGACCTGGGGGGCAGAGCGCGGTGACCGCGGCGATCAAGGGCGTCGTTCGGCAGGCCACCCCGGCCGCGACCGAGCCAGGGGAGCGGCGGGACCGACCACCTGACCGGCTGCAGATCCGCCGACCGGCCAGCCGCTGCGCTCCCTAGGCCTCACCCACTTGGGCCGCTCCGCTCGCCACCAGGGCCGCGATCTCTTCTTGAGCGTAGCCGACCTCGGCCAAAACCGCGGCGGTGTGCTGACCCAGCAGGGGTGGCGGGGTCCGGATCTGGAGCGGCGTCCGGTCAAAGTGGTACGGAAAGCCCGTCAGGGTGACTCGGTCGAGGGTCGGGTGGGGGACATCCTGGACGAGCCCCTGCGCTCGGACCTGGGGATCGGCGACGACCTGGGCCACGTCGTAGATGGGACCACAGGGAACGGCGTGCGTGTCGAGGCGGGCGACGACCTCGGCCACTGGCAGGTTGGCGAGCACCGCGGCGATCGCGGCCGACAACTCCCCCCGGTTGGTGATGCGGCCGGCGTTGGTGGCGAAGCGCTCGTCGCTCGCGAGGTCCTCCAGTCCGAACGCCGCGCAGAAGCGGCCCCAAATCGCGTCGTTGCCAACCGCGACGTTGACGTGGCCGTCGGCCGCGGGAAAGGTGTCGTAGGGGGCGACGATGGGATGGGCGTTGCCGAGCGGTCCCGGCACCTCGCCGGTCGTGAAGTAGATGCCGGCCTGATAGGTGAGCAGCGCCACCTGGCCGCCGAGGAGCGAAGTATCGACGTACTGTCCTTCGCCCGTGCGCTCCCGGCCGAACAGGGCGCCGACGACGGCGAAGGCGGCAAACATGCCGGCGGCGATGTCGGCGATGGGGACACCGAGCTTCGTCGGTGGGCTGCCGACCTGGCCCGTCACGCTCATCAACCCGCCCATCCCCTGGAGGATCAGGTCGTAAGCGGTGCGCCCGCTGGCCGGACCAGTTTGTCCGAAGCCGGAGATGGAGGCGTAGACGATCGCCGGTCGGCGCTTACGCACCGCCGCGTAGCCGAACCCGAGGCGGTCGGCCGTCCCAGGGGAAAAGTTCTCGACCACCACGTCGGCGCGGTCGATCAGGCGCCAGAGCGCTTCCCGCGCCGCGTCGTGCTTGAGATCGAGCGCGACCGATCGCTTGTTGCGGTTGACCGACAAGAAGTAGGCCGATTGGTCCCCGACGAAGGGTGGCCCCCACGCCCGGGTGTCGTCCCCCTTGCCTGGTAGCTCAACCTTGACGACGTCGGCGCCGAGGTCGCCGAGCATCATCGTGCAGTAGGGACCGGTCATGACGCGGGTCAGGTCGACGACCCGGAGGCCGGCGAGCGGGAGCGGCAACGGGGCCGTTCCGGCCCGTCCCTCGCCCGGCTCCGCCGGACCGTCTGTGCCGGCTTGCGCCGCGCTCGCCTCCGCCACCACGCCGTGCCCCCCACGCCGTCCGCCGCCGTCCGGTCCGCCACGGCGCGCGATTGTAGCATCGCCGTCAGCATTGACAGAGAAACGTTACACTGTTATGATTCCGGCATGGGACGTTCCGAGACAGGTCGCGACGCGGGGGAGTCGGCGTCGACGGGCTCCGACGAGCGGTCGGAGCCAGCGAGCGTGGCTTCGCGAGAACTGCGCCGCGCTCGCTTCAGCCTGCCTGAGTTGACGCGGGCGGCCGGGGTGTCAACGCGGACCGTTCGCTACTACATCGCCGAAGGGCTGCTGCCGCCGCCGGAAGGAGCCGGCCCGCGCAGCGCCTACACCGATGCCCACCTGGACCGGCTGCGCTTGATCGGCCGGCTTAAGGCCGCCTACCTCCCGCTGAAGGAGATCCGGCGGCGCCTCGCCGGCTTGAGTGACGACGCGGTGCGGGACCTGCTCGGCGCGTCCCCAGCCACGCCGGCGGTCCCCGACCCGCAGGCCGACGATGCCGCCGCCTATCTCGACCGCGTGCTGGGGCCGCGTCAGGCGGCGAGCTCTCCAACCCGGGCGAGCAAGAGCCAGCGGGAGCCACGTCGTCGGACGATGGAGGCGCCGGCGCCGGAGGAGTTCGTCGTCGCGGACGATGCCGATGCCGTTTCTCGCCCAGGCGGAGGCGCCTTTAGCGGAAGCCTGGGACGCGGCATCGATTCCCTTCGACGCGGTGACCTTCGACGCCGCGCCGATGCCCGAGTCCGCCCGGTCGCCGGAGGACGCTGGCGCCTGGCGACGCGTCCCGCTCGGCGCCGACGCCGAGTTGCTGATTCGCGACGAGACCTACCAGCGCCGTCGGGACCGGGTCGAGTGGCTCGTCGCCTGGGCACGCAAGGTCCTCGGATAGGCCTCGCGAGGCGAGAAGGCGACGAAGGACCAGGCAAGGGACCGGCCCCCCGTGTCCGCCGCCCCGGCGCTCCCACTTGTAGGGGGGCGAGGGGACAGGTCCCGTCCAGCCGCCCAGCACGAACCACGTGGGAACGCACCGCGCAGGAAGGACCACCATGTCCCCATCCTCACGACCCTCACCCAACGTCGATCCGGACGCATCTGGTCTGGAGACCACGCCGATCTGGGAGAAGCCGCTCGTCCCCGCGGTGGGCGGCACGGTGACGCTCCTCGTCCGCGTCGCCGCGCGGCAGACGACGCCATCGGCGCGGCGGGCGCCGATCGACGTCGCCTTCGTCCTCGACCGCTCTGGCTCGATGGCCGACGACAAGCTGTCGCTCGTCAAGGAGGCGGTCGACGTCGCCGCCGGCCACCTGCGCGACGCGGACCGGGCCGCGCTGGTCGTCTACGACCATGCCGTCGACATCCTGCAGCCGCTCGCGCCCGCCACTCCCCGCGTCAAGACGGCGCTGCGGCTGGCGCTGCACGGCGTCGACGCCGGCGGCTCGACGAACCTGGCCGGCGGTTGGCTCACCGGCTGCCGCGAGTTGAGCGAGGCGTCCGGCGTAGGCGCTGGGGCTGGGCCGGATGCCCGCATCCGCCGCGCGCTGCTCCTCACCGACGGCCTCGCCAACGTCGGCATCACCGACTCCGCCGAGCTGATGACGCACGCCCACGAACTGCGCAAGCGCGGCGTTGGCACGACCACCCTTGGCGTCGGCCTCGATTTCGACGAGGAGCTGCTGAGCGGTCTGGCCGAGGCGGGCGGCGGCAGCTTCCAGTTCATCGCCGCCGCAGGGGGGCTCCGCGCCTTCTTCGAGCGCGAGCTCCAGGAGTTGCTGACGGTTGCCGCCGCGGGGGTGACCCTGACGCTCATCCTGCCGGTGGGGGTTGAGGCGGACTTGGTCAACGCCTTCCCCACCGAGCGCACGGGTCATCGGCTCACGGTCGCCCTCGGCGACCTGCCCGCGGGCGACACCCTCGACCTCGTCTTCACCTGCCGCGTCGCGCCCAGCTCCGCCGGTACTGTCCACCACCTGGGTCTGACCCTGGCGTGGTCCGACCCAGCGGCCGATGCCCGACGGTCGACCGATACCTCACCGGCACCGCTCCTCCTCGCCGAGGCGGCGACCGTCGCGGCGACGGCCCCGGATCCGACCGTGGCCGAGCAGGCCGCACTCCAGCGCGCCGCCGCCGAGCGCCGCGCCGCGCTGCGCCTCGACCGCGAAGGCCGCCACGCCGAATCCCGCTCCCGGATGCGGGCCGGCGCGGCGCTGCTCCAGTCCGCACCGGCCACGGACGCCATCCGCGCCGACCTGACGGTGACCGATCACTACGCCCTCTTCGACGCGAGCGCCCCCTACGGCGAGCTCGACCGCAAGCGCGGCGCGTTCCACAACGCTCGTCGTGCCCGCGGCAAGGCCAACGCCTGAGTTCCCGACGACCTGCGGGGCTGGGAGGCTGCGCCGCAGCCTCTCCCCTCATTGGCCAAGGCGGCGGGGTGGTGAACAATCGAAGCGGAACTAAAGGGCCGTCAGAACCCGGTGCCCGGCCGGAGAACACGGAAGCTCCATGCGCATTGCGGTCATCTCCGACATCCATGGAAACCTGGTTGCTCTGGATGCCGTCCTCGCCGACCTGGCCGGTGAGCGACTGGACCGTATCGTCTGTCTCGGCGACGTCGCCACCGGCGGTCCCCAACCCGCCGGCGCGCTCGCGCGGCTGCGGGAACTGGCATGCCCAGTCGTCATGGGCAACGCCGACGTCGAGCTCCTGGGGCCACCGCCAGATCCGCCTGTGACGGCCGGCGACGACCTGCGGCGGCTCCAGGAGATCGGGCGCTGGTGTCGGGACCAGCTCAGCGCGGACGACGTCGCCTACCTTCGCACCTTCCAACCGACGGTCGAGCTGCCGCTCGCCGACGGCGCCACCCTACTCTGCTGCCATGGCTCCCCCCGCTCGTATGACGACGTGATCGCCGCGACGACGCCGGACGCCGAGCTGGTGCGCCTCCTGGACCGCGTGGACGCGACGGTCGTGGCCGGCGGTCACACCCACGTCCAGCTTGTCCGCCGCCACCGGGCCACCTTCGTGGTGAACCCCGGGAGCGTCGGCTTGCCGATGGACCGCGTCCCATCCTGGTGGCCGCCGGTGGGCTCTAACGCGCCGACCCGTGACGCCGACCCGGCGACTGGCGACGAACCCGTCCACAATGCGCCGTGGGCCGAGTACGCCGTCGTTGCCCACGAGCGGGGCCGCCTCACCATCGACCTCCGGCGCACGCCCGTCGACGTCGAGACCCTCGTCCGGGTCGCGCTCGAGGAGGGGATGCCACACGCGGCGTGGTACGCCGGGGAGTGAGCGGATGACGGGAGCATGGGCCGTGATCCCGCGGTGCCGGTGCGCGGTGCCTCACGGTGGCGCATGACCGAGGAGCCAAACTGATGACCCCGCCGCGGCCGTTCCGCTTCGCCGTCCAGGGCCGGGGCGCCGCGTCGGGCGCAGAATGGGTCGCCAAAGCCCGCAAAGTGGAGGCGCTCGGCTACGCGATCTTCTCGGTGCCTGACCACTTCTTGCGCGGTCTCGGTCCGGTCGCCGCGCTCGCCGCGGCCGCCGCAGCCACGACGTCCCTCCGCTTGGGGAGTTTCGTCTTCGCCGTCGACTACCGGCACCCGGCGACGCTTGCCCAGGAAGCGGCGACCATCGACCTGCTGTCGGACGGGCGTCTTGAGCTGGGGCTTGGCGCGGGCTGGCTCCGCGCCGAGTACGAGGCGGCCGGCATCCCGTTCGACGCACCCAGCGTCCGGATCGCGCGGTTAGAGGAGGCCGTGCGCCTCCTCAAGCGGTTGTTCGGTGACGAACCGGTCACCTCCGCCGGTAACCATTATGGGGTGACGGAGCTGAGCGTCGTCCCGAAGCCGGTGCAGCGACCTCATCCGCCGATCCTCATCGGCGGCGGAGGGCGGCGGCTGCTGGAGGTGGCGGCGCGCGAGGCCGATATCGTCGCCTTCGCCCCCCGAGCTCTGGGTGACGGGACGCTCGACCCGGGGACCATCACCGCCGCCGCGACCGCGCGGAAGGCGGCCTGGGTGCGAGACGCGGCGGGCGCACGGTTCGGGGCGCTGGAGCTGAACGTCTTCGTCTACGCCGTCGAGGTCACCGACGACCGATCGGGGACGGCCGATCGCCTCGCCGCGGATTTCGGGATCGCCCCGGTGGAGGTGCTGGACAGTCCGCACGTGCTCATCGGGAGCGTCGATGGGATCGTCGAGCAGCTGCGGGAGCGGCGCGAGCGGTACGGCATCTCCTACAACACCGTCGCTGAAGACCTGGCCGATGCCCTCGCCCCTATCGTCGCCCACCTCGCCGCGGGTTGAGATCGGGACTCGAGGTGGGCTGGCCACTCGCCGATCGTCGCGGCACGCTTCTTGACCGAATGCCGGCCCGATGGTCCCGGCGGCCCTCGCCGCGCGGGCACCCGGCGATTGAGCGGACGAAGACGAGGAGCGTGTGAAGTGGTCACGGACCCGGTCAAGCAGATCCAAGCCGAGGCGTACGAAACCGACCTGAGCCTCGACCTGCGCGGCACGTTGCGACGGCTGGCGGCGCTGCCGCCCTCGGTCGAGGCGCCATACCTGACGATGACGCTGGACTGGCAGCCGGAGGGCTTCCGGCCCGGCGTGCGGGCGAGCAAGCTCTACGTGGACCAGACCAAGGACGAGTTCCTGGCGGATTTCGAGCCGCATACGCCGGCCCACGACAGCCTGAGCGCCGACCTGCAGCGGATCACGGCGTACCTCGACGGGGAGGTGCCCGCGCCAGCGCAGGGGATCGTGATCGTCGCCTGCTCCGCCAGCGGCATCTTCGAGGCGCTGCCACTCGGCCTTCCCGTCCCGACCCGAATGACGACCGGTCCGACCCCGGCGCTCTCGACTCTCGCTCGGGTGGCGGAGGACGCGGCGACCTACGCGGTGCTGCTGGCTGACCAACGTGAGGCGACCCTCTCGTTGATCACGCAGGCGACGCCCGAACGGCGGGTCGACGTCGAAGCGACGGGCTTCCCGCGCAAACAGTCGCAGGGGGGCTGGTCCCAGCGGCGCTACGAGAACCGCGCCGACGAGCGGATCGAGGCCTTCGCCCGGACGGTTGCGGAGGAGACGCACCGGGAACTGGTCGAGGCTGGCATCGAGATGCTCGTGATCCTCGGCGACGAGGTGATTACGCCGGTGCTCAAGGGGTCGTTCCACCAGACGGTGCTGGACCGGATCGTCGGCAGCATGGAGTTCGACGTACGCGCCACCGAGCAGCAGATCGTCGACGCCACGCTACCGCTGGTGGCGGAGGCGGAGCGTGCGCGCGAAACCGCCGCGGTGCAGGCGGTCAAGGACGGTGTCGGCGCCGGCGGGCAAGGGGTTGCCGGGCCGGAGGACACCCTGACCGCCCTCCAGACCGGTCAGGTGATGATCCTGGTCATGAACGACGACTTCGCCGGCCCCAGCTGGGCGGACTTCACCTTCCCGGTCTACGGCGTCGGCGAGCCGCCGGCGGAGCACCCGGCCGGCGGCGACCCGGCGAACCTCGTGCCGATCGCGCTCGAGGAGGAGTTGGTCCGGCTCGCCATTCAGATCGACGCCGAGATCGAGATCGTCAAGACGGCCGCCCCGGTCACCGCCGAGGAAACGACGGAGATCCCGGACGCCGATGCTGCCATGCCCCGCTCCGAGGCGGCGCTGGCGCTGGATGCGCTCGGCGGCGTCGGCGCCGTCCTACGCTACGCCCTGGACGCCGGTCAGCCGACTGCGGACCTAACGTAAGACGGGAGACGTAAGAGGGGAGACGAAACCCAGCGGTCGGTGGCGCGGGTTGAGGTAACAAGGCCCGGCCGTGCGCGATCACGCTACCAGTAGCGGCGACCGCACCGTCTGATTGGCAGTCCCGCCCTCGCCAATCTGGCGAGGGTGGGATAACCGCCTGTATGATCGATCGCTCGTCTCCTGTCTCCCGTCTCCCATCTCCCTGGAGGGACCGTGCCCACCTACGACTTCGCGTGCCCGGCCTGCGGGGCCCGCTACGAGCGCGAGCGGGCGATGACCGAGGTGGCCGACTCGGTGCCGTGCCCGGTCTGCGACGGCCCGGGCCAGCGCGTCTACACGATGCCGCGCCTCCTTTTCAAGGCCGACCCACGCGACGTCCGCCCCGTCTGGCACAACCACGACGGATATTCGCACCAACATGCGCCTCGCCGTGGTCGGCACCGCCTCCCGAGCGAGGATCACTAACCGAGGCCGCCCGGGACAGGGCCGTCAAGCTAGAGCGTGATCGCGTAGCGCGGGTCGTGGACGGTTGCCTCGACCCGTGCCCGCGCGTTCACGGCCTGCAGGGCGAGCCGCTTCTGCTCGGAGCTCAGCGTCTCGAGGTTGGGCGGCATCAGAACTCGTCAGCGCGGGGGGCGCAACCCGGCCAGCGTGACCGTGACAAGCCGGCGGACGGCATCCGTGGACGGCAGGCTGCCGGCTGCAGTGAGGGCGTGGAGGCAGTAGCTGGCAAGCTCCTCAGGCGGGACATCGTCCCGGAGGTCGCCGGTCTCCGCGGCCTCGGTCAGCAGGTCTCGGATCAAGTCGATGAGCTGCTGCTGCGCCCGGACCACGTGCTCGCCTTGATGCAGGAGTGTCCCGAGTTCGGCGCCGTGGTGTCCGCGGTGGTAGGCGATGAGCGCGTAGGCCTCCAGCACCGCGTCGAGCCGCTCGCCAGCGTCGCCCGCCCGGTCGCGAAGTTCGGCAAGATGTGCGAGGTGGCCGGTGACGTGACGTTCGTGCCAGGCGACCAGAATCGCTTCGACGCCTCGGAAGTACTTGTACAGCGTGGCGCGTCCGATACCGGTCTCCTCGGCGATCTGCGACATCGTTACCGCGGCCAGCCCGTGCTCGGCCACCAGCGCCCACGTGGTGTCCAGGATCGCGTCGCGCACTTCGCGGCGGTGCGCCGCGATGGTCTCGTGCCACAGCTTCGGCATGGTGCTAGTATACGCGCCGGCCGTAGTTCGACATCATGAATTGACAATGACAAGATGTCTCGATAAACTGAAACCGTAAGGAGGAGACGCCAATGGCCGACCTGCCCGCCGACCCCGATACCCCCGACGACAGCAGCCTGGGTTCCGACCGCGGAATGACCCCCAGCACACCACGCTGGGTGAAGGTGTTTGGGATCATCGCGATCGTCGTGATTCTGCTGTTTGTCATGCTGATGCTGGCCGGCGGTGGGAGCCATGGCCCTGGTCGCCACTAATCTGTGACCACGCCCCCCCACCAGCGTCGCAGAACACCGCGTTCAACAGGCATGATTCTGACACCCCGCCTCCGCAAGTTCGCGCTCACCGCGCACGTCACATCCTCGGTCGGCTGGCTCGGCGCGGTCGTTGTCTTCCTCGCGCTCGCCGTCGTGGGCTTGACCAGCCAGGATGCGCAGACCGTGCGTGGCGCCTATCTCGTGATGGAGCCGACCGCCCGGCTCGTCCTCGTCCCGCTGGCCTTCGCTTCGCTGCTCACCGGGCTTGTCCAGTCGCTCGGCACCCCGTGGGGCTTGGTCCGGCACTATTGGGTCCTGTTCAAACTCCTGATCACCGTCGTTGCCACCATCGTCTTGCTGATGTACATGGAGACCTTTCGCGTCATGGCCGGCGTGGCGGCCGATCCAAGCGCCGAGCTGGGCGTCGTGCGGAATGTATCCCCCATGCTCCATGCCGCGCTTGCCCTGCTGGGGTTGGTCGTGGCTACGGTGCTGGCGGTGTACAAGCCACGGGGCATGACCCGGTACGGGCGGCGAAAGCGGGACGGACGGCCTAAGGTATTGCAGCCGTAGATCCGGTGACTCCTGCTCGGCCTCGACCGAGCAAACGGAATCGGTCTAGCGGGCGACACCGTGGTCGCGGCCATAGGCGCAGTGGGCAGCGTGACGGCGGTGCCGGGGGCTCGAAAAGCGCGCGGACAGGCCTCGCTTCCCGTCGACCTGGCGTTTCGCGACGTGAACGCTCCTCCTAATCCCCCCTACCATCGCCCGTGCCGCCTGCCGCGTGGCGTGTCGGGGGTTCCACCCACTTCAGCCATCGGCTATCCTTAGGGTGTACGTACTCTGGCACGATGGGCGCTACGGTCGGCACCACCCAGAGGTGGCACGCTCGTTCCCGAGCGGCGCCGGGCGCCGCCCCGGGAGCCCATGACCCGACGCCCCCTAGTCAGCGGAGCAAGAGGAGGAACGCATGCGCCGGCGTCTGCATCCTTGGGCCACGGCCCCCAGCCGATCGCGGTTGGCGGCGGTCCGGGTCGTTCCGATCCTGGTCCTCGCCGCCGCCGTTGCCCTCGCCCTTGGCCCGTTGGCAGGCGTCCTTGCCGGCCGCCTCCTCACCCGCCAGGACTCCCCCGCCCAGGGACACGCCGCGGTCGTCGCCCAGGGGGTGGCGGCCATGCCGGAAGCGGAGAGCGTCGTCTGGCGGGTCACCGGTCGCACGGCCCAGCCGGCGGCTAACGCGGCCGCTCGCCGGAGCGACCTTGGCTCCAGCGGCGCGATCGTCGCCTCGGCCGCCTTGGCCCACCCGGCCTCAGTCGCCCTCGGCGCCCAGGAGGCCACCGAGCAGCGCGGCGTCGGCTTCGTCGTCGCCGACCAGGGGACGATGTTGGTGACCGACGCGGCGTCTGGCGCCCAGGCGCTCCTGGCGCCCGGCGAAGCGGTGCTCGTGGCGGCCGGGACGCGCCAGCGATACGCCGGCACCGGCGAGAACCCCCTCGCCTACTACGCCGTCGAGTTGGTGCTGGAGGACGAAGCGAACGATGTCGGCGAGGGAACGGCCGTCTACGCCAGCGACCCCTTCCCGACCCCCGACGGACATCGTGACCTCAACCTGGTCCGCGATGTCCTGACCGACGGCGAGGAGACGAATCTGCCGGCGGCCGAAGACGGCGCCCCGACGCTGGTGCTGGCAACCGTTGGGAACATCCAGGTCGAAACCGGCGACGGCGTGCCC
This sequence comes from Thermomicrobiales bacterium, assembly GCA_030447415.1. Taxonomy (GTDB): domain Bacteria; phylum Chloroflexota; class Chloroflexia; order Thermomicrobiales; family UBA6265; genus JAUJOZ01. Next base: position 29,405 of record JAUJOZ010000013.1, on the reverse strand, counting down.
CTCTCGCTGCGGGTCGGCGAGGCGGGCGCCTTCGAGGGGGACCTGACCATCACCGCGACCGGTCGCGCCGGCGGCACCTTCGTCGCCGCCATGATCGGCGCCGAGGTCGAGCCAGCCGCCCCCGCACCGGCGACCCCGGAGGCCGAGGAAACCGGCTCGATCACGGTTGCGACCTATGCCTGCCCGGAGGGTCTCACCGCCGAGACGCTCGACCTCGACGCCGCTGAGAACCCCTGCGAGCCCGCCGATGACGTGATCGAACTGTCGCTTGACGGGGACGAGCTGGACGAGCCGCTTACCTTCGACGACGCGGAGGAGGAGGACGAGCGCTTCACTTGGTCGGAGCTGCCGTTCGACACCTACACGCTGGCGCGGGAGGAGTTTGCGCAGGGCTACGCCGCCTTCTTCGTCGCCGAATCCGACCAAGTCGAGCTGGGCGACGACGGGTACGAGGTGACGCTGGACGAGGACGAGCCGGACCTCGAGTTGGACGTCTACGTCTTCCGTGAGGCGGGAGCCGGCTCGATCGGCTTCCGGGTCTATGCCTGCCCGGCCGGCGTGACGATCGAAACCCTCGACCCGGCGGCCTGCACCCCCATCGCCGACGGCTACGACGTCGCCCTCTCCGGCGGTGCGTTGACGGCCCCACTGACCCTCGCCGACGCCGAGGCGGGCGACGGCGATCCGCCGTTGCAGGTTTTCGCGGACCTTCCCTTCGGCGAGTACGTCTTCGCGGAAACGACGCTGCCCGACGGGTATACCAGCTACTTCGTCCCCGGCTCGGCCGCCGTCGCCGGCCTGGACGATGGGGCCTACGCGGTGGCGATCGACGACAGCGCCCCGGACATCGTCCTGGACGTCTACAACCTCCAGGGAGACGCCGCCGCGTCCCCGGCGCCCACCCCGGCTCCGGACACTACGGCTGACGCCGACGGCGACGGGCTGACCGACGACCAGGAGGCGGGGATCGGCACCGACCCCAACAGCGTCGACACCGACGGCGACGGCCTGACCGACCTGGAGGAGATCGACTATTCCAACGCGCTCATTGCCGACACCGACGGCGATGGCCTCGGCGACGCCGGCGAGGCCGAGTTCGGCACCGGCCCCCTCTTCCCGGACACCGACGGCGACGGCGTCCTGGACGGTGACGAGGTTACCAACGGCACGGACCCGAACGACCCGAGCAGCTTCTGACCGCGTCGGTGAAGGGACTGCCGGCTCGGGCCTGAGCCATCAAGTCTTGGCGCGACAGACAACGGCCTGGGGCGGCCGGCGCCGGCCGCCCCAGGCCAACGCTGACCGCCGCAACGCTGATCGCTGACAGCTGGTCGCCGGGGGCTACAACGGCTTGACCATGCGGCAGTGGTCGGGGCGGTAGCCGAGGCGCTCGTAGAAGGCGCGGGCGCGGTCGTTACCGGCGAAGACGTCGAGGTCGACCTCCCGAAAGCCGCGGGCCCGGGCCCAGGCCTCGGCGTGGCGCATCAGGGCTTGGCCGGCGCCACGACCCTCCGCCTCGGCGGCGACGACGAGGACCTCGACGTAGGCACGACCATGGCCGGTGAAGTGATCGCGGTCGGGGTGAATCATCAGGACGCCGAGCGGCTCGTCAGTTGGCCCGACCGCGACGAACGCCTCGGCCCCCGGCGGCTGCTCCAACTCCCCGGCACCGAGCCGTCGGAACCAATCGGCGAAGGCGGCCGGGTCGCGCGGCGCTGCTGCCGCCTGCGGCACCAACCGGTCGACGATCCCCCGGAAGAACGGCCGATCCTCCTCGGTGAACGGCCTCACCCGGAGCGCCGGACTCACCCCTTCCGATAGCCTGCTCCCGGTCCCCTCACCCGTCATCGCCTCGCTCCTCCCTCCCGAGCCGTCATCGTCGTCCTCGATCCTTGATCTCGGTCGGCAAGGCCCCGACATGGCCGCCGACCGGCCGTTCTGCCGGCCGCGATTCGGCGTGGTCGGATATCCGGAACATGACCACTCCGACCGCCGATCGTCAAGACCGGCAGGGCGGCGCGCACGTCCGCTCCGGCGCCCGCGCCCCGAGCCCCTCTCCCGTTCGCGGGAGAGGGGAGCGCCGCTGGCCTCCAGGTGACCGTCGGCGGTGCCGCGGGACCGGCGTCATCCCGAGCGCCGGCTGCTGCTCCGCTATCGCGGCGACCGGCCGTCGAGTGGCACAATGCCATCCTGTGGTCACGAGCCGGATCGTGACCGACATCGGCTTACCAGCTTCTAGAACCAGGAAGCCGCCCATGCCCCGCCGGTTCCCGCGCGCCGTGTTGCTCGTCGTCGCCGTCCTCGCGATGCTCGTCGCCCCGCTCGTGGCCGCGGGCGCGACAACCACTCCAGCCGTCCGGGCCGCCGCGTCGGCGGTCGAGGCTGAGCTCTACGCGGACGTGCTCCCCGATCTGCGGGCCGAGGTGACCGCCGCAACCGCGGACGACATCGACGCCTACGAGATCACGGCGACGCTCGACTCCGCGACCGGCACCATCGCCGGCGAGGAGCGCGTCGCGTTCGTCAATCGAACCGCGGCGGCGCTGGAGGAGGTCTGGTTCCGACTCTTCCCGAATGCCGACTACTACGGCGATGGTGGACTGGCGGTCGACGCCCTGCGGGTGGGAAGCACCGAGATCGCGGCGGAGCTGGCGGTCGCGGAGACGGCGCTACGCGTGGCGCTGCCCGAGCCGGTGGTACCCGGCGCCACGGTCGAGATCGCCCTCGCCTTCACCACCACCGTCCCGGCCGATTCCATCGGCAGCTTCGGGATCTTGAATCGGGACTCCGTCGACGGCACCTGGATCCTCGCCGACTGGTATCCGATCGTCGCCGGCTACGAGGAGGGGACGGGCTGGGATCTCGATCCCCCGACCGAGTTCGGCGACCCCACCTTTGCCGAAAGTGCCCTTTACGAGGTTATCCTCATCGCCCCGTCGGAGCTCCGGGTCGTGACCTCTGGGAGCCAAGTGGAGGAGGCGCCGGCCGAGCATGGGGCCGTGCGCCGTCGCTATGTCGCCGGGCCGGCGCGCGACTTCACGCTGGTCGCCGACGACGACTACGTCGCGGTCAGCGCCGAGGCGGACGGCACGACGGTGACCTCCTACGCCGAGCCGGAGGCGGCCGCGGCGGGGCAGCGGGCGCTCGACGTCGCCGTGCGGGCGCTCGAGGTCTACGGGGACCGCTTCGGCGCCTACCCGTTCGCGGAGTTGGACCTCGTCCAGACGCGGCTCGACGGGGCGCTCGGCGTTGCCTGGGCCGGTCTCCTGTTCCTCGACGGCCCGGAGCTCTACGGGATCGTCGCCGCCGAGCGGCCGGAGCTGTTCGAGAGCGTCGTCGCCCACGAGGTGGGGCACCAATGGTGGGGCGGCACGGTCGGCACCAACACCAACGACCACGCCTTCATGGTCGAGGGGCTGACCAACTACCTCGCTATCACCTACCTGGAGTGGACGGCGGGTGAGGAGGCCGCCGCGCGTCAACTCGAGGGCCAGGTCGCGCGGGTGTCGCATCGCTTGCTGGCCGAGTATGGCGACACCGTCGCCGACGTCCCGACCGAGGCGGGTCAGAACCCGACGCAGCGCGCGGCGGCGCTCAACCGCAAGGCGGCGCTCCGCAGCCTGGCGATACGGCACGAGCTGAGCGACGACGCGTTGCCGACCTCCGCGCCGCCTTCAAGACCGCCGCCGGCCGGGACCTGGACGAGCTCTGGCGCCACTGGTTCGAGGCCGCCGAGCTGACCGCCGAGGAGATCGACGCCACGCTGGCCGCGTCGTGAGGCCGCCGGGCGCAGGCGAGATCGGTCGCCGCGGCCGCCCCGGACGGCGGACGACGGATACCCTCCGCATCAGGCCGGCCGTTACCGCGACGACGGCGCCGCGAGATCATGGGCTCGAACCTCTGACGCCTCGGTCAATCGAGGCGCGCGAGCAGTGCGCGGCTGGTATGGGGATGGAACCACGAACCAACGACGGGGAGGGGCTAAGTATCACTCAGGTGAGCGCTGGGATCCGGGATGACGGGTCGACAGCTCCCAGGAGGGCATGGGGCGCTGCCCAGGTCCCGCGCTCCGCTCCGCAAGCAGACCGCTTGCGGATGGGTGGACGGATGATGCGAGCGGGTATCGAGGAGGTTGGGGCGGTGTGATCGGGGGCAGCGGCGCGCGCTGCCCCGTCTCGCGCCGCTGGGCACTCGCCGGGGTAACCCCACGCCCTTCCGTTGCCACTATCTTGCGGACGGGTGAAGACGTCTTCGACCAAGGCGGCGGGATGTCCGCCGGTGACGGCCACGGCAACGGCGACACCGCGCTCGTGCTAGCGGCGCGGGGCGGCGATCAGGACGCCTTCGGTGCCCTCCTGGCGCGCCACCGCCCGCTGCTGCTCGCGCTCTGCCGGCGGGCGCTCGGCGACCCGTTGCTGGCCGAGGACGCCGCGCAGGAGGCGGCCCTCCAGGCGTTGCTGGGCCTCGACTGGCTCCGGCGGGCTGATCGGTTCGGCCCCTGACTGGCCGGCATCGGCCTCAGCGTCTGCCGGCGCTGGCAGCGGGCGAGCGCGCGGGCCGACATGGTCGTGGGAAGCGCTGTTTGGCGGGCGCCGGGTCCCCGAGCCGGTGGAGCCGGAAGCCGGTCCGGAGGCGCTGGCCGAGGCGACCGACCTGCACGACCGGGTGCGCCACGCGCCGTCGCCGCTCTGCCACGCGGGCAGCGCACCGCGGTCACGCTCTTCTACCTGTCCGGCCTGACCCACGCGGAAACGGCCGCCCTGCTCGGAATCGAGGTCGGGGCCGTCAAGACGCGCCTGCACAAGGCCCGGGCGACGCTGCGGCAACAGCTCTGGGAAACCTGGAAGGAGGAGGAGATGGCGACGGCGGAAGCGACCGAGACGACCGGGCTGGTTGAGGTGCGGGTCGTCGACGTGCGGCGGCGCCCGGCCGAGGGCGAGCGCCCGAACTTCGTCGCGGTGGTGCTGGAGGAGGTCGCCGGCCCACGTCGCCTGCCGATCTGGGTGGGTGACTTCGAGGGGACGGCCATCGCCCTCCACCTGGAGCGGGTCGACCTGCCGCGCCCGCTCACCTACGTCTTCACGGCGAGCTTGCTCCAAGCCGCCGGCGGCCGGCTGCGGGAGGTTCGCATCGAGCGGCTGGTCGACGAGGCCTTCTACGCGGTCGCCGTCGTCGACGGCCCGCGGGGGACGCGCGAGGTGGACGCCCGGCCGAGCGACGCGCTCAACCTGGCGCTCCTCGCCGGTGCCCCGATCCGGGTAGCGCCCGACGTGCTGGAGACCACGGCCGGCGAGGACGCCAACGCGGAGCGCGCGCAGGAGACACTGGTTAGCGAGGGCACGGAAGGGACGGCCGAGATCGTGGCCGGGATGCGGGCCGGCTGGCCATCGCGCACCTCAAGCACCGCCGAGGAGGAAGGGGCAGCGTAGCGGCGGGAAGCCCGGCGGGAATCTCGCGGCTCCGCCCATAGGATGCGACGCCTGCGTTGCCCCTACACGGCGTCGGCGCGGAAGTCGCTCAGGTGAACGGGTTTGGCGCCGAGGGCCAGCAGGCCGGCGTTCTCCTGGCTGTCGAGGGTGAGCAGTGGTTTGCCCCGCGCCAACACCTCCCGGCAGAACTGCTCCGTCTTGCCGCCTGGCGCGGCGTAGGCGACGAAGACCTCCGTTGCGAGCGCCGCGACGAAGGCGTTGCGCTTGGCGGCGAGGCGGGCGATAACGCGGCGCTCCTTCTCGGCGAATGGCGAGAGGAGCAGCAAACGCCCCTCGGCGAGCGGCGTCTTCCACTCGCCGGGCAGTCGCATCCCGACGATGCTCCGCGCCGGGCAGACGACCACAGGCTGCCGCCCGCGCAGCAGCAGCGCCAGGCACTCCCGCTCCATCGGCGTATGGAATCCGCCGATCGTCGTCACTCCAGCGTCACGCAGGACGCGGGCAAGGTCGTAGGTCTGCAAGATCAGGTTGCCGGGGCATTTAACGGAGCAGAAGAGAGCGAGTGTCCTGCCGTACAGGATGCGGCGGTTGCCCCAGGCCACCGCGGTCGCCGCTAGCGGCTCGTCACGATCGCCGGGCAAGAGGTCACGGCCGGAAACCGTTTGGGGAAGCACGCCCGGTGCGGTCGGTCGGGTCATTCGCTCGCCGCGAACTTCACTTCCCGCCCCATCCGATACTTGATGTCGTAGTTGATGATGAAGTCCAGCTCCTCGTCCGTGAAGCCGTAGTGCTTTGCCAGGACGCGGTCGATCTCGTCGATGATGGGCTTGGATCTGGAAGCGTAGAACTCTGCGTAGGCGATAGTGTCGCCGTCCCTGGTACGAATGGATGTCTCGACCGCATTAGCCTGAAGGTCGCGCATGAGCCGCTTGTTCAGCTCGATAAGAGCAGGAGCACGCAACAATTCAGGCGTCACCGGGAAGCTTGAAGCGAGTCCATCGCTCAGGTGGAAGCAGTCGCCGTAAGCGATGAAGTAGGCGTAGAAGAGGCTGCTGTTCATGATGGCGCAAGCGGTGTGGGCGGTGGCCTCGTCCCGGACGTAGAGATAGCGACCATGGCTTGGCGCGCCGACGACACCGTTCTTGGCGTAATAGGGTAGCCCGACGGTTGCCTTCACCCAGTATTGCGTTGCCTCCTGGTAGAAGACAAAGTGGCGCGACGATCCACGGACGGCACTTAACCCTAACGCCTGACTGCCGATTGCCTTGACCTTTCTGAACAACGACTCCTCGGCCGAGTTTGAGTACTTGGGGAAATGGCCTTGATAGATCGGGGCTCCGAGAAGTCGCGCATACTCCATCTGAGGAAACAGATGTCCACGAGCCTCAGTTGGCCATCGTTGGTAACCGGTGGTGAAAATTGCGGAGGCGCCATCAGACTTGGCAGCCTGAGCAACAAAGATGGTGCTGCGACAATGCTGCAGCCCCTCAAACAGTTTGCCTGGTCGGTCATCGAAAGTGGACACGAACAAGTTCCGGCTGCGTTGGCTCAGCAGGCTCCTCACGACGCCCATCCGGGAAGAGTTGGTGAGCGGGAGTTGCACGATGAAGCTGAGCCGGCCGTTTGGGGAGAGGAGATTGAGTGCGCGCTCGGTGCATAGGCCATGGAGGTTGCCGCAGCTCTCGGTGAGGTAGTTCCGCACCGTGTAGTTCTTCCTGACTGCCGCGTATTCTTTCCACGGCGGATTGCCGATGATGATGCGAATCCACCTTTTTCCATGATGTGGTGAAAGTCCACGAACCAGTAGAACGGTTGGTAGCTTTTTCGCCAATCGCGAAACGCATCGGAGTTTGACGCCCTAACCCCGTACTGCTCAGCGAGATACGAGTTGAGTCGAGCTTCGAGCCCGCGAAGCCGGCGACGAAGCTCAGCCTTGTCCTCGGCGGTCACCGTTCCGCCGTACGTCGTCTGCTGTTCACGGAACCGGTCGGACAGGCTATCGATCTCCAGCGCATCCCGCTTGACGATTTTCAGCGTGTTCGAGAAGTCGAGTCGTCCCCCAACGTCCATCTCCGCTTCAGCGTACCGAGCAAATCCGACGAGCGTGTTCCCCGCGCGGATGTTGAAGTCGATGTCGGGCAGCGGCTCGATCTGCTCGCGACGCTCAACCTGGGCTACCAGCTTGAGGAAGAGTCGCAGCTTACAGATCTCGACCGCCTCTTCCATGATGTCGACGCCGTAGAGGTTGTCGAGGATGATCTGCTTCAGGACGAAATACTCCCGGTTCGGGTGGCGTGCAACCTCCTCCAGCGTCTTGCGAAAGTCGCTCAGTTTCTCGGGGCGGTGCGGCTCGCCGGACCGGTCGAGGTCGTCGAGGAAGCCTTGCATCCGCTCCAGACACGCCTCGTAGAGGGGCTGGAGGACGTTGAGCGCGGCGAAGAGGAAGGCGCCGGAGCCGCAGGTGGGATCGAGGACGGTGACCCGCGACACGGCACGGTAGAAGGCGCGCAGAAGGTCTGACCCCTCGCAGTATTGGATGGCGTCCTGGGCGAACTGCCGGATGTCGAGGTTGAGGGTGACCAGGTCGTTGATCGCGGTGACCTTGCCGGCCTCGAGCTTGGCCCGCAGATCGAGGCAGCGGGTGCGGCGGGCGACGTGCTCCCGCCAGGTCTCGGTCGGTAGGGCATACGGCTCGGGGGCGGGCCGGTTCCAACCGCCCCGCTTGGTGACATCGGTGAGGCCGGCGGCGATCTCGTCGGGCAGGGGAACAACCTCCCCGTCCGCGATCACCCCCTTACGGACCGCCGGGTAGATGTAGCGGTCCGGGTTCTCGCGCAGCAGGCGCCAGACGTAGCCGTCCGGGGCGAGGGCGCCGGCGGCCTCCTTGGCGGCCGCGTCGAAGAGGAAGGGGACGATGGTGTTCTTGGCGATGTACTCGGTGATGTCCTCCTTCGTGTAGTAGGCGCCCATCTGCTTCTGGTTGATGTACTTCTCGAAGATGTAGCCGAGGACGTCGGGGTTGATCTCGTCGTCGGCCCGCAGCGGACGGTCGTCGAGGTGCCAGCTGTAGCGCTCGAAAAACGCGAAGAGCCGCTCGAACGCCTCGTCGGCGATCTGGATGTCGGGGTTGTCGTGTTCCAGCTCGTGGACATCGAAGAGTCCGCCGTTGAGGTAGGGCACCTCGCCCAGCAGGGCGTCGAGTTCGGGGTCGCGCGTCGCGCTCTGCTGTCCCAGCCCCTCATGGAAGAGGCGTAGCAGGAAGTGGCGGTAGAAGCTGTAGAAGCGGCCGTCCCCCCGGCGCGCCCGCGTCGTGGCGAGGCGGTGTTGGAGGTAGTTCTGATCCCCGTCGAGGAACCCCTGCTTCTGAATGAAGTAGACGAACATGAGGCGGTTGAGCATCAGGGAGGCGTACCGGCGGCAGTCGCCCTCGTCCTGAATCCCCTTGATGAACGTCAGGAAGGCACTGTGCTCGGTCTGAAAGCGCTCGTAGAACCGCTTGGTGACGCGGTCGACGTCGAACGCCTGGCGCACCCGTCCCGTGACATCCGGCAGCGTCGTGCGCTCCTCCTCCTCCAGGCTGAACCGGATGACTTGGAGCTTCTGGAGCAGTCGGGCACCGGACTGCCCGACGTCGAACCGCTCCTCGTGGAAGGCGGTCGGTTTGCCGTGCTCGCGCCGCGCCCACTGCCAGATCTGCGTCGTCCGTGCGGCGTCGCCGAAGACGATCAGGTGCTCGTGAACCGACTTGGCGACCTGTCGGTCGATCTTGGCCCGCGTGCGACGGTCCGGGATCGCGCCGTCGGGGCCCGGGTCGCAGACGAACGCCACGAGCCCCCGCTTGTGACCAACAGCCCGGAGCGTGTACGTGACGCCGTCCACTGGAATGACGAGCCTGATTTGGTGGTGCTCCCAGCCCAGCGCCTGGGTGAAGATCCCGGCGAAGTCGAAGTCGCGCAGGTAGGACTGCATCGTCTCCGTGGTGGCCGGCATCGCGTCAGCGCTCCCCGTCCGGGGCGAACAGCCCCATCGAGCAGATGATCTGCGGCTCGCGCGCCTGCTCCGCCTCGTCGACGACGGAAAGCCGGTCGTCGGCGCGCAGGCCGATGACGATCTCCGCGAGTCGGGCGTCGTCGACGCCGCTCTTGATCTGGCGGTTGAGGGTTTCGGCGGCGGACTGGCGCAGCGGGTATCGATAGACGTCCTCGATCGCCCGGTTCAGTTCCTGGGTGTCGAAGAGGGTGCCCTTGTACGCGTCGGCGTGGCGCTTCAGCCGCTCGTAGGTGCGGAAGCGTGCGCCGGACGGTCGGCCCAACTGCCCGCCGACGACCTTCTCCTCCTCGATGATGTGCTCGGCGCCGAGCCTGACCAGCTCGTGGTGCCGCCCGTTTCGGGAATGGGCTCGGGTATCCGGCGCGCACTCCGCGGCCCGCAGGATGGCGAGCTGGGATTGGGTGACGCTCTGCCCCTGCTCGTCGACCCACGCCAGCGCGTCGTTGTCGTCGGCGGTGCGCATGTAGAGGAGTACGCCGCGCGGCGCGGTCGACGTGCCAACGTGGCTACGGGTGGCGTAGACAACGTTCGGCATTTGGGCGACGGTCTTCTCCAACGTCGGGTCGGCGTCGATGGCGTTCTTCCAGATCTGGTAGGCGTAGGAAGCCAGGTCGACCTCGGTATCGGCTTCCCCGTCGAGGATGCCGGCCTTTTCGCTGTAAAGGTCGAGGAGCGGGCCGTTGTCACCGTCGTCCTCGAAGAACGCCTCGTCGGCACCGACCACCTCGGCGTTCTCCTTGAGCCGGCGGCGGACCCGGCTCCGCAGGTTGATGATCCGCTCGACCCCCTCGGCCGGGAGGAAGGAGTAGCAAAGGATGCGCTCCGCCCGCTGTCCAATCCGGTCCACGCGGCCCGCCCGCTGGATCAGCCGGATGATGGCCCACGGGAGGTCGTAATTGACGATGACGGCGCAGTCCTGGAGGTTCTGCCCCTCGCTCAGGACGTCGGTCGCCACCAGAACCCGGAGCTCACCTTGCAGCTGGGCCAGGCTCTTCTTGTCATTGCTGTCCGGGCTGAAGCGCCAGGCCAGGTCGGTCACGTCCGGCGCATCCCCGGTCACCCCGGCGAGCGCCTGGACGCCGCGCGCTTGGAGTTGGTCGGTGAGGTAGCGGACGGTGTCGGCGAACTGGGTGAAGACGAGCACCTTGTCGTCGGGGTGGGTTGTGGCCAGCAGCCGATGGAGGGCGGCGAGCTTTGCATCCTGCTCTGGGTCCCACGTTCCGCAGTGCGCAAGCACCCCCAGCAGCGCCCGGGCGTCGGCGAGCAGGTCGTCGCGCAGATCGTCGGCGAAGAGAGAGGGGCGCAGTCACTTAAAGCGGGTCTTGTGACGTTCCGCGTACTCGGCGTAGACGGCTCCAGCGCGAAGTCGGTAGTCGCTCTCGCCTGGTGAGGACGGTGTGACCGGCTCATCCGGCCCAACGGTGCCCTCCTCGTCGTCGCGCGCCGGCAGGGCTCCCTCGGCATCCTCGTCGACGAAACGCGGGTCAAGCAGCTCCGCGTTCTGTCCGCCGAGGGGAAGGGGAAGGTTGTGCTCAATGGCGTGGAGGAAGACAAAGTTGCGCAGGACGTGACGCTCGACGGACTGGATGAAGGCAGGGCCGCCGCTCTCCAGACGCTTGAAGAGGTTAGTCCGGCTGAAGCCCATCAGGCGCTTGCCAGCCCGGGAAAGACCGTCGAGGACCTGCTGCTCGGTCGCGGTTGGGCGCTGCTGAGGCCGGGACAGCACGTAGTTTCCCAGCCCGTACCGGGGCAGGCGCAGGTCATTGACGGCGTCCACCACCGCGGGCGCGTAGAGCCGGGCGTAGGGATCGTCGGTCCGCCGATCGTCGATGACGAACCCGACGGTCTTCGGCACCCGGGCGGGAAAGTAGAAGCGCCGTCCGTCCGGGAAGGCGAGGAAGGTTCGCCCGCTTTCCGGGTCACGCTCGGCGTAGTTGTCCTGGATAAAGGTCCGCGTGCGCCGCACCAAATAGCGGCGCATCAGCTCCCGCCAGTCATCCGGGTGCTCGCTCTTCTCAAAGGCGGCCAGCGTGCGGACACCGCACTGGTGTCGCCGGACGAATTCGATCTCGCCCAATTCCTGGAGCTTGTGCTCCGGCCGGATGCCGAGGTCTTCGTCGTCGGGAACGAAGAGGCGTAGCTGGGCGGAAAGGTCAAGGTAGGTCTTGTTGTAGGGGGTGGCGGACAGGAGGATGCAGCGGCTGTCGTTCTTGACCACGTAGTCGAGGATGGTCTTGTATTGCCGCCCCTCGCGGTTACGGAGGTTGTGGCTCTCGTCAATGAGGACGACGCGGTAGCGCCGGAGGTCCGGCAGCACCCGGGTAACCATGCTCAGCGGCACCACCTTGGCAATGAGGCGGTAGCGCTGAACGTAGTCGTTCCACATTTTTTCCAGGTTCTTTGGGCAGATGATGAGGGTTTCCGTGAGGTGGTCGTCCTGGAAGATGCGGGCGAGCGCGGTGGCCATCAGTGTCTTGCCAAGACCCACCACGTCGCCGAGCAACACGCCGTCGCGCTTGTTGAGATGGTGGGCGGCGATTTTGACGGCGGCCTTCTGGAACTCGAACAGCTCGTCACCGAAGTCCTTTGGGATGCGGAACTGGGCGAGGCCGGCGCGAGCCTCCTGGGAAAGGTGGTACGCCATCTTCAAGTAGACGTGGTAGGGCGGAACCGGCTCTTCGCGCGCCCAGCTCGTCGCGATGATCTGGACCAGTTCATCCGAGATGTCAAGGCACCACTCGTCGTTCCAGCGGTCGTCGAACCAGCGATGGAGCTTGGTGCAGGCGTCGTGGTCCACCACGTCGACGTTGAGCTCACCCTGTTTGGACAGCCCCGCCAGAGTGAGGTTGCTGCTGCCGAGATAGCCGACGATCGGGGTGACGTGGTCGGGACGGTGGGCCAGGTAGAGCTTGGCGTGGAGCGGGTAGCGCAGGTACAGCTTAATGACGAGCTGTCCGGCCTGAATCTGGCGGCAGAGCTGGCGCAGGCCCGCTTCGTCTCGAGCCGACGGGGCGCCGACGGTCAATTGGTGGCGGAAGTCCTCGGCCGCCTCCCGCTTCAGGCGGAGGATGACTTGGTTGTCGGGCAGGCCATCTCGGGTGAGGCCGAACTGATCGCGCACCGATTCTTGCGGTGGGCGCTGCATGCCGACGAGCAGGCGGCATCGGCCGCGCTCGCCGCCCGGCCAGGACTGGATCTCCGGCGCGATACCGCGCCAGCCGCGTAGGTTGAAGTAGCCGACGCAGAAGTCGGCGTGGGTGCCGCCGCGCAGCGTTCCGCGCAAGGCATCCGATAGTTGCGCCTCGATGTTGTCGAAGATGCGCGGCATTGCTGGCGCCCTGGGTCAGCGGCGGACCCGAGAACGACGAAACCGCCCCGAGAGGGAATATCTGTCCTGTTTTGTGTTGAGAGGATACCGCGTTCGGTCTACCCTGGGAAGTCAGGGAAGAAGCGCTTGGTGAGGTCGGTGACGACGGGGATGGTGAAGACCGGGGTGGTGTAACCCTTGAAGGTGTAATAGAGGTGGACGGCGAGCGGGATCAGCACGGGCAGGCAGAGGAAGAAGACGGGCATCGTCACGGTGTAGAGCACGATCAGCCCGATCCCCAGCACGATCGATTGCTGGGCGTGGTAGCGCAGGTAGGCGTTCGTGCGCGCGGAGGTCCACGATCGATTGCTGGGCGTGGTAGCGCAGGTAGGCGTTCGTGCGCGCGGAGGTCAGGTAGAGCGCCAGGCCGACGATCGGCGCCAGGAAGTAGCAGAGCGCCGCCAGCAGCCGATCGGTCTCCGTCTCCGGCCTCAAGTGCTCCACCTCGTCTCCCCCTTCCGGGCTGGACCCGCGCCCCCCAACCGACCGCGTCGCCGGTCCCAGGCGCCACCCGCCGCCGCCGTCCCCCGTGGTTCGCCCCGGACCCCGCACCCCCACTATAGGGAGGGTCCCACGCACCGTCAACGGCCGCCATTCGTCTCCGGCTCGCCGCAACGTGAGACGGTCCGCTACTCCTCGGGCGGTCGACGGGGCGACCAAATCTTGACACAATATGGTTAGACCTATTGACAACGAACGGGAGCATATCTATAATACACGCAGTAGACGGACAGGCCGGACATGGCCACCGTCGCTCGGTTGAGGCAAGCGCTTCAAGCGCGCGTTCGGAGGTGATGGTCGGATGGTTAATCGGTTCCCTGCTGCGGACGAGTTCGTGAGCCTGCGCGACGCGATGGACCGGCTGCTGGCGGATAGCTTCGTCTCCAGCCCGTTCCGCACCCTGTGGTCGTCCACCGGTGCCGGCACCGGCGGCACGGTACGCATGCCGTTGCCGCTCGATGTCTACGCCACCCAGGACGAGGTGGTCGTCATCGGGGCGGCGCCGGGGCTCAACCCGAACGACCTCGAGGTCACGTTCAACCAGGGCACGCTGACGCTCAGCGGGCGGACGCCCGACGTGGCGCAGTCCGAGGACACCAAGCAGGCGACGTGGTTCCTGCACGAGCTGCCGCACGGCACGTTCCAGCGCTCGGTGACGCTGCCGGTCGAGGTCGACCCGGCGCGGGCGGAGGCGACGTTCGAGCACGGCATCCTGCGCCTGCGGCTCCCCAAGGCCGAGCAGGCCAAGCCGCGGCGGATCGAGATCCGGGCTGCCGACACCGCGGGCCAGATCGCGTCCGGGCAGACCAAGTAGTCGGAAGTCGGGAGTCGGCGAAGCGGCTCAAGCACCGGGCAGTGCCGCTGGTGCGGCCGGACGACGACACGACATGCGAACACCAACGAGGCCGGGGCAGTTGCCCCGGCCTCGTCGTGTTGCCTAGTGATGACCAACCGGCGTCTCTCGGCGCTGTTACGCCACCTTCTCTTCAGTAGAGGGATCGAAGAAGTAGAGCCGGTCGGGCGCGGCCGCCACTTCGATCTCCTGTCCCGATTGCAGCGAGATGTCCGGGGGCATGCGCGATGTCAGCAGCGTGCCGTTGTTCGCCAGGTAGACGAAGAGCTCGTTGCCAAGCGTTTCGACGATATCGACCTTGACCGGGATCGTCGCGTCCGGCGGCGCATTGACCTCGAGGCGGGAGCGCTCCACCAGATGCTCCGGCCGCACGCCGAGGGTCACCGTCTGACCGAGGTACTTCTCCAGGGCGCGCCCCTTCGTGTCCGGCACCCGCATCTTGAAGCCGGGGGTGGCCGCGTAGAGCTTGCCGTCGGCCGCCTGAAGGTTGACGTCGAGGAAGTTCATCGACGGCGAGCCGATGAAGCCGGCGACGAACTTGTTGGCCGGGTTGTCGTAGAGCTCCTGCGGGGTGGCGAGCTGCTGGAGCACGCCCAGGCTCATGACGGCGATGCGGTCGCCCATCGTCATCGCCTCGACCTGGTCGTGGGTGACGTAGATCGTCGTCGTCCGCACCCGCTCGTGCAGCTTGATCAGCTCGGCCCGCGTCTGGACGCGCAGCTTGGCGTCGAGGTTGGACAGCGGCTCGTCCATCAGGAAGACGTCGGCGTTGCGGACGATGGCGCGGCCCAGCGCGACGCGCTGGCGCTGGCCGCCGGAGAGCGCCTTCGGCTTGCGGTCGAGGAACTGCTCGATGTCGAGCACCCGTGCCGCCTCGCGCACCCGCTGCTCGCGCTCGGCCTTCGGCACCTTGCGCAGCTTCAGCGGGTAGGCCAGATTGTCGCGCACGGTCATGTGTGGGTAGAGCGCGTAGCTCTGGAAGACCATCGCCACATCGCGGTCCTTCGGCGGCAGGTCGTTGACGACCCGGTCGCCGATGATGATCCGGCCGTCGCTGATCTCCACCAGCCCGGCCACCATCCGCATCGCGGAGCTCCTGCCGCACCCGGAGGGACCGACCAGCACGAGGAACTCCCGGTCCTGCACCTCCATGTTGAGGTCCTTGACCGCCGCGAGGCCGGTCCCGCCGTACATCTTTGTGACGTTCTCGAAGATCACGCGCGCCATGCCGTCTCTCCTCCCGCCGACTACAAGGCCACCACCCGCGGCCCAGAAGCACCCTGATCCTCGGGCGGGACGCGGTGCTTTACGTCCCGCTTTGCGCTTTGTCCATAATTTGCGAGCGGTTGTCAAGGGGGTGCGAGCGGCACGGCCGGAGTGTCGCTTCACTTGGGGGGTCGCGGGGGCGCGAAAACGGCGAGCGGGTGGCTGTAGGGGCGTGGCGCGGCGCGGCGTCCACGGCGCGACGGACGCGTCGGAGGGGGCGGCCAGGGCCCTCAGGCCGGGCCAGGAAGGGGTAGGACGTGGAGCGGACGGCGGGGCGGGTGGTGGCGTTCGGGGAGGCAATGGTGCGCCTGACGCCACCGGGACACGAGCGGCTGGAGCGGACTACGCGCCTCGACGTGACCGTCGGCGGGGCGGAGCTCAACACCGCGGTCACGCTGCGCTGCCTCGGGGTGCCGACCGCCTGGGTCTCCCGCCTGCCCGACTCGCCGCTCGGCCGGCTGATCGACCGCGGAGCGCGGGCGGCCGGGATCGACACCGCGGCGGTCCAATGGGTGCCGGAGGGGGAGGGACGCGCGGGCGTCTACTTCCTGGAGGAGGGTGTGGATCCCCGCCCGTCCGCCGTCACCTACGACCGCGCCGACTCCGCGATGGCGCGGCTGACGCCGGGGGCGTTCGACTGGCCGGCGCTGCTGGCCGGGGCGGCGGCGTTGCATGTCTCCGGCATCACCCCGGCCGTGAGCGACGGTTGCCGGGTGGAAACGTTCGCCGCGGTGCGCGCCGCCAATGCCGCCGGCGTGCCGGTCAGCTTCGACCTGAACTACCGCTCCAAGCTCTGGAGCGAGGCGGCGGCCCGTGCCTGCTTCACCGAGCTGGTGCCGCTGGTCGACATCCTCTTCGCCGGGCGCGGTACGCTGCGGACCTTCTTTGGACTGGATGGCCCCCATGAGGAGGTGCTGCGGCTGGCTCGGGAGCGTCTGGGGGTGGCGGTCGCCGTCCTCTCACGCAAGCGGGCCAAGGCGAGCCGGGCTATCAGACTTTCCAGCGTCGCCCTCGGCCCCTCCGGCGAGGTGGCGGCGACACCCTGGCGCGACGTGGAGGTGGTCGACCGCCTCGGCGGCGGCGACGCCTTCGCCGGCGGCTTCCTCGCCGGCTACGTCGCCAACCCGGCCGACCTCCCGCGAGCCCTGGCCCTCGCCGCCGCCGCCCAAGCCCTCAAACACACCATGCCCGGCGACTTCCTCGCCGCTACCCGGGCTGAGATCGAGGCCGCGACGACCGCGGAGGAAGGCGGAGTGTTGCAACGGTGAGGCGATAGGGGGCTACTCCCCATCGTCCTCGGCTTCCCCAATCTCCAGCAGGTCTTGGGCTTCGCGGCGCACGCCGAGATCGTGCTCAACGAGCAGAGCCACGAGTTGCTCCCCGGTCATCAGCGCGACCGGGATAGCATTCAGCCGCTGCGCTTCCTCCAGGGAGGCCGGTGCCGGTGCGACAGCCAGCTTTGGACCGTGTGGTTGTGAGGCATACCAGGCGGACAAGCTAATCAAACCACGGCCAACCCGTCGGAAATGCGCTGCTTCCCCCTGATCGCGGATGTGCTGAGAGAGGTACGCGTTGACAATTCTCGCAGGGTTCTGACCTCTGGTGGCCCATGCGCCGCGCGCCAGGACGCGACGCGCTATCTCCCCGAAGTGGAGCGGCTCGCCCGCCTCGACGAGGACAACCTCGATCTCCGCCAAGAGGTCAACTGCCATCAAGTCCCTCGGCAGAGCCGAAAGCAGGTAATGCTCATGCCACCTCAAACTGGATCTGCTGTAGGTTCGCCAGCGGAACCCGATCCTTCACCTTGAGAATATCGATGCCGACGACCTGATTGTCGGCGTTGAAGTCGCGCACGATGCCGGGCCGGACCTCCTCGGACTCGACGATCGACGAGTCGTCCAGCCGCAGGTACCGCGCATCGACTTCCGGATCCAAATGGACCTTCACCGCTTGTTCCTCTGTGTGCGGTCAAAATAGACGGTCACGATACGCTACAGCGACACAGATTCATTCTAAATCACTCGCAGCACCCGAGCTTCACGCTCGGCGATGCGTCCAAAGGCGTGGAGCAGGCTTCGATCAGCGCGATCTTTCTCGGTCCAATCCAGGTGGAAGAGCGCTCGCTCCACTTGTGCCTACGGAACGCGGACGGCTGGTACCTGGGCCGGCTCCCTGGTCGAGATCCTTGACCCTGCCACGCCGTTGACCTCACTGGCCGCACCTGGCTCCTCGACCACGTACGCCCCTTGACCCGCCACTTCCAGCGTCACCGACTCGCCGGTTAACCCAAGGTGGCGGGCAGCGTCGGCGAGGACGGCGGCGACGGTCGGGACGGCCTCCTCCGTCACCAAAGCCAGGACTGAGGGGCCGGCACCGCTGAGGCAGGCGCCGAGGGCGCCTGCGTGTCGGGCGGCGGCTTTGAGCGGTTCCAGGTGGGGGAAGAGGCGGGATCGGTAGGGCTCGTGCAGGCGGTCACTCATGCCGGCGGCGATCAGCGTCCGGTCGCCGGTGCGGAGGCCGACGGCCAAACCCGCGGCGGCGGCGACGTTGAAGGCGGCGTCCGGGTGCGGCACCAACGCCGGCAGGGCCGCGCGGGCGGCCCACGTCGCCCCGGTCACCTCGGGGATGAAGACCACCGCCACCAGCCCGGGCGCGGCCTGGCCGGCGACCGGGCGGAGGCGAACGGCGGTGGCGACGCCGGGCACGGCAAGGATCGCCCCCCCGTAGAGAGCGGCGCCGACGTTGTCACCGTGCCCCTCCATTCGCCAGGCGACGGCGTAGAGCTCGTCGAGGGACAGCCCGAGCCCGAGCAGCCGGTCCGCCGCCAGCAGCCCCGCCACCAGCGCCGCCGCGGAGCTGCCAAGCCCGCGGGCGACCGGGACGTCGGTCCGCGCCGTCAGGGCGAAGGGAGGCAGCTCCCGTCCTCGCTCCTCGGCCAGGACACGCATCGCCTTAAGCGAGAGGTTCTCGCGGTTGGCCAGAAGCTCGGCGCCCGGGCCCTCGAGGATGACAGCGCCCGGCTGGCCGTCGGTGTCGACGACGACCTCGTTCCAGAGGTCGAGGGCCAGGCCGAGGGCATCGAAGCCGGGGCCGAGGTTGGCGGAGGAGGCCGGCGCCCTAACCGTGAAGCGCATCGGCCAGGACCCGCTCCAGCGCCGGCAGCTCCGCCGCGACCCGCACCGGCCGGTTCGCGCTGGGTCGCGGCGCGTCGTCGCGATCCTCCAGGTGATAAGAGACGACGGCGTCGGCGTCCTTGAGGACGTGCCCCGTCAGGATGCCGACGGCGGTGGCGTCGGGCGCGATCGCGCCGTCCGCCACCAGCCGGCGCAGCCCGGCGAGGGAGGCAGCGGAGGCCGGCTCGCAGCCGATGCCGGCGCGGTCGATCGCGGCCTTGGCGTCGAGGATCTCGTCGTCGCTGACGGTCGTGACCACCCCCTGTGTCAACTCGACGGAGCGACGGGCGCGGGGGGTGCTGGCCGGGTTGCCGATCTTGATCGCCGTCGCGACCGTTTCGGCGACGACCGCCGCGAATGCTCGGTAGCCGCTCGCATGGTAGGCGGCGAAGGGCGCGGCGCCGGCCGCCTGGATCACCGCCAGTTTCGGCAGGCGGTCGATCAACCCGACCCGCATTAACTCGCCGAGGGCCTTGCCGAAGGCGGCGGTGTTACCGAGGTTGCCACCGGGCAGGGCGATGACGTCGGGGACCCGCCAACCGAGTTCCTCCAGCAGCTCGAAGATGATCGTCTTCTGTCCTTCCAGGCGGAAGGGGTTGACGGAGTTGACGAGGTAGACGTCGTAGGCGTCGGTCAGTTGGCGCAACAGAGCCAGGGCCTGGTCGAAGTCGCCGGCCACCTGGACGACGCGGGCGCCATAGGCGATCGTCTGGCTCAACTTGCCGCCGCTGATCTTCCCCTCGGGGATCAGGACCAGCGCCGGCATGCCTGCCGCCGCGGCGTACGAGGCGAGCGAGGCGGAGGTGTTGCCGGTCGAGGCGCAGGCGACGATGCGCGCCCCCACCGCCCGCGCGTGGCTGACTCCGACCGTCATCCCCCGGTCTTTGAACGAGGCGGTCGGATTATGCCCTTCGTGCTTGAACCCGAGTTGCCCCGTCCCAAGCCCGGCGTAGGCCGCCAGACGGTCGTCCCAGTAGAGGGGGGTGTTCCCTTCCGCCCGGCTGACGATCGCCGCCTCCGGCAGCGCGGGGAGGAGCGACCAGTAGCGCCAGACGCCGGAGGACCGCAGCACCGGCGGGAGGCCAACGCCAAACGCCTCCGGCCGGACAGGGCCGTCGAGCGCCAGGTCGACATCGAGCAGCCCGCCGCACGCTTCGCAGCGGGTCAGCGGCCGGTCCCCGGGATAGGTTGCGTCGCAGACCATGCAGCGGACGCGGAGATCCACCAGCCCGGCCGGCGTGCCGGCGTCGTCCCCCACCCCGGTCTCCGCCGGTGCCCGCACGTCGTCCCGGACCGCGCTCATCCGCCCGCTTTCCCTCGTTTGTCCACCCGCACCCGTTGGCGCCATCCCTCGCACGCTGGACGGCGAGGATACCACGGGGTCCGGCGCGGGGGCGCCGGCAGCCCGAAACGTGAGGCGCCCGGGACCCGGCGTCTACAGCAGGTCTTCGTCGTGATAGGCGTAGCGATCGAAGCGGCCGATCGGGGCAGAGGCGAAGACGTTGGAGAGCCGGCGCGGACGAAAGCCGGCCGCGAAGAGCGGCGCGATGGCGCCCCGGTTCTCGCCCGGGACGTCGATGCGCCAGGCAAGCCCCGCCCGCGGGCTCGCCGCGGCGGCCACCAGCGCCCGGGCCAGGACGGCGGCGAAGCGCTCCTCGTCGATCGCGGCGACGGGACCGATCCGACCCTGCTCGCCCCGGTCGGAGACGAGGTAGTAGCCGGCGGGGGCGCCGGTGTCGCGCCGCGTCAGGAGGCTGCCGGCGGCCCCGGCCGCCAGCCAGCGCCGCAAGTCCTGGGGCCGACGCACGCCGCGGACGAGCCGGTCGATGTCGCCGACCGTCGCCATGACGGCAGCGTCATCGGGGTCGAGCGGGTGGGACTCCAGGCCGTCGTCCACCCGTGGCGGCGGGAAGGTCGGCGCCGGTGCGCGCAGGTCGATACTCGGGGGATGCGGCCCCAGGCCGAGCGCCAGGTAGCGCGTCAGCGCTTTCGGGTCGTCGGAGGCCTGCAGGGAGAACAGGTCGCAGCCAGCCGCGATCCCGACGGCGTGGATGCGCTCCAGCAGTTCCCGCCCGATGCCCCGACCCTGAGCCTCGGGGACCACGAAGAGGTAGACGAGGTGCCAGTGCCGCTCTCGGATCGCGGCCGCGGCCACGCCGACGACCTCATCGCCGCGGAGGGCGACCCAAACCCGGTCCGGTGCGTCGGCGTGCAGCAGCGCGAGGTCATCGCGGGCGGCCGTCTCCTCGCCGTCGTCGGGCCGCGGCACTTCATCGAGGGAACGGCCGTGCAGCCGCTGGTCGGTATCATTGTCCGCCAGGACGTAGACCCGCGCCGCGGCGGCCAGCTCATCGGAGCGAGCGGGACGGTACGTCAGTTCCTCAGCCACGGCTCCTCGTTCTCCCGAAAACGCGACGAGATACGACGCCAGACCGCCGGTGGCAGACGCCACCGGCGGTCGGTCAAGACGTCGCGACGATGTAGAGCGGGCCGCTAGCCTTCGGCGTCCTCGCCACCCGCGTCCTCGACCCGCGTGGCGCGGACGACGAAGCGGGACAGGTACTCTCCGCTGCGGGCGTCGAACTCCCCGCCGCAGGTGATCAGGGTCAGGCTCTCGTCCTCGGTCGGCCCCACGATCTCGTCGAGCGGCGCATCGGCGTTGTCGTAGAGCTCGGTCCACTCCACCTCGTAGGTGTAGACGACGCCGTTCTCCCCGGTGAGGTTGATCCGGTCGCCCTCTTCCAACCGCCCGAGGTTGTAGAAGACCGCCGGTCCCACGTCCCAGTAATCGACGTGGCCGGCCAGCACCGCGTTGCCGGTTTCGCCCAGGCGCGCCGTCTCTTTGTACCAGGAGACGACCCACGGCCCGGTCGGATTCTGCATCACGCCGTCGACGATCTCGATCGTTTCGATCTCGGCGGCAACCTCCGCCTTCTCGATCTCGATCGCCACCGGCTGCGCGCCGCTGCGGCGCGCCATCGGAGCTGGAGCCAAGACCGGGCCCGCACGCCGCACGCCCGTGCTCGGCACCTCGCCCCGCTCGGTCGAGACGATGGTCGTGTTCTGGGCGACCGCTGTCGACACGGCGAGGAAGGCGAGCAGCGCCGCCAGCAGCAGCGGCAGCCGGATCGCTCGTCCGGCCTGGGGACGGCTGGTCGCCGCCGTCCGCTCAAGATGGGAATCGCTCGGGTGCATCGTGCTCTCCGCTCCTGGTTCCTGTTTCAACGGCTTGGTTCTCGCGCGCCGCGGCGATTCGCCGGTGCGCCCGGCGGTCCGAACCGCACGGCTCTGACCGCCCCTCACCCTTCTATACGCACGGGGCAGCCAAAGCGTATCACGCACCCCGCCGCCCTTCATCCCCTGAGCGGAGCGAGACCCCCTCCACCTCCCTCATCCCTATGCCACAAGCCGTGATTGCAGGAAGGCGCAGGCGAAGCCGATCGCGGTGGCAAGGGCAACGAAGGGACAGTCGGTCCCGAACGCCTCGGGCATCATCGTGTCGGCCAGCTTCGCCGGGATGCCCACGCGGCCCGCGCCAGCATGGCGCCGATCAGGTCGTCCGACACCCCGCCGCGCCGTGCATCGCCCTCTCCTGAGTCATGAGCCGCAGACGGGAAGACGGTCGGGGAAGGACTTGCCCTGCCTTCAGCGACCGGCGGGTGCAGTCGCCCGGATGGCGAGGACGGCGCACAGTGCCACCAGCGCGGCCATGACTGCTGCCTGGAGGAGGAGGAGCGCGCCCGGGCCGTCCACGACCGTCGCGGCGAGCGCGCCGCCGGCGGTCAACAGCGCGAGCGCCCGCAGCCGCGGGGCGCACCCGAGGGCAAACCCGAACGTCAGCAGGAGCGTCGCCGCCGCGGCGAGCGGGCCGACAACGGCGTAGCCGCGGACCAGCGTGGGGTCACCACTCGCCGGGTCGCCGGTCAGGAGCCCGATGATCGGCTCGGTCCAGACGCCGAGCGCCAGAACCGTCCCGACGAGCACCAGGGCGGAGACGGCGAAGACGGCGCGCAGCCGCTCGCGCTGCTCCGCCGCGTGGGCGGCCAGCGCGACCGGGAGCAGCACCGTCGTCAACGGGGCGACGACGTAGAGCGGCTGCCGGCCGAGGGTGAACGCGAGCGCGTAGGCGTCGGCATCCTCCGCCGACAGGAGGAGCCGGGCGACGACCGCGTCGGCGTTGATCACCCAGGCGAAGAGCGCCCACAGGGCGTAGTGGCCGAGCAACCTTCGCCCGTCCGTCGTCACCCGCCAATCGGTGCCTCGATACGCCCGCACGACGAGGAGCAGCACGAGCGTGGCGAGCAGGCTCGCCGGCAGCGCTAGGACGAACACCGTCGCCGATCCATGCCCGCCAAGGATCGGCGGCAGCACCACCGCGATGCGGAAGCCGACCTGGAGGACGACGGCGGCGGCGATGGCCCCAAACGCTCGCCGTCCCTGGAGCCGACCGACGCCGACCCCGACGACGGCGTGGACCGGCACCTGGAGCAGGGCCAGGACGGCGACGAGGAGACCGACCCGGGGGGCGAGCAGCGCCGCCGCCAACCCGCCGGTCACGATGGCGGCGATCCCGATGACGAGCGGCGTCGCCGGCAGAAAGGCCGATTGCGGAGCCCCAACCCGCACGGCGACCACCGGTTGAATCGCACTGGCGAGGGCGGCCGCGACGTTGCCGATGCCGAGGCCGAAGACGAACGTCGCGTAGGCGCCGTCGTCGAGCACCCGCAGCCCGAGCAGTTGAAGCGCGAGACCGGCCAGGGCAGCCACGGCCACCCCGACGCCAAGCCAGGCCGCCCCCGCCCCCTCGCCGCCCCAGATGGGTCGCAGCCGGGCCCACAGGGGCCGCACCCTAACGAGGAGCACCCACGACGTCGAGGATCATGAACTCGCCGTCGTCATAGACGACGCGCACCGCCGGCGCCGGCTCCGCCAGCCAGGCCTGCCAGCCGATCCACTCGCGCTTGCGGAAAACCAGCAGCTCGACCCCGTGCCGCTGCGCCAGCGAGACCGCCTCCGCCGACGTCCGCCGCTCCCCGAAGAGAAGGTCCGCCAGCCGGGCGTTGGCGAGCTTCTCCGGGAACGCCAGCCACTTCTCGTCCGACCCGACGGCGATCCGCGCATCCGTCAGCCCCTCGAACCACCATCCGACCGGCCACCCGCGCGGACGTCCTCGCGGACGACCACCAGCCCCTCCCCGGGATGGGCGTCGACCGCCGCCGCGGCACGCACCAGCGAGCGGTCGACCTGCTGGTAGAAATCGTAGTAGCCGGCGGCGACGGTGTCGGCCCGGGGCCAGAGGAGGAGGGGGAGGGCCACCGCCAGCGTCGGCGCGAACCCGCCCCACACCGCATCGCGCCCGAGCGTCCATAGCTCGTGCAGTGTCAGCCCGAAACCGAGGCTGGCCCCGACGATCATCGGCGGGACGAGCCGGGGCTCCGCGGTGAAAGGGAAGAGCAGGAGCGAGACGCCCATCAGCGCCGCGGCCACCTGCCACGTCGCCGTCCCGCGCCGCCGGGGGTCAAGGCGACGAACAGGGTGCCGGCGACAAAGATGGGCAGCCAGGAGCCACGGCGCCTCCCGGATGCTGTAGCTCAAGGCTGTTCCCAGCCCCAGTTCGTCGGGGTTGACGGGCGGGTCGTAGCCGGCGCCGCGGAGGGCGAACAACGTCGGCGCGAAGCAGATGACCCCAAGGACACCGGCCGCCGCCGCGGCGAGCGTCCGGCGGCGGACCACCGCCCGTGACGGCCCGGTCGTCAACCACGTCCCCCAGACGAGCGTGGCGACGGCGCAGGCGAGGGCGAAGTACATGTGGTGGCTGAGCGCGGCTCCGACGAACCCCGCCGCGGTCCAGGCAAGGTGTCGCCGGTGCCCCGCCGCCAGGTAGCGTGCCAGGGCGAAAGCGGCGAGCAGGAGGAAGGCGAAGGCCAGGTTCTGGGGGTAACCGCCGAAGATGAGCGCCTCCGTCATGGGGCTGGCGAGCCCCACCATCCCGCTGACGCCCAAGGCGAAGACCCGATCCATCCCGCGCCGCGCGACGAGGTAGGTCGCCCCCATGATCGCCGCCAGCGACCCAGCCGCCAGCAGCGTCGCCGTGGCCATCGGGTCGGCGACCGCCTGCCCAAGGTGCATCAGCGTCGGGACAAGCGGCGGGTAGGCGCCGCCCGTCGCCCGCCCCTCGCCGCCGAAGAGCGATCGGCCGAGGACGAGCCATGTCCCGCCGTCAAGACCGGAAGCGAACTCGCCGAACTGCCACCAACGCCGCCCGGCGATCGCGGCGACGATCGCCACCGGCGCTAGCCAGCCGAACCACGCGGCGACGCGCCACCCTGGCCGCGCGCTCGCGCGGGATACCGGCAGGATCGACGACGAAGTCATGAACTGTATCCCTCACGCGGCGTTCCGACCCTCGCGCGAGGCCGGCGGCGCACTGTCCTCGACGACGTCCCAGAGGATAACCCCCAGGCGGCCACCGTCCGTCGTCCTGTTCGTCACCCGTCGCAGCCGCCCTTGGGCCTCCAGTTGCAGGGCGAGCCGGATGTAATCCGGCTGGCTGGCGAAGCGGAAGCGGAAGTCGGGAGTGTCGAGCCGGGACCCGGGCCGGACGTCGAGTCCGACGACGCGACCGACGCCGAAGCGCTCGATCGTCTGGATCAGTGCCCGCTCGCGGTTGCGGGGGGTCGCTTCCGGCACCATCTCGACGTACGCGGGGGCGATCCGGCCCAGGCGGCGGCTCCAGACTAGGCGGAGCGAGGCCGGGCTCAGCTCGTTCGCCGGCCCCAGCAGCAGCACCGTCCGTCGCTCGTTCTCGATGGCCGCCGCGGCGAAGGCGAGCGCCTCGGCCGCCGGCGCGTTCGGCCGCAGGAAAGCCGCCCGTTCTCCAAGCCCCGCCTCGCCGGCGGCTTGGACGGCGAGTTGCCAGGCGAACAGCACGGCGATCAGGAGCGCGAGTGCCGCGAATACTCGGTCGGGGACTGCTCGCCGGATCCGGCGCAGGCCGTCCGCCGCCGCGGCGCCGGCCAACGCGGCGAGCACCGGCAAGATCGGCCCAATGTACCGCGGCTCCTGCCAGGCGGCACCGGAGTAGAGCGCGTACCAGAGGACGACGAGGATCACGGCCGGACGGACTTCGGGGCGCCGGAGCGCGGCGAACGCGGCCCACCCCACCCCGCCGAGGAACAGCGCCGCGATCCCCGGCGCCAGGCCGACGCCGAGCCAGGGGGTCAGGTCGATGTCCCGGCCGCCGAACAGGATCTGCGGGTAGTACCCCCAGTCGGAGACCCGCTCCGCGTCCGGCACCGCCTGGCCGATGAACCCGGTCGTCCCCCGCCGCTTAGCGCCGAAGTCGACCGCCAGCCACGCCGCCACGGGGACGACCGCGAATGCGCCGGCGAGCACGTACCGCGCCAGTGCCCGGCGATCGCGGCGGATGGCGAACGCGACGATGGCACTGAGGCCAACGGTCCCGGCCGTCAGGACGCCGTAGTCGTACTTGACGAACCATGCCGCCGCGCACGCCAGACCCAACGGCGCCGCCCCGCGCACCGCCCCCCGACTCCGTTCGATGCGGGTTAGGAGCCAGAGCACGAGCAGCAGCAGGGTCCCTCCCAGCGGCTCGGTGAAGCCGCCGGCCGCCAGCCGCGCTTCCAGCGGCGTCAGCCAGCAGAGCGCCGCCGCCAGCCAGGCCCCGGTCACCCCGGTTCCAAGCGCGGTGGCGAGCCGGCCGGCGAGGACACTGGCCAGCGCGTAGGCGACGAGCGCCGGCAGCCAGGCCGCCGTCACCGGACCGGCGCCAACGAAGAAGAGGAGGCCGTGCAGTGCGGACAGCAGGAACGGGTAGAACGTCTGCGCGTGCACCCAGTCCCACGCCGCGCCGACGTCGCCCGCATGCAGGATGTAGGCGAGCCGAGCCCCCTCGCCAACCCGGACCGCCTCGTCCCAGACCAGTGGCCCCCGCTCGCGCACCTGCAGCAGGCCAACGGTCGCTGCCGTCCCGCACGCCACAATCAGCTAGGTCAGCGGCCCGGCGACGCGGGCCGACACCAGGCTTCCGACGCGGGCGTGCGCCATGGCGCGGAAACCGGCGCGAGCGCCGCGAAGCGGCTCGACCGCCTCCCACCGCTCCCCGGCGAGCTCCCTCCTCGTCATGCCTCCAAGGCTACACCACGCGGCACGCGGCGGCGGGCGGCGAGGATGGCGGCCACCCGCCGACGAGGGTCCGGCGGCTTACAGAGCCGGCGGGTATCCCGGGATGTCGAGGCCGCAGTCGGGGTAAGATCACGGTCGGGGCCGGGACGCGTCGACCCCGCGGCCGCCGTCGTCGACCTCTCTGTGAAGCCGGCTCTGGTCCACGACGTGCGAGCCGGCGCGGTGGCCGTGCGGACCACCAGATCGGTCCCGCCCGTCGTCCGGCGGTGTCGCGCCGACCGTCGACCGAGCCAGGAGACAATCATGACCACCGGCACCCGCACGACGCCGTTGACCCAGCGCCCCGAATGGCAGGCGCTCACCGAGCATCACCGCCAGACCAACGACGTCCACCTCCGGCAGCTCTTCGCCCAGGACCCTGCCCGCGGCGAGCGCCTTACGGCCGAGGCCGCCGGTCTCTACCTTGACTACTCGAAGAACCGGATCACCGACGAGACGCTCCGGTTGCTGCTGGCGCTGGCCGAGGCGGCGGGGCTCCGGGCGCGCATCGACGCCATGTTCGGCGGTGAGAAGATCAACGTCACCGAGCGGCGCGCGGTGCTGCATGTGGCACTGCGCGCCCCCCGGGACACCTCGATTGTGGTTGACGGCGAGAATGTCGTGCCGGCGGTCCACGCCGTGCTCGACAAGATGGCCGACTTCTGCGACCGGGTCCGGGGCGGAGCGTGGACGGGTCACACCGGCAAGCGCATTCGCAACGTCGTCAACATCGGTATCGGCGGCTCGGACCTCGGCCCGGTCATGGCCTACGAGGCGCTGCGCTCCTACAGCGACCGCGGCATGACCTTCCGCTTCGTCTCGAACATCGACGGCACCGACTTCGCCGAGGCGACCCGTGACCTCGATCCCGCCGAGACGCTCTTCATCGTCTCCTCCAAGACCTTCACCACGATCGAGACGATGACCAACGCCCGCACGGCCCGCAGCTGGAGCCTGCGTGCCCTCGACGACGAGGGAGCGGTGGCCAAGCACTTCGTCGCCGTCTCGACCAACGCGGCCGAAGTGGCGAAGTTCGGCATCGACCCCGTGAACATGTTCGAGTTCTGGGACTGGGTCGGCGGCCGCTATTCCTACGCCTCGGCGATCGGTCTCTCCCTCATGATCGCGATCGGCCCCGAGCGCTTCCATGAGATGCTCGCCGGATTCCACGCGATGGACGAGCACTTCCGCACCGCCCCCTTCGAGCGGAACCTGCCGGTGCTCCTCGGGCTGATCGGCATCTGGTACGACGATTTCTTCGGCGCCGAGACGGTGGCGATCCTCCCATACGATCAGTACCTCGGGCGCCTGCCGGCGTATCTCCAGCAGCTCGACATGGAGAGCAACGGCAAGCACGTCACCCTCGACGGCGATCCGGTCGACTACCAGACCGGGCCGATCATCTGGGGGCAGCCGGGCACCAACGGTCAGCACGCCTTCTACCAGCTGATCCATCAAGGCACCAAGCTGATCCCCTGCGACTTCATCGGCTTCAGCCAGCCCCTCAACCCGATCGACGGGCACCACGACCTGCTGATGGCCAACCTCTTCGCCCAGACGGAGGCGCTCGCCTTTGGCAAGACGGCGGACGAGGTCCGCGCGGAGGGCGTGCCCGAGTTCCAGGTCCCGCACCGCACGTTCGAGGGCAATCGGCCGACGAACACGATTCTGGCTCCGCGCCTGACGCCGGCGACGCTCGGCGCCCTGGTCGCCCTCTACGAGCACAAAGTCTTCGTGCAGGGCACGGTCTGGGACATCAACTCGTTCGACCAATGGGGCGTCGAGCTGGGCAAGGCACTGGCGGTGCGGATCGGCGCCGAGCTCGCGGCGGCCGACGACGCGGACCTCGGCCACGATAGCTCGACCAACGCACTGATCCGCCGCTACCGCAGCCAGCGGAAGAATCCCGTGTGACCATCGACGCCGAGGCCGACCGCCGCTGGATTGGCAGCCAGCAGACCGGGCACGGATGATGGCCCGGACGATCCCGAGGAGGCGTGCCACGGCCATCGGTGACGCGACACTGGCCGCGGTCAGGCACATAGCGTCGAGCGCTCGGGTCTCTGACCTCCGGAGCGGGTGGGGAAACGCTGATTGAGGCCCGGATCCGGGCGGAGAGAGACCCGCTGCAGGTTACCCGGTCCGGGGATCAGGACGCTTGGTTAGGTGCTCGCGCCCCGGAGGAGACACCGGGGGTGCTCCCAGTATCGAGGTGACCGCGCGCGCCGTGATGCCGGCGTGCGAGGCCGACCAGGCAGGCCGTCCGTTCCGCAGCACCACGACCTGCGGTGACTCGTGGCGCACACCGGTCCGGGCCTCGATCTCCCGGGCCAGGACCGGCGTCGCCCGCACATCAATCAGTGCGATGTCGCCCCCGACCCGCGCGACCTCATCGTACGCCCGCCGACTGGTCCAGCACCGCGGGTCGTGGAGAAACAGCACCACGTCGCCAGCGCACGACAGCCAGTCGTCAAGCGTCTCGACATCGGGGACGGGCACGAAACGGGATGTGGATGCCGCTGGCATCACCACCTCCTCCACGCGCGGTGGCAACTGGACAGGCCCCGCCGGCAGCGGCCGGT
>JAUJOZ010000056.1 GCA_030447415.1 Thermomicrobiales bacterium | reverse complement strand
CGCCGGCGGCGGGACGACCGAGGCGCGCAGGGCGGCGAGTTCTCGCTGCAGCGCGGCCAGGCTCACGACGCCCGCCCCCGACCGACCAGCGACCGCAGCTCGGCCTGCTCCGCTTCCAGCCGGCCGACCTCGGCGGCCTGCATCTTGGCCTTGGCCACGGTGGCCGCCGCGACCGCGATCCCGGGTGTCAGCCGGCCGTTGATGACCGCCCTGAGCACGCCGTCGAGGAGGACCTCCATGTCGGCGACCGTCATCGCCGCCGGCAGCAGCGCCCGCTTCGCCCGGTTGACGTTGCTCTTCGCTTGGCCGCCCCGCCGCCGCGCCTCGGCCCGCTCCGCGGCGAGGGCTGGCGAGTGCCAGTAGCAGTAGCCATCCGCTCGCACCGGCTGCGCCGAACAGGGGGAGCCAGCCGCCGTCGTCGCCGCGCACCTCCCAACCATCGTCTAACCATCCCGCCTTTTGAGACAATGTCCCAATAACCCTGAGCCGTAGCATATCAGACCCCGCAAGCAGCCCGGCGCCGGCCGCGGGGATATGGATGGTCACGACGGCCGCTCCGCCGCGTCGGTCCGGTGGGCGCGCAGCAGTTGCCGCAGCGAGTACAGCGACCCGACCAAGTCCCGGGTGGGCAGCCGCAGCCGCCCCGCATGGTGCTCGACTTCGGCCGCGAAGAGGTCGGGGAGGACATCGCTCGGAGCGAGAACGAACGCGACCCGGCCCCGGTCGGCGGTCGCCACCCCCACCAGCTCGGCGCCGGCGGCGACAAGCACGGCGGCGAGCGCCACGTCGCTGAAGCGGCGCGGGGGCGCGGTCACGACGTCACCATCGACGGTCATTGTCGTCCCCCCCAACGCACGTCGGTCCGATGGTCGAGCGGGGGCGGGTCCAGACCCGGGAGCCAGCCGGACATACGGGCGGCCGGACCAGGACTCGGTGCGTCGTTATGGCAAGCCGTCCCGTTTACGGCACTAAGGTGGATATCCACGGAGGGGGGAGATCCCGCAGGGGTTGGGGGCGGGGCGGCGTCGACCAATCCGGCATCTTGCCGGTTTGGGGTCTCGTCCGCGGGGGGGCTGGGTTCCTTCCCCTGGTCGAGGACTTGGCCGCAGCCGGCGCAGCTGATCGTCCAGTGCTTGACCGTTCCCACGTCGCCGCAGTCCGGGCAGATCCGTCGACCGCCATGGCCATTCTTCGGGCCCTTGGCGCTGACGGGCGCGGTTGCGAGGCCGTCGAGGATCGCGATGGGGTCGGCCTTCGGGATGAAGACCGTCTGGTTTTTGCCCTCCACGCGGGTCCCGGTCGCGCGGTCGTAACAGGGCGGGACGTAGGTGACCTTGCGCTCCCAGAGCCCCAGCCCGTCGAGTTCCTTGAGATGGTTTGCGACCGTCTCTTCGGCGAACCCCGCCTGCTCTCCGATGCGAACCTGCGGGATGACGAACTCGCGCCGGTCGGGGTTGGCGGCCTGTTGGTTGGCGATCTCGAACGCGACCGCCATGCCGGTGTACTTCGCGCTGCCGACGTTCTTCGACCGGACGACGGCCGTCGTCTTGGATTGGAGGAGCGACAGCTTCTGGTTGGCGGCCCGGAGTTGGGCGTTTTCCCGTTCAAGTTCGGTCACCCGGCGCTCCAGCGCGGCGATCCGGGCATGGATGCCGCCGGTGGCCTGCTCATCCTGCGGTGCCGGCGCGGGGGAGGGGGACGGTAAACCGGCAACTTGCCGGTTTGGTTCGGGGACGCGGACGACGCCGCCGTCCAACGCACGGACGGCGGTGCGGGTCAGGTAGTCGTCCCGGTCGTACTTCTCGCGTGCCAGGGCGGAGGACCGGAGCAGGCGGACGATCTGCTCGGGATCGTCGGCGCCGGCGCGGACCAGGAGGTTGGCCAGGGCGAGGTCGGCCTCGGAGTCGGAGGGGTAGTCGCCGGCGTCGCCGCGGTCGAAGAGGGCCACGAACTTGGGCCAGCGCCGGGCGCATTCGATGATGTCGGTGTCGGTCCCGGGGACGGTGTTGACCTTGGGAGCACGCGGGGGTGAAGTCTTCGGCGCCGGCTTGAGGGGGAAGAGCTCGGCGTGCCACGCGGTCAGCTCCGCGGTCCGCTCCTGGATCGCGTCATATCCCGGCAGCGGCCGGCCGGTGAAGCAAAAGAACCGGCTGCGGTCGTAGGCCTCGACGTTGCCCTTGCGGTTGCCGCCGGAGGGGAGCGGGGCCCGGACGATCGTGTGCAAACCGGTCCCGCTGATGCTTGGCTCGGTGTAGGAGTCGAGGCGGCCGACGAGGGCTGCAGCCTGCGGGGTGACGGTGCCGGTCTCAGGATCGCGGACGCCGTCTTGGTCGACGCCGGCGAAGGGGTCATCCGCGGCGAAGACGTAGCCGACGCCGGCGATGCCGGGCTGGCGACGTATCCCTGCCAGCGCGGCCTCGAGGCTGCCCCAGGTGCGCGGGTCGGTCGTGCTGGCCTTGGCGCCGGTGCCGGGGTTGATCGGGATCTTGGTCCAGGGCTTGTCAGGCCGGCTGGTCAGCTCCCAGCGCCAGCAGACCCACTGCGAGCGCTCAGCGAGTTCGCGCGGGATGCCGGCGGGGCGGACGGTGAGGGTCGTGGGGGGCGTCTGGGCCTGCGGGATCCCGTTGGTGCCGGCGGTCACGCTGCGGGGCTCAGCGTGGACTCGCGCCGCGCCAGTTCGAGCCGGAGCTCGCCGAGCCACCGGCGGAACGCGAGGTGGGCCCGTTCGGGTTGCGGTTCGCTGAGGAGTCGTTGGTAGCTGGCGATCAACGTGACGACGCGAGTGGTGGGGATCGTGCTGAACTGAGTAGGAGACATCTCGTCCTCACGGAACGGCCGGAGGCCCGGCCACAACAGCCGTGGTTGAGATGCCCGGGGAGGTGCAAAACGGCGGGGAGGCCCACGGGGGGCGATCGTTTTGCTATGATGGGCGGTGGCAGACCAGCCACGCCCGTCTCCAGCGGGCACCGAGGCGCCGCCCCTGGTTCGTGCAGCGAACACGAACCGTCGAGGGCGGCGCTCGCGTTTAAGCGGCCGTCAGCGGCATCGCGTCCGCTGCCTTTCGACGACGGGCCTGCAGCTGCTCCTGGATCGCCTCGATGTCCTCGGCGCGCCAGACCTTGCGCCCCGAGCCCTCGATCACGATGCCCGCCGGGATCCGGCCGAGCTTCTCCAGCTTCTTCACGTTCGAGATGGAGTAGCCCAGCCGACTCGCGAGGCCGCCGGTCGAGATGAGTGTGGTCGTCTGGTCCGCCATGGGCTCGGTCCTCCTGCCCGCACTGGCCGGGGTGTTCGTTCAGTCACCGGGGCCAGTATACAGAAGTAGATTCGGAAGCGCAACGGCTCCTACGCGGGCGCTTGCCTCCACTCGCTCGGCACCGCGAGCTCGTGCTTCCAGACCTCCTGTCCCTCGTCGTCGGTGAAGACCACCCGGATGCCGGCGGGGTCGACGCCGACGACCTTGGCAAGCTCAAGGAGGGCGGCTCGGGCGCTGTTCAGCGGGGCGGCATATGGGTCCTGCCAAACGATCGGCGCGAGTTCCCAGGCGGGCATGACGTTGGCGATGTCTGAGAGCTTCCGTCCCTTGGCCTGGAGTTCGCGGAGGTGGGCGATCGCGTCGACCGCCCAGGGGGGATAGAGGGCCCGCGGGGCGCCGTCCCGCCAGCGGCGCACCGCGTGCGGCAGGATGCCGGCTTTCTCCCAGTAGACGAGGGCGACTTCATCGACGTCGATCCCGCGGTCGCGCAGGACGCCGAGCACCTCGTCGCGGGTGTAGTAGAGGTCTGGGTTTTGGAGGTACGTGAGGGACTCCGGGAGGCCATCCTCCCAGGTTCGCCGCTTGCCGCGACCTGTGGCTCCCTCAGTCGGGGTCGTGCCAGGCGTTTGCTTGCGACGGGGCATGGGGAATCCTCTAGGGCGGGTCGCGTAGACGCCTGCGATGGGCTCAGGCATAATCGAGGTGTCCTCCTGCCTGCTCTCATCAGGCGAGGGGTGTCCGCGGCGGCCTAGGGGCTCTCTAGGCCGCCGTTTTTCCCATCGAGTCGTCCCCTTCGGTTATGTGCCGTACGTTGCTCTGGCTGTGAAGGAAGCGTTGTAGATCGTCTTCGGCGATTCGCCACCCGGCGCGGTCACCGAGGGAGATACCGACGAGCTTCCCATCCCTCAGCCAGCGTTTCACTGTGCCCGGATAGACCTTGAGCCGCTCGGCGACCTCGGCCACCGTGAGGTAGTTCACTGCGTCATCGCTCCTTTCGCAGGGCTCGCCTTCCAAGAACCAGATTAGCACGGCATGACTCGCTCCGCAACAGCAATACTCGGTATGGTATTGACCTTACTGACACACCATGGTACAGTATGCACAGAGGGATGGACACCCCTCGCCGGCACGAGCGGGTCGCGGAATGAGAGCCGCGACCAGAGCAGTAGGGAGGACAGACACCATGGAACCGCACGTTGAGCGTCGGATCAGGGCGCAGCGGAGCGAGGCTCTCCGTCGCTTGGCTGACAAGGCAGAGCGGGAGGGCGTCACGATTTACGTGACGCGGGATGGGGAGCACCTAGCGACGTCGCGGCGCAACCCAACCCAGTTGCACCGCGTCGACCGGTATGGCTGTGACTGTGCCGGGTTTTCCTACTGGCAGCGGTGCGGTCACCACAGTTTGTTGTTGTCGCAGATGGGCTTGATCCTGGATGAGAACGCCGTCGATTGTCCCGCCTGCCAGGGCAAGGGCTGGGGGGAGCCGTGGCGGGTGCCCGGGACTGACGCCTACGCCGTCCGCTGTCGCGCCTGTGAGGGGAAGGGCTGGACGCCGGTCGCCGTCATCGTTGCGGAGGGTCAGCGCCGGCCCGCCACCGTCGTCGCGGCAGCTTAGGAGGGCGCCATGACCACGATCGAGCAACTGGAGGCCATCGTCCGCCGCCGGTTCGCCACGACCACCGCTCGGGTGACGGCCACGCCGTCCTTCGTGGAGGTCAATCTTGAGCCCGAGGGGTCGACCCTCCTCCTCCGGATCGGACGCGGGCAGGTCCAGGCCTTCTGGATGATTGACCTGTCTGCGACGGAGGCCGCGTGTGGCCTGGGCGTGATGGTGGCCTGTCTTGGGGATCTGATCCAGCCGTTGAGCGCGTTGGCGGCGTCGGAGGGCGCTGGCGACGGGGGTGGTGAGGCCGAGCCAGACGCTGACCCCCAACGTACCGGCCCGGCCCGCACCGGTGCCATTGTCCCGCTTCTGGTCGCCCCCGACTAGCCTCTCGGATACCTGTCCCGAACGGGAGCGGCCTCGGGCTTCGGCTCGGGGCCGTTGCCATGCCCTCAAGTACCGCACGGTGCCGCATATCCGAGTCGCCGACGCGCATTTCGCTCACCCTGAGCGTTTTGCCCCTTGCGCGGCGCGGGCCGGTCAGCGACGATGCCGGCCATGCGACCCAACGCGCGACCTAACGACCAACCTAACGCCGACCGAACGGGTGAGTGGCTGACCGTCACCGCCGCTGCCGCCCGATTGGATCTGACCTCCGATGCTGTCCGGATGCGCGCCAAGCGGGGCACCATCCCCAGCCGGAAGGTCGGGCGCCGACTCGAGGTGCTGATCGAGCGACCGAACACTGACCCAACGACCGACCTAACGAGCGACCGAACGCGTGACCCAACGCCGATAGACCATGCCGCCGAGCCGATCGAGGTCGCGTACCGCGTGGCTGGGGATCCCGAACGCGCCGAGCAGAGCGCCGCGTTGGTCCCCGTCGAGACGATGCTCGACGGGATGCGCGGTCTCGTCGAGCGACTGGCCGAACTGGCAGCGCGGAACGAGGCGCTCGCGGTCGAGCTCGGCGAGCTGCGCGAACGGACCGATCACCAGGCGGGAACCATCGACCGCCTCAACTCGGAACGCGACGCGCTGGCCGCCCGGGTCGCTGCCACTGAGGCCCGTGAAGGTGGTGAGCGTCGGGCGGCCGATGAGCTCGTCGACCTGCTCCAAGAGCAGCGGGACGCCCTCCGCGCCGAGCTCGACCGGGTGCGGACCGCGCAGGATGCCGCTGTGGCTGCACCAGCGGCGCCAGGAGCGGCGAACGCGCCGGCGACGGGTCAGCGGACCACCGGCGTGCTGCGGTGGCTGTGGGCGCGCCTGATTGGGCAGGAGTAGCGCGTGAATCGGGCGAACGCGGCGATCGTGCTCATGCGGCACGGCGTCGACCCGGACGCCGATACGGGCACGCTCACGGCGCTGCTCGTGGCACGCGGCTGGGAGGTGACGGTGGACGAGGTGCTGACGAGCGCGGGTCCACGAGGGCGCCGGTACCGGGCCCTGGTGCGCCAGCCGCCCCCGCCGGAGAAGCATCCGGCGCTCTGGTTCCCCGCCCACCTCCAGCACACCGGGCCGACGGCGGCCGAGGCGTTGGCCATCCTGCTGGCGACGGTGCTGGCGCGGGACGAGGGGAGCGGCGAGCGGCCGTAGCGGGACGTGGGTGTCCGTCCAGCGGGCACGGCGCCTGAGGCGCGCGTCATGCCCTGGAGACCTGCTGACCGTGGCGGGCACCCTCCTGACCACCCGGCACGGACGCGCGGTCGTCACGGTGACCTGCCCGGAGTGTGGGGCGGTCACCGGCACGATCTCGGCCCAGCGGCCGACCCCGACATCCGGGAGGCGCTGCGGCGGGGCATCGTGGAGGCGTGGATGCCCTGCCGGGCGGCCTTGCCGGGCAATTTCTACCGTGTGCGGCTGGTGCGGGAGGAGCCGCGTGGCCCAGGACCACGCGCGCGTGGCCGCCGGTGACCTCAGGAGCGGTGGTGCTGGCCGACCTGACCGACGGGTACATCGCCGCGGCGGGGGGTAGGGCGCACGGAGGACACGAAGAGCGCGGCGACGACCGACTAACGTCTCTGGCCCGGCTTCTCAGCTGACTGATCGGTGCGTATGCTCTGCGCAGGCGTGGGGACCTCCGACGACTACGCGACGAGAAGGCGAAGAGGCGAGACCGATGCCGTGGGAGAGACCGAAGCCGGGCGAGCCGGAGGAGGAGCTGCGGCAGCCGCGGCCGAGGGCGCGCTGGGAGTACTGCGAGCTGCACCTCACCACTGCGACCATCTACCGAACGACGGGGCGGGAAGCGATCGAGATGGAGCCGCCCACGGGCCCGGACCCGGGCGGCTCCGTCTTCGACGCGACTGTGGTCCCAGCGGTAGCGCAGCTAGGACTCGAGGGATGGGAGTTGGTGAGCGCGTTCTTCGAATCCGAGCGGACACGGCCGACCCGGTGGATCTTCAAGCGTCCGATTGCGTAGGCGGAGGCTGAGCAACGGTGGAATAGCTGACGATCCGGGAGGCGACGGTGCAACTCGGCCTGTCCGAGGTCACGATCCGCCGGCGACTCAAGCACGGGCACCTGTCCGGCGAGAAGGTGCAAACGCCGCAGGGGTAGGGGTGGCGGGTCTACCTGGAGACGCCGGTCGAGGAGCCGACGCCGGCGCCACCACCGAGCGTGAGCGACCTATCTCGCGAGGCGGAAGCCCTCCGGGGCCCCATCGCTGTGCTGGAAACGGGAGCTGGACGTACTCCCGTCACCAGTTTGCGGACAACGCCCCGTCGCCGCAAAAGCTCCCAGACTGTCTCAGAAAGGGCCTTTTTCGCGACGGCTGAACCGGTAAATCATTCTTCCGACTTCCGAGGGATAGCGCTCGGGTCCGCTGCGTTCCTAATGGCGCTCCACAGGGGGGCAGCGTCACGACACCTCGCGCAGCTGTCCGGTGTGCACGTCGTAGATGAACCCCTGGACGGCGAGGTCCTTCGGGAGCAGCGCTGAGGAGCGAATCGTCGCCATGTCCTGCCGCACGCTCACATCGAGGTCCGTGAACGGCAGAAAGTCGACCTCGGAAGCATCGGCTCCCAGGTTCTGACGAAGCTGCTCGCGCAACTGCTCGTTGCGGAAGGTGAGCATGCCGCAGTCGGTGTGATGGATCACCACGATGTCACGGGTGCCCAACAGCTGGGTGGAGATGACCAGCGAGCGGAGGGCGTCGTCGCTGGCCCGTCCGCCGGCGTTGCGGATGACGTGGGCATCTCCTTCCTCCAGGCCGAACGCCTTCGCTGGGTCGATCCGGGCATCCATGCAGGTCAGGACGACCAGGCGGCGAGCGGGGGGCATGGGCAAGTCGCCCTTGGTGAAGCGCTCGGCGTACTGGGCATTGGCCTCGAGCATCGTACTGACTTCCGACATGACAGCTCCTCCGTGCGTCCGGGCAGCAGGAAC
The DNA here is from genome assembly GCA_030447415.1 of Thermomicrobiales bacterium. Classification (GTDB taxonomy): domain Bacteria; phylum Chloroflexota; class Chloroflexia; order Thermomicrobiales; family UBA6265; genus JAUJOZ01. Next base: position 16,151 of record JAUJOZ010000056.1, on the reverse strand, counting down.
CTCCACCTCAGGCTCCTGGTGGTCGGGCATTCTACGGCCCGTTGATCAAGGGTAGAGGCACCTCGGACACGTTGAAGCTCGGCGCGGCCGTCCCTTGGTCGCCGTATGCGCTGGGCGGAGTGAGTGGCGAACCCGGCTGGGGCCGTTTCGGCTTGGCCGGGTTTCTCTATGCCCGGCTAGCCCCGCCGCTCCCGGTTGGGGGCACGCGAAGAGAGGAGGCTGTCATGGCCGACCCGCGTTGTCAGGAGGTCGAAGCGAGGGGACTCACCCCGGAAGAGCTGAGCAGAAAGTGCCTCGGCGGTGACCCTGACCCGGGGTGTTGACGGCCACTGGCTGGGCCGGCTCGGTTCTCCGCGGGAGGCCTTGGCCGGCGAGGTGCTCTCCGTGGACGCCTTACTGGACGCCGTGCTGCAGCGGGCGGTGGGACACCCAGGACCGGCCTCGGACAGCCGGCGTCGGGTGTAGGAGGGGCCGCCGTGGTGGAACTGACCCGCACGCGACGCCAATGGTGGGCGACCGCCCGTCTCTCCCGCGTCAACTGTGTCCATTGTGGATACGCCCGAGTCGGCTCAGAACTCCGGGAGCGCCAAGAGCAGGCTGGCATCATCCCTGCGGCGACCACGCCCATGCGTCCCCAGGGTCGGCCGGCGGGCGCACAGCGAAGCGAGAGGACGAGATCGATGGACCGAATCCGTGACGCGGTCGACGGCACCTCCGGCAGGCTGGGCGACCGTGGGGAGGCGGCGGCTGGGGACCTGACCGGCCACGGCGAGGCAGCTAGCCAGGGCGAGGGGCTCGCGGGCGACCTCGTGGGCGAGGCCCCGGCGCCGGCGAAGGGGCTGCTCGACCGGGTCCTGGGGGAGAACCCGGGGGGCGCAGGTGGGGTGGTCGAAGGGGTCGGAGACCTCATCCGACCGGGTCGCAATTGCGGTCAACGGTGATTGCCGGCGGCGACACCCCTAGCGCTGCACAGGAGCCCCATGACTGACGGCTTGGGGAGGCGCTCGGGATGGACCACCCGTCCGAGCAGCTCACGATCCAGGAAGCCGCCGCGCGATTAGGCGTGAGCGTGGTCACGGTGCGCAGGCGTCTGAAGGCTGGACACCTCAACGGGATGAAGGTCGAGACGCCGCAAGGGTACGAGTGGCGAGTCTGCCTTGAAGCGCCGTCTGAAGATCCCCCTCCTACCGAACCATCCTCCCCTTCCGCACAATCCTCCGGCGAGATCATGGCCCTGCGTGGCACCATCGAGGTCCTAGAGCGGGAACTCGCCGGGCGTAACCAGGAGGTAGAGCGCCTGACCAGCCTGCTCTCTCGCGAGCAGGAGATCGTGCGGGCCATGCAACTGGCGCTCCCGGCGACGAGTACGCAGCCGACTGCGCAAGAGCAGTCGATGACTACGCGGCGCGTAGTCGATGATCAGGTGACCGATGGGTGGTGGTCACGAATGATCAATCGCCTACGCATCGCCTAATCGGGTGCGTAGTCAGCGAGGAGCCCACTGCTTTTCAGGCGTGGAGACGCTGCCTGATTAACGCCCCTGCGCTGTCTCAAAAAGGGCCGTTTGCGAGATGCCACGCAACGATGCCCAATCGGCAAGCCGAGCAACGATGCCCAATCGGCAAGCCGACGGCGGTCGACGCGGGCACCCGCCCCGGCGCCGTGCCCACGCCAGTGCCCCCGGCGCGGCCGGGCGTCGTGGCCAGGAACGTGCCTCCCGTGGGACCGACCGGCAAATGGCGTCGCCGCGCCATGCCGAGAGGGGACCCCGTTGGAAACGACCGCACGCACGCCGCTCCCGCCGCCCTCAGTACTGATCGTGACCGGCGAACCGATCGTGGGCGAGGCCCTGGCCGCCCACGCCGCGGTCAGCTGCGGATAGCCCGGAACCTGCCCTTTCCGCGTCGGGTGCCGCCGGGTCGCCCCCATCGACCGAGGATTCGAGATCGCAGGACAGTAAGAGGATCGCGTGAGCCACCCACCTCTCGACCGACTCGCCACCATCGTCGCCGAACGGCGGCTCTCGCGCCGCGCCGCCGTCGGCGCAGGACGATCTTGATCCCGCCGCACGTCTTGCTTCCCCGTTCCGGAAAATCACGTCGTTGTCGCTCGCCCAAAGCTCTCGATCGGCTCGACGCGTTCGGCTCGGTGCCAATCGACGAGATCGGTGGCGAGGGCTTCTTCCCCCACGTCAGGAAGGTCGGGATAGAGGGTCGTGGCGATCTGCTTGACGCCGGCGACGAAGATGGGGGTCAGCGCGGTCCGGCGACTTTGGGGTCGGCTTCCTTAGGCGTCGAACTGCTCGATCTGTCGCGGGCGACGGAGCACGCCCGCCAGGCGTTGAGCACGCGGAAAGGCGCAATCGGTGGGTTTGGAGAGATCGATTGCCGCCAGAGGCAACTACTTCGATTATGGTCAAAATTTCCGGCACGATTCACGCCCGCTCACGTGCGGGAATCGCCCGGAGGCAGCTCGCGTGAGGTCGCGCTTCGCGCCATCTGCGGTCGTGATCCTCGCCGGAGCGCTCCTCTAGTATGATTCGACGTGGCCGCCGACGGGGTGTCCGGTTGGTCACGGCTGCAGGAGGGGTTCATGCTTCGCGTTTGGTTCCTCGTTTCGGGTGCGCTGGCGCTCCTCGGGGTCGTGGCCGTCGGCAACGCGCCGGCCGCCGCCCAGCAGGCCAGCCCCGCCGCCAGCGCCGCCGCCGTCGCCTGCACCGTGGCGCCGCGGCCGGTCGACCAACTGATCGGCTTCTGGTACGGGCCGGGCGGAACCCCTGCGGCCACCCCGCCGGCGGGCTCGCCCGTCGCCTCTGCGGCCGAGCTGCCGCAGGGCGAACCGGCGGACGCCGTGGCCGTGGCGGCGATCACGGCCACGACCCAGGAGGTCTTCGCCTGTGTCAACGCCGGCGAGTTCGCCCGGCAGTTGGCGCTGTACACCGACCGCCTCACTCGGCAGTTCGGTCCGCAGCACGGAGAAACCGAGGCGCAGACGCGGGCGTTCGTCGCCACCCCGCACCCCGCGCCGCCCGACCAGCGGGTGACCGTCCTCGGGCTGCACGATGCTCGCGTCCTGCCCGACGGTCGAGTCGGGGCGCTGCTGGAGGTCAACGACCCGACCCAGGGCCCGGCCCCGCAAACGGCCTTCATCGTCTTCGTACGCGACGGCGATCGCTGGCTCGTCGACGAGTTCGTGCCCCTGCCGACCGCGGCCACGCCCGGCGCCGGCACGCCACCGCCCTACTAGCAGCCATTCGTGCAAGCGGAGCGCGTCCACCGCGAGGCCCATGGCCTGGTCGCCGACGAGCTGATTGAGGTGCAGGAAGGCGAGTAGGTCGCCATGCTGGTGACAAGGAGGGGAGGGGCGATGCCCCTCCCCCGGCGCGTTCCTTAGACAGCGGACGTGATGGTGTCCCGATCCCGGACAGGCCCGCGGCGGTCCCGTGCGGCCGTGCTAGCGCCTGGTTGACCTGATCCCCCACAGGTCGGGTGATCGTGGCGTCCATCTCCCGCCCCCCCTTTGCGGACAACCTTCCGTTTCTGCGACGGGCGGGATAGCGTTCAGCGCCGGGCGACGATCGCCTGAACGACGCCGGCGCGGCCCTCTCGCAGGTTGCGGAGGAAGGTCTCGACCGCGCGGGGATACGCGGGTCCCGCCAGCACGAACGACCCGAGGGGCGGAGGCGCCGCCTCCTCGTCCCCGGCCGGCGACGGCGGCACCGCCGCCAGCGTGATGCAGGTCTTATCCTCCCAGGCCACGACCTCGACCCCCGCGTCCGTCAGGACGGCTCGCAGGGCGTCGGGCGTCAGCAGGAAGCTGACCTCCGGCGTGGGCGCCCAGGGCACCGGGAAGATGAGCGGGCCAGCATTCCCGGCAACCACGTCGTGGATGGCGAGCCGCCCACCCGGCTTCAGGACGCGGCGGATCTCAGCGTAGAGGCGCGCCCGGTCCGCGATGTTCATGGCCGCGTGCTGGGTCCACGCGTGATCGAACTCCGCATCCGCGAACGGCAGGTCGAGCGCGTCGGCCACCCGGAACCGCGTCCGATCGCTGAGCCCGGTTCGGGCCGAGAGGTGCGCCGCCGCCTCGACGACGGCCGGGGTGAGGTCGATCCCGGTGACCCGGCAGCCGTAGGTGGCAGCGAGCAGGCGCGCGGAGCCACCGACCCCGCACCCGACGTCGATCACGTGTGCCTCGGGCTCTGGGGCGAGCGCCGCCGCCAACTCCGCGGTCGCGGCGATCCCGCGCGAGTGGAAGTGGTCCAGCGGCGCCAAGTCGCGCCAGTCGAGCTGCGCCGCGGTCAGCCCCGCGTGCGCGAGCGCGGCGTCGATACGCTCCAGCAGCGACGCGATCGCGTACTGCCTCGCGACGTCTGTGGGGTCACTCATGGTCGCCTCCGTGGTCAAGCGGTCGGTCTTGGCGCGCCTCGCCACGCAGAGATGCACGGAGTTCAGGATTGCGGACAATCGGGATGTCGCGCAGAAGAGCCGCCCCGCCGGCACCCGCCCCAACCCTCCCTCAGCCGCAGATAGCCGCCAGGCTACCCCAGCGCCCCGTGGTGGCGTTTGGGGCCCGACCCCGACGCAGGGGGCACTGCGCCTCCTGCGTCGCGCTCAGGGCCACACAGCGCGTTGGGTGTCGCTGTCGTGTCATTCACCACGCCCTGTATGAGTTTTGCGACCCGCGAGCGGCTTGCCAGTCGGTGGCGTGTCGTTCTGGCCGCCCTCTTATTGCCGAGCCTCCTCGATTCGCCTGGGCAAACCTCGGCGTGGTCCGCCGCCGGTATCGGTCGTGGCATCCTGCGTGCGCCTCGGGGAGCCGGCGCTGCCGGAGCCGCTCGGCTCCGACGTTGGCGGTGGCACCGAGAGCGGCAGGCACAGAACTCGTCGCCCGGCCTACCCCCGACACGGAGAACACCATGGAGATCAAACGGATCAAAGGCCTTCAGGTCATGACCCTCGTGGGGGCCCATGTGGGCGCCGTCGACCAGATCTTCTTCGATCCCGCGACCAAGCGCGTCGGGGCCTTCGTGCTCCGGGGGGACCCGGAGCGCCCCGACGCGGCGGCGCCCATCGTCGACGTTGCCGCCGTGCACGCGCTCGGCGCGGACGCCCTGACGCTGTCCACCGACGTGTCCCTCCGCGGCGCGTCGACGGGCGTCGACCTCAACGCGCTCGTGTCGGCGGAGGAGCTGACCAAGCGCCAAGTGGTGACGGAAAGCGGCGTCCTGCTCGGCCAGGTCGCGGGCATCGAGCTCGATCCGCAGACGCTTCAGCTGACGCGGATCGAGGTCTCGGCCGGCTTCTTCAAGAGCAACAAAGGGATCGAGGCCGCCCAGGTGACGAGCCTCGGGTCGTCGGCGATCATGGTCGCCGATGCCATCGCCGTGCCCGACGCGGAACCGGCCTCACCGGGAGCGGCAGCGGCCGACGCCGTGGGGTCGAGCTGACGCGGTCCTGATCGGGTGTGCGGAGAGCGATACGAGCCGGGTACGCTGCCCCGTCGGCGGCGAACCCACCGAGCGCGTCCACCGGCGCTCCGTGCGCACCTTCTGGCAGGGCGGGTTCGGGTCCTCCGTCTGCTGAGATGTCCCCGATCAGTCTCAGAAACGACCGTTTCTGAGACGTTCGCGGCGCCGACGCTCAGCCGCCGTCCCGACGCCTAGCCGACTGTCTCACAACTCGTCTCAGAATCATCGTTTCACTCCCTGCCCGGGCGCCTAACTTGTGAGACGGACCCGCTCCAGGCCGCGCTCGCCGCCACGCGGCGGGCATCCCGCCAATCCGACCGCCCCGCCGGCGATCCCTCGCCGTGATGGGCGTTCTGGCGTCGGCGCTGACGGCGTTCACCGCCCTCCCCCTCCCTGTGCCGCCGGCAGGCGAGCGGGGGTGAGGGGCAGGGCTTTACTGGGTGGGTGTGGGTGTGTGGAGGGCTCCCCGGGTCTGGCCCGGCGTTCAGCACCGGGACGCGGGTGGGCGGGATCTTTTTCCAGTGACCATCGCCGCCGCCGGTGAGAACCCGCCCCGATGCTGAACCCCGCGAGCGATTCAACGGTGCCCCGGTGTCGCTGCCGCGCATACACGTGGGCACGGCGAAGCGGTCCGGGGCGAACCTTGCTCACTCTGCTCACTCTTCCCACTCCGGCCAAAACGGAAGCCTGGCCCACGGAAGCCTGGCCCAGGGAAGGCGCCGGCGCGGATTTGCGGACAAGAGAGCTTGTCGCGCAGAAGTGCCGCCCCGCCGCCACCCTCCCCAACGGCCCCTCAGCCACAGATGCCCGCCAGGCGGCACCAGCGCCCCGCGGTGACGTTTTCCCCTCGACCCCGGCTCGTGGACCAAACCTGAAGCGGCTTCGCTTCTAGGGCCACACAGTGCGTCGGGTGTCGCGTCGCTGGCGTCACCGGTGGTGGCGCCTCGGTGGCAGAACTACGCCACCTCCCCGGTCGTCGTGCTAATCAACTGCGTCAGCGGGATGAGCGTCTCCCCAAGCACCACCTCAGGCCGCCTGTCGCGCGACCCGCTCGGCGATCGTCTCGAACGGCGAACTCTCAGTCCGGGGATCGGGTCGAAGCCGAACATCATCGCCATAAGCGGCGGCCTTCGCCTGCGCGATCCCCGCGACAAGGAGCGCCGCATCGCGACGAGCCACCAGCGGGCGCATGTCGGCGGCGAGCGTGGCGACCTCGGCCTGCAGCGCCGTCCGCTCGTCCGGTGTCAGCTTGGCGGCCCCGTCTCCGCCATCGGCGATCGCCTCCCGGCGGCGGAGGGCGCTGACCGCCGCGCGCGGCGCCTCGAGCCCGCCGGCCGCGGTCAGCGCCTCAGCGGCGGCAACCACCGCCAACCGCTGGTGGAAGAAGCCCTGCGTCCCGAACGGCGTCGACAACAGGATCAGGCGGGCCGCGGGGTTGGTCGCCAACATCGGGCGAATGGCGTAATAGAGCCGGTCGTCGGCGCGGGCCGCCTCATCGAAGAGGACGAGGTCGGGGGCGCTGTAGCCGCGGATCGTTTGTTCCTGGCCGGGCAAGCTGACGACGCGGGAGCCGTTGGCCAGCTCCACCCGGAGCGCCGACTCGGCGACCGCCGGCGGGGCAGCCGGGCCGAGGGCGGCGAGCACGTCGCGCACCTTGCGGTAGAGCTCCCCGACTGGCGAAGGCTGGGACTCACGACCAACACCAGGGCACCGGGGTGGAAGGCGGCGCGCTCGGCGGCGAGGATGGCGGTCGTCGTGGACTTGCCCGACTGGCGGGAGGCGAGGATGACGACCTGGCGCTCGGTCGTGGTCAACACGTCGGCCTGCCACGGGTCGGGGTGAGGCCCGCCGCGACGGCGACGTCGAGCGGGGACAGGGCCGCCGGCGGCGGGACGACCGAGGCGCGCAGGGCGGCGAGCTCTCGCTGCAGCGCGGCCAGACTCACGACGCCCGCCTCCAACCGACCAGGGACCGCAGCTCGGCGATCTGCTCCTCGAGGTGCCCCACCTCGGCGACCTGCACCATTGCCTTCGCCACGGTGGCGGCCGCGACCGCGACCCCCGGCGCCAGCTTGCCCCCGATCACCCCCTTGAAGACCACGCCGAGGTAGGCATGCACCTCGGCCGCCGTCATAGGCTCGGCCGGCAGGTGCTTCCGAGCCCGGCGCGCGTTCGACTTGTCGCGGCCCCCCTGCACCCGGCCGGCGGCAATGCGTTCCCGGACGTCGGGATCGTGAAACGCGCACCAGGGGCGGCCAGGCCGGCAGGGCGCCGCACACGGCCCGCCGTCCCTGTTCGTCCCGCTGCAGCGGTCGCCTGTTCGGTCGTGCATCAGCCGTGCATCCCGCTAGTTGAGACAACGTCCCAATAAGCCCAAGTATAGCGGGCCGCACAAGGGGGGCGGCGGCTGGAGGGATATGGCCGGTCACGACGCACCCTCCAGGCGGACGCTGTCGATCCGCGCGGCGCGCAACAGCGACCGCAATCCATGCAAGGTGGTCAGCACGTCGCGGCTCGCCACCCGCAACCGGCCCGCGTGGTGCTCGACCTCGGCCGTGAAGAGGTCGGGGAGGCGATCGCTCGGGGCGAGGACGAACGCGACCCGGCCGCGATCGGCGGGCTCCACCCGCAGCAGCTCGGCGCCGGCCGCGATGAGAACGGCGGCGAGCGCCAGGTCGCTGAAGCGACGTGCGGGTGCGGTCACGACGTTGGCGTCAACGATCATCGCCGCGCCCCATAGGCGACGTCGGTCCGGTGGTCGAGCGGCGCACGAGGCAGCGCGCCGAACCCAGGCAAGTAGCCAGCGCTGCCGACGATGTCGGGCGGGGCCGGCTCGGGCGCAACGGCGAGGTGGGCGGGCTCGACGGGGCAGCGGCGGGAGCGCGTTTCATCTTGAAACGGGATCCTCTGTACCACAGGGGGGGTAGCGTTCTTTACGGCTTCATCTTGAAACGCGCTCGCCTCGGCGGCCGGTGAGGTGGGGCGTTGACGCGTTTCATCATGAAACTGGCGCTCGTCGGCCTCGGCGGTCGCGGTGATGTCGACGCCACAACCGGCGCAGTAGGTGACGCGGTTGGTGCTGCCACAGTCGGGGCAGGGGGTGCGGCTCGCACGGAAGTCGGCGCTCCGGCGGTCGCCGCCGTGCCGCTTGGGTGGCGTGTCGTCCGGCTGGCGATCGGGAGCGCGGAAGGAGGCGAAGGGCTTGAGCATGTCGGCGACGGAGTCCCCGGTCAGCTTCACCCAGGTCTGCCGGATAGCCACCTGCTCCGTCTTGGGCTTCCCGGTCGCCGGGTCGAGCACGGGCTGGCCCTCAGTGTCGCGGACGATCCGGGGCACCATGGCCGGGCGGACATCGCGCTCCAGGAGGCCCATCTGCGCGGCTCGCTCGAGGTGGCGCTTAACGGTCGCCCGATTGCGGATCGGCTTGCCGTCAGTGTGCTCCCAGTCGTCGCCGATCTCGCGCTCGTTGACGCGGACGAATCCCTGTTCGTCGGTGTCCCCACGCTGCCGCGCTGCCGCGGCCCGGACCACCGTCCGCACGATCGTCGGGGCCTCGGCCTTGAGACTCGGGTTGATCACGGTGTTGATGATGCGGGTGTTTTCGAGCCGGAGTTTGGCGTTCTCGGCTTCAAGCTCGGCGATGCGCCGGCGCAGGCTGGCGAGCTCGTCGCGCACGCTGGCGCACGGGTCGGTCGGCTGGTCGGTCTGGTCGGTCGGGGGGTGGTTGGTGGTCGGTTGGTCGGTCGGTGCCGACCGCGGGCCGGGGGTGATCTTGGCGACGACTTTGGCGGCCAGGCGGTCGTATTCGCCCGGGCGGTCGGCGTAGCAACCCCATCCCCAGGTGGCGTCCCGCTCGGCCGCAGCCGTGGCGATGGTGCGCTGGGTGGCCCCGGCTTCCCGGAGCTCGCAGGCGAGCCACCACAGGGTGTCTGAGCGATCGATCTCCCCGGAGCCGTCGGGCTTGACCTTGCGCCGCTCGCCCCGCCAGACGGCCAGGCCGGCCGCGTCTAGCTCCACAGGGGGTTCGTCGTCGGCGTCGTCGCCGGGACCGTCACGAACGGTCCCGGGCCGGGGTGCAACGGACGGCGCCGGCGGCAGAAGGCGATCGAGCTCGTCGGGGTCGTACGTCGCGCCAGTTGGTTGCTCAGCGCGGACGATCGGGAGGCCATCGTACTTGCGGTTGGGGGTGCTGGGGATGCGGAGGGCCTGGGTGAGGTCCCAGCCGCCTTTGTCGGCGCCGATGGCGTAGGCGAGGCGACGGTTGAGCTGCTCGCCTCGCTCGGGGTCGACGTCGACGGTGAGGTGCCAGTACCACTGCTCGCGGCCCGGAGAGGAGTGGACGGTGTAGGTCGGCGGCGGGACCGTGGCGGGGGGGGTGGCGCCGTCGCCGTCGACGTAGAGGACACCCATCGGCGCCGCGTTCTCCTTGATCCGGCGCTGGCGGGTCAGCAAATGACCGCAGCTGTAGATCTCACGGCCGGCGGCGACCTCTTGGGCGACATAGCCGGCGAGGGCGAGTTTCGACGCGGGCCAGGGATAGGCGCGGTCGGTCGCATCCTTGAGCTTTTTCCCGTTCCGCTCGCCGGACAGGATGCCGATGTAGCCGCGGCGGGAGCCGAAGAGGGTGGTGAAGTGGGCGACGATGGTGGTTTCGTCGACGGGGGGCGTCTCGGGTCGCGGGGTCCCGTTGGTGCCGGCGCTCACGAGCTCACCGGCGTCGACGTGACCGTGTGCTCACGGCGCCGGAGTTCGAGCCGGAGCTCGGTCAGGACCTGGTCGATGTAGTCGAGCGGCGGGCGGAACGGGTTGGGCGGCAGGTGGATGGCGTCGATGCGGAGGGCTTCGTAGTGGTGGACCAGGTAGGCTAGTCGGCCAATGGATACCAGAGAAAACTGGGTAGGAGGCATCTTGTCCTCACGGGCGACGGCCGGGGAGACCGGCCACGGTTGCCGTTGGATTGGATGCCCGGACCACTTGACACAATTATTGCGTCGTGGAGTGATAGAATCGGCGTGGCCACCACAGCCACGCCCGTCTTGTCCGGGCATCCTGAGCGTCGACCTCCTCGCGCGCTAACGCGAGGGCTCGGGTCGGCGCTCTTGCTTAGGCGGTGTTGGCCATCGGCACCTCCTCCCGGTTCCGCGCGATCGGCCGCGGTTTCATGTACCGCTGTAACTCGTGTGCGTCGATCAGGCGGACTCTGAGGTCAGACGGGTCAAGGTGGGCCGTCAAGTGCCCAGCGCGGACCCGTCGGCCCAGCGCATGGGCCGACACACCGAGGAGGTCGGCCGCTTCGCGCGTGGTCAAGAACCGCTCGGGTCGTCTTGTAGTTGCCATCAGGACCTCCTTGTCCTCCATTGCCGCCGAACCGCAAGCCAACACAAAGCGCGGGAGGTGACCCCCTCTGACAACACCGGCATCCCACCTCGTGTGGTTGGCGCAAGGGGTCGGCGGTATAGAATCACTGCATCCTCTTCCCCGTCTAGCGGGGTTGAGGCGCCTCTCTCGGCGGCCTAGGACTCGTCTAGGCCGCCGCTTTTCCCTCAAGCCCCATCTCCTCACGCACCCGCTCGATCTCGTCCGGGTTGAACCGGCGGTAGCCAGTCAGTGTCCTGACGACGGGGACGAGCCCCCTTATCCGCCCACGCCCGCAGGGTGTCCGGGTGGACTCCGAGACGGGCGGCGGCCTGGCTGATCGTGAGCAGCCGGGTCGGTTTCGTCTGCATGCGTGCCTCCTTTGCGCCAATCATACCAAACTCTCGGGACTTCCGAAACTCCCCCAGGATTTGTGCATCCTGCACGTAGACATGGGTCCGAGACTTTCATATACTTACCTATAGAGACGAGAGGCGTCTCGACCCCACTTTGGCGGCGCCGGTGCCTAGGAACGCCGGCGCGGACGGATAGGAACGAGGACATGGGCCAGACGTTGGCACGTCGCGCGCCGACCCCGGAGCGCTGGCGGGCGGCCCTCGACCGGGCGGTCCACAACGGCATCGAGCCCCTGCCAGGTCGCCGGCAGCGGCGAGTGGGTCGTCACGTCCGCCACCCGGACGGGCACGGTGTACCGGACGGATGGCGTCACGTGCGAGTGCGGGCGGCCCGCCACGGCGACGAGGTCTGCATCCACAGGGCCGTCGTTCGATTCGTGCTCGGGTGGCTGACGGACGATGATCCCGACCCGGAACCCCGGCCGTTGGCGCAACAGTACATCCGGCCGCGGCGCGCGGCACCCGCGGTTGCCGGCCAGCCAGCTCGCCGCCTAGGACGCCTGGGGGGCTTCCAGCGGAAGCCCCCGACCCTTCTTCCCACCGATCATCACCAGGAAGAGGAGCATCCACGCCATGATCACCCGACGCGACGCCCTGAGGATCGCCGCCGCCTACTCCGCCGCGCGCACCGCCCCGTTCGCCGTCTCGCCGGCCGAGGCCGCGGCACTCCTCGACCAGCCGGCCACCTGCGACCGCGGCGAGGACCGGCCGTACGTCGACGACGCCGACTTCCTCGACCCGGTCCAGTTCGCCGAGGCCATCGACGGCGTCGACTTCCGCAGCGTGTTCGAGAACGGCGCCGCCGTCGAGATGGCGGCGTACAAGCAGGCGCTCAACGACCTGATCGACCGGTATCCGGAGCTGCGTGACCCGCCCGGCCACGATCACCCGATCACGCGGCTGGACGAGACCGCCCTGGGCATGTGGTGCGCGGCCTGGATGGGCGGCATTCGCGCCGGCGCCGCCTATGAGCACCTTCGGCTTGCGATGGTGACGCCGCGCCAGGTGTGCACCCGCTGCGACGCGGAGGGGGCGCTTGTGGGGGGCGGCTCGCCATACCGCCTCGACGACAACGGGTCGAATGAGCAAACGTGCCCGGACTGCGCCGGCCGGGGCACGGTGCCGACGCCGGCGCCGACGCTCGCCGTTGACTGACGCTTAGGGACAATTGACCACAAGCGATGCGGCCTCGGGCTTCGGCTCGGGGCCGTTGCCGTGCCGGCTCGGCTCGGCGATGATGCGCGGGCCGGCGTCGCGTTGCACCGGCGACGGTTCTCCTCATGTGGTGAACGGCCCCGGTCTGCTACCCCCGGGGCCGTTCGCTTGCCCCACTGCCCGCCGCGGCCAACCGGCGACGATACGTGGCCATCGTCACGACGCTGTCCACGCCACGGGATGGACACCGACGTGCCAAACGGACGTCATGACGCACGTGACGCCGGGGCCACCGAGGCGCTGATCACCGCTGCCGAAGCGGCGGCCGTGCTGGGCCTCAGCGAGCGCACCGTCCGGCGCAAGATCGCCGCGAACGAGTTGCCGTCGGTCAAGTCCGGTCGCTCCCGATTGATCCCGGTCAGCGCCGTCAGGGTGTCACCCATGGGTGACACGCCGGTCGGGCCTGTCGTGACGCCGCGTCATGACGTCGGACACCGAACCGGCCACCGTGCTGGCGCTGGTCGATCGGATCGGCGGCCTCGAGCGCCAGGTCGGCCGGTTGGAGCAAGGAACCAGGACGATCTGTCCGCCCGTCTCGCGGTTGCCGAGGAGCGGCTGCGAGCGCGCCCGGCCGGAGATGCCGCTGTGGGGCGGTCAGCGGCCTCAGGTGCGGCGGAACGGCCAACCACGACCCACAGTGCGCCCGCGCCGTGGTGGCGCTTCTGGGAGCCCGGCAGTCGTGAAGGCGGTCACGTGTGAAACGGGCCGACGTGGCGACCGTGCTGGCGCGGCACGGCATCGACCCGGCCGCCGACGAGATGACGCTCACGGCCACGCTGGAAGCGTGGGTGGGTCGCCCTTGTCGAGGAGGTGGGCACGAGCCTGGGGGCGGGGCGGCGGCGGTACCAAGCCAGAGCAACGCGACCGCGGCCGCCCCTGGCGGCCGCAGTTCGAAACACCCCGCCGACCTGTTCCCCGACCCTTGTCGGCCAGGGGGGCGCACGGCGGCCGAGGCGCTGGCGCTCGTGCTGGCGACAGTGCTGGAGCGGCGGCCGTGAACCGCCGCCGGGGCCGGTGCGTACTAGGGATGTCCGGTGGGGTGCCCCTCCCGCACCGGCGCCGCGCCGCCCCCAGGTCTCGGGCTCCCCACCCGCATCCGGGGGCGGCGCGCCCATCGTCATCACCGCGTTGCCTTAGACAAAACGAGCCCGGGCTGGTGAGGCCGGGCTCGTAAGGAAGGGGCGGGGCGTTGGGAAGCGCCCCGGAGACTTGGGAGTCGTCCCGGGTCTACGTCACCCCGGGGCCCGTGGATGTATGGGCGTGGCGATGGTGGTCGCCGGACGCGCCAGGACGCCTCAGGAGCGGTGAACGCGCCGGCGATGGGCCAGGAGGCTACGGGCGTGCTACGGCGGCTGTGGGGGCGGCTGGTGGGGTCGTGACCTGCCGACCGTCAATAAGTAGTGGGGGCGCGGCGGAGGGGGCGGCCCTTGGTCGCACACAGGGGGGGCGGTGGCAGACGACGCGGATCGGCCGGCCGGCGCAAGGAGGCCGCTGCCCGCCTGGGCCGTCCTCGCCTCGGCGCTGCTCGTCACGCTGGCGGCCGTCGGGGGAATCGAGCGGCTCCACCGCTACGCGGAGGTCAACTTCCGCGAGGTGGCCCTCTTTGCCCGCATCGACGCGGCGGCGCACCACCTGGAAGCCGAGGCCAGGCAGGCCCGCGGGGCGGCGCCCGCCGGGACCCAGGGCGGGTGGGCGGAGGAACCCGCGGCGACCCTGCGGGGCGCCCGCGAGGAGATGGAGCGGGCGCTGGCCGAGCTGGTCCGGATCGATGCCGACCACGGCCGTGAGGCGCGGTCGGCGGTCGGGCGGTACCTTGCTAACGTCGACGAGCTCGCCCGCCTGGTGGCGGCCGGGGAAGAGGCCGAGGCGGAGGGGTGGGACGAGACCCACGTCGACCCGAGCTTCGCGGCGCTCGAGGGCTGGATCGCCGAAGAAGCCCGTGAGCACACCGCGAACGCGGGGCGGGCGTCACGGTTGGTCGATGTCGGGACCGCGGGCGCGCTCAGCTCGGCCGGGCTCGTTATCGGCCTGCTGTTCTGGCGGTTCGAGCGGACTGGGCGCGCCTTCGCCGAGCTGGCCGGGGAGCAGCGAGCGCTCGCGGCGAGCGAGGCCCGCTTCCGTGCCCTGGTCGAGCACTCCTCGGACCTGGTCCTGGTCATGGATGCCGACGGCGTCATCCGCTACATCAGCCCATCCATCACGCGGCTCCTGGGCCACTCCCCCGCGGAGCTGCTCGGCAGCGACGGCTTCACCGTCGTCCACCCGGACGACGCCCCGCGCGTCGGGCGCCACTTCGCCGAGGCCCTCGCCGCCCCGGGCGCGACGCCGCCGATCGAGCTGCGGGTGCGGCACCGCGACGGCTCGTGGCGCCACGTCGAGTCCGTCGGCGCCAACCTGCTCGACGACCCGGCTGTCGGTGGGGTCGTCATCAACTCCCGCGACGTCACCGAGCGCAAGGCGGCGGAGGCGGCCCTGACGCACCAGGCGTTCCACGACCCGCTGACCGGGCTGCCGAACCGGGCGCTGTTCCTGGACCGGCTCGGGCACGCCCTCGCGCGGTCGGCGGACCGCCCCGACGCCGTGGCCGTCGTCTTCCTCGACCTGGACAACTTCAAGGTCGTCAACGACAGCCTGGGCCACGATGCCGGCGACCGGCTCCTGGTCGCGGCCGCCGAGCGGCTGCGTGGCTGCGCGCGGCCCGGCGACACCGTCGCCCGGCTCGGGGGCGACGAGTTCGTCCTCCTGCTCGAGGACGCCCAGGGCCGGCTGGACGCGGAGGCGGCCGCGGCGCGGGTGGCCGACTGCCTCCGGTCCCCCTTCCGGGTCGCGGGGCACGAGCTGTTCGTCGCCCCCAGCATCGGCGTCGCCCTCGGCGGCGGCGACCGGCGCGGCGCCGGCGACCTGCTGCGCGAGGCGGGCGTGGCGCTGTACCACGCCAAGCGCGCCGGCAAGGCCCGGCACGCGCTGTTCGAGCCGAGGATGGACGAGCGGGCCTGGGCCCGGCTGCGGCTGGAGGGCGAGCTGCGGCGGGCGCTGGCGGCCGGGGAGTTCCGCCTCAGCTACCAGCCGCTGGTCGACCTGGCGACGGGGCGGGTCGCCGAGGTCGAGGCGCTGGTGCGCTGGGAGCACCCCGAGCGCGGCACGGTCCCACCCGACGCGTTCGTCCCCGTCGCCGAGGAGTCGGGGCTGATCGTGCCGCTCGGGTCCTGGGTGCTGGAGGAGGCCTGCCGCCAGGCGCGGGCCTGGCACCGGGAGCGGCCCGACGGGCCGCCGCTCAGCGTCAGCGTCAACCTGTCGGTGCGGCAGTTCCAGCACCCGGGCGTGGTCGCGGACGTCGCCCGGGTCCTCCGGGAGACGGGGCTCGAGCCGCGCCTGCTGACGCTGGAGATCACCGAGAGCGTGGCGATGGACGAGGAGGCGGACACCGCTGCGGCGCTGCGGGGGCTGAAGGCCTTGGGGGTGCGCCTGGCGGTGGACGACTTCGGGACCGGCTACTCGGCCTTCGCCTACCTGCGCCGCTGCCCGGTCGATGCCCTCAAGATCGACCGCTCCTGCGTGGCCGGGTTGGGGAGAAACCCCGAGGACGAGGCGTTCGTGCGGGCGGTGGTGGCCTTCGCGCGGATGATGGGGCTGGAGGTGACGGCGGAGGGGATCGAGACGGACGGGCAGGTGACCGAGCTGCGGGCGCTGGGGTGC
>JAUJOZ010000012.1 GCA_030447415.1 Thermomicrobiales bacterium | reverse complement strand
GCCGGAATCGGCACGCCGTCCACCCGAGCAACCGTCTTCCCGGCCTCCACGCGGTCGCCAATGGCACGATCTGTCCGGAACACCCCAGAGATCGGGGAATAGACGTAGCGGTCGCGCCCATGCCCGCCGATGCTTCGTGGCTCCCTCCAACCGCCGGGTCGCGTCGTGTCGAAGGACCCGTCCGAGATCATCGCCCCAGGCGGTCTCCACGATCAGATCGACCGTTTCCCCCGCGACGAAGTTGGGGCCGAGTCCAACGGTGAGCGGGGGCCAAGCCACGCTGCATCTCGGGTTGGATGCGCTTGCGCATCCGGGCGTCGATCAGGACGTCAGGGCGCATCGTAAGGAGTACATCGGCAAAGTCACCGACGAGGATTGGGATCGCCGCGCGGGAGGCAAGGATCTGCTCGACGGCATCCGGAGTATCAACCCGGACGGCAACGGCGCCTTCCAGCGTCGCCCGGCCATCGAAGACGGCATCGGCGAAGGCCATGCCGCGCCGGGTCGTCGTCGGCTGCGGACCGTCGTGCAGGATGACGGCAGCACCGGCCGTGAAGAGCCGATAAGCAACGGCGGAGCCGATGTCGCCAACCCCGCGCACCAGCACCCGCAGCAGAGAGGTTCCTTGGTCGGTCAGCCAAGGCCTCCCGTTTCCAGGTCCCGCGCGAACTCGTCGGGCAGCGCGTCGGCCGCCCGGATCGCGGCGGCCATCGCCGCCACGTCGTAAGGCACGCGCAGGATCTCGACCACGGGCGGAATGCCGGCGGCGAGGGTGAAGAGCGCCCAGGCCGCCCGAGGATCGCCGTCCTTCGGCTTGCCGGCGCTCCCCTCGTTGACCATCAGCACCCCGGCGATCTCCCGCACCCACGGCTTGTGGGTGTGTCCGAAGACCAGCACGTCGCAATCGGCCGCCTCAGCAATGCGCTCCAGGGAGCGGGGATCGCGGTCCTCGAACAGGTACTCGTTCATCCGCCGCGGGCTGCCGTGGACCAGGCGGAACCGGACGCCCTCCGCCTCGAAGCGGATCTCCGGCGGCAGCGACCGCAGGTAGGTCTTGTGCTCCGCCGTCGTCTTCTGCCGCGTCCAGAAGAGAGACGCTTGGCCCCGCGCCGCCTCCGCCGCGTCCTTGTAGGCGCAGCCGCAGTCGTCCCGGTCGAACCCGACCCCGTCGTCGTAGTTGCCCATGATCGTCGGGATCTCGCGCTCCCGGATCAACTCGATCGTCTCGTTCGGACAGGCCCCGTAGCCGACCAGATCGCCCAGACAGTAGACGGCGTCCGGTGCTGCCGCCTCGATCGCGGCCAGGGTCGCCGCCGTCGCCGCGCTGTTGCCGTGCAGATCGGAGAAGACGGCGATCCGGGTGGCCATACCGCCCCCTACCAATCGTCGCCGTCGCAGGTGCCGGCCCGGATGCAGTTGCGCACCCGGCGCAGGGCCAGCAGCGGCACGAAGACCTTGATCCGGCTGTCCCACAACCCATCCACGGCGTCGCGCACGCACCGCTCCAGCACCGGGGCCGGAAGGCGATCGTCCACACACTCCTCCCGCGCTTCGCGCCGGACGAGGTCGATCACCGCCGGCATGTCCTTCGGCACACCAGCAAGCGCACCGTCCATCAACATGATCTCCTCCTCGTGGCGACGTGCGGCGCGCCGCGTTCCCGGCCCGATTGGGCGCGACCCGGCCAACCTCCGCCTCCGGCCTCCGGGAAGAGCCGGCGCTTGAGCCACAGGGAGACGTAGACGAGCCCGATCAGCGCCGGCACCTCGATCAGCGGCCCGACCACGCCCGCCAGCGCCTCCCCGAGGCGATCCCGAAGACGCCGACGGAGACCGCGATCGCCAGCTCGAAGTTGTTGCCGGCCGCGGTGAAGGAGAGCGCCGCCGTCTCCGGGTAGCCGAAGCCGAGCCGCTTGGAAACGACGAAGGCGAGGGTGAACATCACGCCGAAGTAGACGGCCAGCGGGATGGCGATCCGCACCACGTCCAGCGGCAGATCCACGATCCGATCGCCCTGCATCGCGAACATCAGGACGATGGTGTAGAGCAGACCCAGCAGCGCGGTCGGGCCGAGCCGCGGCATCAAGGTGTGGTCGTACCAGTCCCGGCCCTTCGCCCGCACCAGCGTCAGCCGGGTGATCGCCCCGGCGGCGAGCGGGATGCCGAGAAAGATGAGCACGCTCTTGGCGATCTCCCACATCGAGATCTCCACCGCCGTCTGCTCGGCGCCGAACCAGCCGGGGATGACGGTGAGGAAGAGCCAGCCGAGGACGGAGTACATCGCGATCTGGAAGAGCGAGTTGAGCGCGACGAGCACAGCCGCCGCCTCGCCGTCGCCGCGGGCGAGCATGTTCCAGATCAGCACCATCGCGATGCAGCGGGCGAGGCCGATCAGGATCAGCCCGTTGCGGTAGTGCGGCAGGTCGGGCAGGAAGAGCCAGGCCAACCCAAACATGAGCAGCGGACCCAGCACCCAGTTGAAGAGCACCGACGCGGCAAAGAGCCGGCCCTGCGCCCGGAACCGGCCCAGGGATTCGTAACGCACCTTGGCCAGCACCGGATACATCATCCAGAGCAGCCCGGCGGCGATGGGCAGCGAGACGCCCGCGATCTTGACCCTGTCCAGCGCGCCGCCGAGGCCGGGAAAGGCGCGGCCCAGGCCAACGCCCAGCGCCATGGCCACGAAGATCCAGAGCGGCAGGAAACGATCGATCAGCGAGAGCTGCGGCTTGACGACCGGCGAAGCGGCAGCAACGGGTCCAACATGGTCGAGTTGTACAGCCATAGCAGAGGAAGTCCACCTGTGCGTTGACGCGGCCGAACGTTGCCTGGCGCATCGGGCCGGCGTCCGATCCTCGCCTCGTTGCGCCGCCATAGCATATCAGCCACCACTCATATACACGAGGCGGCGATCCCCCAAGTTCTTGCCCAAGCGATCACGCGACCTATGACGCGCAGAAGCGACGATCGCATGCCGGCGGACGCCTAGCAGCACTCCGCCTCGCCGTCGTCGGCGCACGCGGGCAGGGTCCGGCGGCACGAGATCGCAGCGGCGGCTGGCACCGTAGGCGGCCTCCGGGGGGAGCGGGATGGGGAGACCACCCCGGCGAGCGGCGCGATCAGCCGCGCCCAGGCGTCTGGGTCGAGAGAGTAGTAGATCCACTGGGCGTCGCGCCGCGTCCGCACCAGCCCCGCCTTCTTGAGCTTGCCGAGGTGGTAGGAGACCAGGCTCTGGGGCAGCTCCAGTTCGTCGATCAGGTCGCAGACGCAGGTCTCAGCCCGCGTCAAGACCGACAAGATCCGCAGCCGGTTCCGGTCGCTCAGAAACTTGAGCGCGTCCACCGCCTCGTCGAACACGGTCGCGTGTGGCCAGCATGCCGCCCCTTGTTCCAGATTCCAGCGCGTGGTCGCCGATCCCTACCGATGCCCATGATAGCGGCCGCGAACCATCACGCTGCGGCCCACTCCCCCTCAGCACACCGTTGGACTCCGCAGCCAGTCCCCGACCGGGCAACTCCTCCCGTAGCCAATGATCCAACCCACCGGCAACACCTCTCTGGGACGAAGAAGCATCCAGGCATGGTGATGCAGGGCAGGCGTCAAGCGGGTCGCCCCTCACCACTGCCCACAATCACGCCCCGGCTAGCGGTCGAGGATCGCCTCCGCCACGGCCAGGGCGTCCGGGGTCGGGTCTCCTTCCGGCGATGCGGTGCCGATGCGGATCAGATCCGTACCGGAGCGGATGTACAGAATCACCAGGTTGGCGCCGTCGGGTGCGCCCGAGAGGGCCCGCACCTCATCCCCAACCGGATCGACCTCGACATCCTCCAGCCCCTGGGCGTCCACGACCAGATCGGAGAAGTAGGGAAGCGCCTCTTCCGCCGCCTCGGGGCTGCCGAAGCGGTGCACGCTGACGTCAACATGGTTGGTCTGATCAGGTGAGGCGTCGGCATCGGCCGGAAGATCGAACTCCCGGAAGACGTTGCCCTCCCATCCCCAATCCTCGAGTCGTTGAGCCGCGTCGTCCGTGCCGAGCGCGCCGGCAACCTCCTCTTCCGTCCGCTCGCCCTCCGTGGTCTGAGTCAGCCCCTCCGGCACCTGTTCCTCTGTCGGCAGCAGCGCCTCCAGGCTGTCCGGCGGCGGCGCCGGGGCATCGTCGGGGGTGGGCGCGCGGGTGCTGGCGGCGCCGGCTCCGGCGCCAGTGGCGCGTCGTGTGTCGGCGTCGGGACCGTGGTCGGCTTCGGCGTCGGTGTCGGGGCAGGGGTCGCGGGTCGCGGTCGGGGCGACCGTCGGCGGCAGGTGTCGGCGGAGGGGTGGGTAGCCCGGAGGGCGGCCAACTCTGCTTCTTCCGTCCCGCGGATCGCCGTCGCCGTCGCCGCGACACCCGCCACCCCGTCGTCATCGTCCCCATCCCGGAAACGGTCGAAGGCAAAGGCGAGGCCACCGGCCATAGCCAGCAACAGGAGCGCCGCGAGTCCAGCACCAAGGAGGCGACGGCCGCGTCCGCGAGAAGTAGCCGGGGCAGTCTCGTCGGCCGGGACCGTCGGCGTGGATCCCGGCACGGCGGTCTCCGTCTGCCCCATTGGCTCGTACGGCGAGGTGGCCGTAGACCCGCGCTCGTGGGTCATACGGCGAGCCGACTCGGGTCGAGCGGGCGCGGCGGCGTGGCAGCGAAGGACTCGGTCGGGGCCGAGTCGGCGCGAGGACTCAGGCCGCGAAGGCCTCCTCGGCGGCTCCAGGCGCGCCGTCTCCTCTGGCGGCGCCTCGGGGGCCGGTGCAGGCGCTGAAGGGGCCGACCTCGGCGGGAGCCGCTGGCGAGGTGATGCGGCCGATTCATCGACCGGCTGACGGGATCGAAGGTGGGCTGGTCTCGGCTCCATCCGCTGCGTTGCTCCTCGATTGCTGTGACGTGACCTCAGACGGTCGCGCGCCGTGCGCGGCCGCACGACCTGCGCTCGAACCCCTGCTCTTCTACTCCCCGGGCAGAGAGTATAGCGGGGCGAGCCGCCCGGCATGAGTCGTCTCCCCGTCAAAACAGTGACGTAGCAGACAACTCGCCGCGCTCCACACCCAAGATCTGGTGCCTGCGCAATGTGTACGTACATCCCCTCGTGGTGACACTGGGACAACCGGTTTACACCCCCAGGGCCACCGCTAAGATCGCACTATGCACTTGCAGAGCGGATGCGCTCGCTGGTGTGGTTGCGAGGGGATAAACGGCGGTGTCCCTCAGAAGGAGCGCACGCCGTGGTGGAGGACCCGCGATGACCGACACGCTCACCGTCGAGATGACCTACGACACGACCCCGGCCGCCGCCCGCGCCGGCCACCCGGGCGTCGTCGGGGATGGCGCGGTTCTACATGACGAGCGACCTTCGCGCCGCGACCGGCCTTCCCCGCACCCACCTGGACTTCTACCTTCGGGAGGGGCTGATCGTGCCGACCGCCCGCACCAGAGCGGCTACCTCCTCTTCGACGAGGCGGAGCTGGCCACCCTGCGAGAGATCGTGGCCCGGCGGCGGGACGGAGCCGGCATCCGGGAGATCCGGCAGCAACTGGGGCGGTAGTCGGGGTGAGGAAGTGGGGAGAATGGCGATGACGGCGGGTAGCGAGAGCGTGGCGCGATGACCTACTACCAGCGCTTCGGGTTGGCGCGCGAGCCGTTCGGCACCACGCCCGATCCGGAGATGTTCTACAAGACGCTCGGCCACGAGGACTGCTACGAGCGCCTCAAGCTCGCCATCCACCTCCAGCGCGGCCTCTCCGTGATCATCGGCGACATCGGCTACGGCAAGACCACCATCAAGGTGGCCCTGCTCCAGGAGCTGCAAGTGCGGCCGGCCGGCGGCGATCCCCCGTTGAGATCGGGATCGTCAACAACCCGCGCGACTGCCGCACCGACGTCCAGTTCCTGCGCTCGATCCTCGGCCAGTTCGGGGTCGCCCCCCAGGGCCGCACCGGGCTCGACCTGACGACCGACTTCCTCCGTTACCTGGAGGCGATGCACCTGGCGCGGCGGCGGGTGCTGCTGGTGATCGACGAGGGGCAGAACCTGGCCGGGTCCCAACTCGAGATCCTGCGCACGTTCCTCTCGTTCGAGACCCCGACCGAGAAGCTGATCAACATCGTCATCTTCGCCCAGCCGGAACTGGAGGAGAAGATCGTCCGCAAGCGCAACCTCGCCCAGCGGGTCGGCATGGACCACAAGCTCAACCCGCTCAACCGGCGCGACACCGCCGGCATGATCGCCCACCGGCTCGCCATCGCCGGCCGCTCGCCGCAGGCGCCGCCCCTCTTCACCCAGGAGGCGATCGACGTGATCCACGAGCGCTCCGGCGGTGTCCCGCGGGCGATCACCAACTTCTGCGCCGACTGCCTCGTCGAGGCCGCCTTCCTCGGCCGCGACACCGTCGACGGTGCGTTAGCCGCCAGCGTGATCGGCCGCCGGGTCTTCACCGGCACCCCGGGCCTGGCGGGACGCGACGGATCCGATCTCGACCGCGGGAACGGCCCGGTCATCCAGGCCCGCATCCCGATCGAGCGGGACGGCTTCGCGACGGCGACCAACGGGACCACGTTCCGGGAGGCGAGCCACGCATGACACCACGGCAGACGCGGACACCCCGCCTACGTCGATCGGCAAGGACAACGGCCAGCATCCATCAGAGTCAAGCCCGTCGCGGCCGTTCCGGGCGGCGGACGTGCTGACCGGCAGCATCGACCGCCGGGCGCCGGCGCCCGACGGCGCGGGCGCAAGCAGATCAGCGCCCAACTGGAGCCGGCGCAGGTGCGGCTCCTGGGCGAGCTGCACGCCCGCCTGAACGCGACGGCGACGCGCCGCATCGAAAAGAGCGATCTGGTCGGACTCGGGATCGAGCTTCTTGCCGCCCTCCTGGACGAAGCCGGGACGGGTGAGCGAGGGATCTCGATCCGGCGTCAGGCCGGAACCAGCGGCGGGGCGAACCCGGCTCGCGCAGAGGAGATGCTGGTCGCTGGGAGTTCGGCGATCTTCGACGACCTGCGGGCGTATCTACGTACACACGTACGTGCGTACGGAACGCGTACAATGAGGGGGGCCGGAGCGGGCGCACGAGCCACCGACGCCGCGAAAGGCGGGAAGCGCATCGCAGGATGGACCGACGCGCCAAGACCGGCCGTCGCCACTTCGCGGACCCACGTTCGCAACCCATGGCCGATGCCAAGCGGCCGGGGACGAACGGCGACCGGCGCGCCAACGCCGGGACGCCTCACGTCCCGGACGACGCGGATCGTTCGCCAGGAACGCAGAAGGCCGGCGCGCCAACGCCGACCTCCCTCAGGTTCCATCGGTTGTGCTGAAGGAGTCGAGAACCGCCGCGCTCGCCGGGATCAAACGGACCGTCGCCAAACCGCCTGTTCGAGATCCGGCTTCGATAACCGCCGCCATGTTCCCCGCCAAGGGAGGGTTTGTTGCACCCGGGCGACAGCCGCATTCTAGCTACGCCCCGTCGGGGCGTGTCAAGACGTCAACGCGCCGGTTTCTCGGGCCTTCTTCCGAAGCCGGCGCCGATTGGACGGTGGCGGCGTGATCGCCACAGCCGTTCGGGGCCGTTCGCGCCGAGCCGTCTCCGGAGGAGCTCGGCGCCAGCGCGCCGGCCGCATCCGCCGGGCGATCGTCCGCGGGCGACGCGACGGGCACGGCAACCGGGGCGAAGGGCGGCGTGACGGGTGCGGTCGGTCGGGCGGCGGCGACGCGCAGCGGCGAGGACACCCGGCGGCGGGGCTGGTTCTGGCACTGGAACAGCATCGTCACCCAGTACGCCCCTTGCTCGGCCTGAAGGGTATCGGGTTCCTCAACTCCTACACGGTCTGGACCGACCGCCGCGAGGAGTCTCCCCACCGCGGCTACGCCTTCCCGTCGCAGCAGAGCGAGGCCGACTTCTACGGCGAGGATCGCGCCGAGCTGATCACGATCAACAAGATCCTGGTGGCGCTGGACCTGATCGAGATCCGCAAGGAGATGGTCCTGCGCACGGACGAGCAGGGCCGGCGCTGGCGCGTTCCCCACAACTTCTACCGGGTCAAGGACCACGCCGACGGCTCGTCGCTCACCGCCGCCGACGTGCTGCGGGTGGTGGAGCTGGCCGACCGCGACAAGGCGGTCTACCGCTACGTGCGGCGGCTCTTCTCCCCGCTTCGCTCCGATCGACGCCGCCAACGAGTGGCACCGGATTCTGCCGGAACTGCGCCGCACGGAGGCTCTGGCAGCGCCTCGCAGCCCGCGCCGCCCGAGAGGAGGACAAGGCATCCGCCCGCACCCGCCGGCCACGCCGCCCGTCGCGCGCCCTCCCCACGTCGCGAGCCCTCCGGACCTTGCGGTGACACGCCGACAAGCAACGACGACCAACAACGACACCACCGGTGGCGTATCTGGCACCGGCCAGGAAACCGTTGTTGAAGTCACCAACGAAGGTTCGCTGTCGGATGTTGATGCGACCAACAGAAACGTTGACGACTCTCGGCCCCACCTCGGTTGACCGGACCAACGGAGGGACGCCGACCGCTGTTGCCCCGTCCAACACGACGTATGACCAATCCGGTTTAACTACGACGACGACCCGAGGACGCCACCCCAAAATGGTCGGCGAGGTCCTCACCAGCGACGTTCGGGCCACGACCGAGCCGGCCGCGGTGCCTGGGTTCCACCGACCGTGCCCACTGCTGCCACGTTGCCGAGCAACACGGCGACCAGCCGGAGGCGGTATCCGCATGGACACGTTGGAGCGGTCCGGGCGGCCGTCCGGCGCCGGATGATGGACCGGGCGAGATCGCCGCGATCCTGGCGTTCGAGGAGGCCAACGCGCGCCCCGCGACGCCGGCCGAGCGCCGCGCGCGGCCTTGCCGAGCGGTTCGACCCGCCTGCGCGGAGGCCGGCAGCGGTCCGACCGCGCTAGCGGCTGGGGGTGGGTCGCCGCCGCCGTCTACGAGGCGGTCGAGGCCGGCAGCGCCTTTGTCGCTCCCCGCCGCCTGCGCGAGATCCTCGCTCGCTGGGAGCGCGACGGCTTCCCGGGCGACACCGAGGTGGACGCCGCCGCCCAGCCAAGGATGTCCACCGGACCCGAACCTCTGCAATCGACCAGGCGGCACGACGACCAGACCGCCGAACAGACTCCACGAAGCGCCGTGTCGCGCGCCCGCCTCCGCGGCGTCGGGAACGCGCCCACGTCGCGGACCTCGTCGGTGACGCGCCGGATCTGCCGCTCCCGCACGGACACGGCAGCCGCCGGACGTGGGCGTTCACGGTCGGGTTGCTTGCGAGGCCGCTGGATCGCACGACCCTCGCCGAGCTCGTCGCCGGCACCGCCATCGTCGGCTACCGCGATGGCGAGGTGGCGTCGGCGTGCCGGATCCGGTTCGCGCGGATCGACTGGCGACGGTCTACCGGGACCTGATCGCGCAAGCTGAGCAGGCGATGCGCCGCCCGGTCCGCCTCGCGGTCCTCACCGTCGCCCCGACCGATGCCCAGTCGGAAGCGGAGGCGCCGTCACCGCGTGATGGTCGGCGCAAGGCCCTATCCGCCCTCGACCCCAGAACGGAGCCGGCGACGAGGAGCCGGTACCAGCGACGTTCCTTGTCGAGGAGTGCGGCTTGCCGAGCGGTCAGGTTTGGGCGGCGGTGCTGTCCGAGCTCGCGAACGGCGACGTCAGCCGCGCGAACTACGACACCTGGCTGCGCGCGACCGCCTTGATCGTGGCGGGATCCGGCCCGGGGGTCGTCCCTGGTGGTCAGCGTGCCGCACGCCTCGCCCAGCGTCGGGTTGCCGCTCGGTTCGGTCCCCACCTGCGCGCCGCGATTGCCGCCGTCGTCGGCGCCCCTCTCCCGTCGACATCGTCGTCGGCCGGGACCTGGCTGCGCGCCAACCCGGCCGGCCGCCACGTCGCCTCAGGACGCCCCCGAAAGCGACCGGCGTCGCGCATAACGCTTCTCGGAGCTCTGTTTGGCGCAATAGTCGAGGTCCCAGTGGCGCCGAGCACCTGTACACCTGTAGGTACGGTTCTGTCTCCCAACCGGGCCGGGTGCGGGGCCACCCTTCGAGGTGACGACGGGTGGAAATGAACGCCATTGTGGGGTGAGGCGGCGACGCCTCGCCCGGACTCCGCAAGGGGCGTGCCGCTGGCGCGCTGTGCGTGGCGCTCAGTCGACTCCTCGCGCCGAGACAATTCGCCACGGGAACAGGACCTAATAGGGTACGGAAGCGCCGGTGGGTCTTCCCTCGCCAGGGCATGGCGCGTCACCGAACCGCACGCCGCCAAACCGGGACGCGGCGACCCGGGACGCGGCGACCCGCGACGCGCTCCCCGATCATGGCGCTTCGCGGAGGGACGCGATCGGAGCACGAGATCGGTAGCGGGACCTCGGCGCCCGGTCGGGAGCAGTGCCGGCGCGGCGAACCCGCTCGCCGTGCTCGTGGCGGCGCTCGCGGTGCGGACCGCCACCCCCTTGATGCGATCCCCTACTTCACCGGGGAGCTTCGTCATGGCGTCGGCGCATCTCTGATGGGTGATGGCCGCGTCGGGCTCACCGCGCGGACAGCGCTCGTCGCCCCGGCAGCGTTTGGCGCCTTGTTTATCATGCCGGCAGCGGTCGATGCCCAGCCGAAACTCATCGGTCGCCATGTCCCGAAGCCGAGCCTGAGACCAACGCCCAGGCCGGTACCCGAACCGACGCCGGTACCCGCACGCTGATTCATCCGGCCGACGGCGGTTGGGTTAGTCCGCTGGCTTCGGCCGCGCCGGCATTGCGTTCGCGCCCCGGAACGCGGCCGCGGGCTGCCCCTGCCGCGATGCGCTGGGCCTTGCCAGTGTCGAGCGCACGCCGGTCCTCGTCGCTCAGGCCGGTTAGCTCCACTCGGCCCGCTGGTTTGACGATGGCGCTGCGGCTTCAGCGTCCTCTTCGACCACCGCGGCGGTCTAGCGACGCGCTACGGTCGTCAACTCCCCCGGCCGTCGCCTCCAGACAGCATGTTGCTCACGGCGACTTGATCGGGCTGATCGGCATCACCGGCACCTCCACCGGCCCGCAGCCACGTCACCGTCGCATCGTACGGCGCTCCGCTCGACCCCTGGGGCCTGCCAGCGACGCGGCTGCCGGGCGACAGGCGGCAGAACAGATGGTGGAGACACGGGGTGTGGCGCGCTCCCCGCTGACCACACGGGAGGACAGGGTCCGGTCCCTACGTGATCGGTTCGTCGCTCTGTCGCCTGCCCGCTGTCGGCTGTCGACTCCCCGAGGCAATGCCGGCGGCAACCAGGAGCAACAGCGCCCCAGTGGCGACGAACGTGGCGCGGAAGCCGAGCGCGGCGGCGAGGGCGGCGCCGGCAAGGGGACCGATGAAGGCGCCAAGGGAACTTGCCGCCGCCGTTACCCCGAAGACCGCGCCCCGGCGCTCCGCGGGCGTGAGGTTGGCAACGAGGGCGTTGGCGGAGGGAATCGGACCGCCGGCGGTCACGCCGAAGAGCGCTTGCAGGACGACGAGGTGCCACGGGGCCTGGGCGGCGGCCATTGGCAGGTAGAGGAGCCCGCCGCCGAGGGCGCAGCCGAGCAGGATGCGGCGGTGGCCGATCCGGTCGCCGAGGCGCCCGAAGGAGACGGCGGAGGCCGCGCTGGTCAACCGAGCACCCCCAGCACCAGACCGGCAAGGGAGGACGCGTCGTCGACCCCTGGGGCGAGTTGCGCGACGAACAGGGGCATGATCGGCTGGATCGCCATGGCGGCGAGGCGGACGACCAGCAGCACCGCGACCAGCATCAGCATCGTCCGCCCCAGGATCAAGCCTGCGGTCGTGCGACCGACGGCACGGATGCCTGCCAGCCGGCCCGACGTCGGATCGACCACGCGGGGCCGGGTCGGCGGCATGAATCGCTCGCGGACGAGGGAAGAGGACGATCAACCCGGCGCTGGCCAGCATCGCGGCGGCGACCGCAAGGTCGGCCGGGGACCGATCTGGTCGGCGAGCACGCCGCCGACCAACGGCCGAGCGAGGCGCCAGCGAAGACCGCCGTCTGGACCATGCCCAGGCCATAGCCGAGTCGCGCGCCTTGGGCGTGGTGGCGGCGACGAGGGCGGTCGCGGCGGTGACGGTGCCCGTCAGCGCGCCCTCGACGAAGCGCAGCGCGAGCAGTTGCCAGGGCTCCGTCGCCAGGCCCATCAGCCCGAACGTGGCGGTGGCGGCGAACATGGAGCGCAGGAGCATCGGGCGACGGCCGCGGCGGTCGGCAACGACGCCCCAGATCGGGGCGGCAATCGCCATCACCCCGGCCCCGCCGGCGTTGATCAGCCCCGACCAGAGCGCCTGCTCCCCGACCGTGGCGGCGCCGAGATCCTCGAGGTAGAAGGGGAGGAAGGGGACGCGCAGACTGAAGCCAACGATGGCCAGCGTCTGGGCGATGACGATCGCGTAGAGGTTGCGTCGCCAAGAGATCGCCGGCTCGCCGGTGAGGCCGATCCCGACCGCGCTCGGCGCGACACTCCCCGCCGCGTCGGCGCCGAGCGCCGGATTGGCATCCGCGGCCCGCGCCGAGGCCGGGTCCGCCGCCGCGGGCGACGCCGACCCCGCCCGCCCCCGCGGCCACTCCACCGCTCGTGCCCGGCGTGCCATCCCACCCGCCAGTCTATCGCCGCGCGGAGGATGGCACAAACGGGCGCGGCATGGCGGCGTGCTGCCAAGACCCGACAGGAGCCCCGGGCGCGTCCGTGCCGAGGCGAGGGCGCCATCGTATGCCAAGGGCCAGGTGTCCCGCGCCGCACGCTCTCAGCGACGGCGTACCGCCGATCGTGGCGCCGCCTAGGGCCCGGCGGGCCGCTGGACGACCTCGGGCAGGGCGGAGCGGATTTCCAGGTGGCGGATGACGGTGGCCCGGCTGAGCAGGCCGAAGAAGCGCCCGTCGCGCAGCACCGCCACCTGGTTGACGTCGCGCTCCCCCATCAACCGGACGGCCTCCTCGACCGGGTCTTCGGGCCGCACGGCGTGAAGCGACGCGGCCGGGACCATCGCCTCGCCCGCCGTCGTCGTCGCCCACCGCTCCCGGGGCACCGCCGCAATCGAGGCCAGGGTCAGCAGTCCGAGGAACCCGTCGCCCCCCGGGCCGGGGATCGTCTCCGGCTCCGGCTCGGCTTCCAGCACCGGGATCGTGCGCACCCCCCGCGCCAGCACGACCTCCTGAGCGACCCGGTCGAGCGGGTCGTCCGGCCGGACGTAGGCCGGCGCCGTGTCGGCCAGTTGCTCCACCCGCAGGCCGGAGAAGAGGGCGCGGACGGCGCTCTGCCGCCGGTACTGCTCGGCCATGCTCTGCAGATACCAGCCGACGAACACCAACCAGAGCCCGTTCACAAACGACCCGGTGAAGGCTCGCATGATTCCGAGCAGCACCAGTCCATAACCGAGGGCGACGCCCGCGCCAGCCGCGACCCGGGTGGCCCGAGCGCCGTCACCCGTCCGCCACCAGACGAGGGCGCGCAGCAGCCGTCCCCCGTCGAGCGGAAAGCCCGGCAGGAGATTGAAGATCGCCAGCGAGAAGTTGATGATCGCCAGGTAGCCGAGCATCGCGCCGAGGAGTTCCGACGCCTCCCGCCCGGCCAGCCAGAGGAGCCCGAAGAGCCCAGCCAGCCCAAAGCTGGTCAGCGGCCCGACCACGGTGATCCAGAACTCGTCCGCCGCCCGCTCGGCCTCGCTCTCGATCGCCGCCACGCCCCCGAACAGATAGAGGGTGATGCTGACCACCCGCAGGCTACGCGCCTGGGCCACCAGCGCGTGGGCGAACTCGTGGGCCAGGAGCGACCCGAAGAAGAGGAGCGCGACGACCACCGCCGCGGCCAGATACGTCCCGGTCTCGTAGCCCTCGGCCGCATCGGGCAGGTACGACTCGGCAAGCGACCACACGACCAGCGCGGCGACCAGGAACCAGCTCGCGTGCAGACGGACGGGGATCCCGCCTACGCGGGCGAGCGGGATGGCCTCTTGCATCATCGGTCCACCTCTCGGAGTCGTGACTCGGAGCCTTGACACGGCGTCCCGCCGTCCGCGCGCGACGGAATGGCGGGGACACCGCCATCGCGCGAGGCTGCCGCACACTGTACGCCACGGGGTGGCCCGCGCGGAGTCGGAAGCAAAGGCGGGCGGTTCGCCTCGCGCCTGTCCGGAGCATCGGCCCAGTGCTGGCGCGCCTCGCTAGTGAAGCGGCGAGGCTGGCACCTCCTTGCCTGCAACGTGTCTGCAGACCTGGCAGCCCAACGGACCTGAAGGGACCGGCCGGTCTGCCGACCCGTAGGATGGTTCGACGGATGCGGCGGTCCCCAGGTGGCGAGCGCGATGAATCTATGCGTCGCGATTGCGGCGGGTGCTCATCTCGGCATCTTGGCCTTGGTGTTCGCTTCGGCAGCGCTGTTCGTCCCGGCTCGAGATCGACTGGATCACCGGGGCCATCAGCGACGACCGCGACGACGGTGACTGGTCTTGCTAACCGCTGGTGGTACCACCGAGTCTGCATTGACGAGGTGAACGCTCAGGGCGCCTGCACCTGCCGCGCCCAGAACCTTGCCCCAAGGGACTTCGTCGAGGCGGTGATCCGCGACTCAAACAGCGCGGAGGCCGCGAGCAGCGTCTTTGGGCAGCGGGACAACTGCCGCGACCCCGATCAAGCCGGCGAGCGTACGCCGCGCCGGGTCACGACGCGGAGTTGCCGCCCCTCTCCACGAACGATCCCAGGTTGCGACTTGGGGCCGAGAGGTTAGGGGGGGCCGCGCTCCGGGTGAGGGCGTCCCGGTTGGTGGGGGCATTCGGCTTTAAGGCCCTCCGGCGTGAGCGGCGGCGCGTCCTCCTAAGTAGTGCCGTCCCGCGCCCAGTCCTCCAGCCACTCCCCGATGCTGCGCAGGCTGGAGAGGACGCAGGTAACGCGGAGTCGCGCGCCGCCCCGGTGACGAACTTGTGCGGCATCCCAGACGGGACACGATGACCTGGCCGGCCCCGGCCACCAGCGCCTCGTCTCCGGCGGTGAAGGTCGCCCTTCCCTCGTGGACCAGAAAGACCGCATCGCAGGGGTGCCGGTGCAGGCGGGGCCTTCGCCGGGCGCGGGGGCGGCGCCCAGAACGCAGACGCTGGCTACGTGCGCCTCCCCGCGGTAGCGGGAGTGCGTCGGGCCATTACCCCCAAGCTCCTCCCAGCCGATGATGCAGGCCACGCCGCCCTCGCACGACGCCGAATCGCCTCTAGCCCACGCGGTTGGGTCGATCGCCGGCGGCCGCAACGGGAGCTAATACGGCATCCGGGTGACCACCAGGCGTTCCCGTCCCGGACGTCGGCCCTCACCCCCGGCCCCTCTCCAGCGCACCGGAGAGGGGGGCGCTCAGGTACGACGGGCCGAACGCCAAGCGATCACCCGGAGACCGTATAAGGCGGTGGATATGGATCGGAGACGCCCTAGCCGCCGGTCGTTTGCGCAGGGACGGTGGTGATCGTCAGCGCGCCATCCCGGAGGCGCACGCCGGTGGGACGGAGGCCGGACCGGGCGAGGAGGGCGGCGAGTTGCTCCTCAATCACCGCCGACACGTCGTCGGCGTCGAGGACACGCCCGGCCGCGCCGTCGAGGTCGCCGTCCTCGACGACCAGCGCGCCGTTTCGCACGTCCGGCCGGCCGCTGTAGGTGCTGGTCGTGCCGTAGAGGCTGAAGCGGACGCGCATCCGGTCCGGGTCGACCGTGACGATTGGGTCTTCGAGCGGGTCGTAGGCCCCGGCGTTGGCGCGCAGGTGCTCGTTCATCTCCTCTTCCGTGACGACGAGGTCGCCTGACGGAAGGACCGGTAGGTCGGCGGCGTCGATGGCCCCCACCTCGGCGGCCACACCCTCGCGCAGCTCGTCGCGCGCCGCATCGCGCAGGTATGGGCGGGCGATGAGCCAGACCAGCGTCCCGGCGACGCCACAGATGAGGAGGAACGCCATCGCCCCGAGGACGCAACCGGCCGGCCCGCGCCGGCGCCGTGCGGGCGGGGCGAGCGCCCCGGTGTTGGCGACCCAGGGGTCCTCCCGCGGCGCTGTCACCGCCGGCATACCCTCCGTGCTGGCTTCGCCAGTCCCACTCCGGCCGAGCATCGCCCACCGACCACGACCGCAAACGGGGCACCCGGACGACCGGCCGCAACGGCCGGGCTCGTTCGCGTGGTGGTGACGAAACGGGGCGGGGCGGAAGGTCGGATCACCCAGTTTCGGCCAGGAAGGAGGGGTCGACGGCGAAGGCGTCGGTGACGCCCAGGCGCTCCATCACCACCAGGCTGACCGCGTCGGTGACGGAGAGGGACCGCTTCGGCGAGGCCCGCAGGATCAGGCGGCGCGCCCGTTGCTCGTCCTGCTCGTCGGCGTGGTAGACCGCCAACTTGACGTCGCGTAGCCACTGGCGAGCGACCGAGGTACCCAGGCTCGTGCTGAGCAGGTCGAACGTCTCGGCGACGACGTAGTTGGTGGTAAACAACTTGTAGCCCGCGCGAACAAGGTCCCGGTACGCCTCCACCGCCGCGCCGTGGGAAGCGTCGTCCCGGTCGACCAGGGCGACCAGGGCCGAGGAGTCGACGAACGCCGCCGGGTGGCTTGGATCCACGGGTGAGGAGGTGGTCGTGGGCGTCGCGTCCGACCGAGGCGCGGTGCCGTTCGCACCTGGCCCCGTCGTTTCGACGGCGTCGATGCCGTCCCGGGCCGCGCCGGACGTCAAGAATTCGCTCGCGTCGGCCTGCTCCAGCCTACCCACTCAGCGCCTCCACCAGAACGTCCGCCGGTAGGCATCCTTGCCCTCGGCGATGTTGCTGCCGCCACCGCGCCCGATGCCGATCACCGCGGCCAATGGGTCGCGCTCGTTGCCGGGGCGGACGCGCTCCAGGAACCCCTGCTGCTCGCGCAGGCCCCCGAGGAACGCGTGCAGTGCCGCCCCGTCGATGAACCACTGGCCGCCGATGCGGCGACCGCTCAATCGACCCTCGCGCAGGTAGCGCCGGACCTGCTCGGTCGAGCGCGACAGCTGGCGCGCCGCGTCGGCGACGCTGACCAACTCGCCTTGTCCTTGCTGTTGTGGTTGCGGCTGGCGCTGGGTCTCCATCAGTTCGCCCTCTGGCCGCCGCCCGCTCCATCCCTGGCGGGGTCGACGGGCGATGCAACCGGCGCGGGGAGGCCGAGGCGTCATGGTAGCGTGCGACAACAGCATACTGGAGGCGGGGGGCGGCGGTCAACGGGGGCGCGACTGTATACGGCCGTTGTGTTCGGACACCTTGGCGGTGGCCCGAGACCGGGTGCCATTCCGGTACTGCCATCTCGCCTCGGGCACGGTATGCTGCCGGGATCGTCGGATCAGGTCCGGTGTGGCGAGGGCGGGGGGAAGATAGGGTGGAGCGTGAAGCGGGCGGGGCGAATGAAGAACGCAGGGAGGCGACTAACGGGGGACCCGTCGAGCAAACCGGCGTGCGGCGACTGGACGACGGCTTGTGGATGCTTGACCTCGGGTTCCAGGGGCGATCCGGGGTGGTCGCCGCCTATCTGCTGGCGGGCGGGGATCGGGAGGAGTTAGCGCTGATCGAGGTCGGCCCGGCGTCGACGCTGCCGGCCTTGCTGGCGGGCGTCCGCGCCGCGGGTTTCGCGCCGGAGCAACTCACCGCGCTCCTCGTGACCCACATCCACCTTGACCACGCCGGCGCCGTCGGCAGCCTCCTGCGGCTCGCGCCCGCGGCGACGGTTCGCGTCCACCCAGTCGGCGTGCCCCACCTCGTCGATCCCTCCAAGCTGCTTGCCAGCGCCACCCGTCTCTATGGCGACCGGATGGACGAGCTCTGGGGGGAGGTGCTGCCCGTGCCGGCGGATCGAGTGGCGCCGCTGGCGGATGGGGAGTCGATCGCTGTCGCGGGGCGTGTCCTCACTGCCGTCTTCACCCCCGGCCACGCCTCGCACCACGTCGCCTACTGGGACGGGGTCGCGGGCGGGCTCTTCACCGGAGACGTCGGGGGGGTGCGGATGGCCGGCACGGACTATGTCTGCCCGCCGACGCCGCCGCCGGATCTTGACCTGGCGGCTTGGGCGGAGAGCGTGGCCCGGATGCGCGCGCTCGGGGCGCGCCGCCTCTGTCTGACGCACGGCGGTCCCTTCGCCGACGTGGAGGCCCACCTTGACCAGTTGCTCCCCAACTTAGAAGCGTTTCGCGCCCTCGCCGCTGATGCCCTCCGCGACGGCGCTGACCAGACGGACCTCGCCCGCCTCCTCCACGACCGGATGGCCGCTGAGCTTGGTGATCCCGACCCGGAGACCCTTGCCGCTTTGGAGTTCGCGACGCCCTCCGCTATTGCCGCCCCCGGCCTGATCCGCTACCTCGTCAAACGCGGGGAAGCGACCGCGCCGCGGTAGCGAGACGGCAGACGGTAGACGGCCAAAGCGGGGGCGACACGTCGCCCCCGCTTTGGCGCTTTGGGTGACAGGGAAGGGCAAGCTCTGTCCCTACGAGCCGTCTGCCGCCCGCGGTCTCACGCGATGGCCTCCTCCTCCCGAATCGTCTGGCCACCAAGGCGGGGGGCAACGGGTGGCAGCCGCAGCAAGGCGAGTGGGTTGTCGTCGGCCGCGATCCGGTTGTGGCGCTCCACCCCACAGCCGCGGCAGCGGTGGAGCACCACCTGCTCCCCCTTCGGCCGGTTGAAGACGCCGATCGCCGTCATTAGCGCCCGGCACGGGCTGGCCCGGTCGCCCGGTCGCTTGCCGTCGACGTGCCGGGACGTCAGGCAGAGCGGGCAGTGGTTGCGATGCCGGCCGCCGGAAACGGTCGGGCCGATAAACGCCCGGCAGTGCCCGCACTTGAACGATTCCCGGCCGTCGGGGCGGCGCTGCTTCGGGGGGCCGTCAAGCCTTACGGCGTCGCGCGCCGGCCGCCGGCGCTGCCCGCCCGCATGACGGGCGCGGTAGCGATCGTCGTGCGGGTCGTCGAGGAGGTCGAGGGTGTCACGGTCGTTGGCTGTGCTGTTGAGGCGGTCGAGGTCGTCGAAGCGTAGGCGTGGCACGGGAGGATCCTCCGGTTGGCGTCGGTGGCTGGCAAGAGATGGGAACCAGGGATCGACGGACCACAAGCGCGATGATCATATGGACGCTCCTTACCTTGGTGACGGACGCGATGGCTCGGTCGCTCGGTTCGATTCGTGGCGCTGCGGGAGACCACCTGGGTGGACGACCGGCGCCAAGGGACGGTCAGTGTGGGATTGGGGTGAGATTCGGCAAAGCGCCGCGGTGCACGGCGACCCCGGAGTGGTGCGACGAGGCAGCCACAGGACGCGGCGATGCCCGACGCGCCCCCTCGGGGACCGCGACGCGTGCAATTCGGGCTCAGACCCTCAGAGATCCAGACGGGTGCGACCAGGGGCCGTTCGGAACAATCAGCACCGCCGGTCGCAGTGGCCGGTGGTGGAGGATCGGTTGCGAGCGGGTCGGCGATCGACCGGCGAGGGGGAGTTAGCGCTGAGCCCGACCGGGGTGCGCCGCGGCAGTGCCGACGCGGACAAGGATCGATGCTGGGATGTGCATGCTCCACCTCCGGCCGTCGGCGCCGCAACGGGGCGGGCGCAGTCTGCCCGGCCGAGCGGCCGGGCGCGCGATCACCAGTTCGTCCGAGTGCCTCCCGGCACCGGATCGCGACATGGCAAGTGTCGCCAGTCTAGGGCTCGCCGCCAGGCCAGTCAATCCCCCACCGCTTGGTCGGGGACTATCCCCGGGGTCAGTGACCGCGGGCTGCCGTTAGAGGTTCGCAATCGGCACCGGCTCCACTAGGTCGGCGGGCGTGAAGCCGAAGATTCGAGAGTAGAAGTACAGCTCGGCCTCGAGGGATCGCTTGATGTTCTCCGCCCGACGGAAGCCGTGTTGCTCCCCCGCGAACGGCACGTAGGCCACCGGCAGCCCTTTCGCGCGCACCGCCTCGTACATCATCACGGCCTGCTCGGGCGGCACCACCTTGTCCTCCAAGCCCTGGAAGAGGATCAGCGGACACGCCAGCCGGTCCGTGTGGTGGATCGGCGATCGCGCAATATAGAGGTCTCGCCGCTCGGGGTAGGGACCGACCAGGCGGTCCAGGTAGCGCGACTCGAACTTGTGCGTGTCTCGGGTCAGTGCCTCGAGGTCGCTCACCCCATAGTGGCTTGCCCCGGCCCGAAAAACGTCGCGGAACGTCAGCGCGGCGAGCGTCGTGTATCCGCCGGCGCTGCCGCCTCGGATCGCCAGCCGGGCGCCGTCCGCTTCCCCCCGCTCGGCCAGGTGGCGCGCGCCGTTCGTGCAATCGGCCACGTCGACAATGCCCCACTGTCCAACGAGTCGCTGGCGATAGGCGCGGCCGTAGCCGGTGCTGCCGCCGTAGTTCACGTCGAGCACCGCGAAGCCCCGGCTGGTCCAGTACTGCACGCGGAGGTTGAGCGTGGAGGAGGTTGCCGAGGTCGGTCCGCCGTGGCTCAGGACCAGCAGCGGTGGCCGCTCCCCCGCTGGCGCCGCGAAGTCGCGG
This sequence comes from Thermomicrobiales bacterium, assembly GCA_030447415.1. Taxonomy (GTDB): domain Bacteria; phylum Chloroflexota; class Chloroflexia; order Thermomicrobiales; family UBA6265; genus JAUJOZ01. Next base: position 103,996 of record JAUJOZ010000012.1, on the reverse strand, counting down.
TTCGCCGGGGGGTAGAAGAAGCCGTGCGCCGTCAGCCCCTCGTCGGTCGGGAACTCGACGGCGCGCGGGATCGACAGATACCCGGAGTCAATGCTCAGCTCGCTCGCACGGCGCAGGACCTCCAGGCTCCCGGTCCCCGGGTCGAGCCGAACGACGGCCGCCAGCTCGGTCGGTCCCCCCGCGACGAACGTCACCCGACCCGCCGCCGCCTGCAGCCCCTCGATCTGCGTGTAGGGGGTCGCGAGCGGGTCGAGCCGGCCGGTCCCCGTGGCAAGGCTCGCCAGGCGCCACGTCCCCCCCTGGCTAAACGCGCAGACGATTCGGTCGGCCGCGGTGAAGGCGTAGGTTGACTGCCCGAAGACCCACTGCGGCAGTCCGAACTCGGCCTCCAGTGGGCACAGCGGCTCGATCCGCCCCTGGCGCCGGCGATACAGGTTCCACCACCCGCTCCGGTCCGAGACGAAGTGCAGCACCCCGTCCGGTGACCACTGCGGCTGGAAGACCGACTCGTCGCCCCCGCCCGCGACCCGCTCACTCGGGCCGACCGACCCATCGGCCGCCAGTTCGCCGACCCACAGCTCCGCTCCGTCCCAGGGCATATTGGGGTGGTTCCAGGTTAACCAAGTGAGGCGCGACCCGTCCGGGCTGACACGGGGCGAGGCGTAGAAGTCGTTGCCTGACACGAGCACCCGGCCGCCGTCCTGGCCCTGCTCGGCGTTGCCGTCCAGATCGAGCATCACCAGCGTGTTGACCGGTTCCGGCCCGGCGGCGGTGTGGTCCTCCCGGACGCTGATCAGGCGTCTGTCGCCTGGCACGACCACAACGTCGGCGTAGCGCAGCGCGGCCTGGGGGGTGATCGGGTGCGGGGCGCCTCCGCCCTCCTGGCGGTAGAGGCGACCGTCGTCGTCGTTTGAGAAGACAACGCCGCCGTCGACCACCACGTAGGCGCCGCCGCCGTACTCGTGGACCCGCGTCCGGGCATTGAACGGCGCCGGCGTCACGTCGGCGGTGTGTCCGTCCGGCGTCCGCCGCACGACGACGTTGCGGCCACCTTCCGTCGGCCGCGACTCGACCCAGTAGACGTCCTCTCCGTCGAGCGCAATCTGCCCGAGCCCGACCGTCCCGGCGACGATCGCGTCCGCGGTGATCGGCGACGTCCAGGTGCCGTACGGGGTCACCCTCGGCTCGCTCATGCGGTTCCATCTCCTCGACCGGCCGCAACCTTCGCAGCCTGGTGCAGTGCCCAAACGAGGCGGTTCTGGCCGCGGGTCAGGCTTTGGTGCGCGACCCGATCGTCGTGCGACCCGGCCGCGAACTCGCCAAGCGTCAACGCCGGGGCGAGGTCCGGCAGCGGCGGCACGTCCATCGCCGGGTCCTGTCGGAACCGTCCTTCCCGCGCGTAGTTAACCGGCACCAGCAGCCGCGACAAGTCGAGCAGCGCGGCGTTGGCGCGCTCGGCTCCGGCCGAGTCGCCGCCGGTCGCCTCGATCTCCACATAGAAGCGGTCCAGCGCGACGCGCAGGGCGGCGAGGGCCTCGAACGCCGGGGCGAAGTCGAACCGGTCGTCGGCGGCCGCCTGGTAGCGGCCCAGCGTTTGGGCGAACCCATCGGCCGTCCGGCGGAAATCGAGCGGGAGGACGGGCGCGTTGAGGAGGCGGCTCACCGCCGTGGCGTAGACGCGCATGTCGCGGAGCAGATTGTCGCGATCGGCGATCTCGAGCGTGTCGTCCTCCGTGTGCCAGGCGATGTTGCCGCCGCAGCCGCCGACGGCGTAGTAGCCCCGCTCGGCCCGCGCCGCCTCCGACATCGTCGAGGAGAGCATGAAGGCGGCCGAAAGTCCGAGATTCATGAACGAGTAGTCGCCCGCCCGTGCCGGCCGGCCCCAGATCGCCTGGACGCCCGAGACGTCCCGGACCGCCGCTTCCGCCAGAGGCCAGGCTTCCTCCGTCGACTCCAGGTCGTCGAAGGTGTCGGCCCAGCGGCAGCCGGGCGAGTCGCAGTTGAGGTGGGCGACGCAGTGCGCCAGCAAGTCGACCGCGAACGTGTCGGCATACCAGGTGGAGCCGGCGTAGCGCCCGTGCGAGTGACCCGACCACCAGGCGATGCGCAGACTCCGCCGCGGTCGGTGGTGGGCGAAGACGCGCGCCAATTCCAGCAGGGTCGCGTTCCCCGTCGCGTTGTCCCCGATCCCGACGTGCCAGGAGTCGACGTGCCCGTGCAGCAGCGCGAACCGTTCGGGCTCCTCGGTCCCCGCGATCTCCGCGACCAGCACGGGGATCGGCCGCCAGCGGGTGTCCAGCTCGGTCACCACCCCGAGCCGAAGGTCCCCGCCGCCCGCCGCGATCGCCGCGATCAGCGCTTCCCCGTCCGGTCGGTTCACCTCGGCCACCGGGATGCGCGGCTGGCGACCGGCGGAGTCGAGGTCGGGACTACCCCAGATGGTGGTGCAGATCCCCTCGTGGATCCGTACCCCCGGCGAGACGAAGACGGCGGCAACCGCGCCGAGGCGTTGCAGGTCGGCTACCTTCGCCGGCATCGGCAGCCCTTCGGTGACGACCACCTTGCCCGTCACCCTTGCCCCGTCGTCGCTGCGGATGCCGGAGGCGAAGAGATCGTCGGTCCCCCGCGCGTAGCGGCTCGGCAGGTGGACGGCGAGCCCCTCGACCGCAGCCCCGCCGGTCGAGGGGGACATCGCCGGCGTCTTCGCCGCCAGCATCCGCGATGCCCCGTCCGGCGACGTCATGGTCACCGAGGCCGAGACCGGCCACGAGATGAAACACTCCGGCTCGTGCAATTCGTGCCGAATCCCCCACGTGGTCAGCCGCCCCGCGAGGTGGTCGAAGGCCCGTCGCTCGTCGACGCTGCCGGACAGCCGCGTCAATCCGGTGCAGAGCTCGATGAACGCCCACGGCTCGTCCAACGCCACCTCCGCCCGCAGCCGCTCCTCGTCCGCATTCGACCACGTCGCCGCCACCACGTTGCCTCCTCGCTCATCGCGTACCCCGGGCGCGGCAGGGTACCACCGGCAGGCCGTGAGTGGGCCGAGGCGCAACGGAGAGGCTGGGGCACCGGTCTCCCTCGTGGCCGGTCCGACTGATGGTGGAAGGGACAGAGCTTGCCCCGCCCGGTGCGCGAACCCGATGTGCGATCGCCAGCCGCCGGCTGCCGCGGCGACGCTCCCCTCACCGAGCATTGGGCCGAGTAGTCGGATGCGCTCCGGACGGTGCTGGTGGGGGTGAGGGCCTCGCCGCGGGCTAGGAGCAGGCCCCCGCGGTCCCCGGCACGACTGCTTGCCATCCGCCCGGCTGGCTTCCGTAGGCGCAGACGGCAGCGCCGAACGGCGGCCGGTTGAAGGCGCCGGGCCGCCCAGCGACGTACCCACCGCTGGGCCCGACGCCGAATCCGTACCTGGCATCGTTCGGTTGGCCGTAGCCCGTCGACGCGGGGGCCCAGCCTGGCGGCGCCCCGGCTCGAACCGGGAACCGGAGTTGGGGTTGGATCTGCGGCGGGAAGCCCGCTCGGACCGGGGCGCATGCCGGCCCGCCGCCGACCGCCCCGCTTAGGCCAAGCACGGTGAACGTCGCCCGATAGCCGAGCGCCGCGTTTGACCCAGGCGAGCTACACACCGCCAACGATCGGCCGCCGGCCCAGGCGGAGGTCAGCCGCGGCCCGGCCGCGGCTGACCGCGTCGCCTCGGGCGGCGGGTTCGATGCCGCCGGGTCACCGCCGTAGCGGCCCCAGAGGGACGACCGGCCGGCGGCGATCACCGCGAGGAGCAGGAGGAGCGGCAGCGCACCGGCGGCCACGGTCGGGCGCAGCTGGATGGTGGACGAGGGCTGCCCGGCGATCCGCTCCAACCGGGCCCGGATTGCGGCCCGGCCGGTCGGGTCGTCCACGAGGGGGCTCCCGTCCCGCAGCAGTCGGCCCGTCTCCTGGAAGGACACCAGACGCCGCCGGCACACCGGTTCGGCCGCCAGCGCCGCCTCGACGAGCTCGCGCCGGGCCCCGCGCAGCTCGCCGTCCGCGCAGGCGAGGAGGTCTTCACCCGGCAGGTCGCAGCGCTCAGATGCCCGCATCGTGCTCATCCCCATCCATCCCGTGCTCCGCGTCGTGGGCCCGGCGGAATGCCGCTTCCGCCCGGACGATCCGCTTGCGCGCCGCCGCCGGCGAGATGCCGAGGATGCGCGCCACCTCCTCGCCGCCGAAGCCGCCCAGGTCGTGGAGCAGCAGCGCCTCGCGCAGCGGCGGGCTGAGGGTATCGAGCGCCCGCTGGATCACGTCCCGGTCGGCGCACGACCGGCTCACGTCGGGCCGGCGCAGCGCCGGGATGACCGCTTCCACGCCCGACGGCAGCCAATCGAGCGAGACGACCCGCCGCAGTCGGCGGCGGCGCCACTCCATCCGCAGCCGGTTGCGCGCGATGCCGTAGAGCCAGGCCGCAAAGGAGCCGTCGTCGGTGAGCTGGCCGAGGGAGCGGAACGCGGCGAGGAAGGTTTCCTGCGCGAGGTCGGCGGCCAGCTCCGCGTCGCCGGTCTGGCGGGTGAGATAGCGCAGCAGCGGCGCGTGGTGGCGGTCCACCAGCGTGGCGAAGGCGCCAACGGTTCCGACGCGCGATGCGGCGACGATCTGCTGATCGCCCGGCCACGCGGCCGAGGCATCCACGGCATCGAGCACGGGCTCACTCCCCTGGGCGATCGCGGCTGCAGCCCACTCTATCAGGGTGCGCCGGTTCGTCGGAACGGGACATCGCGTCGCGTTGTCCCGTTTCCGCCCGGCCGCGCACCGGAAGGGATGACGCCGCGGCAAGCGCCGAGCGGCGACCGTCAGGAGGACGAGGAGCGAGCGATGCAGCCAGACGCGACGACACCCGAGCGGTCTCGATTCGTGCCGATCCGTGCCTCAACGCCGGCGCGATGGTTTGCCGCCGCCCTGGCCTTCGCCCTGATGGCCATGGCCTCGCCGGTGGCCGTCCTCGCGGTCACCGGGAGCGATTCGCCTCCCGCCAGGGGACGCACCGCCGCGGTCGACGCGGCTCGACTCGCCGCTGGGGCCGCGACTGTCTCCCACGCCGCGGTCAACGCCGGCACCGCTCTCCAGATCGCCCCGACCGGCGAGCCGAGCATCGTCGTCAACGGCATCGGTGAGGCGAGCGCTCCGGCCGAGACCGCGACGATCCAGTTCGTGATCGGCCGCGACGAGTTCGCGATGGGCATGGCCGTCTCGGCAGGATCAGCAACCGTCATCTACGAAGAAGGGGCCGCGGTCGCCGAGGGTCAGGCTGGCGCCACGCCGGCGGCCGGCGCGCCCGAAGACGGGGCGGTCGCGGGCGACCCGGGTCGTGACGTCCGGGAACCGATAGGGCCGACGGCACTGCCTCGGCTGACCGAGGAAGACCTGGAGCCCGTACTGCAGGCGATCACGGACGCCGGCGTGGCGCGGGATGACATCGAGGTCGTCACGGGGCCGGGGCTCTCCAGCTTCTTTGGTCCCGGCGGCCCCGGTGCCGCGCGGCTGGAGTTCGCGCTGGACCAGCCGAGCGTCGAGCAGGTCGCCGAGATCGTCGACGCGGTCGACGCCGCGCTCGCCGACAACGGCCTGAGCCTGCATTACGCCGGCGTCGGCTACGATCTCGCCGACTGCTCCGCCCTCCAGCGCGAGGCGAAGCAACAGGCGATCGACAACGCCCGCGCCCAGGCCCAGGAGACGGCGGATCTGCTGGGGGTCACGCTCGGCGATCTCCTCCAGGCCTACGACTCCTCCTACTTCGGTCCCTCCTTCGTCGACGACACCGGGTGTGGCTCCTCCCCCGCCTTCGGCGGCGGCGGCCCCTTCGGTCCCGAGTCGGGCATCACCACACCGCCCTTCGACCCGACCGTGCCGGCCGAGGCCGAGGCCTACTCGCAGATGGTGATGACCTACGCCATCGGCGAGGACGCGTCGTAGCGCTCCTCGCCGGTGCAGCCCTGGAACGACCAAGATGGCGCCGGGTGGCATCCTGTCGTGCGGCGCTATCGCGCCGGACACGCCGCGGGTCGGGGGCGGGACGGCGCAGCGGCGCGACACCATCGTCATGTCCCAGTCGCGGTGCGTGGCGCATCCGAGAGGAGTAGGCGCCGGGCGGGCCCGCCCGGCGTCGGGGCCGGTCGGGTTGGACCGGTGGCCCGAGTGAGCTGAGGAGCACGCCATGCACGCGATGCGCGGATCGAGGGGTGGCTCTCGTCCAGAACTGGCCGCGGGGCGATGTTCCCCGCGGTCCCGGCGACGGCTCGCGTGGGCCGCGGCGGGATTGCTCATCCTGACCGTGCTGGTCGGCGGAGCGAACGCCGGTGCGGCGCTTGCCCAGGAGGAACAGGAGCAGGCAACGCCCGCCGCGGGCGAGCGCTCCATTACTGTCATCGGCTACGGCGGGGCCACCGTTCCGGCCGAAATAGCGACGGTGCAGATGCTCTTCTCCACGCAGGAGGCATTCGCCGGGCCGTTCCCGCGCCTCGGTCCCGACGACACCCTGGGGGAGGCGGAGCGGGAGGCGGCGGAGCCGATCGTTCAGGCGATCGTCGACGCCGGCATCTCGGAGGAGACCGTTCGGGTCCTGACCAGCCCCGCGCTCAGCGGCTTCGGTGGCTCCGGTGGCCGAGGCGTCTTCCGCCTCGACCTGACGGTCGAGGATGAGGCGCTGAATCTGGAGCGGATGAACGAGCTCGTCAACGCCGCCGGGCAGGCGGCTGCCGTGGAGGGCATCACGCTGACCTTCGTGGGTGCTCGTTATGACGTCGCCGATTGCGGCCCCGTGACGCGTGAGGCGCTGCAGTCGGCCAACGACGACACCCGCGCCCGTGCCGAGGAGCAGGCGGAGTTGATGGGCGTCGAGCTTGGGGAGGCACTGCGCTCCAGCGAGGTGGCTGCCCCCAGCGGCGGAGGCTTCTCACCCTACCCCGGCATCCTGCCCTCCGTCCGTGGTGGGTGCGATCCCGTCATCGATCCCAGCGTCTCCTTCGGACCCGGCACCAGCTTCTCCGTGCCAGCGTTCGATCCGACCGTCGAGACGGAGGTGGACGTCTACACGCAGGTGATCGTGACCTACGCCGTCTCGGACTCGGGCGGGGCGTAGCGGCGACTGCCCCGTGGGGGTCGGCGCGACCGGGGCGACCCCTGGCCCTTTCGTGCTCTCCGTGGAGGCAAGGTGGGTGCCAGGCAGCGTCGCGCGCCCAGCGTGTCGTTGGCGGCGGGCGTCGATTCACGCTCCCGATGCCACCGTCCGACATACTAGGCCAGCGGTGGTTGGTCGCCGGGGACGGCCCGGCGGCACACGGAGGACTGGGGGGCGGCATGGTGGCCGTGCAGCAGCGGCACGCGACGACCGGCGACGGAGCGCGGCCGGCGCCGGGGACGACCATCCTCCGCACGGCTGGGCTGACCAAGCGCTTCGGCCGGCTGACGGCGGTGGACGGGCTCGACCTCGAAGTGCGGGCCGGGGAGGTGCTCGGCTTCCTCGGGCCGAACGGCTCCGGCAAGAGCACCACTGTCGGCATGGTCCTTGGCCTGGTGGAGCCGACCGCCGGGCGGGTCGAGTTGTTCGGACGCGACCTGGCGGCCGACCCGGACGCGGTGCGGCGCCGGGTCGGAGCGATCATCGAAACGCCGGCCTTCTACCCCTACCTTTCAGGGCGTGACAACCTGCGAGCGCTGGCGAGGGCGGCCGGAGGGGTGCCGCCCGGCCGGATCGATGCCCTGTTGCGGCAGGTCGGGCTCGCTTCGCGCGCGGGTAGCCGCTACAAGACCTACTCGCTCGGCATGAAGCAACGCCTCGGCATCGCTTCGACCCTGCTGACCGACCCCGACTTGGTGATTCTCGATGAGCCGACCAACGGCCTCGACCCCGCCGGCCAGCGCGAAGTGCGCGAGTTGATTCCCCTCCTGGCTCGAGAAGGGCGCGGGGTGCTGCTGGCCAGCCACCTCTTGCACGAGGTGGAGCAGGTCTGCGACCGGGTGGCGATTATCCGGGGCGGCAAGTTGCTCCGGGCCGGCACGGTAGCGGACTTGGTTCGTGGGCTCGCCGGCGGTGCATCGTTCGAGATCGCCCTGCCTGGCTCCGCGGGAGATCAGGAGCGGGCCGTTGGCATCCTGCGCGCCCTCTCCTTTGTCGAGCAGGTCGCGGCGGACGACGGCCGCCTCACCGTTGTGGCGCCGGAGGAGCGCGGGGCGGAGGTCAACCGCGCCCTCGCCGAGGCGGGGCTCTACGCCGCCGCCATCGTGCCACGCCGCAGCTCGCTGGAGGATGTCTTCCTGGAGTTGACGGAACCGGAGACGGCAGAGGACACGAAGCCGTAAGCAATAGGCGTCGGCAGGCCACCCCTGCCAGCGGCGACGCGTCGAGCACGATGGAGGGGCGCTGCTTGCAATGACTTCGATGTTGCCCCGGTCGTGGCATGCCTCACCAGGCGCTCCAACGACGATCGTCTGCCTCCTGCCCTCTGCCTGCTTCCTGCTCGGATGGAGTGAGCGCCCGTGACGGACCTGCTGCGAAGCGAGTTGTTCCGCCTCAGCCGGCGGCTGATGCCCCGCGTTCTCCTGCTGATCTTGGCGGCGGTGGTGTTGCTGATCTACCTGCTGATCTGGCTGACGAGTCGGAACCAGACGGACATCCAGGCGCGCGAGGACCTGCGCTACCTGGGGCTCTCAGAGGTTCGGCAGGTGGGTTTGGGATTGGCCTACCAGATCGGCACGGTGCTGGTCATCATCCTCGCCGCGAGCACGGTCGGCGCCGAGTACGGCTGGGGCACGATCCGCACGCTGCTGCCCCGGGCGACCGGTCGGGCGCCATTCCTCTGGGCCAAAATCCTCGCCCTCGTCCTGTTCTCCGCCCTCGTCGTGGTCCTCGGCTTCCTCGTCGCGCTGGGGGCGAGCGCCGTGGTGACCGCGGTGGAGGATCTGGGCGGGGGACTCGGCGCCAATTTCGTGACCGGCGCGCTCGCCTCGTTGGGACGGACGATCTTCGTCATGCTCCCCTACCTGGCGCTGGCGGTGCTGGTCGCGGTCTGGTCGCGGTCGAGCGCAGCCGGGATCAGCGTCGGGCTCGTCGTTCTGTTCCTGGAGGGGCTCGTCACCTCGCTCCTCTCGCTGGCCGGCGACGCGTTCGACTGGGTGCCGCGGGCGCTGCTCAACGACAACGTCCAGGCTGTGCTGAGCGCCAACACCGAGGCCAACGAGGGGCCGTTTGCCCCGTCGCAGGACCTGCCCGGCGCCTGGCAGGGGGCGGGGGTGCTCGCCCTCTACACCGCGATCTTCGTCGCGCTCGCCTACTGGCGCTTCCGGAGCCGGGACGTGACGACGGGCGGCTAGGCGGCGCGAAGTGGGTGTCGGTGTTGGGGGATGCTCCGGCCGGGATGGGGGCGTCCGTGGGGATCGATCGACGAAGCGTGTGAGTGGGGTTGGGATGGGGCGCATCGCAGCCCCATGGGATCGCCGCCGGATAGAGGTCGGCGCCGGACCCGGCGGCCCCGGGTTCGGTGAGCCAATACGGAGCGTGTTGGGAGCGCCAACCCGATGAACGTCGTGGTGGTCGGCTACGGGTCGATCGCGCGGGAACACGCGCTGGCGATCACGGCGCTTCGAGACACACCGGGCGCGGGCGTGGCTGCCCCCCGTTTGTATGGGGTCGTGGGGCGCCTGGCGGAGCCGACCGAAGCGTTCGCGCGCGAGTTCGGGATGGCGCGGGCGACAACCGATCTCGACCAGCTGCTGGACGACCCGGCGGTGGAGGCAGTCGTGGTCTGCTCGCCGACCGACCTGCACGCCGCGCAGACGGAGCGGGCGTTGCGGGCGGGCAAGCACGTGCTCTGCGAGATCCCCCTCGCTACGTCGCTGGCCGAGACGGATCGGCTGATCGCGACCGCGGACGCGGTCGACCGGCGGCTGATGGTCGGACACACGCAGCGCTTCTTCCCCGCGCTGGCGGAGGCGCGGCGGATGGTGGGGGCGGGGGAGCTGCACCCGCACGCCGTCGTTTGCCGGTACCTGTTTCAGCGGCGGGAAAACGTGAACTGGATGGGGCGCCGCCGGAGCTGGACCGACAACCTGCTCTGGCACCACGGCTGCCACGCGGTCGACGCCGCGCTCTGGTTGCTGGGGGCGACGGACGCGGAGGTGACCGCGCAGGTGGCGCTACCCGCGGCACCCCTCCGGATCCCGATGGACCTGACCGTTGCGATGCGGACGCCGCGGGATCAGATCGCGACGGTGGTGATGTCGTACAACAGTCACCTCACGATCCACGACTACGTGGTGATCGGGGAGGAGACCACGCTCCTGTTTGCCGACAAGGAGTTGCGATCGGCGGACAGAGTGCTGGTCGGAGCGCACCGGGAGGTGGCGGACGCGGGTGCCGACGCGCCGATTGCGCGGCAAGACGCCGAGTTCTTCGCCGCGGTCGCCGAGGGTCGGGAGCCTGCGGTCTCGGCGCGGACCGTGCGGCCGGCGATGGCGGTGCTGCAACGGGCGCAGGACACCCTCGACGCCCGAGTGCAGGAGCTGGGGTCACGGGCGGAGCATCCGGCGTTGCCATAGATCCGGCGTTGCCATAGATCAGGTTCGACCGACCATCCTCAACCGCAGCCTCTCTCGAATTGCCGCGAGAGCCGAGAACGTCTCAGCGCACTTGACCCGCGCACTACATCGGCAAGACATAACGCACGTGATATGCTCATGGATCCCGTTCCGCTCAGACGGGGAGGGGAGCGGAGAGGGGTGGGATTCGGGCGTCTGATTGGGGCAAGGGTGCTGCTCTCGGCTGAAGACGAGGTCGTCGGACATGAGCCCGCCGATGGCGGTCAAGGTCGGGCTTATCCCGGACGAAGCGGTGGACCATGTCGAAGGCGCCCTCCAGTGTCTCGCCGAGCCGCGTGCCTTTGGGAAGCGGACCGAGGAGCTTGGCGTCGGCGCTAGACGGGTTGAGTGGGAGCCCCCGGTGCCCTGGGTTGATATGCAGCGTCTTGGTCGGGGGGTGTTGGGCATGCAGCATCCTGGCACAGCCAATCCGGGTTCGCTGCTGACCCGATGACCGGCGGCCACGTGCCTGTCGCCGCTACGTTGGCCCCGATCAGCGGGTCGGGGCTTGGGGCGATCCGCGGGGAGCCCGCGCGCAGCATAGAATGACGCGCCTGTCGCGACTCACGAATCTGCACGAACCAGAAAGGAGCCCCGTTGTCGAGTTCAGAGCCGACTAAGTACCTCCTATCCGAGGATCGAATCCCGACCAGCTGGTACAACCTCGCGGCGGACCTGCCAGTCCCGCCGGCCCCGGTGCTGCATCCGGGGACGGGGCAGCCGATCGGGCCGGCGGACCTGGCGCCGCTCTTCCCGATGGAGATCATCCGGCAGGAGGTCAGCACCGAGCGGCACATTCCCATCCCGGAGGAGGTGCTGAACGTCTACCGGATGTGGCGGCCGACGCCGCTATTCCGGGCGCGGCGGCTGGCAGCAGCGCTGGAGCTACCGCCCGAGGTGCGTCTCTTCTATAAATACGAGGGGACCAGCCCCGCGGGCTCCCACAAGCCGAACACCGCCGTGGCCCAGGCCTACTACGCCAAGCAGGAAGGGGTTACCCGCCTGGCGACGGAGACTGGGGCCGGGCAGTGGGGTAGCGCGCTGGCGATGAGCTGCGCCCTCTTCGGCCTCGAGCTCAAGGTCTACATGGTCAAGATCTCCTACGAGCATAAGCCCTACCGGCGCGCTCTGATGGAGACCTGGGGTGCTGAGTGCGTCCCCAGCCCCAGCTCGGATACCAACGCTGGACGCGCCATCCGGGAGCGGGATCCGGAGTCGACCGGGTCGCTCGGAATTGCGATCTCGGAGGCCGTCGAGGACGCCGCGACACGCGAGGACACGAAGTACTCCCTCGGCTCGGTGCTGAACCACGTCCTGATGCACCAGACCGTTATTGGGCAGGAGGCGGTGAGCCAGATGGAGCTCGCCGACGCCTGGCCGAACGTGATCGTCGGCTGCGTCGGTGGCGGCTCCAACTTCGCCGGGCTCACCTTTCCGTTCGTCAAGGAGAAGCTGGGCGGGCGCGACGTGCGCATCGTCGCCGTCGAGCCGGCCGCCTGCCCGACGCTGACGCGGGGCGTCTACGCCTACGACTTTGGTGACACGGCGCAGTTGACGCCGCTGGTGAAGATGCACACCCTCGGGCACACCTTCGTCCCGGCGGGGATCCACGCCGGCGGGTTGCGCTACCACGGTGCGGCGCCGCTCGTCAGCCTGCTGCTCGACCAGGGGATGATCGAGGCGACTGCGGTGTCGCAGCGCCCCGCGTTCGCGGCGGCGACCCTCTTCGCGCGAAGCGAGGGGATCCTGCCGGCGCCGGAAGCGGCGCACGCGATCCATGTCGCCGTCGATGAGGCACTGCGCGCCAAGGAGGCGGGTGAGGGGCGGACGATCCTCTTCGGCCTCTCCGGCCACGGCCACTTCGACCTCGCCGCCTACGACCGCTACCACGCCGGCCAGCTGGAGGACTACGAGCACCCGCAGGACGCGATCGACGCGGCGCTGGCGGGGCTGCCGAGCGTGGCGGTCTGACGACCGCTCCGAGGAGGACACCATGGCCACGCCGGCGCGCAAGGTGATCGTCACTTGCGCGGTGACCGGGGCGATCCATGTCCCGTCGCAGACGCCCTACCTGCCGCTGACGCCGGAGCAGATTGCCGACGGCGCGATCGGCGCCGCGGAAGCCGGAGCGGCCATCCTCCACCTCCACGCCCGCGACCCCAACGACGGGCAACCAACGCCCGACCCGGATGTCTTCATGCAATTTCTGCCGCGAATCAAGGCGGTGACCGACGCGGTGGTCAACATCACCACCGGCGGCGGGCAGCACATGACGGTCGACGAGCGGCTGGCGACGCCGCTGCGAGTGCGGCCGGAGATGTGCTCGCTCAACATGGGGTCGATGAACTTCGGGCTCTACCCGGTGCTGGATCGAGTCAAGGAGCTGAAGTACGACTGGGAGCGGCCCTACCTCGAGCGCTCGCGCGGCTACATCTTCCGCAATACGTTCGAGGACATCGAGCGGATCCTGCGCGAGTTGGGAGAGCACGGGACGCGCTTCGAGTTCGAGTGCTACGACGCCGGTCACCTCTACAACCTGGCCCATTTCCTCGACCGCGGGCTGGTCCAGCCGCCCCTGTTCGTGCAGACGATCTTCGGCATCCTCGGCGGCATCGGACCGGACCCGGAAGACCTGCTCCACATGCGGCGCACCGCCGATCGCCTCTTCGGGGACGCCTATCTCTGGTCGATCCTCGGGGCGGGGCGGCACCAGTTGGGGCTGGTGACGATAGGGGCGATCATGGGTGGGCACGTCCGCACCGGGCTGGAGGACAGCGTCTATCTCGGCAAGGGGGAACTGGCCCCGAGCAACGCCGCGCTCGTCGCCAAGGTCGTGCGCATCCTGCGCGAGCTCTCGCTCGAACCGGCAACGCCGACCGAAGCGCGGCAACTGCTCGGGTTGAAAGGTGCGGAGCACGTCGCGTTCTGAGGAGGTCCCCCGCTCGCAAATCGTTCCCCACCGCGTCCCCGTATCCGGTCCTCGTCACCAACGGGCGCTTGTCGCCGTCACCGGTTTGGGCGTACAACGGCGCAAGCGCATCCCATGCCCGTGTCAGGGCGTAGCTCTGGGCGTCCGGTTGCCGGTCGCCGTGCCTGTGGAGAGGTCATGTACCGCGTCGTGTTCCTGGTTCTCGCGTTGGTATTCGCCCTTGCCGGGTCGCTCGCGACCGGTCTTGGGCCGGTGGTCGCCCAAACCTCGCCGTCCGCGCTGGCGGAGGCGCGGGACGAGCGAGCGGTGGCGGACGCGGCGCGGGAACTATCCCGGCTAGAGGCGGCGCGGGACTTCGACGGGCTCTACGAGCGGATCCACCCGGACGCGGCGGCGGTTGTGCCGCGGGCGGCCGTGGTCGGGTGGTACCAGGAGGCGTTCGCCGACAAGGAGACGGACGAGCTCACGGTCACCGGGGTGGAGTTCGTCGCCTGGTCGTGGGGAGTGACCGGCAAGACCTACCCCCGGGCGGCGTCGGTCAGTTTCGTCCAGCCGTACGAGCAAGACGGCGTGCGGACGGAGGAGCCGGGCGTCGTCCACCTCGTCGAAGAGGACGGCGAATGGGGCTGGTTCTTCGGCGACGACCGGGCGTTCGTGGACGCGCAGATTGCGCGGTTCGCGCCGGTCGCCGAGCCCGTTGTGCCAGACGAGCCGGCAGTAGCCGTCGGCGGCCCGTTCGGGCTTTTGGACGAGGACGTCAACAGGTTCTGGGCCGAGGCGTTCGCCGCCGCCGGGCGCGTCTACGATCCGCCGGACGGTGTCGTCGGGTTCGACGAGCCGATCGGCACCGACTGCGGCCTCGCGCGGCCGGAGGAGCACGCCGCGTTCTACTGCACGCTCGACCAGACCATCTACTACGTCGCCGATTTCCGCAACCTGGTCGAGGGGGAGGTCGGTGACTTCGGGTGGGAGACGGTGGTGGCTCACGAGTGGGGTCACCACGTTCAGGCCCAGCTTGGGGTCTATGCCAGCGAGCGGCCGGAGCTGGACGAAGGCCTCTACACGATCGATCTGGAATTGCAGGCGGATTGCCTGGCGGGCGCCTACACCCAGGACGCGGAGGCGCGCAACTGGCTCGACCCCGGCGACATCGAAGAGGCCCTGCGGCTGACGGCGGCGGCCGGCGACCCGTCCGGAACCGCCTGGGATGACCCCCAGGCGCACGGCACGAGTGAGCAGCGACTGGATGCCTTCGAGCGCGGCTACCAAGACGGCCTCGGAGCCTGTGGCCTGCCGCTCTAACCGAGGCTTCAGGCGCCACGCGGCTGGTCTGTAGGGGCGGCCGGGCGGGTCGCCCCCATGCCCACCCGGATGCCGCGCCTTGGAAACGGCACGGTACATTGCACCGACAACCGACGATGCGTCGAGCGCGAGCGGGGCGGAGTTCCGCTCCCCGCCCTGCCCTCTCCCTACTGCGTCGGCGCGGGGAGCGATCCGGTCGGGGTGTCGCCGCGGGGAGGCAGCCCACCCCCGGCGGGAAGGGCAGGTCCCAAGCCGGCATCGGCCTGCCGTGCCTGTCGACTCATCCGCGCCGCGAGGCGTCGCCGGATCCCCCGCCGGACGTCGCCGAGCTCGGCGACGGTGTGGCTGGCGAGGAGTCCCAGGCACACGGCGATGACCAACAAGGTCGGCAGGTGGTAGCGGGCAAAGTCCGCGCGCAGCGCGAGCAGCGTAATCCCAACCTGGGCGGCGAGAACGGTCGTCGCCAGGGCGTGGGGGCTGCGAAGCCCGCGCATCACGGCGAGCGCGAGCAGGATCTCGGCGCCGATCACGGCCAGGGCGAGGTCGAGGCCGGCGGTCGGCCAGCCGATGCCGAACGCGTCGTCCAGCCACCCGCTGGCGGCGAATCGGCCCGCGAGCCAGACCCCGATGCGACGCAACGCGTCCGCCCGGCTCGTGACCTCGACGCCCTCGAGGTTGACGCCTTGCTGGTCCATCTCCTGAGCACGGAACTCGAAGAGCCTGATCGTGCGCCCGATCGGGTCGTGCCAGAGGTACGGGTAGGACGCGACGAAGACGACGTACGCGGCAAGGGGCACAGCCAGCAGCTTCGCCCCAAGCGCGCGATCGTTGGCCTCCCCGGCCGTCACGAACCGGAGCCAGCGCAACCGGTGGCGCACCAGCAGGAGTGCCCCGATCCCGGCGACTGGGAGCGTGACCAGCAGCGGGCTGAGCTTGGTCGCCCCGCCGAGGCCA
This sequence comes from Thermomicrobiales bacterium, assembly GCA_030447415.1. GTDB lineage: Bacteria > Chloroflexota > Chloroflexia > Thermomicrobiales > UBA6265 > JAUJOZ01. The sequence goes on along the minus strand of JAUJOZ010000012.1, from coordinate 88,209 downwards.
AGCACGGCGCCCAGGAGCAGCGCCCGTGGCCACGTCGGTCGGTCGACGAGGCGGCAGGCGGCCAGGACCGCCACGGCAACGAGGAGGACCAGGAGTCCGTCGGAGCGGATCTGGGTGGACAGGTAGACGTGCAGCGGGTGGATCGCAAGGAAGAGCGCCGCCACGATGCCCGCCACCCGGTTGCCCAGCCGCTTGGCGAGGAAGTAGACGGCCACGACGGTCAAGGCGCCGACGAGGGCGCTCATGCGGCGCCCGGCGTCGAGGTCGGCGTCGGAGGCCATGTTGCCCCGGAAGGTGTTCCATCGCTGGCTGCGCCGGAAGTCCCAAACGCCGTTCGTTTCGAGGTCCTGTCCCTGGGCGAGGAGGGCGATGCCGGTCAGGTAGGAGCCGAGCGGGGGTTGGCCGTGGGTGAGGTAGTGGTCGTCCCAGGTCGGGCCGAACGGATCGAGTACGTCCTGAATGTAATGGGCGCGGTTCAGCCAGCGCGTCTCGTCCGGGTGAAACGGGGTCACGTCGAGGTGCCCGAGGTTGTGCCCGAGGGCGACGGCGCCGAGGAGTAGGGCGAAGGCGAGATCGCGCCGGCCATTGCCCGGGCCAGGGGCGGGGCCGAGCGCGAGCCACGGCTCGGCGGTCATGGCGGGGCGACCCGGTGAGACGACCCGGTCAAGCAGGCCCCTCGGGTTGCGGAGCCAGGTCACCGCGGTCTGCCGGCCGGCCCAGGCACGGCCGATGAGCAGACCGGCGCAGATCGCGGCGCCGAGCAGGATCGGCAGGGTGGAGCGGGTCTGCGCGAACCGCATCGCCGCCACGACCACGACGGCCTGGGCACCGAGCAGAATGCCGACCAGGGCGTGCGGACTGCGCGGCCCACGCCGGGCGGAGAGCGCGGCAAGGAGCGCAGCTCCGGCGACCCCGAGCACCAGGTCGAGACCACGGGGTGGTCTCGGGAGTCCCAGCGCTTCGTCCAGCTCGTCGCCGATCCGGCCACTGGTGGTCAGGTGCTGTCCGAGCGTAAGCCGCACCTGCCGCACGGCCTGGGTGCGGGTGTCAATCGACTGGGGCCGTGCGCCGCGAGGCAGGGTTTCCAGTTCCTGCGAGCGGAACCCGGTCGTGAAGAGGTCGGGTGTGCGGCCCACGGGGTCCGGCCAGAGGTAGGGGTAGGACGCGACGAAGACGACGAAGGCGACGAGCGGGACCGCCAGCAGCCGCCAGCCGAGATGGCGACGTGCCTGGCGGGCGGTTGCGTCCAGCGCGACGGAACCCGGGAGCGGCCGGAGCAGGAGGGCACCGACCCCGGCCAGCGGCACCGCGACAAGGAGCGGGCTGAGCTTGGTTGCCCCACCCAGGCCGAGGAGGAGGCCAAGGAGCAGCGCCCGCGGCCAAGTCGGCCGGTCGGCGAGGCGGTAGGCGGTCAGGGCGGCCAGGGCGATGAGGAGTCCCAGCAGCGCATCGGCCCCGGCGAGGCTGGAGAGCTCGACGTGCAAGGGGTGCAGGATGAGGAGGAGGGCGGCCGCCACCCCCGCCACCCGGTTGGCCAGGCGCCGGGCCACGAAGAAGACGACGACGGCGGTGGCGGCGCCGAGGATGGCGTTGACGCGGCGCGCGGCGCGGAGATCGGCCGGCTCGGGCATCCGGCCGTGACGCTGGTTCCAGGCGTCGCCATGGAGCGAGCTCCACAGACCGTTGGTCTCGAGATCCTGCCCCTGAATGACGAGGGCCAGACCCGTCAGGTAGGCGCCGAGCGGAGCCTGAGCGCGCATCAGCTTGCGGTCGCGCCAGTACGGCCCGAGCGGGTCGGCGAGCTCGCGGACATAGCCTGCGCGGTGGGTCCAGCGCGCCTCGTCGCGATGGAAGGCGGTGTCGTCGACCCTGCTCAGGTTCTGGCCGAGGCCGAGGGCGAGGAGGACGAGGGCGATGAGGAGGTCGCGTCTCACGCGGCAGCTCCACCACCCCCCAAGGGGCGGCACTCAAGCGGTCCGATGCACGTTGGCGGGCGCCGATGCGGGCGGCAGTGCCGTCATCCCGCCAGATGGAACGGGCCGGAGTGTAGCAGGCCGACGGCGGCGAGGCGACAGGGACGGCGTCGAACGAGGGTCAAGGAGCAAGGCCCAAGGGGGAACACCGTGCTAAGAACGGCGCGCGCCCGACAGCTCCCCAGGGCGCCGGCCCACCACACCTGGTCCCCCGTGCCCGGCCCCTAGTGCTGCGTCATCACTCGTCTGCTTTGTAGGCTAGGTGCTCCGGCCGCGGCCCGTCAGCACCCCCCAGGAAGTCCGCGAGGAGCCTGGCGACGTGCCGCCTCCGTTCGACGGGGAGCATGTGCCGCTCGCCCTCGAACAACTCGAGCCGTGCCCGGGGAATCACCCGCGCGGTTTCCTCAAAGTCGTCGCGGCCGAAGAACTGGTCGGCGGTCCCCCCGATGATCAGCGTCTCGGCGCCGATCCTGGCGGCATACGCGCTGTTCCGCTCGAAGTCGGTCGAGAAGAGGGCCCGGTAAGCCCGGGCGATCGAGGCCGGGTCGTTGAGCTCCGCGGCGAGTCGCCCCTTGCACCGCCGGTACCGGAGCCGCACGAGCCAGTTGTACCAGGGCCGCCGGAACAGGACCGCGTTGTCGCGCACCATGCCGTAGAGATTGCCGGCCTCCAGAGAGGCGATCTGGGCCTCGATCCTCCGCTGCCCCTCGGCGGAGAACCGATGGGCGCTGACCATCAGGACCAGCTTGTCGACGAGCTCCGGGTGGGTCGCCGCGAACCGGAGAGCCACGAAGCCTCCGAACGAGACGCCGACGACCGTCGCCCGTCCGATCTCCTCGCCCACCATCCGCGCAAGGTCGTGGACTATCGCGTCGAGACCGTAGGACGGGGGCGGATCCTCCTCGTAGCCCAGGATGTGGAAGGTTGTGCCCTCGGGGAGGAGCGCGGCGATCATGCCGGCGTATCGACGCGCGTCCGACCGGTCGAGGCGCCTGAGGAGCGCGTTGCCTCCGAAGAAGACGACGACCTGCCTCGGACCGGAGCCGCCCTTGATGTAGGGGATCTTGCCCAGGAACAGCCCCGTTTCCACGCCGTCCGACACCATCATCGCCCCCCGGTGTCGCGACACCACGTCCGGCCGCTCGTGCCCACTCCGTGTGCTGTGCAGCCCTGCTTCAGGGTCTGATTCCCTCAGCCGCAGTAATGGATGAGTCAGCGCTAAAGCGTGCTTGTGACCGTGTAAATTAGCGCAAACTCGTGAGACCGCAACTTCTGATGACGGTCAGCGGCCGCCTTGACTGCTCGCGCGCCGAGCGAGGAGAGCGCCGCGATCGCACCGCCTGCCGTTTGAAGCGGGTGTTCCTCCGCAGCGCCTACCAAGCTGAAGGACAAACGTCTTGGACCGGTAGGTGCGGCGTCGGGGACGGAGGTGGTGCGACGGGTCTGTTCGCCGAACAGCCGCCCGACACTGCGGTCTTCGTGTGGCGGACGCCCCGCCGGTGAGCCAGCGCACGCGCGTTCCCCGCCGACGTCCGGCGGCCACGGTCGACAGCCAACGGCTTCTCGGATTTGTCGGCGGGGTCGGTGGCTGTAGGGTTGCGGACAGGCCCTAGTGGAGCGTCAAGGCTGGAATGCCGGGTAAAGCCGGCGAAGTTTGGTGCGTGCGTCGTCGGTCGTGAATTGCCAATCGATCCGTTTGGTTCGGTCGTTGCGTCGGCGGGCCCAAGCCGCGACCTCCCGCTCGGTCGCCCGGCCGCTGCCGTAGGCATTGCCGCTGGAGCGCACTCAATTCGAGCTCGGCCATGTTGAGCCAGGAGCCGTGCTTGGGCGTGTCGGGGATCTCCAGTTTGTCGGTCAAGCGCTTGGCCTCGGCGGGTGGGAAGGCCGCGTACAGCGAAGCCGGCGAGTGGGTATTGAGCTGATCGAGCACCAGCACGATCCGCTCGGCGGTCGGATAGTGGACGTCGAGCAGTTCCTTAACCCAGGCGGCGAAGTCGAGCCGGGTGCGCCGGTCGCTGACCATGACCGCCCGCCACCCTCGGAGCGGTTCGGCCGCCAGGAAGCGGTTGACCACGCCGCCGCGCACGTACTCCGGGTCGTGGCGGGCCGGTCGGCCGGGGGCGACCGGGCGCGGCGGGCGCGCCTCCCCCAGCAACTGCCGGCTCGTCTCGTCGAGGCAGACGACCGGACGGGCGAGGTCGAGCGGCCGCTCGTACACCGCAAGCACGTCCTCCATGCGCCACACGAAGTCGGGGTCGGCGGTGGGCGCCAGGCACCACTGCTCCACTAGCCACGGCTTGAGCTCGTTTTTTTGAGCGTCTGGCGCACGGTCTCGTGGGAGATCGCCTCCACCACCTCCAGCCGGACCAGTTCGTCAGCGAGCAGGCGCAGGCTCCAGCGGGCGGTTCCCTCCGGCGCCTCCGAGCAGGCGAGGGCGATCAGCTTGGCCTCCTGCTCCCCGTCCAGCGCGCGCTCGTAGACCCGGTCGGGCCGCTTGCGCGCCAGGGTCGCGGGCAATCCCTCCCGGACGAACTGGCGTCGCACCCGCAGCACGGTGCTCGGGTTGACGTCCAGCGCCCCGGCGATCGCCGCGTCGGACCAGCCGGGGCCGCCCTCGCCGTGGTCGGCCTTCAGCAGCACGCGGGCGCGGGTCAGCGCCCGCGCTGGCGCGGTGCCGCCTCCGACGAGGCCGCGCAGCTCGGCCCGCTGCTCCTCGGTTAGTTCGACGCGGTAGGGATAGGCCATGGCAGGCGCTCCGACGAGAGGGCGGCGGGTCGATGCCCCCGCCCCGCACGCGCACCGCCACCGGCACACCAGCCTTGACGCTCCACTAGTCCTAATTCGGTCTCCGGGTGATCGCTTGGCGTTCGCCCCGCCGACCTCGGACGAGCTCCCCTCTCCCGCGCACCGGGAGCGGGGTCGGGGGTGAGGACCGACGTCCGTGACGGGAGCGCCCGGTGGTCACCCGGACGCCGTATAAGCCCTAGCCCCTAGCTTTTCAGTTCGGCCAGTCGGTCGAAGAAGGCGGGGAACGTCTTCGCGACGCAGCCGGGGTCGAGGATGCGGACGCCGGGGGCGCGCAGGGCGGTGACGGCGAAGCTCATCGCCATCCGGTGGTCGTCGTAGGTGCGGATGTCGGCAGGGATGATCGAGGCGGGGTGGATCGTCAGGCCGTCCGGCCGCTCCTCCACCCCCTGGCCGAGCCGGCGCAGCTCGGCCACCAGCGCGCCGACGCGGTCGGTCTCCTTGAGGCGGGCGTGGGCGATGCCGCGGATCGTGGTCGGTCCGTCGGCGAAGGGGGCGATGGCGGCCAGTGTCTGGGCAGTGTCGGAGATGGTGCCCATGTCGACGTCGACGCCGCGGAGCTTGCCGTCCGCCGGGCCGTGGACCTCGACCGCGTCGACCTCCTCGGTGATGGCGGCGCCCATCGCGGACAGCACGTCGAGGAAGCGGAGATCACCCTGGGCGGAGCCCCGACCCAAACCCTCGATCCGGACCCGACCGCCCGTGACGGCCGCGGCGGCGAAGAAATAGGAGGCGTTCGAGGCGTCCGGCTCCACGCGGTACGCGCGGCCGCGGTAGCGCTGCCCCGGGGCCACGCGGAAGGTGCGCCACCGCTCCTGGTCCAACTCCGCCTCAACTCCGAAGGCGGCCATGACCGCGGCCGTCAGGGGCATGTATGGCTTGGAGACGAGGTCGCCCTCAACGGTCACCTCGATGCCCTCCTCGGCGTAGGCACCGGTCAGGAGGAGGGCGCTGAAGTACTGGCTGCTCTGGTCGCCGGCCATCCGCACGCGCCCCCCCCGCAGCCCGGTGGCGCGGATGATGACGGGCGGACAACCAGTGCCCTCCTCGCTCCGCGCGTCGGCCCCTAAGGCGACGAGCGCGTCGAGGAGGGGGGCGATCGGGCGGCGCCGCATGCGCGGTACTCCGTCGATCCGGTACACACCGCGCCCGAGCGGCAGCGCCGCGGTCAGAAAACGCATCGCGGTGCCGGCGTTGCCAACGAAGAGGTCGGCCCGGTCGACACCGAACGCGCCGCCCCCGCCGCGGACGGCGAAGCGCTCCCCCGGCTCGTCGCTCTCGACGGCGATCCCGAGCGCGTTGAGCGCCTGCGCCATGTAGTGGGTGTCGTCGCTGTGGAGCGCCCCGGTCAGCTCGCTGTCGCCATCGGCCAGGGCGGCGACGAGGAGCGCCCGGTTGGTGATGCTCTTTGAGCCGGGAAGGCGCACCGTCGTGTCGATCGGCCGGGCGGCGGGGTCGAGGGCGAGGACGGCGGGGTAGGTCGTGGCGGTCATGGGCGTCGGCGTTCCTTGTCGGTCTTGCCCTCACTGCCGCACGGCATCGTCCGCGCCGGCGAGTTGGCTAGTCCGCTTGACGCGCTTGGCGAACCTCCGGCATGGACGCGTCCACCTCCCCGGGCCAGCGGAGGGGGCTCGCGCCGGGGAACTCCGGGCGTTGTCCCTGACGATATGGCGTCCACTCTCCTCGGGCGAGGAGTTCGCCGGCCAGCGTCTCAAGCTCCTGGATGCGCTGGTTGGAGCGTATCGCCTCCCGGATCGCCAGGATGCCGACGGCGGGGTGTCGCTTTTCGATCACATGGCGCAGCATCGTCAGGTGGGCCGTGTCCGGGACGCCCGGCTCGCGGATCGCGCGCGTGGCGGCGCGCAGATTGGTCTGGGTCCCGTCGATGGCCTCGCCCTTCCCAAAGTCGAACTTGTAGAAGCTGCGCCGGTTACCCAGCCGCTTCTCGCCGTTGAGCTTGATCCACTTCGCGTTCTCCACCCCCTTGCCGACCGTGATCACCAGTCGCACCGTTCGCTCCTGATGCGGGAAGGTGAAGACCAGACGCGCATACGTCTCCTTCTCGCCTTGGAGGGGCTCCTGGCGACCGAGCAGCATCGCCCCTGGCTCCGCCGCGAAGCGGACGCGGTCGATCGGCGTGAAGAGTGAGACGATGGCGAAGGCGTGCGGCACCATGTCCGCGATGATCCCGATGTCGCCGGCGGCGCCCGTGAGTGGTCGCTCCTCCAGCAGCTCTAGCTCGATCTCCTCCATGCTATCGATGAAGGCTTTGAGTGTCCGCTCCTCCGTCAGCAGCAGTTGGAGCAGCCGCACCTCCAGCTTGAAGTAGTAGTGGTCAGCGGCGACGATCTCGACGCTGCCATCGACCGTGTCCAAGAACGCGCGGTAGGCCTCCGGCGGGGCGCCGAGCGGCTTCTCGATCACCACCACGTCGCTCAGATCGTAGTACTCGGCCAGCACCGGCAGGTGCGTAGCGGCCGGGGTCGCAATGTAGGTGATGACGTAGCAGCTCGACTCCAGGGCGCGCTTGAGCTGCTCGACGGCTGGGGCCTCCGGCCGGTCCAGGTAGAAGGCGTCACCGCGAGCAACCACCTCCTGCTCACGGGCGGCGTATTCCTCCTCGCGCCCGGGGCGGTACGGCACGACGACGTGGGTCTTGAAGTTGAAGAACTGCTTGAGGGCCACGAGGTGCTGGTAGGCCTTCCGGCCCCATTCGCCGAACCCGAGGACCAGGACATCCTTCTGGATATGGTGCTCCTCCTCGGCGAACGCGTGGAGGCGGGCGTTCTTGATCGCAATCGCCGCCTGGTGCGCGAGGCCGTGGGTCCGCTGCACCTCGTCGGCGGTGAAGCGACGGGGGTGCTCCCGCTGCGCCAGCACCACCGCGCCGATCGGCTGATCGCCGGCGATCAGCGGCAGCGCCAGCAAGGAGCGAATGCCGAAGCGGCGGGCGTAGTAGGGGTTGACCAGGTCGCTGTTCGAGGCGTCCTCGATCACCAGCGGCGCGCGTCGGTCGAGGACGTCGAAGAGGAACGAGGGCTCGGGTCGCTCACCCCGCTGCCGGCGCCAGAGCGCCTCCTCATCCGAAGCAGCGGCCCCCTGCCAGGCGGAGCCGTCCTCTTCGTAGAGGGCGATCTGGCAGAGCGAGGCGTCGACCAGGCGGACCAGGTTGCGGGCGACGAGGCGCAGCGTCTGGTCGAGGTCGATCGACGAGGCGATCGCCTTGCTGACGTCCGTCGTGATCTCGAGCTGCTCGGCGTGCCGCTTGACGTCCTCATAGAGGCGGGCGGTTTCGGCGGCGACGGCGACCTGAGCAGCACCGGCCCGCAACGCCTCGATCTGGGCCCGGCCGAGCTGGCGTCGATGCGAGCGGTGATAACCCGCCTCCAGCACCCCGGTCGCCGACGCCTGCGGGTCCGGGGAAAGCCCGAACGGCACGAAGACCCGGACGAGATCGCGATGCCCGCTCCCCTCGAAGATGTCGCCGTCGAGCGTGAACGGCACCGCCGGCAGGGCGGCGTGCGAGCCGGGAACGCCGGGCGCGTCGGCCTGGTCGATGAGGACGGCGGGGACCAGCGCAGCCGTCCCACCATCGCTCCGCAGCGCCGGAACGGTGCGACGGTGCACCTGCTCCGGTGGGTACCCTGCCACGAGGTCATCGCTCCCGCTGTCCCCGACCCCGTTCCCGACCGTCCCCAGGACGACGACCTGCCGGTGGCGGGCGGTGTGGACCAGCACGTCGGCCGGGCTGAGCGTCCGATCGGTCAGCTGAACCCAGCGAGGGACGCGAGGGACGCCCCAGCCCGTGGCCCGCAGATCGCGGTTCGGCGTGGCGTCGATGCTGTCCGCGGTCGCCGCGCCGGCGGCCATTCGCACCACCAGCGTGTCCGGCCCGCCCGCGTGCCCGGTGGTCTCCTCGAGTAAGTAGACGGCAGCGAACTGGAACGCGAACTCCGGCACCTGTGGGTCGGTCAGGTGGCGCGCGACCGCGTCGAGCACCTGCTGCCGGGAAGCCCCCGGCTGGAGCAGGGCGCTCCCCATCCGGCTGAGCGCGCCGAGGACGCGGTTCGTCTCCTCCATGGTGGCGATCAGGCGCTGGCTGACCAGGGCGCCGGCGATCAGGTCCGCGGTGGTTTGGAGGAGCAGGCTGGTGGCCGGGGCGCGCCGCAGGAGGGTCAGCCGGTCCTCGCCCAGGATGAGCAGCCAGCCATGGAGCTGATCCGCCCGGCGCAGCGGGACGGCGGCGACGAGGCGCAGCCCGGACACCTCCAATGCCGACTCGATCGCCTCGCTAACTGCCGGGTCCAAGCGCGACGGCGCGGCGGGCGGCGTCGACGCCAGCGCGTCGGGCAGGTCGATCGCCGCCGGCGCGGTCGGAAGCCCGTGCTCGCCGACGAGATCAAGGCGTCCGCGCGGAGTGCCCGGGATGGGAGCAACCTGGTAGACGGCGGCGGCGATGCAGCCGGTGGCGTCGAGCAGCGTGGCGAGCGCCTCCCCGAGCTGCCGACGCAGGCCGTCGCCGTCCGCGACGCCGTCCGCCGCCGGCGTGCCAAGCCGAACGGCGAGGGCACCGGCGGCCGCGAAGGCGGCTCGTTCCTCCACCTCGCGCGCCCGCTCGATGGTGAGGGCGGCTTGTCCCGCTTCGCGCTCCAACTCGGCGAGACGCTCGGCGCTGAGCGGTGGGGCGGGCTGCCGCTTGCGGCCGGTCCTGGCTTCCGGGCTCGCGCCCGAGGCGGCGCAGAAGTTGAGGTAGAGCAGTCCGACCAGGGTGTCGCCGGCGATCAGGGGCAGGCCGACGACCGATCCAATCTGGTAGCGGCGGATGAAGCTGCTGTCGATCTCGCTGGGGGCGTCCCTGGCGTAGAGCGTCCGCCGGGTCACGGTCAGCCAGACGTTCGGTCCGTAGTGTTTCGGCAGCAACGCGTCGGCTGCGGGGGCCTTGCCCTGCGCGGCGTCTGCCAGGTAGCGCGCGAGCTGGTCCTGGAGGTCGGCGATCGAGCCGAGCAAGCCCTCGGCCGGCAACCCGACGGCCATTGGCGCGTAGTAGGTCTGGGTGTCCGCGTCGTATAGGTACAGCGACAGGATGTCCGCCCCCGAAATGCGCTGCATCCGGGCCACGATGCGGCGGAGCGCGTCGGACAAGCTCGCGGGTGGGGATTCTGGGGTCTGGTCCATTGCCTGCTCCTTCCCCGGGAACGCGTGATCTTCGGATCATACCGCGACCAGGCGCGACGCCCCCAACGTCCACGGTGCGTCCGCGCCGCTCCCGGTGCCGTTCCGCCCCTTCGGACCCCAGACGCCGGCCCTGACCCGGTGCCTCCACCTGGGCAATCCCCATCGGCGCGGGTCGTGACGGCCCTAGATCACGTACCTGCCATCGCGCAGGAATGGCTCCCCGCCGACGTCGATGCGGCCGCCGTCGCGCAGGTCGAAAACGAGGTCCCAATGGACGGCGGATTGGGTGCGGCTGCCGGTTTCGGAGATGCCGGCGCCGACGGCCATGTGGAGGGTGCCGTCCGCCTCTTCCCGCACGAAGCGCGCGATTGGGGAGATGAACCGGAGTTACTCATCTGAGGCGTGGCGAACGAAGTCCGCGTTCATTATTAGCCCATGCCGCTGGAGTAACGCCGCGGCGTATCGGCGTTGGCCCGGGCGGAGCGGCGTCTGCCTTGACAGCCCCCGGGGCGCCCAAGGACTATCGGCGACGGCACGGACGAGCGACAAAGAGAGGGAACGTGGGTGAGCTCGATCACGAACCAGGACCGCCAGCAGACGATCGTGCGCTACCGGCCGGGCAGCGGCGGCGAGGCCGCCTTCGGGCTGGTTCACGACGGCGCCGTCCACGCCGTCGAGGGGGACGTCCTCGCTCCCGGTGGAGCGACGCCCGGCGCGGCGGTCGGCGGGCTGGAGGAGGTCGAGCTGCTGGCGCCGGTGACGCCGAGCAAGATCGTCGCGGTCGGCTTGAACTACCTGGACCACATCACGCAGGACGCGGCCGGGTTCCAGGCGCCTGAAACGCCGATCCTCTTTCTCAAGCCGCCCTCGTCGCTGGTCGGGCACGGAGCCGACATCGTGTTGCCGCGGGGGGCGGAGCAGGTCGAGGCGGAGGCGGAACTAGCGGTGGTGATCGGGCGAACCGCGCCCTACGTGCGGCGAGAGGACGCCTACGACCACGTTCTCGGCCTGGCCTGCTCGAACGACGTGTCGGCCCGCGACTATCAATTCAAGGACAACCAATGGATGCGGGCCAAAGGGTTCGACACCTTCTGCCCGCTCGGACCGATCGTCACAGGGCTGCGGGCCGACGACCTCGCGATCGCCGGTCGTGTCAACGGCGAGACGATCCAGGATTCCCGCACGCGTCACCTCCTCTTCGACGTGCCGACCCTCATCGCCTTCGCCAGCCGGGTGATGACGCTTCTGCCCGGTGACGTGATCATGACCGGGACGCCGGCCCACCCGCCGCGCTTGGCCGTCGGGGATAAGGTGGAGGTCCTGATCGAGGGGCTGCCGACCCTGCGCAACCGCTGCGTTGCCGAGGACCTGCCGCCCGGGATCGCCGCCCGCGCCATTGACGACGTGGTGGGCTGATGCCGCGCCGGACCACAGGCTGGGTCTTCGCCTGTAGGGCCATGGGATAATGGAATCCAAGTGGGCGTCGCCGCCGGCAGGCGAGGAGACGGCTCCCATCACGGTCCAGGCAACGCAGCTCGACGAGACGACGGGCCCGGCGGACCTCGACGACGCCCCCTGATGGGAGTTGGCCGCCTCCTAGGGCTTCGTGCGGCCCGAGGAGAGCGACTCAACCAAGGCCTGATGTTGGACGCGGGAGTGGATCACCGGTGAGGTTGAGGTCGGGCGGATTCACGTCGAGGAGCAGCTGATCCACCACGACTCGACCGAGGAGTCTCGCGCCGCTTTGCGGCAGGCATCCCGCGGATGCCGACGCAGGCCGAGGAAGCGATCTTGCTGGAGCAGTACCCTCGGCTGACGCCGGCCCAGCGAGCGGCGTTTAGGGCGGTGGTGGCCAAGCGAATTCATGACCTGAGGATTGAGCAAGAGCGCACGGGGCTCCGGATCAAGCGCGTTCGGGGCATCCCGGGGTCTGGAAGATGACGTGGGCCGACGATGATCGGACCGCGTTTGACGACGATGAGTCCCGGCGGTCTAGTGGTCCCCATCGTATCTGGCGTCGCATAGGCTCCCACGCCATCTTTGGGAACCGCTCGTGGGCCGCCGGGTCGAACGGCGGCGGGCGACCTGTGTTTCGCATCCTCTGAAAGGAGCCGAAGATGTGCCACGAGGGCTGCCCCGCGCCGGTGCGAGGCGGGGCCGGCGTCGTCGATGAGCAGGTCGAGGTGCCGGGGACGGACCGGGCGCTACCGGCCTTCTTCGCCCGGCCGGACGAGGCCAAGCCGGTCCCCGCCGTGCTGATCATCCACGACATCTGGGGTGCCAACGCCTTTTATCAAGACCTGGCGCGGCGGCTGGCGGGAGAAGGCTTCGCGGCGCTGTTGCCCGATCTCTTTGTGCGAGAGGGACCGCTGCCAGAGCAGACACGGGTGGCGGCACTGGCGCGGCGGGATCGACTCGACCAGGAGCGGGCCGTTGCCGACATCGCGGGGGCGCTCGACTGGCTGCGCGGCCACGAGCGGACGACCGCCAAGGTCGGGACCATCGGGTTCTGCATGGGGGGAACATTCGTCATGCTCGCCGCGGCGCGGCATCCGCTACCGGAGGCAAGCGTCGCCTTCTACGGCTTCCCGGTGACGCGCCCGACCGGACGAGCACCGCTGGTGCCGCTGGACGAGGCGGCTGAGGTGCGCTCGCCGCTCCTGGCGTTTTGGGGAGACCAGGATGCCGGGGTCGGGATGGAGAACGTCGAGGCGTATCGGTCCGCGCTGGCGGCCGGCGACGCGCGGCACGAGTTCGTGATCTACCCCGGCTACCCGCATGGATTTCTCACTTTCGACCCCCAATCGCCGCATTACGATGGCTCGCAGGACGCCTGGGCGCGGACTCTCGGCTTCCTCCGCGCCGAGCTGGGGTCGCGGGTGACGACCGGGACGGGTGCATGACGACCGAACCGGTGGCGAGGCGGCTGGGAACCGATGGCGACCGTGGTCGCCCCGAGCATGAGCGGCGGACCGTGCGCCGGGCGACCGCAGGGTTAGCGCGATTCGTCCACCGGGTGGGGCGTCTGAAGGCGTTGAAGCGGGCTGGCTGGCTCCATTGTGGGGTGCCCGCCGCTGAGGCCGAGTCGGTGGCTGACCACGCCTTTCGCACGGCGCTGCTCGCCTGGCTGGCCGCCGGGCTGGAGGACGGGGCTGAAGGGGCGGGGTTGGACCGGGATCGGGTGCTGAAGCTGGCGCTGGTGCATGACTTGGCCGAGGCGCTGGCCGGCGACCCGACGCCCTACGATCCGGCGGAGGTGCCGGACGCGGCCGACGCGACGGCGCGCCGCGCCTTCCTCAATCGCCGTCACGTCCGGAGTGAGGCGCGTAGCGCCGCCAAGCACGCGGCCGAGGCCGCTGCGATGACGGACCTGCTGGCCGACCTCCCCGCACCCCTGGCGGGCGAGCTGCGCGCGCTGTGGGAGGAGGCCGAGGCGGTGGTCACGCCGGAGGCGCGCTTCGTCAAGGGCGCCGACCGGCTTGAGCGCTACCTCCAGTCCCGGGAGTACCTGGCTGCCAACCCGGAGCGGCCGATGGACTCCTTCGCCGCGGACGTCGCCGACGCCATCGCCGACCCGGCGTTGACCGAACTGCGGGATGCGATGGGCGCGCTGGAGATGGAGGACGAGTAGCCAGACGCCCGTCGCGACGACGGGTTGGCAGATCTGGTCGAGGCCAGAGGTGCGAGCGTTGGGGGGAGCATCAGGACACCCTCGGCGGCCGTCAGTTCGGTCCCTCGCCGACCTTCTCCACCAGCGCCATGAACGTGAGACGGACGTTCCAGACCTTCCCGGTGATCTTCCAGCACCCCACGCTCGGGAAGAGCAGCGCGCCGGCCACGAACTCGCTCGCTGGAGAGACGAACGAGGGCGTCCGGAGGCGGGAGGTCCAGCCGTCGGCCGTCCGGAGCGATCGCCTGCGGCGGCGCGGGCGCGTCGAGCCCACCGCGCCGCTCTGCCTAACCCACCGTCTACTCGGCCAGCATGCCGTCGGCGTCGAAGGCGATCTCCTGAGGGGCGCCGAGCGGTTCGACGCGGCCGGTGGCGAGCAGCTCCGGGAGGAGGGGCTCGGACGCCCAGAGATCCTCGAGGTGCTTGGTGTCCCGGATGCGTAGGATGCGGGCCGTTTCCGGCTCGGTCCGCAGGCAGGTCGCGATGGCGATGAAGAGCGCCTGGCGGTCGGTATCGACCGTGAGCGGGATGCGCGCGCCTTCCGGCGCCTTCGCGGTGATCACGTTCATGTAGGTCGCCACCGGGTCAATCTTGGCTACCGCCCGGCGCAGGACGACGTCGCCGAGGCCGAGGCCGGTCGCGTTCCCTTCGGTGTCCGGCGTGAGGTCGCGGACGACGATGCGCTGGACGCGCGGTTTGAGCGGGATCTCGCCGCCGGCGACGAGGCCGGTGAAGTCGCGATTGACGACGTTGGGGTCGGCGCCGGCGCCGCTGACGTCCTTGCCGATGGCGTCGAGGATCAGGACGTCGACCCGCTCGCCGGGAAGGCGGCCCATCCGCTCCCGCGCGAGGCGCAGCAGTTCCTGCTCCCGGTCCCAGATGCGCGCGGCCGGAACGGCCTCGACCAGGCTGAGGCGACCGTAGCCGTTCTCGACGAGGGCGAGGCCGAAGGGGACGTTGACGCGGCCGAGGGTGAAGCGACCGACTGTTGGGATCAGATGGTGGAACTCGGCGAAGCCCTGGGCATGGAAGAACTCGGCGCCCTTCTGCTTGCCGAGACCGATAGCGAGCATCTTGAGGAGGCCCGACTCGACGGGGCCGCGGAAGTCCGTGTGGGGCTTGACCCGGCCGACGGGGATGACGGCGTCGGCCTCCTCGTAGGCGATGCGGTCGAACCAGACGGGGACGCCGTCTTCCACCTCACCCAGGTGGACGGTCTCCATACTGGAGCGGATCGGGCAGCCCATGGCGGCCTCGGTCACGCCGTAGTGAGCGATTAATTCCGCCTGGCCCTCGGCGGTGGCCCCGGCGTGGCTCCCCATGGCGGGGACGATGAACGGCGCTCCGCCGCGGCGCTTGACCTCGGCCACCGCGGCGCGCAGGACTTGGTCGATCTTGTCGATGCCGCGGCTGCCGGCCGTGAGCGCAACGCGAGTGCCGGGGCGGATGGCGGCGTCGACCTCCGGCCGCCCAAACTCGGTGGCGACCGCGGCAGCGACGTTGCCGACGTCGGTGGCGTCGAGCCGCTGGCGGACGCGAGCCCACCGCGGTAGCCGGCCCCGCTCGAAGACTTCCAAACCCACGGGACGCCCCTTTCCGTCGGTTGCGGATGGCGGGTGGCGGGTGGCGGCGCGCTCGCGGGCCTTCGCCCGGACTGTGCGCCGCTCGCTCCATCGTGCTGCGCGCCGCCGCCCGCCAGTCAACCCCGGCGGCGCGGGGGCCGGGGTTGGTGCGAGCGCCCGGACGGCGCCGGGGAGCGGGAAGCAACGGCGCGGTGCGCGGGGCTGAACCCCTGGTGCTGAACCCGCGAAGCCGCTGTGGGTCTAAGGACGGGTCTCGGACGGCAGCGAGAGGCTGGTTGCGGGACCAATTCAGGGCGCGACTGGACCGTGTCAATCGGGAGGCGCCCGGTGGGTTGCGCTATCCTCACGTCATGGAGGCGCCACCACCCTCGACCCCCGTCCACCCGAGCGGACATCGCGGACCCGGCCTGACGCGCTTCGCGCTGCGAGGTAGTGCCCGGCTCGCCTACGACCCGGGTGGACCGGCGGCGCCCGACGCCGTGGCCCTCGTGCTGCTCCACGACCTGCTCGCGGACCGCGCCGCCCTCTCCTCGCTGCGCGACGCGGTGATCCAGGGCGAGGTGGAGCGGTACCGGGCGATCGTGCCGGAAGCGCGCGGGCACGGCGCCAGCGCCGCCCTTGCCACCCGCCGCTACACCGTCCCGGATCTGGCGGCCGACGTCCTGGCCGTGATGGACGCCGAGGACATCGAGGCGGCGCACCTGGTCGGGCACGGGCTGGGCGGGGCGACGGCCTTCGCGCTGGCGCGGGAAGCGCCAAACCGCGTCCGCTCGCTGACCCTGGTCGAGCCGATGCTGCCGGGCGTGCTGAAAGGCGACCGCGACCCCGCCACGCGGGCCCTCGGCGAGGAGGCCCGAGCGGCGAGTCGCGCCGCCGCCGACGCCTCGTACAAGGAATTGATCGACAAGGCACTGGGCGCGTTCCTTGACCCGCGCTGGGGGCTGGGTTGGCGGGAGCGGCTACCGCGACCGCGGTTGGCGGCCGTCCGCCGCCACGCCGGGGCCCTCGCCGGGTTGCTCACCGCGCTCGACGCCTACGCCGTCGGGGCCGACGACGTCCGGGGGGTAACGCTCCCCGCTTTGGTCGTCCACGGCGACGGGGCCTCGGCAGAAGTTCGGGTGACGAGCGAGCGTCTGGTCGGGTGGCTGCCCGGCGCCCGCAAGGCGACGATCCCGTCGTCGGCCGAGCCCGCGTCGCCGCTCGCCGGGGAGGCGGGGGAGGCGCTGGGCCGGCTACTCGCGGCGTTCCTTGCCGCGGTCGACGCCCGGTGAGACCGCGATCAGAAGGTGCCGTGAGCATCGCGCTCGCGGCCCGCACGCCGTCACCCGGGCATACCAGGATGGAGGCAACCGCGTGGCCGTCGTTCGGTACGTTTCGTTCCTGCCCGGGAAGAACAACCGGTCGTGGGCGCAGATCATCGAAAGGAGGGCTGGCATCATGGCCGAGATCGAGCTGGCGCCTGACACGCTGACCGTCCGCCTGCGGGGCTGGGAACCGGTTTGGAGCTTCCGGCGACGCGTCGAGGTCCCGCTCGCCAACGTCCGCCGGGTGACGATCGACCCGGCGGTGGCCCGCCGGCCGAGGGGACTGCGGGCGCCGGGTACGTATCTGCCGGGAGTGATCGCCGCCGGGACCCACTTCGGAAAGGGCGGACGCGCCTTCTGGAGCGTGCGCCACCCGGAGAAGGCGGTCATCATCGACCTAGACGGCGGTCCTTACGCCCGCCTGGTTGTCGAGGTGGCCGATCCGGTGACCACCGCTGCGACGATCGAGGCGGCTCGGCGGGCGCTGCCGGCGGACGCCGCAAGTGGGCGGAGCGGTGGCAGGCGGCGAGGCTTCGACGTGATCACCGCCCCGGACCCGTCCGGCACGGGGCTCGGCGCCCCGCAGACGTTCATCTCCTGGCATCACCGGGGCAAGGACAAGAAGGGGCGGTCCTAGGACACCGGAGACCCAGCCGATCCGCTCCCCTGGCGCCAGCCCGACGACGCTCCCGCGCGTTCCCCGCGACCTCCCAATCGCCTCCGACCGGTCCGAGCGCCGACGGAGTCCGCCGGTTACCGGGACTCGATTGGGGCGAAATGGAGGTCGGTGGGGCCGACGAACTCGGACTGGGGGCGGATCAGGCGGTTGTTGGCAACCTGCTCCAGGACGTGGGCGCTCCAGCCGACGGAGCGCGAGACGGCGAAGGTCGGAGTGAACATGTCGCCCGGGAGGCCGACGGCGGCGAGCACCGCGGCCGAGTAGAACTCGACGTTGGTATAGAGGCGGCGACCCGGCTTGCGCTCTTCCAGCAGCGCCAGCGCCCGCTCCTCCGTCGTCTTGGAGAGCGCGTAGAAGGCGGGGTCGCTAGCACGCTCCGCCATTCCGCGCAGGATCTCGGCGCGCGGGTCTTCCGCCTTGTAGACGCGGTGGCCGAAGCCCATCAGGCGCTGGCCGGTGTCCAGGGCGTGGGTCAGCCAGGCCTCGACGTTCTCGGCCGAGCCGATCTCGTTGAGCATGTCGAGCACCTTGGAGGGGGCACCGCCGTGGAGCGGGCCCTTCAGGGCGCCGACGGCGCCGGTCAGCGCCGAGCAGAGATCAGAGGCGGTCGAGGCGATGACGCGGGCGGTGAAGGTCGAGGCGTTCATTCCGTGGTCGGCCAGCAGCACGAGGTAGACCTCCAGCGGCTGCCAGTGGCGGGGCTCGGGCTCGGTTCCGAACAACTGGTAGAGGTAGCTCTGGGCGGTGTTGAGGTCGGGACGCGGCGGCACCGGATCCAGCCCCTGGCGGAGGCGGAAGAAGGCCGCGAGGATGGCCGGCACCCGAGCGGCCAGTGCGATCGCCTCCTCCAGATCGGGGGTGTCGTCGAAGAGGTCGCGGTGGGCAGCGCCGAGGGCCGAGATGCCGGTGCGCAGCGCGTCCATCGGCGCGGTGTCGGCCGGCAGCGCCCGGAGGACGGCGAAAACCGCATCGGGCAGATCGCGGTTCGCGCCGAGCTTGCGGTGCAGCTCGTCCAGTTCCCGACCGTCCGGCAGATGGCCGAGCCAGAGGAGGTGGGCGACCTCCTCGAAGGAGGCCTTGCCGGCCAGCTCGTGGATGTCGTATCCGCGGTAGACGAGGCGCCCTTCCTCGCCGAACACATGGCTCAGCGCGGTGGACGCCGCGACGACGCCCTCCAGCCCCTCCGGCTTCGGCATCGGGTAGGCCGTGGCGGTCGCGCTGCTCATGGGATGGGCTCCTCCGTGCTTAGGGTCTTCGGGGGAGCGGGTTGAGGCCGGCGCCCCACAGGGCGGGCGGCAGGAGGCTCCCACCAAATGGCAATCCTAGCACGTTCACGACGCCGCGGGTCGTCGTTTCGCCCCGCCCGGCCGGGGCCGTGACCGGGGGACCGCCCACGTGCCGTCCGGTGGCCTCAGGGGGCACCGGCGCGTGCCTCCCGCCGTACCAAGACGCCGCCTCGGTCCTCAGCGTGAGAGGTCGAGTCCGCTGCCGTGCCGGTCGTCTCCCGCGACAACATAGGCAGCACCCACCGCCGCTGCCGCCCGACCCGTCCCGCCGTGACCCCTCCACCGCGCCTCGCGTGCGTCAACTTGGGCGCCGTCCATGTTGACCTCTCGGCGCGCTCAAGCCTTGACAATGAGACACCGCAGCGAGTATCGTACGTACACCTCAGCGCTTTCCCTCCTGAGGCCACCTGAACCGCCGGCAGCGAGCGTGGGGATCCATCCCCTCCGCGCTCGGGGCCGGCGGTTCGGCGTTGCTGCCCCAATGTCATGCCCCACCGGTCGAAGATGGCGAATACGGAGCCGAGCAGGCGTCACTCCGCGCCGTGGCCGAGGGCGGAGCATCCTGAGCGACAAGCGCGATAACTCAGGGAATTGTCTTCCGGCTCACTGACGCGGCCTATGCGACGAGACCGTTCTAGGCTCCCCCTCCGTCCGGACGCAACAGCCGTCGGTAGTCCGCTTCCAGACGCCCGCGCAGCACCGGCAGATCCTGGGCGAGCCGCTCAAGCGCGGTGCGCACCGTTTGAAGCTGCTCCGGCGAAGGGTTTGGCCGCAGGTTCGGGTAGAGATCGTGCGTCAGCAGCTCCCGCAACGCGGTGAGGAAGGCAGCGGCGTCGCGGGCGGCCGGCGCGGCGAGGTCGATCCGGTGGGCATTGAAGTATTCGGCGAAGGCGAACGCGCGCTCGCCGACGTCCTTCCAGTGCTCCCACGCGAGGGCCTCGGGCAGGAGCTCGGCCGGCGGGGTGTACGGCTCCCCGGGGAGGAGAACCGGGTTGGTGACGGCGGCGATTGCCGCCTCGAACCGCGCCAGCCGCCCGTAGAGCTCGGCCGTGGCCTCGGCCCGCCGCTCTCGTTGCGGCGCCAGCCCCGCGTCGGACATCGGCCGGCTGAGCGCGCCGTGCAGCTCCCCGTGGAGCCGCTCCAGCGCGGCGTCGTGGCGCGTCCGGGTTGCCTCCAGGTCACGACGGAGCCCGTCGAGGGCCCCCATCAATGCCGACTCGAATTCCGCGCCCGCGCGCCGCTGCGCCTGCTCCACGCGGGTTTCGAGTCGCGCGACGGCCGCCTCGAGGCCCTGCGCCGCCGCCCGATGGTCCTCCCGCAGCCCGCGAAGCTCGACTTCAACGGCCCGCGTCCCGCCGGCGCCACCCGTGACCCCGCCCGCGGGAGCAGCCTGCGCCGGGGAGCCGGCGGGGTCCAGGCGCACCGGCAGCGCCGCGCGCAGCCGGTCTAGTTTCGGAAGGGGGGGCGTGCCTTCCCCGGCGCGTGCCATCGAGATGGCAACCCCGCCGAGGACGGCGAGGGCGATCAGCAGGACGATGACGACGAGGACGAACTCCAGCAACGACGCTCCCGCCTTCGGCGCCGCTCCGATGTCGGTCGCCGGTCCGAGCCAGGGACGACAGGACCTACGCTCACACTACACCACAAGCGCGCCCTGCGCCGGTCCAACCATCGGCCCGGCGATAGAGAAGCGCAAGAAGCGCCGCGCCCGACGCGGCGTGTGCCCTCAGGATGGGGACGGGGACCAGGCCGCCGGCGGCGCCAATGACCACCGCCGGCGGCCTGGCCCCCGTCCTAACCCCGAAGGAACCCGCCCTCGGAGTGGATGACCTGCCCCGTGATCCAGGCGCCGGCATCGCTGGCGAGGAAGACGACCAGGCGCGCGGCGTCCTCGGGTTGGCCGAGCCGGCCGAGGCCCATCCTCGGCAAGAGGGCGGCCTTGAGCTCGTCGGTCATCCAGCCGGTGTCGGTGGGGCCGGGGTTGATGGCGTTGACGGTGATGCCGAGCGGCGCGACGCCGGCCGCTAACGAGCGGGTGAGCGCCTCGACGGCGCCCTTCGAGGCGACGTAGGCCAGCTCGCCGGGCATGGGGCCCTGCCCCTGCCCCGAGGAGAGGTTGATGATGCGACCAGCGCGGCCGTTCGACCCGCCGGGCCGCGCGGCGACGCGGCGCGCGAACTCGACAGACAGGAGCGCCGTCGCCCGGACATTGACGGCATGGTGGGCGTCGAGGCTGGCGGCGTCGAGCGTCTCGTAGCCCTCCTGGGTCGAGTGCGCCGCGTTGTTGACGAGGATGACGGGCGGACCGAGCCGCTCCGCCGCGTCGAGTACCCGAGCCGGCGTCTCGGCGCGGGCCAGGTCGGCTTCCACCCCAACCGCCCGCGCACCGATCCCGCGGAGCTCCGCCTCCAGGGCCACCGGGCCGTCCTCGTCCCCGCCGTGGGGCTGGGTCCGGTCGTAGGCGCGCCAGTGGGTGAAGAGGACATCGGCCCCCTGTGCTGCCAGCGCCCGGCAGATCGCCGCGCCGATTCCCCGCCCCCGGCTGGCGCCAGTGACGATTGCCAGCCGTCCCGTCAGGTCGACATCGAACCGTGCCTCGGCCATGGGGTGATCGCCTCCCGCCCGTCGCCAAGCGCGTGTCGCTCTCGTGGGACGACCCGGCGACGGCCGACGTGCGCGCGACGCCCCGATACCCGGGGGCCAACCCGACCGTCCATAAGGAATGATGGAACCAGGTCCGGCGGTGCGGGAGGGCGGCAACGGCGAGGTGCCGGCCGGGGCGGGGGAACGACGGCAACCAGGACCGCTCCCATCACGGAACGTGCCCGCCCCTGCTCGGCCACCACCGCAGCGCCTAGCCGACCAAGGAGCGATCCCTCTAAGGGGGGATGCACGAAGCCGGCGGGAGTGTAGCAAACGAGGGAGCAGCGAATGCGGCCGCCGTCACGTCGGTTGGCCGTTGGGAGCGTCGTGGTCGTGGGGCTCGTGCTCGTCTGCGTCGCGCTCGCGGGGGTGCGCGATGCGCTCGGGCGGCCTCCCGAGCGCGGACGCGCGGCGGCAATCACCCACGGCGAGTTGCTGGCCTACGAGGTCTGGGACGGAGTTCCCCACATCCTCTTCCGCGGCAGCCCGTTCGCCGGCGGGAGGATCGTCTTCGACCATCTCATTCCGGGCTGGATCTCGATCGACTGGCCGCCAACGCCCGCCTGGCAGCTCTCCGGCTTCTGGTACGCCGTGGGACCGACCGACGCGCCGGCGAGCCTGCACGTGGCGCGGTGCACCGGCATCATGGGCGAGGCATGCGACAAGGCCACCGAGCTTTTTGGCCAAGTCAACGCGCCAAGCATCGTCGCGCTGGAGGTTCGGGTCGGCGCGGCATGGCGGCGGTATCCGGTCGCGCCTCCCGGGGTTGCCGTTCGCCTCGATGGCTTCCGTGGCACTCCGACCGACTACCGGTGGCTTGACACGAACGGTCGCGTCGTCTGGTCGTCCGGGCAGAGCCCCTCGCACGTCGTGAAGCCGAGCCCGAGAAAATGACCGTGGCCTTGCGGCGGACCGTATCGCCGGTGCGCTCGTGGCGATGCCCATCGCTCTGAGCCGCATCGTGGCATCTCCCGCCATGGTGGACGTCCTCGCCCACGTGACCCACGACCAGATGCCGCACGCGATCGCGGTGCGGCGTCCCCCTCGCTGCGGGGGCTTTCCCCGATCCGCCGGCTCCCGTGCGATCCCCCAACGGCCGCGCAGTGCCGGCGATTTCGACCGTGGCGTCGATTCTGCGAGCCGGGACTGCAGCACGGGGCAAGGCGGGCCCGCCGTCAAAACCATCGCAGAGGAGGTCACGATGTTGTTCTACTGCGCCTTTACGT
This sequence comes from Thermomicrobiales bacterium, assembly GCA_030447415.1. Lineage (GTDB taxonomy): Bacteria > Chloroflexota > Chloroflexia > Thermomicrobiales > UBA6265 > JAUJOZ01. The sequence continues at coordinate 65,865 of JAUJOZ010000012.1, read as the reverse complement.
GGTACCCGGGGACGACCCGCGCCCAGGTGGCCCAGCGGCTCGTGCAGCAGCACGACGCCGGCGAGAACCACCCGGAGCGGATCCGAGGCTGGTACAACCTCGCCGGTGGCGGCGCCGGGTTCCTGCTCGTCGAGGTCGGTGACCCGCGCGACCTGACCGCCTTTCTCCAGCCCTACATGGACCTGATGAGTTGGGACGTGCGGGCGATCACCGAGAACGACTACGCCAGCCGGATCGAGGAGTTGCGTCAGGTCGTCCAGCAGACCACCTAGGAGCGATCCGAGGCACTCCACACAGGACGTCCACGGTATCGCCGTGTCCGCTCACCTCGGGCGGCCGCGAGGTCTTGGGGAGCGTGGGGAAGGCGGTGCTCGAGGCCGGCGCCTCCGGTGCGTCGGCCCGCCCCCACTCCGCTGTGCCCATCGAGACCATAGAGCAGGCGGGCGACTTCGTCACCGAGCCCCCTGCCTCGTTCAACTGACACCCCGCTTTGTCGGGGGTGCGTACCAGAGGCTGTCCAGTGGGTCTTGTTCTCGGTTTTCGATGCGCGGGAGTCCATCAAGGGAGCGTGAGGGGAGACACGTCGTCGGGCGGCCCGAGTCGGACCGAGCTGATGCAGGCAATCCGCCTCGGCCGTACGCCTGTCGCCCTCTGCTCGGTGGGCGTTCTCGTCGCAGCTCCGGTCGCTGACCTCGACGGGCGCCTGGAGCAAACGGGATCTGCGGGCCGGATCACCCGGTCCGCGCTACGAGGCGGGGACACTGGTGGCGTGACGTCCCGGAGGACGCGGTTAGCAGCTTTGCGCATCCGCTCGCCACTCGGGCGAGCGGAGCACCGTTACGTCTGGGTCCGGATGGGGGTCACTCCCAGTTGACGCCGCAGACGAGGGCGTGGCCCTCGGCGTCGGTCCAGCGGCGCAACTCGCTGAGTTCGTCCTCGTCGACGACGAACTGCTCGTCGCAGCCGGGGCACGAGATCGCGTAGCAGCAGTCGCCCCGGGTCTCGCACCACTCCAGTACGACGCCGTAGGCGTGGCACGGCCCCTGGCAGAGATGCGCGATGATCCGCTGAACCGTTGGGCTGAGGATCTCCGCCGCTTCCAACGTGCTGGGGCGCTCGACATCGGCCATGGCGCTCCTCCCATTCTCCGCCCGCCGCAATGGATCGCGCGAGGCCCATAGGATAGAACCATACGGGCCAATTCGCAACACGATCTTCGCTCCCTAATCGATCGCACTTTTCATTAGTGAAATCGTTCACGGGCTTGAGAGCGAGCACCGCCATCCCGCCGGCGCCCGGCGGTGCTACACTCGGCGCTAGCCCAACATCTCCCCGGGCCGGCTTCGCCACCGCAGCGCGCCGGTCCCCATCGCCCGAGGAGAACGTCTCCCCATGGCCGCCACGCTGCGCTCGGCGCCCGCGAAGACCACCCCTCCCGGTTCCCGCGGCGGGACCGATGGCCGCGCCGACCGCGCGGCCGTCGAGACGGCACGCGTGCTGGAAACGGAGCTCGCGGCACGGCTGACCGGCGAGGTCCGCTTCGACCGCGTCGCGCGCATGCTCTACGCGACCGACGCCTCGAACTACCAGATCGAGCCGATCGGCGTGGTGCTGCCGCGGACGGTCGACGACGTCCTGGCGACGATCGAATTGGCCTGCTCGCACGGCGTGCCGCTCCTGCCCCGCGGCGGCGGTTCCTCGCTTGCCGGGCAGGCGGTCGGCGCCGCGCTGGTGATCGACTTTTCCAAGTACCTGACGCGGGTGCTCGATGTCGACGCCGCGACGCGGACCGTCACCGTCGAGCCGGGGATCAACCTCGACCTGCTCAACAAGCACCTCAAGCCGAGTGGGCTGATGTTCGGCCCCGATCCTTCGTCCGGCAACCGCGCCACCGTCGGCGGGGTGATCGGCAACAACTCGGCCGGTGCCCACTCCATCCTCTACGGGATGACGAGCGATCACGTCCGCTCCGCCCGGATCGCCCCGTACGACGGCGGCACCATCGAGCTTGGGCCGGCGACGCCGGCTGCGCTCGCCGGCCGCGCCGCGCTCGACGACCCGACCGGGCGGCTCTTCGCCCAACTGCTTGACTTCCGGGAGCGGCACTGCGACCTGATCGCGCGCGACTTCCCGCCTCACTGGCGCCGTGCCACCGGCTACGGGCTCGACCAGTTCCTCAAGCCGGACGAAGCGTTCAACCCGGCGCGGCTCCTCGCCGCCTCCGAGGGGACGCTGACGACGACTCTTCAAGTCACGCTCGACCTGGTGCCGACGCCCACCCGCACCGGGCTGGTCCTCCTCCAGTTCGACGACCTCGTCGCCGCCATGGCCGCCACGCCGACGATCCTGGAGATGGAGCCGTCGGCGATCGAGCTGATGGATCGGATGCTCGTCAACCTGACGCGCTCGCAGCCGGGCTACGCCCGCCAGATCGCCTTCATTGAGGGCGACCCGGCAGCGGTCCTCGCCGTCGAGTTCTACGGCGAGACCGAGCGCGAGCTGGAGCAGAAGTGCGCCCGGCTGCAAGCCCACCTAGCGGCCAAGCGGGTGGGTTTGAGTGCCGATCCGCAGCGGGTGCTCGACGCCGCCCGTCAGGCCGACGTCTGGTCGGTGCGCAAGGCGGGGCTCGGCCTGCTGATGAGCGTGCGGGGCGATGCCAAGCCGGTGCCGGTGATCGAGGACGTGTCGGTCCCGGTGGGGCACCTGGCGGAGTACGTCGGTGCGGTCGAGGCGCTGGTCAAGGCGCATGGCACGACTGCGGCCTACTACGCGCACGCCTCCGCCGGCTGCCTCCACATCCGGCCGCTCCTGAACCTCAAGACGGTACAGGGCATCTCGGCGATGAACGACCTGGCCCACGCCGCCGCCGACCTTGCGCGCCGCTTCGGCGGGGTGATGAGCGGTGAGCACGGTGATGGCCTGCAGCGGTCGGAGCTGAACCCGACGATCTTCGGCCCCGATCTCTACGGGGCGATGCGCGAATTCAAGGCGATCTTCGACCCGCAGGGCAAGATGAACCCCGGCAAGGTGGTCGACGCCCCGCCGATGACCGAGCACCTTCGCTATGGCCCTGCCTACGCGCCGAAGGAGCTGAAGACTCACCTCGACTTCTCGCGCGAGGGGGGCTTCATGCGGGCGGTCGAGATGTGCAACGGCGCCGGGGTCTGCCGCAAGCTGAAGGCCGGGACGATGTGTCCGTCCTACATGGCGACCAAGGACGAGCAGGACACCACCCGCGGCCGCGCCAACGCGCTGCGCAACGCGCTGGCCGGCCAGGCGCTCGACCGGAGCGACTTCACCTCACGCGCCACCTACGACGTCCTCGACCTGTGCATCTCGTGCAAGGCGTGCAAGACGGAGTGCCCGTCCAGCGTCGACATGGCGAAGATCAAAGCAGAGCACCTCGCCCATTACCACGCCGCCAACGGCACGCCCTTGCGCGCGCGCGTCTTCGGCCACATCCACACCGTCTCGAAGCTGTCCTCGAAGCTGCCGCTGACCGCTAACCTCGGGCTGCGGACGCCGCTCGCCAAACCGGTGCTGCGCGCCCTCGGTGTCCACCCGGAGCGCCGCCTCTCGCCGTTCGCGCGGCGGACCTTCGTCCAGCGCTGGCGCACCCACCGGCGTCACCAGCCGGCGGGGCGGCCGACGCGCGGGCAGGTGGTCTATTTCCACGACACCGTCACGACCTACAACTACCCGCGAATCGGGCTGGCGGCGGTGAAGCTGCTGGAAGCGGCCGGATTCGAGGTGATCGTCGAGGAGCGCCGGGCTTGCTGCGGCCGGCCGATGCTCTCCAAGGGTTTGATTGGCGACGCGCGCAAGGTGGCGAAAAAGAACGTGGCGTTGCTGGCGCCGTACGCGAAGCGCGGCATCCCGATCGTCGGCACGGAGCCGAGTTGCATCCTGACACTGCGCGACGAGTACGCCGACCTGCTGCCGCGCAACGCCGACGTCACGACGGTCGCGGAGCAAGCCTTCATGCTCGACGAGTTCCTGGCCAAGCTCCACGCCGCCGAGGATCTCGGCATCGCCTGGAAGCGCGGGCCGGGGCCACAGGTCCTCTTCCACGGCCATTGCCATCAGAAGGCGCTGATCGGGGTAGGACCGTCGCTGGCGATCCTGCGCGCCGCCGGCTGCCGACCGACCGAGAGCGGTGCCGGGTGCTGCGGCATGGCCGGCTCCTTCGGGTACGAGGCCGAGCACTACGACGTCTCGCGCGCGATCGGGGAGGAGCGCCTCTTCCCGGCCGTCAACGCCGCGGCCAAGGAGACGGTCATCAGCGTCGCCGGCGTCTCCTGCCGGCAACAGATCGAGCACTTCACCGACCGCTCGACGCGCCACATCGTGGAGATCCTGGCGGGTCGCGTCGCCCCGGGGCATACCTGGACCGCTCGAGCACCGGAGCCGGTGCCAGCGGCGGTGAGCCCGGAATCGGAGACCGAGGCGCAGGCCAAGCGCAACATGGAGGGCGCGGTCTAGCGCTCCGTTTTAGGTGTCCAGGGGGTGGGGCCGCGGAGGCGGCGATGGCTGGATCAGCAATCCTGGAGTGGATCGAGCCCACGCTCGTCGGTCCGCTGGATGGATCCGAGGAGTTCATCGGGGTCGGTACCACGGTCATGGACTTCTGGCGCTGGACGCTCAGCGATCTCCGGATGAACACCACCCGATCGCTGCTGGCTGAGTTCCTCGTCGCGAAGGCGGTCGGTGACCCCAGTCCGCTCCGCGTCGAGTGGGCCGACTTCGACGTCACCTCTGCCGAAGGGATCAAGATCGAGGTTAAGTCCTCCAGGTACTGCCAGAGTTGGCGGCAACGCCGATTGTCAACCCTCTCATTCGGACGGCTGTCGGCACGGGCATGGTCAGAGGAGACGGGCGCGCGCGGCGCCGTTCCCGACGTACGAGCCGATGTCTTCGTCTTCGCTATTCAGACGTGTCGAGACTGCCAGCGTTACGATGCCTTCGACCTCAACCAATGGGAGTTCCGCGTGATACCGGGAGCGGTCGTCAAGCGGCACGCCGGCAGGTCAGTCGGGCTGAGCTTCGTGCTGAAGCAGGCGCCCGACCCGCTGCGTTGGGATCAGTTGCACGAAGCCGTGCGGCAGGCGGCGATGACAGGCGGGTCCACGCCCGGCGGGGGCCACGGCTGAGCCGCGGCTTCCCACGCAACCGTCCGGGGCCTGAGGTTGCTCGCATCTCGCCCCGACGGCGCTCACAAATCCAGCAAGATCCGCAGCCGGTATGCGATCTCATCAAGCGTCTGGGCGCTGATGGCACCCCGTCGGCGGAGGAGCCGCTGGACCGCGAACACGCGCAGTTGCTCGCACATCACGAATGAGGGGACGGTCAGCCCGCCCTCCGGCGGCTCCACGCGAACATGGGAACGCACCCGGCGCTCGCGGCTGGTGACCGGGACTGCGTAGATCAGCTCGCTCGGTCCCCGGTTCATGATGTCGGCGGAGAGGACGACGGCCGGCCGTCGGCCGGCCTGTTCTCGTCCCCGGACGGGATAGAAGTCGGCGTCCCAGACATCACCGCGGACGAGGGGCGGTCTCACTCGACCCACGGATCGTCCTCCAGGCCGTCCATCATGGTGCCCTCCATGCTCGTGACCTCGGCTTGGTAGTCGGTCCAGGCTGCTGGGTCCGCCCGGAGCCGCGCAAAGTCGGCATTCAGCCCCTCGAGGAACACCCGCCGGCGCTCCCGCTCGATCAAATCGGCGAGCAGGGCGCTCATCGGGCGCTTCTGAGCCGCGGCCAGCTCGGCCAGCATGGCGTGGGCCTCGGTAGGGATCTTGACGGTCGTCGTTGCCACGGCACCCCCTCTGCTCCACCCTTTGGTATACCAAGGAGTGTACTTCGCCATGGGATTGTGGTAACGGCTGGTAGCGCGCGTCTCCTGACCGGCAGGAGCTCCAGCACTTCCCCGATCGCCCGACGTGCCACATCGCCGAGGTCCTGGCCGTTGGCGAACCGGAGCCGGTGCCGACGGCGGTGCGCCCGGAATCGGAGACGGAGGCGCTGGCCAAGCGCAATATGGAGGGGGCGGTCTTGCCCCAACACGAGCCGACCCTCCCCGGTCGATGCGCGAAGTACGTAGGTCTTCGTTCCCCCAATGCTGAGCGAATCCGTACTTCCTCCGATGCGCGGATCGGCGCGCCGGCGCATGATGGTGCCGAGACGGTGGCCGCTGACCGGCACGCGCGTCGGCCGCGCGGCGGGGGCTTGGTGACCGCGCCCCCGCCGCGGGCTTGGCCGGCGCTCGGGTGGAGCACGGCGATGCCGCCGGTGCCGACGTCTCGGACGGCGCCTAGCACCCGGTGAGCACAGCCGAGGTCGATTCGCGCAATCGCGTGATAGGATAGCTTCACCGCGCCAATTCATTCGGCAGAGGGCTCGCCGATGATGGCTTACGCCGATTTGGAGCTTGGTCTCCACCGCTGGAATGCCGACAGCTACGCGGTTGAGTTGCGCTTCAGTCAACCGGAGAGCGACGCCGACGTCCAACTGGTGCAGACGGGGGTGCCCCTCGACCTGGAGACGCTTCGCCGGCTCGCGCGCGACGGGGATGTCACCGGCCACGGTCGACTGCTGGGCGAGAGCCTGTTCGCCGACGAGGAGATCCGGGAAGCCTTCGGCAACGCGCGGGCCCTGGACGTGCCCCTGCGCCTCCGGCTCTTCGTCGGCCCGAGCGCGCCGGAGCTGCACGGTCTGCTCTGGGAGACGCTGCCCGACCCCGATCATCCCGGCGATGGCGCCTCGCTCCTCACCAACGAGCGTGTCCTCTTCTCCCGCTATCTGAGCAGCCAGGACTGGCGACGCGTGCGACTCCGCCCGAAGGGGGATCTTCGGGCCCTGGTCGCGATCGCCAACCCGACGAACGTGGCCGACTACCAGCCGGATGGGCGCCATCTGGCACCGATCGACGTGCCGTGCGAGCTGGAGCGCGCGCGGGTCGGATTGCGTGACATCCCCCTCACCGCGCTGGCCTCCGGCGGCAGCGCGACGGTCAACAACCTGGTGGACCACCTGCGGGACGGCTACGACGTCCTCTACCTCGTCTGTCACGGCGCGGTGATCCGGGGCGAGCCGTGGCTCTGGCTGGAGGACGAGACGGGCGGCGTGGCCCGGGTGGCGGGGCGCGGGCTCGTTACCCGGCTGCGCGAGCTGGAGCAGCAGCCGCGGCTGGTGGTGCTCGTCTCCTGTCAGAGTGCCGGTGACACCGCGGGCCGCGGCGACGACGGCGGCGTGCTGGCGGCCCTGGGGCCACGCCTGGCCGAAGTCGGCATCCCGGCGGTGCTGGCGATGCAGGGTAACGTCACGATGCAGACGATGGCGGCCTTCATGCCGGCGTTCTTTGCCGAGTTGCAGCGGACCGGGCAGATCGACCATGCGATGGCGGTCGCCCGCGGCGCCGTGCGCGAGCGGCCTGACGCCTGGATGCCGGTCCTGTTCATGCGGCTGAAAAGTGGGCGCATCTGGTACGTGCCCGGCTTCGCGCCTGACCAGGTCGGGGGGCCGAAGTTTCCGAAGTGGCCGGCCTTGCTCAGCGCCATCCGCCAGGGGCGCTGCACCCCGATCCTCGGGCCCGGCCTGACCGAATCGTTGCTCGGCTCCCGGCGGGAGATCGCCCAGCGCTGGGCCGAGACCTACCACTTCCCCATGGCGCCCCAGGACCGGGAGGATCTGCCCCAGGTCGCGCAGTACCTCGCCGTCAACCAGGCCCAGATGTTTCCGCGGGACGAGCTGGTGGAGCACCTGCGCCAGGAGCTGCTGCGGCGCTGCGGTCGCGATCCATCGGACCGCCTGAGCCACGCGTCTTTGGACGAGTTGGTGGCGACGGTGGGCGCGGAGCGGCGAGACCGGTTGCGCACCGAGCCGCATCGCGTGCTGGCGGAGCTGCCGTTCCCGATCTACGTCACGACCAACCCGGACAACCTGCTGACGGAGGCGTTGCGGGCGGCCGGCAAGGAGCCCCAGGAGGAGCTGTTCGCCTGGAACAAGGAGATCGATTGGCCGCCGTCCATCTACGACGACCGCACCAACGCGTACCAGCCCTCGCCCGAGCGCCCCCTCGTCTACCACCTCTTCGGCACGTTCCGCTACCCGGAGACGCTGGTCCTGACTGAGGACGACTACTTCGACTACCTGATCGGCGTCACGCAGAACCAGGATTTGATCCCGCCGGCGGTGCTCAAGGCCATGGCCGCCAACGCCTTGCTCTTCATCGGCTTCCAGATGGATGACTGGAACTTTCGGGTGCTCTTCCGCGGCATCGCCAATCAGGAGGGAGGTGCCGCGAAGAGCCGGTATTCCCACGTCGGGGTTCAGCTCAATCCGGAGGAGGGGCGCATCCTCGAAGTGGACGGCGCGCGCACCTACCTGGAGACCTACTTCAAGGATGACAAGATCAGCATCTTCTGGGGCAGCGCCGAAGACTTCGTCGAGGAGCTGCAGCAACAGGTGCTGCAGGGGGGATAGCCGTGACCGCCCCACCGACTGCGCGTCCCAACCCCTACGTTGGTCCGCGTGCCTTCCGCACCGGGGAAGCGCTCTACGGCCGCGAACGGGAGGTGATGGACCTCCTCAACGTGCTAATCGCCCAGCGGATAGTCCTCCTGTACTCCCCGTCCGGCGCCGGCAAGACTTCCCTCGTGCAGGCCGCGCTGATCCCCGCGCTGGAGCGCGAGGAGTTTCGCGTCTTGCCCGTGATGCGGGTCAACCTGCACCCCGACCTGACGGCGGCGAACGATGGTTCGCCGCCCAACCGGTACGTGTATAGCGCGCTCCTGTCCCTGGAAGAGTCGCTGCCCGTCGAGCAACGCGTGCCGGCCGCCGAGTTGGCCGGCATGGGGCTGGCGGACTACCTGGACCGGTTGGACCAGCGCACGACGCACGAGGGGGCCGAGCCAGCGCCGGTCGTCCTGATCTTCGACCAGTTCGAGGAGATCTTAACGGTCGATCCCACCGATCGACCGGTCAAGGAAGCCTTCTTCGCTCAAGTCGGCGCCGCCCTCCGGAAACGCCATCGCTGGGCGCTGTTCTCCCTGCGTGAGGACTACGTGGCCGGCCTCGATCCCTACCTACGCCCGATTCCGACTCGGGGCGGCACCACCTTCCGCCTCGACTTGTTGGAGGCTGAGGCCGCCGCCGTCGCGATCCAGGAGCCGGCGCGCCGGGCGGGGATTGACTTCACCGACGCGGCGGCGACGAAGCTGGTGGCCGACCTGAGCCGGGTGCGGATGCAGCAGGACGGCGGCATGGTGGAGCAGCCCGGCCAGTACGTCGAGCCGGTCCAGCTCCAGGTGGTCTGTCTGCGTTTGTGGGAGAAGCTCAACGGCGCTCGGGAGATCGTGCCGGCGGATGTGGAGGACGCGGGGGACATTGACGGCGCGCTCGCCGGCTACTACGCCGAGCGGGTGAAGGCCATCGCGGCCGAAACCGGGGCGAGCGAACGTGCGATCCGGGAATGGTTCGGCGACCACCTGATCACCAAGCAGGGGATTCGCGGCCAGGTGCTGCACGAAGCCGGTGAGAGCCATGGATTGGACAACCGGGTCATCGGCGCCCTCGTCGACGCGCACCTGGTGCGAGCCGAGAAGCGGCGGGGCGTCATCTGGTTCGAGCTCGCCCACGACCGCCTGATCGAGCCGGTCCGGACCGACAACGCCGCCTGGTTCCAGGCCAACCTGAGCGTGCTGCAGCGCGAAGCCGAGCTGTGGGTTGACCACGACCGGCCGACCGACCTGCTCCTGACCGGCGTGGTGCTCAACGAGGCATAGCAGTGGGCCAACGCCAATCCCGACCAGCTGGCCGCGGCCGATCGCGAGTTCCTCAACGCCTCTCGCCGCGCCTGGCACACCGCCCGCCGGAAGCGGCAGGCCGTTTGGAGCCTCCTCGCGGCGGGCGTCGCCGTCATCCTGCTCTTGTCCGGGCTGTCGGTCTGGGCGGTGGACCAGCGCGACCAGGCCAGAGTGGCGCTCGGTGAGGCAGAGGTGGCGCGTGGCACGGCCGAGGCTCAGGAGGCCTTCGCCGCCGCGCAGGCGAGCATGGCGGAAGCGGAAGGTCGGCGCGCCGAGGATCAGGCCCGTACGGCCGAGGCGGCACGCGTCGACGCGGAGGCGGCGCGCGGCACGGCTGAGGCCCAGGAGGCTTTCGCCGCTGCCCAAGCGAGAATGGCGGAAGCGGAAGGGCAGCGTGCGGCATTTGAGGCGACCGCGGCCGACGCGGCCCGCCGCCAAGCCCGCTCCCGGGAACTGGTGGCGCAGGCCCTCAACCACCAGGACGACGCCCTCGACCTCGCCCTGTTACTCGGATTTGAGGCAGGCCGCTTCGACGACACCGCGGTGGCCCGAGGGAGCGTGCTCGCCGGGCTGGCGTCCACTCCGCACCTCCTCGCGTTCTACCACGGCCACACCGACTGGGTGCGAAGCGTGGCCTTCAGTCCAGACGGCCAGACGCTGGCGACGGCGAGCCTCGACGGCACCATCAACCTCAGAGACGCCGAGACCGGACACCCGCTCGCTGCGCCCCTGGCCGCCCACCTGGGTGGGGTCAACGGCGTCGCCTTCGCCCCGGACGGCCGAACACTCGCCTCCGGCGGCGCCGACCGTGCGATCGCCTTCTGGGACGTCGCCACCGGCCAGCGCCTAGGCGAGCGCCTCTTCGGTCACACTGACGAGGTCTGGACCGTCGCCTTCGCCCCGAACGGCCGGACGCTTGCCTCCGCGGGCCGAGACGGCAGCGTGCGCCTGTGGGACGTTGCCACGCGGGAACCCAAGGACGATCCACTCGTCGGCCATGAGGGGGGCGTGACCAGGGTGGTCTTTCGGGACGACCGGACGCTGGCTTCGGCCGGCCAGGACGGCACGGTCGTCCTCTGGAATGCTGCCACCGGCGAGGCGCTCGCCCCACCCCTCGCCGCTCATGCCGGCGAGGCCCTCTCCTTGGCCTTCAGTCCGAACGGAAAGAAGCTCGCCTCCGGCGGCGTCGACGGGGCGGTCATCCTCTGGGACGTCGACAAGCGCGAGCGCGACGGGGAGCCCCTCGTCGGCCACACCAGCAGCGTGTTCGGACTGGCCTTCACCCCTGACGGTGCGACGCTCGCCTCCGGGGGCACCGACAAGAGCATCCTGCTGTGGGATGTCGAAACGCGCGAGCGGCGGGAAGCGACCCTGACCGGCCACATCGACGCCGTCTATAGCTTGGCCGCCAATCCGGTCGACGGAACACTGGTCTCGGGCGGCGCCGACGGCACGGTCGTCCTGTGGAGGGTCGATGCCGCCCAACCGCTCGCTGGGATCCTGCCCGGTCACACCGAGTGGGTCAACAGCGTCGCCTTCGCCCCGGACGGCGTGACGCTCGCCGGGGGCGGTGGTGACACCACCGTCGTCCTCTGGGACACCGTGGTCCTCTGGGATACCGTCACCGGCGAGCACCGGGACCCCTTCACCGGCCACACCGATTGGGTCCGAGGCCTCGCGTTCAGTCCGGACGGCACAACGCTCGCTTCGAGCGGCTGCGCCGAAGTGGAAGAGGAGACCGCCGTCTGCACCGAGGGCGAGATTCGGCTCTGGACCGTCGCTGACGGGACCCCACGCCGCGAACCCCTGACCGACCTGGCGGGCGCGGTCTGGAATGTGGCGTTCGACCGAGATGGGACGACGCTCGCCTCGGCCGGGGACGACGGCATGATCGTTCTCTGGGATCCCGTCACCGGCGCCCGCAAAGGCGAGATTCCCGCCCACAACGGCGCCGTCTACAGCGTCGCCTTCAGCCCGGACGGTCGCACGCTCGCCTCCGCCGGCGAGGACGGCGCGGTGGTCCTCTGGGATGTCGCCACCGGCCAGATGCGCGATGGGCAACCCACCGGCCATCAACGGGAGGTCTACAGCCTGGCCTTCAGCCCGGATGGGAAGACGCTCGCCTCCAGCAGCGGGGACCTCACCGTCGGCCTGTGGGAGGTCGCCACGGGTCGACTGCTCGGTCCACCCCTCACCGAGCACCGAGCTCACGTGTTCGCCGTGGCCTTCAGCCCGGACGGCCGCACGCTCGCCTCCGGAGACGCCGACGGCGCGATCATCCTCTGGGACGTGGCCACCGGTCAGCCGCTCACCCCGCCCCTCGACGCCTACATGGGATCGGTCTACGACTTGGCGTTCGGGCGGGAAGGCAAGACGCTCGCGGCGGCCGGCGAACCGGACAACAATCTGGTGGTGTGGAATCTGGACTTCGAGCTGTTGCGGGCCCGCGCGTGCACCATCGCCGGCCGCAACCTCAGCGACGAGGAGTGGAAGCAGTACTTCGGGGACGAGCCGAAACGGGCGACCTGCCCGCACGGGGTCCTCGCCGACGCCGACTGGTATGCCCTGGCCGGGGAGACGGACCTGGCGAAAGCCACCTTCGAGGAGGCCGTCCGGTTGGCGCGCAGGACGAACGACTCCAACGTCAACAATGAGATCTGCTGGCAGGGGAGCCTCGACGGCTTCGCAGAGGTCGTGTTGCCCGCCTGCGACCGCGCCATCGAACTGGCACCCGAGGACGGGAACCCCCACGACAGCCGGGGACTGGCGCGGGCGTTGACGGGCGACACCGCGGGCGCGATCGAGGACTTCGAGCGCTTCGTCGCGTGGGCCAGGAAGTTCGAACTTTGGGAGTTCGGACTTGACGAGCGTCAGATTCGCACGCGGGAGGGATGGCTCGTCGCCCTGCGGTCGCAGCAGAACCCCTTCGACCCGGCAACCCTCCAAGGTCTCCGCACCGAGTACCTCCAGTTCGCGACGACCGAAAAGGGAGACGACGCCTACGGGTTGAATGCGCCCCCCGCCTCGTCCCCAGGCACCGACACATCGGTCGCGGCCGCGACGCCGGCCTCGGGATCGGCCACCAGCGACGCCGGGACAGCGGGCGAGGACGGCACCTACACCAGCCCGACCTTCGGCTGGAGCATCGCCTGGGACGAGACGGTCTGGGCGGTGTTCGGCATGCCGTCGGATGGGGCCATCGAGAGGCTGCAGCTCGGCAACGCGCAGGGCAACACCGTCAGTTTCACGGCTTACGAGGCTTACGAGGGCAACGCCGAAGCGTGTCTAGCGGGTCTAGTGGACCGCCTTCATGCCGCGGCGGGGGTCGCCAACGTGGACGCGGTGGAGGCGGCGTCGGGTGACGAGACGCGGGCCTCCTCGGTCTACGCCTACACCTTCGAGGACGGGGGGATCGTGCCGTGGCAGAGCTACCTTGAGTGCCGCACCCTTGTTCAGGGCGAGGCGGTGCTCGAGATCTACTTCTCGGTCCCGCCGCGGGAGTACCAGCGCCAGATCGCCCTGGTCGAGGACCTCCTCACCGCGATTCAGATCCCCGACGCCGCGCCGCAGGACGGCGCCGGCTCGCCGGTGCCTACCGACGCGACGCCGGTGGGCAGCTCCAGGTCCGCGGTAAGCGGTGGTTCCAGCCGCACCGCGAGCCGTGGCGATGCCCGGATCCGGGATGGGTCGTGGATCCTTGGGGGTGGGGATGACTCTGCCGGTGGCCTCGGGCTTCTTGGATCCGCTCCCACCCGACCTCGGGGACGGGTCCGACGCGCGGCCGGCGTGTCACGGAGGAGCGAGCGCCCATGAGCGCGGATACTGCCGCGATGCCCCTGATCTTTAACGGCGTCGACGGCGCGACCGGTGCGTACCTGACGCCGCCGTTGACGGCCCACGATGTCGCCAGCATCGCTCAAGGCAAGCCGCTCGACGAGCCGAACGCGTCGGTTCGGCCGCGGCCGGATGACCCAGCGGAGCAGCGACATCTCCAGGAACTAGGCTGGCGACACCGACAGAGCACCGAGGCGTTCTTCGCGCCGATCGAGGGGGTCGACCCGAAGGACCTCGCGCAGGCGGGCTGGGGCGTCGTCTTCGCTCACGGCGCCAATCCCGCGGTCAAGGAAGCGCTCGCTCCGCTGTTGGAGCACCGGCGGGCGCAGGCCGCAGCCACCACCGAGCAGCGCTTCCGGGAGTTCACCGGCGGCGACGGGTACCGCCCGGGCGACGCCAAGAACGACTTCCTCGCGCGCCATGGCGCCGGTCCCGGCCCGGTCGACCCCGACCGGATGCCCTACTACCTGCTGCTCGTCGGCGACCCCGAGGCGATCCCGTACCGATTCCAGTACCACCTCGACGTGCAGCACGCCGTGGGCCGGATCTGGTTCGAGACGCCGGAGGAGTACGCCCGCTACGCCGCGAGCGTCGTGGCGGCGGAGACTGAGCGGCCGCTCCCCCGTCAGGCCGCCTTCGTCGGCGTCCGGAACCCGGATGATCAGGCCACCATCCTCAGCGCGGACGAGCTTGTCACGCCACTCGCCGCGCAGGTCGGCGGGGACAAGCTGGATTGGTCCGTGCGGACGGTGCTCGGGGAGGAGGCGACCAAGGCTCGGCTCCGCCCGCTGCTGGGCGGGGACGAGACCCCCGCGCTCCTTTTTACCGCCAGTCACGGCATGGGTTTCCCCGACGGCGACCCGCGCCAGCTTCCCCACCAGGGAGCGCTGCTGTGCCAGGATTGGTCTGGCCCGAAGGAGTGGCGCGGCTCGATCCCGCCGGACCACTATGTCGCCGCCGAGGACGTGGGTGACGACGCCCGCCTGCTCGGTCTGATCGCCTTCCACTTCGCCTGCTACGGCGCCGGCACGCCCCGACTCGACGACTTTGCCCGCCAGGCGTTCAAGCGGCGGCAGGCGATCGCCCCGCACGCCTTCGTCGCCGGCCTGCCGCGACGCCTGCTCGGCCACCCGAACGGTGGCGCGCTGGCCGTCGTCGGCCACGTCGAGCGGGCCTGGGGCTACTCCTTCGTGTGGGAGCAGACCGGCCGCCAACTGGGAGTCTTCACCAGTAGCCTCAAGCGGCTGATGGAAGGCCACCCCATCGGCTCGGCGGTCGAGTTCTTCAACGAGCGCTACGCCGAGCTCTCGACGGTGCTGAGCGCCGAGCTCGAGGAGATCGAGTTCGGCAAGGTGCCCGACGACTTCGCGCTGGCCGGGATGTGGACGGCGAACAACGATGCCCGCAGCTACGTCGTCCTCGGCGACCCGGCGGTGCGCTTGGTCGTCGGCGCCGATGCGACGGTCGAGCAGGGGCGACAGACCATCGGGACCGTGACCGTTCCGCGCACGAACACTCCGTCATTACCACCACCAGAGCCCGATCGGAATACCCAATTGGCCGGGGGGAGCGCCGAGGCGTTCGGCTTATTCGGCGACGACTCGCCGCTGCGACAGGCGCAGGCCCGTCTGGTCGACGCGCTGCAGGGCTTGACCGAGCAGCTCGGCCGGGCACTGCAGAAAGCAGTCGACGACGCGACCAGCCTCGAGGTCTTGACCTACGTCAGCGACGACATGGCCGGCGTCACTTATGACGGCACCACGCGCCGCTTTGGCGGCTCCGCCCGCCTGCGGGCGGTGACCCGGATCAGCCTCGACGGTGACGCCCTCGTCTGCGTCCCCGAGGAGGTCGGGGATGGCGACGACGCCATCTGGGCGATCCACGCCGACATGGTGCAGCGGGCGCAGGCGAACCGGACGGAGCTGCTCAAGACGGCGGTGTCGGCGGCGAGCGGGTTGCTGGGCGCGTTTAGGCCGTGACCGGGTGCGCGGGGGAGCCGACCGGCGTCGTCGCGTCCGGGTCGGGGCTGCCGGTGTTCGCGCTCGTGGACGGTGTTCCAACCGGTGGCACGCCGGACGTCCTCGGGCCTTGGGCCGTCGTCCCCGAACCCGCGGCCGGCTCGCCAGCCGGCGCCCTCGCTTTTGATCTCGGCGCAGGGGCGGGCGGGGCCGCAGGCACGGTGTCCGTGTGGCGGGCCGATCTGCCGGCGGATCGGCGGCTGGCGGTGGCCTGCGTGGCCGGTGGCGAAGAGCGGCAGGCGGCGGCGGAGGACGCCCTAACCAAGGCGGCCGCTCGGCTGGACGCGCTCATCGCGTCGCGGGCGGCCGCGTCGTTCGACGTCTCGGGGGGGCTGGCCCCGGCCGAAGCGGCGTTGCTCGGGGCGCTGGCGGAACTGGAGGGTGAGCGCACGGCTATCAGCTACGGGCTAGGCGACGCCCTTGCCGGCGGCTGGGCGCGGGCGGAGGCCCAGTTCGAGGCGGGAGCCGCCCGCCTGCGGCAGCTTGTTGCCGGCGACGCCTGGGTCGAGACTCGGGTCGAAGGGCTGCTGCTGGGTCGGACCGCCGTCGGCTGGACGGGGGACGCCGAGACGGTGTGGGCGATACGGGGCGACCCCGCGCTGGGCGAGTTGCATGGGCGCACCGTTGGCCTGGTGTTGGCCTCCCGCGCGGCGACCCTGCGGGCGCTGGCGCTGGCGGCCCGCGGTGCCGTCACGCTATCCGTGCTGCTGGCGCCCGGCGGTGCCCTGCTCGCCTTGCCGGCGGCCTGGCGGTTCGTCACCGACGTGGTCCACCAGGTCGAGGCGTCCCGGGGGCGGAAACAGGAACGAATGAAAGGGGTAGGACGTGGCCAATGAGCTCGAACTGTCGCTCCGGCACGCGGCGGCGAGGGGCGCGCGGTACGTCGAGGATGCGGCCACGATGACGGTGGTGACGGAGTACGTCCAGGTCGGTCCGACGGGCGACGTCAGCTTCGACGGCGCCAAGCCCGTGGCGCGGACGACCGTGCGGCTCGACGGCGACTGCGACGCCGTCGTCCCGGTGCGCGCGGCGGAGGGGAGCGGGTTCGAGCTCGACGCGACCCTGCTGGAGCTGCACCAACGCAACGTTGCCACCGCGATCGAGTACCGGGCGCGCATCCTCGACGCCCTGCTTCGGGTCCTGCCGGCGGTCCCCGGGCGCGGCCGCTGAACCAGGCGGAGGTCGGACGCCGGCAGGCGAGGGATGGGGACGAAGGCGCCGCCTGGCGACGTTCGGGTGCTCCGCGCACGACCGGTCCTCGCTGGACGGCCGTGACCTGAGCCGTGCACAATCGGCGGGTGGTTCGCGATCGTCATCGCCGCGCCGCGATCGGGCGGCGGGACGACGGGGAGTCGAGATGCCCGCCGCCCGCGCTCGTCGCGCCTTGCCCCTGCTCCGCCGCGCTTTACGTGCGGCCTGGTTGGTTCTCACGCGCGTCGGGGCGCTCTTCGTCCTGCTGCAGGCGTACACCACGCTGCGCAAGACCTACTTCGTGCGGCCGGCGGCGGTTGCCTTCGACCACGCTCTCGACCTCCTGGCGCTGCAGGCGGCGTTGCGCATCGATGTCGAGCTCCAGCTTCAGCGCTGGGCGCTGGGGCAGGCGTGGCCGATCGAGCTCGCCAACGCCTACTACCGTCAGATGAAGCTCGGGGTCTACCTTAGCGCCGCGCTCGCGCTGCTGCTGGCGCCGACCGCCTTCCGCCGGGTGGGATCCGCCTTCGTCCTGGCGACGCTGCTGGCGTTCCCTTGGTACGCCCTCTATCCGCTGGCGCCGCCCCGCTTCATGGGGCCCTACGGCTACCCGTTCGTCGACACCCTCGCCGCCTGGGGTCCGGTCCCACCGGCCGGAGCTGGGCTGGCAGGGGCGAACCCGTACGCGGCGATGCCGAGCATGCACATCGGCTGGACGATCTTCGCCGCCCTCTGGCTGGCGGCGGCGCTGCCCTGGCGCCGGATCGGGCCGATCCTGGGAGCCTTCACGTTGCGCTGATGTGCGGTGCCGTCGTGGTCACTGGCAACCACTACGTGCTCGACGTCGTGGCCGGCTTTGCCGTCGCCGGCGCGGCGCTGGGGCTGGCGCGACTTCTTCCCCGGCCGGGGATTGTTCCGCGGCTCGGAGGACGGTGAGTGGGTCGACACCGGCCGATCCGACATCCGACCCGGTGCCCCGACCGGGAGCTCCCACGCTGGTCATGCGGGGACCGTCGGGGAGCTGCCGTTCGGCGATACCCGAGGGAGCCGCTCCGTCCGCCGTGGGCGCGACGATTCGCGACGAGGGGCGTGGGGAGACGACGGCGGTGACGGCCGGGGCCGCGGACAGAGCGCCCGATGCCCCGCCGTTCGGGATGACGCGATGAGGGTCGCGGTACGCCCGGGCCTGCCCGCGACCACGGCCCCGTCGCCCCCGTCCTCGCCCGGACAGTGGTTCGCCGGCGGCGCGATGCGTGGGGAGCGGCGGGCATCGCCGCCCTGATCGGAGTGGCGGCCGGGCAGTTGCTGTGGGGCGGGCTGCTGGCCGGCCAGGATTCGGTCACGCAGTTCTACCCATGGTACAGCTTCCTCGGGGAGCGGCTGCGGGCCGGTGAGGTGCCGGTCTGGAACCCGGGCAACCTGGCGGGTGCGCCCTTTGCCGCCGACCCACAGTCGGGCTGGACCTACCTGCCGGCGATGCTCCTGTTCGCCGCGCTGCCGCTCTCCCTCGCTGCTCCTACCTTTGTCCTCGGCCACCTTGCACTGGCCGCGCTCGCCACCTACGCCCTCGCGCGCAAGCTCGGGATGGGCGTGCTCGGGGCGCTGGTAGCGGCAACGGCCTACGCCTTCACCGGGTCGCTCTACGGCCGTTCGGTCTGTTGCCCCGCCACCTCCCCGGTCGCGACCTGGGCCCCGCTGACGATCCTCGGCTTGGAGCTGGCGGTGCGGAGCCGAACCTGGCTCGGCCGAGCCTGCGCGTGGGGGCTGTCCGGCTTTGCCTTGAGCCAGGTCCTCGCCGCCTGGATCGGTCAGGGCGCCTACTACACACTGCTTGCGCTCGGCGCCTACGCGGCCTATCGCACCCTCTTCGACCCGCCGACACGACCCGTCGGTGGCGGGCCGCCGCTGTGGGCCCGGATCCTGGCCCTCGCCCTGCACGGTGGGGCGGTCCTCGCCTTCGGGTTCGGGCTGGCGGCGGCCAGCATCCTGCCTCGCTTGGAGTACAACGCCCTCTCCAACCTGGCGGGCGGCGAGTATCGGGGCCAGGGGGCGTGGGCGGCGACGGTGGGCGGCGCGACGCCGGCGGTACTCGAGCGGCTGATGGGGCCGACGCTCTACTACCCCGGGGCCGCGAGCGTCGCCCTCGCCATCGTGGCGCTCCTACGGGCGCGCGGCCGACTCGCGGTCCCGTACTGCGCCGCCCTTTCCCTCGGCGCGGTCGTGCTCGCGGTGCGGGCGACGACGCCGCTGCATGCCCTGCTCTACGAGTTGCTGCCCCGCTTCGAGGCGCTTCACCGCCACTGGCCCGAGCGCGCGACGATGGTCGGCTACCTTGGCCCGGCGCTGCTGGCCGGCACCACGGTCACCTCGCTCGCGCGGTGGCGGCGCCAACCTGGCCGTCTCCTCATGGCGGCGATGGCGCCGGTGGTGATCGCGCTTGGATTGCGGCTGGTTGGGGCGGCCATCCCGCCGACCGCCCTCGCCGCCGCGGTCACGGCGGCGCTGCTGGTCGCCGTGGCGGTCGTGCCGCACCCGGCGACGCGGGCGCTCCCGGCGCTGCTCCTGCTGGTCGTCGGCGCCGACCTCTTCGCCACGGCCCGCGCAACGTTCGCCGATGCGCCGTACGGCGGCTTCCACCGCGTCGACCTCCGCGCCTACGGCGAAGCAACCGGCGCCGCGGCGTTCCTGGCGGCGCGGTTGGAAACCGAGGGTCCGTTCCGCTATGTCGGCTACGACCCGGGGTTGGTGGTGGTCGAGAACGACCAACGGGTGCGTTACCGCTACCAGTTCGCCGAACCGGCGGCCGCCGCGCTCCTGGTCAACAACCGGGCGACGTTGCTCGGGCTGCAGGACGTGCAAGGCTACAACCCGGTCCAGCCTACCCGCTTCGTTGACTACCTGATCGCCCTCAACGGTCACCCACAGGAGTACCACGACGCCAACGTGGACGAGGGGGGGCTCGGCTCCCCGCTGCTCGACCTCCTCAACACGCGCTACCTGGTCGTCCCTGCCGTCGTCCCCGCCGACCAGCCCGGCCTGCAGCGGCTCGTCGCGGAGCACCCCACCGTCTACGCCGATGACCGGGTTCGCGTGCTGGAGAACCGGGAGGCGTTGCCCCGCGCCTGGATCGTGCACACCACGGAGTGGGCACCGCCAAAGGAGGCGCTGCAGCGACTTGCCGCTGGCGCGATCGATCCGCGCCGGATGGCGCTGCTGGAAAGCTTGCCGCCGGCGCTGGAACAGCCCGCCGATCCGGCGGCGGACCGGGCGACCGTTACCGCCTACGAGCCGGAGCGTCTCCGGGTCGAAACGCGCACCGACGCGCCGGGGCTGCTGATGCTGAGCGAGGTCTTCTACCCGGCGTGGCGGGCCTACGTCGACGGCGAACCGGTCCAGGTGCGCACCGCCGACTACCTGCTGCGGGCGGTGGCGGTGCCGGCCGGGGAGCATGTGGTCGAGCTGCGCTACGAGTCTGGGAGCCTACGACTCGGGTTGGCGGTCTCGCTCGCCTCCTACGCCACCCTGGCGGGATTGCTCGCCGCCTTGGTCGTGTCCCGGCGGGCGCGCCGTCCGGCGTCGTGACCCGACAGTGGACTGGCGGCAGGCCGAGGAAGGTCCAACCGGTCGACATCTGTCAAACGTTTTCGCGGGTTAGTGGAGTACCGAGCCGCTTCCGCGAGCTCGTGATGACGCTGAACGAAGCATTTTTCGGTGTGTGGCCGCCGAACCTATTGACACGTCGGCAACGGCATGATAGATACAGAGGGCTGCCCGACGGCGGGTGCCGTCGGCGGCTGGCCTCTCGCGAGGCCGCCTCTCACAAGCGCCCGGGCGGGGCGCGGCCGACGAGCAGTTGGCAACGGGCGGCCGAACGCCGAGCGACAGCACCAGGAACCACCAATGGCGATGCGCGCACACACCGAGTGGAAAGGAGGGGCGACGATGGTCATGTTGATCGACCACCGCATTAACTGCGGTAGCACTAACGCCGTCCCGGCCTGCCCGCGGGAGGAGCTCGTCCGTCGGAGGTGACGCCTCGAAGCGTCCACGACGAAGCGCAGCGCTCACCCGGGTCGGCCATCGACCCGGGATTTTTGTGTCTCCTCGCAGGTCGTCTCGCGCGATGCCCAACGCCGGCAGGGCAGCGGGTGCGGCGAATCGGGATTGAGCGGCAGGGATGTCCCGGAGAGGGTGCCACGAGGGGAGGTGACGCGATGCATGCAGGCAACGACGACGGCCGGGTCAACCCGGCCCTGACGACCGAACGGATGCTCGGCGAAGGAGTGGCCCACACCATGAGCTTCATGACCGACGGAGCACCGGTCGCGGACGGCCAGCGCGTCGCGATCACCACGACGACCCTCAGGCGGGCCGGTCGGCCCGCCCACGCGATGGAGCAACGACCCATGCATCCACGACCGCTCTCGGGCAACCGAGTCCCAACCCCAATCGACCGATACCGTACGACGGAGCGACCCACCATGAACGCGGCAGACCTGAACCTGACCTACCTGCGCGCCAACGCCCGCCGCCGGGAGCTGCTGGCCGAGGCCGAGTACGCGCGGGCCGTCGCCCAAGCCACCGCCACGCGGCGCCCCGTCGGGACCCGGACGCCGATCGCCGTGCTGCGGCGGTACGCCGGCACCGCGCTGGTCCGGGCCGGTGAGCGCCTGCAGGGCGCTCAGCGGCGCGAGGCGATGTCGGAGCTCGATCTTGACACGGCCTCGGCCATTGGCGGCGCCCTTCGCATCGCCCGCTAGGGCGGCGGTGGGCGGCCTGAACCAGTCCCAACCGCCCGGCGCGATCCTCGGGGAGACCGCGCCGGGATCGACGCCCCACGGCGATCCGTTCCCCCTCCCCGCCGCAGGCGCGCGCCGGTCACCCCACGGGCCGGCGCGCGTCGCGGGACGGTCGACTCGTCCCGCGCAGCGCAACGCGAGGAGTGATGCGCCACGGTGAGCATGCATACGGACACCGGCACGGCCCGGGACACTGACCGACGCGATCGCGACGCGGGCGTGGTCGAGGTGGACGGCACGCAACTCGCCTACGAGATGGCCGGCACCGGCCACCCGCTCGTCCTCCTCCATGCCGGCATCGCCGACATGCGGATGTGGGACGAGCAGATGGCGCCGTTCGCCGATCGTTACCGGGTGATCCGCTACGACGCCCGGGGCTTCGGGCGGTCGAGCCCGGCGGTCGGCCCGTACTCCCCGCGCGCTGACTTGGTCGGCCTCCTCGCCGCCCTCGACGTGGAGCGCGCCCACCTCGTCGGCCTCTCGATGGGCGGCACGGTCGCCCTCGACGCGGCGCTGGAGCGCCCAGACCTCATTTCCAGCCTCGTCATCGCCGGGTCCAGCCCGAGCGGGTACTAGCCGTCGCCCGAGCTCGTCCGCGGCTGGGAGGCGGTCGGCGCCGCGCTTGAGGCGGGCGACGTGGCAGGCGCGGTCGAGCTGGAGCTGCGGATGTGGGTCGACGGCCCCAACCGGACGCCTGAGCAGGTGGACCGAGCGGTCCGGGAGCGGGTGCGGGAGATGGATGCGGCCCTCTTCGCCGTCCCCGATATGGCCGAGCCGCAACGGCTCGACCCGCCGGCGGTCGACTGGCTCGGGGAGGTCCACGTCCCGACCCTGCTGATCGTCGGGGACCAGGACCAGCCAAACACGCTTGCCGCGGTCGACACCATGGCGGTCGGCATCCCCGGCGCCCGCAAGATCGTCGTCCCGGGCGCGGCGCACATGGTCAACATGGAGCGGCCGGATGCGTTCACTCCTGCCGTCCTGGACTTTTTGGCTGGAGTTGACCACCCCGGTTCGTAGGCCACCCCCGCGGCATCATCGGCGCCCAGGGTGACACCCACGCGGTGCCGCTCGCACCGCGAATGGAAGCCGCTCGACGAGCGAAGTCGGCGCGCCGCCCTCGGACACCAGCCGGACAGGGCAAGCCGCTTCTCGCCCGCAGGAGATCGCCCGCGCGGGCAGCAAGTCTCCACCGCCCCGGACCCGCCCGCCGCGGCATCGCCACATCGACCCATCGTCGGAGGGGGACAGGCATGGGCACGCCGGCGGATGAACCGGCCCTCGCGATTGCTTCCGAATTCGAGACCGAACCTGAACCGGCCTGGCCGGACGACCTCCTGAGCGCCGCCAGGGCTCGTCACTGGATCCGCTCGGCGCTCCCTGGACGCCCGGCGGTCGCGGGACCGACCTGGGTGCACCGTGCCAAGCCGTGGGGCGTTACCGCCCGCTTCGCCGTCCGTGCGGCGGGAGGGGTAGGAGGGACCGAGCCCGCGGAGGTCGTCTTCAAGGCCACGCACCTCTCCCTGTTCGCCGGCGCCCCACGGGTCTACGCGCTGCTCGCGCGCCACGTCCCGGAGGCAGTGCCGGAACTGCTCGCCTGGGAGCGCAGTGGGGACCGGGCGTGGATGCTCTTTCGCCCGTTTGCCGATCCGACGGTCGAGGCCACGGGCGGTCTGGAGCCCTTGCTCGCTCTGGCCCGGACGCTCGCGCGCGTCCAGGTCGCGGTCGCGACCCTGCCGGCGGCCGAAATGGCGGGCCTTACCCGGTCGTCCGTGCGGCAAGTCCCCGCCCTCCTGGACGAGGTCGTCCGCGACGTGCGGGACCGCCTCCTCCTCGCCTGGGAGGCGGACGGCGGGCGGATGGCGCGGCGGTTCGGCGTGCCGGCCGACCTCCTCACCCGGATCGAGGCTCACCGCGATGCGGTCGTAGCCTGGACGGAGGAACTCGCGGCCGGCTCCTGGCCGGAGACGGTTGACCACGTCGACTTGCACACGGAGAACGCGGTGCTGCGTCCTGACGGGGGCGTCCTGATCTTGGACTGGGAGGAGGCGGTCCTGAGCTGTCCCTTCTTCTCGCTCGACCGCCTGCTCATGGACGCCCGGGTGCGGGATCCGGATGACGGCGCCGACCCCTGGCAGCGGCCGGACGCGAACGGCGCCCCCCTCGGCGCGGCGGAGCACGCCGTCCGCCGGGCGTACCTCGACGCCCTGCCCTGGGGGACGGCCGCGGAGCGGGAGCGCGCCTTCGACCTCGCGCTGCGCCTCGCTCCGATCAAGACCGCCCACGAGGGCCGGGTCTACGCCGACGCGCTCGGCTGGAATGGGATTCCTCCGCTCACCGCCTACTGTCTCGTCCGCGCCCTCCGCCGCTGGGAAGCGGCGGGGTGATGACGGACGCAGTGTCACAACGGTTCTATCCCTTCGCTGCGCCTCTCCCGCCGCACCGGATCGGCACCGGCTCCCACTCAGCTAGCGCATCCGTCGGCACGCGGCCGGAGCGCGCCCCGCGCTTCGCGCACCTGTCGCGTCTTGCCTGCCGGTCACTGGGCGTGGTATGCTCGGAGGAGCCGTACGTACACATCCACGCCGTCCCCGGTCGCGCACCGTCCGGCCCCGTCGCGGGGGACCAGGGGGACCATGCCCATGGCCCGCATCGTTGCCTTCTTCAACCAGAAGGGCGGTACCGCCAAGACGACCAGCACCCTCAACGTCGCCGCAGCGCTGGCCGAGCGGGGCCGCCGCGTGCTGGCGATGGACCTCGACCCTCAGGCCAGCCTGACGATGGCAACCGGGGTCGATGTTGCCGGCTTGGACGCCTCCGTCTACGACCTGCTCCTCGACGACGGACTCGGCCTCGCCGCCGTCGCCACCCCGACCGCGATCCCCGGCGTCACCCTCGTCCCCTCCCATCCGGACCTCGCGGCCGCCGAGCTGGAGTTGCTCAACGTGCTGGAGCGCGAGCGGCAGCTCGACTACCGGCTGCGGTCCGCCGACCTCTCGCCCTATGACTATGTCCTGATCGACTCGCCCCCGGCGCTCAACGTCCTCTCGGTGAACATCCTGGTCGCCGCCGGTGAGCTGGTCATCCCGATCGAACCGCACCCGCTGTCGCTGATGGTCCTGCGCCGGCTCTTCGAGACGATCGGGCGCATTCGTCGCCTCAACCCTAGGCTGCGCGTGCTCGGCTTCTTGCCGACCAAGGTTCACCACTCATCCCGCCTGGCGGCCGACATGCTGGCGACGCTCGCCGAAGAGTTCCCGGACCTTGCCCGTCTGCCGGCCGTGCCGCTCTCGGTCAAGAGCGCCGAGTCGGCGGCGGAGCGAACCAGCATTCTTCAGTACATGCCGCGCTCGGCCGTCGCCGCCGCCTACCGGGAGGTGGGGGCCTGGCTGGAGGCCCATGGGTCCTCGGCGAACGGCCACGCCGATCCGGTCGCCGCCGGCCAGGAGAGGGTATCGCTCCATGTCTAGTCCCAGCGCCACCGCCCCGGCCGACACGGCCGCCTCATCGGGGGCCAAGGCCCGCCGCCGCTTCACCGTCGACGCCCTCTTCGCCGACCACCGACCCCAGGCGGTTGGGGTGACCGACCTGGTGACCGCCAAGGAGATCCGGCTGGACCGTATCGAGCCCGACCCGGATCAGCCGCGGCGCTCCTTCGATCCGACCAAGCTGGCCGAGCTCGCCGCCAGCATCCGCCGCGAGGGGGTCCTCCAGCCGATCGCCGTCCGCTACGACGCCGGGCGCGACGTCTACGTCGTCGTGCACGGCGAGCGCCGGTGGCGCGCCTCCCGCCTGGCCGAGCGAGAGACGATCCCCGCCATCGTCCGCGACGTGCCGGAAGAGCGGCGGCTGATCCAGCAGCTGATGGAGAACATCGTCCGCGACGATCTCAACGCGGTCGACCGCGCCGCCGCCTTGCGGGCGTTGAAGATCCAGCTCGGGGACGCGCCGTGGGAACAGGTGGCCGAGACGGTCGGCATCCGCCGCAGCCGCCTCTTCCAACTGCTCGGCACGGAGAAGCTGCCGGACGCGGCGCGGGCCGACATCCGCGAGGGACGCCTCAGCGAGAAGCAGAGCCGTGCCCTGCAGGGGTTGCCGCCGGGCCACCAGGAGGCGCTGCGCGCGGCCATCGTCGCCGACGACCTGCCGGCCGAGGAAGCGATGCGGCTGGCCCGCGCCCTGCGCGCCGTTCGCATCCCGGACGACCCGGCGGCCGCCGCGGCGGTCCTCGCGGAGCTGCGGGTGGCGTCCCCCGTGCCCAAGGAGCCGCCGCCGTCTCGGCAGGACGAGGTCGCCGCCCTCCTCACCGCCCTCGCCGCCGCGGCCGGTGGGGACCGGGCCGAGCGCGCCGCCCTCGCCCGTGCGGCAGACGCCGCCGGCGCCCCCGCCTACGACGCGGCGCGCCTTCGCGACGAGGTTCTCGCCCTGGCCCGCACCCTGGTCCGCGCCCCGGCGGCCGACCTCCGCCCCGGCGGTGCGGCTTACGCCCCACTCGCCGCCCTCTGCGGCGCGCTCGACGCTGTCCTCGGCAACTGAGGGTGAAGGGGCAAGGGACCAGGCTGGAATCGACGATTCGGGGGGTGGGGGCTGCCTTCCGGCCCTTGGCGTGTCTCCCTTGAGGTCGCGTTCGGCCGGTGCCGGCACCGGTCGCCTGTGGCCCTTGCCTCTTCGCCCTCCTGCCGTGGCACAGAACGTGCCCCTTCGCCGCCGACACCGGGACATCAGACGGGCGGCCGGTCGGCGGCTCGGCGTTGGCGGAGGAGGGAGACCACTTCCGGCGACAGTCCCTGGCACGGAACATGGGCGCGGCCGTCTGTGGCCGGGCCGGAGGATTGGTCGTCTCAGGTGGTGGAGGAGGCAAGGCAGTGACGCACGCGGTTCGGCGAATGCAATCGCGGTTGGTCGGTGGGGCGCTGCTCGTGGCGCTGCTCGCGGTCGGCGTGACTGCGGCGGGAGCCCAGGACGCCGAGACACCGCCGGGTGCTCATCCGATCCACATCCACAACGGTACCTGCGCCGAGCTCGATCCGGCGGTTCTGCAACCGCTGTCGCCGGTGGGGCCACAGACGAACGAAGACGGTGAGACGCCGGCCGCCGACCAGTTCCGAGGCACGACCGAGAGCGACCCGGTCCAGGTGAGCCGCACCGAGGGCGTCGAGATCTCGGTGGACGACCTCCTCGCCACCTCGCATGCTATCAACATCCACGAGAGCGAGCAGAACATCGACAACTACATCGCCTGTGCCGACCTCGGCGGCTACGTCATCGACGACCGGCTGATCGTCAGCGTCAAGCCGCTGAACAACTCCGGCTTCGGCGGGATCGCGATCTTGGAGGCGGACGGAGACAACGCCAACGTCACCGTGTACCTCGCCAGCGGCATGACCGGTGAGGGCGGCGCCACCACCCCGACCCCGGGGGCCGCCACGCCGACGCCGTAGCCCGGCAGTCCGGGACGACCGGCCCTGGTCAAGCGCAGCAAACGACGCGGCCGCCCCGATTTTGGGGCGGCCGCGTCGGCGTTGCGGGACCTGTGGAGCGGTCGGCGGCGCTACCACCAGTCGCGCCGCTCTCGGAGGACGGGGCGGGAGTCGTGGCCCCAGCGAAGGGCGGCGAGGTCGAGCGCGACGAGCCCAAGGAGACTCAGGACGAGGCCAAGGAGCGTGCCGTCCATGGATCGGCCTTTCTGTCCGACCGGCGTCCCAACCATCGGTCGGGACGCCGGAGGACGGGTGGGATGGAAACAGGGCAAGCGAGGAGGTTGGCCTAGATGCGGCGCTGGCCGCCGTACATCAGGGTCATCGCCTCCCAACGACCGCGCTCCGCGGCCGCGTGGTACTCGCGGTTGAGGTGGGCCAGCTCGGCGTCGGTGGCGCCGAGGGCATCGGGGACATCGAGCGCCGGCGAAGCGGTCGGCGAGGCGACCAAGGAGACGACGAGCCGGCGGCGTCCGAAGGGGATGGTCATGGGAGTGCTCCTGTCCGCTTGCCGTGCGCGGTGACCCGGTCCGATCTCCATCCGAGCGGACCCGTGCCGCCGGGTGGTTGGCGAACCTCTGTGCTGCTTCCGCCCGTCCGCCGCGGTCGAGCCGGCGTTCCGATCGCGTAACGGGTTCTGTTAGTAGAACGCCGGAGCGGGACCGGTGTGAGGTCGTTCGAGGGAGGAATCTCCCCGCTCTGCTACCCTTGATCGGCAGCCTCAGCACGGACGCGCGGGGGCGAACGGGGGAGGCGAGGGTTGGTCAAGAGCGCGTTCGGGGTGCGGATGCCTTCGTCGGATTCCCTGCCGATGGCTTGTCCTCCGGACCCCCATTTCAGGGACACGACGACGCGTGTTCGCCACGGACGAGCCGAAACCGCAATGGCCGCCTGGCACCGATCGAGCTCCTCGCCGCGGTTAGGAGACCTGCGAGGGGTCGCCGTGGGAGCGGTCCTCCTCGCCCTTTGCACGCTGCTGCTCGTCGGATCGACGCACGGTGGTGCCGCGCAAACCGCCAGCGCGCCGGCGGTCGGCACCCCGGCGGCCGGGGCGCCGCGCACGGGGGGCGAGCTGGCGGACCGGGTGACCGCCGCCTGGGCGGGGGTGCGCACCTACCGCGCCGTCCAGACCGTCGGTGCCGCCGATCCGATAACGGCCTCACCGCCCGCGGCGGCGGCGGGCGTCGTCACTGCCGAGGCGCGGGGGGCCGTCTCGGGGACCACCGAGGAGGGGATCGTCCCGGACCGCCGCCATCACGTCACCCGGGTCGACGACGTCGTCGTGTCGGAGGCGATCGCCGTCGCCGGCCGGGTCTGGGTGCGCGGCACACTGGCGCGATTCGTCCGCCCGGACGTCGACGACCAGACGTGGGTCGTGGTCGACCCGGCGGCACTGGATCGGTCGACGCAGCCCAGCGCCGCCTTCGTTGCGCTCGCCGCTCCCGTCGGCTCGCCCTACGCCGCGCTCGCGCCCGATCTTCGGGCTCAGGCGCTGCGACCACTCGGGCCGGTGGTCGTGGGCGGCACAACGTGCCAGAGGTACGGTGCCACCTCGACGACGCAGACCGGTGAGCGGGTCGACGTGGTCGTCGCCCTCGGCCCTGACGACCTCGTCTGCTCCGTCGAGACGCGGGCCGGCGGCACCATTAACGTCCTCACCTACGTCGCTTACAACGCGCCGGTCGTCAGCGAGCCGCCGGCGGACGCGGTGCCGGCCGGCACGCCGACCGCGGGGCTGGGGGCCAGGGGCTAGGGGCGAGCGATACAGGTTGGGGAGTGGGGAGCGACCGGGCTTGGTGGAGGCGGAGCTGACCCGATTCCGGGTCGGGCTGTGCACGGATCAGCGGCTACCGTGGCCCGTCCTGCTGGAGCAGTGGCGGCAGCTGGAGGCGTGGGGCTACGACGCCGCCTGGGTCGCCGACCACCTGATGCCGTGGTGGATCGGCGAAGACCATCGCGCTCACCGTCCGCTGCCCTGGGACGCCGGCGAGGACGACGACGATCCGTACCACGAGGGCTGGACCTGCCTGGCGGCGCTGGCGCAGAGCACGCGGCGCCTCCGCTGCGGCGTCCTCGTCACCAACAATCTGTTCCGCCACCCCGCCCTCGTCGCCAAGATGGCGGCGACCGTCGACCACGTCAGCGGCGGTCGCTTGGAGCTTGGCCTGGGCGCCGGCTGGTTCCCCCGGGAGCTGGGAGCGTACGGGATGGCCTTCCCAGCCGCCGGCGAGCGGGTCAGCCGGCTGGGAGAGGCGCTTGCGGTGATCACCCGCCTGCTGCGCGACGACCGGACGACCTTTGAGGGCACGTTCTACCGCCTGGATCGCGCGCCGCTCGCCCCCAAGCCCGTCCAGGGCCGCGTCCCGATCGTCATCGGCGCCGCCGGCCCCCGGATGCTGCGACTCGTCGCCCGGTACGCCGACGTGTGGAACGCCGACAGCCCCGTCACGCCGGCCGAGGTGGCGGAGCGTGGGGCCGTTCTGCGCGAGGCGTGCGCGGCGATCGGCCGCGACCCGGCGGAGATCCGCTGGTCGTTGTATGGCTATCCCGCCGTGCTCGGCGCGGACCCGTTCGCCTCGCCCCAGGCATTCCTCGACGTCGTCGGCCCGTACCGGGAGGTCGGCATCACGGAGGTCGCGTTCGAGCACCCCGGACCCGGGCACGAGGCGGTGCTTGAGGCGATCGCGCGGGACGTGCTCCCGGCGCTGCGTGGGGGCGGTTCCTAGCCGGCGCGGCGGGACGACCGGCGTCCGGCACGCGGCGTCCCTCGCCGGTCCGTTGTTGACGCTCCCAGCGCGAGCCGTGACACTACGCCCGCGTCGCCAACGCCCGAATCCGCCGACGCGAGGAGCCGCGAGCCGTGGCGAGCGCCGCCATTCCGACCTCCCCGGAGCCATGCCCAATTCCGGACGACGTCCCATCGTTCACCGCGGCCGACCTCGGCTTCGCCGCCGCGGGCGGCGGGACGTGGTGCAAGGCGGTCAGCGGTCGCCGCGTCACCTTCCGCCTCCTGGAGCGTGCGGCCGAGCTGCTTCCGGTGGAGGCTTTGCAGCGCGAGGCGTTCGGCGTTACGGACCGCGACCTCGTGCCGGCGAGCGAGCTCGTCGTCGTACCCGAGACCGGGGGGGCGACGATCGGGGCCTTCCCGGCGGAAACGGTCGACGCCACCGGGGAGTTGCTCGGGGCAGCGGTCGCCTGGGGCGGCTACGTCGACGGTCGGCCGCGGCTCGTCTCCGACCTGCTCGCGGTGCGACGCGACCGGCGCCATGGCGGCCTCGGCGCGGAGCTGAAGAAGCTGCAGGCAGCCATCGCGCTGGAGCGGGGCTTCCCGGAGATCGTCTGGACCGTCGATCCGCTGCGCGCCGCCAATGCTCGCCTCAACTTCGAGAAGCTCGGCGCCTACGCTGACCGCTACGAGGAGGACCGCTACGGCGCGGGCTACGGCGTCGGCCGCTACGGCGGTCTGCCGACCGACCGCGTCCACGTCACCTGGCCGCTGCGCAGTCGCCGCGTCCGGGACCGCCTCCTCGGCGGCACGACGCCCCTCGCCCCCGGCGACGTCGCCGACCTCGCCTCTTTCGATCCCAACGATCCCGCCGCCGATCGTGCCCTCATCTCCCTCCCGGCCGACGTCGACCGCCTCCTCGCCGAGGACCCCAATGCGGTGCTGCATTGGCGGTTGACGCTGCGCGCAACGCTCCAGGCGGCGTTCGCCCAGGGCTACGCGATCACCGGCTTCGTTCCCGCCGGGGACGAGGCACGCGCCGACGCCGCGTACGTCGTCGAGCGGGGTGCTGGGTTCTAGGTGTTAGGTGTCGGGTGCTGGAGGCTGGAGGTGGACGATCAACCGTTTGGAGCCATCATGGAGGACGCCAAATGACCAGCACCCCTAGCCTTCCTCCCATCCAGCCCTTAACTCCCAACACCCCGCCCCTCGTCGTCGTCGCCGTCGAGGTCATCCCCGTGCGGCTGCCCTTGCGGGAGCCGTTCGTCGTCGCCTACGCCAGCTACGCCGACGTGCCGACGGTGCTGGTGCGGGTGACGACGGCGGACGGGGCCGAGGGGTGGGGCGAGGCGACGCCCGACCCGAACGTCACCGGGGAGACCTACGCCGGTACCGCCGAGACGCTGCGACGCGACCTGGCGCCGGCCCTGCTCGGCCGCGACGCGCGCGACCGCGGGGCGGCCGTCCGGGCGCTCGACGCGCGGGTCGAGGGGGTGCCCGCGGCGAAGGCCGCCCTCGACATCGCCCTCCACGACCTGGTCGCCCGCGCGCTCGGGGTGTCCCTCTGGGTGTTGCTCGGCGGCCGCGCCCGGGAGCATCTGGAGATCTCCCGCGTCGTCAGCATGGGCGAGCCGGAGGCGATGGCCGCCGCGGCGGCGCGGCACGTGGCCGACGGCTTCCGCACCGTCAAGGTCAAGGTCGGGGACCCGGCCAATCCGGGGCTCGACGCGCGGCGACTGGCGGCGGTGCGCGAGGCGGTCGGGCCGGAGGTCGCGATCAAGGTCGACGCCAACCAGGGGTGGCGCACCCCCGGCGTCGCCATCGCCGCCGTCCGCGACGCGGCGCCGAGCCGGCCGGCCTACGTCGAGCAGCCGGTCGCCTGGTGGGACCTCGAAGGGCTGGCCGAGGTCCGGCGCCAGACCGGGGCGACGATCATGGTCGACGAGGGGTGCCACGGACCCCGGGACATGCTGCGGGTCGTCGGCCTGCGGGCGGCCGACCTCGTGAACATCAAGCTGATGAAGACCGGCGGGCTCGTCAACGCGCTCAAGCTCGACGCCATCGCCGAGGCGGCCGGGATCGTCGCCCAGGTCGGGACGATGGTGGAGAGCTCGATCGCCTCCGCCGCGGGGCTGCACCTGGCCCTCGCCCGGGCCAACGTCCGCACCGTGGAGATGGGCGGCCCCTTGATGCTCGCCGCCGACGTTGGGGACCTGCGCGCCCGCTACGACCGCGACCGGATCACCCTGCCGGAGGAGTCAATAGGCACCCAATCACACGGGCTTGGCATCACCGTGGACGAGGCTGCCGTTCGCCGTTTCAGCCAGGCGTGGTGGCGGGTCACCGGATGACGGCGGTGTAAAGCTTCGGTGGCGGATGTCCGGGGGATCGCGCGTCGCCGATCGAACCTTATCTGCACATACAGCCAAGTTGGTCACCGTACGAGTGCTCCCGCTGCGTGCTGTCAGGGAGCACGGGGACTAGCGGCAATGGAGGGTATCGGTGGAGAAGCAGGCCTGGTCCTCCCTTGGAGGGGGGCGACGCAGAGCCACTCAGTACCCCGTGGGTTCTCCGGAGAAGGTCGGCCACGGGGGACTGACGCCGCCGGCGCCGCCCGGGCACTCGCTCGCAGGGAGGCGACGATGGCCCCTTTGCCGCGCCGGCATGTGTTGGCCATCGAGGACGCGGCCGAGGTGCTCGCCGTGCTCCGCGCCGTCCTCGAGGAGGCGGGCTACCGGGTCTCGACCCGGCTCGAGGTGGTCGGCTGTGCCGAGGTCGTCCGCCTCGCCCCCGACCTGATCGTCCTGGACCTCTTGCTCGGCCGGGACGCGGCCGGCCTCGGGCTCCTGGTGGCGCTTCGGGGGGACCCGGCGACGGCGCGCATCCCCGTCGTCCTCTGCTCGGCGGCCCACGACGCGCTGCGCCGGCTCGAGGGCCGCCATCTGGGCGGGGGGGTGCGGCTGGTCCTCAAGCCGTTCACCGTCGCCGAGCTGCTGGACGAGGCGGAGCAAGCGCTCGCGTGGGGCGCCGAACGCGCCCCCGCCGCGACGGCCAGCAACGCGGGGGGCCGGGCGGGCGGGTCCTCGGCCACTCCCGGCCTCGGACCGGAGCGGTAGAGGGCGTGAGGACGCCTCAAGCGGAGCGAGTCGTGGCCCCCCGATCCGACGGGCGCGTCTCGGTGGTGAGCGCGAGGAGGAGCTCCGTGCCGCCGACGAGCGCGTGTGGCAGCCAGTGGCCCCGGCCCGCCGACGCGCCGCCCAGCAGCCAGGGGGCCGCGGCGAGCGTTGGGCCGGCCAGGGCGTCGATCGCCAGGTGCGCCTTCATCGGCAGCGCGCGCACGACGCCGAGTTCGAAGTCGGTCACGGCGGCGAGCGCGATGGCGCCCGTGCCCCAGAGGCGGAGCAGCCGGGCGGACGCCGGCACGTCCTCGAGCCGGAGCACCGCCGGGGCGCCGAGGGCGGCGGCGATGGCCAGCGAGCCGACGAGGCCGTGGGCCCGCGTGGGCAGGAAGCGCGTGGTCACCCTCCACCCTCCCCTGGCGAGCGGGCCGGCCGCACGTTGCGGATCACGAGACGGCTGTTCGGGACGGCCGGCATCCGCGCCAGGTCAATCCGCAAGTCCTGCTCCGGCACGTCGTAGCGCATCTCCGCGGCCAGCAGGCGGACCGCCCGCTTCATCAGCTCGATCGTGAGCCGTTCGCCCGCGCAGCGATGCCCGGTGTGGTGGTCGCCGCCCCCCTGCGGGATGAAGCTGAAGGCGCTCCCGTCCCATCCGCGGAACCGCTCCGGCCGGAAGACCTCGGGATCCCCCCAGATCCGCTCGTCGTGGTCGGTGCCGTACAGGTCGAGCAGCGCCCACGTTCCCCTGGCGAAGCGGTGGCCCCGCCAGTCGAACTCCTTCAGGACGCGGCCGCCGACGAAGGGGAAGAAGGGGTAGAACCGGCGCACCTCCTGCACGAACGGCTCGAGGTCCCCGTCGTCACCGGCCTCGAACCTGTGTCGCCACTCCGGCTGCTCGTGCAGCGCCAGGGCGGCGAAGGTCACGAACCGGGCGACGGCCACAGTCGGCCGCAGCACGTTGATCAGCTCCACCGCTGCGTGCCCCGGCTTCAGCAGCTCCCCATCCGGGTCCCGGTGCCAGGCGACGACGTGGGCCGCGCTCCCCTCTGGAACCGCGAGCTTGCCGGCGCGCACCTGCTCGACGAGGACCCGGATCCAGCGCTCCGCCCGCGACCGGAGGAGCATCCCCCGCCACAGCCGCGGTCCAACTCCGCCGGCGCCGTCGAACATCGCTCCGAACTCGCGCGCCCGCCGTCCGGCCTCCGACTCCGGGAGCGGAACGCCGGCCCATTGGCAGACGGCACGGCAGAGGACCTCCTGCGCCGCGTCGTCGAGGACGACCGCATCCATGCTGCCCCACGTCCCGAGGGCGGCGCGCCAGTGGTCCGCCGTCAGGTCCGCCAGTCGGCCGATCCCTTCCGGCGTCATCAGCGACAGGAACATCCGCTTGCGCCACCGGTGGGCGTCGCGGTCCAGGAGCGCCACACTGCCGAGGTCCTGCAGCAGCAGCAGCGCCGTGAGCGGCAGGGCCCCCCGCCGGGTGAACCGGTCCGGCTCGTATAAGACCCGGGCCGCCTCCTCGCCCGTCATGCAGACCGCCCGTTGCAGCATGAGGCGGGTCTCGAAGCGGTCGGACCGGTGGCGCCGGCAGCGCTCCGAGATGAAGGTGTAGCCCTCCGACAGCAGGGCCAGCGTGCTGTCCGGGCTCGGGTCGCGGGGGATCGGTGCCACGGAACCTCCAGCTCGGTACGCCGACGCGATGCGACAGCCAAGCAACGTCCATGCCAGCCGAGCCCCTCCCGCAGGATCGGGGCAGAGGAAGCGCCCGCTGCCCCATTGCGACACGGGCCGATGACGGGAACGGCGCGGTAGTCCGGCAAATGGAGATTCGCAGGAGCGGGCTCCGAGAAGGGACGTAATGGGAACCGCATGGCCGCTGGGCAGCCTTCGGGACGCGGCATGCCGCTTCGGCACGTCGGACCGGGATGCCCCTCTCTGCGAGCATCGGACCCCGTCCGGATCCACTTCCTGCTCGATGTCGCCTTCTTTTGGTCGGTCTGCGACGCCAAGGGCCGGTAATGGGCGTGACGGGAACCGGTTTCAGCGGTGGTTGACGGGCGCCCGATCTAGAGGCGGCTGGACACGGCCCGGTCCGGGGCCGACGGGTCCCTGCGCCGCGTCATCCCGTGATTCCCCCAACGAGGACCCATGCCAAGGCATCGAGGACGGCCAGATCGCGCTCGACGACGAGCATGGTGGGGGACACGGCAATTTCCGCAAGCGGGAGAGCGGCGAGCGCGCCCGATCCCAGGAGCCGGCCGAGGATCGACGCCCGGGCGCGCGGAGGCGCGGGCCGCGCTAGTCCCCGCCGGGGGGGGGGGCAGCGCCTGCGCGGGCCGCAACCGCGCCGCGACCGGCACCGCCGGCGGTGCCGGCAAGGTCGTCCAGGCGCCGCTCGATGCGGGCGAGGGATTCCTGCATCTCGTCGTCGCTGTCCTTGGACTCGGCGCTGCCCTTGTAGACCAGGTAGGCGGTGAGGATGACGAAGGTGAGGAGCTGCAGGAACTCCGACTGCCAGTTCTCGAACGTCGTCCGCCCCCAGTTCCAGACGTAGCCGTCGTCGCCGAACCACTCGGCGGTCTGCTGGTGCTCCTCTTGCTCGGCCACGAACTCCTGCCACCCGGTCCAGGTCTGCAGGGCCCAGCTGCCGAGGAAGAGGGCCAGCAGCACCCAAGCCAGGCCGTGGTTCCCCAACGGGTACCGCTTCATCGTCGGCCTCCTTCCGAAACGAGCCACCCGGGCCCACGCACAAAGAGGGCAGGGCCGGTCCGGGCGCCGCGCCCGATGCTGCCCCGTATGCAGCTTTCGTGCCAGCTCTACGGCGGCGTCGCCTTCGATCCGCAAGACGCGGTGCCGTTGCGCATAACATCGTATCGGCATCGCGAGAAGCGGGCTGGTCAAGGGACGGTCGCGACGCGGCAGCCGCTCTGGTGTACGATCCGCACCCCGGTCCTGCCGCCGGGCGGCGACCGACCGAGGAGGCAAAACCGCATGCAGCTCCCGACCTTCCTGCAGATCGAGCCGGTCGGGCAGTGCAACTTGCGCTGCCAGATGTGCGCCATCCACTTCCGGCAGGATGGGCCGCCATACGGTCCGTTGGCCTTCATGGACTTCGACGCGTTCACTCGCCTGGTCGACCAGTTCGGCGCCCTCCAGGAGTTGCACCTCCAGGGGCTGGGCGAGCCGATGATGCATCCTCGCTTCTTCGACATGGTCGCCTACGCGGCCGCCAAGGGCGTCCGCGTCAGCACGAACTCGAACCTGACCTTGCTCAACGCGCGGCGCGCGGACGCCTGCGTGACCAGCGGCCTGGGCGCATCCACGTCTCCATCGACGGCGCGACCCCCGAGACCTACGAGCGGATCCGCGTGCGCTCCCACTTCGACCGCGTGGTCCGCAACCTGGACCTGCTCCTCGCCGCCCGCGCCCGGCATGGCAGCGACCTGCCGCACGTCAAAATGGTCGTCGTCATCATGCGCCAGAACCTGCACGAGCTCCCCGACCTGGTGCGGTTCGCCCACCGCTGGGCGATGGAAGCGGTCTGGGTCCAGCACCTCTGCCACGACTTCGGCGAGTCGAGCCTGCCGGCCCACTACCGGCCGATGCGCGACTTCGTGCAGGCGGAGACGCTGCTCGAGGAGGATCCGGCGCGCGTGGAGCGGTTCTTCGGGGAAGCGCGGGAGCTGGCGCGGGACCTGGGTGTGGACCTCCGGCTGCCGCGGACCCGGCCACGGGTCCATCCACCCGGCACCCCCGGGCGCCAGCGGTGCAGTTGGCCCTGGACGGGCGGCTACGTCAGCTACCAGGGCTACGCGATGCCCTGCTGTATGGTGTCCACACCGGATCGCGTCAACTTCGGCAACATGGCCGAGGAAGGCGTCGCCGCCGTCTGGGGGAGCGACGCGTTCGAGGCGTTTCGCGACCGGTTGGCTTCGGACGACCCGCCCGAGATCTGCCGCTCCTGCGCGGTGTACGCCGGCATCTTCTAGGCACGGGTCGCGCCGTCCTCATCATGGGGCACGGCGATGGCGGCACGGCATGCTGTGCCCCCAACCATCATTCCCGCCATGTGCCGCTTGCCGGCTACCGTCTACCGTCCACCGGCGGTAGCCGCACCATCGTTTCGAATAGCCACGCCAGCTGGGTGGCGGGGTCGGTGCACAGGCCGGCGTGGACGGGCGAGGCCTGGACGACGGTGCTCAAGGGCGCGACGAGCCAGCCGAAGCGCTCGAATTGAGGAAGCCGGCCGATCGCGCCCGCCTCGGGCGACCCGGCGCAGACGAGGTGGACGTGATCGAGGCGCCGTCGCACCGCCTCCAGATCGAGGTCAGGATCCAACGCCGTCAGCGCCGCCACGTGGCGGGCGTCGAGGGCGGTGCGGGCGGCGAGGAAGCGGCGCGGGCGGCAGAAGAGCACCACCCCGGCGTTGACGAATTCCCCGCGCTCGACCCGCGGCATGACGCGGATCGTCGCGTACTCAAACGGGCTGCGCGCGGGCATTGACCGCCTCCTCGACGAAGCGGCGCGGCGCCTCCAGCCTCGCGGTCAAGTAGGCGACGTACGCCTCCCGCTGCCCGGCACGGTCCGCGAAGCCTGGCTCGTCCCCCAGCCACGCCTCCGGGATCAGCTGGACGATCGCCCGCAGCAGGTCCGGCGTGAGCCGGGCGCCGAGGGCGTCGTCGGCCTCCGGCAGGGCGGCGGCGAAGGGGAGGAGGACGTGCTCCTTGATCCGGGCAAAAGGAGTGCGGCTGCGCGCCAGGTAGTCGGTCCAGGTGTGGTGGACGTAGAGCGCCGCCCCGTGATCGATCAGCCAGAGGCGCTTGTGCCAGAGCAGCAGGTTCGGGTTGCGCGGCGTGCGGTCGACGTTGGTGACGTAGGCGTCGAACCAGACCACGCTCGACGCGAGCCGCGGGTCGAGCGTCGCGCCGGCGAGCGGATCGAAGGCTAGGGAACCCGGCAAGTAGTCGAGCGCCAGGTTGAGCCCGGCGCTGGCGGCGATCAGGTCCTGGACCTCGGGATCGGGCTCGGCGTGGCCGAGCACCGGGTCGAGCTCGACGAAGACGATCTCCGGCACCGGCAGCCCCAGCGCCCGGCCGATCTCCCCCGCCACCAGCTCGGCGATCAGCGCCTTCGGCCCCTGCCCGGCGCCCCGAAACTTAAGGACGTAGAGCCCGTCGTCATCCGCCTCGACGATCGCCGGCAGCGAGCCCCCCTCGCGCAGCGGGGTGACGTAGCGGGTCGCGGTGACCGTGCGGATAAGCGGCATGAAGGTCCTCAACGGGGCCGGCGGTTATCGCCTCACGCCCGGCCGCCGCTCGGAGGGTATCCGACCCAGGGCAGGGAGGGGGGCTGATCGGGATCCTGACTCGGGTATTGGCGGGCGTCCTGTAGCCGGACGTCCTGCCAACAGGGAGATCGATCCAATCCTAACCTCCGCCGGCCCATTGGCGCTCCCCACCCCGGCCATCGGGCCGGGTGTCCAGGGGGCGACGGCCGGGCGTGAGGAGCGTCCCCGACCCCACACGCGGCGACCGCCCGCACCCTTTCGGGCCGAGCGGTCGCCAGGAGAGAAGAGGCGCCCTGGCCGTGGCTGGCGGCGTGGGCGTGGAGTGGGCTACGCGAGTCGGCGCCGCGCGGCGATCACGAGGATCAGGCCGGCGACCGCCAAGCCGCCGACGGTCACGAGGAGGAACACCGGCGAGGCGTCCGTCCCCAGGACACCGGACGTGCCGGCGCCGGTGCCGGTGTTCGGCAGGTTCGTCACCGACGGGGCCGCGCTCGGCTTGGCCGTCGGCTTGGCCGTGGGCTTGGCCGTCGGCTTCGGGCTGGGCGAGGCGCCGCTCAGGTCCTCGGGGATGTGGTAGAAGCTGCAGACCACGTCGTCACCGGCGTCGAGGGTGATCTCGATCCTCGTCAGGTCGTTGGGTCCGCGCACGCCGCCGCCGAGCGGGGTGAACGGCACGGCCGGGTAGGGAGACGCCGCCGTCGTGCAGACGACCTTGAGGCGGGCAAACTCGCCCGGCACGCCGCCGTAGACGGTGTAGGTCCCGGGCGTCAGGTCGGTGAAGACCACGTTGCCCTTGGCGTCGGGCGACACGGTCGCCGTCTCCGGGCCTTCGATCGTGTAGGTCAGACTTGACGGCACCGGCTCAGTGCAGGCGTTGAAGAAGTCGGTCCCGGCGTAGTCCACCGGGCAGATGCGGCCGCGGATCGTCAACGCCGCGCTCTGCGGCGTGCCGCCACCCTGGTCCAGCGGCGTGTTGTACCAATCGCAGACGACGGCGTCGCCCTCCGCCAGGGTCAGGGTGATCTGGAAGCCACCGCCCGCGTAGGCGAACGGGAACGGGGTCCCCGGCGCCGAAGCCGGCGCGCAGTAGACGGTCAGATCGGTGAAATCGCCCGGCGGCCCACCGGAGATGGTGTAGGTGCCGGCGGGGAGATTCGCGAAGGCAACGTTGCCGCTCGCGTCGGTCGGCGCCTCCCGGCCCTCGGGTCCCGCGATCGTGAAGCTGAGACCGGCCGGTGCCGGGGTATCGTGGCAGGCGCCGTAATAGCCCGGCCCGGCGAACTCCTCCGGGCAGATTCGGTTGTGGATCGTGAGCGAGGCGGTGCCGGCCGCCTCCGCTCCCCTCGCCGAGAAAGCCGAGCCGGCGAGCGCGAGTGTCAGCGCCGCCAGCGTCAACGTCAGCGCCAGCGCCGTCACGCCGAGCGCCCCCATCGAACCGCGCGTTCGTCGTGCCATGGCGTTCGTCCTTCGTCGCTCAGGGCCCCCGCGCAGTCGCGGGGGCGGGACCGGGTATCACCGGTTCCCACTCTAGAACGCGCGAGGCCACGGCAAAGTGTCAGACCTGCTTAATCGCCCTGCTTAATCGAGGCGGCGTCAGCCGACGACCTGGGGGACAGCGCCGAAGGCGTAGCCCTTCGTCCGCAAGCCGTCAATGATGCCTGGTAGGACCGGGCCGTCCGGTGATTCGAAGCCGGCGTGGAGGCGGTGGATGGAGCCATCGCCGTGGTTGGCCTGGACGCGGTTGGCGACCTGGTCGTTGGAGAGGCCATTCCAACCGAGCGGGTCGACCGTCCACATCGCGTTGTTCAAGAAGCCGACGCCCGAGGTGTCGCGTCGAACACCGGCGTCGTGGTCGCCGTACAGGAGCCGGGACCAGGGCGCGCCGGGGACACCCGAGATCGCCTTCGCGGCCTTGGCCGTCGTCATCAGCCCGTCCAGGCGCTCGGCCGGGGAGGATGTGACCGCGCCCATGCTGAGGCCGGTGAACGAGCGGTGGCTGAACGTGTGGTCGGGCAGGTGATGGCCGTTGGACGATGCACCGGCCCAGTCACCGTTGAGCCTGGCCGACGTGCCGGTCAGGCCCAAGCAGGCCCGGACGCCGTATGCGGCCAAGGGGTCGAAGATCGACCAACCGTAGCCGACAGCGGCTCTCGTGCTGGCGCGCTCCCTGTCTGCCCGCGTCCAGCGAGGGGGCGATGCCGCTAGGCATTCCACGGCACCTCCCCCCTTCCGCTACGCGCCCACCGGGAAACGTGGTTGACGGTCACCGGTTCAGGCTACATCATTGGACTGAGCGCGGTGGTCGGACGATGAGGGACCCACGGCATGTCTGCCGTTGTGCCACGGAACATCCACGGGGACCAGGCGGCATTGATCGCCGCGGTGCCTCGTCACGACGCCGCGAACGAACTCCCGCTGCCGCTGACCCCGCTCGTCGGGCGCGAGTGCGAGCTGGCGGCGATCGTCGACCTGCTGCGACGTCCGGACGTCCGCCTCCTGACGCTGACCGGACCCGGCGGCGTCGGCAAGACCCGGCTGGCCATCCAGGCAGCCGCCGACCTCGACGACGACTTCGCCGACGGTGCCCGGTTCGTGGACCTCGCGCCGGTCGCCGACCCGACCCTCGTCGCGCCGACCATCGCGCAGGCGCTGGGACTGCGGCAGGAGGGCGACCTGGACTCCAGGCGCCGCCTTGCCGCGCTGCTGCGTGACCGCCAGCTGCTGCTCGTGCTCGACAACTTCGAGCAAGTGGCGGCGGTGGCCCCGCTCCTGTCCGACCTCCTTGCGGCCTGTCCCCGCCTGAAGGCGCTGGTGACCAGCCGGGAGCGCCTGCGCCTTCGCGGCGAGAACCTCTTCCCGGTCCCGTCGCTGATGGTCCCCGACCCCGTCCACCTCCTACCCCTGCCTGACCTCGCGGCCGTCCCGGCGGTCCGCCTCTTCGTCGCCCGCGCCCAAGCGGTCAAGCCTACGTTTGCCCTCACCGATGCCAACGCGGCGGCCGTGGCCGCTATCTGCCGGCGGCTGGACGGACTGCCGCTGGCCATCGAGCTGGCGGCGGCCCAGGTCCGGCTCTTCCCGCCGGCTGCTCTCCTGACCCGCCTCGGACGCCGCCGGCTGCCGCTGCTGACCGGCGGGCCGCGCGACCTGCCGGCTCGCCAGCGCACCCTGCGCGACGCAATTGCTTGGAGTCACGACCTCCTCTCGCCCGGGGAGCGGACGCTCTTCCGACGACTTGCCGTCTTCGTGGGCGGTTGCGAGGTCGAAGCAGCCGAGGCGGTGGCAAACGCGGCGGGCGAATCGGGGATCGACGTGGCGGCGGACCTGGCGACACTCGTTGACCGTAGCCTGCTGCGGGTCGACGAGGGACCGGACGGCGGGGACGCGGCGGGCCCCCGTTTCTCCATGCTGGAGACGATCCGGGAGTATGCGCTGGAGCAGCTGGTCGCGAGCGGCGAGGAGACGGCGCTGCGCCGCCGGCACGCGGACTGGTGCCTCGCGCTGGCAGAGCAGACGTGGGCGGCGATAACCTCGAGCGCGAACGCGGAGCGGCCCCTGACCCGACTCGAAGCGGACCACGACAACCTGCGGGCGGCGCTCGCGTGGCTGGAGGACGCTGGGGCGACGGAGGAGGGCCTGCGTCTGGCCGGGGCGCTGTCGTGGTTCTGGTACTTCCGGGATCACTGGGGCGAGGGGCGGGCCTGGCTGGGGCGCACGTTGGCCCGCGGCGCGGGAGCATCGGCGGCCGCCCGCGTCCGCGCCCTGTTCGGATCAGCGCTGCTGGCCCACTACCTGGGCGAGGAGCAGCCGGCGGTCGCGCTTGCCGAACGGAGCCTCGCGCTCGCCCAGGATCTGGGGGATCCTCAGGGGATTGGCGGCGCCCTGTTCCTGCTCGGGGTCGACGCAGAGGACTGAGGGGAATACGACCGGGCCGCGTCCCGGTTCGCCGAAGCCCGCAACCGGCTCGTTGGGGCAGGCGCGACGTTCCTCGCGACGCTGGCGACGTACCATCTGGGGGTTGTCGCCTACGGCCGGGGCGACCATGACGGAGCGATGACACTCCTGGAGGAGGCCGTGATCCAGTGGCAGCAGGCTGGGGACGCGCGGGGCATGGTGATCGCCCTCGGCTACCTCGGCCTCGCGGCCAGCGATCGGGGGGACGCCGCACGGGGCGCGGCCTGGCTCGCGGAGGCCCTAGCCTTGGTCGCGGCCTCGGGAAACAAGCACGCCCTCACCTTTTGCCTGCCCGCCGTCGCCGTCCTGGCCGCGGCTCGCGGCGGGCCGGCGCGGGCGGCCCGCCTGTTCGGCGCCACAGCCGCCCTGAACGAGGCCCTCGGCTCCGCCTTTGCGCTGCCCGAGCGGGCCGCGTACGAGCGGGCCACCAACGCGGCGCGTCTCGAGCTGGGCGAGGCGGCGTTCGCCACCGCCTGGCCTGAGGGCCGGGCGTTACCCCCCGAGCAGGCGGCCGCCGCGGCCGCGGCGGCGCTCGAGGCGGTGGCCCCCGCCGGCGATTCCGGATCCGAACCGGTGGTGTCGTCTCCGGCACCGGCCGGGCCTGCCCCCGACACCGGATGCGATCTGACATTCCGCGAGCGCGAGGTGCTGAGCTTGCTCGCCGCGGGCCACTCCAACCGCGCGATCGCCGACGCCCTCTTCATCAGCCTCCCCACGGTCAAGGGCCACGTCTCCAGCATCCTCGCCAAGCTTGGCGTTGGCTCACGTGCCGCCGCCGTTTCCGAAGCCCACCGCCGTGGGCTTGCCTGACCCAGCCTCCGTCCCGAGCGCACCGGCCGCCACCCCCCTTCCCTAAGAAGGGGATGCTCGCCCGGCGTCGCCCACGAAACCCGTCCTTTGACTGATGCGCGCCGCGCTCCGCCCCGGCAGACTGAGCCACGTGGCGACCGCGTGGTGGATGCGTGGCACCAGGCAGCGCGGGCCGGTCCGCGCGTGCGCCAGCGGAGGAAGACGGATGGATGGGACACACTTTGATGATTGGACCCGGATGCTGGCGGCTGGCACGTCCCGCCGCCGTGTCCTGAAGGGTCTTCTCGGTGGAGCGGGGGCTGGGGCACTCTCCCACCTTGGCTTGCGGCGGGCCGGGGCCAGTCACGGCCGCCCACCGGGGGCGACCTGCCTGCAGAACGAGCACTGCGCCTCTGGTCTGTGCGACCTGCAGACCCGGCGGTGTACCTGT
This sequence comes from Thermomicrobiales bacterium, assembly GCA_030447415.1. Classification (GTDB taxonomy): domain Bacteria; phylum Chloroflexota; class Chloroflexia; order Thermomicrobiales; family UBA6265; genus JAUJOZ01. The sequence goes on along the minus strand of JAUJOZ010000012.1, from coordinate 22,422 downwards.
CCGGGTAGCACCACGGCCCGCGGCGGCCAGTGCGTCAGCACCGCCTGTCCGGCGGGGACGACCCTGAGCGGCTCGACGTGCCAGTGTGTCTGTCCGGCGACGGGCCAGCCGCCGTGCGGGACCGGCGCGACGGCGACCTGCTGCGCGGCGGGGCAGGACGCGTGCCTACTCAACCAGAGCTGCGCCGAGACCTGCGGGGCTGGTCACGGCTGCCCCGCAGGCTGCCGCTGCAGTTACCCCAGCGTCGAGGGTCCCACACACTGTATCCCCCACCCCCTCACATGCGAACAGATCCCGCAGGCGTGCACCAGCACCGCGGAGTGTCCCCAGGGGCAGCACTGCCAGGAGGTGGTCTGCGGTGATGGCCTCAACCGCTGCGTCCCGCTCTGCACCACGGTGTAGCCACCAGCGCGGACACGCACGAGGGGCCGCCGCGCTGATCCCCGGCGGCCCGTCGCGTCCGGGCGCGTCAGCAACGCGGCAGCAGGCCAATGTCCCGCCTCTGGGCCGTGGCGGACGCTCCCCGCTCCCTCGTCGGCCCCAGGTCTAGCACCCCGTCGCCGTCCGGGTCGAAGGCGGAGGCACCATGGCCCCCCACGGCGCTGCCACAGCAGGGCGATGACACGTGTGCCAACCTCCGTTGCCGCGGAAGGCACGGAGGACGCGCATGGCACTCCAGTGGGTCGATGGTGCGCCGGCAGGACTCGCCTCTCCCGACCACCTCGCCCCGCTGATTGCGGAAGTGGCCGACACCCTGATGGAAGTCGGGCTGCTCTACACCTACGTCTCCGCCGAGGGCGCCGTGCCCCCGGACGAACGGGAGCGGCGGAAGATGCAAGCGGTTCACCTGCGGGCCACGACCCGGCTCCTGGCCGCCGCCCGGGCTGAGCTCGACCTGCTCCACCTCGACCTCACCGGCCGCCCTTGGGAGCCGGTCTGACGCCACGTGGCCCCGCTAGGCGCAACGACAAGCCCGTCGGGTTAGGCCGGGCAGGGCCCGCAATCTTCTGGGCAGGTGGAGCAATCCTCGCCGGCGGCAAAGTCACAGATGCCGTCCCCACACACCGACACCACGCTGCCGGTGCAGAGCCCGGCGACGCAGGTCTCCCCGCTTCCGCAGGGTGTGCCGCAGGTCCCGCAGTTGCTCTCGTCGGTGCTCAGGTCCACGCAGACGCCGTTGCAGTCGGTGGTGCCGCTCGGGCAGCCCCCGCCGCCGCTGCAGACGCCCGCGGTGCAGACGCCGCTCGGGCACACCGTGCCGCAGGCCCCGCAGTTGTCGGGGTCGCTGGTGGTGTTGGTGCAGGTGGGGCGGCCAGCGATGGTGCACAAGGCGGTGTAGCCGCTCGGGCAGCACGGACGCCGCCCCCTCCCGCCGCCGTCCCCCCCGGCCGCGGCGGCGCTCGCCCTGGCCCCGACCAAGGCGGCCAGCCCCGCGGCCACGCCCTTCAGCACGGCCCGCCGCGGCGCCCCGGCAGCCATCTCCCGGGTGATGGCATCAAACCGCGACTCATCCATGGCTCGTCCTCCCCGTCACTCTCGGCCCGCGCTCCGCGGCCCGCGCGCCCACGGTAGCGCGCGGACCTTACAAAAACCTTACAGACCGCCCAGCCCCCCGCCGCCCCGGTGGACTGAGGCCGCGGCCGCCGGGGTGGCGGCGCTCGTCGGACGCGGCCAGTCCGCCGCGCGCAGACCTGCTGCTCGTGCCAGAACGCGAGCAATCCGTTCTGCAGCACCACCTTCGCCGACGCCGACGCGTGCTTCCAAGCCGGCGGAACCTCCGTGGTGTTCCACCGGCTGCCCGGCCAGGCCTCGTCCTGCACCGCGACCGGGACCTGCAGGTCAGGCTGCTGGTCCCGGTCGGGGCCGGCGGGGACGGGGCGCTCCGTCCCCGCCGGTGTCAACGCGGTAGACGCGAGCCGGCCGCCGACCACCGCGGTCGCCGGCCCGCCGTGCGGCCCTGCATCGTTCGTGGACGTGGTCCACACGGCCCTCAACGCCGGAGCTGAGGGCGGGTAGGGGCGCGCGGCGCCCCTACCCGGCGAGACCGTGGTCGAGTGCGAAGCGGATCGCGGCGGCGCGCGAAGGAACGTCTAGCTTGGCGTAGATCCGGTGCAGGTGGGCGTTGACGGTGCGCGGGCTGATGAAGAGCCGGTCGGCGATCTGGGCGTTGGTCAGACCCGTCGCCAGGAGCCGCAGCACCTCGGCCTCCCGCTCACTGATCCCGGCGGGCAAGGTGGACGCAGTCGCCGTGGCAGCGGGCACCGGCGCGGATGCCGCCTCGTCCTGAGCCGCGCTCGCAGCCGCGAACGCCTCGGCCAGGGCCGCCTCCAGCGTCAGCGACCGACCCGCGGTCCGGGCCGCCGTCGCCGCCGCCGGGCCGAGCCGAGCGCGAGTCGCGGCTACGCTGCGGGCGTGCGCCGCGCGGTCGGTCGGCGGCACCGGGGCGCTGATGGCGTGCCGCAGCGCTTCAGCGGCCCCGAGCAGGCGCGCCCCGCGCGCGGGCTCGCTTCCCGCGAGGGCCACCGCCGCGAGCCCTTCCAGGCACTCGGCGATCCCGCGCCGATCCTCGACCTCCCGCCGGAGCGTGAGAGCCTCGACATAATGCTCGACCGCTCGCCGGTTGTCGCCCTGGCGGTGGGCGACCAGGCCCAAGTTGTGGAGGGCATAGGCGAGCCCGGTTTTGTCGCCGACGGCGCGGAAGCGGCGCAGACTCTCCTCGAAGAGTGGACGCGCGACCGCCTCGTCGCCCTGGGCGGTAGCAACCCGACCAAGGTTGGCGTAGGCGTAGGCGACGTTACCGGTATCCCCGACCGCGCGGTAGAGCGTCAGAGCTTCTTCGTGCAAGGCGCGCGCTCCGGCATAGTCGCCCTCATCAAGGGAAACGTCACCCAGGTTGTTGAGCGAGACGGCGACGCCGCGCTTGTCTCCCATCTCGTGGCGCAGCGCCCGCGCCTCCCCGTGCAGCGTCCGGGCCCGCTCGTAGTCGCCGGCGTAGCCGGCCAGGAGGCCAAGGCCGTTGAGCGAGTCGGCGATGCCACGCTTGTTCCCCAGCTCGCGCCGGATCGCCAGCGCCGCCTCGTAGAGCGGACGGGCCTGCGCGTAGTCGCCGAGGTCGAGGTCCATATTGCCGAGGTGGTGCAGCGCCTTGGCGCGAGCCGCCAGCGCCGCCAGTCCCCGGCGCGGACTCGGCTCGGGATCGAGCGCCAGCGTCCGCTCCAGCCACCGCCGGCCCTCGCTGAGGTGGCCGCGAGTGGCCCAGAATCGCCAGAGTGCTCCGGCCAGCCGCTGACCGATCTCGGCCCCGCCGCTGTCGACCGCCCATCCGAGGGCGGCGCGTAGGTTCTCGTGCTCGGCCTCGAGGCGGTCCAGCCACCGTGCCTGCTCAGGGCCGACCAACTCCGGCTCTGCCCGCTCGGCCAGCGCAAGGAAGTGGTTGGCGTGGGCACGCTGTGCGGCCGCGGCCTCGCCGCTCGACTCGAGCAGCTCGCGGCCGAACTCGCGAACGGTCCGGAGCATCCAGAACCTGGGCTCCCCGTCGGCTTGGTCCTGCCGCCGGAGCAGGCTCTTGTCGACGAGCGACGCCAGGCCGTCGAGGACGGCGGGGACGAGGTCTTGGGTGCGGCGGGCGAGGGCTAGACTGCCCCTCGCCGCCGCCTCACCAGCGTCCGCACCCCGCACCTCGCACCCCGCACCCGCGACGGCTTCGGCTGCCGCCAGCGTGCCGCCTCCGGCGAAGACGGTGAGGCGGCGGAAGAGGGCTTGCTCCGCCGGTGCGAGGAGGTCGTAGCTCCAGGCGATAGCATCGTGCAGCGTCCGCTGCCGAGCTGGAAGGTCGCGGGGGCCGCCTGTGAGCACGGCGACCCGTCCTTCCAGGCGGGTCAGCAACGCACCCGGCGGGAGGAGGCGGGTGCGCGCCGCGGCCAGCTCAATGGCGAGCGGCAGGCCGTCGAGGCGGCGGCAGATCTCGGTCACGATCGCCGCGTTTTCGGCCGTCAGGACGAAGCCAGGATCGACCGCCCGCGCTCGGTCGACGAAGAGGGCCACGGCCGCGCAGCGCTCGACCGCGAGCGGGTCCTCCGCCTCCGGGAACGCGGCGTCGGGCAGCTCCAGCGGTGCTACCGGGTATTCGTGCTCGGCCCGCACGCGCAGCCGCTCCCGGCTGGTGACCAGGACCGTCAGCTTGGGGCAGGCCGCAAGCAGCTCCGCCACCAGGGGCGCCGCCGCGTTCACCTGCTCGAAGTTGTCGAGCAGCAGGAGCAGGTGCCGGTCGCGCAGCGTGGCCGCCAGGGTCACCGCCAGCGGTCGATCCCCCTCTTCCCGCACGCCCAGCGTCTTGGCGATGGTCGAGGCGACGAGGCCCGGGTCGCGGACGGAGGCGAGGGGGACGAACCAGACGCCGTCGGCGAAGTCCTCGACCCGCTCGGTCGCCACCTGGAGGGCGAGGCGGGTCTTGCCGACGCCGCCGGGGCCGGTGAGGGTCAGGAGGCGGACGTCGGCGCGGCGCAGGAGTTGGCGGACGGTATCGACCTCCCGCTCGCGCCCGATGAGGGGCGTTGGCGGCACGGGCAGGTTGGTGGTGCTTGCGTCGGGGCCGCCTGCCTCAGGATCGGGCTCGGCGGGCGGCGGGGCGAGCGGAACCAACCGGGGCGGCGGGGGAAGGTCGTCGCCGTGGACGCGAGCCAACGCCAGCGAACCTTGGGTTGGTGCGGTGTCGAAGGGCGAATGGTCGAGTGCAATCATAGGGAGGGCTCCAGGTCGCGTTGTCCGGCGGTCCGCACCCGTCGGCGGCGAACGGATCGTGCCCGCTCGTCACTACAACGCGTCTCCTACCCATCCCGTTACGCGCGCTCGAAGACCGTCTCAACGGTCATCGGGCACGACCCGACCGCCCGGTGCGGCCGGGTCGTCAGTTGGCTCCTCACGCGCCGGCAGGACGTCCCTCGTTACTCCGACGCTCGCTCACCCAATGTCACGTCGAACGTCTGTTCCTCGTCCCCGCGGAGGACCGTCACTTGGACCGTCTCGCCCGGCTCGTGCTCGAACAGCAACTCGAAGAAGGAGTTCCGCTCGTCGATCGGCGTGCCGTTGATCGCCAAGATGATGTCGCCCGGCTCGATACCGGCCGCCGCCGCCGGGCCCTCGGGATCGACATTGGTGAAGGCAAAGCCGTGGTCGACCGGAAGGTCGTACTGGCTTGCGGTCTGCTCGTTGATGGAGATGAAGGGGCCCTCGATCCCAAGAACGGGGTAACGGACGCGTCCATCCTCGATCAGCGCCGTCGTAATCTCGCGGACCGTGTTCGACGGGATGGCGAAGAACAGACCCTGACCTTCGGGGATGCCCAGCGTGTTGACACCGACCACCTCGCCTGCGGCGTTGAACAGCGGCCCACCGGAGTTCCCAGGGTTGATCGCGGCGTCGTGCTGGACCAGATCGGTGTAAATGCTTTGCTGTGTGAGCTGCTCCGGGAAGTCGCGTCCGATGGCGCTGACGATGCCCTGCGTCACGGTGTTGGTGAACTCGCCCAGCGGCGAGCCGATAGCTAGCACCGGCTGCCCAACCCGCAGCGTGTCCGAATCCCCGAGGGGAACGGACGCCGGCAGGACTCCTTCGATCCGGACCACGGCCAAATCGCTGAGCTGGTCGGCTCCGACCAGTTGAGCCGGACGCTCCTCGCCGTCCACGAAGACGACCTCGAAGTCGTTGCCACCATTGACGACGTGCCAGTTCGTGACGATGTGGCCGGCATCATCGATGATAAAACCAGTCCCGACCCCGCGCCGCTGGATGTCGTCCTGTCCAAAAAGGTTCTCGACTCGCTGCCGGTTAATCACCGTCACCACCGCCGGCGCGACCCGCTCGACGACCGCGACCGCGTCCATCGCCTGTGGCGGCTGGGCGGTCGTCTGTCGCGCGGCGCCGCTCCGTCCCGGCCGCAGCCCGGCCGTGCCAAGCAGTGCCAGCGCCACCATCCCGATCAAGCCGATGACCGCCAGCCCCCGGAGGGCGCCGGCAAAGGTTCCGCGTCGTTCCATCGCTCCTCACTCCTTGGTGTCGCGGCCGCCGGGGGCTGGGATCGTCCGCCAGCGAAGGCGTGCGGCCGCGCCCGCCGGGTCTGCACGATCCGTGCCGGATCGGTGACGACCGCGGTCGCCCGGACTTCAGCGCGACCCCGACCGGCCCGGCTCGGCGGGAACGATCCCGACGAGGAACGACGGCACCCGGGACCCGACGCGGTGACCTGCCATGGCACTACCTCCTTCCCCCGCAGCCTCGGCCTGACGCACTGCCGCGGGTGGGCACGGCCACCCCCAACGGGGCCCCTCCCCGGCACGGAGCGTTCTGTCCTTCCTCCAAGAAGGGAGCGCGTTCGGTTCCCGTACACGCGGAAGTGAGGGGTGGCCTTGGGAGACGCCTCGGCCCGTCCGCGGACGTTCCAATCCACGGTGGTACGGTCCTGGCGACGGGAGCTGCCAGCCGGCCGCCCCGGCGATCGAGCGCAGCATCCAGGGGAGAGTCCGATGACCGCAGCCACCACGGCCGCCATTCCGCGCCGCCCGCTTGGCAAGACCGGAGAGCTTGTCTCCCTCCTCTGCCTCGGCGGGGCGCACATCGGCTCCCGCAAGGTGGCGGAGGACAAGGCGTTCCGCGTCATCCACGCCGCGATCGACGCCGGGGTGGACTTCATGGACAACGCCTGGGAGTACAACGACGGCGAGTCGGAGCGGCGCATGGGCGAGGCGCTGGCCCAGAACGGCTCGCGGCAACGCGTCTTCCTGATGACCAAGAACTGCGCCCACGACCGCAGGGCCGACCACTCGATGGTCAAGCTGGAAGAGAGCCTGCGCCGTCTCAAGACCGACTACCTCGACCTCTGGCAGATTCACGAAGTCGTTTGGGACGACGACCCCGACCGCATCTTCGCCCCCGGCGGTGCTGCCGAGGCGATGCTGCGGGCCAAGGAGCAGGGTAAGGTCCGCTACATCGGCTTCACCGGCCACAAGCGCCCGGCGATCCACCGGCGGATGCTGGAGCAGGGCTTCCCCTGGGACACGGTCCAGATGCCGATCAACGTCCTCGATGCTCACTACCAGAGCTTCGAGCGGGAGATCCTGCCACTCGCCCTGGCGCAGGGGGTCGGTGTCATCGGCATGAAGAGCTTCGCCGGCGGCCACCTGTTCGAGGGGACCGACGTCACTCCGCACGAGGCGCTCGCCTACGCCATGAGCCAGCCGATCGCCACGCTCTGCAGCGGGATCGACTCGATGCAGGTCCTGGAGCAGAATCTGGCCGTCGCCCGTGGCTTCGAGCCCATCTCGGCGGAGGAGCGCGAGCGCATCCTCGCCAAGAGCGCCCCCGCCGCCGGTGCCGGCCGCTACGAGCCGTTCAAGACGACCCACGACTACGAGGGCAACGAGGCGCGCAAGGAGCACGGCCTACCGGTGCGAGCCGCCTGACGGCAGACAGCAAGCGGCGAGGCGGCGAGGCGATGGTAGGGGCGCGATGCATCGCGCCCCTACGTTCTATCCAGCGTCGCGAGCGGACATAATCCGTGGCCCGACCGTCATTTGCTCCTTGCCGCTTGCCGTCTGCCGCCTTGCTACTCCACCGCGTAGGCGAGGCTGAGCTGGCTGTAGATCTCGACCTCGGCCGGGGCATTGGGATCGTACGGGGGGAGCGAGCCGCCCTTGCCGCTCAGCTCGGCGAACGGGTCGCCGCTGCACCCTGAGACCGCGAAGCCGTCATAGCCGTACGACGGGCTTTCGGTCACGAGCAGCACCTCGCCAAGCCCGAGGCCTACGACCTCGGCCAGGCCCTCGGCCCGGGACCGGGCGTCGTCGGCGGCGTCCTGCCGCGCGTCGCGCTCCACCGCGGTGCAGTCCGCCAGCCCGTAGCCGAGACCGACGACGTCCAGGACGAGACCGGCCTCCGCACCGGCGACCGCCTCGATCGCCGCCTCCACCATCCCGTCGATCGCGTCGAACTGCGCTTCCTCCAGCTCCGCCACGACCTGCCCGGTGCCGGGACCGAACGGCCCGGCGAAGGTCGAACCGGCCGTGACCTCGACGGCCGCCTCCGGTGCGCCGGCGTCCACGAGCGCCTCGGCGATCGGCGCCAGATCCTCCTCGGTCAGCACCGGAACCTGGGCAGGTTCCACGGGGGGCGGGGACTCCGCCTCCGGGACCAGGCGAGGCTTCTCCGAGGGACCGAAGACGCTTTCCGCGGTCCGCACGACGATCTGCAGCGTCGCCGTCTCCGCCGGCGCGCTCGCCTCGCCGATGCCCGTGACGACGACGCTCGGCCGGTCACCCGGCACGATCTGGAACTGGGCCGCGCCGCCCGTGACCGACCCACCGGCGAGGGCGGCGACCCCGGCCCGCCGGTTGGTACCTCCCGCCGCCGCGCCGTGCCGCCACGGCCCGAGCGCCGCGACCAGCACCGCCGCCACGATCATCGCCAGGACCAGGACCCCGAGCCACGGCCGCCTGCGCGCCCACGCGCCGACGACCCCCGACCTCGACCCCACCGCCGCGTGCATCGCTTGCTCCTTCCGCCGGCCGATCTCGCCGGCTTCGTGCGCGGTCGCGGACCGGCCGCATGGCCGCTCGGGAGCACCAACGCCAACCGGCGCCCCCGCCGCATTCTCCATAACGCGGGCATCCCGCGCTTTGTTCCGAAGACCACACAGTGAGGACCGCGAGCATCACCACCCATTGCAGGCGGTGTCCCACCCCGAACCCCGACGCCCCATCCGGCAACCGCGTCGGACAGGCCGTGCCGCGACGACGGCTCCCAGCCCCAGCCCCTAGCTGCCGGTCCTCAAGTCGCCGACGGCCTTGACGCGGACGCGGGTGGCGTTGCCGGGGAGGTAAGCCAAGGGGACGTCCTCAACCTCGACGATCTGCACCGTCGCCGGGTCGGCGCCGGCCGCCGTGGCCCGCCGGGCCGCCTCGTCCTTGGCGGCGTCGAGGGCGCGGTCCCGCGAGGAGGCGTCGGCGCCAAGCGCGACGACGCGGTCGACCTCGCCCGACACCTGCGCGATCGCCGCACCGACGGCGTTGGCCGCCTCGAAGTGCTCCGGCTTCACCATTGCCGAGATCCCTGCGAGCGGCCGCGCCACGAGCACGCTGCCGCCACCGACGACGACGACCGGGATCGGGTCGGCGCTCGTCCGCATCCGGTCGACCGCGGCCTCAACCGCCGCGTGCATGCGGTCCATCGCGGCGCGGACGACGGTGGGGTCGAGGTGACGCACCCGCGCCGGGTCGCCGATCTCGGCCACCCCGGCGGCGACGGCGACGTCGGTGGCCGTCAGAGCCTCGCCACCGAAGACGCGGGCCTGTTCCGTGAGCCGGTAGCCGACGCTGCGAGGACCGATGGTCAGCGGATCCGTCTGGACCAGCGAGCCACCGCCGAGCCCGAAGGAAAAGACGTCGGGCATCCGAAAGTTGGTCCGCACACCGCCGACCTCGACCGCCACGGCGGCCTCGCGCGGGAAGCCACGCGCCAGCGCCCCAACATCGGAGGTGGTGCCGCCGATGTCGACGACGGCATCGGTCAGGCCGGAGAGGAAGGCGGCGCCGCGCATCGAGTTGGTGGGGCCGGAGGCGAAGGTCAGCACGGGGTAGCGCTCGGCGACGTCGGCGTCCATCAGGGTCCCGTCGTTCTGGGTCAGGTAGAGCGGTGCGGCGATCCCCAGCTCGCCGATCGCCCGGCGGAAGGCGGCGACCGTATCCCGCGCGAGATCGCGCAGGCAGGCGTTGAGGATGGCCGCGTTCTCCCGCTCCAGCAGCCCGACCCGCCCGATCTCGTGGGAGCGGGTGACGGTGATCCCTGGCGCCTCCGCCTCGATCAGCGCCGCCGCCCGCTCCTCCATCTCCGGGTTGACGGGGGAAAAGACCGCCGAGACGGCGACCGCGGTGATCCCCCGCTCGGCGATGTCCGCGGTGGCACGCTTGATCTCGTCCGGATCGAACGGCGAGATCTCGCGGCCGTCGAACTCATGCCCGCCGTGGCAGAGGACGTGGTGGCCGCCGATGGCCGCCCGCAGATCGGCCGGCCAATCGACCATCGGCGGGAGGGCGACCGTCGCGGGGAGGCCGAGCCGGACGGCGACGGTTGGCCGCAGGTGGCGGCGCTCGACGACGGCGTTGGTGAAGTGGGTGGTGCCGATCATGACGGCGCCCACCTCGGCCGCCGGGGTTCCGGACGCATCGAGCACGCGCCGCAGCGCGGCGGCGATGCCGGCGGTGACGTCCGCGGTCGTCGGCGTCTTGGCTTTGGCGACGACGCGCGCTCCGTCCATCACCACCGCGTCGGTGTTCGTGCCGCCGACGTCGACGCCGATGCGAAGCGTCACCTAAGACTCCGCCGGGACGGCGATGGCCGCGAGGAAGTCGGCCACCTTCACGATACGCAGCGTGCCGAGCCGGGGATCGCCGGCGAGCACGAGCAGGTCCTTGTCGCCGGTGACGAGGTAGTTGGCTTGCCCACCGAGGGCGGCGGCGAGGATCGGCTCGTCCTTTGGGTCGCGGACCGGAACCGGGAGCTCGGTGAGGGGCGTGACCATGCTTGCAGAGGTGTCGAGCAGCTTCAGGAAGGCGTCGACATCGTCCGGCGACAGGCCGTACTTCGTCGCAAACCACGGGCGGGTGAGCACCCGCTCGTACTCGGCTCGAACGCTCTGGGAGATCAGCATGCTGAAGGTCTGGTCGAAGCCCGCGCGCACCAATCGGCGCGGGGCGCCCCGCTCGAAGACGAGACCACTGACGATCAGGTTGGTATCAACGACGGCGCTCGCCCGTGAGCTTGCGCTCCTCATACAGCTCCTGGCGGACGGCTTCCACCACCTCGGTCACGTCGCGGAGCACCTCATCGGGGTCGAGGTCGGCGTTGCGCTTCCCGACGGCATCGACGACGGCCCACAATCGCTCGCGCTCCTGCTGCTGGAACCTCTGGTAATCGGTGGGGCTGACGACGACGGCCACCGGCTCTCCGTTCTCCTCGACGATGACGGCCTCTCCGGTCGAAGCGACGAGGCTCATCACATCGGCAGCGCAGGTCTCTGCTTCTTGCCTGGAAACGGTTCGCACCACGGTGCACCCCCTTGCGATTCTGGCTGCTACGGTAGCAGCATGCGCTCCAACGGGGCAACACGACGAACTCGAGGAGAAGGAGGCGCGGCCCGATGTGGAGCGTCGACGACGCGGCGCTGGAGCGGATCGCGATCGGCGCCGGCATCCTGGGGACCGGTGGCGGCGGCAACCCGTATCTCGGCAGGCTGATGGCAAGCCGGCTGCTGGCACAGGGGGCGGCGATCACGGTGGTTGACCCCGATGCGGTGCCGGACGACGCGCTGGTCGTCTCGGTCGGCGGGATGGGGTCGCCGACGGTTGGGATCGAGCGGCTGCAGCGCGGGGACGAGCCGCTGGTCGCGATGCGGGCGCTGGAGCGCCACCTCGGGCGGCGCTTCACCCACCTGGTTCCCGGCGAGATCGGCGGCGGCAACTCGACCCGGCCAATGGTCGTCGCCGCCCAGACGGGGCTGCCCGTGGTCGACGCCGACGGCATGGGCCGCGCCTTCCCTGAGTTGCAGATGGACACCTTTTCGATCTACGGAGTGCGCCCGACGCCGGCCGCGATCGCCGACCCCCGCGGCCACGTCGCCCTCTTCGACGCGATCGCCGACGCCGCAACCCTCGAGCGCCACGCCCGGGCGGTGACGATCCAGATGGGGGGCGCTAGCGGCTATGCCTTTCCCGTCATGACCGGCGCCGAGTTGAAGCGGACGGCGATTCCCCGGACGCTGACCCTGGCCGACCGGATCGGCGCGGCCGTCCTCACCGCGCGGACGGCCCACGCCGACCCGGTAGCGGCAGTCCTGGCGGTTGCCGGTGGGCAGCGCCTCTTCGCGGGCAAGGTCGGCGATGTGCGGCGCCGGTTGGAAGGGGGCTTCGCCCGCGGTGAGCTGCGGCTGGAGGGGACCGGTGAGCACGCCGGTCGGGCGCTCCTGGTCGACTTCCAGAACGAGAACCTGATCGCGCGGCTGCCTGACGGCGACGTCCTGGCCGTTGTGCCCGACCTGATCTGCCTGGTCGACGCCGAGACGGCCGAGCCGGTGACGACGGAGGTCGTCCGCTACGGGCTGCGGGTGGTCGTGCTCGGCATCCCAGCGCCGGCCATGCTGAAGACGCCCGAGGCGCTGGCCGTCGTCGGCCCCGCCGCCTTCGGCTACCCCGACGTGCCGTACGCGCCTCTGTCAGGGTGGTACGGCGTGGGTGCTGGGCGTTCGGACTGGTAAGCGAACAGCGGCATTGAGAGGGTTAATGCACCTCGCCTCCTGCGTCATATTGGGAGCGTCCGTGGGAACCGAATCCGATGCTACGATGGTCCGGGGACGGTGTCATAGAAGGCCACCCGGGTGCCGTCACTCAGCCAACGAGCAGAAGACAGCTAGCATTGTTCAACTCGATGCTCGATGACTACACCGACGAGCTGAAGAACCTCCGAACCGATAGAAACCCCGCGCGGTGGCCCGCGGTCACTCGGTATCGCGCGCCCCATAAACCCTTCTTGCTCCTGACTGTCTTTGATCTCGTGGCGCAGGGAATCCTCCAGACGAGCTTCGTAGAGTTCAACAGCCAGTTGGTCGACGGCTTCGACCATTACTGGTTGAAGATCATGGGGACGAGCCGGCTAGGGGATCCGGTGCTGCCCTTCTACCACTTGGGTACCAGTCGCTTCTGGCACTTGGTGCCTATCCCTGGCAGGGAAGACGCTCTATCAGCCGTTGGTCAGGTTCGGTCAACCAGCAAGCTGCGGGAGCTCGTGCTTGGTGCGCGGCTGGACGACGAGTTCTTCAAGCTGCTAACGGTCCCGGAGTCACGCGAGGCTTTAAGGACAGTCCTGTTCGAGGCCTACTTCGCCCCGCGGGTGCGTCCGGATTTGGCCGACCTAGCTCAGATTGCGGTCGAGGCGTCTCAATACGCGACCGAGCTCCATCGCCGTGTCCGGCAGCGGTTCGAGCTACGAGAGACGCCCGCCGTTGAGGAGCAGTACCGCGTAGAGTCCCGCTCCACCGCGTTCCGGCGGGTCGTAGTAGCGGCCTACGATCACACCTGCGCCATGTGTGGGGTGCGTCTCCGCACCCCCGAGGGACGAACGGCGGTGGCCGCGGCTCATATCGTTCCATGGACCGACAGCCACAACGACGATCCTCGGAATGGCATAGCGCTCTGCGGATTGCATCATTGGGCCCTCGACCAGGGATTGGTCGGGGTGGCACCCGAGTATAGGATCGCGATTTCGCGTGTGGTTCCCACTGATCCGGGAGCGGAGCCGCTTTGGTCCCTGGAACGCCGCACGATTCACCATCCTGCGGACTTGAATCTGCGGCCGGCTCACGAGGCGTTGGCTTGGCACTTGAAACACGTGTTCCGAGGCTGAGCACCGGATCGGGTGCCATTGCTGGCCCTCGCCGCTCCTACCCATGGCTTCTGAAATATGCCGGTGGTGTGCCCAGCGCCACGACCGGATCGGCGAAAGCCATCATTGCTCACCGCGGTGGCATACTACTGTTCCAAGCACTGCACATCGGTGAGGGAGAGGAGCACATCGTCAGCATGCAGGCCCAGCCTCAGTCGTCCGGTCCGAACCCGTTCTGCGAGGTGGGACGCACCCACCCGCGGGACCGCCACCGCATGCGGCCCGTCGACGGCCAGGCCGGCGTCTGGGAATGCTCCCGTCACGACCTCTTCGCCCAGGTCGTCGACAAGGCAACAGCCGACGGGCTGGAGCGCGGCGACCCTTTCCCAATGCACGACGGGGGTGAGGGAGTCGTCGTCCGCCACGGGGACGAGCGCCAGGGGGGCGTTCTCCTGTACTACCGGGCCAAAGGGGCGTAGCGCCTGCGCTTCACCCTCGACCTGTCCCACCACGCCTGGGTCCGGAACAATGATCCGGCGGTCGTCGCCCACACGCTCGCGCTGGCGCGAGTCGCCGACGCGACCGGGATCGACGCCATCTCCGTCAGCGAGGACCCGGACGGGTGGGACGCCTTCGCCCTGCTCGGAGCGTTGGCAGGCGTGACCACCCGCGCCCGGCTCGGATCGGGGGTGACGAACCCCTACCTGCGCCACCCCAATCTCCTCGCCGCCTCCGTCGCCACGCTGGACCGCCTCGCGGCGGGGCGCGCCTTCCTCGGGCTCGGGCGCGGCCAGCCGGAGTGGTACGCGCGGGCGCTGGGCGTGGAGACCGGCGATCCGCTGGCAACCCTGGAGGAGACGATCGGGCTCCTGCGCCGGTGGTGGTCGCCGCCGCATCGGGCCACCGCCGAGGGCCAGGGACGGGGCGCCCCCTTCGGGGTCCGCGATTGGGAGCGCACCGTTCACCCGGCGCAGCCGCCGCCCGGTCCGCCGATCTACCTCGCCGCCGCCGGCCCCAAGGCGCTGGCGCTCGCCGGCCGCCGCGCCGACGGTGTGGTCTTCAATGCCCTGACCTCGGACACCTTTCTCGCCGAGGCGATCCCCGCGGTCCGCGCGGCGGCCGCGGCGGCCGGGCGCGATCCCACGCGCCTCGCCTTCTTCTTGCGGACCGCGGTGGCCGTCACGGACGACCCGGTGCCCATCCTCGAACGGCAGAAGACGCTCATCGCGCTGGTCAACGCCTTGCCGGGCATGGACCGCCTGCTCGCCACGCCGGGATTCGACGTGCCCGCCGTCATGGCCGAGGTCCGCCGTCGCATGCGGACCGCCGACGTGCTGGCCCGTGGCGGCGGCTTCGCGGCCCTCCGCCGCGCGGGCGATCTCCCCGCCGCCCGCGCCGCGATCCCAACCGAATTGGTCGCCCGCCTCGCTATCGCCGGTCCGCTGTCCCACGTCCGCGCCCGCCTTGCCACCCTCACCGCCCTCGGCGTCACCCACGTCTCCGTCGCCCCGCCGGAGCCCGGTGAGGGCGTGGACCGGTTCGCGGAGACGCTGCGGGGGCTAGGGACCAAGGGCTAGAGGCTTCGGGGCTGGCGGCACCGGGACGCGGCTCACCACCCCGTGCGGCGCCCATCCCGGCACTCTGCGTCCGTTGACCTACCGCAGCCCCCAAACCCCAACCCGTCGCTCCTTGTCCCCACGGTCGCGGAACGCTTCTCGCCGACTGTGCGTATAGACAAGTGCGACGGCCGTGCTGAACCCGGGCGCGACGGTGCGCTAGGGGCGGTCGAGGGCTTCGTCGCCGCGGCCGGGCGTGTCCCGGTACGCGGCGGCGGGTGGATGGCCTGGGTGCTCGCCGGGAACGGTGCGACTCGGGTCGGTGCTCGTGGCCCTACGTCATTCGGTTGTTTGATGCCCGCGGAGGACGCTCATGCGCGCCCCTGTTCGTCGGTCGCCTCGGCACGTTCGATCCGGACCGCTCCACGCGCTCGCGGCGCTCTTCCTGCTGCTGAGCCTGGCCGCGCCCTTCACCTCGGCCGCCGCGCCGGCCTCCACCGGGCGTTCGGAGACGGCCCGTGTGACCCAGCAGGGCCAGGTGACCCCGCAGCCCCTACCGGCGCCGGCGCAGGTGGTCGTCACCGGCACGTTCCAGCTCGCGCTGGGCTGCCCGGCCGACAACGATCCCACCTGCGGCCTCACGGCCTTGACCGACACCGGCAACAATACCTGGAGCGGCGCCTTCGCGATCCCCGCGGGCAGCTACACCTACCGCATCGCCTCGATCAGCGACAACGTCTACTCCGTGGGCGAGCGCGGCGACCTGAACGGACCTGACCTACCGCTGCGCGTGCCCGACGGCGCGCCGGTCGTCTACTTCGCCTACGACGCCAACACCGGCGAGATCACCGGCGAGCCAAGCGAGCACGATGTCGTGCTCACGACGGACGTCGGCGGCGAGTACGCCATGGCGCCGGGCGCAGGCGGGAACTACGAGGTCTACTTTACCGCCCCGGCCGGTGCCTACGGCTTCCAGGTCAGCATCGACGGCCAGCCGCTGGGCCAGGACACCGTCAGCCTCGACGTCGAGCGCCGAGTCCACGTCGTCGTCGACGACCAGGGCCAGGTCCAGCTCAAGGAGACGGTCGACCGCACCTTTCTGACGGTGTCGAAGACGGACGGAACCGCGCCGCTTCCCGGCGCCTGCTTCGCTGTCCTCGACGGCAACGACGTGGTCGAGCAGGGCTGCGACGGCGACGACGGCGCGTCCGACGGCACGACCCTCCTGATCTTCCCCAACGGCGCCGCGCCCGACACCTACGACCTGGTGGAGACGTTCACCCCTGAGGGGGACGAGGCGGCCGCGGACCAGGAGATCCAGCTCGCCCCCGGCGAGTTCACGGCGACGGCGACCGCCGCCGGCGACGCGGACGGGCCCGGGACGGAGGGTGAGGACGGTCAGGACGGTGACGACGGTCAGGACGGTGACGACGGCCAGGACGACATCGAGGGCACCGCGGAGCCGGAGGAGGTCGTGCCCGACGCTTCGGCGGAGCCCGGCCCGACCGGCACGGGCGTCCAGCTGCAGCTCTTCGCCGTCGACGCCGCGACGCAGTCGGTCGCGCTTCCCGGCGCCTGCTTTGCCCTCGACGACCCGGACGACGAGGTCTGCGACGGCGATGACGGCGCGGAGGACGGTATCACCACCCTCACGGACGTCGACCCCGGCAGCTACACGCTGATCGAAACCGAGGCGCCCGACGGCTATCAGACCTTGGCGGAAGCAACGGTCGAGGTCGGTACCGTGGGCGGGCAGGTCCTGGTGCCCCACGAGCTGGGCGAGTCGCCTGACGCTCCGGGCGGGATCGCGCCGACGGAGCCCGACGAGGTCGGGACCGGCACGGTCCAGGTCAGCGTCGAGAACGAGGAGGGAACGGCGGTCGGCGGCGCCTGCGTCGCTCTGGCGCCGCAGGACGATCCCAACGCCGCGCCGATCGCCGCCTGTGACGCGGACGACGGGCTGGATGACGGCCAGATACAGCTGACCGACGTTCCCGCCGGCGACTACCAGGTGACGGAGACGACGACGCCCGCCGGCGTCCAGGCGGCCGAGGCGGAGGACGTCGAGGTCGACGCCGACGAGACGGCCGAGGTCCGGATTCGCCACGAGGCGGGCGAGCCCGAGGAGGGACCCGGCACGCTCGTCATCCTCGTCGTCGACGAGGATGACCAGCCGCTCGGCGGGACCTGTTTCTCCCTGGTCGGCCCGGTATCGCTCGACTTCTGTGACGCCGGCGACGACGGCTCGCTGACGGTGCCCGACCTGCCGTCGGGCGAGTACACCCTGCGCCAGACCCAGGCGGCGACGGGCTACCAGACGGCCAGAGAGGAGCGGGTTCGCATCCGAGGTGGCGAGACCGAGGAGCGCGAGATCCGAAACACCCAGGACGAGCCGACGACCGGCTCGGTCCGGGTCGAGAAGCGGGACGAAACCGGCGCGGCCGTGGCCGGCTCCTGCTTCGCGCTGACGGGGGCCGACGGCCGGACCGTCGGGCCCGTTTGCGACAACGGCGACGGCGATGTCGACGACGACCCCGGCGAAGTCGAGGTCGAGGATCTGCCGCCCGGCGACTACACCGTGGCCGAGACGCAGGCCGCGGACGGCGTGACGGCGGCCGAGGCGCTCGCCGTGACGGTGGAAGCGGGCGAGACGGCGACGGCGGAGATGCAGGCGGCCGCCGCACCGACGCCCAGCCCAACCCCGAGCGCGAGCCCCAGTCCGCAACCGACCGGCAGCCTGGTCATCACTCGCACGGACGAGGCGGGAACGGCGCTCCCCGGCGCCTGCTTTGCCCTCTCCGGCGTGGCCGACGTCGGACCCATCTGTGACGACCAGACGGGCGACGCCGACCTCACCCCCGGCACACTCCGGATCGACAACCTCGCCCCGGGAGCATACCGCCTGGAGGAGACGACGGCGCCCGCGGGGCATGAGCCGGCGCGTATCGACGCCGTGCGTCTCGACTCCGGCGAGACCGAGCAGATCACTGTCGCCACCGAGGTGGCGACCACCAGCGTCCTGATCACCACGGTCGACGAGGAGGACGGCGAGCGGCTTGCCGGCGCCTGCTACACGCTCACCGGTGCCAACGGTTCCTACGGCCCCGTCTGCGACGACCAGCCGGAGGACGCCGACGGCAGCGCGGGCCAGGTTCGCCTGGACGGCGTCGTGATCGGCGCGTACACCCTCACTCAGACCACGACCCCGGCGGCCCACGATCCCGCGGCCGAGCAGCAGGTGACGGTCGAGGGACGGGGGATCGTCCGGGTCGAGGTCCGGAACCCCGCGCCGACGACCGGCACCCTGACGATCCTGACCCAGGACGAGGCCGGGCAGCCGCTTGGCTTCGCTTGCTACAGCGTCACCAACCCGAGCGGCACCTTCGGTCCGTTCTGCGACGAGAACGGCAACGGCGACGTTATCCTCACCACTGTTACGCCCGGCGACCAGACCGTCGTCCAGGAGACCGCGCCGGCGGGCTACGGCAAGGCTGCAGATCAGACCGAGCCGGTGGCGGCCGGCGAGGACGGCGAGATCGTCTTCGTCAATGCTCCGGGCGTCGGCGCGGTCCGCATCGCGACGACCGACGAGGCGGACGACGCGCCGCTCGCCGGCGCCTGCTACGCCCTGACCGGCGCCCAGGAGGTTGCCCCGGTCTGCGACAACGAGGCGGACGACGCCGAGCCGGCCGCCGGCGCCGTCGAGATCCGCGACCTGCCGCCCGGTGACTACACCGCCCGCCAGACGCGCGTCCCGGCCGAGCACGACCCGGCGGCCGACGACCAGTCGGTCACCGTCGAGATCGACGAGACGGCGGCGGTTACCTTTGAGAACCGCCGCACCCGCGCCGCCGCTGGCGCCGTCGAGATCACTACCGTCGACCCGGACGGCAAGTCTCTCGCCGGCGCCTGCTACGGCCTTGCGACGGCCGACCCGACCGCGACCCAGGAGGAGGAGCGGGAGCCGGTCTGCGATGACGGCGACGGCGACGAGGACGGCGCGGCGGGTGTGGTCCGAATCGAGGACCTCGCGCCCGGCGCCTACACCCTGAGCCAGACCGAAGCTCCCGACGACTTCCAACCCGCCGCCGACCAAACGGTGACGGTGACGGCCGACCAGACGCTGCCGGTGACAGTGACGAACCGGCCGGTACCGCCGCCGCTCGGCAACCTCACCGTGCTCACCCAGGACCCCGATGGTGGCTCGCTGGGTGGGGCATGCTATAGCGCGGCCCTCCGGGATGCTTCGCCTGAGGACGAGGTCTGCGACAACGACCCGGATGACCGCGACACTGAGACGGGCCGGATCCGCTTCGAGGGGATCCCGGCCGGGTCCTACATCGTGACGCAGACCTCGCCGCCGGCAGGTCACCTCGGCGTCGACCCGCTGAGCGTCGAGGTGCCGGCGAACGTCGAGAGCACGGCGACGTTCGTCAACCAACCGGCGCCCCCCGAGCGCGGCAACGTCCGCCTCGTCGTCCGCGACCCGAGCGGCAACGTCGCCGAGGGCGGCTGCTTCGTCCTCACCCGGGAGGAGGAGGAGCTCGGCCCTTACTGCGACGGCGAGGACGATGACGCGGCCCCCAACGAGGCGGGCGTGATCCTGATCGAGGGCCTGGACGAGGGGGTCTACGGCCTGACGCAGACCGAGGCTGTCGATGGCTTCCAGGCGGCCGAGGAACGGACGATCACGGTCATCGGTAACCAGACGATCGAGGTGATCATTGTCATCATCATCCTGCCGCCGACGACCGGCGATCTGGTCGTCACCAAGCGGGATGAGAACAACCGCCTGCTCGGCGGCGCCTGCTTCGCCCTGACGGTGGCCGGCGAGCCGGAGCCGACCTACGAGATCTGCGACGGCGATGGCGACCTCGACGGGGACGGCACCACCGGCCGGATTCGCTTTGATGATCTACCGGCCGGTGCCTACGTCCTGACCGAGACGCCGCCCGCCGGCTACCAGGCCGTCGACCCGCGGGACGTCAGCATCGAGAACGGCCGGGTGACCCGGATCACGATCCGCAACGCCCCGGTTGCAGTAACAACCGGCGGTCTGACGGTCCGCAAGCTGTCCCAGGGCGGGGACGTGCTGGGCGGAGCATGCTTCGCGCTGCTCAGCGGCACGACGATCGTCGCGGGTCCGATCTGTGACGGGTCGGGAGCCGACGCCGCTGGAGACGAGGGCTTCGTCGGCTTCGCCGACGTCGAAGCCGGCGGCTACACGCTGCGCGAAACCAAGGCGCCGACGCCCGACTACGCCCTCGCCGGCGACCTGGCGGTGGCCATCACCGCCGGGACCACCGGCCAGGTCGATGTCATCGACACGCTACGACCAGGCACCGTGGTCATCCACAAGACCAGCGCGGACGGCACTCCGCTCCCGGGGGCCTGCTTCGCGCTGGAGCCCGCGGGCGGGTCGGGCTACGAGGTCTGCGACAACGACGGTAAGACCGACCCCGACCAGACGGTCGGCAGGGTCCGCTTCGAGGGCGTCGTCCCGGGCGACTACGTCGCCACCGAGACCGCGCCGCCGGTTGGTTACGCGGCCGGGGACGACCAGGATGTCACCGTGCGGCCCGGCCGCCAGGCGACGCTGACCTTCGTTAACGAGCTCCTGCCGCCGCCGCCGCAGATCGGCGGGCTGAATGTCTACAAGGTCGACGAGGCGGGTGCCCCGCTGGCCGGCGCCTGTTTCTCGCTCCGCCAGGGGACGGCGACGATCGCCGGTCCCCGCTGCGACGGCGCGGACGGCGCCAACGACGGCACCATCACCTTCCGCGACGTCGCGGTTGGGACCTACGCCCTGCATGAGACGCGGCGGCCCGCCGGCTACCAAACGGCCGCCGACGTCGAGGTGACGATCGCCCAGAACGAGATCCGCGAGGCACGGGTGTCCAACGTGATCAAGCCGGGTCGGGTCCTGGTCCGCAAGACCGACACGGCCGGGAACCCGCTCCAGGGCGCGTGCTTCGACCTCAGCCCGGACGGCAAGGGGGCGAAGTGCACCGACGCCAGCGGGACGATCACCTTCGACAGCCTGCGGCCCGGCACGTACGCGCTGCACGAGACGCAGGCGCCGCTCGGCTTCAAGCCGGCCGCCGATGTCGAGGGCATCGTTGTCAACCCCGGAGCGACGACAACAGTCGACGTGGTCGACGAGTTGGCCCCACCGCCGCCCGACACGGGTTCGATCCAGATCGTGAAGTTCTACTGCCCGGCGGGCTCCGCCGGGGCACGGACAGAATTCGTCGATTCCTCCGATCCGGGCGTCAACCGGCTCGCCCAGACCGCGGGCTGCACCAAGGGCGACGCCGGCTTCCGGCTGGTCGCGGCCGGGGGCGAAGGTGGCCTCGGCGACTTCTCCATCGGCGCGGACGGCCGCTACCAGGCAACGCTGCTCGCTGGGACCTACAACCTGACCGAGCTTGACCCGGACCTGCCCGGCGACGCGACCGAAGAGGTGACGATCTCGGTCAACGAGCTAACGACGGTGGTCGTCCTCAACTTCATTGCCCCGCCGGCGCCCGCCCCCGCCGCCATCAACGTCGTCAAGTACACCTGCGATCCGGGTTTCCAGGGAACGGTCTACGCCGATTTCGTCGACAACTGCGCCGACGCTGGCGCGCTGACCAACAACGTGACCTACCGCATCGGCGGCCGGCTCGCCGCCAAGCGAGTCACCGGCGACGGCGGTCAGCAGGGGCAGACGAGCTTCACCCAGCTGCCGGCGGGCGACTACACGCTGCGGGAGGAGGCGCCGGTCGACGCGGTCACCGTCTACGCCTTCTGCGGCCTCGATCCGGACGCGCCGAGCTTGAAGCGGGTCGGGACTGACATCGCGCTCCGCCTCAATGCCGGGGAGACGGTCACCTGCACCTGGTTCAACGTGCCGGATGACCTCTCCGACACCACCGGCGCGATCCTGGTCCACAAATACGTCTGCGATGCCAGCGCCTACCCGGCCGACTTCGACTGGTACGGCGAGTGCGACGTGCTGACGAGCGGGGCGCGCTTCTCGCTGGCCTTCAAGGAGGGGGCGGAGTTCGCGCCCAAGAGCACCGGCGCCACGAACGAGGACGGTCTGCTTCGCTTCAGCCGGCTCCAGCCGGGAACCTACCGGTTGCGGGAGATCGGTAGCGAGTGGTGCCACGCCGAGTCGGACAGCGTCGACGCCCGCGGTGACGTCATCGTCCGGGCTGGGATGCGGGCCAACGTCTGGATCTTCGACTGCGTCGACACCCGCAACGCGCCGAACACCGGGACCGGGACCGCGGCGAGCCTGCGGGGCGTCGCCGGGACCGGCACCAGTGGGCTCGGACTGGCACTGGGCTTGGCTTGGCCTGTGATCGGCGCCGCGGCCTTCGGGCTCTACCGCCGCCGGCGGTGGGCGGCGTAGGCCGGGTCAGAGGGCAGGAGCCTGGAGTTGCATTTCGGAGCG
>JAUJOZ010000011.1 GCA_030447415.1 Thermomicrobiales bacterium | reverse complement strand
GCGCGGTCGATCGTGCCCACCTTCGCCCCGTCGGCGATGCTCACCACCGCCAGGCCCTTGACGTCCTTGCTGTTCATCGCGCCTGCTCCCTTCGCGGGTCCGGCCGCGCCTCGACGCCTACCCAGGATGCCACCGCCTCCGGGCGCACGACCGGTGCCAACGCCGGCTCCCAAGCCGACCGGCCCTCGTGGCGGACGGACCTTTATAGGCAAAGCCGGGGGTCCCGTGGCGCACGCTACCCCCGCGGGGGCGGGGCCGTCAATGCCCCGGCGGGCGAGGACCGGCGGGGCGCGGTCGTGCTCCTGGCGACCGGCCTCCCGCGGCGCCCGGGCGACCGCTCCGACTGACCTGTCGCTTCGGGCCGCTAGGTGGCGGTGGTCTCGATCGTCATGTGACCGGGGCGCTCGCCGGGGCGGACCGCCCCGCCCGCCTCGCCGACCAGGCGCCGGACGGTGGCGGCGTCGCGGCGGAACAGCGTGGCTAGGGCGACCAGCGGCACCCCGGCCTCGTGCAGCCGGCGCAGCTCGGCCGCGTCCCCCGCCACGAGGTCACTCGTCACGGTCGTCGGCCGGCGGTTCGTCGTCCCCAAGACGCCGCCGAAACTCCTCGACCTGGGGCGCCACGCGCCGGGCGCACGCCTACGACTCCTGGTCCTGAAGGCGCTTGAGCCGGGCATCGATCTCAGGCGCCACGCGCGCGGCGTACGCGTGCTCCAATTCCTCGATTCGGTCCACCTTCCGCCAGTAGGCGTGCCAGCCCATGTGCACCGGCTGCGGCGGTATGCCCCCGCGCCCAGGCGCACCACCCAGGTCCGCGCGCAGGCGGTCCGCCTTGCGCAGCAGCCGCCGGGTCGAATCCTCGCGGGTCGAGGCGTAGGCTAGGCCGAGGCAGTGCCGGCAGCGGAAGTCGTCGGCGAGGAGGGCGAGGTGGTAGAGCGCCACCACGTGACGATCGCACGCCGGGCAGGCGAACCATGGCCGGTCCCCGCCGAAGCGGCATGGGGTGCGGACGATCGATACCGCCTGCGCCACGTCGCGCGCCTTCCCGCCCCGCAACGGGTGGGGCACGATGCGATGCTCCAGCGTCAGGGTCTCGCCGTCCTCGGCGATCTCGTAGGCGACCTCGGCACCGGTTCCCCACAGCGAGGGCCACCGGTGCACGTGGCGGCCCCGGGTCAGGCCGCCGCTTCGCGCCAGGCGCCGCACGTCGAGCGCCAGCGCCTCCTCCACCGTCCACCGCTTTGCGCCCCATGGCCGGCGCCTCGAGCCCAGCCGGCCGATGCCCCGTCCCTTCCGCGTGTCCCGACGTGGCACATTCGCCAAGTGATTTCGGCAAATCGCGGCACGCCTGGCCCCCAGCATACCTTCCTCTCCGGGCGGCGGGTCGGCGGGGGACTTTAGCGGGTAGGTGTGCGGGTAGAGTGGTGGGAGGGGTCCCACCGCCCGCGGCTGGCGCCCGAGTAGCGAGGGAGTTGTGTCGGCTGGCGCTTCCTGGCGCCTCGCGCGCTGGGCAGCGACCGTGAAACCGCGGCGACCCGGGGTGATCCTCGCCGCAGCGAAAAAACAGGGGCGGCCGCGGAGAGCGCCGACCCCGCCTGTCCCCCGCGTGCACGCGAACGTCAAGTGGGCATGTCGGCGTGGCAAATCCTGCACGTCCCAGCAGAACGGGTGACGGGTGTGATGGCCAGAAAACGGCGCGCGGGCGAGGGCATCGGTCGCAGCTTGGAGTCGTGGCGGTGCGCAAGGTATGCAGGGTGGAACTGGCAGACGGTATCCCCAGGTCAACGACGCGCGTCTTGCCGCGCCCTAGACGGGCCGACGCACCTCGGCGATGATGGCGGCGTTATCGTCCGGCGTAGAAGAGGCTGCGAGGACCAAGCCGCGCCGGACGGTCGAACGTTGTGTCTCGGGCGGTTGCGGTCATACCATTGCCGTGAGAACATCTGTTCGGTCGCAATCTCCGTGAGGTCGCTATGGACCGCCTGGATGCTCCCCTAGCCGTCACCCTGCTGAGCCGCGAAGATCGGGACGAGCGCGTTACGCTCGCGTCGTTTGGTGTCGCCGTCGGCGGGTGGGCAAACCTCGTCCGGCGCCTCACCCTGGAGCGGAGCGGCGCCCGTCCGGCGTTGGAGTGGGTGGTGGACCGCCTCATGGTGGGCAGTGCGACGGTGGCCGTGATTGGTATTCCCCGCACTGACGAGGCTGAGCGGGTCGAGCGAGAGGTGACGGTCCTCGTCGTCGATGGCCTAGAACGTGTCGAGCGCGGCGAGGACCCATTTGCGGTCTTCTCTCCGGAGGCAGCCGAGCACGCGCAGGACATGATTCGCGTGCTTGCCGACGGCGTCGGGCAGATCGTCGTCCGCAACCGCGAGCGCCAGGTCGAGCTCACCCGGGAGGGCACCGGCCGCGCCCAGGAGGCGACGCCGCGTCTCGTGTCCCTTGGGTCGGTGGAAGGAACGGTGAAGACCGTGTCCTTCAGCGAGAACCGCCCGTACTTCAGCGTGTTCCGTTCTCGCGACGGACGGGCAGTCCGATGCTACTTCGACGAGCGTCGGGAGCTTGACCGAGTCCTGGACCTCTTGCGCCGGCGCGACCGGGTCCTCGTTGTGGGGCGGCTGTTGCGCAGTACCGGGGGAACGCCTTACGCGGTCACTGATGTCCGCGAGATCCGTCGTTTGCGCGGGCGCGAGGGGTTGCCGCAGGTTGACGACATTCTGGGGATCGACCCTGATCTAACCGAGGACCTTGCTTCGGAGGAATGGCTGCGGAGGCGGCGTGGCTAGGCGGCTGCCCCACTATTACTTCGAGGCAAGCGTCTACGTCGCGATAATCAAGCGTGAGGTGGTCGAGGGCCACGAGCGGTGGTGGCATTGTCGCGGGTTGGTGGACGACGCCGCGGCTGGCAAGGCGGTGGCCGTCACGTCGGCGCTCACGATTACCGAGGTGGTTCGAAACCCCGATGCCACAAACAAGCAGCCGCACGAGAACACGGTAACGCAGCTAAAGGGGTTTTTCGAGAATGACCATCTCATCTTGGTGGACGTGGATCGCACGGTGGCCGAGCACGCTCGAGAACTCATCTGGACGCTTCCGCTTAGGCAAGTCGACGCTGTGCACCTTGCCTCGGCCCTCGCCGCCGAGTGCGACGTGCTGTGGACCTACGACGATGATCTGCTGAAATGCAATGGGAAGGTGCCCGGGATTCGTATCGAGCGCCCGCTCTGGACGGGCGCCGCGCAAATGGGCTTGCTCGAAGGCATAGCGACCCAGGCAGCGACCACCGACCCCGGCGGAGAGCCGATGCGCTAGCCGAGTTGGGGCGGTTGCGGTCGGTAGGTGTAGGTGAACCAGCGGTCGCGGGACGCCGGCACGGTCTCGACCAAACCGCGTTCCGCTGCTCGGCGGCGGAGGTCGTCAAGTCCCGAGAGGGCCTCGGGCGTCGGCGTGTCGACGTCCGACAGGACGAAGCGCTTCGACTGGGCGATGACGACTGGCTGCCCGACTTGCCGGATGGCAACGAGCACTAGCTGGCAGGAGGCGGCGTTCGGGGTGGCCTGTTTCCCTCCGCTGCCGAAAATGAACGAGCCATGGAGCTCGATAGCAACCTCGATGGTCAGCTTCGGCAGGTTGGGTTTTGGTCCATCAGTCCGCGACGTGGAGGAGCGGTTCTTCGAGGACTGGCCCCTCCCCGATTGGAGGTCGTCAATCGAACGCCGCGAGCGGCCGGGCGGCAGCGTGAACTCTGGCGGGACGAAGGCCGGTTTCTTGGATGGCCGTTTTGGTGGCGAGGGTGGGGGCGCGTGCGAGGAGGATCCAGGGGATTGCGTGCGCCCAGAGCCTGGCTTCAGCCGCGTAATCCTCGCGTAGCGCGGCGGCTCGGGGACGACGGTCCGATTCGGCGGGGCGTTCTCGTTGACGAACCTGCCGCACTGTGGGCAACACCGCATCCATGAGGGAACCGTCGCGCCGCATTGGCACTCCATGCTTTGCTCCAATCGTCGAGGCGCGTTCGCCTGACAGGACCTACGGTTGCGGGTCCTCGCCGAATACGGCGCGGTGGGCCGAGCGGTAGGGATCAAAGTCAGCGTCGACTTGCCGATCGATCCAATCGCGCAGATAGGTCATGCTGGATCCCATGCTTCCCGCGACATCGGCGCTGGTGACAGTCGTTTCCTCAACGAATGTGACGTCGTAGCGCACGCCCTCCGGGTACACGAAGCGAACGGCGCCGAGAGGGTGGTCCTACGACGAACCCAGGTGGCCCAGCCAATCGAGGAAGTGTTGCCATCGCTGCTCGGCCTGGACCTCGTCGTGCGCGACGACGTGGCACGGCATCTCCACCCGGTACATTTTGTACGACTGCTGCTCCCGCGAGCGCGGATCAGCATCGACCTCCCTAGTCGGCGTCTCACCACTCACAGGACGACCTCCTCTCAGATCGACGACCTAGACTGCAGCCGATGACAGCTATGGCTGCCCAGTAAGGTCCGCGATCCCGGCGAACCAGTTGTACACCTCCACGCAGGGCCGCTGGGTGCGGCACCTGCGAAGTGCCTGGTCAGCAGCCACCTTGTCCCGCTGCTGAGGACGTTCATCTGAGAACGCTTTGTTCAGGTCAGGTGTGGCTCTTGAGTCCGATGCGCTGCCTTGTCGCGAAGTGCCCACCGCACCGAGCCTCTTCGAGCACGCGTTGGTCCCTCTTCAGCGAGTCGGATCACAGACGAGTTGGGGTTGTGGTTAAGCTCAGTGTAGAGCCTCGATGCCATAGTAGCCTCGGGGGTCTTGCCGGCTGGTTTTATCATGCCTTGGCGGATCGCTTCTTCGGTGAGCTCACGGGAGGACATCGGGTGGTCGGCCCTGGACAGTATGGCCAACGCAACTCCCAAGTAAGTGTCACGTTTCATCGGCTTGTGCTCCCTTCATCGCTCGGATCGCAACGTTGGGCCTTGTTGATCGGTCCACAATAGATGATCCAACCTGGGCCTGTTCAGGAGTTCGGTCGTATGCGTCTAGGCAGAGGCGCTTCGTGCGGTACTCGCCGAACGCGGCCTCGTCCTTGCGGCGTATGATCGGGAACGTGTCGAGGACGTAGGCGAAGTCGTCCCGGCTCAGGCCATAGAGGTGGGCAAAGATGCCGTCCAACTCCGCCCGAAGGTGCGCCCTCCGGTGCTCGTCCCAGGAAAACGGCGGGCCGTCGTAGCCGCAGTCGCGTGCGAAGGGAGCTACGTCGTGCGCGGTGTAGACCAGTCCCAGCACGCGGGGGACGATCTCGTCGAGGAGTGCCGACGAGTACGTTTCGGGCGGCAGGACTGGGAGCTGCTTTACGATGAAGTAACTGAGGTTCACACCGCCCATCTTGTTTCGAGCTACCCAGTCGAAGCAGAAGCTGTTGAGGTTGGATGCAAGCCCGGCGGCTTTGGCCGGCTCCAGAACCGTATCGACGAGCATGAGTTGGACACTGTGCCCTGCTGCAACCCTTGGTAGGACCGTCGTCTTCACTGTTGTCATGTTCGTCGGGCTAGAGACGTTCGCGAACGCGATGAACCAGCCCCGGTGGTAGGGGCCCAAGCGGTGATCCATCTCCTTTGAGTTCACCCAGTACATCGGCTCGACTAGTCGGAAAGGATCACAGCGCTCCTCGGTGGTAAGATCGTGCGGCTGGTTCTGCCGCTTCGCCGCGAACTCGCTTTGGACCACATCTGCTGCTCGGTGGTCGAAGTTCTGGAACATCATCCCTTGATAGACCCGCTCCCAGACCTCGCCGTCGCCTCGGAAGCGCCCGTCTTCCCCAAGCCGGCGCCCGGCCGCCTCCAGCTCCCGCCGCGTGCGGAAAAGGTGGGAGTCGTTGGACATATCGAACATGCGCATGAACCGGATGCCCCACGGGTTGACCTCGGGCGGCCCGTCGCGAACCAGCACTGGGGCGACGCGGTAGATCCGCGTCGTCAGCTCGGCGTCGCGCTCCGCGCGGAAGATCGGGCAGGTCTTGGTGTTCGGGTTAAGCAAGTTGATCGTTGCCGCGTCCAGCTGGAAGGAACGGCCGGGCTCCCGCAGCTGCCCCGGCCGAGTGAGGAAGAACGCGACCTCGAACGGGGCCGCTCGGCGTGACCGCCCCGCCATCGTCAGCAGCGAGAACTTCATCCGGCTGTCGACGGCGGGGAAGAGACCCTCGCGGTTCTCGAAGTCGTAGAGGGCGGCCAACCGACCGTCCTCGACCAGCCAGCCAAAGAAGTGCTTGTTCGTGTCGTCGGTGGCGATCCCGGTCGGCACGATGATTCCGGCCCGACCTCGCACCCCGAGCAGGCGCGCCATGAGCTCGGCGAAGACGGAGTAGGTGTTGACGTCGCCCCGGCCAGTCAGGGGAAACCGCCCACTCTTGCGCAGGAAGGTGCTCTCGGTCTCACTCCCCCGCTTCTCCGTCCCAAAGGCCTCGTGCAGCCGCCGTTTCGGTTCCTCGTCGCTCGTTGCCAACGCCGCGATCAGACGCCTTCGAGCAGCCGCATTCGACGCCCCCGCGATCTCGGGGTCGCGGGCCGCGAAGAACTCCTGCTCCTGGAGCTTGATCCGCTCCCACGGCGGATTGCCGAGGACGCAGTCAAAGCCCCCCTCCGGCCGGGCGAAGACCTCCTCGAACTCCAGCTCCCAGTGGAAGAAGCCGTGGCGCCGGGCGAGCCGTCGCGCCATCGCCGCGGTCCGCTGCGGCATCGTCCCGCGGTAGGCATCCGCCTTCCCCTGCGCGACGTAGTCGAGCAGATGCGGGTCGGCGCAGAGGCGCTCCCACGCCGCCTGAGTCGGCGGCTCTGGCTCGCCGGCCTGCAACGGCCAGAAGGCGGCCGCCGTCCAGAGGTCGGCCCGCAGCCGCGTGCGCCACACTTCGGCCGAGCCCTGGCGCCGCTGGAACGCATTGGCCTTGGCCGCGACGTCCGTCAGCGTCTCCTCCTCCGCCTCCATCGAGGCGACGTACCGCCGGACCGACGCCTTGTCGGCGAGGTGCGTGGCGTGGACATCGAACCCGCGCTGCCCCGCCCGCTCCCGCCGGTTCCGGGTGGCCACGGCTAGGGCTTGGGTGCGGTCATCGCCTGTCACTGGCTCGAAAACCCCGTCGGGGACGCCGTTGGCTATCGCCGAATCCGTCGCACCGACGAGCGAGTTGCCGTGCCGGATGTGGTGGTCGAGGAAGCCGATCGGCTTGCCCGGCTCGTGCGCCTCCAGCCACAGCGCGAGCTTGCACAGGTCAACGGCCAGCGGGTTCAGGTCGACGCCGTAGACGCAGTGTCGGATGGCCTCGCGCACCCCGCGACGGGCAGCGGCCGGGTCAGGCTCGCTCTCGCCAGCGTCGAGCCGCGCCACCTCCCGCCCGATCCGCCGCGCCGCCGCCAGCAGGAAGTGCCCGGAGCCGCACGCCGGGTCGCAGACCTTGAGGTCGAGCATGTGGCGCCGCTGCTCCTCGACCGTTCGCCCGCGCGCCATCGCATCGGCGATGACCGGCTCCAGGGCACTGGCGATCAGCTCTCGCACCAACCCAGGGTTGGTGTAGTAGGAACCGGTCGACTTGCGCTCCCCGCTGACGCCCAGCTCGAAGCTTGGACGGTCGCCGGCGGTGCGGAGGACCGGCTGCAACTCCAGCAATCCCTCGTAGACGCTGCCGAGCTCCTCGACGTCCATGTCGCGATAGTTGACGCGGCGCGCGAGCCGGTCGGCTCGGTCGGTGAACCAGGTCAGGCCGCGGACCGCGTCGAGCAGCCGGTGGTTCGAGACCAGCGTCCCGTCGAGGTCCGGGCAGGAGTCCGGCCCGAAGAGTCCGCCGGCGAGCGGCTTAAGGCCAAACGCGTCGCCGCTCGCGTCGTCCCGGAGCGCGGCGAACGTGATGGCGAGCGAGCGCCACAGGTCGTCGTAGCGGTCGGCGTGGCGCCGCTGCTCGACCAGCTCGCGGAGACGCCCCACCCCGTAGTGGCGTCGGTAAATCTCCCGCTTCCGGGGCTGGGTGCCCTCCTGGAAGAGCAGGCCGCGCTCCTCCGCGGCGAGCAGGAACAGGAGCCGGTAGACGAGGCGCAGGAGCTGCCGGTAGTAGCCCTGGACGGGGAGCTTGCCGGAGATGAGCCGCTCACGCAGCTCGGTGTTAGCCGGGTGCTCCAGCAGTCCCTGGCCGAGCGTTCGGATCGCCGCCTCGACTCCGGCCCGCAGCTCGTCGAGGGCGCGGGTCCCCTGCTCCTCGGCCGCGCGGCGCCACCGTTCCAGCCAGCACTCGCTCGGCTCCTGACCCAGCCCGGGGAGCCGCGACCGGTGCAGCACCAGGAAGAGGAGGACGAAATCGGCGTAGACGCCGCCCTCGAGCATTGCCTCCAGGTCGAACTCGACGAAGGCCGCGCGGGACAGACTGGCGTTGTCACGGAGCAGCCGCAGCCGGTACCCGTTCGTGACGATCCCCCACACGTGGTCCGTCCGATTCAGGTACTCCTGCACCAGCCCGTGCGGGCTCACTCGCACGCCGACGGAACCGGTCCCGTCGGCGCGACCACCGAGCTTATCGAGCTCCTCACGGAACGACAGGGTATGGACCGGTGGCGCTCCTAGCCCTTGTCCATCCCCGGCCTGGTGGGAGATAGCGTAGCGCCGGCCGTCCACCTCCTCGGCGCCCTGTCGGTAGGTGAGACGGCCGTACCCCAGCTCGCGAAAGAGCGGGAGCAGCCACTGATCGCGCGTCTCTGTGACGCCGCGCTCGGTCGGAGCGAGCGTGCCAATGGCCGCTTGGAACGCCGCCCAGTACGCCCTGACGTTGGCCCAGGACCGCGACGCGGCCTCGTTCAGCTTCTCGGCCTTGCCCAGCCCGTACTCCTCAGGCGAGAGGCCCTTGAGGTCGGGGGCGTTGGCGGCGATCCGGGCAAGTAGGTCCGGCGGCAGCAGCCCGCCCTCGGAGCGGACGGTCGCGAACGTCGACAGGACGGAGCGGGCCATCGCGCGTGTGCTCCTCGCTAGGCGACGGCGCCGGCGGCCGGCATCAGGACGTAGAACCCGAGCACGTCGGCCGGCGGCGGCGGACGGACCCCATACCGAACGCCCGTCATCCCGGCCGCCTCCCGTACCCGGCGGTGGGCGGCGAGCACCTCGTCCGCCCGCTCGCGCGCCAGCCGCTCGATGCCGGGCTGGAGGCCATCGAGGTCGGCGAGGGCGTCGCGCAGCCATTGCTCCCGCTGTCCGGCCGGCACGTTGCCAGATGGCTCGGCCCCCAGGAGGCGCTCGGCCTCCTCGCGCGACAGCCAGGTCGCGTCGACGCCCCGCCCGCGGATGCCGGCGACCAGGCACTCCTCGGCGAGGAGCGGCGTGGCCTCCCCGCCGCGGATGACGTCGAGATGCATCCGCAGGCGGAGGAGCAGCAGGGTCGTCCGTCCAGTCACATCGCGGGTCCGGATCGCCCCGCAGCGGGCGGCCACCCCCTCCAGCGTCGTATCGAGCGCGGTGTCGACGAGATAGCTCCCGAGCGCCTCGACCAGCGGGTGGGTGCGGGCCACGTGCAGCGTCCGATCCGGGACGGGGAGCTCAAAGCTGATCGGGAGCGTCGTCGCCCCGTCCAGGCCGGCGGGGTCCCGCACGGCGGTGGGCAGGAGCTGTGGGGACAGCAGCCAGCGCTCCCCCTCGCCAGGACGGACGGGTGCGCGGCCGAGAGGCGCGCCGAGCCGAGCGCAGCCGTCGCGGACGAACCGCGCCGTGTCGCGGTGGTCGCCGAGGGCCTCGGCCGCCTCGCGCAGCTCCCGAGCGACTTCCTCCGGCCGGATCGCCCCCTGGGCGAACATCGTGCGCGATCGCTTCTCGCGCTCCGAGGCTTTGTTCCACTCCAGCGCCACCGCGTCCAGGCGCCGCTCTGCGTCGTTGAACTGGAGGGTGAGTTGACGGGGGTCGGCCCGCGTGAGGAAGAGGGCCTCGAAGACGGCCTCGAGCACCTTGGTCGTGTCGCTGGGGACCGGCACCGAGACGCCAAGGTCTTTGCGGATCGCCTCCGCCTTGCGCAGCAGCACCTTCATGATCGCGCCGTCGACGCGGTTGTCCTCGCCGTAGTAGAGGATCGTCCGGACCTCGGGTCGGGGTTGGCCGTAGCGGTCGACCCGCCCTTCCCGCTGCTCGTGTCGAGTCGGATTCCACGACAGGTCGTAGTGGAAGACGGCGTCGAAACCGGCCTGGAGGTTGATGCCCTCGGAGAGGCAATCGGTGGCTACGAGCAAGCGCTGCTCGTGCGCCGTCAGCGCCTCGACCCGTCGCGCTCGCTCCTCCGCCGGCAGCCGGCCCGTCACCGCTTCCACGGTGACGCCCGGGAGGCGCTTGCGCAGCTCGTCGGCGACGTACTCGGCCGTGGCGACGTAGCGACAGTAGACGACCGGCCGGAATCCCTCGTCGACGAGGCCACGCAGCAGCGCCACGGCGCCGAGCAGCTTGCGGTCCTTCGCGCCTTCGAGCGCCTCCGCCTCCCGCGCTAGGCGACGCAGCCGCGCCCGCTCCCCGGCCTCCGGCACCTCGCCCTCGACCGAGTCCGCCCCCGGCACGACGGCGTCCTGATCGGCTGCGTCCGAGGTCTCCAGGTCGAGGACCGACCGTTCACCCAGCGCCTCCAGCGCGTCGAGATCGAGCGCCGCGCCGTCCTCGGCGACGCCACCGGCGCGGGTGGTCAGCGTCGCTACGGCGGCGGCCGGGCTGCTGGTCACGCACCGGAGAAGGGCGAGCGCCGCCCACCACGACACGCGCTGCTTGAAGCGCGACAGCCCTCGGCGGAGCGGACGAGGTCGGTGGCGTAGGCGTGGACCTGGTCGAAGAGCCGGCGGTACTCCGGGCCGAGCTGGTAGGTCGCCTCCGTCGAAAGCCGATCCGGGAACGTGGTCCGCTCGTCGAGGTAGGCGCGGATGTCGGCGCGGCGGCGCTGGACGAAGTGGGCGGCGAGCCGCCGCCGCATCGCCTCGTCGAGCGTGCGCGTCTCGTCCTCGGGCAGCGCCCCGAAGGCCGGATCCAGGAGCCCAAGGAGGAGCGGAAGGCCGCCCCGATCCCGCTGTGGGGCGTCGCCGTCGCGAGCACGAGGTGCCGGTCGGGATCGCGCGCCAGCTCGGCGACGAGTTGATGGCGCTGGTGCTGACCGCCCCCGGCCGAAGCGCCGGCGGCGCAGGCGTGCGCCTCGTCGACGATCACGAACTCGGGGCAGGCCCGGACGAAGTCGGCGCGCCGGCGGTCGGCCTTGATGTAGTCGACGGAGACGACGACGAACGGGTAGGCGTCGAAGATGGAGCGGTCGAAGCCGAGCCCGCGCTCGAGCCGCGTGACCGTCCCCGGGCGCACGACCTCGGCCTCGATGTGGAACTTCGAGGCGAGCTCCGCTCGCCACTGGTCGCACAGGTGCGGCGGGCAGAGGACGGCCAGGCGCCGGATCTCGCCCCGGTCGAGCAGCTCGCGGGCGATCAGGGCGGCCTCAACCGTCTTGCCGATGCCCACGTCGTCGGCGATGAGCAGCCGCACCGGAGACTGGCGGAGCGCCATCAGCAGTGGCACGAGCTGGTAGGGGCGCGGCTCGACGGCGACCCGCCCGAGCGAGCGAAACGGCCCGGCGCCGGCGCGGAAGTTGAGCCGGACCGCGTCGCGCAAAAGTCCCGCCGCCGTGCTGTCGCCCGCCTTGGCTGGGTCCGGCGGCGGGAAGGTTGCCGTCGCGACATCGTCGCCCTCGACCGGAAGAAAGAGCCCGGTGGCGTCGGCGTCGGTGCCGCCAGGGGGCGCAGGAGCAGGATGTCCTCCTCCTCCTGCGGCAGGACCACCCACTCGCGCCCTCGCGCCCGGACCAGCGAGCCAACCGCGTACGCCACCATCAGCCGTTCCCCCGCCGAAGATCCAGGCATCCTTGGCCACCGCCGCCGGCCACGTCGCGTCACCCTTGACCCGGACGACCCCGACACCCGCCGTCCTCAAGGCGGGCCGTCGACCTCGGCGTCGCGCATTGGCGCTCTGGGAACTCGTGGAACGGGCCGTCGACGTAAAGGCACACCTGGCCATCGTCGTAGAAGAAGTCGGGCCGGGTCCCGTAGTCGGCCAGCAGCGGTTGAGCGCGGTCCGGCAGTCGGTAGCCGCCGCCGTCGAGGAAGCGCACGGAATCGGCGCTCCAGCTCGGAGCCGGCGCGCGCCAACAGCTCGTCGCGCAGATCCTCCCGGCCCGCATGCTCGGCTTCCGGGCTGCCCGGTCGCACCGGCGAGTCGTAGGAGCAGGGGCTTGACCGCCTGCCGGTCGAGGAGGCGGTGCGCCCGCTGGTTGGCGTAGCCGAGCAGGCAGTTGTAGCAGGCCGCCTCGCAGTCCTCGGGCGCCCCCTGGGGCGCGCCGCCGGTCCTCCCCCGTCGCCGGGTCGAAGTGGCAGGCCTCCAGCGCCGCCCCAGCGACCGCAATAGCGCCCCCGGCTCGTGGACCAGACGGGAGAGGACGCCGGCGCCGCCCTCGGACGACTCGTAGACGAGGATGCTCTGACGGATGGTCGCGGGACGGTAGGAGTTCCACCGCCAACTCGTTGTCCTCGAGTTGGAAGCACGTTTCGATGCCGCGTTTGAGCGCGTACTGCAGGCTCGGCAAGGTCGATTCGTCTGCGTCCTCTTCTAGTGTCAAGAGCAGTGCGTTGCGGCGGTCCTCGACGAAGGGAACGACGCGCTGGTAGCGCGAGGCCAGCGCGCGGGTCCGCCGCCCCGTCCTTCCCCTCCGGCTCCTCTTGCTCCTGTTTCGCCCAGTTGCCGCGCTCCATGTCGAGCAGAAAACCGTCGACGTTTGGGTCCTTGCGCCGGTTCCAGCCGAGGTTGATCCGCCAGAGGGTGGCCGCCGGTGCGTAGACGGCTCGCGCAATGGGCTCGCCCCCATCATCGCCCGCGACGAAGTCGGCCGGGGTGAAGTCGAGGCGGCCGTCAGCGGCCTCGCCGAAGCGGAAGGCAGTGAGCAGCTCGTAGCCGAGCCGCTGCCGCTCCTCCTCGTCCGAGGTGATCCGGTCGACACGCCGGGTCGAGACGTTCTGGATCCGGAACAGGTTGCCGAAGTGCTTGGCGGCCCGTCGAGCCGGGCGTCGCAGTAGCGGCAGCGCTCGTCGCCGGCAGTTTCGCCGACGTGGCCGTACCCGCAGACGCCGCAGATCTTTAGCGGTGGTCGTGCGCGAGCCGTCCTGACCATCGCGCGACCGGGAGGATCACCTTGTCGATCCGGAAGCGGCTGCCCTCGAAGTAGACGACGTTGCGGGGACCGAACTCCGAGATGGCAAGGAAGCGGGCGCGGGAGACGAATTCGTCCCGACCGCCGCGGACGGCCGCCCCGGTAGGTAGGCTGCCAATGGCAGGCGCGGGAAGTTGTAGCCGGGCAGGAAGCCCTCGCCCGCGAAGTAGCGGTACGAGTAGAAGTCGGAGTTGACGTCGCCGTCCTCGTCTGTCAGGAGCTTTAGCTGCGTCTCGGCCTCGGCGCGGAGGCGGGTGGCCTGGCGGACTTGGTCGGGACCAGCCGAGGCGTCGCCGGCGATGGCGTGCTGGGCCTCCTGCTGGCGCCAGGCCGAGAGGTAGAGCTGCCGCCAGCGCTCGCAGGCGCGGTCGAAGGCGCGCGGCGCCAGGTCGATCGTGCGCTCGAGCCAGTCATCCCGTGCCAGCTTCGCGCCTGCCAGCTCCGGCTCGAGGGCCTCCAGGAGACGGCGCAGCGCTGCAGGGGCGCGTCGCTTGGGCGTGGTCGTTGGCCAGGCGCGACGGCGACGCTCTCGAGCAGCGGCAGGTCCTCGTCGCGCTTCCCGAGATCGAGGACATCGCGAAGCGAGTGGCCGAGCCACTGCCCGGTCTCGCCAGCCAGACGGCGTGGACGTGGCTACGGACGAGGTCCTCGTTGGCGAGGTCGATCCGCGGTGGCGACACGGCGCCCAGCGACCATCTGCTCTTGCCGGCGGAAGAAGTACTGGTCGTGCGGCGAGAGCGACGAGCAGTAGGTGAGCACCAGCGCCGGTTGCCCGCTCCGGCCGGCGCGCCCGGAGCGCTGCGCGTAGTTGGCCGGTGTCGGCGGCACGTTGCGGAGGTTGACGGCGTTTAGATCGGCGATGTCGACGCCGAGCTCCATCGTCGGGGAGCAGTAGAGGACAGCAAGCTCGCCCTTCCTGAACTCGTCCTCCCGCTTCTGCCGCAACTCGGCCGGGACCTGGGCCGTGTGCTCGCGGGCCTCGATGCTGCGCAGGGAGAGGGCGAGCGTCTGGGAGTAGAGTCCTTGAAGAACTCGTTGGTGAGCGCGTCGGCGCCGCGGCGCGCGCGACGCGGAGCGGGTCGACGTAGGGGTGGCCATCGCCGGTCGTCCAACGGATCGCGGCCCGCGTTGAGCTGGTAGAGGGAGCCTCGCCCTTCCCGTTGCCGCCGATGGGCTCTATTTGCCGCCGATCGTCGAGCGCGGCCAGGAGGTCGGTCGCGAGCGGCTCCAGCTCGGTCGTCGGCAGCCGCTTGGTAAGCGAGGAGCGCTTCCAGGTGGACGCCCGCCGTAGGAACTGGCCGAGGGCGCTGCGGGCTGAGACCCCAGCCTCGTGGCGCGCCCGCGCGGCGGTCTGACGCCGACGCGGACGACGGGCCGACCCGCATCTCCTCGTCCTCCTCGAAGTGCCCACGGCTCGCGCAGGAACTGGAAGGAATTGGACCGGATGCGCGTCCTGCTCGATCGGGTCGAGGTAGCGCACTTTGATCGCCAGCTCGCGCCGAAGAAGTCGAAGCACCACCTGGCCGCCCGCTCCCGTTCCTCCGGGAGCGGCGCCGGCGAGGATCGCGTGACGGTCGGCCCAAACGTCGTCCGCGGCGCAGAGATCCGGGAGGAGGTCGTACCGGACGCGGAGCAGACCCGACTGTTCGAGGTTTGGGGCGGTGACCCGCCAACCGCGCCGCAGATCGCGGTAGACGCGGTAACCGACCACGTCCTGCAGGGCCTGCTCTGGTTTCGCGCTTAGAAAGGAAGGCGGCGTCAGGGTTGGCGGCGTATTCGGCGAATGCGAGCGCGAGGGCGCTCGGGTCACGGCGGGCGACCTCGTCGTGCCCGAGGCCACCCGCGCCGGCGCCGTGGGCGGCGGCGTGGAGAGCGCCCCTCGCAGCAGGGCGACCTGGACGAAGTCGTTGAGGTGCCCAGATTGGAGCGAAGCGTCCTGCCGGTTGTCGGTGAACTGACAGGAGCTTGCGCGCTTCCGTCGGCGACATCGGGGTCCGCCGCCTGGAGCGCCCGAACGATCGCGAGCGACAGGACGGTCGTCGCCGTGCTCCGCCCCTCTGTTGCCAGTTCGGCGAGCTTGCCGAAGTCGCCCTGGCGCGGGCGTAACTCACCCCGCAGGCAAGCAGAAGCGGAACGGCGCGGGCGCGAACCACACCGGCAGCGTGCCGTCGCCGCCAAGTCGAGAACGGCCACCCGGCGTGGGCGTAACATGGACGGGCAGCAGCTTCCGGTTCGCCGACTTGACGCGGGAGCGCCGTCGCTTCGGGGCTCGAGCCAATCCTCCGGCAGCCGATCCTCGTAGGGGTCGGCGTCCACTGCTCGTCAGGGTCGGGGAAGAGGAAGCCGGAGCGCCGGTCTGCTCCTCCTCGGCGCCACGTCGCTCAGCTCGCCGCGGGTCGAGCGAACGTGGTCGGTGCGGTGCGGTCGACAACGAAATAGGGCTGGCCGCACTCGCGACAGAAGGCGAGGGGGAAGAGGCGGCGGTCGCGGCTGCCGGGCACGTAGACCTGACCTTCCATCGCAAGATGAACGGTCTGGGGCCGTTCCAACGAGCTGTAGACGGTGTCGCCCCGGCTGACGAACTGGTGGAGGCGAAACGCAAAGAGGCCGGCCCGTCGCGGGGTCCTCGGTCTTGTATCCGGCCAGGAGAACCTGCTGCAGATGCGCTCGGCACCGGTCGCCGCTGCGATGCCCCGTCTCCTCGGAGAGCTCGCCGAGCAGCCTTGGTCAGTGTTGCGGGGGGCTTGCGCTCGAGCCGGTTCTGCCCATCGCGCCGCACGCCGAAGCCGGCCTCGGTCCAGGCGGCGATCAGGTGCGACGAGTTGGGTAAAGCCGGAGGACCGGTCCGCCGGGATAAACCGGTTGCTGGTTGAGCGCGCTCGGAGTTCGTCTGCGCTGGGCGCCGCCGGTCGATCGCCGGCCGGAGGGTCTCGCCAATCACCTGCTCGGCCCGGACATCGGTGCCGAAGAGGCGTGAGGCGATTTCGGCGACCTCGGCGTGCCGCGCCTCGCGCGTGCCCTTGCCCGCGACGGTTGCGCTCGTCCCCACGCAGCGCATGGAGGGGCACCGAGGCGCTCGCGGACGCGGCGGACGAGCATCGCCACGTCGGCCCCCTGGCGGCCGCGGTAGGTGTGTAGCTCGTCGAGGACGAGGAACTCGAGGCCCTTGGCGGCCTTGATGACCTGGCGATCGTTGTCATCGACGCGGGTCATCAGGAGCTCAAGCATCACGTAGTTGGTGAGGATCACGTCCGGGGGATTGGCGGCGATCCGCTCTCGATCTTTGCTTGCTTTCCTGTCCGGTGTACCGCGCGAAGGTGACCGGCTGTTGGCCCTCGCCGTAGCCAGCAACGTCAGGAACTTGCGCAGCTCCTCGAGCTGGGAGTTGCAGAGGGCGTTCATCGGGTAGACAACGATGGCCTTGATGCCCGGCGCGAGCCGTGGCGCAGGATGTGGTCGACGATGGGGACGAAGTAGGCGAGGCTCTTGCCGGACCCAGTCCCCGTGGTCAGGACGTATGACGCTCCGGTCTGGGCGACGTCGAGCGCGTCCTGCTGGTGGCGGTGGAGCAGGAGCGGGTCGCCTCCGCCCGCATCGTCCTTGTCCCGTCGGAAGATCCGCCGGCACTCAGGATGGAGAACGGCTCGGATCGACAGGCCCGTCAATTGTGCCGCCGGACTCGAAGGACGGGTTGAGCTGGACCAGCGGGTCCGGCCAGAGCCGCCCCTCTGCCAGCTTCTCCTCGACGTACCCCTTGATCCCAGGGTCGGCGATGCGCAGGAAGCTTCGGACGTAGGCGGCGTAGTCGCTGATGACCTGCTCGCGCAGACGGAAGACGTCCATGCCTCGACCTCATGCTGACCGTCGTCGGGCGGACGCCGTTGGCGCCCATCCCGTTCCCAGCCCGGAAGGGGCAAGGGCGACAGGGGACGGGCGCTCGTGGCCGCGGCAGTGTATCGGCGGCGGCGTCAACGGGCAACGGGACCTTCGTCCCGCTTCTCCATCCCCGCACAGGGTCAGGCGTAGCCGGCGGCCCGGCCGTTGCTGTCCGCCTACCGCGCCACGTTGATCTGCTTCTCGGCGACGTTGAGCTGCACCGCCGGCAGCCCCAACCGCCGTACCGTCGCCAGCATCTTGGCCGCCGCCAGGAACCGCCGCTGCGCCCCCTCTGCCCGCCGCTGGTGGTACTCGGCCACCGCCGCTGAGCAGCCCGCCGCCGTCTGCTGGGCCAGCACCGCGTCGGTGTGCATCGAGGCCAGCCAGCACAGGGCGACCCGCTCCACCAGCAACCGCTCCAGCGGCGTCGGGTTCTCGCCGGCCAGCTCGGCCCGCAGCCGGTCGAGCTGGCGCCGCGTGGCCTCGCGGGCGGCAAGCTGCCGATCCCGGCCGAGCATCGCGTCGAGCATCGACGCCTCGGCGGTGTCACGCAGGGTCGGGAAGAACGTTTCCCACAGCCGGGGCACGGCGTCGAAGGCCGCCTTCACCTGCTTCAATGCGTCCTGGTCCCCGCCGTCCGCCAGGGTGACCGCCGCCATCAGCCAGGCGATGGCCTCCCGCTTCCCCTCGCCCCCCGCCTCGACGGCGGCGGCGGCGAACTCTCCCGCCGGCAGGGCCGGCAGGCTACCCTTCCCGCGCTTGCCCCTGCTCACGGCGCTTCCTCCATTCGCCCCGGTGATGCCGGTGGTAGCCGGCGGCCAGCAGCGCGCAACGCGCGAGCGTTTCGCAGATCCCATCGAGTTCGGCGAGCGCTTCGCCCACCGCCTCGGCCTCGAACGTCAGGATGTCGAACTGCGCCCGCTCGGCCCGGCGGCTGGCTCGGTCCTGCGCGTCGAGCCGCGCGGCGAGCTGTCCAATGGCGCCGCCGCCGACGTATTCGCGCACGACCCGGCCGTTCACCTTCCGGCTGCGGGTGTAGTAGCGCCCGCCCCGTTGCCTTGTCTCCCAACCCATGCCGTTGTGTTACCGCCTCGCGTGTGCCCCGCTCGCGGCAGGGTCAACTGGTGGGCGCCCTACCCTCCGGGCGCCGCCAGGCGCGTCAAGCCGGCAGCCGGCGTAGAAGCTGTGCTTGAGCGCCGGCGGGGTGATGCTGTGGGACGACTTGCCGCCGTGGAGCCTGGTGTCCACGGAGGTCCTCGGCAGGTATGGGATGCCCGTCAGGGCGTCATTGACCTCCCCGACGTCGGCGCCGGCGTCGAACACGCCGTGCAGTAGTAGGGCGAGCCGCCGGGAGGGATTAGGGCGCCGCAGTCGAGGCACCCGTACCCATTGTTCCGGGCGAGCGTCCCATTGCTCCCGGACGAACCGGGAACGATCGGCACCACCGTGGTGGCATGGTTCCTCCCGTCCCTTCCCCTTAAGGGATCGACTCCGGGGGGAACCATTGGGGTGTCTTCGGCGGTGCCATGCCACCCCAGCAGCCGCGGGGCGAGGGGGTGAAACCGGCGCGGGTCGCCCTTGTGGCCGGTGCCCGCCGTCGCCACCGGCCGCGGCTCCTCGGTCATCATCAGGGTGAGTGCGTTCTGCACCGTCTTGGTGGCCACGCCGAGCCCCGTGGCGATCTCGGCCGCGGTCTGCCACCCGCCGCTCGTGGCCAGGTGCGCGAGGATCCGCTCCCGGATGGCCGCCTCCGCGATCACCGGCGGCGCGTTCGCCGGCAGCCAGCGCAGCCCCTCACCGAGCCGGACATGCAGCACCTGGCGGGGCCCATGCCGCCCCTCTACCCGCAGCGTCCCCGTCGCCGCGGACCCGTCCACGGCCGCGTCGTCGGTGCGGGTGAAGGCCCACTCCAGATCGAACGCGGCCCGGATCGCCGTCGAGCCGCGGAACCCGCCGAGCTTGTTCTGGTGGTGGTTGACGACGACGGCGGTGTTGGCCTGGTGGGCGAGCTGGCGCACTGGCCGCAGCAGCGGTCCCATCTCGTCGGAGGAGTCCTCCTGGCGGTCGTGCAGCTCGCGCAGCGTATCCAGGACGACCACCACGGGCGCCAGCGCCTCCACCATGCCCCAGAGGCGCTGCATGGCCGCGGGATCGTCCAACCGCAGCCGATCGTCGGTGGAGCCGTCGAGGCGGAGAACGTAGAGCGGTGCGTCCCTGCGCCCGCGGAGTCGAGCGTCAAGGCGCTCCCGCACGTCGCGGATGTTCTCCTCCGCGGCGCAGTAGATGGCCGGCCCTTCGCGCACGGCCCGGTCGAGGAAGGGCTCACCTAGGGCCACCGAGGCGCACAGGTCGATGGTCAGCAGGCCTTTGCCGGCCTTCTCGCGGGCGCTCAGCAACGTCGCCGCGCCCAGCGGCAGCACCCCGTCGACGACCCACTCCGGCTCGGGCAGATCGAGGGCGAATAGCTCGTCCAGCGACAGCGGCTGAAAGGCGGCGGACTCGCTCACCGGGCCACCGCCTTACCGCCGACGAACTCCACGAACGCCGGCCGCGAGCGGGACCGACCGCCCAGCGTCGGCACCGACTCAGGGGCGTAACGGGCGACCGAGCGGGCGACCTTCTCCACCTCGGCTCGGTCCAGCGGCGGGCGGCATCGGGACGCGTTCTCCACCAGCAGCGCAGCAAGGATCGCCGGCTCGCTGAAGCCCCGGCGGCGCATCGTGCCGGCGAGGCTGGCGAGCGTGGCATTCCGCGTCCCCTCGGTAAGGGGTGAGATGACCTTCTTCGGATGGTTCCCGCCTTCCTGTCCCTCTACGGCGTGGAAGGCGGGAGGAATGATTGGCGCCTTCGGACGCGGCTCGACCCGAGGTGCTGCGAGGGTCAGCAGCCACGGCGGCGCCAGCGCCAGGGGTACCAGGGCCGGCGACCAGGCGGTGCCCCACCGGTAGCGTTCGCCGGAGCGGTGCCGGGACGGCGGGGCGACGACGTAGCCGCCGGCGCCGCGCACGTCCACGCCCTCGCCGACCCGGCCGGCGCTGGTCGGCACCGGCGGGGTCGTGGACTGCCACCAGAGGTGCAGGCCGCCGCCGCCGGTCTCGACGGCCCAGGTCGGGGGGAACGCGCCGTGGCGGGCTTCCAGTGCGGCGACGGTGGCCTCCCCGCCCGTGGCCGCGTCGACGTCCAGGACCCACACGCCGGGGTCGGTGCCGGTCCGCACCGCGACGTTCGCGTCGGGCCACAGGGCCCACCACTGAGCCACGGTGGCGGGATCGGTGGTCGCGTCGAGGAGGCCGCGGGGGGCGACCTGGGCGACGGGGTGCTTGCCGGCGTCGCGCCCGCACTCTCGGCCGCAGCCGCACCGTCTGTCGGCGTCGACGGTGTGAACCGGAAAGACAGGGAAGCCGGCGGCAGCGAGGGCGAGGGCGGCGGCCGGCGGGTCGTCCTGGTCGAGCGCGGCGAGCCGGGCGGGGTCTCGGGACTCGCGGACCTGCGCGGCGAGGGGAGCCACCTATCGCCCCGCTCCCCGCCAGCGCCGGCGCGGTCGTGGCTCCCCGGCGAGCACGCGGTCCATCGCGGCGCGGGGCACGACCAAGCGCCGCCCGAGCCGGATCACCGGGACCGGCAGGCGGTCCGACTTGGCGAGCTCGTACGCGGTGCTGCGGGCGATCCCGAAGGCGGCGGCGACCTCCTCGATGGTGGCCGTCGCGCGGTCCGGCTGCGCGGTCTGCATGGCCTGTCCTCCGTTTGCATGCGCCGCCGTGCGGCGGCATCTCACATTCGGAGGTTACCGGCTGGAAGGGTCGGAGAAAATCCAAGGGCGGACCGAACGCTGCCGCGTCCTGTAGCAGAAATCGGGGGGTTAGAGCGCCGAGACGTCCACCCTGGCAATTCGCCGCTCGACGCGGACGCAGCGGGGACCGTCGGTGGGGCGGGATCGCCGCGGGCGGCCGGGCGGGTCCGGGTCGCGCAGATCGAGGACGATCGTCTCGGCGGTCTCCCGCACCGCGTCCTTGACCGTCTGGGGGTGCTTGCGGACCGACCGGGCAATTTCGGCGTACGTCTCGCCCTTGACCTGATACCGGGCGAGCCAGACGAAGTGGCTGCGGCCAGTCGTCTTGACCGGCGTCGGGACGTCCCCGGCGGCGCGCGCCTGCGCCTCGATCCGGTCCATCTCCTCGTCCAGCGCGGTGAGCATCTGGTTCGCCAGCCG
The DNA here is from genome assembly GCA_030447415.1 of Thermomicrobiales bacterium. Lineage (GTDB taxonomy): Bacteria > Chloroflexota > Chloroflexia > Thermomicrobiales > UBA6265 > JAUJOZ01. Next base: position 103,360 of record JAUJOZ010000011.1, on the reverse strand, counting down.
TCGCCGCGCCACCGCGCGGGGCTCGCGGCGCGGCTCCCAGGAGAGGACCGAATCCCCCGTCTCGTCGAACAGGGCCGGCCACACGTCGAACGGGGGCATGTAGCGTTGGTCGCCGTGGATGAGCGCGGTCCGACCGAGGGTCAGCGCGTCGTCGACGAGGTCGTCGGGGAGCCTGAGGCGGGTGAGCGGCGGCCCGCCCCTCGCGACGGCGTACAGGCCGTCCCAAAGGGTATTCATCGCGGCGAATCCGCACCACGTCTGCCAGAGGCGCCACCGGTCCATCCACGCGTTGACGTAGGTGAGGGGGTCCAGGTCCGTGCCCTTGATCCGCTCCACCCGCCGGAGGTACTCCGCGTCCCAGTCGTCGCCGACCTGGTGCTTGATCAAGGGCGGAAACAGTTGGGCCGCAAGCGCGAGCGCCCTCCTCGTGACCAGGCTCGTCAGGGTGTCGGGTTGCACGTCGATCGCGGCATCGAGGAAGTGCTGCCGGGCGGTCCACGCCGCGGCGTGCCCGTCGGGGTCGACGTAGTCGCCTGGCCCCAACCGGAGGGGCACCGCGGCACACCGAGGAGGGTGGCCGGATATACTCGCCATGCGCTCGACTCCTTCCGGTCGGTCGCCGCGCGCCCCGGCCGCTCGCAACGGCGCGGGGCGCTTGTCTGTGCGGGCGGACGCCGTTCGTCCGATCCAGTATACCCCCTTGGTGTCCGTACAGTTTCACCGCATCCGCCGGCGTCGCGACCTCGCCCGGTGGTGCCGCGAGCGCCCGGCGGGCCGGGGAGGGCGGTCGTTCTTCGCACCGCGCTCGGGGATCCCGCTTCAAAGGCAGAGGAAGGCCGGGCCGGTCGTGGCGTGGGCGCCGTGGACGGCCCGATCGGTCTCCGGCCCTTCGGACCAGGCTTGGCACGCTACGATTGCGATGGAATTACCGTGGTCCACCTTGCGCGTCTCGATTGCTGTCCCGAGCCCTCGGCGAATCGATGACCGCGGGACCCCCCGCCGGGGTTGACCTCCTGTCACCAACGTTGTACATATACGTCTATATACGTCCGCTGTCGGCCAGTGGGCCGCCAAGGGCCGTGTTCGCGGGCCACCCGGTCCGTTGGTGATGGCCGAAGCGCACGTCGCGCCTAGGCAAGGGCGGGTCCCGCGGGACGGGATCCGGCGTTCGAGGAGGGCGTTCCATGCGATCCGCGGAGCACTCGGACCTGATGCACCGGCTGCGGGAGGGGAGAATCGGCCGCCGCGAGTTCATCCAGCGCGCGCTCGCCGCTGGCGTGTCCGTCGCCGCCGTGGGTGCCGCGCTGGGCGCGAGTTCGAGGCGCGCGTCCGCCCAGGATCCCACGCCCGTCATCTTCATCGGCCCGGAGAATCCGGAGGCGTTCGAGCCGGTGCTCGCGGGCTTCCACGCCGAGCACCCCGACGTTCGCGTCACGTACAACAACTACCCGTTCGACCAACTCGAGACCATCCTCACCTCGCGCTTCTCGACCCAAGACGCCAGCTTCGATGTCTACACGATCGACCAGTCCCGCGTCGCCGCCCGGGCCGCCCGCGGCCACCTGGTGGACATCACGGACCAGGTCGGCGACTTCAAGGGCAAGGTGCTGGAGGCGCAGTACGTGACCTCCCTCTACCAGGACCGGGTCTACTGCCTGCCGGTGTGGACCTCCTTGCAAACGCTGTACTACAACGCCGACCTCCTGGAGACGGCCGGCGTCCAGCCGCCCAGCATCGACCCCCAGCAGCGGTGGACGTGGGAGCAGACCGTCGAGGCCGCCAAGCAGGTGCAGGGCGCCGGCGCCCAGTACGGGCTGATCTTCGAGCAGGTCAACCGCTACTACCAGTTGCAGCCCCTCCCGGAGTCCGCGGGGGGCGGCCCAGGCGTAACCGGCGAGGACCTGTTGACCGTGGACCTCACGAACGAGGGGTGGCAGAAGGCAATGACCTGGTACGCCTCGCTCTTTGAGGAGGGCGTCTCGCCTCGGGGCATCGAGGTGTCCCAGAACCTCCAACTGTTCATCGACGGCAAGGTAGCGTTCTACGTGGGCCTCAGCGCCAACCAGTTCCTCGACGAGCAGAAGGCTGAGGGCCTGATCAACTTTGGCGTCGCCCCGCACCCGTTCTTCGAGGGCGGCAAGGTCGCCGTGCCGACCGACTCCTGGTCGTGGGGCCTCAACCCGTTCTCGGAGAACCAGGACGCCGCGCTGCGGTTCATGGAGTACGCCTCGCTCAACCCCAAGGGGGCCCTGGAGAGCATCGAGCTCGTGCCGCTGCCCCCAGCGAACGCCGAGGCGTTCGAGCAGTACCTGCAGGAGGTGGGGGCGCGCCCGACCGAGCCCGAGGGCGTGGTCGACCTCATCCGGTACGAGTTCGAGAACTCCGTCGTCCACCGCCCGCAGTCCGTCGCGTACGTGGAGTTCGAGCAGTACCTCAACACCCGGACGTTCCCGGATATCGCCAACGGCGCCGACGTGCAGGGCACGCTCGAGGAATCCCAAAGCGAGCTGGAGCGCCAGCTCGAGCCGATCCGCGAGCAGCTGGGCGGCAGCTAGCCCCGGCGCCACCGCACCACCGGGAGACGGCCAGAGATGCGCAGCCCGTCCGTTTCGCGAGTGTCGCAGGGGGCCGCCCGCGGGCAGGCGACCGGGCGTGCTGGCGAGCTGGTCGAGGGGCTAACCAGACGCGCGGGGGGGTGGTCGAGCGAGCAGGCGACGGCCCTCGTGTTCCTCGCCCCCGCCCTCGCCGCCTTGACCCTGTTCCGGATCGCGCCGGCGGTGTCGGCCGCGATCCGGAGCACGGAGAGCCACTCGATCTTCCTCAACGCGCCAACCCGGTTCGTCGGCCTCGACAACTATACCGACCTCCTGTCCTCGTCTGACTTCCTGAACTCGGTGAAGGTCACCCTCCTCTTCTGCCTGATCGCCGTACCGATCCAGACCGTCGCGGCGCTGGCGCTGGCGGTGCTGCTGACGCAGCACCTGCCCGGGACCCGGTGGTGGCGGTTCCTGATGTTCGTGCCGTTCTCGGTGCCGGGCGGCATCGCCACCCTGATCTGGGGGGTTGCTTACCGGCCGGACGGGCCGATCAACGCGGTGCTGATGGCGATGGGGCTGGAGCCGCAGCCGTTCGCCACCTCGGTGACGCAGGCGCTGCCCTCGATCATGATCCTCGTGTCGTGGGTGGGCATCGGGTACTGGATGGTCTTCCTGATCGCCGGGCTGCAGGACGTGCCGGTGTCGTACCTCGAGGCCGCGGCGACGGACGGCGCGGGCTGGTGGCGGCGGTTCTTCGACATCGTGCTGCCACTCCTGCGCCGGCCCCTGGCTTTCGTCCTGGTCGCCGACACCGTGGCGAACTTCCTGGTCTTCGCCCCCGCCCAGGCGCTCACCAAGGGGGGGCCGCAGAAGTCGACGGACCTGATCATGCTCGACATCTACGAGAACGCGTACGTCTTCGGGAACCTGCCCCTCGCGTCCGCGGAGGTGGTGCTGCTGGTCGCCTTCATGCTCGGGGTCGTCATTCTCCAGTTCGGGTTGCTCCCCGCGGAGCAGCGGAGGTAAGGCAATGGCTACTCGGCTCGACGCCAGCCGCAACCCCGTGGTCCGCGCCGCCCTGACCGGCGTGGCGGCGCTGATCGCGCTCGCCTTCGTCCTCCCGTTCCTGTGGATGCTGATCAGCTCCATCCGGCCCGGGCACGAGATCTTCGCGTACATGTCGCCGCTGTCGATCCACATCCTCGTGCCCGAGGCGCTCACGATCGAGAACTACCTGGACCTGACCCGAGGGCCGCTGGGGCGGTCGGTGGTCAACTCCTTGGTGATGACGGTGGGCGCGCTCGTCCCGGGGCTGCTGATCGCCGCGATGGCGGCCTTCGCCTTGAGCGTCATGCGCTTGCCCCTGCGCCGCGCGCTCTTCATGATCGTCGTCATCAGCTTCATGATCCCGTTCGATACGATCGCCATCCCGCTGGCCGCCCAGTTCCGGTCGTGGAACCTGCAGAACACCTACGCCGGGCTCATCCTGCCCGGCATCGGCAACGGGCTGGCGATCTTTGTCCTGCGCCAGTTCTTCCTTGGGCTGCCCGCCGAGCTCAGGGAAGCGGCGCGCGTGGACGGCGCGGGTTGGTGGCGGATCTTCTGGCAGATCTACCTCCCGCTCTCCAAGCCCGCCCTCATCGGCGCGGGCCTCATGTTCTTCCTGGGGCAGTGGCAGGCGTACCTGTGGCCGCTCCTGATCACCACGCGGCCGGAGATGCAGGTGGCCCCGGTGGCCCTGGCCCAGTACCTCGGCCAATTCGAGTTCAACTTCGGGGCGATGTTCGCCGGGGCGACCCTGGTCTCGGTGATCCCCGCGGTGCTGCTGCTCGCGTTCCAGCGGTACTTCACGCAGTCCATCGCCAGCGAGGGGATCAAGTAGGAGGCCAGCCCGCCTCGCGGCGGTCCTTTAACGAGGGAGAGGGGTTGGTGACCAAGCGCGTCATCCTAGACACAGATATCGGCACCGACGTCGACGACTGCTTGGCGCTGGCCCTGGCGTTGTCGTCGCCCGAGCTTCGGCTCGAAGCGGTGACGTGCGTCTACGGCGACGTGCTCCTTCGCGCCCGCATGGTGCTCAAGCTACTGGCGCTGTGGGGCACGTCTCGACGTGCCGGTCGCGGTCGGAGCGAGCACACCGCTGCTCGGTTTGCAGCCGATCTACTGGGAAGGGCACGAAGGGCAGGGGTTGCTTGAGCCGGGGGACGAGCCCTTGACACCGTCCACCGTGCACGCGGCCGACCTCATCTCGGAGGTGGTGCGGGCGAACCCGGGCGAAATCCACCTCGTGGCGATCGGCCCGCTCACGAACGTCGCGCTCGCCCTCCTGAAGGCGCCTGAGGTCGCGAGCGCGCTAGCCAGCCTCACTATCATGGGCGGGGCGATCCGAGGGGCGGACGACCTGAGCCTGCCGTACGCCGAGCACAACATCAGGTGCGATCCCGAGGCGGCCCACGTGGTCTTCTCCTCCGGGGCTCCCATTACCCTGGTCCCGCTCGACGTCACGACGAAGGTGGAGGTGGACCGCGAGGGAGTGCGGCGGATCCGCTCTGGCGGAACGTCGTTCCACGACGCCGTGGCCCAGCAGGTCGACCTGTACCCGCGGTTCGCCGGTCAGGGCTCGACGCTCCTGCACGACCCCCTGGCCCTGGCGACCCTGGTGCGTCCGGACCTCGTCACGGCCCAGTGGCTGCACGTCGCCGTCGAGTTGCACTCGCGCCAGGCCGCCGGCCTCACGCTCGCCAGCACGCCGACCACGGCTCAACCGGGGAACATGGACGTGGCGCTGGGGGTGGACGCCGACGGTTTCCGCGAGTTCTTCTTGGGCCGGCTCGTTGGTTGATACGGCGCCATTCCCCGCCCGCACGGGTCGGCGGCGCGGCCCGAATCGACAAAGGCGCGGACGGTTCGGCCGCCGCGGAGGATTCGGTCGATGGGTCGGCGCTTGCAGCGGGGTGTGTCCAGACGCACGTTGCTGCGCGGCGCACTCGTCGCCGGCGTGTCGGCTGGCGCCAGCGGCGCCGCGTCGCGGTCATCGGCAACAGCAGCCCACGCGGAACGTAACAGCATCCGGAGGCTCCGCAATATCCATCAAGAGGTTAACGAAGGGAGGGTGGCGCCAATGGCGCAGGTGCCGGTCGTCAATGTGACCGACCTTTACCACCCGGCGGAGGATCCGGGGGACAACTTCGACCTGATCATGCCCTACGGGCTCCCGGAGATCGACCTCAAGGCGATTATCCTCGACGTCACCGAAGAGCACCGGCACCGCCTGGATGCGGGAGTCCCCAATTTCCATGGACCGCGGGACCCCGGGATCATCCCGGTCACGCAGCTCAACGCGATCTTTGGCGCGAATGTGCCATTCGCGGTCGGCCCCTTCTCGCGGATGCGGGCCGTCGACGACACGATGGAGGGGGTGCCCCGCTTCCAGCAGTTTGGGATCGAGTTAATCCTTGAGACCCTGCGCTCCAGCAACGTAAAGATGCACATCCTCTCCTTCGGGTCGGCCCGGACGATCGCCGCGGCCTACAACCGCGACCCGGAGCTGTTCTACGAAAAAGTTGCCTGCCTGCACCTGTCCGCGGGCAGCACCGAGCCAACGTTCCTCGAATGGAACGTGAGGCTGGACCCCAAGGCGATCATCCGCCTGGTCGGCACCGACCTACCGATCGCCTTGTACCCGTGTGCGAACGGGGAGGAGGCGTTCCGCTACGACCGACACAACACCTTCTGGGCGCTGCGTGACCTCAGGTGGGTGGCCGGGATGGACGCCAGGTTGAGCCGCTACCTTGCCTTCGCGATGGGGCCGGCGGCGCGTATGGACTTCCTGCGCGCCCTTGAGGGCCTTCCCGGGGACATCCTGGAGTGGCCAGAGGATCGCCGTCACTCCGTGTGGGAGACGGCGGTGTGGGCGCAAGTCGCCGGGCGGGAGATCGTGCGCCGCCCGACCGGCGAGCACCGGATCGTGCCGAGGGGAGAGGTGACGCCGGACGACGGCGTGATCCGCAATGAGCTCGTCCCGTGCCGGGCGTGGTCCCACGAGAACGGCCTGTACTCCTTCCAGCTCACCGACGAGCCCACCAATTTTCGGATCTTCGTGCGCGACGACCCGGCGGAATACGAGGCGGCGCTCAACGAGGCGCTCCCCGCACTCTACCAGTCGTTCAACCCTTAGAAGGGCGGCATGATCGACCTCGATGCGCTTGTCATCAATCGCGGCAGCCCGCAACCGTACTACCGGCAGATCAAGGAGTGGATGCTGGGGGAGATCGGCTCCGGGCGCTGGCCCGTCCACTACAAGTTGCCGGGCGAGGATGATCTGGCGCGCGCGCTGGGTGTCAGCCGGGGGACGCTGCGCGCGGCGATCCGCGAGCTCATCGCCGAGCGCCGCCTGACGCAGGTCCAGGGCAAAGGCACGTTCGTGACCTCCCACGAGCACATCGAGGAGCCGCTGGCGGACCACCTGATCGCGTTCTCCGAGGAGCTGATCCTGCAGAATATCCCGTTCCGCACCGAGGTCTTGGACCAGCGCGTGCTGGCCCCCCACCCGCGCGCGGGGGCGTTGCTTGCCTTGCCGCCCGACGCGCCGGTGCTCTTCCTGAGGAGGCGGCGCTTCGTCGACGACGCCCCGATCAACTTGACGGAGAACTACGTGCCGCTAGCCGCGGCACCCGGCATTGAGGCAGAAGACTTCACCCGGCAGCGGCTGTTCCAATGCCTAGAAGACCGCTACGGTCACCGGCTGTCGTGGGCGCGGCGGACGTTCGAAGCGCGTCCAGCCGCGGCCGAGCAAGCACAGGTCCTTGCCTTGCCCCCCGGCGCACCGGTGATGTACATCGAGCAGATCACCTACCTCGCCGACGACCGCCCCGTCGAGTTCTCGGACATCTGGCTCCGCAGCGACCGCTTCAGGCTGTCGTCCATCATCTACCGGGACGGCAAGAGGAGGTCTCGGGCGGACGGGCAGCCGCGACTGTGGACCGAGATCGGGGCGGCCGACAGCGCTTGATCCAACGGCGGCCCCAACCGTGCATCCCCGGCCTGAGGATGCCTGAGGGACGGACGGCCCGTTCGACCGGGCGACATGGAGGTAGGGGACTTGGCAACACTTCCGACGGAAACCTTCGCTTCGCGGATCCAGTACACGCTCATCGACATGGGCGTGACCGTGCAGCGGATTGAAGATCTCTGCCGCGCCTGTCTTGAGCACGGCTTCGACGCCGCGATGGTTCCCGGTTGCTGGGTCTCCGCGGCTCGGGAGTTCCTCGCGGGCAGCTCCGTCAAGCTGGCGAGCGCGGTGGATTTCCCGCTCGGTATCGCGTCGACCCGGGGTAAGGTAGCCGAGGCCGTCAGCCTGGTGGAGGCCGGGGCCGACGAACTCGACATCGCCGTCAATCTGGGTTACTTCAAGTCCGGGATGGACGAGGCGTTCGAGGCCGACATCGCCGAGGTCGTGAGGGCGGTCAGCCCCCGACCGGTGAAGGTCATGCTCGAGCTGCCGTTGCTGGACCCGGACCAGCGCGAGCGCGCCGTTCGGCTCGCCGTTCGCGCCGGCGCCCGCTTCTTGAAGAACGCGAGTTCGGGAGCGGTCGGCGTGGCCACGCCCGAGGAGATCCGCTGGCTCCGCCAACGCGCCGGGTCGGGCGTGGGCGTGAAGGCGTCGGGCGGCATCCGCACGCGTCAGCAGGTCGCCCAGCTGATCGAGGCCGGGGCGGACCTGGTCGGCACCAGCGCCGCGGTCGCGATCGTTACCGGCCGCGAGGGTGAGCCGGTGGCGACGTACTAACGGGGCGGCGTTCGCGTTCTGTTTCCTCGGCGGCATGCGAGCAACGGAGCCACGTTGGGCTCGTCCCTGCTCGACGTCTGAAGTGCAAGTAGGCGGGCAGCCGAACCGCTGCCCGGCGAGGAGTTCGAGCGGTTGAGCGTTCGCACCGTGGTTACGGTCGTTGGAAGCTTCGCCGTCGGGATGACGATCCGCGCTCCCCGATTTCCCGTCAAGGGGGAGACCCTGCCGGGGAGCGATTTCGACATGGGGCCGGGCGGCAAAGGGTCCAACCAGGCCGTCGGGGCCGCCCGCCTGGGCGCCAAGAGCGGGCTGGTCGCCAAGGTCGGCGAGGACCGCCTGGGCGACATGGCCCTGGAGCTCTACCGGAGCGAGGGGGTCGACGCGACCTTTGTCACGCGCACCGGGGAGCACCGGACGGGTGCCGGGGTGATCACCCTCAACGCCGAGGGGGACAACCACATCGTCGTCGACTTGGGCGCGAATCGGTCGCTGGCGCCGGAGGACGTGGACCGTGCCGAGGGCTTGATTCGCCGGAGCGACGCGGTCCTCGCCGTGCTGGAGATCCCGATCGCGACCGCGGCGCGAGCAATGGAGCTTGCTCGGCGGCACGGCGCCGTTGCCATCCTTAATCCGGCCCCGGCGCAGGCACTACCGGACCCGGTGCTCCGTGACGTCGACGTCTTGAGCCCAAACGATGGCGAACTGCGCATCCTCTCCGGCCTATCCCCGGACGATCGGACCGACACCCTCACGCTCGCCCGCCGACTGCAGGCGCGTGGCGCGCGGAGCGTCGTGGTCACGCGCGGCGCGCGCGGGGCGCTCGCGGTTGGCGACGCCGGCGCGGTGACCGAGATCCCGGCGACCTCCGTTGACGTCGTCGACACCACCGGCGCCGGTGACGCGTTCAACTGCGCGCTCGCCGTGGCGCTCGGGGAAGGACGGTCGTTGGAGGAGGCGGCGCGATTCGCGGCCTGCGCCGGCGCGCTCGCGTGCACCAAGCTGGGCGTGATCCCGTCGTTGCCGACCCGCGAGGTGGTGGAGGCCCTCCTCCTATACGGTCCCGACCCGGGACGACCGGCGACGGGTGCGTGAGCCCACAGTCGTGCCTGCGCCGTGCGGCCGGGGGGCAGCGCCGGCCGCCTCGTCTTGGTGCCCGCGGAGCACCGCATCGAGGCGGTCGGCGGCGGTGCGCTGCATGTCGGTCGAGCAACCTGTTCGGCCCTCTCGACGCGCTGGTCAGCCCGCGGCAGCCCGGTGCCGATGGTGCCGAGATGGTGACGGGACGCCCCGGACCGGGCCGGAATCGGGCGCCCGGGCCGGACGCGGACAAAGAGAAACCCGCGTTCGTACGCGGGTCTCTCGGACGGGCCGGGACGGCCCGGCCGGTCGGTGCCGGAGGGGGGCTTCGAAGCCCCATGGTTGCCCGCGGCATTGTGNCGTCGTCGTCCCCCCGTGAGCCACCAGGGCGAAACGGCGCCAGCGGCCTTCTCGAACTGAGGGCGATCGTGTCGAACTGCGCATCCTCTCCGGCCTATCGGCGAGGAGGTGGAAACACCGATCGCCGTCGAGGACGGTCAGCAGCCGCCCGCGGAGCCAGGTCAGGCGCTCGGGCTCCACGTCGCCGACTGCAGGCGCGTGGCGCGCGGAGACGACCGCCTCCCGCGGTTCGGCGGCCCGCCGGCGCGGCGCGCGCCGGCGCTCGGTCCGGATCGCGTCGCGCCGCTCGGCGACCCGACCTGGCGTGGCAGAGCCGGCGGGCGATGGCAGAGGGACCTCCCGGTCGAGATAGGAGTCGAGATCCGACAGGTCATGGTGGTGCAGCCGCGTCCACTCCTCCATGGTGCTGGCCTGGGCATCGGGTAGAGCCGGTCGGGCGCAGGTCCTGTCCCGCGTGGGCATCCCCACCGGCGCCGGCTGGCTGGTCCCCGACCGACGGCGGTGCCGTAGCTCGGGCGACGGCGCTGCGCGTCCAGGCGGGGCCGCCCTGCGCGAGCACCCGCTGGCGCTCGGGAATGGACGGAGGCGATTCGTCTTCGCGAGTTCGTAGGCCGTGGAGCGGGCGACGCCGAAGGCGGCGGCGACCTCCTCGATCGTCGCCGTGCCGGCGTGGGGGCAGTTTGCCTGTCCTCCGTTCGCGTGCGCCGCCGCACGGCGGCGTCTGGCTTTGACTCGGAGGCTAACGCGTGGAAAGGCCGGGAAAAAGGAATGGCAGGAACCGCGGAGTAGCGGCGAGCTGGTCGCGTGAGGTTCCCGTTATTCCGACGCGGCGTCCGACGGGCGGCCCGTGGCCTACCACGCGGCGATGCCGGTGGAGGCCCATGGACCTCCCGCGACCGTCTGCCGGCTTCGATACACCGACCGGGCGATGTACAGGAGAGGACTCGACTTGATACCGCACCGATTCGAGGTGGTCCCGGCAGCCGGCTTCACGGGGGGTTCGATTGAAGCCCTTTCCGTGAGATGTCGTCCATCCGCGCGCGGACCGTCGCCTGCGCGGAGGATGCGGCTTCCGCGGCGGCCCGCGTCTGGCCACGGATTCCGCTTGCGGAGCGACTCGGATGCGTTCAGGCCTGCGCTCAATGCGCATCTCCCGCTTCGCTCGGTCGGACACGAGGAGCATGAGGTCGAACCAGCGATCATCGTAGAGGGAGCGGCCGCCAAGGTCGTCGTCTTCGGGAGCAGGCCGCCCACTGCCGGCAGGTCTCTGCGGCCGCCATGAGCAGCACGGCCAGCCGCCGCGGTATTTGCGAGCAACCTGTGGCCTCGGGAACCCGATCCCGCTCCTCGTGGCGAGTCGCTCGCGCCATGGCGCTCCTCTCGGGTGCGAACATGGTCGAGGTAGAGGGGATAGACCGTCCGCGCGAGGTCGTCGACGTGCCGGACGATAGTTGTAGCGATCGTTGAACTCCCCGACGCCCGCAGCAGTTGACCGTCGCATCTCGTCCGGCAATCAACAGGCTCGTCCCCTGGGAGGGTACGCTCGCCATGCGGTCGACTCCTTCTCAGTCGGTCGCCACGCGCCTCGGCCTCGACGCGGACCTTGTCGGGCGAAAGAGTCCTTAACTGTACGTACAACTGCAGGTCCGTCTGTACGGGTGCCAATGGTGCCAAGATGGTGACGGGACGCCCCGGAACGGGCTGGAATCAGGTGCACGGGTCGGACGCGGAAAAGAGAGAAACCCGCGTTCGTACGCGGGTTTCTCGGACGGGCCGGTATGGGCTGGAGGGATGGTGCCGGAGGGGGGATTCGAACCCCCATGGTTTCCCGCCGCATTTTGAGTGCGGTGCGTCTGCCGTTTCGCCACTCCGGCGGCATTTGCCGACGACGAAGTTTACTGTAGCGACGCTCGTTCCGTCCGCCACCGGGCCGCCGGAGTGAGGGCGGCAGCCTAGCTGCCTTTGGGCGCCACGGAGACCACCATCATGGCAGGATGGGCGGGCAGCGCGCCGAACGTGATGTTTATGGTGAGGCGCCGTTCAATTCATCTCTGAGACCGTGCAGCGTCGGCGCGGCGCCGGTCGGGACGCCGGTCATCGGCTCTGGCCACAGCGGCCAGCGCCCCCCTCCGGCTAGGTGATCGGTCGCCGCTCGGGCGAGCACCGGAAACGGCGTCGCCGGGTCGTCATCGAGCGCAACGCGCAGCGCTTCCTCCATCGCGTCAAGGGCTGACAGGCTGTCCGTGAGAAAGGCGCGGCCGGTGTCGCCGTCGTAGGCGGTGACCCGCTCGTCGGTACCCGGGCGACCGAACGGATGCGAGACGTGGAGGGTCCGGAAGGGGATGTCGCGTAGTCGGGCGATGCTTGTCCGCGCCTGCCGGGTCGAGCCGAAGTAGAGGGGGCAACCCCCGAGCCGCGAGCCGGTTCCCTGCGCGGTGTCCCCGGCGACGAGACCCCCCTCTCGCTCCCAGAAGAGCGCGACGTGGTCGTTGGAGTGACCCGGCGCGTGGAGGACGTCGAACATGACGCCAGCCCCGAGGTCGATCCGGTCCCCGTCGCCAAGGAGCCGGGTCCCGGCGGGACCGCGTTGGAAGAAGTCAGGGAAGGTCGCCCGCTGGGCCGCCGCGAGTGCCGGCTGTTCCAGCAACCGCGCGGTGTCGGTCAGGTAGCCGTCCAGATGCGGTCGCTCGTCGACGAGCAGCGGCGCACCGGCGGCGTGGACCAAGATCTCCGGGCTGCACGCCACGGCGACCGCCGCATTGCCGCCGGCGTGGTCCCAATGCCCGTGGGTGTTGATGGTGACCTCGATCGCCGCCAGTGTGGTGCCGCGGGCGGCGAGCGCGGGCTGGATCGCGTCGGTCGGATGCCGGGCGCCACCGGTGTCGACCAGCGCCGGGCGGGGGGCGTCGACGTAGTAGGCCATGACCCAGGTTGGGTCATAGGGACAGACGATCGGCTCGATCGTCGGGGACATCTCGCTCTCCCCCGGACGAGGGTCACCTCGCGTCGTGCTTGTTGCCGCGTGGGCGCAGCATAGGATCGTCGGCGTCGCCCCGTCAGCCCGCGCGCGTGGCACCCGCCGTGCGCCTAGTCGATACTTAACGATAGTAGGCCATCACGCGCGCGGCGTGGAGCGGACAGGACCGGACCACTTGAGCACCATCATCCAAGCATCGCTGGACGAGCCGGCCGGGCGGACGTTCGCCACGGTGGACGAGTTGGAGCGCGGACTTCGCGAGGAGAAATACATCGCCGACCGCGGCTTGGCGACGACGCTCTACCTGACGCTGCGCCTGCGCAAGCCCCTCCTCTTGGAGGGAGAGGCCGGTGTCGGTAAGACGGAGATCGCCAAGGTGCTGGCGGCGATCCTCGACACGCCGCTGATCCGCCTCCAGTGCTACGAGGGGCTCGACGCCTCTTCCGCCATCTACGAGTGGGACTACCCCCGCCAGATGCTCTACCTCCGCACCCTGGAGGCGACCGGTGACGTCGACCGGGAACAAGCGCGCCACGACCTGTTCGGCGAGGAGTTCCTCCTCAAGCGCCCACTGCTCCAAGCCATCGACGTGGCGCACGAGCGTTCCCCGGTCCTCCTCATCGACGAGGTCGACCGGGCCGACCAGGAGCTGGAAGCCTTCCTCCTCGAGCTGCTGTCCGACTTCCAGGTCACGGTGCCGGAGTTGGGCACCATTCGCGCCGAGCATGTCCCCGTCGTGATCCTCACCTCCAATCGGACTCGGGAGATTCACGACGCCTTGAAGCGCCGCTGCCTCTACTACTGGATCGATTTCCCGACCTTCGAGAAGGAGTTCCGCATCCTCCAGGCGAAGGTGCCGGAGGCGCCGGAGCGCCTCGCCCGCCAGATCTGCGCTTTTACGCAGGGGCTGCGCGAGGTCGACCTCTTCAAGCCGCCCGGCATGGCGGAAACGCTCGACTGGACGCAGGCGCTGCTGGCGCTCGGTACCCGCGAACTTGGCCCAGAAGTCGTCGACGATTCGCTCGGCGTGATCCTCAAGTACCAGGAGGACGTCGACCAGATCCGCGGCGACGTTGCCACCAACCTCATCGCCCGGGCCACTCGTGCCGTCGAGTAGCCAGAACGGGAATGGCATGCCGCCGGAGGTCTCCGGCGCCCGCGTCGCGTCGAACCTGCTGACGCTCGGCCGGACGTTGCGGACAGCCGGTCTGCCACTCGGCTCGGGGCAGGTGCTGAGCCTGGTTGACGCCGTCGCCGCCGTCGATCTGCGGCGCAAAGACGATGTCTACCACGCCGCGCGCGCCAGTCTCGTCACCCGGCCGGAGCAGATCCCCGTCTTCGACGCCGAGTTTGCCCGCTTCTGGCGACGTCTGGTCGGCACGGAGGCGGTGCCGCTCGACGCCTTCGTCTCCACGGACGCGCCGAACCAAGTCGCGCCGCCGGCGCCGAGGCCGCGGGACCGGCGCCGAGGGGTCGCAGAGGGCGCCCGTGGGGAGCAGGACCCTGAGCGGACCATCCTCGCCGTCACCGAGGACGCCGACGCGACGGATACCGGCGAGGCCGAAGAGCTGGAAGCACCGCCGGAGGACGTGCTGATCTTCAGTGCCCGGGAGGCGCTCCGAAAGAAGGACTTCGTCGAGTTCACCCCCGAGGAGATCGCCGAGGCGCGTCGCATTATCGAGGGGATGACCTGGCGGCTGGGAACCTACCCAACGCGGCGCCGTGTCAAGGCCAACTGGGGCGACCTGATCGACCAGCGGGCGACGCTGCGCCGGTCACTCCGCCACGGTGGCGTGCCGCTCGACCTGCGCCGCCGCCGGCGCAAGCAGCGGATGCGCCCCCTGGTCCTGCTTTGCGACATCTCCGGCTCGATGGACCGCTACGCTCGCCTCCTCCTCCGCTTCGTCCACGCCTTGGAGCACGGGCTCGACGCGGCCGAGGTCTTCGTCTTCGGCACCCGCCTGACTCGGATCACGCGCGAGCTGCGTACTCGCGACGTCGACGATGCAATCGCCGACGTGGTCAAACGCGTCGACGACTGGTCGGGTGGTACCCGCATCGGCGAAGCGATCAAGACGTTCAACTTCCGCTGGAGCCGGCGGGTCTTGCGTTCCGGCGCCACGGTTGTCATCATCAGCGACGGGTGGGATCGGGGCGATCCAACCCTGCTGGCGCGCGAGATGGCTCGGCTCCAGCGCTCCTGCCGCCGGCTGATCTGGCTCAATCCGCTGCTCGGCGCCCCGGGCTACCAGCCGCTGACGCAGGGGATGCGCGCCGCGCTGCCGTTCGTCGACGCGTTCTTGCCGGTCCACAACCTCCAGAGCCTGCAGGCGCTAGCCGAGATACTCGGCGCTGTCTCGGACCAACCCCCGTTGCGCCGCGCAGCCCGGATGCTGGAGGCGGGGTAATGGGTGCTGGGAGCGGATCGCGCCTCTCTCAGTCCGCGTCCCCAACACTTACCAACCGGCGCCCAGGGATAGGAGTGACAACGATGAAGGACGTGCTCCCGGAGATCGATGCGTGGCGGGCGGCTGGCGACCGCGTGGCGGTGGCCACGGTCGTGAAGGTGGAAGGGTCCGCTCCGCGGCCGGTGGGGGCGCGGATGGCCGTTTCCAGCGCCGGTGACCTGGCAGGCTCGGTGAGCGGTGGCTGCGTCGAGTCTGCTGTCTTCGAGGAGGCGCAGGAGGTGCTGACCACCGGCACGCCGAAGCTGCTGCGCTATGGCATCACCGACGAGATGGCATGGGACGTCGGTCTCGCTTGTGGCGGCACGATTGAGGTCTTCGTCGAGCCGCTGGACCGCTAAGTCCGTGACCACCGTCGCGAACCCGGAGTCCAGCGCCGTCGTCGGCCCCGGGGTCGGTCTCTACGATCGACTTCAGGATCTGCTGGCGCGGCGGATACCGGTCGCGGTGGTGACCGTTGTCCGTGGCGAGCCGCTCGGGGCCAAGCTGATGGTCCTGCCCGACCGCGTGGAAGGAACGCTCGGCGGCCCGACGCTCGACGAGCGGGCGGTCGCTGACGCCCGCGACCTGCTCCGAGACGGGCGCTCGGAGACCCGTCCCTACCGGTTGCCCGCGCGGGACGCGGCGGTCGAGCTCTTCATCGAGACGTTTCCGCCGCCACCGACGCTCCTCATCTTTGGCGCGGTCCACGTCGCCCAAGCCCTCACCCGGTTTGCTAAGGCGCTCGGCTTCCGGGTGATCGTCACCGATGCGCGGGCCAAGCTGGCCACGCGGGAGCGCTTTCCAGATGCCGACCGCATTGTCCAGGCGTGGCCCGACGAGGCGTTGCTCGAGCTCGGTCCGGAGATCGAAGCGAACACCTACGTCGCCATCCTCACCCACGATCCCAAGTTCGACGAGCCGGCCCTCCTCGGCGCGCTGGAAACGCCGGCGCGCTACATCGGCGCCGTCGGCAGTCGGCGCACCAACGCCGACCGTCGCCGCCGTCTCCAGGAGGCGGGCGTCGACCCGCAGTCGCTGGCCCGCATCCGCGGACCAATCGGCCTCGATATCGGCGCCGAGACGCCGGAGGAGATGGCGATCAGCATTCTGGCCGAGATCATCGCGTCGCGGCACGGTCGCGACGGCGGGCCGCTGAGGGAAGCCGAGGGGCGGATCCGCGGATCGCGGGTGTAGGTCGGAGACGGGGGGACGGGGAGGGGCCCGGTGTGCCGTGCCGACGCGGAATCCTTTCGTCACGGCGGTCGCCGGGAGCACATGGCTTATGATCTCCGGCGTCATCCTGGCGGCGGGACGTTCGTCACGGCTCGGCCGGCCGAAGCAGCTTCTCCCGCTGGGTGGGCAGCCGTTGCTGACGCACGTTGTGCGGAACGCGGCGGCCTCCGCGCTGGACGAGGTGGTGCTGGTTCTCGGGCACGAGGCGGCGACCATCGCCGACGCGGTCGGAGAGTGGGGGCAGCGGGTGGTGATCAACCCGGACTTCGCGGCCGGGCAGAGCACTTCGGTGCGCGCCGGGCTCGGCGCTCTCGACCCAACGACGGAGGCGGCGATCTTCCTCGTCGGCGACCAGCCGCAGGTGGGGCCGGACATCGTCGACGCGGTCGTCGCTGCCTACCGCGCCACCGGCGGGTCGATCGTGCTCCCACACTATGGCGGCGTACCCGGCCATCCGGTGCTGTTCAACCGCTCCCTGTTTCCGGATCTGGCCAGGGTGACCGGTGATGAGGGCGGGCGCTCGGTGGTGCGGACGCATCAGGACCTGGTCGTTCCGGTGACCTTGGGCGATGGACCGCCGCCGGGAGACGTCGACACCGCGGAGGATTACGCGGCGCTGCTCGCGACCTGGGCCGGTCGGTCCGGCTGATGCCCGGCAGGTGTGCCGGGCTTCGCGTCGCCGGCGCGGCGCGACCCTCGCTCTCGGCATCCATGTTGCGACCGGAACGTTGGGCGACCTGATATCCGTTGAGGACCGGGGAGGGTGGGATGGACAACTCGCCGCGGCTGCCCACGGTGGCGCTGGTGCTGGCGCTCGTCCTGGTGGTGCTGGCCGCCGTTTCCTATGGGTCCCGCAACCGGGAAGGGCCATTTGCCCTGTCGGAGGCCGAGATCGGCTTGGTGGGCGGGGCGTTCTCCCTGGTCATCTTCGGCCTGCAGGGTCTGATCTCGGTACTGCTCGAAGGACGCCGTTTGCGGCCGGGTATCGTCCGGCCACGTCTGACCGATCAGCTCAGCGTCGGCATCGTCCTCTTCTCGCTGCTCCTGCTTGGGATCGCGGTCTTCCTTGGGTACGGTCTCGTCTCTGATTGGGGACCGAGGGTAATCGGCACGGCGGCCGGGTTGGGATGCCTGGTCCTTGCCTTGCTGCTCGTCTTCTACAAGGAGGCGTTCGTCGGGGACGAGGCGTGCTTCGACGAGCGAGACGACGGCATCCCCTGGTAGGCTCCTTGATCATCCCTCGCCGGTCGGTCGTCGTGGACGCGGAGGAACGGTAGCCCTGCCATGAGCACGAGACATGAGAGCCCGAGGCACGGCACGGGGTTCGGTGCCGATAACAAGGACCTGGGGCTGGCCAATGACGAGACGACGATGGGCGGGGTGCCCCCCGCGGACGCGGGGCGGTTCAGCCGGCGCCAGGTGCTCAAGTGGGTGATCCGCCTCGGGTACGGAGCCTTTGCCGTCGCGTTCGTCCTACCGGCGCTCGCGATCCGCTCGCTGACGCAGGCGCCCAAGGATGTCGCCGTCGGCGATGAGCTGGTCTACGCGCCCGGCGCGGTCGACGTCCCGGTCGGCGAGCCGCTGCGGGCGACCGATCTCCAGGAGGGGACGGCGGTCCAGGTCTTCCCTCGCGACAAGGCCGACAACCAGAACAACTTGATCGAGGTGGTCCGCATCGGAGCCGGTGAGGGGGCCGAGGGGTTGGTCGCCTACAGCGCGATTTGCACCCACCTCGGCTGCGCCGTCTACGCCCGCCTGAATGAGGACGGCAACATTGCCTGCCCGTGTCACGCCAGTCAGTTCGACCCGGGAGAGAACGCCAAAGTTGTCGGCGGTCCGGCCCCACGGCCGTTGCCGTCATTACCGATTCAAGTCAACCCGGACGGCGTGGTTGTGGTGAACGGCGCGTTCTCCGACCGGATCGGCCCCCAGTAGGAACGCGGCGGGTGGCAGGGTGACGACGCGATGCGCGGGGTGTGACCATGCGGGAAACCAGGACGGCATCGGAGGAGCGACAGGAGCGCGAGGAGCCGCGGGGGAGCCGGTGGCGGCGCCGGTCGCGACCCGACCGGATCTATTACCGGGACCTCGTCGTCGAGCGCGACCAGCTGGAGCGGACGGCGGCGCCAGCCGCGCCGCGGCGCCGCGGCTGGCTCGACGAGCGCCTCGGGACCCGGGCCTTCTATGAGAAGTACGGGCGCAAGGCCTTCCCGGTTCATACCACCTTCTTCTTCGGTGAGATGGCACTCTTCAGCTTCGTCATCCTTGTCCTGACGGGGATCTACCTCGGGCTGATCTACACCCCATCCAACGTGGAGATCGACGTCGAAGGAGCGTCGCTGCCGCAGGCGTTCGCTAGCGCGCAGTTGATCGAGTCGATCCCTGTCGCCAACCTCTTTCGCAACGTCCACCACTGGGCCGCGCACCTGATGATCTTTTCGATCCTGCTCCATACCGTGCGTATCTTCTTCACCGGAACCTACCGCAAGCCCCGAGAACTGAACTGGGCGCTCGGTGTCGTGCTCCTGGGATTGACGCTGATGGCCGGTTTCGTCGGCTACGCGTTGCCCTACGACTCCTACGCGGTGACCGCCACCGGCATCGGCTACTCGCTGGCGCGCTCGATCCCCTGGGTCGGCAACGTGGCGGCCGAGCTCTTCTTCGGCGGGACCTTCCCGACGCTCGGCAGCCTACCCCGGCTCTACACGATCCACGTCCTCGTTGTGCCGGCGATGATCGCCGGGGCGATGAGCATCCACCTGTTGGGGGTGATCAAGCAGAAGCACACGCAGCCGGGGTACGCCCGAAAGCTTGCCGAGCCGGGCCGGGTGCTCGGGGTGCCGCTCTGGCCGTACCAGGCGCTGCTCGCCGGCCAGCTCCTGCTCCTGATGTTCGGTGGACTCTTCCTGCTGTCGGCGTTTGTGCCGGTCCACCCGCTGGACGCCTACGGGCCGCCGGGCGCGGGGGCGTCGGACGTCAAGCCGGACTGGTACTTGCTCTGGATCTACGGCTTCCTCAAGATGATCCCGAGCGAGGCGGTCCTCTCGACGCCAATCGTCACGATCGGGCCGGAGTTCCTGGGCGGGGTTCTCTTCCCGGGGCTCGTCTTTGGCGTCATCACCCTCGCGCCGTGGCTGGATCGGACTAACCACCGCGGCCGGCGCTATGAGTACCTGGAGCCGCCGAGCCAGGCTCCGGCGCGGCTCGCGGCGGGCGTCGGCGTGCTGACCTTCATCGGTGCCCTCTTCCTGGCGGCCTTCTACGACGAGATTGGGCTACCCCTGCTGGCGATGTGGGCGATCGCGCTGGTCGCGCCGCTCGTCGCCGCGCTCCTCGCCTATGCCTGGGCCTGGAGCCGGACGCCCGACGAGGAAGCAGCCAAGTTTGACCCGACCGCCGAGGAAGAGGTGCGGGTCGGATCGGTGGCGGACTAAGCCCAGTCAGCCATGGGGGCGTGTGCCCGGTCCTTCCATCCGGCTAGCGGATGAAGCGGACCGGGCAGGCGTGCCGGGCGACGAGTTCGAGCAGGCGGTCAGTGGTTACCGTCTGGCTTGCTCCGCGACCGCGGTGTCGAACAGCCCTTCGTCTTGCATCCGGGCGAGCACGCGGTCGAAGGCGGCGACGGTATGGTCGACGTCCTCCTCGGTGTGGGCGACGCACAGCATGCCGCCGCTGTTGAAGAGGTCCACTCCCTCCAGCAGCATGCCGATCTGGAGCGGCCCGGCGAGAGAACCGCCGGCGCCTTTCAGCGTCGCGGCGTCGACCCCCTCGGGGACGCGCAGGTCGCCGGCCGTGCGATTCGCGCAGTCCGCGCCAAGCAGGATGTGGAAGACGGAGCTTTCCCCATAGGCGAAGCCGGGAACGGCGCGGCGCTCCAAGGCGGCGTTGAGCCCCGCCCGGATGCGTGCGGCGAGCGCGTCGCCATGTTCCTGAACGGTCGCGTCCGCGATCTTGCGCAAGCAGGTCACCCCGGCGGCGGATGACAAGGGGTTGGCGTTGAACGTGCCCGGATGGCGCACCTTCTTGGTCGCGTTCCAGCCCGGTTCGTCCTTAAACGCCAGGTACTGCATGACCTCGGTGCCGCCGACGACCGCGCCGCCGGGTAGGCCGCCGGCAACGATCTTTGCCAGCGTCGTTAGGTCCGGGGTGATGCCGAACCGCGCCTGGGCACCTCCCGGGGACCACCGGAACCCGGTGATCACCTCGTCGAAGATGAGGGCGACGCCGTGCGCCGCGGTCAGTTCCCGCACCCGAGCGAGGAAGCCGTCGAGAAGCGGGATCATCGCCCACGACCCGCCGCTCGGCTCGATGATGACACCCGCGACATCCCCCTGCGCCAGGCGGGCCTCCACCGCGGCTGGGTCGTTGGCGGGGAGGACGTCGACCGTGCCGAGCACCTCCTCCGGCACGCCGGGATTTGGTGTCCGGTCGAACGGTGGCTTCTCGCCCTTGACAGCGTAGTCGTTCCAGCCGTGGAAGTGCCCCTCGAACTTGACGATCGTCGTCCGGCCCGTGGCGGCCCGGGCCAGGCGCATCGCCAGAAGAGTGGCCTCGGTCCCGGAGGAGGTGAACTTGACGAGGTCGGCCGAAGGGATCAGCTTGCGGATCTGCTCGGCCCACAGGACCTCGCCCTCGTGGCCGGCGCCATAGTGCGTGCCCAGCTCTAACTGGGCGCGGACGGCTGCTGCGACGTCCGGGTCGTTGTGGCCGAGGAGGAGCGAGCCGTGACCGACCGCGTAGTCGATCAACTCGTGGCCGTCGACATCCCACTTGTGGGCGCCCTGCGCCCGCGTGACGTAGACCGGGAACGGCTTCAGGTGGCGGCCGTCGTGGGTGATACCACCGGGGATGACGGCGCGGGACCGACCATGGACCGCCAGCGAACCGGCGAAACGCTCCTCGTACTCATGGCGGATCGTCGTCGAGGTAGGGGCCTGGGCCATGGCTCGTGTCCTCCGGCTTGCTTCGGGCGAGGGGGCTTGGGTCGGAATGTCCAACCGGGACTATAGGTTGCCGGAACCGGGGTGTAAAGGTGACCCGGGGCAACCTGCGGCAGGCGTGGCGCGCCGCTCGTGGCCCGTCGGTACGACTCCAGATCGCCCGGCGTTGCCGTCGGGAACGGCTGGTGCTAGCGTGATAGGGCTCGAACGGCCTCGGGTGAGGCCAGAGTGTTCGACGCGCTCCACGGCCGAAGAGAGACCGCATGCGGCTCGCCACGATCCCCCGCTACCCACTGACCACGCTGCCGACACCGCTGGTCCGCGCCCGCAATCTGGAGGTCGCGCTCGGCGTGCCGTCGCCGCGCATTTACCTCAAGCGCGACGACCTCACCGGTCTTGCCTTCGGTGGCAACAAGGCACGCAAGATCGAGTACCTCCTCGCCGATGCCCTGGCCGTGGGTGCGACGATGCTCGTGACGGAGGGCGCGGCCCAGTCCAACCACGCGCGGATGACCGCGGCCGCCTCGGCCATCGCGGGATTGCGGTGCCTGCTCGTCCTTGACGCGCGAAACGGCGCGGAGGTGCAGGGAAACCTCCTGCTCGACCATCTGCTGGGTGCGGAGGTGCGGGTCGTTCCCGACAAGGCGGCGCGGGTGGCGGCGATGGAGCGGATCGAGGATGAGCTGCGCGCGACCGGGGAGCGACCGTACGTGATCCCGACTGGGGGCAGCGTACCGCTCGGCGCCGTCGCGTACGTGGCGATGGTGCAGGAGCTCCTGGTCCAGCTCATGACGGTGAGCGAGGCGCCGAGTCGCGTCTACCTTGCCACCTCCTCACTCGGCACCCAGGCGGGCCTCGTCGTCGGAGCGCGTGCCTACAGCGCGCCGTTCCGCCCCATCGGGATCGCCGTCGAGCACCCGGTCACGGAGCTGATCCTCCTCGGCACGGCGCTCGCCAACGCCACCGCGGAGCTGGTTGATCTCGAGGCGACGTTTGCCGAGGGCGACATTGAGGTGGACGATCGCTACGTCGGCGAGGATTACGGCAAAGCCACTCCGGAGGGGATGGAGGCAATCCGCCTCCTGGCCCGCACCGAGGGCGTCGTCCTCGATCCGGTCTACTCGGGCAAGGCGATGGCTGGTCTCCTCGCCCACATTCGGTCGGGCGAAATCGAGCCGACCGGGTCCGTGGTCTTCCTCCACACCGGCGGTGGGCCGTCCGTCTTCGGTTGGGGCCGGGCGCTGCTCGCCTGATCGCCGGCAGGGACACGGCCCATGAATGCGCATCCATTTAGCCCGGTGCCAGACCGGGATTGACCGTGCGCCGACACCCACGCGGCAATGCATTGCACGGTTCGACCCGATTGGAACCTCTGCGGGTCCACGCCCACCCTGGGCGGAGTGACATTCCGGCCAAGGCTGATCGTCCTGACTCTCTGACACATCTGTTCTGTACGTTCGGTAAGGTGTAAGCTGAAGGGGTGGACGAGCAGGAGTACGCACGCCCCACGCTGAGTACCGACGAACCCACGACCGTCGCCGAGGTCGCCGTGGACGGCGCGCGAGCGGTGGCGGGTAACGGGACGCTCTCCTATGCGCTGCCGGAGCGGTGGCGGGAGCGGATCGGCGTCGGGCAGCTCGTCTGGGTACCGCTCCGGCGGCGGCTGACGCTCGGGGTCGTGATCCGGCTCCATACCGAAGCGCTTCCGTACCCGCTCAAGTCGGTCCACGCGCCGGTGGAGCAGGCCCTTCGCCTGGACGAGGAGCGGCTCGGCGTTGCCGCCTGGTTAGCTCGGGAGACGGCGACGGGGCTGTTCGCCGCGGCGGCGCCGTTCCTGCCGCCCGGGGTGACTCACCGGGCGGTCGAACACCTGCGCCTCTCACATCCAGACGCCCCGTCGGCGCGCGATGTCACCCCCGCGCAGCGGCGCCTGCTCACCCTCCTCGACGAGCGGGGCGAGCTCAGCTTGGAGACTGCCCAGGCGGCGCTCGGGAGCAGCCTGACCAGTGTGGTCGCGAAGCTGGAGGGACGGGGCCTGATCGAGCGGGTGGCCCGCGTCACCCACCGTTCTCCGCACCCGCGACTGGAGCGCTTCGTTCGGCTCGTGGGGGTTGATGAAACGGCGGTGAGGGGGGAGCGGGCGCCCCGGCAGCGCGCCGTCGTCGATTACCTGGTCCAGCGCTCGCGCCTGGCGCCGGTTGCCGGGGACGGACTGGTGCCGCTCGCCGACGTGCTGGCACGGACCGGCACCGACCACGCGACCGTCGGTGCCCTGGCGCGCAAGGGCGTCCTTGAAGAGGTGGTGCTGCCGTACGACGTGCGCGGGCGGGACGCCGCGCCGGCGCCCGTTCCCTCGCTGACCCCGGCCCAGGCAGTGGCGTGGCGGCAGGTCGAGCGGGCGCTGGAGGCGCGAGACCCAACGCCATTGCTGCTGCACGGCGTGACCGGCAGCGGCAAGACGGAGGTCTACCTGCGGGCCGTGGCGTGGTGTCTGCGCCACGGGCGGTCGGCGCTGATGCTGGTGCCCGAGATCGCGCTCGCGTCCCAGGTCGTGCGGCGCTTCACCGCGAGGTTCCCCGGCGCGGTCGCCGTCCTCCACTCCGCGCTGTCCGACGCCGAACGCTACGCGACGTGGCAGGCGGTCGCCGCGGGACGCTACCGGGTGGTGGTCGGCCCGCGGTCGACCCTGTTCTCGCCCGTCGCCGACCTGGGGCTGATCGTCCTCGACGAAGAGCATGAGGGCGCCTACAAGCAGGAGGGCGAGCCCCGCTACCATGCCCGGTCGCTAGCGGAGCACCTCGCGGCGCGCCAGGGCGCCGTCGTCGTCCTCGGCAGCGCGACTCCCGCGGTCGAAACGTTCTGGCGATCGGAGGAGCCGGTCGGGTCCGGCGCCGTCCGGCGGCTTGAGTTGCCGGCGCGAGTCGGGCCAGATCTCGGGGAACGTGACGGCGACCGGTCCCGGGGTGTCCTCGCGCTGCCAGACGTCGACGTCGTCGACATGCGGCTGGAGCTCCACCGCGGCAACGCCGCGCTCCTGGGCGAACGGCTCCAGGAGATGCTTCGCCGCACTCTGGCGGCGCGTGAGCAGGCAATCCTCTTCCTCAACCGGCGGGGACTCGCGACGGTGGTCCTGTGCCGTGCATGCGGCGAGGCGCTCGTCTGCCCCTTCTGCGACGTGCCGCTCGTCTACCACGCCGACCGCCGCCGTCTCCTCTGCCACCGCTGCAACCACTGCGAAGCGCCGCCCCGCGGCTGCCCTCGGTGCGGCGGCGGGCTCAACTACTTCGGTGCCGGTACGCAGCGGGTCGAGGAGGAGGTGCGCCGCCTGTTCCCCCAGGCCCGGGTCCTCCGCTGGGACCAAGACTCGGTTCGCCGCGAGGGAGGACACGAGGCGATGCTGGGGCGGGTTGAGCGGCGCGAAGTCGATGTGGTCGTCGGCACGCAGATGATCGCCAAAGGGCTCGATCTGCCAATGGTCACCGGGATCGGCGTCGTCCACGCCGACACGATGCTTCACCTGCCCGACTTCCGAGCGGGCGAGCGGACGTTCCAGCTCCTGACTCAGGTGGCGGGTCGGGCCGGGCGGCGGACACCCGGGAGCCGCGTCGTCGTCCAAAGCTACACTCCGGCGCACTACGCGATTCAGGCCGCGGCGCGCCATAACTACGCCGCGTTCTATGCCGAGGAGATCGACTTTCGTCGCGTCCACCGTTACCCGCCGTTCACCCGCCTCGTGCGCTACCTCTACCGGGCGGCCGAGGAGGCCACGTGCGCGGCCGAGGCGGACGAGATGGCTCGCCACCTTGCCCGCCACGCCCGCGCCCGCCGGGCGGCGATGGATCTGCTCGGTCCCACTCCTGCCTTCGCCAGTCGGGTCCGCGGCCGCTACCAGTGGCAGATCGTCCTTCGCGCTCCCGACCTCGAGCCACTCCTCGACGGCCTCCCGGTGCGACCCGGCTGGACGGTCGACGTGGATCCACAGAGCTTGCTCTAGTCGGCAGGCGGCAGACGGCCAAGGGGCTTGTCAGGCGATGGACGCATCGCCCCGGTGTCATCCTCGACATGGAAGGAGGGAGTAGGACGCGGCATGCCGCACCCCTCCCCTTTGAGATTGCCACTGGAAATGCTCGTTGGTTGAGCCAGCTCGGGCGATTGGGGGATACTTTGCGCAGGCGTATTGACGGTGACGGAGCGGACTGAACAGAGATACCCATGGCGATTCTTCCCATCGTGCTCGAAGGCGACCCGCGGCTGCGGCAGAAAGCAACCAGGATTCGCAGTGTGGACGACGGCCTGCGCAAGCTCGCCGCCGACATGCATGAGACGATGCTGGACGCGCCGGGCGTTGGCCTGGCGGCGCCGCAGGTGGGCGTCACGCGTCGCCTGGTCGTGGTCAACGTACCGGCGGACTATGACGAGGAGGGGGAGCCGGAGGCCGTCCTCACGCTGGTCAACCCCGAGATTGTCCGGGCGCAGGGCCGAGAAGTTGGAACCGAGGGGTGCTTGAGCATCCCCGGCTGGGTTGGCGACGTGCCACGCCACGATGCTATCACCGTCAAGGCGATGGACTTGGACAACAAGGACATGCGGATCAAGGCACGCGGCTTCCTTGCCCGCGTCATCCAGCACGAGATCGACCACCTCGACGGGATCCTGTTCGTCGACCGCGTGGAGGACAAGGCGACCCTGCGCCGACCGGCCCAGTCAGACGGGGACGGGGCCGATGACGCCGATGTTGTCGCGGTCGGAGGTCGGGACTCGACTGCACGCTAAAAAGGGCCTCGGGGCCCTTTGGGGCCGGAGCCGCCCAGTCCGCGATTGGCGGCGGTCGGCACGACGGCGATCCACGCGTCGCCCCCAACTTCTGCCGCGTGCCGTCAGACCTCGACCGGTAATTGGTGTGTGCGGCAGTGCTCCGCGGTGATGATGGCGCAGATCTGTTCCAGCGTCTCTTCGGTGCGGTCGGCTTCGTTGAAGATGACATAGTCGAAGTGACGCGCGCTCGCCAACTCCCGGCTCGCGGTGCCGAATCGCTGCATCAGGACCTCGGGGTCGTCGGTCTTGCGGGCGCGCAGTCGGCGCAGCAACTCCGACATCGACTCCGGTGCGAGGAAGATCGACGTGTGATGCGCCACGAGGCGCCGGATGGCAGCCGCCCCTTGCACGTCGACCTTGAGGACGACATCCTGGCCCCGTGCCAGGGCGGCGCGGATCGGGCTTCGCGGAACACCGTAGTGGTGGCCGTAGACGTCGGCCGTCTCGAGGAACTCGTCGTCCTCGCGGCGCGCTTCGAAGGTCGCGCCGTCCAGAAAGTAGTAGTGGACGCCGTCGATCTCGCCGGGCCTGCGCGGACGGGTGGTTACGGTGACGGCAAAGTAGGCGTCGGGGTAGCGGGCGCGCAGGAGCTCGATGACGGTGTCCTTGCCGACACCCGAGGGGCCGGAGATGACGAAGAGTCGGGGCCGCCGGGCGGCGCGCAGGTCGCCGATTTGTTCGTCGGCCTGTTCGCCCAAGTGGTCGGCCACCCGCAACCCCACCCCCGAGCCGGCCATCGTCCTCTGCTCGATCCCGATCCCGACGCTTGCCACCCGCACCGCCTTCGTTGATAACCTCGTCGCCGGGCAGGCCCTCCCCACCGAAAGGAGCGAGCCTCGTTGTTCGACGTCCTAACGATCGCCGCCGTGGCAGATGAGCTGGCGGAAACGCTGCTCGACGGGCGCGTCCAGCGGGTGGGGCTGACCGGTCCGCTTGGGTTCGCCGCCGAGGTCTATGCCAGTGGCCGTCGTCGTTATCTCGTCGCGAGCGCCGATGCTCGTGACGCCCGGTTCCACCTGACGAACACGCTCCCCTCGCTCGACTCGTCGGTGGTCACGCCATTCGGCTTGCTGCTGCGCAAATACGTGCGCGGTGGCGTCGTCGTCGGCGTCGAGCAGCCGCCCCTGGAACGGCTGATCCGGCTCAGTATAGCCAAGCGCCTACCCCCCCACAACGGCCGCCGGCCACGCGCCGACGACCGCGCCGACGGCCCTATGGATGTTCCGGTCTCGCTGCAGGACGAGGAGGACGAGGAGGCTGAGGGCGAGGTCGATGCGACCTACGTCCACCTCGCCGTCGAGTTGATGGGCCGCCACAGCAACCTGATCCTGGTCGATGACGATGGCCGGATTATGGACAGCGCCAAGCGGGTCACGCCGTCGATGAGTCGCGTTCGCCCGGTCCTCCCGCGCCTGCCCTACGTCCCGCCGCCCCCGATCGACAAGCCGGATCCCCGGCGCCTGACTGCGTCCGAGGCGGCCCGCTTGCTCCAGGCCGCGCCGCCGGACGCTGCGCTCGCTCAGGTGCTGGTGCAGCGGCTGCGCGCCGTCAGTCCGCAGATGGCGCGGGAGATCGCGCACCGAACGGCAGGTGGCGCGGCAGCGACTGTCGGCTTGCTACCCGCCGACGCCGTGGGGACGCTCGCTCGGGAAACGCGTTTCCTCCTCGAGCCGCTGCTGACCGCCTCCTGGGCGCCTCGCGTCTACCGGGAACGGGAGGGGGAGGACGGGGCGCAGGGGAACGGGGTCGTCGCCTTCGCGCCCGTGCCGATGGGCCACCTGGCGCTCCGCTTTGATGAGTCCGAGGCGCCGAGCATCTCGGCCGCGGCCGATCTGGCCGTCGGAGACGGCGATGGCGTTGGACCGGTGCGCCATGCCCAGCGGCGCGAGCGCTTGGCGCAGGCGATCCGTGATGCCCGGGATCGTCAGCAGCGGCGCCTTGCCTCCCTGCGCGAGCAGCGCGACAAGGCGGCGGCGGCCGAGCGGCTCCGCGAGTGGGGCGAACTCATCTACGGCTACCTGTGGCAGATCGGGGCCGGGCAGCGGGAGCTGGTCGTGGACGAGACGACCGTTCCACTCGACCCGGCGCTCAGCGCCAAGGAGAACGCGCAGACCTACTTCGAGCGCTACCGCAAAGCGCAGAGCGCGGGCGCTCACCTGCCCGAGCTGGAGGCACGGGTCGAGGCTGAGCTAGCCTACCTTGATCAGCTAATCCTGATGACGGAGCAGGCGGAAGCGTTCGCCGAGATCGAGGCGCTGGCGGCGGAGTGGGAGGCGCGCGGCGGGACGACCGAGCGGCGCGATGCCCGGCCGTCGAAGCGTCCGGCGGAGCGCCGCCCGCGGGCCCTCCTGGACCGGCACGGCAACAACGTCTACGTCGGTCGCAGCGGCGCCCAGAATGACCTCGTCACGTTTGACCTCGCCGGGTCTGATGACACCTGGCTGCACGCCCGCGGCGTGCCCGGTTCCCACGTTGTCGTCCGCTGGCGCCGCCCCGGCGCTGAGGAAGAGCCGGAGACGATCGCGGCGGCCGCGGCCCTGGCGGCCCACTACAGCGCTGCGCGCGGGAGCGCGAGTGTGGAGGTCGATGTCACCCGCCGCCGCCACGTCCGCAAGATCAAGGGCACCGGTCCCGGCATGGTGACCTATCGCAACGAGCGCACGGTCGCTGTCCGCCCCATGGACGAGTCGGGCCTGCGGGATCTGCTGACGCCGAGCGAGCGCGCCGGGCAGTCGGAGTAAGCGGAACGACCACCGTGGTGGACCAGGGTCGTGCGTGGCCCTGGTACGCTGGCATCTACGTGCGCGTCGACCACCGGCGAACGGGTCCAGTCTGGTCCACAACGTTCGGCAAACCGCTTGGGCCGTGCCTGAGACGGGTCGGCACGGTAATCTCCTCGAGATGGACCGCCCCACGTGCCGGACGTGCCTCGGAGCACCCTTTCCTCCGCTCCCGCGCGTGTCAGGAGCCCCGGATGGTTCGCCGCATCCTCGCCAGCAGCCGGTTCTTCATCGCCGCCACCGCGCTCGGGTCGTTCCTGTCTGCGGTGACCCTGCTCGTCTACGGCGCCCTGGCCGTGGTGGGGATCGTCTGGGACACGATCCGAGACGGCGAAGCCACGGTCGACGGCGCCAAGCACCTCGCCGTCCAGTTCCTCCAACTGACCGACGTGCTCCTGCTCGGGACCGTGCTCTATATCGTGGCGCTCGGGCTCTACGACCTGTTCGTCGACCCGGGGCTGCCGGTCCCGGCGTGGCTCCACATCCGCAGTCTGGACGACCTGAAAAGCAAGCTGACCCAGGTGATCGTCGTCTTGCTCGGGGTGACGTTCCTCGGCGCGGCGGTGGAGTGGGATGGTGGCACGGACATCCTCGAACTCGGGGTGGCCGTCGCCCTCGTCATCACGGCGCTCGGCCTGGCAACTCTCGTTGGGCGCCCGCGTCGGCGGGACGACGCACGATCCGACGATGGGTAGTGCGGAAGGTTCACCGCCACAGCGGCTTGCTGTTGCGTCCTAACCTAAGGCAGGAAGGTGCGTTGCCACTGATCGCAGCCGTCGACCCGGGCGCAGCCGGCTCGAGTTAGCTAATCGCGTAATCGTGGGCCTTCAGCCCCGCGCCATCGCCCACAGTGACGTCCCGGATGCCTGGGGTGAACGATCGCCGCTCAGGCTGTCGCGGTCTTCGACGGGCGGGCGAAGACGCGGCCGATGACGATGCCGACCTCGTAGAGAAGGAGGAGCGGCAGCGCGACGAAGAACATGTTAAACGGGTCCGGTGTCGGCGTGATGATCGCCGCGATGACGAGGATGACCATCGCCGCGTACTTGCGGTACTGCGCCATTCGCTTCGGGCTAACGATGTTGAGCTTGGCCAGGAGGAACATGACGATCGGGATCTGGAAGGCGATGCCGAGCCCGATCATCACCGTCAGGTAGAAGTTGATGACTTCGCCGCCGTCCGGCTCCCAGGAGAAGATGTCGCTCTGGAAGCTAGAGAGGAAGTCGAAGGCACGAGGCACCGCGAAGAAGTAGGCATAGGAGACACCGCCCAGGAACAGAGCGGTGACGAAGGGCAGCGAGGAAAAGAGGACGCGCTTCTCCTTGCGTGTCAACCCGGGGGCGAGGAAGCCGATAAGGTGCCAAATAATGATCGGCATCGCGAAGCCGATCGCGATGTAGAGCGCGATCTTCATGTAAATCGTGATCGGATCGGTCGGGCTCTTGATATCGAGCCCGCCGTTGATGTCGGCGTTGGCTCTCGAGACGATCTCCTCCAGCATCGGCTTGGAGAGAAACAGCCCCGCGATGAAAGCAATCCCGATCGAGACGCAGATCCTGACGATCCGAGTGCGGAGTTCCTCCAGATGTTCCTGGAGGGTCATCTCGTCGAAGACATCCTCGTACGGCTCGTCCGTGCGAGGAAGTCGCGGGATCTTCGGGAGCTTGAGGCGGACGTTGGGACGTCTCAGCGCGCGGGCCATTAGCGGTCGCCTTCCACGGGATGGTCTCGGTCGCCGGTTGCGCACGCCGTAAGGGACGCCGGAACCGCGCGCGACGGTCGCTTAGGCGTGTCCACCAGCGTGGCCGCCCTCACCTGATACGGATGGCCACGCTCCGCGGATGGCTCGGTCGCAGGGGACCCCTAGCCGCCGTGCTCCGTGATGTAGTCGACGGCATCACTGACGGTGCGGATATTCTCCGCGTCCTCGTCCTTGATCTCGAGGTCGAACTCCTGCTCCATCGCCATGATGACCTCGACCAAGTCGAGAGAGTCGGCGTTGAGGTCGCCGATAAACTCGGCGTCCATCGTCACCTTCTCCTCATCGACGCCGAGGCGCTCGGCCACGATGCCGCGGACCCGATCGTACACCGACGCCACCCCACCCTCCTCCCGAATCGTCGTAGGCACTCGCTCGGCGCTGTACCCCGGCCCCACCCGGTCGACGCACCGCGGGATAGGGGATGGACCCGCATGGCCGTTCGGTCCCCCCAGGTGCGCGGCGGAGAGGATGATACACGACGCCCTAGCTGCCAGCCACTGACGCGAGCCGCGTGCGCCGCGCCCGGATCGGCTCCTACGCGGCGGAGGGGGGCGTCTCTGACTCCGGCGCGGGCTGATGCTGACCCAGGTCCCGCCCGAGCCGCGCGGACACGGTGCCGAGGACGCCGTTGACGAACCGGCCGGAGTTCGCGCCGCCGAACCGCTTGGCCAGCTCCACCGCCTCGTTGATCGCCGCCTTGAGCGGCACCTCTGGTTCGTTGAGCAACTCGAAGATCGCTAGACGCAGGACGTTGCGGTCCACCGCTGGCAGTTGGGGCAGAGGGAAGGCAGACGCCGCTGCCTCGATGTGCGGGTCGATCTGCGCTCTCGCTTCCAGGGTGCCCCGTGCCAGGCGCTCGGCGTGGGCGCGGATCAGGGTCGTGGGCGGTTGCTCGGCGAAGGTGTGAGCGATCACGTCGTCTAGCGCATGACCCGTGAGGTCGACCTCGTACAGGATTTGGAGGGCAAGGATGCGGGCCTGGCGGCGCTTCCCGCCAACCGCCCGCTGCCCGGATGGGCCACCCTGGCTCCCGGCCGCTGGTCGCGCCCCATTCGACCCACGCCGTGGAGGGCGCGGCGTGCTTCCCGATCGCTTATTGCTTGGCGCCTCCTCACGGGACGCGCCATCGCCTACGGTCGCCATGAGCGTTGCTAGTCCTCCTCGTCCGCCTCGCCCTCGATGCCGGCGACGTAGACATTGACCTCGGCAACCGTCATGCCGAGCATGCGGCCGGCGGTGACGCCCACGCCTCGCTGGATGGCGCGGCTCAGCTCCAAGATATTGACGCCCCGGCGGACCACGATCGACACCTCGGCCTCGATCTGGTCGCCTGTCACGCGCACCCGCACTCCGCCGTCCTCGTAGCTGCCGGCCGTCGCGTCGCTCCGGCGTTCACTGCTCGGGGCGTGCATGCCCCGGGGCAAGATGCGTTCCACGCGGCGCCGGGGCTGGAAGCCGGCAACCCCTGGGATGTCGCGCACCGTCAGCTCAATCAACTCGATCAGGACCGCCGGCGCGATGCGTACGGTTCCTCGCACGCCGCCGGTGGCGCCATCGCCGGCCGGCGCCCCAATCTCGGTCGTCGCCCCGGACCCGACGCCGGTATCGTGGCTGCCACCGCGCTGGCTGAACGTGCTGAACGGCGCTCGGGGTTGATCGGTCATGGCGCTCACCCGCGGTTTGCCTGCGTCGGCGCCCCGGGGCGAGGCGGTGACACGAGGCGCCCGTCGTCCGCGGCCGTGGCGAGCGGCGCGCCCGCCGCCGTTCGCGCCCGCTCCTGCTGCTCCGAGGCGGCGAGCAAGGCTGCCTGCTCGCCGTCGTCGTGTAAGGCGGCGGCGTGTCGATTCAAATACTGGGCGACGAACCCGGTGTGGACGTCGCCACGTCGAAACGCTTCGTCGGCTACGAGCCGGCGGTGGAACGGCGCGGTCTGGGCGACGCCGGTAATCACGGTCTCCGCCAGCGCCCGCTCCAATCGGGCCAGGGCTTCCGACCGGTCCTTGCCCCACGCGACCACCTTCGCAAGTAAGGAGTCGTAGTAGGGCGGTACCGTGTAGCCGGCGTACAGGTGAGAATCGACTCGCACGCCGGGGCCGCCGGGCGCCACATAGGTGGCCACCGTGCCGGCGCTCGGCGCAAAGTCGGCACTGGCATCTTCGGCCGTGATCCGGCACTCGACGGCGTGGCCGACCGGCTCCAAGGCCCGGGCGTCGAGGAGGAGGGGCTGGCCGGCGGCAATCTTGATCTGCCAGGCCACCAAATCGAGCCCCGTCACCGCCTCGGTGACCGGGTGCTCAACCTGGATGCGGGTGTTCATCTCCATGAAGTAGAAGTGGCCGTCGCGGTCGAGGAGGAATTCCAGCGTGCCGGCGTTGGTGTAGTGCGCCGCCCGCGCCCCGCGCACGGCCGTCCGTAACAGCGACTCGCGGGTCTTGCGCGACAGGTTCGGCGCCGGCGCCTCCTCGACCAGCTTCTGGTGGCGTCGCTGCAGCGAGCAATCGCGCTCGCCCACTGCGAAGACGTGGCCATGATGGTCGGCCAAGATCTGGACCTCGACGTGGCGCGGCCGGTCCAGGTAGCGCTCCAGGTAGACCGCGCCGTCGCCGAACGCGGCCTCCGCCTCGGACTGGGCGACCGGCAGCTGGCGGGTCAGCTCCGCGTCATCCCGCGCGACCCGCATGCCTCGACCGCCGCCGCCGGCAACGGCTTTGATCAGGACCGGGAAGCCGATGCGCCGGGCCGCCTGCCGAGCCTCTCCCAGGTTCTGCACCGTCCCCTCGGTACCCGGAACGAGGGGAACGCCCGCCTCGCGCATCAGGCGTCGCGCCTCGGCCTTGTTCCCCATCCGCTCAATCACGTCCGGGCGGGGACCAATAAAGGTGACCCCGACCTGTTGGCAGATATCGGCGAGGTAGGCGTTCTCGGCGAGAAAGCCGTAGCCCGGGTGGAGCGCATCACAGCCGGTGACCAGAGCGGCGCTGATGATGGCCGGGATGTTGTTGTAGGACCGAGCGACGGCAGCCGGGCCGACGCAAACCGCTTCGTCCGCGAGGCGCACGGCGAGCGAGTCGCGGTCGGCGTCGCTGTAGGCGACCACTGCCGGCACGCCGAGGTCGCGGCAGGCGCGTAACACCCGGAGCGCGATCTCGCCCCGGTTGGCGATCAGGACCTTGCGGAAGAGGCCGTTGGCCATCAGTGCTCAGCTTTCATGATCGAATCTGTGTAGACCACGGTGCTCGCGCCGGCGGGTGAGCGGGCGGCATTCCTCGACGTGCCCACCGTCGCTAAGGATAGACGAACCGGTGCGCCGAAGCCGCGCCTCGCCGCGACCCGGTCGGCGGGTGTGTCGCCTCACCGCTTGTCGTCGCTACAGGCCCGGGCTTCGCCTGCTCTCGTCCTGGCCGCCGGCTGCCGGTATGGAGAATGGGAACCGCTCGGCCCTGGCGGGCCTGGATGCTGGCCTCGGTGCTCGCTCCTGGTCACGGTGCTGGAGTGGCGCCGGGGCCTCCCGACGGCGCGGTCGGTTCGCGATAACCCGACTTGGTGGTAGACGAAGCTGGTCAACCGACGATGGGACAACGTGGCTTGCCGCGGCCGGCCCTCCTGGCGTGGATGCGGTCGCCCGGGTGTTCCAGAAGATCGAGCGATCCCTCCAGGGGGATCTTCGGGCGCACGGCTTGAACGGCGCGCAGTTCGATGTCCTGGCCCAAACCGGTTCGGCGGAAGGGCTAGGCAAGCAGGAACTCGCCGACCGCCTCCTCGTCACCAACGGCGACGTCTCGCAACCTCTCGCCAAGATGGAGCGGCGTGGGATCGTCCGGCGCTGCCCGATTGGGCGTGCCCACGGTGTCTACATGACGGAGGGAGGCGGCTCTACCAGGAAGTCGTGCCGGCCCACGAGGACGCTATCGCCGAGCAGTTTGCCATCCTGTCGCCGGAGGAGCGGGCGCACCTTCTCGCGCTGCTCCGCAAGCTGGACCACGCGCTACGCAACTCCCCATGTCCGCGGGTTGGACACAGCTACGGTCTGGCGCGCCGGTTCGGCCAGCCCTCGGCACCTACCTCCACCACGCACCGACGGTTGTCGACATAAAATTGTGCGCGGCATGTTGGGTGTGGGGGCGCGGCGGTCCTCGGCGTGCGACGTCAGCGTGTTGAGGGGTCGCGAAGGCGAGCAGCACGTGCGTGTGGCCGGCGGCCCGATGATCTGGTGGCGATGATCGCTTGTGGCGCGGGGGACCCTTCGGATGAGCGTCGTGTCGGGATCCGTAAACGCCGTCGCCGGCCGCGCGGCAGTCCTTGGCGCCGCGACAGGTCTGCGCTCGCAGCTGCCGCTCACCCTGCTCGCCGTTGCGGCGCAGCGAGGCGGGTTCGCGGCCACCACCGGGTCACCTCTGGGCCTGCTACGTTCGCGCTATGCCCTCGTCGGCTTGGGTCTGTTGACGGCCGGCGAGCTGGTCGGTGACAAACTTCCGAGGACGCCGAGTCGGTTGGCGCCGGGCCCGCTGACAGGTCGGCTCCTCTTCGGCGCGCTGGTCGGTGCGGCGGTGGCGCGGGAAGCCGGTTACTTGGCGGCGGCCGGGGCGGTCATCGGCGCCGCAGGAGCCGGTGCCGGGGCGTTCGCGGGGTACCGTGCGCGGACGAGCCTTGGCCGAGCCACCGCGATAGCCGACCCGGTCTGGGGCGTCGTCGAAGATCTCGTCGCGCTCAGTCTTGGCGCCCTGGCGCTGCGCGACCGCCTCGGTCGCTGACGGGCGCCAACTGCCCGTTTGGCGTGGCCTCATCGGCCCAGTTCCCTGCGGGCCGATCGCTCGTCTATGCCATGAACAGGCCGCCGTCGACGGTCAGAACGTGACCGGTAATGAACGCCGCGTCTGGGGACACCAGGAAGGCGACTGCACCAGCGACATCGTCCGGCGAGCCGAAGCGCCCGAGGGGCGTGTTCTTCAGGAGGGTCTCCTTGAGGTCCTGGGGCAGCACGTCGGTCAGCCGTGTCTCGATGAACCCCGGGGCGACCGCGTTCACCGTGATGCCACGGGAGCCGACTTCTTTCGCCAGCGACTTGGTGAAGCCGACCAGTCCCGCCTTGGCGGCGGCGTAGTTTGCCTGACCGGCGTTGCCGACGAGCCCGACAACGGACGTCATGTTGACGATCCGACCGGAGCGCTGGCGCAGCATCGGTCGCACCGCCGCCTTGGCGCAGAGGAAGGCGCCCTTCAAGTTGGTGGTGAGAACCGCGTCCCAGTCGTCCTCGCCCATCCGCATCAGGAGGGTGTCGCGCGTGATGCCGGCGTTGTTGACGAGGACGTCAATCCGACCCAGCCGTTCCATCGCCGCTTCGATCAGCCCGCCCCCACCGTCCGCCGTCGCCACATCAGCCTG
Organism: Thermomicrobiales bacterium; assembly: GCA_030447415.1. Classification (GTDB taxonomy): domain Bacteria; phylum Chloroflexota; class Chloroflexia; order Thermomicrobiales; family UBA6265; genus JAUJOZ01. The sequence goes on along the minus strand of JAUJOZ010000011.1, from coordinate 67,262 downwards.
GAGCAGCTCGACCCGCCGGTCGAATCGAGCCAACTCCTCCCGCGCCTGCGTCGCGGCCGTCTCGTCCCCTCGGTAGCTGAGCAGCAGGTCGTACCCATCCCCGGCTAACCGCCGAGCGATCGCCAGACCGATCCCCCGCGTTCCACCGGTGACGACGGCAACCCGACCCGGTGCTGACCCACGTCCCTCGACCCCCGCGCCCTTACCCACCGGTTTTCCCCTCCTCGATGGTCGTCACCGCGCCCAGCAGCGACTCGGCCGTGATCGTAGTGGCACCGCGGTGCGTCCGGCCGATCAATCCAGCCAGGACCTTGCCCGGTCCAACCTCGTAGTAGGTCGTCACGCCCGCCGTCGCTAGGGCGCCGACGACGGCGGTCCATCGGACGGGGGCGAGAATCTGGTCCAGCAACTCGCGGCGTAGCTCGTCCGGCTCCTGGATGGGACGGGCATCAACGTTGGCGACGAGTGGGACGGCTGCCCGGCCCAGCGGCACCTCCGCCAGCAGGGGACGCATCCCGTCAGCTGCCGGCGCCATCAGCGACGAATGGAAGGCAGCGCTCACCGGTAGGAGGATGGCGCGCCGGGCGCCACGCTCCTTGGCGAGGATCATGGCCCGCTCGACGGCATCGCGCCTTCCGGAGACGGTGGTCTGGTCGGGGGCGTTCTCGTTGGCGACCTCTGCTCCGGCCGCGGCGGCGATGGCCGCGACTTCGTCGATCGGCAAGCCGATCAGCGCGGCCATCGCCCCAACGCCGGGCCCCTCGCTCGTCACGTCCATCAGTTCCCCGCGGCGGCGCACGAGACGAATGGCGTCAGCGAGATCGAGGGCTCCGGTGGCGACGAGCGCGGCGTACTCGCCGAGGCTGTGACCGGCCACGAATGCTGGAGGCGGCAGGAGGCCGCGGCTCTGGAGGGCGACGAAGTAGGCGATGCTTGTCGCCAGAATCGCCGGCTGCTGATTTGACGTTTGCCGAAGGGCTTCCTCGGGACCGTTGAAGACCAGATCGCTCAATCCAAACCCGAGCGTCTCGTCGGCGGCGGTGAAGACGGCGCCCGCGGCGACATCGACCCGGGCCACGGCTTTGCCCATGCCGACGTACTGGGAGCCCTGGCCGGGGAAGACCCAGGCAACCGTTCTCCCGGCGGCGGGCCTCGGCTCGCCTCCACCCACGGGGCTAGGCGGCTGGGCCATCGGCCCCGGCCTTCGCTTCAGCTCCCCAGCACGCTCGGTCGCGGCAGACACCCTCAGTGCCCCAGCGGACGACTCCAGCCGCCCACGAGAGCCCGCCGCCAAAGGCGACGAAGACGAGGTTGTTGCCATCGGCGAGCGCGCCGGCCGCCTCCGCCTCGCACAGGGCGATCGGGATCGAGGCGGCGGAGGTGTTGCCGTAGCGGTCGAGGTTGAGCCAGACCTTTTCGCGGGGGAGATCAAGCTGCCGCGCCGCTGCGTCGATGATGCGCAGATTCGCCTGGTGGGGAATCAGCATGTCGATGTCGGAAAACGAGAGCCCGGCGCGCTCGACGGCGTCGGCGGCAGCATCGCCCATCACCCGGACGGCGAAGCGGAAGACCTCATTGCCGTTCATCCGCAACCCCGGTCGAGTGCCCGGTGCGTCCTGCACGAGCGGGGCCGACTCGGGCACGAGCGTGGCCCACCCTGGGATGTAGAGGTGTTCGCTGCCAGCGCCGTCGGCGCCCAACACGGTCGAGAGGAGGCCACGGGGCTGGTCCGTCGCTTCCAGCACGACGGCGCCGGCACCGTCACCAAAGAGGACGCAGGTCGCGCGGTCGGTGTAGTCGATGAGCCGGGTCAACGTGTCCGCGCCGATGACGAGGATCCGCTCGTAGCAGCCGGTGCGCACGAATTGAGTGCCGACCGAGAGGGCGTAGACAAACCCGGAGCAGGCGGCGCCGAGGTCGAAGGCGCCGGCGGTACCACCGAGCTGGGCCTGGACCAGGCACGCCTGGGACACGAGAAACTGGTCGGGTGTGTAGGTGGCGACGATGATGAGGTCAAGGTCGTCGGCGGTGAGGTCGGCACGCTCGACCGCCCTCCGAGCGGCGGCGACGGCGAGCGAGGTGGTGCTGTCGCCGGGGCCGACGACACGTCGTTCCCGGATCCCAGTGCGGGAAACGATCCACTCGTCGGAGGTGTCGACCATCCGCTCGAGGTCGGCGTTGGTCAGCACCCGCTCCGGGACCGCCATGCCCCAGCCCGTAATCGCCGCGTATCGCATCGTCTTCTCCAACTGACCCAGCTCGCCCGACCCCAGAAGCCGGAACGAGGTCCGGCCCCGCGACCGATTGCCGTCGGCAGTGTGCCGCGAACCGCGGCGCCCCGCAACGGCCGGGCCGTGACCAACAACGAGGGGCACGGCGTGCCGTGCCCCTCCTCAGCATCCCCGTTTGGCAAAATAGGACGCTTCGTCAAGCGCCTCGACGCCGTCCCGGCCGCGTGCCGTCCGGCGTCCGACGCTCGGTTACTCGGCCGCCCGTTCCCGCTCTTCGATCTCGATCACCTGGCGGCCGTTGTACCAGCCGCAGTTCGGGCAGACGTGATGCGGCCGCTTTAGCTCCCGGCAGTGCTTGCACTCGACCAAGTTGAGCGGGGCGATGAAGTGGTGTCGCCGGCGGTTACCCTGCCGGTGCCGGCTGATTCGTTGCTTCGGAAGCGCGCCCATGACCGTTCTCCTTCTTGCCCGGATCCGGGCTCACCACCGGCCACAACGCCGAGTGCCCACCAATGCCGACGTGACGTATCGAGTGTCGACCGCTGGCTACTGCCCGCTCGCCACCGGCTCGTCCTCGTCGAGCAGCCGAGCGAGTGCCGAGAGTCGGTCGTCGACGGCGGCGGCCTCCCCCGACTCCAGGGTGTGCGGGCCCGGACACGCCTCGCCACAGTCGGGACGCATCGGCAGGGCGACCAGAATCTCCTGACGTAGTACGTCGGCGAGGTCTAGCTCGTGGGTCTCGTCGATCGTCGAGACTTCGTCGTCCGTCGGCTCGCCAAGCTCATGGATGAGCCCCACGCCGGTCCGCACATCGACCGTCTGCCGGTACTCTTCCGTGAACTCGGCGTCGAACCCCTGACCATAGGTACGCAGGCAGCGGGCACATTCCAACGCCACCCCGCCGCGCACACGAACGGTTGCCATCACCGCATTGCGGAGGCGGGTGAGCTTGACCTCACCGCGGACGTCCTCGCCTAGCAGGTCCTCGTCCAGCTCGAACGCATCGAGGTGGACCGGGTATACCCGGGTGGCGCCGATCGGCTCCTTGAGCAACCCGACGACGTTGATCGCAGTGTCGTTGTGGAGGTCCATGCCGCGGGCGGTGCCGCGGTCGCGATCGGTCGCCATGGTCGTGTGGACGTGCCCCTGTCAACGTGCAGACGCCGGGCCGAGCCCGGCGCAACCGCGAAAGTATAGCGGTCGAGACAGGGACGGGTCAATCAGGCGGGACTCGAGACGAGGATAGTGGGGTGAGGCTCGGGAACAGCCAGTGGGTCTGGAACGGGTTCGGTCGTTGGCCGCGGACCAGCGGAGCGCTACCACGATGGCCACGACGAGGCGCACAACCGCCGAGGAACGAGAGCGTCGTCCCGACGACAATCATCGGTTCGACGTGATCGACGGAGACCTGTAACGGCTGCCACCGGATGGTCAGGTACAGGGTGAGACCGGAGGGTGGCTCGTGGTTTACGTCCGCGGTTATGTTCTGCAACAACGCTTAGGCAACGGCCACGACGCACGAGCGTGGTTCATCTTGGCGCGGGACCCGAACCTCCTGATTGCTCGGGATATGGTGGTCGTGCGCTCCCACAGGTTGCGACCGAGAGGGGAACACCGGGCTGCCTCCCGGTGGCCTCGGACCTCAGAGCCAGACCCCCACTGCTCTGGGTGGTTCGCCCCGGCCAGCAGACGGTCGCTGTTCACGGGCCCGAGCGTGAGCCGCAGGGGCTGGGCGAGGGAGATGCACGGACAGGATGGATGGGACTGGCTACCTGGCTTCCAGTTGGCCATCTTCGGCTAACCAACCGCGCTACTGCCCGACTGCCTCCTTGGCGGCCTTGAGATTGTGGCTCGTCTCCTCCAATGCGGCGCTGAGCGTTTCCAGGCTGTGGCGGATCGCCTCCTCGGCCATCCCGAACTGCCGCAGGGCGTAGACGTCGATCTCGCCGAGCGAGCGCTTGGCCTCCGCCTCGACCTCCCGCAGCAGTTCCTCGCTCTTCTGCCGCGCGTCGTTGAGGATCCCCTGCTGCGAGACGATGTACTCGGCGCGCTTGCGGGCGGCCTCGAGGATCCGAGCCGCCTCCTCCTGCGCCTCGCCGATGATCCCTTCGCGTTCCTTAATCACCCGCTGCGCCTGCTTGATCTCGTTCGGGACGGCGACGCGCAACTGGTCGACCAGAGCAAGGAACTCTTCCTCCTCGACCATCACCCGGCCACTGAACGGAACACGCTTGCCGACCCCGACCAACTCTTCCAGGCGATCTACGAGGAAGAGGATGTCGACCGCCCCGTTCCCCAACTGTGCCTGGGGCGGGGCCGTTTGATCCTGCTGCTGGGGCGATCCGCCGTCAGCCATCGTGGGTGACTCCGAGCGGGAGCGTCACCGGTGCGATCCCGCAGGCAGCGGGCCGGCGCACACGGGAAACCTCTCCCGCAGCGCCTCGCCGACGTGCGGCGGCACCAGCCCGTCCATGTTGCCGCCGAGGGCGGCTACTTCGCGAATCAGGCTGGAGCTGATGAAGGAGTGACGGGAGGAGGCGACCAGGCAAACGACCTCGATCTCCGGCGCCAGGTGGTCGTTCATGTGGGCCAGCTTGAACTCGTACTCGAAGTCGGACACGGCCCGCAGACCGCGCACGATTGTCCCCGCTCCCACGCTGCGGGCGTACTCTACGGTCAGCCCCGAGAAGCTGTCAACGGCGATGTTCCGGCCCGCCTGGGGAACCAGCGCCTCCTGCGCCAAGGCCAGCCGCTCCGCCAGGGAGAAGAGCCCGCCGGGCTTCTCCCCGCCAGCGTAGACGGCGACGATCAGGCGGTCGAACAGGCGCGCGGCACGGCAGGCCACGTCGACGTGCCCGAGCGTGATCGGGTCGAAGCTCCCAGGGTAGATCGCCACCATCACGTTCCGGCCACCTCGCCCCCGGACTCTGCGTCGGCGGTCGTCCCGTTGGATTCAGCACCCGCCGCCATCTCGTCGTCGACAACCTCGTAGACCGAGAAACAGCTGTCGCCGTGGCAGCGCTCCCGCAGCCGGGTCAGGCGCCCGAGTCCCTCCGGCAAGGTAACCCGTAGCGAGTGCCCGACGGCGACAACCGCGCCGGATTGTACCAGCGGCGAGGCTCCGATCCGTTCAAGGGTTGAAACAATCTCCGGATCAGCGTAGGGCGGGTCCATGATCACCAGATCGTAAGGTGGCTGGCGGCGGTTTCCTCGGAGGAAGGCGGCGACCGGCTCCTGGTGGACACGGGCGGTGTCGGCGAAGCGGGTGTGCTGGAGGTTGGCGCGGACCACGGCGGCGGCGGCGGCGTTCTGCTCGACGAAGTCCGCCCAGCTTGCCCCCCGCGAGAGGGCCTCGATCCCGATGCTACCCGTGCCGGCGTACAGGTCCAGCACCCGCTCCGGCTCGACGCCGAGGGAGCCGAGCATCGAGAAGAGTGCGCCCTTGATCTTGTCGGCCATCGGTCGGGTGCCGCGGCTCGGCGGCCCTTTCAGTCGAAAGCCCTTGACCTCGCCCGCAATCACGCGCCCGCGTCCGCTCCCCGAAGATCACATCGCCAACGGACGTGGTCGGCGGGCGACCGCCGACCTCCCAGTCCGCCAAGTATCGCCCGTCGACCGGCGACGCGTCCGCCTCTTGACACGGATCGCTATTGTAACTACGATAGTTACGATTCGGGGACGAGGCGGCGATGAAGACGAGCAGTCGGTTTGCGGTCGCGGTCCACATCCTGACGCTGGCGATGCTCGCCCGGGGTGACGCCGAGGACGAGTGCGTCACCTCGGAGCGGATGGCCCGAAGCGTTTGCACCCATCCGGTCGTTATCCGTCGCATCCTTGGCTCGCTGCGCCAGGCCGGGTTGGTGACGTCACAACCGGGTCCCGGCGGCGGCTGGCGGCTGACCCGCGGCCCCGAGCGGATCACCCTGCTTGACGTCTACCGGGCCGTCGAGACCGAGCCTCTCTTTGCGATGCACCACAACCCGCCGAACGCGGCGTGCATGGTGGGCCGACAGATGCCGCACGCACTTGAGCGCGTGTTCCGCGAGGCGGAAGCGGCGATGGAGCAGAAGCTGGCGGAGGTGACGATGGCCGAGGTGGTTGATGATGTTGTGGCCGGCTTCCATGGCTATGGAGCGCGATACCAGCCCGCGTAGGTGATGCCGCTCTTTTTTTCGACACATTCGTAACACTATCCGTTACGAATTGTTCGCAATTCGACAGGACGAGCGACGCGACTATTGGGCAACCAGACAACGGGACGGGCAGCGGTGACATGTTCGTGACAGATCGGCCGAACGAACGCCGTACACGTGTTCTACCCTGAGAGACGACACGGCGACGGTTGGGCAACCGTCGGCCAGCGGCAGTATCGGCGCTCGGTCCGGGGGCAGCGCCGGCAAACGGTTCGCGGCGCGATGCGCCGGGGAGACAGGAGAGAACATTCGCATGGTTTCACCCACAACCCGGCTGGCCGGCCGCGTCAACGACGGCAACGTCAAGTAGTTCACGTTGGCCGCCGCCTGCTTCGCCCTCTTCATGGCGATCCTCGACAACCTCGTCGTCAACGTCGCCCTACCGACGATCTCGCAGGAGCTCAATTCGACCACGACTGAGCTGCAGTGGATCGTCTCGGCCTACACGCTCGTCTTTGCCTCGCTCCAGATCACGGCCGGTGGCCTCGGCGATCGATTCGGACGCAAGCGGTGGTTCCTGATCGGCGTCGCCCTCTTCACCGGCACGTCGCTTCTCGCCGCCTTTTCCCAGACGACCGAGATGCTGATCGCGATGCGCGCCCTGCAGGGGCTCGGCGCGGCGTTCATCATGCCACTGTCGCTATCGCTGATCTCGGAAGCGTTCCCGCCGGAGGAGCGGGGCAAGGCGCTCGGCATCTGGTCGGCGATCTCCGTCTCGGGGCTCGCCCTTGGTCCGATTGTCGGCGGCCTCCTCGTTCAGTACGCCTCCTGGCAGTGGGTCTTCATCATCAACGTGCCGATCGGGATCGGCGCCTTCCTCGTCACCTCGGCCGTCGTCCGCGAGTCGCGCGACACCTCCGGCACGGTGGCGACGGACATCCCCGGCACCCTCCTCATCACCGGCGCGATCGCCTCGCTCGTCTACGGCTTGATCGAGGCCGGCGAGCGTGGTTGGACTGACAGCCTGATCCTCGCCTCCTTCGCCGTCGCCGCGGTGCTGCTTGCCGCCTTCATCTGGGTCGAGTCCCGCACCGCGCGGCCGATGGTTCCGCTGCGCTTCTTCCGGTCCAGCACCTTCACCGGCGCCAACATCGACGCCTTCGCCGTCTCCTTCCTCATCTCAGGCATCGCCTTCTCGATGACGCTCTACCAGCAGAACATCCACGGCTTCTCGCCGGTGCGGACGGGGCTGGTGCTGTTGCCGATGGTGGCGATGATGATGGTGGGGGCGCCGATCTCCGGTACCCTCGTCAACCGGGTCGGCGCCGCCAAGCTCATCTCCTTCGGCATGTTCGTCGGCGGGATCGGAGCACTCCTGTTCCTGCGCAGCGCCGTGGACGCTTCGTACCTCGACATCCTGCCCGGTCTGATGGTGTTCGGGGTGGGGATGTCGTTCATCTTCGCGCCGATGACGACCGCGGTGCTCAACAGCGTCGAGACGGAAAAGAGCGGCGTCGCCTCGGCCGTCAATGGGGCCGTGCGCGAGACCGGGTTCGCCTTCGGGATCGCGCTCCTCGGCACGATCATGAACCGTACCTTCCAGGATCGCTACGATCGATCGCCGGAAGTTGAGGGGCTGCGGTCGAATCCCGCGCTGGGACCGCTGCGGCCCGTCGTCGACGCGATTGGGTCGGGCCTCGACCGCGCCGGGCGGCTGATCGAGAACCCCGAGTTTTTCTCCGGCGTCCCGGCCGAGGTCGCCGCGCAGATCCGTGACGCCAGTGGGCGGGCGTTCGTGGCCGGCATGGACCGTGCGTTCCTGCTCTCCGCCGCAGTGATTATCGCCGCCAGCGGGCTCTCCTACTTCCTCATCAAGGACTACGTCGCCGCCACGCCCGAACCCGATCCGGTCACCGAGCCGACGTTGGTCCCCAACCCGGCCGACTAAAGCCGATCGGCGTCGGACTTAGGCATTGGTCAGGGCCGGCACCGCAGCCAGGCGGTGCCGGCCCTGATGCCTCCTTGCGAAGGATGGTCCTGGCGCGTGGCGACCGGCGGCCAGCGAGGACTACGGTGGGTCACGCGCGCCCCGTTATTCCTTCTTCGGAGGACACGGTGATCCGGTGCTCTCGTTCCTGTCGATGCTTGGCTTGCGAGGTACGGACGGGATCGGTCCCATGGCAATCGGCGTGCTGGGGGTGATGCACCTGGTCGGTTTGCGATCACCATCGGACTGCTGACGACGCGATCGCCCCGGCCATTGCCGTCCGGCCGCGGTCATCGGTGCCCGGCGCGGGACCGACAGGACCAGTCTCCGGGAAACAAGGAACCCGAGGCTACGCCGATTGATTTTTCCCTACCTTGACCTCACAGTTGTCTTCGTCGAGCGGTTCGGGCGACTTAACGCAGCCGCTTGCTTCCTCGTCGCCTTCGTCCAGGACGACGCGCGCCGCGACCAGTTCACGGACATCGTGGCCCAGGCCCGTGCCGCTCGTGGCGCCTCATGGTCGGCCGGTATTACGAGATATTGAGCGACGAGCCGGCCGTGCTGGTCCAGTTGGTCTCCCACCGCCCCGTCCACGACGTGCGCTAGCCGTTCCCGCGCGGCACACGCCGTTCTGCGAGGTGCAACGACACGCCCCAGGTCCTCGTTGCCGCTTCGTTCGCACCAGGGGATTCCCGGGTCGAGTCCCCCACCAAGGATAGGGCCCGTCCATCGGCGAGGCTGTGTGGCTTGAGCTGCGGATCACCGCGACGCGGGGCGGGTAAGGGCCATGGCGCCGTCGTTCACGGGGGTTGGCGTCGCGGTGGCGTGCCGCCGGTCAGCGTCCTAGCGATATCCGGCGTGCTGGGCCGCGCTGAGGCCACCTTTGGGCATCTGCTTGACGTGTCACCGCCATCCGTCGGTTCCCCTCCTGACTCCGCGGTGAGGACTCCGAGGTCAGGAGAGCGTCTCGTGGTGCCTCAAGGGTTGTTCGCCGGGTAGGGGCGCCGCACGCGTCGCCTTACACCAGCGACGGGTTTTGGCGAATGAGGCGTGACGGACCTCGAGAGGAATTAGGCCCCGAACCCATATGTCTCGGCGACGCGCGGGTCCTCGAGGTCCCAGGTACCCACCTCCGCGGCGACCAGGGCCTTGTGGAAGCGACTGATGTCCCGCAGAGCGTTCCCGGCGGACTTGCGGACGTACGCGTGACCGTCCGCCTTCAACCGGCCCAGTAACGCGACCGCCTGCTCCGGGTGCTGCTTGAAGTAGGGGCGGTGAGTCCAGATGCGAAGCCCCTCCGACACCGCGCGCCGCACGGTGTGGTTGGGATCGCCGAGCCAACTCTCGATCGTGTGCAGGGCCTGCTCGTAGCCGACACCCTTGCACTAGGTGTCGAACGCCATCGCCAGCATCTCCTGCGTGCGCCAGTCCGGATCGTGGCTGACGTCGCTGCGCAGGAAGTCGACCGCCTCGGGACGTGTCACGGATAGTCGCCCGAGGAGGATTGTTGCCATCATCCGGGCCCGGTGGACCTCGGACCGGGACAGCGCGTGGGCCAGGGCGAGCGCCTCGTCCTCGGGGTGACCGGCCAGGAAGTGGTTGGCCAACTCACGGATGGGCCTGAACCCGTCCTTGACGAGCGCGACCTTCTCGATCATGTCCTCGACTTGACGCATGATCTGGGTATAGCAAACCGCTCCGGTGGCGCCGACGGGGGGCAGGTCGGGCACGCTCGGACTTCAACCGGCGGCGTCGGGGTGGCTTCGCGCCGCCGTCCGGATCGCTTCGGCGCCGCCGGATCCGACCGGCGAGCAGGTTGGGATGACGCGCTTAGGCTGGAATCCTCGTCACTACGCAGGGCAGGCCGCGCAGTTCATTGAGAAGAAGCTGCCGCGAAGGTCTGCCTCGTAACGTTGGTCGCCCGTTCGCATGTCGGTCAGGCCCCGTCGCCACCACTAACTGGCACCGGCGCCGCGAGGGCCTCGGCGATGACCGCGACCAGATGGTCGATATTGAACGGCTTGAGCACCACCCGGATCCCCATGTCCTGGAGGTGGGGGGCCAACGCCTCGACCTCGCGCACCGCCCCCGTGCACAGCACGATCGGGATGCCGGCCGTGTCGCGATCCATGCGCAATATCTGGAGCAGGGACCAGCCAGCGTCCTCGCCGGCCCACATGTAGTCGAGCACGATCAGATCCGGCCGCGAGGCCTTGATCCCGGCCAGGTCCTTGTCGACGTAGGTCTGGGTGGTGACCCGGTAGCCCTCCTCCTCCAGCAGGTTGCGGAAGAGGGTGAGGATGGATTGGTCGTTGTTGATGGCGAGGATGTGCGGGCCGTGCCCGTCACGCGAGGGGGTGATGATAGCGGCCTCCGGGTGAGCGGCTCCCGGACCGAGGAGGTCCGGTGCGATGCAGTCGCTCCCCAAAAGGCGGCTACACAGAGGGGGCCCGCGGGGGCGCGGGACCGAACGAAGTGACGCCTCCGCCCACGGGCATTATCGCACGCGTCGCGCCACCTGCGCGTCGTCGGAAGCAGCACACGAGGCCGACCCCTCGATGCCACCCACCGGGCCTCTGACAGGTTGTGCAACCGGGGCTATGCCCAAGCGTCGTGATGGGCGATCCGCGTCGTACAGGTGCGACAGCGCGGCGCAATACCGCGGTTGGGGACCGTCTGTCCCCGACGCAGGAAGGCGCGGTACGCCGTGGCGAGCGCGGTCGCTTGGCGCATCGCGCCGCGCAGGACCTGCGTCCACCGGAGCAGCATCTCGCGGGCGAATGTGCCCGGATCGCTCAGGCGGCCGTCGCCGCGACCACGTTCCCACCGAGCGACGGCGGCGAACTCCGCGGCGATGCGACGGCACCGCTTCTGGCTAGCTTCGCTGCTCTGGGCCGGGTCAATTCGGTCCGCGGGTTGATTGGAGAGGGCGGCGACCCCCGAGCGGGAACGACTCGGCGGTCTGTTCCACGCGATCATCCGGCGGCACTCGTCGCCGTCGTTGCGGCTCGCGCGATTCAGCACCGCGCCGCACATGAGGGAGATCCGGGCGAGCACGGCGGCTGACACACGCCACGCACCGATTCCCGCCTCAGCCAGTGCTCAGCGGGCTGAGGACCCGAGGTTCGAGCCTGCGATCTAGTGATCGCGCGGGGTTGCCACAACCGTGTGATCGGCTTAGTCGGAGGGACCACGGGACCGATCCTCCTGACGACCCATCGCATCTGGCGAACGCTCCGACATTGCTCTGCCGTCCGGGGCCGGCCGCCCCCATTACAACGGCACGTCGGGCGAGGCCTTCGCCCAGAAGAGGTGCAACCGGTCGCGCAGCCGTTCGTGCTCGGCGGTGCGCAGTTCGGGGTCAGCGTCGAGGATGTCTTCGGCGGCAGCGCGGGCGCGGTCGAGTAAGCGGGTGTCGAAGCTGCCGTCGAGCCAGCTCATCTCCGGCAGCCCGCTTTGGCGGGTGCCGATGAAGTCGCCGGGCCCGCGCAGCTCCAGGTCCTTCTCAGCCAGCAGAAAGCCATCGTCGGTCTCGACCATCATCCGCAGCCGCTCCTCGCCGTCCGGCGTTGTCTCGTCGGCGAGCAGCAGGCAGTAGGAGCGGGCGCCGCCACGTCCGACCCGCCCGCGGAACTGGTGAAGCTGCGACAGACCGAAGCGATCCGCGCCCTCCACCAGCATCACCGTCGCGTTCGGTACGTCGATTCCGACCTCGATCACCGAGGTTGACACCAACACGTCGTACTCGCGGTCGCGGAACGCCGTCATCACGGCATCCTTGTCTTTGCCGCTCATCCGTCCGTGCAAGATCGCGATTCGCATCTCCGGGAAGACCTCGCGCTGGAGCCGCTCTCCCTCGGCCACCGCGGCCTTTGCCTCCGTCGCCTCTGACGCCTCGACTAGCGGGCAGATGACGAAGACCTGGTGCCCCCGCGCCACCTCCGCCCGCACCAGATCGTAGGCCGCGACGCGCTCCGAGCCGACGTAGCGGCGCGTCTCGATTGGGACGCGACCGGGTGGGCGCTCGGCGATGACCGAGACGTCGAGGTCGCCGTTGAGCACCATATTGAGCGTTCGCGGGATCGGCGTCGCGGTCATCGACAGGACGTGGGGTTGCGCCCCCATCGCCTTGTCTGGCAGGCCCGCCCGCTGGCGGACACCGAAGCGGTGCTGTTCATCGACGACCGAGAGGCCGAGCCGCCGAAAGGCGACCGCCTCCTGGATCAGGGCGTGCGTCCCGACCAGGACTTCCAGCTCGCCGCTCGCCGCGGCGGCCACCGTACGCCGCCGCTCGGCCGCGCGGGTGCTCCCGGTCAGGAGCGCCACGGTCGGCCGGTCGGTCTCAGCCAGAGGAGCGTAGAGCCCGCGCAGGTTGTGGAAGTGCTGCTCGGCCAGGATCTCGGTCGGGGCCATCACGGCCGCTTGGTGGTCGTTGCTGTGGGCGACCAGGACAGCGGCGGCGGCCACCACGGTCTTGCCGGACCCGACGTCGCCTTGGAGCAGCCGACCCATCGGCTGCGGCCGCTCCAGGTCGGCCAGAATCTCGTCGAGTGCTCGTTCCTGCGCGTCGGTGAGACGAAATGGCAGCCCGCGCCGAAAGCGGTGCAGGAGCGTCTGATCGACCGCGAACGGGATGCCGCCGAAGGCGCGACGTTCCCGCTTGCGTCGCACGAGGCCGAGCTGGAGGAGGAACAGGTCGTCGAAAGCGAGCCGGCGTTGCGCCAGCTCCAGCTCGCCGTGGCCGTCCGGGTAGTGGGCCTGCTCGTACGCCCGGCGCAGGTCGGGCAAGCCGGCCGCGTGGCGGACGGCCCCCGGCAGGAACTCCTCGACCGTGGTCCGGGTGGCGTCGAGCGCAGCCCGCGTCAGGCCGCGCATCGTCTTTTGAGCAATCCCCTGAGTGAGCGGGTAGACGGGAGTCAGGCGTCCGGTGGAGAGCGGCATGTCGCCCTGGCCGCCGACCTTTTCCCACTCCGGGGAGGTGAAGCTCGGGGCGCCGTAGCCCGCGTCGAGCTTGCCGCTGACGGCGATCTCGTCACCGAGGGCGAGCTGCCGGGCGACGTACAGATTGAACCAGGTGATTCGGACCCAGCCGGTGGCGTCGGCCAGCTTGACCACGACCCGCGGCGCTCCCGGACCGCGGACCTCCTGGATGTCGACCACCTCGCCCCGAACGGTGACCTCGCCCCCCGGCACGAAGCCGAGGACCGACCCGATCCGCTCGGTCCGTGAGTAGTCGATGTGGCGCCGCGGCGCCAGGGTCAGCAGGTCCTCGATCGTCTTGACGTCGAGGTTGGCCAGCTTCTTGGCAACGGACGGACCGACCCGGGGCAGCGCCGTCGCCGGCGCGTCGGGGGGAAGGGGTCTGATCGGCGGAGAAGAAGCCTCCTTCGGCTCGGACCTGGCTTTGACGCCCCGCACCGGCGCCACCGCGCCCGGAAGCTTGCCGACCAAGGGGGCGGGAGTTTCGGCCAGTCGTAGGTGCGGCCGCAGCGCGTTCAGCGCGGCGGCGATCTGCGCCAGTTCGTCCTTCCGCCGCTCGGCCGGCAGGCCGCGATAGGCGGCGAGCCGCCGCTCGACCGCCTCGACCGCCGTCGCGGCTTGTTGGGTGGCCGCACGCTCCCGCAGGCGCTGGATGTTGGCAGCGGCCATCTTGAACGGCATGCCACCGGTGCCACCGGCGCGCCACTCCCGCCGCAGCGCCTCCAACGCGCTGTCGATCAAGTCATCCGGCGGCGGGAGGGGGATCGGCCGGGTCGTCGGGACCGCGCCTTCCGGCCTCCGAGTCGTTCGACGTTGGGTGGAGCTCACGCGGCGTCGTGTCCGTTTCCAGGCGCGCCAGGCGGTGCGGGGCACCGTCAGTTTACCCGATCAAGCGCGAGGCCATGCGTCAGACGGAGTGATAGGAATCGCCCGCGCGGGTCGCGGCACGGACATGGACGGACGGTAGAGGCGTGGAGTCGGGCGGCTCGCCCGCGAGTTGATGCCTATCTCGCCGCCAACGGCACGACCCCGACCGCACCGGGACCGGCGTAGGCCGCAATGACGGGACCCGCCTCCGTGACAAGCACCGCGCCGTCGGGAACCAACTCGCCGAGGCGGTCGGCAACGGCGCGGGCGTCGACGGGGTTGCCGACGTGCAGCACGGCGAGCTCGGCGAGCGGCGCGTGGGATCGGGCGAGCTCCACCATCCGGTCAAGCGCCTTGCACCAGGTCCGCACCCGCTCGACCGGGATCACCTCCCCGTCCCGCACGGTCAGGATTGGCTTGATGCTCAACATGGAACCGACGAGCTGAGACGCTCGACCGATGCGGCCGCCGCGGTAGACGTAGTCGAGGGTGTCGAGCACGCAGTAGAGGTGGGCGCGCTCCAACGCCGCACGCGCGGCCGCCTCCGCGCCGGCAAGGTCGGCGCCGCCCATCGCGGCACGAGCCGCGGCCAGCGCCGCCCAGCCGAGCCGCATCGTGACCGTGCCCGAATCGACGACGCGGACCCGATCGGTGCCGACGGACTCCGCCGCGAGTCGAGCGGCGTTGTGAGTCCCGGAGAGCGCGCTGGCGAGCGTAATGCACAGGATGTCGCAACCGGCATCGAGCGCGGTGCGGAACGCTGCCTCGAATGCGGTGACCGGCGGCTGCGAGGTGGTGGGCAGCGTGGCCGCGGCACGAAGCTGGGTGAGGAATTCGTGGGGACCGAGCTCGACCCGGTCCAGATAGGCCCGCTCGCCGAAGCGCACCGAGAGCGGGACAACCGTGATGTTGGGCGCCGCGGCCAGGGCCGAGGGCAGGTCCGCCGTGGAGTCGGTGACGACCGCCACGGGTCGTGACTGGCCTGCTTCGGCTGCCACCTAGCTGCCCTCCCCTTCGGCGACGGCGACCCCCATCGCCCCCGGCCCGACGTGCGTGCCGATGACGGGACTCATCTGGGCCAGCATGATCCGATCACGGGGCAGCGCCGCCTCGGTGGCAAGCCGGTCGGCGAGCGTGGCGGCCTCGTCCGGTGTGGAGCTGTAGAGGACGCTCAACCGCTCGACGGCCGGCAGCCCGCGGACGAAGTCGACCAGTCCCTGCATCGCGCGCGCCCTGGTCCGAGTCCGCTCGAAGGGGACGATCTGCCCCTCGTCGACCCGGAGCAGTGGCTTGAGGTTGAGCAGCCCGCCGACGAGCGCCGCGGCCCGTCCAATGCGCCCGCCTCGCTGCAGGTACTCGAGCGTATCGACGAAGAAGACGAGGTGGTAGAGCCCGGTTTCCGCCCGCAGGCGCTCCGCGATCGCGCTCGCGTCCAGCCCATCCGCCGCCAGCTCCGCCCCGCGCAGCACCTGAAAGCCGAGCCCCATCGAGGCGCTTAGCGAATCGACGACCTCTACGGGGACCACGTCGGCCGCCGCATCGCGCGCAATCGTGGCCGACTGCGCCGTGCCGCTCAGCTTGGCAGAGATGAGGATGGCGACGACGGCGTCGTGGTCATGGCCGAGGCGGCGGAAGGTGTCCTCGAAGAGACCGGCCGACGGCTGCGAGGTGGTCGGCAGCTTCGCTTCGCGCTGGAGGCGGTGCATGAAGTCGTCGGTCGAGATATCAAGTTGGTCGCGGAAGACTTCGGTCCCGAAGTGGACGTTGAGTGGGACCATCGTGACCCGGTGGCGCGCGCGCACCTCCGGCGGCAGGTCCGACGTGCTGTCGGTGACGATCGCGACACGCGGCATCGCATCCCCTCCGGCGCGCCGTCCGCCCTTTGGGCCAACTCGCGGCCTCCCCTACTCGACGGCGATCACGAACCGGTAGTGTGGCTGCCCGCCGTCGTAGACCTCGACCGCGGTGTCCGGGTGGTTGGCCACGATCGAGGCGCGGAGATCGGCGGTGTGCTCGGGCTTGGCGCCCTCGCCTGTAAAGATGGTCACCAGCTCGGCCTCGTCCAGGTTGGCTTCCTCCAGGGTGGCACAAGCGACGGCGGTTGGGTCGTCGCCGCTCGCCACGAGGCAATCATCCAGGAGACCGATCACCTGCCCTTCCCGCACGCTCACCCCGTTCAGCGTCGCGTCCCGAACCGCGCGCGTCAGCTCAATGGTGCGGACGCCCGCTAGCGCGGCGGTCATCTCGCGGACGTTGTCCTCCAGCGCCTCGTCGGCATTGTAGGCGGCAAGGGCGGCCAGCCCTTGGGGAACGGAGCGACTCGGCACCACGCCAACCCGCTTGGAGGTGAGCTCGGGCACCTGGTTGGCCGTGAGGACGATGTTCGAGTTGTTAGGGAGGAGGATGACCTCGTCGGTTGGCGCCGCCGCGACCGCGGCGAGCAACTCCTCGATGCTCGGGTTCATCGTCTGACCGCCGGCCACGATCCCGGTCGCCCCCATCGACCGCAACGCCGCCGCCAGGCCATCGCCGGCGGCCACCGCGAGGACGGCCTGGCTGCCGATCGGCTGTGGATCGGGAACTGGCGGTCGAGGGGTGGCGGGAACCGAGGCGCCGCCGTCGTCCCGGGTGGCGTCGCGTTGGGCTGAGAGGCTGCGGGTCTGGGCCTGCATGTTGTCGATTTTGATCTGGTCCAGACTGCCGAGGCCGAGCGCGTAGTCGAGGACCTGGCCGGGGTTGAGGGTGTGAATGTGGACCTTGAGGACCGTATCGTCCCCGACGATCACGGCAGACTGACCCATCGCCGCCAGCGCCGACCGGGAGTGCTCGAAATCGATTCCCTCGCCGAAGACCATGAAGTTGGTGCAGTAGCCGAAGGCGTCGTCGCCATGCAACTCCTCGATCTGGTCGAGGAACGCCATATCCTGACCCAGGGGGTGGGCGGGTGTGGTCTCTTCGCCGACAGTGACGGCGCCCTCGCCGCGCGCGTAGCGTTCCATCCCCTCGAGGATGTAGACGATGCCCTGGCCACCAGCGTCGACCACCCCGGCCTGACGCAAGATGTCGAGCAGGTCCGGGGTGGTGGCGAGGGCGTGCTGAGCGCCGTGGACCGCGTCGGCGAGAACGGTCAGGAGGGCCGGGGTTCGCTCGGCGACCACTTCCGCCCGCTCGGCGGCGACCCGGACGACGGTCAGCATTGTCCCTTCGACGGGGCGCATCACCGCCTTGTAGGCCATCTCGCGGGCGCCGGCCAGGGCCTTGGCCAGGTCGCGGCCGTCGATCTCCTGCCGTCCCTCAATCGCCTTAGCGAAGCCGCGGAAGACCTGTGAAAGGATGACGCCGGAGTTGCCGCGGGCGCCCATCAGCGCCCCGTAGGCGATCTTGGCGGCGATCTCTCCCGCCCCCGCGCCTGGGGCAAGGCCGTTGGGCGCCTCGTCGACGGCGGCGCGCATGGTCAGGCCCATGTTGGTGCCTGTGTCACCGTCGGGGACGGGGAAGACGTTGAGGGCATTGACCGCGTCGCGATTGACGGACAGCCGATCGGTGGCGGCGGTGATCGCCCCGAGGAGGGCACCGCCGTCCCAGACGGCTGGAACGGTCGGGGCCGTCGGCGCGCGGCCGCTCACGCCGGGTGCGGGGTCCGTCACGCCCGGCCCCGTGCGCCGTCAGGGCTGACGCGCAGCCCCTGGACGGTCACGTTGACACGCTCGACCGGCATGCCGAGCGTGCGCTCGACCTGGAACTTGACCGTGGTCATCACGTTCTTGGCGACGGTGAAGATGGGCGTGCCGTACTCCATCACGACGGACAGGTCGACGGTGATCCGGCCGTCCGCGACGGCAACGGCGATGCCGCGGGTCGGCTTCGTTAGGCCCAGCCGCTTCACGATGGCGGAGCCGAGCGAGCGTGGAGCCATATCGACGATGCCGTAGCACGACAGGACCGCACCGTGAACGATGGCGGCGATGGCGCTTTCGGCAATCTCGACGCGGCCGTCAGGGTGGGTCGTCGCGTCGCGTCCGGTGGTGGCATGGGTTGGATGATGGTTCATCGATGCCTGCCTCGTGATGATACTTGGGACGTTGTTCGGCCCCCCCCATCGTGCTAGGATAGGTGCTCGTCGTGGCGCCGTCCAGCCGTTTTTTCAGGTTTGCGCTCGCGCCCGCGTCCGAAGTGACCAACGACGATGTGACCAACGACGATGGAAGAACAGGGAAAGGGAGACTCGGGTGAGCGGCAAGTGCGATGTCTGCGGCAAGACAACGGTATTCGGCCACAATGTCAGCTTCTCGAAGCGCCGGACCAACCGAATGTTTAAGCCGAACGTGCAATCGAAGGTGATGGTCATTAACGGCGTCTCGAAGCGGGTCAACGTCTGCACCCGCTGTATGCGGACGGCGATGAAGGCAGGTCGCGGGGCGTAGCGATCGGCGACCACCGCCCGTTTCGACATCCGGGACATGCCTGTCACGTCCCCCGAAGCTGAAGGGCCGAGGCTCCGCCGGATAAGCCAAGGTGAGCCGGCGAGGTGGTTCTCCTTCGATCGATCAAGCCCCTTGGCTTTATGCCAAGGGGCTTCGTGTTTCTACCCCGCTTCCTCCAAGGCGACGCCGACCTCCTCCCTTGCCTCGTCGTTGGCCTCAAACGCCCGGCGCACCTCCAGTACCCGACGCGCTCGGGCGCCGCCGACGCGAGCAAGCGCCCAGGCGGCGTGCCCACGGACCAGCGGCTCGTCGTGGTTCGAGACCACGTCGGCTAGGAACGGGACGTCGTCGCAGGTGCCGACGTTGCCGAAGGCGACGGCGGCGTTGCGGGCGAGGCCGCGGCGTTTGGCGCGGGGGACCGGGGTGTCGCGATAGGTGGCGGAGAACTCCTCCTGCGTCATCTCGAGCAGCCAGCGGAGCGAGGGGTAGGCGTTCTCGACACTGCGCGGGAGGAAGGCGGGATCGGGGTCCGGATTTGCCGCCTTGGTGTAGGGACAGACCTCCTGGCAGACATCGCAGCCGTAGACCCAGTCGCCGAGAAGCGGACGCAGCTCGCGAGGGATCGCTCCCTTCTGCTCGATCGTCTGGAAGGAGAGGCAGCGGGGAGTGTCGACCGTGTAGGGAGCGACGATCGCGCCGGTGGGGCAGTGATCTAGGCACAGCGAGCAGCGGCCGCAATGCTTGGTCAGCGGCGCGTCCGGTTCAAGCTCTAGGTCGAGGAGGAGCTCGCCCAGGAGGACCCAGGAGCCGCGGCCGGGGATGATCAGGCAGGCGTTCTTGCCGTACCACCCGAGCCCGGCGCGGGCGGCCACGGCGCGGTCGACGATGCGAGCGGTGTCGACGAGGAACCGGGCCTCGACCGGGCAGCCTATGAGCTTCTCGACGGCGCGGTGGAGCGCGCGGATCCGCTGCTTGAGCAGATCGTGGTAGTCAACACCCCACGCGTAGCGTGCGATGCGGCCGCGGGGCACGCCGTCGTCCGGCTTGCCAGGATCGACCGACCAATAGGCGATGCCGACGGCAAGGATGGAGACCGCGCTCGGTTGAAGGTTGCGGGGGGTGGTCGAGAAGCGGGCGCGGTCGGGGGTGAACCAGTCGAGCCCGCGCACATGACCCCGCGATATGTGCGCGAGGAGCCGCTCCTCCAGCTCTGGGAATGCCTCGGCGGTCGTGACGGCGGAGACGGTCAACCCGTGCTCGGCCGCGAGGCGCTTCACCATGGCGGTCAGCGTTGTCCGCGGCAAGACCGGGACGAGTTGGACGGGGGCGTTTGGGGCGGTGATGCGGGCCGTGCTCTCCATAAGACGGAAGTATGGGACTGTCCTGCGCGGAAGACTACCCACCCGGCCTCTCAACCCTGACAGGAGAACGCCGGCAGCGGTCCCTGTCGGTTGCCGGCGGTGGCGTGGCATTGCACCCGCGGCGCCGCGCACGCGGCATGGTCGCGTCGATCCCACGGGCGTGAGCCTCTGGAGTATGGCCTGGTCCTGCGAGGGCGGCGAGCGGTGAGTGTAGCGGCGGGAATGGCCGGCTGGGACGATACGACGGCAAGGACCGCCAAAGACCCAGATGATCCTTGGGATCTCGGATCAGCGGCAGACGTTTCTGGGCAGGCGAGCGCGCTGCCCAGGCTCCGCGCACCGTCCTGACGGTGCCGCTCGTGATCGAACGCCCGCCGTCCCCCGCAGCGGCCGTCCCACGGGGACGGTCTCCGTGGCTCGGCGGACGTTCGGCGCCCTTACCTAGGTAACGGGACACGCCGCGCGCCGGCGGTACGTAGAGGTGCCCGGCTCGCGGTCGCGGCGATTAAGTACACCGGTTGGGTAGGTCTAACGATTCGCCGTCATCGGTTCAGGCCTAGAGTGGTGCCCGTGGCGAAGCCCACCGCTCCCAACGAGGGGGGTGACGACGAAGAGAACCACCACCAAGAGAGGACGCGACCGATGATGATCCACGTATGGCGACGGACGCCAACCTTGCTCTTCGCGCTGTTCACGCTGGTGCTGATTGCCCGGCCCGCGGGCGCCGAGCACAAGAACGGCTTTCAGTTCCGCGCCGAGGGCGCGTACGCGGAATTCTCCGCCATCGACCCGCTCACCGGCATCGTCACCGACGTGTCGGTGTATGCCGCCGATGACGAGGGCTACCGGGCCACCGGCGACACGGCGCCCGAGCGTGGCTCCACGCTGATTGTCTCGATCACCCAGTACGATCCGACCTGCCAGGGCGGGGGCGGCAAGCTGGATGTGGCGCCGGAGGCGGGCGGCGGTGACCCGAGCTGCTTCTACCGCGAGCTGTCGGGCATGCTTCCGACGAAGGACGGCGCTCAAGTCCTTCCCCAGGACGCCTTCGCGGTCAGCCGCCACCGACTCGACGGCGCGTGGCTGACCGCGACGCTGACCCTGGTCGAGTGGGGACCCGACGGGGAGCCGAAGACGCAGGAGGCGACGCTGTCCCTGAACTGGGCGGCGACCGGCGAGATCCGGCTGATGAACGAGAACGAGCTCTACCACCAACCATATCCGGACCTGCCGATCGGCACCCAGACCGGCCACCGCCATGCCCAACAGCGGTCGGCGGCGGCGACCGGGACGATCACCTTCGACGGCCTCACCTACGGACTCACGAGCTCATTCGCAGTCATCTGGGACTTCCAGGAGGTCCTGACCTAAGAACGCACTCGCAGCCGGCCGAAGAGGCCTGACGCGACCGTCACCTAAACTTGGCGACACCCTCGCGGGGCGCGCCGTCGGCCAACGCCGATGGCGCGCCTCCGTCCCATGCCGGGCGCCGATCGGGGTGAGCGGCGGTATGGTCGCTCAAACGCCGGTGATAGAGCGTCGTTCGGCCGCTGATGGGACGTCCGGTCCCGCAGCGCCAGCGCGATCGCCCGACGCGCGTCCTGATACCCCGCTCATCTAAACGACTACGCGACCGGCGCGCCGGGCACTCCCAGGTCGTGGACGTTCTGAGCGCTCGGGTGACCAGCGAGCGACCCGTGCGGACAGGACCGGGCGCGGGGCGGCATCGGGATGCCGGGCCGGCGCTCGGAGACGCGAACCCTTCCCGTCCGCGCCGCGACCGAACTGGTCCGGCCGAGAGGAGTCGTTTCGGACGATCACCCAGCACGTCCACCCATGGGTCGGGCAGTAGCCCGCGCTCGCGGCATGGAAGGCGGGGGTGGGTCGGGCACAACGTCCGAGCGGCGCTAGAAGTCTCCGCCCATGTCGCCGCCGAAGCCGCCGAAGTCACCGCCGAAGTCGGTCCCGAAATCGTCGCCCGCGTCGGCGTAGTCTGCCTGGTGGACGCCTGGGTCGTCGTAGGCGCCAGCCTCGGCGCTGTTGGCCTCCTGCCCGCCCTGCTCCGCGTCGCCGGCCCCGTAGCCTTCGGCGAATCCCTCGTCATAGCCCGAATCGGCCAAGAACGATTGGGCGATCATGCTGCCGAGCATGACGCCGGCGAAGCTGCTCAGGAAGCTCCCCGCCATCAAACCACCCATGCCGATACCCATGCCGGGCGCGGTCATGCCGCCGAAGGTGCGCTCCAGGGTGCCGGGCCGGCGCAACTCGGCGCGCGTCGCCATTCGAGCGAGCGATTCCGGGTCGTCGCTGTTCCGTGCGCCAGCGACCTGCTCGTGCTCCGGCAGGGCCGTGCTCAGCTCCTGGAGAACCACGCGGCGCTGCTCCGGCGTCAGCTGACTGAAGGCCTCGGCGTGGGCCTGCTCGATCGTCTCGGGCGGCGCGGTCCGCAGGAGGTAGCGGTAGCGCTCGATCGCTTGTTGGTCGGTGAGCTGATCTGCCGGCGTTCCGCTCGAGGTGGTGAGTCCGGACCGCCGCCCCACGCGTTGGCTCCGTCGCGGTGCCACGACCTCTTCCCGACGCCCAAAGAGCCTGTCTAGGATGCCCATCGCCTGTCGCCTCCAGTGTGCTCGTTGGTGTGCGCAATCGGGGCCCGTCTGGGATTGTTCGCCGGGCTGACAGCAGGATGTATGCCTGTGCGCCACACGCAGCGCGAATGGCGTGACCGATGGCTTCGTCGCGTCGCCTCGCCGGTGGAGGGCGGCGTCCAGCTCGTGGTGATGGCTCGGGTAGTGGCTTGTCAGGACATCTGGCCCGGCGGGCCGCCGAATGGCACGAGCCTCCCTCCTAATGATCGTTTACTCGCGCTCCGTCGCCCCATAGGGCTTCCGCTCTGCCGAGGGGCGGCGGTGGTACGTGTCGCGGTCAGTCGAGACGGATCTCGACGGCGGCCGCGAACGACTCGCCGGGATTGAGGACCCGCAGGCCGGTCGGAATGCCGGCGTGCTCCAAGGCGAAGGGGTTCGGGACGCAACTGTAGGGCTCAATGGCGATGGCCTGGCGATGGGGCGGCGTGAAGACGACGCAATGGGGGAAGGCGGCGTCGAAGATTTGGGTAAGGGTTCGTCGGTTCATAGGATCTTCGATGGTGGTGCGGACACGGCCGTTCTCGGGCTGGAGGCCGGTGAGGATGTCGTCGACCTCGAGCTCGCCGAAAGGTGGACTGGTCCGCAGGTCCCGCGGAGCGATGACGGGCAGACGACGGCCGGTGGGGAGACTGTTCGCCTGCTCCCAGTACTCGGCGGCAGGAACGGTGATGCGGCACGGGGCGGGATCGCCCGCGCCGAGCGGGAGACGGAAGTAGGGGTGGGTGCCGAGGGCAAACGGGAGCGGGCGGTCGGCGGGATTGACGACGCGGAGCCCGGTGCGGAGGGTGGGACCCGCGACCTCGTACGAGACGGAAAGGCTGAAATCGGCCGGCCACTGGTCGAGCAAGGTCGGCTCGTCGATCGAGGCCTGGAACTCGCCCACGGTGCGGGCTGAGGTTTGCTCCACGACGCGCCAGGGGCGGTTGACGACGAAGCCGTGGATGGCGTTGCCGTCGTTGCGTTGGGCGCCCGCGACGCGGTAGGGGCGGCCGTCGAACGAGAACTCCTGTCCGCGGAGCCGACCGGCGAACGGGAAGAGGAGCGGGATGCCGCTGCGCGTCGGTCGGGTGCCGGGCGACCCGAAGTCGTCCGTTGCCCAGAGGACTTCCACTGGCTCACCGTCGACG
The DNA here is from genome assembly GCA_030447415.1 of Thermomicrobiales bacterium. GTDB lineage: Bacteria > Chloroflexota > Chloroflexia > Thermomicrobiales > UBA6265 > JAUJOZ01. Next base: position 43,507 of record JAUJOZ010000011.1, on the reverse strand, counting down.
ACCGGACGAAAGCTGAAGCAGTTGAAGCCGAGGGACGACAGGATCGAAGCGGTCGAGCCGGTTTGCTCGTCCCGAAGCGTGACCGTGCCGGTCGGTGTCATGCGGACTGCCTCCTGATGTTGCGCTGACGATCCCCGCGTCCGCGAGCGGCGGAAGGATAGGGCAACAAGCCCATCCGGGCACCATGCAGTGGGTCAAGGTGCGCGTCGGAGTACCAGCGCAGATGCCGGAGTTGGGTGCAGAGCGATCTGGTTGTTCCGGCGCAACGCTCCACGGGTGCGGCCGCGACGCTCCACGCGGATGGCTCCAGCCAGCGAGCACTGGATCCCATACCGCCGACACGCTGATGCCGCGCAACGCCAGCGACGGCGTGGGGGTCCATCGCCCACCCGGCTACCAGTTCCGGGAGCGGACAGCGGCCGCCCTACGATGTGGTCGACGCGCTCCGATCCGACCCCGACTCAGTGAGCGTCGCGACCTCGTCTATCGTCGGGAGAGAGGCCCGGGCGCCGAGGGCGCGGGTGGCGAGGGCACCGACGGCGTTGGCGAAGCGGCCGAGCTCGGGCCACGGCCAGCGGCGTGCCAGTCCATAGGCGACGCCGGCGACGAAGGCGTCCCCGGCGCCCGTGGTGTCGGTAGCATCGACCCGGAAGGCAGGGACCTGCCAGCGCTCGTCCTTCGTGAAGATGCGGCAGCCATACGCGCCGCGGGTGACGACGCAGGCGCGCAGGTTGGCGCCCGGCATCCGCGATTGCAGGGCGGTGATCGCGTCAGCGATGGCCCAGGTGCCGGTGACGGCGAGTAACTCCCGCTCGTTACCGACGACGACATCGTGGCGGAGGACCAGGTCGAGCGCGTCTGGAAGCGCGGGGTCGGCCAGAAAGGTGAGAGGACCGAGGAGCCGAGTGCGGGGCAGGGTGTGAGCGGGGAGGTCGAGAAGGAACCGGCGCAGCGGAACGTCGGCGACATCGAGGAGGACGACATCGTGGCCGAAGAGGGCCGGAATGTCGAGTCGGTCGCCGCGGACGAGGTGAGCACCCCGGTGCCAGTAGATCGTTCGCTCCGGCGGGTCGTGGGAGACGACGATCGTCGAGGCGTCGGTCCGCTGCCCGACGCGCGTCACGAGCCAGTCAGTGTCGACCTTCTCGGCCTCGAGTCCAGCCCGGAGGGCCGCGCCGTATTCGTCGTCGCCGACGAGGGCGGCGATGCGCACCTCGGCGCCAAGTCGGGCGAGGGCGACGGCGCTGTTGGTGGTGGTGCCGCCGGGGGCCGAGAGTTCGGCGCGCACGACCACGTACTCGCCCGGCTTAGGGTACCGGTCGACGACCAGCAGGCGGTCCCAGCTTGCCATGCCGACCGCGGCGATGCGGGCGAGGGGACCGGGTGCGCTCTCGGTATCGTCGTCATTCATCGGCGCGGGGACCTCGCAGCCATCGCTTGCTGAACGGCCACCCATCCTGGGGCTACTTCAAGCGACTCGCCAGTCTGCATTCGCCGGCGGGCGATCCAGGTGTCTGCCGCGCGTGGATGACGGCATCGCTGAATGGGCGGTGTGGATCGAACGTCGGCCTCCGGCGCGGACAGGAGTCAGGCCTCCTGAATCAGCAAGACGTGGGCGGGGGCCCCATCGCCTCCGGCGAGGGGAAGCGGTAAGCAGAGCAGGGTGTACGGGCCGGGTTCGATCGCGCCGAGGTTTAGGCCCTCGACGATCAGGACGCCGTTGCCCAGCAGCGTTAGGTGGGTCTCGTGGGCCAGGTCGTCGAAGGCCTCGATTGACAGGTAGTCGATGCCGACGAGCCCAATGCCGCGTTCGACGACCCACCGCGCCGCAACTGGCGAGAGAGCGACATAATGCTCGTCGAAGGTCAACTTCCCGGGGCGCCACCGCGCCGAGTTCGCGGTTCGGAGGAGGAGGCGCTCGGTCCCGGGTGGGATGCCTGCCGCCTCCATGTGGGCCAGCTCCACCCGCCGCGCGTCCTCCGGGACCCGGGCGACGAAGCAGGGACCGATCCAACGCTGGGGCGGAATCTCGTCGAGCTTGGCGGCGCCGTCCACGAAGTGCCAGGGAGCGTCGACGTGGGTGCCGGTGTGGCTCGATAGGGCCAGGCGGCTGACGTTGCACACATCACCGCGCGCGATCCGCGCGGCCGGCTCGACCGCGACGTCTGGGTCACCGGGCCAAACCGGCAGGTCGGACGAGAGGGACACCGAAACGTCGAAGACGCGGGCGCCGTCGGCGAAGCAGGGCATGCGGCCTCCGGTCGGGTGCTGGGTGTCGAGCGATGGGTATCCGCTCGCGACGGCGTCGGCACTGGTCGGGGCACGATTCGATGCGACCTGGCGCGAATCGCCGCGTCTGGTCTGGGAACGACATCCCATGCAACCTCGCCCATTTTGGCCAGCGGCGCCGTCGGTCCGTCCCCGGCTGGATCGTCGCACGGCGAACCGCCTGTCACAAGAGGTTCTGGTGAGGGAATCTGGGGTGGGCGGGATCGCGCCGGTCCCGTGGTATTGGCCGGCGGAGTGTCTGCGGGTATGATGCTGGTCCACTCTGGAGACGACCATGGTCCGTGATCGCGCGGCGCAGGAGGGACTGGCCCGCATGTCTGTTCGCGCGGCGCTTCCCGGGCCGTCGACCACGTCACTGGGGGATTGGATCCGTCAAGCCCGCACCAGTCAAGGCATCAGTCAGCGTGGACTGGCCGACCGCTCTGGCCTGAGCCGATCCTATCTATGCGACCTCGAGCGCGGACGCGGCGCAAAGCCGAGCGTGACGACCCTCGACATGCTGGCCATCGCTCTCGGTGCCCCACGCGCCGACCTGCTGCGCGCCGCTGGCGTGCTGGAGCCGTCACCGAACCGGGGCGAGCAGGCCGCCGAGCGGCGTCTCCTGGCCCTGTATCGCGCCCTGAGCAGCGATGGGCGGGCGGCGATTGAGCGCTTCGCCCGCTTCACGCACGCCGAGGAACACCGCTGGGTCCAGCCTCCCCTCCTCAGCCTCGACGGATCGGCGCCTTCCCTCGAGTCGATACCCGTGCTGGCGGCGGCACCGCATCTCGGACCCACGCTGTTCGACGGGTTGAGCAGCGACTCGGGAGCATAGGATCGCGGGTCATTGACGGCCGGAGGGAGACGCCACCCAGCGGGTGCCGGTTGCCTCGTCGAGCAGTGCGAGCCTGGATCCAGGCACCGCTCATAGTGTCTCCCACCGCCGCCTTGGCGCTGGGTCGGCGCCGCTCGGTTCTCCGCCCTGGGCTATTACTCAGTGGGCGGGGTGGGCGGGCGCGTGAAGATGTAGCCCGTGGCCGCGATCGCGACGATGAGCCCGGCGAAGAGCGCGCTGCGGACAGGGTTGTCCTCCAGGACGACGATGCCGAGCCACAGGATCGCCAGGTAGAGGGCCAACCCCATCGTCACCAGCATGACGTGGGAGCGGCCACGGAGTGCGGTTCTCCGGCGGCCGACTCGGCGTCGCGGGGCGGACGGTCTCCGTCGGCGCATGCGGTACGCTCCTCGGTCGGTGGCATCTTGGTGAGCGAAGAAGCCCGGCCGGCTTCGGGGTACGCATCGGCATCGGGCTTGCGCCGTCGACCTTTGCCGCCCTGCCGGCGGATCGTACCACCGGGTCGCGAGTCGGCGGCACGTTAATCCTGGAATTGGTCGCTGCCGATCGTCACCGCTCCGGATTGGAACCATCCGCACGGTGTACCAGCGCAGGCCGCGGCGCCGGACTCAGCGGACGTCGTTGAGCAGGAAGGGAGGTGGGCGCGTGCGCTCAGAGACGGGGGACGTTATCGTCGTCGGCGGCGGGGTAATCGGCTGTGCCATCGCCCACGAGCTGACGCGTCGCAGAGTCGCGGTTACCGTCGTGGAACGTGGCGCCATCGGCGGCGAAGCCTCCTGGGCCTCGGCCGGGATCATCTCGCTGCCGGGCAGGACGGACATGCCGCCCGAGCGGATCGAGATCACCCGGCGGGGTCTGGCGCGGTATCCGGCACTTGTCGCCGAGCTGGAGGAGCGGACCGGGATCGCCATTGAGTACCGCCGTGATGGCGAGTTGGACATTGCGGTCGACGCCGACCACGCCGCCGCCACCGACGAGCGCGCTCGCTGGCAGCAAGGGCTTGGCTTCACGATGGAGCGGCTTGACCCGGCGGCGGCGCGGGCGCTGGAGCCGACCCTTCCCGAAGCCCTCCTGACGGCCTGGCTTGCCCCGGATGCTGGTCACCTGTCCGTCCACCGGCTGACGCAGGCACTCGCCGCCGCCGCGGCCCAGCAGGGGGCGACGATCTTGGCCGAGACCCCGGTCGAGGCGGTGACCCACCGCGACGGGCGAGTCACCGGCGTCCAGCTCGGCGATCGACACCTCGCGGCCGATGCCGTCGTCCTCGCCACCGGAGCGTGGACCCGCTTCCTCGGCGAGGCGCTGGCCGTGTCCCTGCCAACCACGCCGATCAAGGGTCAACTCCTAGCCTTTACGAATACCCCGAGGCGGCCGTCTCACGTCATCACGGGCCACGACGGCTATGTCCGACCGCGAATCGACGGGACGACGCTGGTCGCGGCGACGGAGGAGGACGTCGGGTTCGACCGGGAGGTCACCGAGGAAGGCGTCGCCTGGTTGATGGACCTGGCCCGCACCCTCTGCCCGGTCCTCTTGGAGGGGGACGTGGCGACGGCGTGGACAGGACTGCGTCCTGGCACCGTCCACCGCGAGCCGCTGATGGGGCCGGTTCCCAGCTTTGAGGGGCTATGGGTTGCGGCCGGGCACTTCCGGACCGGGGCCAAGGAGGCGCCCGGCACTGCAGAGTTGATCGTCGAATCAATGGTCAGCGGTCGGCTCGACCCGCTGCTCGCCCGGTTCGTGCCTCGATCCACGTCGGATTCAGCGCATCGGATATCGTGACGGCCTGATCGAGCGGAGCGGGAAGGAGGCGGACGATGGCGAGTCGAGTGGAGCGCAGCGAGCTGGCCGTGCCGGCCTCGAACTGGGACATGGTCCAGAAGGCGGTCAGGTCCGAGGCCGACGTCGTCTTTCTCGACCTGGAGGACTCCGTTGCCCCAAACGAGAAGGTGCCGAGCCGTCAGGTCGTGATCCGCGCCGTGCGCGACCTCGACTGGGGCACAAAGCCGCGCCTCTATCGGATGAACGCGCTGGACACGCCGTTCTTCTACCGCGACGTTATCGAGATTGCGGAGGAGGTCGGCGATCGGCTCGACTTGATAATGCTCCCGAAGGTGAGCCGCCCGGAAGACGTCTACGTCGTCGACACGCTGCTGACGCAGATCGAGGCGAACAAAGGGTTTGCCCGGCGAATCGGGCTTGAGGTCCAGATCGAGACGGCCGAGGGACTGATCAACTGCGACCTGATCGCGAAAGCGAGTCCGCGGATCGAGACGATCATTTACGGTCCTGGCGACTACACCGCCTCGGTTCGTATCCCCGCCGTCTCCATCGGCTCGATGGACGCGTGGGACGCCGCCTACGGCAGCCACCGCTTCCACTATGTGATGCATCGCATCCTGGTCGCCGGCCGGGCGGCGGGGCTGCGCGTGCTTGACGGCCCCTTCGCCGACTTCCGCGACCTCGACGGTTATCGTCGGAGCTGCCTGATGGCGCGCTCCCTCGGCTTCGACGGGAAGTGGTGCATCCATCCCAGCCAGGTCGCCGTCGCCAACGAGGTCTTCTCACCGACGGAGCAGGAGATCGCCTGGGCGCGCAAGGTGGTCGACGCCTACGAGGTCGCCAACCGCGAGGGGCGCGGCGCCGTCGCCGTCGACAACAAGATGATTGACGCCGCGAGCATCCGGATGGCGCAGACCACGCTGGACCAGGCGACGGTTGCCGGCCTGCTGGAGGGATAGCGGGTAGCGGGTGGCGGGCATGTCTTGGGCGCGATCGCAAAGGGGGACGGGGTCTGATATCCCCAGTTCAAGTGCAACCGGTTCCCGGTACCGGCGGCATGGCCTGCCGGCGCTGCGGCGGGAATCGAGCATCGCGTCACGGCAGTGCCGGCGGGCGACTACGTCAACTCTTCCAGGAAGGCGGTCAGCTCCTCGGTAAATCGCTCCGCCTGAACCACGGTGTAGTGGTTGGCGTTGACGATCTCCACTACCCGGCTGCCGGCGATGACACTGCGCATCCGTTCGGCCTCCTCGACCGGGAGGATGAGCCCGCGATTTCCGCCAAGCAGCCCCTCGCTGACGCGGACGATCAGGGTCGGCGCGTGCACGAACTCGGGTAGCGCCTCGGTGCGGGTGGCCCAGTTCACCGCCTGTTCCTCGGCGACCGCCGCCTTGGGGACGCTCGACGTGACGCTGCCGTCGGGCTGCATCTCGGCGTCGTACCGGAAGTACTCCTCCCAGAACGGGTCCCACGGAACTGGTACCGCGTCCCGCATCGCGCCGAGGTATGCGTCGAGCGACGGGTAGACCGTGCCCAGCCGCGCCAGCGCCGGGGTGATCGCCTGGATGGTGTCGGCCGGCAGCTTGCCGCCGGCGTCGACCAGGACCAGCTTGCCCATGCGGTGCGGGTGGACGGCGGCAAGATAGAGCCCGATCAGCGCACCGAGCGAGTGGCCCACCAGGTTCACGCGGGACAGCGCGAGCGCGTCGCAGAGCGCCAGCAGGTCGTTCACGTGAAAGGGGATGCCATAGCCATGCGGCGGCTTGGCACTACGACCGCGGCCACGCAGGTCGGTCGCGATCGCCTGCCAGCCGCGAGCGGCGAGGGCTGGACCGAGGCCGGACCAGTAGCGGCTGTTGGCGGTGATGCCGTGAACCAGAAGGATGGCGCGGTCGGGATCGGTCGACGTGCCCCAGGTGGTGACGCGAAGGGTAATGCCATTGACGTCCAGGTCGCGCGGGATGCCGCCTGTCTCCTCGGTCATCCCTAGAGATCTCCCTTTTGCGCCAGTCCCGGTGTCGGCGTCGCGCCGCCCAGCGCCCGCTGGAGCGGGCGGAGGCGCCGACCGGCGAACGCGCCCGCCAGACCGCGCGGGAAGAAGAGGACCAGCAGGACGAAGATCAGGCCGAAGATGAAGAGCGGGTCGCCGAGAGGTCGGCCGACCACGTCCGGCAGATCGGCGACCGTCGCCGACCCAGCCCACACGGTTAGACGCACGTTCAGATAGTGATAGAGCACGGCGCCGGCCACCGGCCCCCAGAGCGAGCCGCTGCCGCCGATGATTACCATCAAAAGGAGCGTGACGGTGAACTCGGCACTCACTGCGCGCGGTGTTGCCCCGCTGACGAGGAACAGGTAGACGATGCCCGCAACGGTGGCCAGCGCGCCGGAGATCACGAACGCCAGCAGCTTGAAGCCGTAGGGGCGCAGGCCGAGCATCTGGACGCGGCCCTCGTTTTCGCGGATTCCCTGCCAGACGCGACCGGTAGGGGAGGTCACCAGTCGCAATGCCGCAAGGTAGACAACGATCAAGACCGCGAGCGCCAGCCAGTAGAGCTTGTCGGTATTGACCACGCCGACCAGCCAATCCGGCAGGGGGCGCGACGGCAGGCTCAGACCCTCCTCGCCTCCGGTCAGCCCGCCGACGTTCTTGCCGACGACGACCGCGCCCGCCTGGGCGAAGGCGAGCGTGACCATCGCGAAGTAGACGCCGCTCGTCCGCAGCGCCAGGGCACCGACGACGGCGGCCAGCGCCAAGCCGCCGCCGAGCGCCAGCGCCAGCGCGGGGACGAGGTCCCACTCCCACTTCCGCAAGGCGATCGTCGGCAGGTACAGGCCCGCGCCGAAGAAGAGGGCGTGGCCGAAGGAGAGGACGCCGGTATAGCCGAAGAGGAGGTTGTAGGAGAGGGCCGCGGCGCCGAGGGTGAACCCGACAGCGAGCAGGTGCAGGTTGCCGGGCGTGTTGATCGGCCCGTCGAACAGCACCGGGACGTGCAGCGGGAGACGCGGCACCGCGAGCAGCAGGACCAGGATCGCGACGGGCAACGCGAGCCGCAGGTGTTCCCGGGTGATCATCGGAGGACGCCCAACAGCCCGCGCGGGCGGACGAGCAGCACGAACGCCAGCAGCAGCACGACGACGAAGTCACCGGCCCAGGTGGTGTAGTAGTTGCCGAACTGCTGGGCCAGCCCGATGATGACCGCCGCTAGGGCGCTCCCGGTGACCGAGCCGAGCCCGCCGATGACGACGACGATAAAGGCGAAGATCAGGTTGACCGATCCGAAGCCCGGGTCGATCGCGCCGAAATAGGCAGCCCCGAAGACACCGCCGAGCCCGGCCAACGCGCCACCCAGCGCGAAGACGAGGGTGAACGCGCGATCGACGTCGATCCCGAGCGCCTGCACCATCTCGCGGTTCTCGGCCCCCGCCCGCACGATCAACCCGTAACGCGTGCGCCGCAGAAACAGGAGCATGCCGCCGAGCACGACGAGCGCGGCGGCGATGAGCAGGAAGCGGTTGTTTGGCACCCGCGCGCCGAAGACCGTGCTTGTGTCGGCCAGCCACCGGGGTTGGGGAAAGGGTCGCGCGTCCGGTCGCCAGATGACGGAGGTTAGCTGGCTAAGAGCCAGGCCGATGCCGAGCGTGACGAGCACCTGGTAGATCGGTCGCCGATAGAGTGGTCGCAGCAGACCCACCTCCACCAGCGTCGCCAGCGTGGCACCCATCAGCGCCGCGGCGAGGAGCGAGAGGGCGAAGGCGGCGGTCGTGCCGCTGTTGCCGGACGAGACCTGGCCGATGGTCCACCAGGCGGCGTAGGCGCCCCAAGTGAAGAAGGCGCCGTGCGCGAAGTTGAGCACGTCCATGAGTCCAAAGATGAGGGACAGCCCGGCCGCGAGCAGGAAGTACATCGCGGCGAGCGCCAGCCCAGTCAGCGTGAGGAGGATCAGCGTACTCATGGCGCCCCGTTCATATTCATCCGCGGTCGCTTATCGGCCGGCGTGTGGCGTCGGCGCACGCACGGAGGGCGCCCGCGCGGGTGTTCCGACGCCCGCAATGCACGCCCCACCCCATTCCCCGCTCGGTCTTGCGGTTGGTGACCGGGCGACGCACGCATCCCCCCGATCATCGTTCCCCGTACCGCGCACCCCGGACCCTGCCCCCTTCACGTCCGGGTCCCGGCGCCGAGGTAGCGCGCCTGCAACGCCTCATCCGCCGCGATCTGCGCCATCGCGCCGGTGTGGACGATGCAGCCGTTGTCGACGACGACGGCGTCGTCGCCGAGCGCCTGCGCCATCGCTAGGTTCTGCTCGACAAGCAGGATCGTCGTCGTCCCCTTGATCGCCGTCAATGCCTCGGTGACCTGCGCGACGACCACGGGCGCCAGCCCCTTGGACGGCTCGTCGATCAGCAGGAGGCGGTTCTCGTTGACGAGCGCGCGGGCGATCGCCACCATCTGCTGCTGACCGCCCGACAGCGACCCCGCCCGCTGGCCGGCGCGGCGCTCGAGGTCGGGGAAGAGCCGGTGCGCCAGAGCAAGCCGTTCCCGGGGCGCACCGGGGCGTTGTGCAAGGCGTAGGTTCTCGGCGACGGTCAGGCCGCCGAAAATGTCGCGATCCTCGGGCACGTAGCCCACCCCGCGCCGCACGACGCGGTGGGTCCGCTCGCGGCTGATCTCCTCGCCGGCCAGCGTGATCGCACCGCGCGCCGTGGTGACGAGTCCGAGGATGGTGCGCAGCGTCGTCGTCTTGCCTGCTCCGTTGCGGCCGAGGAGGACCGTGACGCGCCCGGGCGCAACCGTGAACGATACCCCTTGCAGGATGTGCGACTCGCCAATGAAGGCGTGCACGTCGCTCAGCCGCAGGAGCGGCTCGACTCCGTCTGTGGAGGCCGGCGGCGACGTGGTGGCGGGGGCCGTCACGCCACCCCCAGGTAGGTGGAGCGGACGAACGGGTCGGCCATCACGGTGTCCGGCTCGTCATAGGCGACGAGGGCGCCATTCGCCAGGACCGCGACCCGGTCCGAGAGGTCGTGGACCACGTCCATCTTGTGCTCCACCATCAGGACCGTCTTCCCTTCCACCTGCCGGATGCGCCGGATGACGTCGAGCATCGTCGGCACCTCCTCGGCGCTGACGCCGGCCGTTGGCTCGTCGAGCAGGAGGACTGCCGGCTCGGTGCAGAGGAGCAGGGCGAGGTCGAGCTTCCGCTTGTCCCCATGGGCGAGCGATCCGGCGAGCACCCCTTCCCGCCCACGCAACCCCACCGTTTCCAGCGCCCACGCCGCCCGGTCGCGTACCACCCGGTCGCGCGCCGCGCTCCGCCAAATCGCCCAGTTCCCAGGGCGCCCGGCCTGCGCCGCGAGCCGCGCGTTATCCAGCGTCGAGAGCCCGGGGAAGATCGTCGTCAGCTGGAACGAGCGGCCGAGCCCGCGCCGCACGCGGGCGAAGGGGGGCAGGCCGGTGATGTCCACTCCGCGCAGGAAGACCCGACCGGCCGACGGCCGGTAGAGCCCGCTCAGCAGGTTGAAGAGACTCGTCTTGCCCGCGCCATTCGGCCCGATGATCGAGACGAAGAGTCCCTCCGGCACGCCGAAGGAGACGTTGTCGACGATCGTCGCACCGCCGAACCGGAGCGTGAGCCCCCGCGTCTCGATGATTGCTGCCACGCTCACCTCAGACAGTGGTCGGTTCTCAGCACACGGTAGTGGGTAATCGGTGGAGCTTGATCGCTAGTGACCCGCGGTGGGCGGTGTGCCGGTTCCCGGCACACCGCCCGTGAATCACCGTCCACTCAACGACCGACGACCGTCAGGGGCTGCCGACTCAGCTCTCGGCGACCGGCGGTGCGATCTCGTCCGGCGCCAGCGTCTTGATTGGCTCGGCCTCGGCCGTCTCGCCCTGCCCGGTCAAGCGGACCTGGAACATCGGCTGCAGGAGCGCGTGGTCCTCCTCGCGCACCTCGTAGTCGCCCTTCACGCCCTGGAAGGTAAAGCCTTCAAGGGCATCGATCATCGCGTCGACGTCCGTGCCGTCGGCCGCCTCGACCGCGTGGACGATCATCTGCGCGCCGGCGAAGCCGTCGGGCATGAACAGGTCAGGCACCCGGTCCTGCTCGGCCAGCCGGTCGACGAGGAACGTGTTCGCCTCGTTGTCGGGCGCCTGGTAGATGTAGTGGGAGATAAAGGAGATTTGCTCCCCGGCCGCGCCGAAGACGGGGTATGAGGCCCGGATGTCGAGACCCGTGACGACCTGAGTGCTCTCCAGCACGCCCTGGCTGTCGAGCGCCCCGTACATCGCCGGGGCGGTGGCACCCGCCCAGGCGATGAAGAGCAGGTCTGGCTTCTTGTCGAGGATCTGCTGGGCGAAGGGAGCAAAGTCGCGGGCGTCCTGGGAGACGAGCAGCGGCTCGACGTTGACCCCCGCCTCGCCGAAGACGGCGTCCACCGCCGCCGCCGTCGACTGACCAAAGGCGGTGTCCTGAGCGAAGACGAGCGCGTTCTTCCCTTCCGGCGATTCGAGGAACGCCCGGGCGGTCAGCACGTCCTGGGTCACCTGTCGCCCCGAGCGGAACGTGTACTCGTTGATGCCGCTGATACCGTCGGCGGCGGCCGGGCCGCTGACGAAGAGAACCTGATTCTGCTCGGCCAGTGGCGCGACCTGGAGGGCCACACCGGAGACGACCGAACCCGCCAGGATCTTGTACCCCTGACCGATCAGGTCACGCGCCGCGGCCACCGCGGTATCCGGAACACCGGTGTCGTCCTTGACCTCAAACTCAATCCGGTGGCCGTTGATCACGCCCGTTCCCCCGGTCGCGTAGTCGAGGCCAAGCGCGAACCCTTCGAGATACTGCTCGCCGTACGACTGGAGCGGGCCCGAGCGTGAAGTCACGATGCCGACCTGCACGGTATCCCGCACCTCGACCGTCGCGGCCGGTGTTCCCTGCGCACCGGCCCGGGTCGGGCGAAGTGCGCGGCGCCCGCCGACGAGCGCCGCCGACACGGCGACGGACCCGCCGACAAAGGTTCGCCGCGAAAGACGACCGAACTTCTCCTGCGTCATGTTGCCCCGTTCTCCCTCATGTGGTGTTCACCCGGCGGTCGGCACCAATGCCGCCGCCACCTGGTTGCTGGCGCGCGTTTTCCCCTCGGGCACCTCCTCGCGTGGGCATGCACACGGCGAGCCGGCATGACCGGCGCCGCTCGCGTCCCCGGTGATCGAGTTTAGTCCGCAAGCCCCATTCTACGGGCAATCACGAGTTTGAGAATCTCGCTGGTGCCCTCACCAATGGTGAGAATCTTGGCGTCGCGGTAGAAGCGGGGGACGGCCGATTCCTCGATGTAGCCAAAGCCACCGTGGATCTGCACGTTCTCCTCGGCGGCGCGCACCGCAACCTCGGAAGCGAAGAGCTTGGCAATGGCGGCCTCTTCGGTGAAGGGTCGCCCCGCCTCCTTCAGCGCCGCCGCTCGGTAGGTCAGCAGCCGGGCCGCCTCGATCTGGGTCCTGAGGTCGGCCAGCTTGTGCTGGATCGCTTGCAGCTTGGCGATCGGGGCGCCGAAGGCAACGCGCTCCTTGGCGTAGGCCATGGCCTGCTCCAGCGCCCCCTGCGCCAGCCCGACCGACATCGCCGCGATTCCCACGCGGCCGCCGTCCAGCGTCGTCAGGAAGACGCGCGCCCCCTTCCCGAGCGGCCCGAGGACGGCATCCCCGCCGATGCGGCAATCGTGGAAGACGAGCTCTCGCGTGTCGGACGCGTGCCAGCCAAGTTTGCGATACGGCTTCTGCGGCTCGTATCCGGGCGTTCCAATGGGGACGATGACGGTGCTCAGGGCGGACCCGCCGTCGGCGGGCGGGGTCTTGGCGGTGATGATCACGAAGGCGCTGAGGTCGTTGCCGGCGTTGGTAATGAAGGCCTTGGTGCCATTGACAACCCAGCCGTCGCCCTCGGGCCGAGCGGTGGTCGTCGCCGCCTGAACGTCGGACCCGACGCCGGGCTCGGTGGAGGCAAATGCGCCCAGGTGCTCACCGCGCGCCAGCGGCACGAGCCATCGCTGCTTCTGCTCCTCGGTCCCGAACAGCAGCAGCGGCTCGCCCCCGAGCGAGACGTTGGCGCCGACCGTCACGGCGACCGAGGAGTCAATCCGCGCCAACTCCTCGACGACGACCGCTTGGGCGACCGCGCCGGCGCCCAGCCCGCCGTACTCCTCGGGGAACGCGATGCCCATCGCCCCCAACTCGCCGAGTTGACGGATCGTGTCGGTCGGGAAGACGTGCTGTTCGTCCCACTCCCCGGCGTGGGGCGCGATCTCGCTTTCGGCGAACTCGCGGATCGTATCGCGGAGCGCCCGCTGCTCGTCGTTGAGCTCGAACGTCATGCTCGGGGTAGTGGTGGTCGCGGTCATCGGCTTCTCCAGGTTCCTTGCATCAGGAACGTCATGTGGCCGCCCCATCGCGGCCTTTGCGGCGGGCAGTTTACCGCCCGGAGCCGTCACGGGGCGCACGTATCGCGGTCAGGGACGGCTCGGTACCCTCCCGAGCCCAGCGAAGCAACGCAGTATCGCCCGGAACCAGGGGGGAAGGTCCCGGCGACATGACCGGCGAAGCGAGCCATGCCGGGGCTGGTGACCCTTTGCGGTCGGGAGCGCCACCGGACGGAGGCGAGTTCTCCGGGGCGAGGTGGTGCGTCCCGCTCCTCTTTGATGCCGGGCACCATCGCTCTGGTATGATCGATGCGCCGTCCCCGCCGCCCCACGCGAAAGGATGTCCCGGTCCATGCGGGCGCTGCTCAGCGTCTACGACAAGACGGGTGTCGCCGATTTGGCGCGGGGACTCGTCGGTCTCGGCTGGCAGGTCATTTCAACGGGCGGCACCCTGCGGGAAATCGCCGGCGCAGGGGTTCCAGTCACCCCTGTGACCGAGGTGACCGAGTCCCCGGAGATCCTCGACGGGCGGGTCAAGACGCTTCACCCGGCGATCCACGGGGGGCTGCTCGCCCGGCGTGACGATCCGGTGCATTTAGCGGAGCTCGACCGGCACCGGATCACGCCGATCGACCTCGTCGCCGCCAATCTGTACCCATTCGCGGCCACGGTCCGCGACCCGGCGGTGGCGTTGCCGGACGCGGTGGAGCAGATCGACATTGGCGGGCCGGCGATGATTCGCGCCGCCGCGAAGAACTTTCAGGCGGTCACGGTCCTCACCGATCCCACCGACTATGCCCCGGTCCTCGATCAATTGGGCGGGGGCGGCATGGCGCTGGAGCGTCGGCGCTCGCTTGCCGCAAAGGCGTTCGCCCACGTCGCGGCCTACGATACCGTCGTCGCCGAGTACCTGCGGCACGGGCTGGACGCATCGTTTCCGGATGAGCTGACCGTCGCCGCACGGAAGGTGCAGGACCTGCGCTACGGCGAGAATCCACAGCAGCGCGGTGCAGCGTATCGGCGCTTGGTCGCGGGATCGCCCCCGGTCGGGGTGCTGGACGCGGTCCAACTCGCCGGCAAGGAACTCTCATTCAACAACCTCCTGGATGCCGACGCGGCGTGGGGCGCGATTCAGGCGTTCGCCGACCCGACCGTTGCCGTCGTCAAGCACACCATTCCCTGTGGCCTGGCAAGCCGCGACGGGCTCGCTGATGCCTTTGCCGCCGCGCTCGCGGGCGACCCGGTTTCGGCCTTCGGCGGCATCGTCGCCCTCAACCGTCCGGTTGGGCGCGACACCGCGGACCGGATGGCCGAGGTCTTCTTCGAGGTGGTCATCGCGCCCGGCTTCACCCCTGAGGCGCGGGAGGTGCTCGGCCGCAAGAAGCAACTCCGGCTCCTGGAACTCGCCGCACCCAGGGTTGGTGACGCCCGGCCGGCCTGGGACATCCGGCCGTTGGCCGGTGGATTGCTGGTCCAGGACGACGGCGGCGTGGATGATCCGGTGAGGTGGCGGGTGGTGAGCCGCCGGGCACCTTCGAGTACGGAGTGGGAGGATCTGCGCTTCGGCTGGGAGACGGCGCGCCACGTCAAGTCCAACGCCATCGTCCTGGTCAAGGACCGGGCCGTGATCGGTGTCGGGAGCGGCCAGCCGAATCGGCTGGAAAGCGTCGGGATCGCGGCGCGGAAGGCGGGTGGACGTGCCGTCGGTGCCGCGCTCGCGAGCGACGCATTCTTCCCCTTCGCCGACGGGGTGGAGGCCGCCGCCACGGCTGGCGTGTCCTCCGTGATCCAGCCGGGCGGCTCCATTCGCGACGCTGAAGTCATCGCCGCCGCGGACGCCGCGGGGCTGGCGATGATCTTCACGGGGACGCGGCACTTTCGCCATTAGGATAGTCCGAGTCTCGAAAATCCTTTACGCCGCCGTCCGTGGGTAGGGGCGAGGCATCCCTCTCGCGGACGACGTCCGCCGCCCGCCGCCTACCACCACGATGATGCCTGTGCCGCCACTCCTCCACGTCCTTCTCCAGCGTCGTTTTCGCGGCCTGTGGCGGCACCCCGACTTCCTCAAGCTGTGGGCCGGGTCGGCGATTTCCGTCTTCGGCTCCCTGGTCACGCGCACGGCACTGCCCTTGCGGCCATCCTCCTCCTCGACGCGACGCCGTTCGAGCTGAGCCTGCTGGCACTCGCCGAGCTGATCCCGGGGTTCGCGGTCGGGCTCGTTGCCGGAGTCTGGGTGGATCGCCTTCCCCGCCGTCCGATCCTGGTTGGGACGGACCTCGGACGCGCGATGCTCCTAGCCCTGATCCCGCTCGCCTCGCTGCTCGACGTGCTCACGCTGGAACTGCTCTACGTGGTGGGCGCGCTGACCAGCGTCCTGACGGCGTTCTTCGACGTGGCGTACCAGTCGTACCTTCCCGCGCTCGTCCGACGGGAGGAGCTCGTCGAGGGGAACAGCAAGCTTGCGGCGAGCGGGTCCGTAGCCGAGGTCGCTGCATTTGGCTCGGGCGGCTGGTTGGTGCAGTGGCTGACCGCACCGCTGGCCATTTTGATCGACGCCGCCACGTTCTTGGTCTCCGCCCTGTTCGTGGCCCGCATCCGCGCCCCGGAGCCACTGCCGGCGCGCTCCGAGAAGCGAGAAGCGGTGTGGCGGGATGCCCTCGAGGGGCTGCAACTCGTGTGGGGGAACGCGACGCTGCGCGCGCTCGCGATCTGCAACTTCACCTGGTACGTCGGTCTCCGGATCGTGGGCACCGTCTTTGTGCTCTACCTCACCCGGGATCTCGGCCTCGACCCGGGTGTGCAAGGAATGATTTTTGCCGTCGGTGGGGTGAGTTCCCTGCTCGGCGCGGTTGTGGCAGGACCGGCGACGCGGCGGTGGGGCGTCGGGCCAACGCTGGTCGGAGCGCTGGTCGTGGCGACCATCGGGCAGCTCTTCGTCCCGCTCGCGGGCGTCGCCACCGCTACCACTGTTGTCGTCGCGTTCTTGGTGGGTCAGCAGCTGACGCTCGACCCGGCGATGACCGCCTTCGACATCACCCAGATAAGCCTGCGCCAAGCGATGACTGCGGACGCCTTTCAGGGCCGGGTGAACGCGACGATGCGCTTCATCGAGTTCGGCGCCCTCCTCGTCGGTGCAGTTGCCGGTGGGTTGCTTGGAGAGGCGATCGGCCTGCGGCCGACGATCCTGATCGGTGCAATGGGCGGCTTACTGGGCGTGCTCTGGCTCATGCGGTCGCCGGTGCGTGGAGCGCGGGAGGTGGTTCCCACGGTGGATGAAGGGACGGCCCCCGTGACTGAGGTCCCATAAGAATTCAAGGCGATCTAGCGCTTGGCGTCGAGCTCCTCGACGAACCGGCGCAAGGCCCGGGCGTCCGCCAACTGCGCCTCGAACCCGCGGTGGAGGAGGGCGCGATCGCCCGGGTGGTAGAGCGGAAAGAGCCGGCGTCCCTGCCACGCGACGGGGCGACCGCCATCGGCCCGCAGGGTGAGGCCGTGCGAGACGAGCCGGCCGAGCGCTGCCAGGGCGACCGTCCCCAGCGGAGCGACGACGAGCGGGTCAACGACATCGATCTGGTCGCGCAGGTGGTCGGCGCAAGCCGCGGTCTCGGCGCGGGTAGGGGGTCGGTTCCGTTGCCCGTCGGACGTCCTTGGGTTGCAGAGCACGGCGTTGGTGACGAAGACATCGGCCCGCGTCCAGCCGACCGCGGCAAGGAGCGCCTCGAAGCGTGCGCCACTGCGGTCTCCGGACAGCGGCACGCCAGTCCGCTCCCCGCCCCGGCGTCCCGGCGCCTCCGCCACGAACATGACCCGTGCACCCGGTCGCCCGTTCGCTGGGGAAAGGACGCGGCGTCGGCCCTCCATGCCGAGGCAGCGCCGGCACGCGGCGACATCGTCGCAGAGGGCATGGAAGGCTGCTTCACGGTCGGTGTCGAAGACACGCCCGATCGGCGGGAGCGTTGGTACGTCGTCGAGGACCGACCTGTGCCGTCCCGTGGAGTGGCCCAAAACTGCTCCGCCCGGCCGACACCGACGGTCCATACTCGTCCCAACGTCGCCGAACTATTCGTCGCTGTCTTGGGCGACGGCGCCTCGCCATCGCCCGCCGGGGGAGAGCACAGATCGACCTCTTAGGGCAACCCGACCGTCGGTCCCAATCGGTCTTACCCGGCTGTCGCCGTCCCCGCCGCCAGCGACGCCGTTCGTCCGTCCATCCGTGTCAGCCAGCGCTCGGGGTGGCGGATCTCATCCATCGTGGGCAGGAACTCAGGGCCGTCCCAGATGCGACGGGCAAAGTCGTGGCCGCGCTCGTCCACCACCCTGTTGATGAAGGCCTCGCCCAGGCGGTACTGCTCCAG
Organism: Thermomicrobiales bacterium; assembly: GCA_030447415.1. GTDB lineage: Bacteria > Chloroflexota > Chloroflexia > Thermomicrobiales > UBA6265 > JAUJOZ01. Next base: position 25,828 of record JAUJOZ010000011.1, on the reverse strand, counting down.
CTTGACGTCGAGCCCAGTCAGGCGGGCGAAGAGTTGCTCAGCGAAGGTGCGCTGCCGCTGCCGCTGCTCGAATTTGCGCGAGATCGTCTCGTACGTCGCCAGCAGGTCCCGTCCCACCGCGTTCATGACGTGGTTGGAGTAGCCCTCGACCATGCACATCGTCGCCTGCATCTGGTTGAAGAGGGCGCGCTGGTCGGGCGTCATCAACGCCTCAAGCCAGCTCTGCCCGTCTTCTCCCTTCTCTCGGGTGCGGGCGCGATCGATGAAGACACGAAGCCCGCGGACGCCGCCCTGGCGCAGATGCTCGGCGTCCTGCTTGAGGAACTCGAAGTAGCGTTCGAGCAGGCCATTGAAGTGATCGCGCAGCCAGGGGTGCGCCTCGAACTCGAAGGCGTGCGTCGTCTCGTGGAGCGCCAGCCACATCCGGAAGTCCTCGGTCGGTAGGCCAAGCGCGCGCTCCACGGCGCGGATGTTCGGCTCCACGTAGTAGAGCTTGCCGCTCGTGACCGGCTCCCGGCCGAGGAGCGCCAGGTCGTACTGCCCCAGCACCCGCCGTGCCAGGTAACCGAGGAGCAGGCCCAGCTCGGCGCTCACCACCGTCTGGTTGACGCCGCCCCACAGCACGGCCGCGACGGAGGTTCGCCCTTCGGTCGTCGGGTTGAGCGCTTCCAGAGGCGCGAACATTCGCTCGAACGCCTCGAGGTTGGCGTGGATCCAGTCCACGCGGTCGAAGGCGTAGGTTCGCTCCAGCGTCGGCGGCAGCTCGCTCCTGGTGTAGGCCGAGACGATCGGCAGGCAGCGCTGGACGAGGTCTCGATAGTAGGCGTCGAGGCGCGCCCGTTCGGTCGCGGTCAGAGCCGCCCCGCGATTCATGTTGACCGCGATGCCGCGCGCCTGCTCCCAATCGATCAGGGTGTTCGGGCGCTCTCGGGCGGCGAACGTCCGTGCCTTGCCCCCCGCCCAAGTGCCGACCGCGGCCCCCGCCAGCAAGCCGACCGCCAGCAGCCGACGGTCAATTGGCCAAGCCTGGCGTGAGCCGAACGACCGGTGGCCAGCATCGAAACCGGAACGTGCCATGGGTGTCCTTTCTGCGCGGGTGCGAACGGGTTCGGTGTGGGGTGGTGGTCGGAATGGGGACAATATCGGGAGCACAGGCGACCACCGCCGGCGGTGTGCAGGTCGCGCGAGGAGCGCGGGGGCGCCGGCCGAGCCGGACTGTACGCGGTCGCTTCGCGACGCGTCAAGCGACGGGGAGGAGCGCCTACCTGTCGTCGGTGCCGCGGAGGGTCATGTTGCGAGCCGGCGCGAAGGAGCTGGTCGAGGTCAACTCGTCGATCACCTCGCAGTCCCTCGTGACCGTCCGGTTGATCTCCTCGTCGAACCCGTCTTGGGCCGTCTCGACCTGCAGCGCTTCGCCCTCGGTCAGCTCCGACGAGTCGGTGTAGACCATCTTCTCGTCCTTGGGAACGATGGTGGCGATCTCCGGGCCGTCGACCGCGACGTCCCACCCCGGGTCGCGACCGACGATCCAGGAGCTCAACGTTTCTCCGTCGGCGACGACCACGACGTCGAACCAATCGCCGGCCGCGTTCTCGAACTTCATGTCGAGGGCCCCGTCCTCCTCGATGTTGACCATCGCATCCGGGCCCTGTATCCCCCGGGGCGGGTAGCCGTAGCCGGTCACCCAGGAGGGGTGCTGATAGCGCTCCACGATTGGCATCCCTGCCCAGAACGCCGCCTGGAAGATGGTCGTCGAAACCTGGCAGATGCCGCCGCCGATCACCGGCGCCGTGGTGACGGCGCCGGCCTCGTCGGCGACGATGCCGAAGCGGGTCTCGAATCCGTTGCCCCGGTCGACGCGGCCGACGTTCTCGACATAGAAGAAGACGCCCCCCGGCGGCACGAGCCAGCCGTCCTCCAACTCGGCGGCGCGCTCGACATTCTGGCGCCGGGGCTCCCGCGATCCGGCGTAGCCGATCGAGGCGTCCGCGATCACATCGTCGCCGAGTCCGGTCTTTCCCGGGTCGGAGGCGGTGAACTTCGGTTCCAAGCGCTCCACCGGAAGCTTGATCCCGTCCTTCCCGCCATCACCGCGGCGGCCACCGCCTGGATCGCCGACGCCACGTCGAGCTCCCGACCCTCCGTCGCCTCGGCGGCGATGGTGATCTCGCCGTCTCTGAGGCGGAAGCGCGCGTTGACCGCCGGGACGCAGATCTGGTCGGCGACCGGGGTGAGCAGCTTGGCGAGGACGTCCCGGTCCAGGCCGAAGACAAACGGCTCGGCTTCGCCCGGGTGCGGGCTGATCGTCAGCGCCCAGACCAGGTCGCTCCGGCCCAGAAGCGCGGCGCCGCCGTGCCAGGTGACCATTAGACCATCCGCGACGAGCGTCTCCGCCGCCGCGGCCTGCTCGTCCGTGATGGCCGGCGACGCCCGCTCGACGATGAGCGCGACGTCGTGCTAGCCGGCCGCGAGTGCATCGACGACGGCGTCCGTGGTGGTCTCGACTTCGACCCGGGCGGCGTCGACCTGGGGCACGTCGGTGAAGGCACCGGTCGCGTCCACGGTGAGCCCAGCGTCGGCGGCCGGGCGGTCGATCCGCCCGGCGAGTCCCGCGACGAGGGCCCTCGCCGGCTCCCGGTCGATCGTGACTCCCGACTCTCCTGGCCGGACGGCGATGATCCGCCCCAGATCCTCCTCGGTGACAGTCCATGCTTCCTCGTCGGCGGCGAGGACCAAGGGAGCCCCGACCGCCTCCCGCGCGTGCGGAAGTCCGGCAGCGAGCGCGGGGGCCGGCACGAAGGCGGGCACGGAGCGTGTCACCAGCGTCACCGGCTCGGTGTCGAGGGCTTGCATGCGCGCGGAAAGCGCGACGCGACTGTTGCCGAGGTCGAGCGCAATGCCCGGCACGTCCGGCACGAGGGCCGGCTCGCCGTCCTCCATGGTGACGTAGGCGTCGGCCGGAGCGCGCACGATTGCGGAGGCGATGCCGCGCAGGCGCTCGTCGATACGGGCCGCGTCGACATTGACCCGCGGCTCAATCGGCACCACGCCGAGCAGACCGCGAGCCCACGCTCGGGAGCGCTGCCAGAGTGAGCCAGAGCGGCCGAAATCGAACGCGGCGCGGGTGGATTCCACGCCATCCAGCGACGCACCGGCGTCCCCGGGGCGACGCCGAAGACGTGGTCGCCGGCCACCACGCTGAGGGGCCGCGCGGCGTGGTCGGCGAACCTGGCCTCGAGTGCGGCGCGAGCCTCTGCCTGCGTCATGCCGCCGACGCGAACCCCGGCGACTTCGACGCCTTCGTAGATCCGGTCGGCGTGGGCGGAGGCGTAGAGTCCGAGACCCACCGCCCCGGCGAGAACGAACACCGCCACGACGAAGAAGGCCGCGGTGTCCGCGCGGGCGACCCTAGCGGCCGCGCGTTGCCCGCCGGTGCTGGGCGCCGGGAAACCATGATCCAGATCGAGGCGGGCGGTGGCGGCCATGCCGTCTCCCAAGCGGACGAAGGTGATTGGAGCGGGTCCCGTATAGCGGACGGCGCTCGTACACCGCCGCGGTGGCGCGACGGCCGGTTCCGCGAGTGGTGAGGCGGCGGGGTATCGCCCCTATTACCAACTGGGGAGGGGTGGCTTTGCCGCGATGACGCGACGTTGCTAGACTGCCGCGACCCCGGCCATGGAACGACCGCGTGGTCGGGACATCCGCCGATGCGCCGCGACCGACGCGGCGCCGGCGTGGCGAGCACGGACGGAAGGAGGCGACCCTTGGGCGCGGACCCGGCTCGATCGGCCCTGGAAGCCGTCGCCACCGAGCACGCCCCGGCGGCAATCGGCCCCTACTCGCAGGCAATCAAAGCGAATGGCTTTCTGTTCACGGCCGGCCAGATCCCGCTCGACCCGGCGACGAAGCAAGTGGTCCCGGGTGGCATCACGGCCCAGACGGAGCAGGTGATGCGCAACCTCGGCGCAATCCTGACGGCCGCCGGATCGGGCTTCGACCGGGTGACGAAGACCACCTGCTTTCTGGCGAACATGGACGACTTCCCGGCGTTCAACGAGGTCTACGGTCGGTCGTTCGAGGGGTCACCGCCGGCGCGGAGCACCGTCCAGGTTGCACGGCTGCCGCTCGGCGTCTTGGTCGAGGTAGAGTGCGTCGCGCTCCTCCCGGACGGCGGCGCGTGAACCGCATTCCCCGCCGGGAAACTGCTATACTCCGGCCTCCAGAGGGCGCGTAGCTCAGTTGGTTAGAGCGCGCGGTTCACATCCGCGAGGTCACAGGTTCGAGTCCTGTCGCGCCCACCGAACGCAGCAGACAGACGGGCCGGTGTGGAAGCACCGGCCCTTCGTGTGTCCTGCGACGTGGTCCGATGACCGGTGACGCGGGTAGGTGGCGGAGGACAACGGTGGAGGCCGCGCGCCGGTGAGGGCTGCGCGGCCTCCAGGGAAGGGAGGGGAGGGAGGGGTCGCTACGCGCCCGGAACGGCGGCGCGGGCAAGAAGTGGGCGAGCGGCCATTAGAGTGAATCAGCTGGTTGGAGGCGACCGCCGGCGCGAGGCGTGGTCATTCGGACAGGCCAGCGGAGCGCGACGGGGACCGTCACGGCCGGAAGGCGGCGCGTGCGGCCGTACCCGGCCCGGCGGTAGTGCTCGGCCCCCGCGAGAAAATCCCGCTGGCGGGCCGCGCCGACGAGGTACGTGAGCGTGGGATGGTGATTCATGGCGGTGCGCTCTTTCGGTCCGGCGGCGGCGGGTGGTATCCCCGTGCACATCCTCAGAGTAGGCGGCAAGTGCCGCGAGCGTGCGGCGGGTGTGTCACGGTTTGGTCACGGCTCTCGCCAGTCGGGACGAACGGGTTACGTCAGCGGGTCTGTGACTCCGCCGCGTGGCTGCCCGAGCGTCGCTCTTGACGCCACGCGATGCCCTGGGAACGCCGTGTCGCTGTACGAGGAAGTCGGCGCGGAGGACGCCCGGGAGGAGGACGGCAGGCGGTTGAGCACGTTGTCGTTCCTGGTTTCGACCCGGCAAGGCGATGACGACGCGCAAGTGAGGCATCGCGGGTGGACCTGGGGTGCCGCGTCCAGGAACCTCGGCCGTGCCGGTCTCGACGTGCATCCATTCCGCTTGCGGAGCCGATGCCTTGACCGCCTCTGGGGTCCGGCCCACAATACGGGCACCGGAGGACGACGGGCCGGAGCTTCGACAACCGCCCGACCACGACGGCGGGTCGATCAACCAGAACCAGGAACCACGGGACACGGGCCGGGCACGGGAAGCAAGGAGGGCGGGCATGAGGCGGGAGCAGACGCTGGCCGACCGCATTACGGGGTCGGCGCTCTGGCGGTCAGTCGTCCGGCATGGCTACCCGGATACCCAGCGCAACCAGGCGCTGATCATCGCCAGCAACGTCTTCCTCCATATCCACCCAGTGAAGATCAAGCGGTACGCCACGAAGGTGACCTACACCTTCTGCCTGGGCGGCCTGTCGTTCTTCATGTTCCTCGTCCTCGTCATGACCGGCGTCCTCCTGATGTTCTACTACCTCCCCTCCGAGGCGGGTGCGTACCAGAGCATGAAGGACATTGAGGCAAGCGTTACCTTCGGCCAGCTGATGCGGAACATGCACCGCTGGGCGGCCCAAGGGATGGTCATCGCCGTCTTTCTCCACATGTGCCGCGTCTTCTACACCGGGTCGTACAAGCCACCGCGGGAGTTCAACTGGGTGGTCGGCGTGCTGCTGCTGGTGACCACCTTCCTCCTCTCCTTCACCGGCTACCTCCTGCCGTGGGACCAGCTGGCGCTCTGGGCGATCACGGTCGGCACAAACATCGGCGGCGCGGCGCCCTTCCTCGGCCAGTACGTGAACTTCCTCCTCGTCGGCGACTACACGATCGGGCAGAATGCGCTGCTGCGGTTCTACACGCTGCACGTCATCTTCCTGCCACTCGTGGCTGCCTTCTTGATGGCGGTCCACTTCTGGCGGATTCGCAAGGACGGCGGCATCTCGGGGCCGCTTTAGGCCGCGGTCGGAAGAACGGTAGGGGCGCTGCGTGCTGCGTCCTTCCCCTAGACGGCGTAACGATGTAACGCGCGGGGAGAGCGGATATGGCTGAGCTCGCGGAGCGACAACCGGGACAGGGGTACGCCCCCATCGACGAGGCGAAGCGTCAGCGATTGCTGGAGCTGGTTCGTGGCCGGGCGATGGCCCGCCCGACCGACCTCGCCGAAGACGAGGTGATGGTCTGGCCCTCGCTGGTGGTGGTCGAGGCAGTCTCGGCGACCGTTTTCCTCCTGCTGCTGGTCGCGCTCTCCGTGCTCGTCAACGCGCCGCTAACGGCGCGGGCGAACCCCAACCAGACGCCGAACCCCTCCAAGGCGCCGTGGTACTTCCTCAACCTGCAGGAGCTGCTCCTGCACATGAACGCGGGCCTGGCGGGGGTGATCGTGCCGACGATCGCGCTCGGCGCCATCGCCGCCATTCCCTACATCGATCGCAGCCCGCTCGGGGTTGGCATCCTTGGCACCTCGGCCAAGGGCCGCCGCATCATCGGCTTCACCGCCCTCTACACCGTGGTCGTGCAGGCGGCGCTGATCTACCTTGACGAGGTTGTTGGTCCAAAGCGCACCAACTTCGGGATCGGTGCATTCCTCAAGGACGAGGTGGGAGCGCCGGAGTACATCTACAACCAGGCCTTGCCGACCGCGATCATGCTCTTCTTCATCGTCCTGTTGGTGGGTCTTGTGCAGCGCATCTTCCGGCCGACCCGGCGGGAGATGATCATCGCCCTCTTCACCGGCTTCGTCGTCACCTACATCGTGCTCACGATTAGCGGCACGTCGTTCCGCGGCCCGGGCCAGGACCTGTATTGGCCATGGGATCTGCCGCTGGAGCACCATTAGCCACCGAGTGCGGTCCGAACCCATGCCGGTCGAGACCGCGACGCAAGATAAGGCAGGATAAGGACGGTACCCTATGATCCCGGTCTTCCGCACCATCCTGGGCCTGGTCCTCGGAGGGGCCGTGGCGCGCCTGGCGGCGCTGCTAGCCCGGCTGCACGTCGCTCCGTCGCGCACCGGGCGGCGGGCCACCCGTCGCTCGTTCGTGCGCAATGCAGCTCTCGGCGCGACAGGGGTCGTGCTGGCGGAGGCGGTGGGCGGGTTCCTCTGGTTCTGGTGGCCGAACAAGACCGGCGCCTTCGGCAGTGAGATCGCCGTGCCCCCCTCGGAGGTGCCGGCTGTCGGCGCCCCGCCGTTCGAGTCGACCGAGGGACGGTTCTTCCTGGCCCACAACCAGGACGGGCTGCTTGCGATGTACACCAAGTGCCCGCATCTCGGGTGCAAGGTGCCGTGGGTCGGCCCGCCCGACGCGCCGACCGCGTATCAGTGCCCGTGCCACGGCAGCCAGTACAACTACAACGGCGAGCGGACCGGTGGTCCCGCGCCGCGGCCGATGGACCTCTTCGCGGTGCGGGTGGACGCCGACGGCACGGTCCACGTCCAGACCTCGCCAGACGGCATTCAGCGCTCGGCGTACGCGCCGGAGCAGGCGGTCCCGTACCAGGCATAAGCGCGGGCGGACGGCGGGTAGCAGGGGAGCGCGAGCGTGGGGGCAGTCCAGAAGCTGGCGACGACCGTCATCGTGGGCTTGGTGGCGCTCGCCACGCTCCTCGTCGTCTTATTGGCGAATGAGGGGAACCGCCGCGACGACGAGCTGGACGAGCAGGAAGAGGTCGCCATCGAGCGCGCCATCGACACCTACATCGCCAACTGCGTGGCTTGCCACGGCCCGGGCGGCGAGGGACTGACGACACCGGGCGAGCAGGGCACCGGCCGGATTGGCCTACCACTCGGTGGGATGACTGAGGCGGGGCGGCGAGCCCAGGAGCTCAACCAGAGCCAGGACCCGACCATTCGCAAGCAACGCTACGACGCCATCCACGACGTGCTTCACTATGGCCGCGGCCAGATGCCGGCTTGGGGCATCGAGGGCGACAACCGCCTCAACGATGAGCAGATCGAAGAGCTCATCCTGATGATCCAGAACGTCGACTGGGACGAGGTCTACAACGAGGCAATCGAGACCTACGGCGGCTACCCAACGCCCCAACCGCCCCCGGTCGCCGCCGCGGCGGCGACCGGGCAGCGCGCCGCCGCCCAGGAGGACATCGGGTCCGGGCAGGCGGCGTCCCCGTCGCCTCGCCCGCCAGTGACGCGCAGACCGGACAGCCGCAGGCCCCGCCCGCCGCCGCGGGCGCCCCGCCGGTGACCGTCGAGGCCAAGAATATCCAGTGGGTGCAGAAGGAGCTCACCATCCCAGCCAACACCCCGGTGGTCTTCAGTCTGGTGAACAGCGACCCGACGGGTCACAACTTCACCATCGACGCCCTCAACTTCGCGGTCGATATGCCGGCGAGCACGACGACGCAGTCGCCACCGCTCACCGCGCCGCCGGGTACCTATGAGTACGTCTGCACCGTGCCGGGCCACGAACTGCTGATGACCGGGAAACTGATCGTCTCGGCCGAGGCCGCCGCCCCGGCCCCCGCTCCCGATAACCCACCCGCCGCGGAGGCGTCCGCTCCACCCGCTGCCGCCGGGGGCCGCGCCGGCAGCGGGCGCGCCGGTGACGGTGGAGGCCAAGAACATCCAGTGGGTGCAAAAGGAGCTGACCATCCCGGCCAACACGCCGGTGACGTTCTCGCTGGTCAACACCGACCCGACCGTGCACAACTTCACGATCGAGGCGCTCGGTTACAAGGTCGACATGCCGGCGAGTCAGACGGTGGCGGCGCCCCCGCTGACGGCGCCCCCGGGGACGTACGAGTACGTTTGCACGGTACCGGGCCACGAGCTGCTGATGACGGGACAATTGATCGTCCAATAGCGGGAAGCGACAGCCGAGGAGACGACGAGCCATGCTGGTACGCAACCTGGCCGACTTCGGGGTTCTGGCAGACACGGTCGAGGTTGTCCTCGCCGTGGTGCTGATGCTCGGCGGCATCTGGCTCACGCACCGCGTTCAGGTCTGGGCCGACCGCACCGGGGAGCACCCGGGCGCCGTCAACACCGGCCTCGGCGGCAGTGCCGACCGGTTTGAGGAGCGCGGCATCCGACGCCAGGCGCTCGCTCGCCGCCTCCATCGGTTTGGCATCGGCCCTGACCATTACCCGGCGGCGGGTCAATCGACTCCATCCGGGCGAGAGGACGCACCGTTCGAGCGGCGTGAGGAGATGCTCGCCGTGACCAACGCGAAGGCCGCTCCGAAGAGTCCCAAATCGTATCTCTGGTGCGATGTCTGGCCGCCGCAGCTACGGCCACGCCGAGGCACCGGACGCCGTCTGCCCGGTCTGCGGCGGGCCAACCCGGGAGATGGGACGCCTCTCCGCGATCGTCCGCGGCGTGATGGCGAACGAGCTGGTTGCTTCCGATCTGCGTACCAAGCACCGACAACTGGTGCGACTGATCTGGACCCGCAACGGGATGGGCGAACGGTACTATCGCGTCCTCGCCCCGGACCTGCCCTACAACCGCTTCGAGGCCCGCGTCACCGACCTGCTGCTGCGCGGCGCGGAGGAGGGATGGGTCCGCTTTGTCCTCCCGTCCGCGCCGACGAGCGACGAAGCGGCCTATCGGGTGGAGTTCACCGACGACGAGCGCTTCGTCCGCGAGTTGGAGGCGCTGTTCGCCACAGCGCCCTCACCGATCACCGAGCAATGACCGACGGTCAGCGGGTAGACGGCCGGCGCTCGACCGAGCGGCGAGCGATCAGTCCGCGTCACAACGCCCCGCGTGAGGGAAGCGTATGGCCTCCGAGCGACCGCCGCGTCGGTGACGTGCCGCGCTTCAAGCCAACGGGATGGGTTTAGCGAGCGCAGCGGGAAGCTCCGGCGAGGGACCGACCGGGTGCCCCGTCGGCGTGAAGCCTAGGGTAGTGTTGGGGACGGGCACGTCTCGCGGTGTCCTTACCGAATGTCTGGCGATGGGACGCGCCCGAACGTCCTGACTGCGTCTACCGGCCGCGGGCCGAGCCGAGGAACAGTGAGCAAGCTGCCGGACCCACCTCCCTCCGGATCGCCGGAGACACTCGACGGAGGTGAAGTCCAGGACGCGCCGAGGGGGGGTGGTGTGGCCGCCTACGTCGCCGCCGTGGCGGCGGGCCGACCTACGCCCGGCGGCGGGAGCGTGGTCGCCGTAGTCGCCGCGCTCGGTGCGGCCCTCGCCGAGATGGTCGGTAACCTCACGCTCGGCCGGTCCGGCGCGTCGGAGGCGGAAGGGGAGCTCCGCCCGGCGCTGGAGCGGGCGGCCGCCCTGCGGACGCGCCTGCTCGCACTCGCCGCCGCGGACGAAACCGCGTATGGCCGGTACGCGACGGCGTCTGTCCTGCCGAGGGTGACGGAAGCCGACAAGACCCGGCGACGCGCCGCGATGCAGGAAGCGCTGGTCGGCGCCGCGGAGGTGCCCCTCGCCGTGGTGGAGGCGTGCGTCGAGATGGCGGACGGCCTCGAGCGGATTGCCCGTCTCGGCAACAAGCAGGTGCTCGCCGACGCTGCGATCGGCGCGCACCTCGGCCGCGCCGCGCTGCGCGGCGCCTTGCTCAACGTCCGGGGCAACGCCCGGCTCATGGCCGACGCCGGGTTGGCAGCGACCTTCTTGCACCGCGCCGACGAGGCCGAGGTACGAGGGGAGGCGGCGGTCGAGCGCGTGTTCCAGACGCTAGCGGGACGGGGAGCGTAGCGCGTCCGGGCGCTCCGCCGGATGTCGAGTGGAAGAGAACCACGCACCAAAGCGAGCAGCAACGATCGGGCGCGCGATCGGCTTGATGTGTCGATCCCCGGTTGCTTCCAACGACCCGTCTGGGAACCCGCGCATCCCACCGGCGATGGCCCCGGGACACTCACGCGTCGGGTGACTCCGGCCGCGGGTGATACGCCTCAAAGGGGACGTCCGGCGGCCAGAGCGGGTGCCGGGCCACGTCGGTGCCGAAGGCTTCCTCCACGACCACCAGCTCTCCCTCCGCCCCCAGGTTTCGCAGCTCGACCGCCAGCGGGAGGACCCGCGCGACGACGGCGGCGTAGGTGGCCTCCCGGGCCAGCACCGCGCACGCCCCCGCGCGTCGGTGCTCAAGCCGGTAGGTGAGCGGTGGGTCGAGTGGGTCCACGGCGCTCCTCCACGCTCAGTCTGGACGGCGCCGCCGGGGCGGCCGGTGCGACGCACGCTACACCGGGCACCGCCCGCGCGCAACCGGAGTTCGATAGTTCCCGTTCTTCACTCCCACGCGCCTGGCAGGCCGCGTGCGGGGAGCGGCGTGCCGACCGTCGCGATCGGCAAGTCGCCCTGGAGGTGGCCGCTCGTGTCCCGCTCGATCGTCATTCGGTCGCTCGCCGCGCTGGCGCTGTTCGCCGTTGCCCACAGCCTGCTCGCGGCCGTGCCGGCGAAGCGCGTGGTGCGCTCGCTGGCCGGACCCCGACTGGCCGACGGACTGTACCGGGGAGCGTACGTCACCGTGGCGGCCGCCTCGACTGGTCTACTCGCTGGCTACCTCTGGCGGTTGCCGGACCGTGGTCTCTACCGTGTGAGCGGCGGGCCGCGCGCATTGATGATGGCTGGACAGGTGCTCGGGGTGTTCGGCACGGGCGCCGTGATGCTCCATGTCGGGCCCGCCCGCTTCGCCGGGGTGCCCCAGCTCATGGACCTAGTGGCGGGCCGCCCGGTCGGGCCGCCCATGGTTGCACAGCACCCGCCGTCGGCGGGGCCGGACCTTGGCTGGCGGGGTCCGTTCCGGCTTTGCCGTCACCCCAACAACGCGTTGCCCTTGGTCGTGTGGTGGCTCTCCCCGACGATGACGGTCAAGTGGGCAATCGTCGGACTGGCCGGCGCGGCGTACATGGTCCTCGGCTCCTGGCACGAGGAGCGCCGGCTCGAGCGGGCCTACGGCGAGCCGTTCCGCCGATACCGGCGGGACGTGCCGCACCTGTTTGTCCCGCTCGGCTGGTTGCCCACCCGAGGGCTCGGCTAAGCTCGGACCGGCGGACGTGCCGGGGCGCACGGCGCGTCCGGATGGCACCCGCCGAGGCTCGCGCCCGGCCTCACGCCCAGACGCTCCGGCAGCGCGCTTGCCGGGTCGCAAGAAGTGCCGGGACATGGCCGGTTTTTCGCTATGAAATCACGCCTCGTCCTTGCCGTGTTGGTCGCACTATGAGGATCAGAGGCTTCGCACGCCGCGTGGCGACACCGGAGCCAGGTCGACCGACGGACGAGGCATGAGCGGTGTGGGCATCGAGCTAGACGAGGCCGCCCCGGATAGCATGAGCCGCGGCGGCCGCGCGCGAGCTGACGCCCAGCTTGGCGAGGATATTGGCGACATGGGTGGTGGCGGTGCGCCGGCTGACGAACAGGGTCTGGGCGATCTCCCGGTCGGAGCGGCCGTCGGCTAGCAGGCGGAGGACCTCCCGCTCCCGAGCCGTCAGTCCCATCTGTCCGGACCGCTCCCGGGCACCCGTTTCGGCCGGCCCTGAGGAGCATTGCAGCGACGCCCCGGCGGCGACCACCTCCGTGGGTGTCATTGTCCGCCCCCTGGCCCACGTCGCTGCGAATGCCGCTTCGCCCAGCGTCCGGCGGGCCGCCACGGTCGCGCGCTCGAACCGCTCCCGGTAGTACGGCGGGAGCACGACGCCAAGCGCTTCCTGGAGTACCTCCGCCGCTGCGGCCAGGCAGGCAGTTCGCTCCGCTTGCCCTTCCTCCCGTGCCAAATCGGCCAGACCAATGAGGGACCAGACGGCGTTCCACGGATCACCGTACGAGGAGGACCCACGCAGGCACTCCAGGTAGAGGCTGGCGGCTCGAGCGCGCTCGCCACCACGAGCCAGCGCGTCGGCCAGGTACACAAGGCCGAGGGCTACTCCCCACCGCCCGCCGACGATGCGCTGGTGCCCCAGTCCCTGCCCGCAGAGCGCCAGTCCCCGCTCCTGGTCCCCGAGGTGAACCAGCGTCACGCCGAGCTGGCTCGAGGCCAAGCCGATCCACTGCCGGTCCTCCTGCTCGCGGTACAGCGTGAGCTCCTCCTCGAACAACGGCCTTGCCCGATCGTAGTCGGCCACGTCGAAGGCTGCGGTCCCGAGGAGATTGAGCGCCCTCGCAATGCCGCGAGTGGCTCCGATCTGCCGCCAGAGCGCCAGACTCGCCTCCAATCGGGCGACGGCGCGCGGCAGGTCGCCGTGCAACCCGGCAAGCGCGCCCGCGGCAAGGAGCGCCTTGGCGTGGACCGGGTCGGATACCTCCCCGGCTCGCTCCAGTTCCCGCTCCAGCCAGGTGCAGCCCTCGCTCACGTGGCTCCGCTTGGCCCAGAACAGCCAGAGGGCGGCGGCGAGGCGTGGCCCGAGATCCGGGTCCGCATGACTGGGCTGCAGCGACCAGGCGAGCGCTGCCCGCACGTTGTCGTGCTCGCGCTCCAGCCGATCAAGCCAGGCCCCCTGGTCCGGGCCGTGGACCGGTTCCTCCGCCGCCTCGGCGAGCGCCAGGCACCACGCCGCGTGCCGGCGCCGCGCCTCATCCTCCTCGCCGCTCGCCGCCAGTCGGTCCAGACCGAACTCGCGGACCGTCTCCAGCATGCCAAAGCGGGACTCGCCCGTCGGTGCCTCGAGCCGCTGGAGCAGGCTACCGTTGACCAGGGTCGCGATGCCGCCGAGGATGTCTCCGCATGAACCATTGGACCCGAGGGGCGGCGTCTCTGGGTCGATTGCGGTGGATCCGTCGCCCACCATCCACCGGCCGCACAGTTCCTCGGCGGCCTCCAGCTCAAAGCCGCCGACGAAGACGGCGAGGCGGCGGAAGAGTGCCTGTTCGGTCGGGGGTAGAAGGTCGTAGCTCCAGGCGATGGCGTCGCGCAGCGTCCGCTGCCGCTCAGGCAGGTCCCGCGCCCCGCCAGTCAACAGTGGTAGCCGCCGCTCCAGCCGCGCTAGCAGCGCTGCCGGTGGGAGGAGGCGGGCGCGCGCGGCCGCCAGCTCAATGGCTAGGGGCAAACCGTCCAGGCGGTGGCAGATCGCCACCACCGTCTGAGCGTTCGCCTCGGTCAGGGCAAAGTCCGGCCCAACGGCCTGCGCCCGGGCGACGAAGAGGCGAACCGCTCCGCACTCGGCCACCTCCACGGCGGGCAGGGGGCGTTCGGGGTCCGGCAATCCGAGGGGCGGTACCGGGAACTCCTGCTCGCCGGAGAGGCGCAATGCCGCACGGCTGGTCGCCAGAATCTTTAGCTCTGGGCACGCCGCCAGCAGGTCGGCGACCATAGGGACCGCCTCAAGGACGTGTTCCAGGTTATCCAGGAGAAGCACGAGTTGCTTCTCCTCGAGGTACGCTTGCAACGCCTCGACCGGAGGACGGTTGCCGATTTTCAGCACGCCGAGTGTTTGTGCGATCGTCGGAGCAACCAGATCAGGGTCGTTGATGGAGGCGAGGGAAACGAACCAAGCTCCGTCGGCGAACGCGCCCCCCAGCTCGCGCGCGATCTCGAGGCCGAGCCGGGTCTTGCCGACGCCGCCAGGCCCAGTCAGGGTGAGGAGACGGATATCGGGCCGCAGCAGCAGACGGCCCGCTGCCCCAACCTCGTGCTCCCGTCCCAGTAGCGGGGTAAGGGCGGTCGGCAAGCGGGCGGTCTCATCCCGCCCGACCGACGGTGGTGGGAGGAGCGACGTTCGGGGCCGCTGGGCGGGTGAAACGCTCGGCATGGAGCCGTCCACCTTCCATAAGATGCATTTTGCCCCTGCATGATGGCGATTTACCGGGCTTGCGTCAACCGCACAACGGTCCCCCGCTGCCTCAAGCGTCCGCCTGGGCGGGCATAGCCGCACGTGGCATCTGTTGAGGAACGCCGAAAGCGGGGCGACGTGACTCCGGAGCGCTAGATCGCCAGCTGGCGCGGCCGGTACTGGAGCGCCTCGGCCACGTGGTGAGTGGCGACGCTCGCCTCGCCTGCGAGGTCGGCGATGGTGCGGCCCAGCTTTAGGACGCGGTGGTAGGAGCGAGCCGAGAGGTGCAACTGCTTGACCGCCGCCTTCATCGGCCCCTCGCCCGCCTCGTCTAGGGCCGCGTGGACGAGCAACTCGCGAGGCCCCATGTCGACGTTGGTCACCAGTCCCGTCCCGGCGAAGCGGTGCCGCTGCGCCTCGCGCGCTGCCTCGACCCGCCCCCGCACGGCGGCCGACGGCTCGCCGGCGCGCTTCTCGGCGAGCTTCTCGTACTCGATGCGCGGGACATCGAGGTGGATGTCGATCCGGTCCAGCAGGGGCCCGGAGATGCGCTTCTGATAGCGGGCGATGGCTGAGGCGGCGCAGCGGCACTCCCGAACCGGGTCGCCAAAGTAGCCGCACGGACACGGGTTCATCGCTGCCACCAGCAGGTCGGCGATGAACCTGTTGGTGCGGGTTTATCGCCGGCCGGCAGTTGACGCGTAGTGGCGTGGTCCCCATGATAACGGCACATCTGCCGCGACCGCCGCAGGAGCCGCCCGTGGCCGACCCGACGCCCGCCGACCAACGCTTCCCCCAGCCGGTGTCCCCGATCCCGCTCCATCACCGGGATCAGGTCACGGCGCCCTTGCCGGCGCCGCTGACCTCCTTCGTCGGCCGTGAGCGGGAGGTGGAGCAGTTCGTGGCTCTGCTGCGCCGTCCCGATGTCCGCCTGGCGACCCTGACCGGGCCGGGCGGCGTCGGCAAGACCCGCCTGGCGCTGCGGGTCGCCGAGGAGCTGGCGGCCGCGTTTGGCGACGGCGTCGCGGTCGTGTCCCTGGCGCCGATCGCCGGCCCGAACCTCGTCGGCCCGACCGTCGCCCGGGCGCTCGGCGTCCGGGAGGCGAGCGACCGGCCGATCGGCGAGCGCCTGGCGGCGGCGCTGCGCGATCGGCACCTGTTGCTGCTGCTCGACAACTTCGAGCAGGTGGTGAAGGCTGCCCCGCTCGTGGTCGAGCTGCTCGCCGGCTGCCCCCGCCTGAAGGTGCTGGCGACCAGCCGCGAGCCGCTGCGCCTGTCGGCGGAGCGGGTCGTCGCGGTGCCGCCGTTGGCCCTGCCCGACCTCGACCGCCCGGCCGCGGAGCTGGCCGCGTCCGAGGCGGTGCGCCTCTTCGTCGCACGCGCCCAAGCCGCTCGTGCCGACTTCGTCGAGAGGGACGCCGATCTGCCTGCTGTCGCCGCGATCTGCCGGCGGCTCGACGGGTTGCCACTGGCGATCGAACTGGCCGCGGCCCGCGTCGCCCACCTGCCCCCGGCCACCCTGTTGGCTCGGCTTGACCGCCGCCTGCCGCTGTTGACCGGCGGCGCGCGCGACCTGCCCGCGCGGCAGCGGACGATGGCAGCGACCATCGCCTGGAGCCACGACCTGCTGGCGCCGGCGGAGCAGGCCCTCTTCCGGCGGCTGGCCGTGTTCGCCGGTGGCTGCACGCTGGAGGGGGCCGAGGCCGTCGCGGGCGCGCCGGGGGACCGCGGGCTCGACGTGCTGGACGGGGTCGCCTCGCTGGTGGCCAAGAGCCTGCTGAGGCAGGGGACGGGGCCGGACGGCGGGCCGCGCTACTGGATGCTGGAGACTGCGCGCGAGTTCGCGCTGGAGCGGCTGGAGGCGAGCGGCGAGGCGGACGCGGCGCGGCGGGCGCACGCGGCGTTCTTCGTGGCGCTGGCCGAGCGGGCCGACCCCGCGATCTGGGGCGGGCCGGAGCACAAACCGTGGCTGGATCGCCTGGAAGCCGAGCTGGCCAATCTGCGGGCGGCGCTGGCGTGGTTGGAGGGGGCGAACGATCGCGCGGGGTTCCTGCGGCTCGCTGCGGCGCTCGGCGGGCTGTGGCACTACCGCAGCTACCGCGTCGAGGGACGCGGCTGGGTGCGCCGGGCGCTCGCTCGGGACGATGGGACCGCCCCCGCAGCCCGTGCGACGGCTTTGGTCAAGCTCGCGTTGCTCGATCGAGACGTCGGCGGCGTGCTGTCGGCCGCCTTCGTGGAGGAGGCCATCGCGCTGCGGCGGGCTTTGGGCTACGACCTGGTGGTCGGCCGCAACCTGATGCTGCTCGCGACCATGCTCGACGCCCGGACTGACGCCGCCCGGATCGAGCGGGCGGTCACGGAGGCGACGGCGATCTTCGAGCGTCTGGGCGACCCCAAGGGGCTCGCCTTTGTCCGGGCACGCGAGGGCATGGCCGCGGTCGAACGAGGCGACGCCGATCGCGCGCGGGATCTGCTGATGGAAGCGCTCGGCTTGGTCCGGCGCGAAGGCACCCCGTACGACATTTCGAGCGGGTTGCTGGCGCTCGGCGGGGTCGAGGCGGATCGCGGAGACATCGCCGCGGCCGCCGGCCACTACGCCGAGTGCCTGCGGCTTTGGGACGAGACCGGGAGCCGGGAGTGCATCGTCGCCGCCGTGGCCGGGACCGGGCGGCTGGCGGCGGCGGGGGAGCGACCGGACGCGGCGGTCCGGCTCCTCGGGGCCGCCGCCGCCTTGGGGGAGGAGCTCGGCTACGCGGCGTCGCCCCAGGAACGGACGCGGAGCGAGCGCGCCGCCTCCATTGCCTGCGCGGCCCTCGGCGAGCAGGCGTTTGCCGCGGCGTGGGCGGCGGGCGCGGCGCTGCCCTTCGATGGCGCCCGGGCCGACGCCGAGGCCCTCTTGGCGGCGCTGGCCGAACGCCCCGACCCGACCGAAGCCGGCGCCCCGGCCGCACCCGGCGGTCTGTCGCCGCGGGAGGTCGACGTCGTCCGGCTGATCGCCGCCGGGCGGTCCAACCGGGAGATCGCCGACGCCCTCTTCGTCAGCCCAAGCACCGCCATCAGCCACGTCAGCAACATCCTCGCCAAGCTCGGCCTCGACTCCCGCGCCGCCGTCGCCGCCTGGGCCGTCCGCCACGGCCTCGCCTGACCGTCGCCGCGTCCCTCGCGTTGGCTGGGAGCGCTCCCCACCGTCTCCCCATTAATGGGGACGGCGAACCCATCGTGCCTCTGCCGCGAATCCCCATCGATGGGGATGCGCATCGCCGCACCGACGCGCACCATGGCGCCGTGCCCCTCGCCGCCATCGCCGCCGACGTCGGAGGCACAATGGGCGGAAGGGCGTAGCGAAATGGAGGCCGCATGACCACTTTGCGACGGCCGAAAGTCCTGGTCGCCGTGGCATGGATCGCGGTGCTGCTCGGCGCGGTCGGGCTCAGCGCCGCCGCCCGCGGCGCCCAGCCGCCGCCCGACGCCGCCCCCGGGTCCGTCGGGTTCCAGAGCGCCGTCCTCGGCGGGATCGACCCCGCCGTCGCCCCCGGCCACCGGTTGGTCCTGGCCGAGGTCGTGCTGGAACCGGACGCCTACGCGACGAGCCACACCCACCCGACCGCCATCGTCGTCTGCGTCCAGGCCGGCGCCCTCGGCTTCTCCCTCCAGCACGGCACGGCCACGGTGAGCCGGGCCCAAGGCGCGGGGACGCCCGCGGCGGCGGAGCCGCTGGCCGCCGGCACGGAGACCGTCCTGCAGCCGCGCGACTGCGTGGCCTTCGACCACTTCGCGGCGCACACCGCCCACACCGGCTGGAACGCCGCCGAGGGGCCGACCGTCCTCTGGGAGGCCCGCCTGTTCAAGACCGACGAGCCGTACACGACCTTCGTCGACGCCGAGGGCATGCCGGTCTCCTAGTCTCGGCCCATTGCATCCACGCGGCGGGCTCGGGGTCGGGTTCCCCCGAGCCCGTCCGCCTGTCGCCACGCTGGCAGACTCGGCGGCCGCCGGCGTCTGCGCCCGGAAGTCGACGGCCGCGGTAATCGGCGGCTGAGGATGGTGACGAGCGACGGGACGCTCGTCGCAAGGTCGAGGACGCCACCCTCGGGCATCACCCCCGGTGGCGCACCCCGGCAACGCGGTGGATGCGGGCCAGCGAAGCCCGCCGCTTGCTACACGCACGGGTGTCCGTGCGGCTCCTTTGGCGATCCGGTCCGGGAGTGCCGCTGCGCCGCCTCGGCCATTGCCCGCTCCCAGAAGCGCCTCCGGCCCCCTGCTGGACCGGATCGACATCCCCCTCGGTGTCCCACGCCAACCCACATTGCGCACGGCAGGTGCGTCGCTGGTCAGCGCTCCGGCTCGAGGCCGAGCTCCGGCATCGGGGGCAGCTTCGTTTGATAGAGCCAGGCGTCGAAAAAGGCGTCGAGGTCCTGGCCGCTCACGATCTCGGCGGTGACGATGAAGTCGCGCGTCGTCACCGTGCCGTAGCGGTACCGGTCGGTGTAGATCCGGAGCGTCCGGAAGAATGTCTCGTCGCCCAAGCGGAGGCGGAGCGCGTGGAGCGTGAACCCGCCCCGCAGGTAGATCACCCCCGGAATAGGCCGTCTGGGCCGGGGTCGCCGACCGTGACCGGCTGGAGTGCCTGCGGCGGCAGCCGCAACTGCGGCAGCGCCTCGGCGGCGGGGATGTGCTCCAGCTCCGCCGCCGCCGCCACACCGAGCGCGGACAGCGCTTCCCGCCGCGAGATGAGCCCCGGGGAAGGCGGCGAGCACCACGTTGATGAGCTCGTGCCCGTTCATCGCCGTCAGCGTCGAGGGGTCGTGCAGCCGGTCGCGCGCGGCGAGCACGGCGTACCATCGGCGGAGGGTCTCGTCCTGCGCACCCACCGCGGGTGTGCTCCGTCCAGAGCTACTCCGCGTACGTTGCGAACCTCGTTCAGCCAGATGTCCTGCCAGCGCTCCAGCCCGACGCTGTCACCGAACCACTGATGCGCGAGCTCGTGGACGACGACCGACTCGGCCACGGCGTCCCCGGCTGTGGGTCGACATCGTCTGCGTCTCGAGCGCCGCGCCGAAGGCCTCGTCGACGACCGTGGCACCGTACGCCTCGAACGGGTACGGCCCGAACGCCGATTCGAAGTAGGCAATCATGGCGGGCAACCGATCGAAGGAAGCGCGGTCCGA
Source organism: Thermomicrobiales bacterium (assembly GCA_030447415.1). Lineage (GTDB taxonomy): Bacteria > Chloroflexota > Chloroflexia > Thermomicrobiales > UBA6265 > JAUJOZ01. Next base: position 5,924 of record JAUJOZ010000011.1, on the reverse strand, counting down.
TGCCGAGATTGCGTGGGCGAAATAGTTGCGAATCGGGAGGCCTCTCGGCCCGACGGCCGTCGTCTCGTCCAAGTCGGCGAGATATGGAGGGCGACCAGGTAGCTCGCGACTGGGTCCCGGGTTTCCCAGAGGAACGTCCGCCGGTCGCCGTCATCGGTTATGCGCAGCAGCCTGCCGCTGGAGGCCACGTCGTAGGGCTTGGGGACGGTGATTCGCAGCGTGTAGGTCGCCTTGTCCGACGGATGGCCGTTGACGGGGTACCAGGTTTCGGCGCCGCTCGGCTCGCCCAAGACGAAGATCTCGTCGTCGCCGGTCCTCCAGCCACCGCCGAACGGCCCTTCGCCGCCGTGCCCCGGCGCTCCGGCATAGGCGACCGTGACGAACGCCGTGCCTTCGGAGAGATGAGCTGGCGGCGTGATGGTCAATTCGCCGCCGGTGCGGTCGTATCTCGCCCCCGTGCCGTCGACCTCGAGTCGGGAGATCGGAGGACCGGTGAAGTCGAGCGTAAAGGCGGAGAGGTGCTGCGTCGCCCGCGCCGCGATCGCCGTGGTCGCCGTGACGGTATTCCTCGCGACGTCGATGGTCATCTCAATGGTGTAGTGCTGGACGTCATAGCCGCCGTTGCCCATCTGCGGGAAGTAGGGGTCGCCGAGGCCGGGGCTACCCGGACGGGCGACCTGGGCCGCCACCGGGTTCTGAGCGAGCCCCCAGGCCGCAAGCACCAGGACGAGCCAGCGCGTGGCGCGGCGGGGCATGCGGGTCCTCCCAGGCACGGCCCAAGGGCGCGGCCCCTCTCCCGAGTTCACGAACGGCACGACAAGGAGCACGTCGCCGGCATCGTGGACGTCCACCGCGTCGCCTACCGCGACGCCGCGTCGGCGTCGCCTGCGTGCGGGCGATGCACATCCGGTTAGCCGGAGGTCGACGCCTCCGCTACCCGCAGCAGCTCCACCGCCGGCGGCTCCAGCAGGAGCCCGCTCAGCTCCCGCATCCACACGCGCGTCCCCGCCTCGCCGCCGACGCCCTGCTCGCGGAAGGCTTCGAAGGCATCGAGGTTGGTCACCTCCACCTCGTACTGCAGCGCCGCCCCGCCGGAGGCCCGCGTCAAGGGCACGAGCAACCGCGCGGCCATCCGCTGGTCGCGCGCCGCGCGCACTTCTTGGCCGAGCAACTCCAGGGCCCGGTCGCGGTCGATCGGCTTGATCGCGTACGAGAAGCGGGCGGCGTACATCCGGGGCCCCCTCCGCCGCATTGGGCGCTGAATGGGCGTAGCGGCCTTCTTCGCCCGCGTGCCCGGGGGTTTGGCTGTCTGCCCCCGGGCGGTTCCCCTGCTCGGCCGTGCCCCAGGGTAGGCGCGGAGCATGGCGGCGGTCAAGGCACGGGCGACGGTGGGGCCGTTGCAGGTGCCGGCGGCATAGGGGAACGGCGGGGACGAGCAGGTCAACGTGGTCAGTTAACAGGGGGGAGACGGGGCGGCGCGATGCGTAGGTTCCTGGCGCACCTTCCGGCCGCGTGGCGGGCGCCGAACAAGGCCCAGTGCAACGCCCTGGCGGGGCTGCTCTTCAAGGAAGTGGGGGTGAAAATTGATTGAGTCGTCGTCGTCCGACCACAACGCAGCTTCGCGTCGTTCTGCGACCTTGACGGTCAAGCGCGATGTCTATCGGACGGAAGCGATAAGCGTCGCTCGAACGGGTGCATGACACCGATTGGCGCGATGGCATTCGCGGAGCCGTTCGAGCGTCGCGTGAGTGGCTGATCCCAGCGCGCTACTTACTGCGTGGCGCGGCGGCGTAAACTCACGGCCGAGCAGGAGGCAGCGATCCGGGCACTCGCCCAGACCAAGAGCCTGCGCGCCCTGGCCGCCGACTTCGAGGTCAGCCACGAGACCGTTCGGGCGGTGCTGCGCACCCTGCGACCCGCCGCCGTCAGGGGTGAACTTACGGCCGAATCGGCCCGTCCCGCGTCCCAGCACACGGAATCGCCGGCGCAGCCGAGGTAGCGGACCGTTGTGCCAAGCGTCTAGACGGTGGACCTGCGACCCAGGCTCGCACCGTCTCGGCCGTCACGGGCTTAGCGAACCAGAACCCCTGCGCCCGATCCGCGCCGAGCTCGTGCACGATGGCCGCTTGCTCGGCCGTCTCGACGCCCTCGACCGTGACGTGCATGCCGTAGGCGTGGGCCACATCGGTGATCGCTCGCACGATCGCCCGCTCGCCGGGGTCCGAGGCCAGCCGGAGCACGAAGGAGCGGTCCGCCTTCAGCACTTGGGCCCTGAGCTCCCGGAAGTAGCCGAGCGAGGAGGCCCCGGAGCCGAAGTCGTCGATCGCCAGCTCCAGCCCGAGGGCGCGAAGGCCCCACAGCGTCGCCGACGTCACCCGCAGCTCCTCGACCAGCTCGGGCGGCAGCCCCGTCTCGGCCAGGATCCGAGCCACTTGCTCGACGAACCCGGGCCGGCGCAGCTGCCGCGCGGCGACGTTGACGCTGAGCACCGGCGCGTTGCCGGTCGCGGCACCTGCCCACCGCGCCGCCTCGCGGCCGGCCTCCTCCAGGACCCACGCCCCAATCGGCACGATCAGCCCCGTCTCCTCCGCGAGCGGCACGAAGGCCTCCGGCGGGACCGACCCGCGCTGCGGGTGGTGCCAGCGTGCGAGCGCTTCGACGGCGACCACCCGCCCGGTCGCCAGGTCGACCACCGGCTGGTACGCCAGCCCCAGTTCCCGGGCTTCGAGTGCCCCCCGCAGGTCCAGCTCCAGCTCGAAGCGCGCGAGCGATTCGGTTGCCATCCGCGGCTCGTAGACGACGGCCACCCCACCCCCCGTGTCCTTGGCCCGGTAGAGCGCCACGTCCGCCGCCCGCAGCAGCTCGCCCGGCGTCGCGCCGTGGGCTGGACCGAGGGCGATGCCGACGCTGGCGCCGACGGTGACCTCGCGTCCGGCGACTCCCACCGGCTCCGCCAGCGCGGCCAGGACACGACCGGCGGTCGCCGTCGCCCCCGCCGCGTCCGCCTCCTCCAGCAGCACGGTCAACTCGTCCCCGCCGAACCGGGCGACCGTTTCACCCCTGCCCAGGCAGGACACCAGCCGCCGAGCGACGGCAACTAGCAGTTCGTCGCCGACCTCGTGGCCAAGGCTGTCGTTGACGTTTTTGAACCCGTCCAGGTCCAGGAGCAGCACGCCGACGCCCGGACCGGCCGAGCGCGCCCGCCGCAAGGCGGCATCCAGCAGCTCGGCGAACCGGGCGCGGTTGGGTAGGCCGGTCAGCGGGTCGTGGAAGGCCTGGTGGGCCAGCCGGGCCTCCGCCTCCTTGCGCTCGGTGACGTCGCGGGCGTTGACGACGATCCCGCCCACGCTCGGCTCGGCCAACAGATTGGTCATGGTCGCCTCCAGCCAGCACCACGAGCCGTCCCGGTGGCGGACGCGGCAGTCGGCGGCCGCCTGGGCGTCCGGCGTCTCCGCCACGCCTGCGAGGACGCGTCGGACCCGCAGCGCGTCGCAGGGGTGGAGGAGGGTGACCGCCTCGGCGCCGATCAGGTCCTCGGGCCGGTAGCCGAGCACTCGCTCGACGGCCGGGCTCACGTAGCGGTGCCTGCCGCCGGCGTCGAGGACGGAAACGATGTCGGCGGCGTGCTGGACCAGCGCGGGGAAGCGTGCCTCGCTTGCCCGGACCTCTGCGTAGAGCCGCGCCCGGCCGATGGCCACACCAACGTGCTCGCTGAGCGCCTGCATCAGGCGCAGGTCGCCCTCCCCGAGCCGCACCCCGTCCGTCGTCTCCAGGTTCAGCACGCCAACCACGCGCCCCTGGTCGCGCAGCGGCACGCAGACCTCGGAGCTGATCCCCTCGAAGGCCGCCAGGAAGTCGGGGTCGGTCCGTCCGTCCTCGAGAAGCACATGCTCCCCGGTGCGCGCGACCCGGCCCATCACCCCGCGCTCCAGCGGGATGCGGTCGAGCACCCGGTGGTAGCCGACCTGGTGCTGCAGGCGGAGCAGGCCGCCCTCGACTAGGTAGAGGCTGACCATCAAGTAGCCGAAGGTGGCGGCGACGGCCTCGACGACGGTGCGGAACAGGACCGGCAGGTCCAGCTCTCGGGCGATCGCCGAGCGAACCTGGTCAAGCAGTTCCAGCACCCGAGCCTGGCGCTCGGCGGCGGCGGCTAGCTCGTGCGCCCGCTGCTCGCTCGCCCGAAGCGCCGCCTCGGCCGCCTTGCGCTCGGTGACGTCGTGGGAGTTGACCACGACCCCGCCGATGGCCGGGTCGTGGAGCAGGTTGGTGCCGATCACCTCCAGCCAGCGCCAGGACCCGTCCTTGTGCCGAAAGCGAAAGTCGGCTGGGATATTGACGCCGGGCCGACGCACGGCTGCGGTGAAGAGGTCGCGAATGCGGATCACGTCATCAGGGTGGATCAGGGCGAAGGGGTCGGCGCCCACCAGTTCCTCGGGGGCGTACCCGAGCACCCGCTCAATGGACGGGCTCTCGTAGCGGACAGTCCCCGCAGCGTCGAGGATGGTGATGATATCGGTCGCGTTCTGGACCAGCGCACGGAAGCGCGCCTCCCTGCGGCGGAGCTCGTCCTCGGCCGCCTCCCATTCGGTGACGTCGTAGCCGAACCCGAGGAGACACGCCTCCCCCGCTAGCTCGATCCGCTCCAGGGACAGCAGGACGTGCCGGAGCTCCCCGCTCTTGGTGCGGAAGGTGCCGCGGTGGTTGCGCACGGTACCGCGCTCCCGCACCCGTCCGGCGACGTACATCGGGTCGTCCTCGGGAGAGCCCGCCCAGACGCCGACCTCGGTCGGGGTGCGGCCGATCACCTCGCCCCGGGCGTACCCCGTCATCTCCAGGAAGCGGTCGTTGACGTCGCGGAAGCGGCCGTCGGACAGGGATCGGATGACGATGGCAACCGGGCTGGCGCGGAAGACCGCCGCGAAGCGCTCCTCGCTCCGAAGCAGCTCCTCGTCCGGCGATTCGGGTGACACGAGGTTGGCGACGCGCACGAGAGCCCCTTCCTCGTCCGGTGCCGGACTTATCGGGTAGAGTCGCCCCCCAAAGGCGGCCAATCGGGCGCGGTCATGGCGGGCATGTCACGACGCACGTACCAAGGCGCACGGCAACCTGCCCGTTTGAACGATCCATGGAAGCGTCGGTACGCCGCTCCGGATTGGCGGCTGCGAGCGAGGAGGGAACTGTACGAAGGATGTAAACCAGGCGCAAGCGCCCGCCGCGTCCGAAAGCCTACCGCTCATTGACATTGCTGTGTAGCAGGTACAGGACCGAGCGCCTTCGCCGGCTCCGTGTCCCCGGGCTTGGTCGGGCACGGCCGCAGCAACGAAGGCACGGCCCCAGCGAACCCGCCGGTGTCCTGCCGGCGGACGCCTGGCCCGGCCAGCGTCGCCGTGAGGCGGCCTCGCGCTCGCGGCCCTAGAGCGGCGTTAGCGGGGACGGGAGGTGATCGGATCGTTCAGGGGATGGCGTGCCCGCCATGGCGCCGCTCGGTGGATCGGTGGCGGTCGGCACGGGGTCTTTGCCCGCATTTGGCAGAACCGCTTAGTTAACGTCAACCGCTCAATCTCACCGACCCTCGAACACGAGGACGGCCGTGGCATTACCGCCATGGCCGTCCTCTCTCAGCGGAAGCGACGGGGGTCGGTTACGCGAGATAGACGTGGTGTGGCCACCCCTGGTTCCTTTCCCCTATCCCGAGCGGGCCCTGCTCGCACGCTGGCGGACCGGCCGGTGCCGGTCCGCTGTCGGAGCCAAACCCTTCGGCATCCCCCCGGGGCGGTACCCCGAGGCGACCGCCTGGGCGGAGCGGCAGGCGCCGCGCCGTCGCGTGGGACCTTGGCGTCTCCGACCAGACGGTGCGCTCCCCGCTCCGGGCGGCCAGCGAGCCCGGCTCCCCGGTATAGCTGCACGGCTGGCCACGCAGGGTC
>JAUJOZ010000055.1 GCA_030447415.1 Thermomicrobiales bacterium | reverse complement strand
GGGTCGGCCCCGCGGGGGTTCACGCGACCGCAGCTCGCCCGACCGTTTGAACCAGGAGCGAGCCGCAAGCTCCAGCAGCCGCTCCTGGTGGTGGAAGAAGTCGTACCGTCCCCCATAGAGTCCGAGTAGCGGGCCGAACAGTGCCTCGAAGTGGGCGGCGAGCCGCCCGCGGAAGTCGTCCCACGCATCGCGATCGGCGGCCCGCTCTGTGGCGAAGCTCGTTTCCAGGCGCGGCAGGAGGCGCTGCAGCGAGCGGGCCGCCTCGCGCCGCGTGGTCCCGTGCTGGTCCGACGTCGTGTTCATCGCCGGGCACTCTATCAGCTTCCCTATCCCGCCTCCCGCCTCCGGCGACATTTCCGTGACAAGCCCGCCGAAGTGGAGTGACATTCGCCCCCTAAGGTGGCGCCTGTCAACCTCGCCCGTTGGCGATGACGGCTGGCCTACAAACCCAACGACGATGAGCCTCCAAGGAGACACTCGATGAACGGGACGACAAGCTCCGCGGCGGTCGGCGCCGGCGCACAGGTCTTCGAGCTCAACCACCGGACGGTGCCGATGTGGACCGCGGGCAGCTCGCTGCTCATTGTGGCCCCGATCGAGGAGTGGCAGCGTGCTGTGCGGCGGGCTCGACCCGGGGACGCTGCCTGCTACCGTGAGCTGATCGATGCCCGCGACGGCGAGCCGACCTGGGAAGACGCCGAATGGCAGTAACCCCACCAGTCCTCGGGTGACGCCCTCCTGCCGAAACGCCGATCCCGGATGTGGGACCGGCCTTTCGCTGGGGCCCGACGCGGACACCGCGGAGCGGGAACGGCGGACGCGGCGGTCTGGGTCCGAGGTCTAGACTGCCAGCAGGCCACGGCGGGTCGCCAGCGTGACGGCCTCGGTCCGACTGCCGGCACCGAGCTTCGTCAGCAGCGAGCCGACGTGGAACTTGGCCGTGTGCTCGCTGATACCCAGTTCCCGAGCGATCGCCTTATTGGGCAGTCCAGCGGCGACCAACTCCAGCACCTGGCGCTCGCGCCCCGTCAGCGGCTCGCCCGCCGCCGTGGCGGCGACGGCCTGGGCTCGGCTGTGCGCGTGGATCCCCGCGGCGCCGATGAAGGCCGGGTCGAGGACGGTCAGACCTGCCGCGACGCTACGGACCGCCGCGGCGAGCGATGGGCCGTCCGCGTCCGGCGCGAGGTAGGCGACCGGGTCGGCGCCGAGGCCGGGTCCGTCGGTGGCAGGGTCAGCGCCGAGGAGGACGAGCGGAACGCTCGGGTACGCATCGGCGAGATCGTCCGCCGCCGTCTCCGGCATGCCGGAGAGGTCCGCGACGACGGCCGCCAGGTCGAGGTCCTCGTAAGCTCGGCGGTCGGCCGGGCCGGGACCGGAGACGGGCGGCAGGACGGGGACAATGCCCCCGTCCTGCGCCAGCAGCGCCCCCAGCCCCGCCCTGACCGCCGGGTAGCTGGCGATGACCAGGACCCGGAGCGGGATGGCGCCCCCGCTCCGCTCCAGGGCCCCCGCGCGCTCGCGCCTGCGGTCGGCCGGGCGATCCGTCACGCCCGCTCGGTGGGGACGACGGTGAAGGCTCGCGGCTCGCCGCCGCGCAGGACCCGTACGGGGATCGCCTCGCCGGGCACCAGCCGCAGCAGGGCGGCCGGTAGCGACTCCTGGTCCGTCACGGTTGCCGCGCCGAGCGCGATGACGACATCGCCGACGATCAGGCCGGCGCGGTCGGCGGGCGTCCCCTCCACGACCTCGGTGAGGAGGAAACCAAGCGCCTGGTCGGCGCGGCGGAGCGGGACGAGGATGCCGTTGACACCGAGGTAGCCGCGGGCCTGGCTGGGCTGGTCACGGGCAACGAAGTTCTCCACGGCCTGGCTCGGGATGGCGAGCGAAAGCGCACCGTTGACCATTGTGCTGATGCCGATCACGCGGCCCCATGCGTCGACCAGCGGCCCACCGGAGTTCCCAGGAAGGAGCGTGGCATCGGCCTGGAGCCAATCGCCGGTGCGCGGCCCATCGGGCGTGGCGGCCTGGCCGGCGGCGACGATGACGCCCGCGGTGACCGCACCGCGGAAGCCGAGCGGATGACCGACGGCGAGCACGAGCTGACCCGGCCGCACGGTCGAGGAGTCGCCGACCTCGACGGCGGGCAGATCGTCGGCCTCGACCTTGAGGAGTGCCAGATCGCGGTCGGGGTGGCGGGCGATGATGCGGCCGAGCAGGCGCCGACCGTCGGCGAGGACCACGTCGGCGCTGTCGCCGCGCACGACATGGCGGTTGGTGACAATCAGGCCGTTCGCCCGCCAGACGACGCCGGCCCCGTTGCCGCCGCGCTGGCCGACGAGGGTGACGGAGGCGCTGACGCGCTCGGCGACGGCGGCGGCCGCCGCCGAGATAACGCTTGAGCCGGGGCTTGCGCCCACCTGGGGGGCGACGGGTAGGGTGGCAACCATGGCGTGGTGGTGATCTCCTTGATGAGGGAGTCGAGGAGTCGAGAAGAAGAGCGGTCGGGGCAGTGCGTGCTGCGCCGGGTGGCCTGAGCCGTGGTGGCGAGCAGTTCGTGAACCGTCCCGACCATCGGCCGCTCCCCGGCTCCTCGACCTGCGTCTACCCGCGCTCACCGACCGTAATGCTGAGATCCTTCGGAGCACCGGCGCGGACGACCTTCACCGGGAGCGGGCGGCCAACCCAGTCGCCGGTGAGTCGATCCTGCAATTCCTCGACCTCGGTCACCGGCTCGCCGTTGAGGGCGACGATGACGTCGCCGAGGAGGAGGCCGTCGCGCTCCGCGGGGCTGTCCGGCTCGACCCCGACGACGAGGAGACCCTGCTCCTTCGCCAACCCGAGCGAGCCGGCGAGGGCGGCCGGGAGGCGTACCGCCTGGGCGCCGATGCCGAGGAAGCCGCGCCGCACCTTGCCGTGCGTCTGCAGCGCCGCGACCACCTTCGCGATCGCGGCGACCGGCACCGTCAGCCCGCCGCCCCGACCCAGGGTTGAGGAGTTGAGCCCGACGACGCGCCCTGCGGCGTCAAGGAGCGGTCCGCCCGAGAAACCCGGCAGCATCGCCACGTCGGCGCGAACGAACCCCTCGACGGAACCGCCCTGGGCGGTCCGCCAGGCACCACCCACGACGCTGACCGCGCCGAAGGAGGCCATCGCCCCGCTCGGCCCCGGTCGCGCCACGGCGAGCACGAGGTTACCGACCTTCACCGGAGCCTCGGCCCGCGGCGCGACTTGGAGACCGGTCGTGTTGACCCTCAGCAGGGCGATGTCGCTGCCCGGGTCCCGACCGACGACCGTAGCCGCCGCCTCGCGCCCGTCGGGGAGGCCGACGGTGATGTCCTCCTCACGCTCGACGACGTGGGTGGCCGTGACGATCAGGCCATCCTCGGTCCAAACGATGCCACTGGCCGGCATCCGGCGCCGGGCGTTCACCGTGACGGTGCCGGCACCGGCCCGTTCGACCGCTGCGGCCAGATCGTTGGAAAGTTGCGCGAGGAGCCCCGCGGTGCCGCCGTCCTGCTGCCCCATCGGATCGCCTCCGTCCGTCTGCGTGGTGGTTCCGGTCGCCGCGGAGACATCCTGCGCGGCAGCCGGGTCGACCTGGCTGAGGGCTGCCGCGATGGCGGCCGAGGAGATGCCGAGACCGGTCGCCCGTCGCATGAACTCCCGCCGGTCGATCCGACGGCTGTCAAGCTGTTCGACCAATTCGTTGAGTCGTTCGTCCATGATCGGTCCGTCGCCTCCATTCGTCCACCGCCGGCGTCGGTGCCGGCCGTCCGCGCCTCGCGTCTCCTGCCGGTCAGGGTGCACGTGACGTGGCCGCTGGAGTCAGGATAGGAGGGGGCGACGAGGAGAAACATCGCCAGGGTGGGGAGGCGTGCACCTAGCCGTCCGAGCAGGTGAACCACGGCGGCTCCACGTAGCCCGAAGGGACCGATGCACGGGGGCAGGCCTGAGCGTCTCCTCCGAGAAGGCGACCACCTGCGCGGCGAGGCCAGGGCGGCTGGTAGACTGGCGGAACGTGGACGCGGCATGTTACCCGGGTTACCCCGTGCGCGTTCTAGAAGCCGGTAGTCGGTGAGACGCGATGGGTGGCGGATTGCCGAAGCTGACGACCTGGGGCCGAACGTGACGATGACGAGCGTGCGCGATCAGGCCGCCGACCCGGTCATCGAGGCCCGGGGGCTGCGCAAGACGTACCGTGGCGTGGTCGCTCTGGAGCGACTTGACCTCGACGTCCCTCGCAGCGCCGTCGGGTTGCTGGGCGCCAACGGCGCGGGCAAGACAACGCTGTTGCGGTTGCTGCTCGGTTTGTCCCGACCCGATGTCGGGTCGGCCCGGGTCCTGGGGTACGATACCTGGCGTCAAGGCATCCAGGTCCGGGAGCGCGTCGGCTACATGCCGGAGTCCGACTGCCTGCCGCCGGGGGCGACGGCCGCTGACTTCGTCGCGCACATGGCGGAGATGAGCGGCCTCCCGGTCCGCGCCGCCCGCCAGCGCGCCGCCGATGTCCTCTACCAGGTCGGACTGGACGAGGAGCGCTACCGGCTGATCAAAGGCTTCTCGACCGGGATGAAGCAGCGCGTCAAGCTGGCGCAGGCCATCGTCCACGACCCGGCGCTGGTGTTCCTCGACGAGCCGACCAACGGCATGGACCCGCAGGGACGCGAGGAGATGCTTGACCTGATCGTCCGCATCCACCGCCACCTCGGCATCGCCGTCGTGGTCTCCTCCCACATCCTCGAGGACATCGAGCGGGTCTGCGAGCACGTCGTCATCCTCGACGGCGGGCGCCTCGTCGTCGCCCAGCCGATCGGTCGTGACCCTGCCGGGGATGGCCGCGGGGAGATCCTCGTCCGCATCGACGGCGAGCCGGCCGCCTTCGTCGCCCGGCTTGCGCGGGTCGGGGTCGCGGCGGTGCCGGCCGAGGGAAGCGACTATGGGCGGGGTGATCTCTTGGTACGCCTCGACGGCGACCACGTCTACGACGCCGTGCGTGACGCGGCGGCGGAGTTGGAGCTGCCGTTGCGCGCCCTGCGCTCGCGGGGCCGGTCCCTGGAGGACCTCTACCTGGGCAACGTCGGGGTGAACGGCGCCACCGGCAACGGGCGGCTGGACTCACCAGCGGAGGCCGCACGTGTCAGCGTCTGAGCTGCGCCCGAGCGGAGGACCTGCGCTCCTGGCCCGGGCGTCCGGACTCGCGACGCCCGAGGCGAGCGCCGGTCAGCCGGCACGCTACGGCGAGGTCTTCGACCGCGGCTACCAGCACTACGACGGTCCCCGCCTGGGGCGGTGGCACGCCGTCTGGGCGCTCGTCCGCTACTCGACGAAGCGGGCGGTCGGGATCAAGAAGGGGTGGGGGTCCAAGGTGATCCCGATCCTGCTCTACGTTGCCGTCGCCCTGCCGGTGATCATCAGCCTCGGCATCCGGGCCTTCTTGCCGACCGCGGGCGTGCTCGACTACCCGGCCTTCTTCGGCTTCATCTTCCTGATCGAAGGCATCTTCGTCGCCACCATCGCGCCGGAGATGCTGTGCGGCGACCGGCGCGAGAACGTCCTGCCCCTCTACTTCTCGCGCGCGATCACGCGCGCGGATTATCTGCTGGCGAAGCTGGTGGCGACGGCGTTGCTCACGCTCACGATGTCGCTCGTCCCCGCCGCGATCCTCTGGCTGGGGCGCCAACTCCTCCTCGACGCCCCGCTCGTCGGGATGCGCGACAACCTCGGCGACCTCGGTCGGATCACGGTCGCCGGCGTCCTGATCGCGTTCTACCTCGGCGCGGTTGGGCTTCTGGTCTCGTCGTTCACGGGCCGCAAGAGCATTGCGGTAGCGGTGATCGTCCTCGGCTTCCTGATCGCGGAGGCGCTGGCCAACGCCCTGAACGTCGCGCTCGACGGCGAGCGGACTCGCTACGTGCTCTTCCTCAGTCCGTCCGCCACGCTCGCCGGGCTCGTCGGCAAGCTGTTCGACGAGCCCGGGCTCGGGATCGAAGCTCCGCTCTGGGCGATCGTGGCAGTGATGGGCGGTGTCGTGGCGGCAGCCGGGGCGGTGATGTTCGTCCGGTACGTCCCCAATGAGTAGGACTGCCGAGCGGCCGGCCCAGGTTGGGCCCGCCGCTGTGCCGGCGGCCGAGGCTCCCCAGGTCCTGCCCGGACTGGTGGCTGGACGCTCGCCGACAATCGTGGTCGAGCACGTCTCCAAGTGGTACGGCGATGTCGTGGCCGTGTCCGATGTCTCCTTCGGCGTTGCGCCAGGGGTGACCGCGCTCCTCGGCCCGAACGGCGCGGGCAAGTCGACGATGCTCAAGATGCTGGCGGGCCTGCTCGCCGCCTCGTCCGGGTCGGTCCGCATCCACGGCCGACCGGCTCGGGGAGAGCCGGGGACGTACCGGCGGCTAGGGCTGGTCCCGGAGCAGGAGCAGCTTTACCCATTCCTGACCGGGCGCGAGTTCGTCCGCCTCAACGCGGTGCTCCAGAAGCTGCCCGATCCGGACGGCGCGACGGATCGCGCTATCACCCTGGTCGAGATGACAAACGCGGCTGGGCGCAAGCTCGGCGGTTACTCGAAGGGGATGCGCCAGCGCGTCAAGGTCGCGGCAGCGCTGGTCCATGATCCTGACGTGCTCTTGATGGATGAACCGCTGAATGGCACTGACCCGGTGCAGCGCGCGGGGCTGATCGGCCTGATTCGGGAGTTGGGCGCAGCCGGGAAGACGGTCCTCGTCTCCTCGCACGTCCTGGTCGAGGTCGAGCGCTTCGCCGAGAACATCCTGGTCATCGTGAACGGCAAGCTCGCCGCCGCCGGCGACTACCGCGCCATCCGCGACAAGATGGATCAGCACGATCACGCCATCCGCATCCGCGCCGACGACCCTCGCCGCCTCGCCGCCGCGCTCATCGCCGAGCCGTCGACGCGCGCCATTCGGTTCGACGGCGCCGGCCGCCTCGTCGCCGAGACGAACGACGTCCGCGCCTTTTCGCGCGCCGTCCCGGCCGTCGCCCGGCGCGAAGGGATCCGTCTGCTCGAGGTGCAGGCGGTCGACGAGTCACTGACGTCGGTGTTCGCGTACCTGGTAGGGCGGTAGGGTGGGACGGTTGCTCGGACGAGGCGAAGGCTCACGGTTGCTAGGCAGAGGAGGACCACGGGAGGGCGCGGGGTCATCCCCTTCGACAGGGGGCATGCCGATGTGCTCAGGAGCGGATCTGAGTGGTTGACACCCTCTTCTGGCGTCCGTTCCCAGTCCTCACGCTCACCATCCGTCAGTTCCTTGGCGGCAAGGCAGTTCGGGTGGTGACGGCGCTGGCCTTCGTGCCGTGCCTCTTCGCCGCGATCTATCTGCTCAACACTGATGTCGCGACACCGCGAGACTTCCTCCGCGAGCTCTTCCTCCAGGTGCTGATCGCGCCGACGCTGCTGCCGATCACGGTGCTGATCCTGGCGACCGGTGCGCTCGGCAATGAGGTCGAGGACCGGACGCTGCCTTACCTCACCCTGAAGCCGGTAAGCCGGCTGCGGTTGGTGGTCGAGAAGCTGGCCGGAGTGCTCATCGTCGCCTTGCCGGCGGTGCTGTTGGGGCTGGTCGCGACCTGCTTGATCGCCGCCCAGGGGCAGGACGACTACGCGCGCCTGGCCCGCCGCAGCGCCGACGACCTGAGCGTTGTCCCGGTGCTCTGGGCGATGCTCGGGGCTGGCGCGGCGGGAACCATCGCCTTTGCCGCGATCTTCCTCGCGATCAGCCTCGTCGTGCCGCGCGCGCTGCTGGCTGGCATCTTCTATTCCTTCGCGTGGGAAACCCTCCTGGGCCGCTTCCTGCCGGGCATTCGGCTGGTGAGCGTGCGGCACTACGTGCAGTCGATCTTCGTCGCGCTGCTGGACGACCCGGAGGTGACCATCCCGAGCGCGACGTCCCTGCGTGGGTCGCTGCTGACGCTGGGCATCGCCAGCGTGCTCGCCGTCCTCTTCGCCACCTGGCGGCTGCGCCGGATGAACCTGGAGTAGCAGCGGAACCACGATGGGAATGACCCCGCCGATCATGATGTACGGTCGATGAATCGAAACGAGGACAAGCGATGACCGAGCCGACGCCGTTCGTTGAGACGGACCTGGCGGGCCTGATGGCGACCGGCCACTGGCCCGCGACGCATCGCCCGATGGGGCTCGGCTTGATGGTCCCCATCGCCGAAGGATCCGCCTTCGGCGGCACCCCGCGCTTCGCCGACATGCTGGCGATGGCGCGGGTCGCCGCCGACGTCGGCTTCGACGCGGTCTGGTTCGCGGACCACCTGGCCCTGCGGTTGCCGCCGGACGAGGAGGTGCGTGGCGTTTGGGAATGCTGGACGACGATGGCCGGTCTGGCCGCGGCGACGGAACGGATCCAGATCGGCGCCTTGGTCGCCTGCACCGGGTACCGCAACCCGGGCCTGATCGCCAAGATGGCGGAGGCGATCGATGAGATCAGCGGCGGGCGCTTCGTCCTCGGCCTCGGCGCCGGCTGGCACGAGTTCGAGTACGACATGTTCGGCTTCCCCTTCGATCACCGCGTCAGCCGCTTCGAGGAGGCGATCGGCATCATCCACCCGCTGCTGCGCGAGGGCCACGTCGACTACCGGGGAACGTACTTCCAGGCGCCGGACTGTGTGAACCGCCCGCGCGGCCCCAGAGCCGCCGGACCGCCGATCCTGGTTGGCACCACCGGTCACCGCATGCTCCGCCTCACGGCCAGGTACGCCGACGCCTGGAATACCGTCTGGCACAAGGAGGCCGCGGCGGTCGAGCCGCTGATGGCTACCGTCGACGATGCTTGCCGAGACGTCGGGCGGGACCCGGCAACGCTCGTTCGGACGGCCGGCGGCAACATCGCGATGCCGGGTTACCTCGGCGTCCGGCCGGACCCGATCACCGGCGACGCCGAGGTGATGGCGGCCACCCTGCGCGGCTTCCGCGACGTGGGCATCCACCACTTCGTCTGCGGCCTCGACCCCTGCACGCCGGAGAGCATTGAGCAGTTCGCTCGGGTGATCGAGTTGGTGGACGCCGGCTAGGGCGCGACGCGCGTTGGCGGGGGCGCGGTGGGTCCGTCCCGTTCCCTCAAAGGTCATGACGAGTTCGGTGTTCCGTGCTCGCGAGGAGAACGACGTGGACGAAACCCAGGGCCGGTCACGGCCGCTCAAGGTTGGGATCCAACTGCCAGAGGTCGAGCGGGTTGCTCCCTGGTCGGAGTTGGCGGTAATGGCGCGGCGAGCGGAGGAGGTGGGGTTCGACTCGTTGTGGGTCGGAGACCATCTGCTCTATCGAAACCCCGGGGAGGAGCCGAAGGGGCCGTGGGAAGCGTGGTCACTGCTGGTCGCCCTGGCCGTGGCCACGAGCCGGATCGAGCTTGGGCCGCTGGTGGCCTGCACCAGCTTCCACAACCCGGCGATGCTGGCCAAGAAAGCCGACACCGTCGACGAGATCAGCGGTGGCCGGCTGATTCTGGGCCTCGGTGCAGGCTGGAACGAGGCGGAGTACCGCGCCTTCGGCTACCCCTTTGACCACCGCGTCGCCCGCTTCGAGGAGGCGTTCACGATCATCCGCACGCTTCTGCATGACGGGCACATCGACTTCGTCGGCCGCTATTATGAGGCGCGCGAGTGCGAGTTGGTGCCGCGCGGACCACGCCGGGATTCGGGCGGCCCGCCGATCATGATCGGCTCGAACGGCGAGCGGATGCTGCGAATCGCGGTCCCGCACGTCCAGTCCTGGAACTCGTGGTACGCCTCCTACGGCAACCGGGTCGAGCACCTATCCCCGTTGCAGGCGAAGGTGGACGCCGCCTGCACCGACATCGGACGCGACCCGGCGACGCTGGAACGGACGGTCGCCATCCTCGTGGGGCTCACCGGCGCGGTCAGCCGAGCATCGGGCGATGTCTTGGACCGGGGGATCGCACCGCTCACCGGCTCGCCGGAGGAACTGGCCGAAGCCCTGCGCGGCTACGCTCACGCCGGGATCGCCCACGTCCAACTGGTGCTCGACCCAAACACCTTGGCGGCGATCGAAGAGTTCGCGCCAACCCTCGAGCTGCTGGATCGGGGCTGAATGCGGCTTCCCGCCGGCAAATTGTCGAGGACGGCAGCTGGGGCCTGGTTCCCCTCCTGTGCGAGGCGGTCAACGCCGCCTGCGTCGACATCGGAGGCGACCCGACGAAGCTGGAACGGACGGTTTCCGTGCTGGTTGACCTGCTGGGCCGGGTGGGTCGGCCACGCGAGAAGGCGTGGGGGCTGGCTGGCTCACCGGAGGAGTTGGCCGAGGCGTTTCGTGGCGACGCACGCGAGGGAGTTGGCCATGTCCAGGTCGTGCTCGACCCGAACACCCTTGCCGGGATCGAGGCGTTCGCGCCGGTGCTAGCGTTGCTGGACGATCATTAAGGGGTGTCAGGGAGGGTGGCGTCATGGCGACTCGATACGCGCTCGGCGTCGACTTCGGCGGGACGAAGGTCCTGGCGGCGGTGGTCGACCTGAGCACCGGCAACGTTGTCGGGACGGCCAAGAAGAAGACCGCCGCGGATGACGGTCCGGACGAGCTGATGGACCGGCTCTTTGAGACGGGCGAGGCGGCGATCAAGGCGGCCAGGGTGGGGAAGAAGGACGGTGTGGTTGGCATCGGCGTTGGGGTCGCCGGGCAGGTCGACGCCGCGCGCGGGCTGCTGCTGGGGACGCCAAACCTGAGCCAGGCGGTGGTCGATCTGCCGATGGCCGCGCGTCTGACCGAGCGCTTCGGCGTGCCGGCGGCCCTGCGCAACGACGTCCAGATCGCGGCGTTGGGCGAGGGTCGGTTCGGCGCTGGCCAGGGTGTTGGCGACTTCCTGTGCGTTTTCGTCGGCACGGGCGTCGGCGGCGCCATCGTGCGCGACGGCGCGCTGATGACCGGCGCGGCGGGGACCGCCGGGGAGATCGGCCACGTCGTCGTCGACGCGAACGGTCGCCTCTGCGGCTGCGGCGGCCGCGGCCACCTGGAGGCGTACGCCTCGCGCACGGCGATCACCCGCGCCCTGCTGGGAGATCTCCACCGCGGGCGGTCCTCGGTCCTGCGCGAGCTGATGCCGGAGCTGGACCCTAAGGACGACGCGCCGGGCGGTACGGCCATCCGGTCAGGGGTGCTGGCCAAGGCGGTCGCCGCCCGGGACGGGCTGGTCACCGAAACGATCGCCGAGGCCGGGCGCTACCTCGGCCTCGGGCTGGCCTCCGCCGTCAACCTGCTCAACCCCACCCGCATCATCCTCGGCGGCGGCGTCATTGAGGCGGTGGACCTCCTGTTCGAGGTTGCCGCTACCCAAGCCCGGCGGGAAGCGCTGCCAACTCCCGGCCGGTCGGTCGAGATCGTCAAGGCCGGGCTGGGGGACCATGCTGGGGTGGTGGGCGCTGCGCTCCTGGGCGCGATGGCCGCCGGGGCGGTCTCCTAGCCCGTGCTAGACTGTCGCGGTTCGGGGGGCGGGTGGACCTGGCCTCCGGAGCCGGGCGACGGCCGCTCGGCAACTAATGGCGGTTGGCGGGTGCGCCTCGACGGATGGTTCGGCCGGTAGCGGTAGCGGTGGCGTTGGGATAGGACGGCATACCCCTTAACCCGAAGCTGCGCACTACGCACGGTTCCTAGGCCGGAGCACGCGTCTGCACCTGTGATGGACATCGTGGGAGGCAAGAGTGGTCGAGAACGTCACCGTCGGTTCCGGCGGCAGCGGCGGGACCCCATCTGAAGTTGCCGTCTTCGTGGACTTCGAGAATATCCGCTACTCGACGATTAACTCCTTCGGCCGCGAGCCTGATCCAATCTCCTGGCGTGACAAGGCACTCAAGTACGGGCTGATGGGCGTGGCCCGCGCCTACGCCGACTTCGACCAGCACCCGCCCGGCGTGCGGATGCGTCTGGACGTCGCCGGGTTCGAGTCGCAGCACTACCCGGCCAAGCGGACCACCGACCAGGCTGGGCGGGAGAAGATCCAGTCGCGCTCCGACCTCAACTTCGTCATCGACATCATCAACACCGCGCTGACCCGCCCCGACATCAAGACGTTCCTTCTCTTCACCGGCGACAAGGATTTCATTCGGGTGGTCACGACGCTGCGTAACCGGCTGGGCAAGCGCGTCGTGATCTGCGGCGTGCCCGGCTCGGTCAGCCCCGACCTGGTTGCCGCCGCCGGCGAGCAGGACCCGCTGCAGATCTCGCAGTCGGTCGACGTCGATATCGCCGTCATCCGCGCCATCGATGCCTACGTGCAGCAACTGCACGACGGCTTCGTGCCGACCCAGAGCCACATGAGCCGCACGCTGTGGCGCTTCCTGGACCGCAGCCTCCTGCCGTCGGAGCACATCGAGGCGAAGGTGATGGAGTTCCTGCGCAAGGCGATCCTGACCAAGCGCCAAACCATCAACGGCCAGGGTCAGGAGCTGGTCACGACCGAGTTGAATCCCGCCCATCCCCTCGTTCTGGAAGCGCTCCCCGGTTACCGGCGTCCGGTCATCGACGGGCTGCCGCAGGACGATGAAGACGACTACGACGAGGACGGGTACGCCGCCGAGCTCGACGAAGAGTACGAGGACGGCGAGTACGCCGCCGAGGCCGAGGCCGAGGACGCGGAGTACGAGGATGTCGAAGACGTCGAGGACAATCGCGGTAACCTCATCGCGCCGGGCGAAGAGCGCGCCGCTCGGGCCGCCGCTCACGCCGACGCGATGTAACGAGCAGGCAAGCCAGGCTCGGGCGGGTTCCGGCGGCCAGTCGTCAGGCGTCTTCCGCCGGCCACCTCATGGGTGCTCATCAGATGGGGGGCGGAATCGGTCATCGTGCGTTCAACTCGGGGAGCTTTGATAGGGAGCCGGAGCGGGCGGTAGGTGGAACCTACCGCCCGCTCTCCGCGATCAGGGCATCGGCGATCTTGGCCGAGGAGAGGACACCGGGGAGACCAGCGCCGGGGTGGGTGCCGGCGCCGACGAAGTAGAGGTTGGGCAGGGCCTCGGAGCGGTTGTGGGGGCGGAACCAGGCGGACTGGGTCAGGATCGGCTCGATCGAGAAGGCCGAGCCGAGGTAGCTGTTGAGCGTGTCCCGGAAGTGACGAGGGTCGATCATCCGCTCCGTCACGATGTGTTTGGACAGGTCCGGCAGGTAACGCTCCTCCAGGAAGCGCATGATGCGGTCGCGGTAGGGCTTGGCCTCCATCGCCCAGTCGATCGGTCCGCCGAGGTGGGGCACGGGGGCCAGCACGTAAAAGGCGTCGCACCCTGGCGGCGCCAGCGATGGGTCGGTTACGGTCGGGACGTGGAGGTAGAGGGAAAAGTCCTCCGCGAGCTTCTTGGCCGTGAAGATATCGGCCAGGAGGGGACCGTAACGGGGACCGAGGATGATGTCGTGGTGGGTAAGGGCCGGACCGTCGCCGCCGCGGTACTGCCGGTTCGTGCCGAAGTAAATGACGACCAGCGACATCGAGTAGCGCAGCCGCGCCAGCTTGCGATCGGTGTACTTACCTCGGCCGGCGGCCGGCAGCAGCCGCTCGTAGGCCCCCGCGACCTCGGCATTGCAGACGACGACATCGGCTGGGAGCTCTCGGCCGTTGGTGAGACGGACACCGGTGGCCTTGCGCCCTTCGGTGAGGATCTGGCCGACCTCGGCGTCGAGGCAGAGCTTGCCGCCCAGCTCCGCGAAGAGTCGAGCGAGCGCGCCGACGATGGCGCCTGTGCCGCCCATCGCGAACCAGACGCCCCAGTGCCGTTCCAGGTAGTGGATCAGGGTGTAGATGCTTGTCGTTTGGAACGGATTGCCTCCGACCAGCAGGGGGTGGAAGGAGAGGACCTGACGCAGCCGGTCCTCCTTGACGAAGCGCGACACGAAGCCGTAGACGCTGCGGTAGCTTTCCAGGCGGGTCAGGTCGGGGACGATCTTGACCATGTCCCAGAGATGCAAGAACGGCTGGTCGGCCAGCTCGGTGAATCCCTTGGCGAAGATCCGCTCGGTCCGGCGCACGAACCCGAGGTAGCCAGCAACGTCGGCCGGATCGTCACTGAAGCGGCGGACCTCGGCGACCATCCGGTCGGTGTCGCCGGTGTAGTCAAAATGCGCACCGTCAGGAAAGAAGATCCGGTAGAACGGGTCGACCGGGGCGAGCGTGACGTAGTCCGCGGCGCGCCGGCCGGCCAACTCGAACAGCTCGGTGATCAGCCACGGGGCGGTGATCACCGTCGGACCGCCGTCGAAGGTAAAGCCGTCCTGGCGGTAGACGTAGGCGCGACCGCCGGGCTGATCCCGTTTCTCCAGCAGGGTCACCTGGTGCCCGCGGGCGGCGAGCCGCACTGCGGCGGCCAGCCCCCAAACCCGCTCCCGATGACCACGATGCGCTGCGTGCCCTTCGCGCGGTCAGCCATAATCCATCAAGCCTTCGTCCTTCTGCGCCGTGTCCGGCGGCGCGAGCCGAGGGTCAGTCCGTCAACCCGCGGTGCCCTCCGCCGGCCCACCCACCCGCGATAGGGCACGGGGCTGTTGGCCGCGACGACGCGGCGGGAGGCTGGAACTGCCACCGGCGTGGTAGGGGCAGATCCTTGTGAGTCTCTGCTCCAGGTCCGGCGGTGCTACGGGGCTCTTCCAACAACCACAGGCTAGTCCGCGTGAGTCAGACCGTCGACCTATTCCCGTAGTCGCTGCCACGGGGAACGGGTGGGTGGCTCGGTCTATGCTGCATTGATCGTCGGGAGCGCGGGGGTAGGGAGTCCCAGTTCCGCCCGACGGCCTCCCTGAGGGCGCGAGGATCTTTCAACCATCCATGACTGAACGACCCACATCCATACGATTTTCCGGCAAGGAGCACCGCCCGTTCCACTTCCCCGCCCAGGGCGGTGATGGTGCAGCGGGGACGATGCTGATCCACGGGTTCATGGGCACCCCGAAGGAGATGCGGCCTCTTGGGGAGGCGCTCGCGGCCTCTGGCATCGCCGCTCATGGTCCCCTGCTGCCCGGGTTCGGGGAGCGGATCTCGGACCTGGCCGGGACCCGTGCCACCGACTGGGTGCAGGCTGCCGGGGAGGCCTGGGCCGAGGTCCGCAGCCGCTATCCGCAGCGGGTGCTCGTCGGGTTCTCAATGGGCGGCGCTGTGGCGATCCACGTTGCCACCCGCCAGCCCCCGGATCGGCTGATCCTGCTCGCGCCCCTCTGGCGTCTGGCGGACCGGCGCGCCGTCGCGCTGCC
>JAUJOZ010000054.1 GCA_030447415.1 Thermomicrobiales bacterium | reverse complement strand
CGATTCCACCGGGACCGACGAGCGCGGCAGGGGTGGCATCCGCCGGCGACCGGGGGGTGCAGCGGGTCGAGGTCAGCCTGGACGACGGGGAAACGTGGGCGGACGCGACGCTCGAGCCGGCCCTGAACCCGCCGTTCACCTGGGTCCGCTGGGTCTTCGCCTTCGAGGCGACCCCAGGCAAGCTCAAAATGCGCATCCGCGCCACCGACGGGATGGGAGCCGTCGCGCCGCAGGAGCGCAACCCGCCACTGCCCGACGGTGCCACGGGGTGGCCGGGGCGGACGATCAAGGTCGAGTAGTCGGTCGTCGGTAGACCCGACGGCCGGGGCGATGCATCCATCGCCGGGTTCCTAACCCCACTTCCCGGTCAGGGAACCGGCGTGGTGACTCCCAAGAGGCACACGACGCCGACGACAACGGGCCGGCCACCTCGCCGCTTCTTCCTACGCCTCCGGTGAGGCGACGGGGGTGGCCACCGGCGACGGCAGCAACTCCGTCGTGAAGGCGGCGGCGACGTCGAGGTCGCCCGGGATCAGTCCGCGATCCTTCATCCAGTCGGCATAGGTTTGCCAGCGCTCCGGCGTCTGCGTGCCGAAGGCGGGGACCCCGTCGGTCCAGACGGGAGCGAGCAGGGCGAGGCCCTCCGCCTCGCCCGCGCGGTCGAGCTCCGGGCTGGCGGCGGCGAGGGCGTCGAGCGCGGCCTCGGGCTCGGCGACGGCGTCGGCATAGCCCCGCTGCGCAGCGCGGAGGAAGGCACGGACCGTGTCCGGGTCGTCGGCCACCGTCTCCTCGCTCGCGGTCAGGACCAACTCGTAGTAGTCGGGTACGCCCCACTCCTCCACCCGTAGAACATCGACCGGGTAGCCCTGCCGTTCGGCCAGGATCGTCTCGTGCGTCCAGTACGCGCCCATAACGGCCGCGGCGCGACCGGAGACGGCGGCGGGGACGAGGTCGAAGCCGACGTTGACGAGTTCCACGTCGTCCAGGCTGGCGCCGTCGGTCTCGAGCATCGTCGCCAGGAAGACCTCCTGGCTGGGGATGCCCGGGTAGCCGACGGTCTTGCCGACGAGGTCGCGGGGGCGGGCGATGTGCTGGTCCTTCGTCGCCATGACCGCCATAAGCGGATGCTGGACCAGGGCGGCCACGGAGACGACGGGGATGTCCTGAGCACGGGCCAGCAGCAGATCGGTCTGGTAGGAGATGCCGAAGGTGTCCTTGCCGGCACCGACGGTCTGGAGGACGACGGTCGGGTCGGCGGGGGTGTAGAGGTCGACGTCGAGCCCCTCGGCGGCGAAGTAGCCGCGCATCTGGGCAAGGAAGAGACCAGCGTGGTTCGCGTTCGGGTACCAGTCGAGGGCGACCGTGACCTTGACGGGGGCGGTGGCGCGGACCTCGGCGGCATCGGTCGCGGGCCGCGCGAGCGTGGCGCTCAGGAGAAGCAACCCGGCCGCGAAGGCGGCGAGCCGAGTTGCAGGTCTAGGCAGGCGGCGGGTCTTCATCGCCGATATCTCCGTCCTCGATCGTCACGAGACGAGCCCCGCGGGCCACGAGCAACGAAAAGCACCGCCGGCGATGGGTGGTGCTCTCGGGAGGGCGCGGAGATCATCCCTGCGCGGGCATTACCCCGGTCAGGTTCGACGGTCGGCGGCGGGACCCGAACGTGGATCCGGGTCGGGCCGCCCTCTCAGCCCGGCTCCCCGAGCTCCCGTTGCGGCGGCGCTCTTCGGTTGTCGCGCGGCAGCGTAGGTGGCACCGGGACGGGTGTCAAGCGAGGACTGAGGTCTGAGGACGAAGCTGAGCGTGACGGCGGTCGCGTTGTCGGTTCCAGCCGAGGGCCGCGAGGAACACCCACACCCGGGACGGGATGGACTGTCCCACGCGGACTCTGCACCCGGACTGGAACCGTCGGCGGGGCTCTCGCCAGGCACGGCCTAATCGCGGGAGCGGAGGAGGCGGAGACCGTTGAGGACGACGACGACGGTGCTGCCTTCGTGCCCGACGACGCCGAGCGGCAGCGGGATGCCGACGGTGAGGGCAGAGGCGACGAGCACGGCGATGACGGCGAGCGAAAACGCCAGGTTCTGGCGGATGGTGCGGCGGGCGCGACGGCTGAGAGCGACGGCGTAGGGCAGCTTGGTTAGGTCGTCGGCCATAAGGACCACATCGGCCGTCTCGAGGGCGACGTCGGTGCCGGCGGCCCCCATGGCGATGCCGATCGTCGCGGTGGCGAGGGCCGGTGCGTCGTTGACGCCGTCGCCGACCATGGCGACCGTGCCCTGCTTGAGCAGATCGCGGACGACGTCGAGCTTCTCTTCCGGCAACAGCTCGGCGTGGACCTCGTCGACGCCAAGTTGGGCGGCGATGGCGGCGGCGACGCGCTCGTCGTCGCCGGTGAGCATCACCACGCGCTCGACGCCGAGACGCTTCAGGTCGGCGACGACCCCCGCCGCGGCGGGACGGACGGTGTCGGCAACGGCGAGGATGCCGCGCACGCATGCCGCGTCGGCGACGAGCATCGTCGTCTTGCCGGCGGCGTGGAGGCGGTCGAGCGCCGCCGTGGCCTCCGGCGGGAGGGGTGGGCCGAGCTCGGCGAGGAGAGGGGAGTTGCCGATGACGAGCTCGTCGCCCGCGACGCGGGCGCGGACGCCAAGGCCGGGGAGGGCGCGAAAGTCCGCCGCGTCTTCCACGTCCAGACCCCGCTCCCGGGCGGCGACCACGACCGCCTCGGCCAGGGGGTGCTCGGACAGGCGCTCGGCGCTCGCGGCGCGGCGCAGGAGCTCGCCCTCGTCCCAGGCGCAGGCCGAGAGGGGGACGACGTCGGTGAGGCGGGGTCGGCCTTCGGTCAGAGTGCCGGTCTTGTCGAAGGCGACCACGCGGACGACGCCGGCGTTCTCCAGGTGGTTGCTCCCCTTGAAGAGGATGCCGTGGCGGGCGGCGTTGGCGAGCGCCGACAGGGTGGAGGCCGGGGTCGAGATGACGAGGGCGCAGGGGGAGGCGACGACGAGGAGCGTCATTGCCCGGTAGAACGAGGCGCCGAACGGCTGATCGAAGACGAGGGGCGGGACGAGGGCGACGAGGGCCGAGGCGGCGATAACGCCCACCGCGTAGCGCCCTTCAAAGGCGTCCGTGAAGCGCTGGGTGCGGCTCTTCTGCTCCTGGGCCGCCTCGACGATGCCGACGATACGGGCGAGCGTGCTCTCTTGAGCCAGGCGCGTGACCTGGACGCGGATCGCGCCGTAGCCGTTGATCGTTCCCGCGAAGACCTGGTCCCCTTCCCGTTTTGCGACCGGGAGTGACTCGCCGGTGATGGCGGACTGGTCGATCGCCGTTTCGCCGGCGAGGACCAGTCCGTCGACGGCGACGCGCTCACCGGGACGGACGAGGACGACATCGGCCAGGGTGAGATCGTCGACCGATACCATTGCCTCGCCGCCGGGCGACCCGGGGCGGAGGACGGTGGCGACCTCCGGGCTGAGGGCCATCAAGGCACGGACGGCGCGGCGGGTGCGACCGAGGGCGTGGTGCTCTAGCGCGCCGGAGGAGGAGAAGAGGGCCAGCAGCACAGCGCCCTCAGCCCAGGCATCGACGAACGCGGCGCCGACGGCGGCGGTGACCATCAGAAGATCGACGTTGACGTGGCGCTCGACGAGATCACTGAGCGCGCCGAGGGTGGCGAAGGTCCCGCCGGCGACGTAGGCCAAGGCGTAGAGGGTCAGGACCGTGGCTTGTGGCGCCGCGGTGAGGTGATCAAGGGCGAAGGCGGCAAGGAGGAAAGCCCAGCAGAGGGCGGCGGCGCCGACCAGGCGCCAGCGCTCCCAGAATCCTTCCTCTTCGGCCGCGGGGCGCCGGACCGTGGTGGTGGCGCTGCCCGCCGGAGCGGCCGCCCGGGCTTCCGTCCGAACCGCCCGCCCCGCGTCCTCGCCGCCTACCGAGGAGGCGTGGCCGTTCGCGCCGCCGATGGGATCATCGGCGTGGCGGCCAGGGGCAATCACGTCGGGAGCGAGGCCGGGTACGGGTGGGGAAGGCCGCGAAGGGCCGGGCGACGGCGCGTCGGGCCGCGTAAGTGTCATTGGCACAGGTTCCTCGGTTGCATGCCGGTCGGCGCTTCTTTATGAAGGATGCGGGGGAGCGCCGCGGGGGAGCGAAAGATTTGGCGTGGAGAAACGTAATTCCGACGACAGAGATCGGAATAGACCGTTTCGCTTCATTCTATCACCTGCCCGTCTTCGACGCGAACCCCTGTTCGCCTGCCTGAATGTCACAGCGCGTCCCCCGTCTGTGGATAACCGCCGCTCGGCGGTGGATAACCAGTGTGGATTGTGGACAAGGGTGCGGACAATCCGACCGGACGCGGGGATGGCGGAACGACAAACGGGGGGCTGGGGCGAGCTGTGCGTGGACTGGCACAGGGTCCCAAGAACGCTCTCCACCGACCTCACCGGGACAAGTGGAGAACCAATCCACACACCGTGAGGCGGCAATTTCGGCATGGTGACTGGCATCCTGGAGGTTATCCCCGCCGTCCCCAGCCCCTACGACCGTTACGTCCTCTCATACTCAATAAGAAAGAACGAACGTGGATACGTGACGGCTCCCCGCCATCCCAGGCGGATTCGATGAACCCATCATTTGATCAACACATGATCTGGACGGCCGGTCGTCTGGACGCCAGCGTGGGCTTGTGCCGGGAGCAGGGTGGGTGCAGCCTACGCCACCCGGACCGCCGGTTACCCTGGCTCCTGTGCTCCTTCGCCTCGGCAGGTCGAGGCCGCGCCGCTCGGGGCAGCGGTGACGCACGGCGGGATCCGCGGCCGGCTTCCGTATCCGTCCCTACCCGCGGCAGCGAGGAGGAGCGCGGGATGCGACGAGCAAGCATGGGCACGACACGAGGTGATCGAGGTCCGTGGAGAACTTGGTGGCAGCGCTGGGTCGGCGGGATCGCGACCGCCGCGCTCGCGCTCAGTATCGGCGCGGGGGCCGTCGCCGAGGACGAGACGCCGGCGCCGGCTGGAGATGGGCCGGTGGTCGAGCCGGGCTCGTTCACGCGGGAGCGGCCCTACCTGGTGGCCGAGGATCCGACCTTCGAGATCGTGCCGATCCTGACCACCGGTGACGTCATGGAGGACTACCAGATGGCGGCGGTGCCCGACGGGCTGGGCGCCTACGTCGAGGACGACGAGGTCGTCGTCTTCATGAACCATGAGCTGACAACCGACGACGACGAGAACCTCTCCAACGCGCGCGTCTCCCGCCTGGTGCTGAATCGTGGGACCGGAGCCGTCACGTCGGGCGAATACGTGGTCGGCGGGACCGAAGGCTACGAGCGCTTGTGCTCGGCGTTCCTCGCCGGGCCGGAGGTCGGGTTCGACGACCGGGTCTTTCTCACCGGCGAAGAAACGACCGGGAGCGAGCACGGGGGGATCGTCATTGGAGTCGATGCCGAGAGCGGCGAGGTCACCGACCTGCCGTGGCTTGGGCATTTCCCCCACGAAAACGCCGTCGTGATCCCAGGTTTCGAGGATCAGACGGTGGTGTTTCTCACCGATGATGACGCCGACGGCGCCGAGGCCTACCTCTACGTCGCCGACAGCCCGGAAGGGGTCCTGAATGGCGAAGGCCAACTCTACGTCTTCGTCGCCGACGGCGGGGAGGGCACGGCCGACGTTGGGAAGGGGACGGAGCTAACCGGGGAGTTCGTGCCGGTCGACGAGGATGACAACGCCGACGCCGAGGCGCTCCAGCAGGCGGCCGACGATGCCGGCGCGTTCGGGTTCGCCCGCCTCGAGGACGCCACGTACGACCGGACGAACACGACCACCATCTACTTCGCCGACACCGGCGACAACGACGCTCCCAACGTGGTCACCTCAACGGGCGATCCGGTCTCGGCGAACGGGCGGCTCTACAGCATGACGCTCGACCCGAGCGACCCGACGCGGGTGGCGGAGCTGAGCGTCCTCCTCGACGGGGACGCCGGCGACGACATGCGCAATCCCGACAACCTGGACGCGAACGAAACGACGATCCTGATCCAGGAGGATCTCAACGACTACAACCGCGAGGAGGACTCCGAGAACAACGGCCGCGTCCTCGCCTATGACATCGCCACCGGGGTGCTGCGGTCCGTGGCGAGGATCGACCAGTCGGATGACCCGGACCGGCTCGTGGACGAAGGAGACGAGGCGGGCTCGTGGGAGTCGTCGGGGATCATCGACGTCTCGGACATCTTCGGCGAAGGGACCTGGTTGCTCGACGTCCAGGCGCACACGCTCGAGGTGGAGCAGTTCGATGGGACGGACCAGGGCGGCCAGTTGCTGCTGATGCGTCAGGTGACGCCGGTCGCAACGCCGGTGGTTGAAGCAACGGCGGCACCGGTCGAAACGGCACCGCCGGTCGAAACCGCCGTCCCGGTGGAGACGGTGCCGGTGCCGACCGTCGAGCCCACGCCGGACGGGACACCGGTGGCGTGAAGCCGTTCGCTCCGGTCGTGGGTTGAAGGCGGCAGCGGCAAGGGGGCCGGGGAGACTCGGCGCCCCTCGGCGTTTTCGGGCCTCCCGGGTGAACACAGATTGCGGCGGGTGATACGGATACCGCCGCGGGTCTTATCATGCCGGACACGTTCGACGACCTACCATCGCCGTTGGTATTGCTCGTGCGGTGGGGAGCCGGGGCGCGTCCAAGGCGGACCCACGAGCGCGTGCGCCCGCTTGGGCGATGGTGTCCCCGGGATCCATCGTTGATGCCTGTCCGGCCCCGTGGTGCCGGTGGGAAACCGGTCCCGCGCTCGGGCCGCTCCCGCTGATTGTCCTCGCCCCAACAGGTCAGGAGATCATCGTCGTGCCCGCGTCGTTTCGCCCACCGTTCCCCGGTTGAACCAACCGTGCGTCCGGATCGTGCTGATGCCCCCGGTGGGGATGTGACCATCGCACCCGAGCGAGTGATGCAGGACGAACCGGCTGGGCCCGGCCTGCTCGGATCGCGAGGGGATGCCGCCCGGCTGGAGGTTCCCGGGCGGTCCCTTGGCGTGCCGGCCGGACTCGCCGCGATCGGGCTCGTCATCCTGGGAGCGCTGGCGGTTGCCGGCTGGGTGGTCCTCCACGGGTGGTACTCCCTCTTCGCCAACGCGTCCAACACGCACTTTGCCTTCGAAAAGGTCCCGGGTCACTTCGCCTCGCCGATCTTGCGAGGCACGTTGCTGCTCTTCCTCGGCCTGTCGCTGGTCTACCTCGCCGGCTACTGGCTTCTCGAGGGCGCGCGCGCGATGACCGTCGCCGTCAAGCTGGGGGCGATCTTCCTCGCGGTCGGACCCGCGGTCGTCAACGTCCTCCTCTACCCGGTCGGGGCGCTCGACGTGTTCAACTACATGATCGAGCTGAAGCTGGCCTACCACTACGACCAGAACCCCTACGTGGTGACGTTCGCCGCGTTCCGGGCCGACCCCTTTGCGCTGCCCGCGTTTCTGGTCGACGTGCCGCTCTTCTACGGGCCGGCCTGGCTGCTCTTCTCGTGGCTGCCGACGGCGATCGCCGGCGTCGATGACGTGGTGCGGCTGCTGCTGGCGCTGAAGGTCTTCAACGCGCTCCTCCTCGTCCTGGCGGCAGTGGCGATCTCCGCCTATCAGCGGGATCGCCGCCGTGGGTGGCTTGCCGGCTATGCCTTTCTGGCCAACCCGCTGGTTCTGTTCGAGGGGCTCGCGAATGGCCACAACGACGTCATGGTGGCGCTGTTCGTGGTTGTCGCGCTACTGGCGCTGAAGCGGGGATCGCCGCTGGCGGTGCCGTTGCTGACGGTGTCGGCGCTGGTCAAGTTCTTCACCGCCGCGCTCGGGCCGGTGTTCCTCGCGGCGATGCTCTGGGGGAAAGCGGGCGGACGGCGCATCGTCGTGTCCGGCGTGCTTTCCCTGGCGGTCGCGGTCGCCGCGGCGGCGCCGTTCTGGGCGGACGGTGCGCTGATTGACGGGCTCATCCGCGGGACAAAGATGTCGCAAGAGATGGATCACGTCTCGGTTCTATCACTGACCCAGCAGTACGCGCGCGAACGGGAGGAGGCCACGCGCTCCTCGTTCGCGTGGCGGTTTGTCCCTCAGCCGGAGGCGTCCCCGCAGCCGAGTCCTGCCGGCTTCCGACCGCCGGGGTTCGCGCTGGCGCAGCGGACACCACCCCAGCGGACCATCATCGAGGACCTGCGTCCCTTCATCCGCCGAGGATTCGCCGGTCTCTTCGCCGTCCTGGCGCTGGGCATCGCGTGGACGGTGTGGCGCGGCCGGGCGGTGGAGGCGGCCGTGGTCGACACGTCGCTGCTGTTCGCGCTGCTGCTCACCAACCTCTACCCGTGGTACCTGATCCCGGTCATCGCCGTCCTGGCGTTGAAGCGCGACGCGTTGGGCTCCGTGTACCTGTTCGGGGCGACGGCGCTGGCGCTGGCGTATTACCCGATGTATGTCTGGGCACACTTCGACACCGGCTGGCCGAAGCTGAAGGTGCACCTGTTCCTGGCGCTGTTCCTCACGGTGCCGATGATCGCGTATCTAGCGGCCGAGCTCGGTCGCGCGGGATTCGCCGGTAGCCGCGTCGTCTTGGCGCGCGCGCTTCGGTCTCGCGCCGAAGCGTCCAGCCAAGCCAGCAAGCCGCTCCAGGGCCGAGGTCGCCTGGGCTGGCCACAGCCGGATCACGAGCGTCGGCCGTAAATCATCCTGGCGAGGGCCTGCCACCGGTCCAGTTCCGGGATGTTGGGTGACGGCGTTCGCCCCGTCTCGGGCGATCGCCTCGGCGTGATGGGCGCTGGACACCGTTCCGGTCGTCGTGGCGCTCTGACTGGTATGGCCGCGACCGGCGGCGGTCGACGCTGCCCACGCGCGCAAGGAGGTCGATTGGACGGGGTGGGCGAACCGGTGCTGATGCTCGACGACGTGCGCGTCTGGGTGCCGGACGGGACGGATCTCGTGCGTGGCGTCTCCTGGACGGTGCGGTCGGGGGAGCATTGGGCGCTGCTGGGACCGAACGGATCGGGGAAGAGCACGCTGCTGTCACTGGCGGGGGCGGTGCGTCATCCCAGCGCAGGGGCGGTGACCGTCCTCGGGGAGCGGTTGGGACAGACAGACATGCGGGCGCTACGGGCGCGGATCGGGGTCGTGGACCCGGCCGCGAAACTCCTGGATTGGCTGACGGTCGAGGAGGCGGTGCTGACCGGGGCGACCGGGACGGTGCGGCCGCTGTGGGACCGGTACGATCAGGCGGCGCGGGCCCGGGCGCGAACGCTGCTCGAGTTGGTCGGGTGCGCCGAGCTGGCGGAGCGGGAGGTGAGGACCTGCTCGCAGGGGGAGCGACAGCGCGTGCGGATCGCGCGGGCGCTGATGCCCTCGCCGCCGCTGCTGCTACTCGACGAGCCGGCGACCGGGCTCGACATGCGGGCGCGGGAAGCGCTGCTCGTCGCCCTCGCGACCCTAGCCGAGACCGAGCCGACCCTGGCGATGGTGGTGGTGGCGCACCACCTGGAGGAGCTCCCCTCCTCGACGACCCACGCGCTGTTGCTGCGCCGAGGTGAGGTGGTGGCGTGCGGGCCGGCGACGGAGACCTTGACGAGCGGGGCGGTGTCGGCCTGCTTCGGGCTTCCCGTGCGGGTAGAGCGGGAGGAGGGCCGGTGGACGGCGCGGGCGGTGGCGGGGTGGTCGGCGCGGGTGGCGGAACGAAATCGGTAACGATGATGGCGTCATTCCGTCGCCGGGCTGCAGATTCCGCGCGACCCACGAAGCTCCTTCGGTGTTGGGCACGGGACGGCGACGGGATGGCAAGCAGGCTGGCCGGTGCGGGATACCACTGGAGCGCGGTGACCGAGGTGATGTGCGCGGTTCCTAGTCCAACCCGCGTTGGGTGCGTCAGAGCCGACGGCGCGGGTAGCCCCCGCTGAACCCTGGGTGGACCACGGACGCCACCCGTTCGCTCAGTGACGAGCTGCTCTTGCTTTCTGTGACAAGGGTGGACACGCCAGCCTGCCCCGATCGAGGTGGTGCGTTGCCCTACGCCGGGCTGTCCATTCCGTGGTAGTTCCGGTCGGCGTCGGTGCGTGGCTCCTCGGCGTCGAGGTTGTGCTGGTTGGCGGGATCGCCGGCATCGTCGATCGCGATCGTCAGGCCCTCGGAGCCTGGGGCATCGCCCGACATGGGGACGGTGACGCTGGCGAGCTCGGCACCCTGATCGGGACCGAGACGGCCGCCGGCGCCGGTGCTCAGTCCGCCGAGCATATCGCCCCGGCCGGCTTCGCCATCGCTCCGGATGCGGTCAATGGGATCGCCGATGTCGGCACCGCGGGGATCCGTTTGCCGCTCTGCCATGGAGAACCCTCCTGTGGATGGCTTGCTCCGTCGCGGATGGATCTGCAGGGGGTATGCCACCGCCGCCAGCGGGGGTGGCTCATCGGCGTTGCCGGACGACTCGCTACTGCCCGAGAGAGACGACGCCTGCGTGACCTCCGTGGGGTAGCGGTCACGTCCCGTCGTTGGTTGGTCCCCCGTTGTCCGAAACTCGATCACGCGAGGGCCGTTTGGCGCTGGGCGAGCATCTCCCGCAGGCGGCGGGCGTCGGTGATGGCGTGGCCGCCGGGATCGTTGTTGAAGTAGACGTAGATGTCGTGGCCGGCCGCGGCGTCGGCCGCGAGACGATCCGCCCAGGGGATGAGCTCGGCGTCGGCGAAGCCCCAGCCACCGGCGCCGTGGTGGAAGCGGACGTAGCGGAAGGAACCGGGCTGCGGGGCATCGGACGGGGTCGGGTGGGGGCCGCCGACCCCGATGGCGAGGGCGTGACCGGCATCCGCGAGAATCCGGATGACCTCCGGCGCGTACCAGGTGGGGTCGCGGAACTCGAAGGCGGCGAGGTGGCGCGGTGGCAGGGCGGCGACGAAACGCTCCAGACGCGGGACGTCGGCACGCCAGCGGGGCGGAAGCTGGTAGAGGAAGGGGCCGAGGCGGTCGCCGAGACCGGCGGCGGCGGTGAGCAGGCGGTCGATGGGCTCCTCAGGGTCGCGCAGCTTCTTCATGTGGGTGAGGTAGCGGCTGGCCTTGACGGCGAACCGGAAGGTTGGGTGCGGCGGGGTCTGATCGGCCCAGGAGGCGAACTGCTCCTGGGTTGGCAGGCGGTAGTAGCTGCGATTGATCTCGACGGTCGGGAAATGGCGGGCGAAGAAGGGGAGCCAGTCACGACCGGGTAGCTCGGGCGGGTAGAAACGGCCGACCCAGTGGCGGTAGACCCAGCCAGAGGTGCCGATCCAGATCATGATGCCGTCTCACCTCCAGGGAACCGCTCGTCCGATCAAGCTCACTCCTCGTCCGCGATCGCGGCGGTCCAGGCGGCGACCTCGTCCGGAGTCAGCGAACCCACGGGCTGGAGCCGCGCGTCCCGGTAGCCCCAGCGCTCGATGTCGACGAGGTACTGGGCCCGGGACAACACCGTGCCGCGGCAGAGTGTCCCTTCGGGCGGGGGAGCGTCCAACTCGCGTCCCAGGCGACCGAGGAGGTCACGCATCACCCTCTCGGGGATGCGTGACCGCTCGGCCGGGTAGATGAAGCCGAAAAGGACGAGGTGGGCGAGGAGGACTCGCCAGTACGCCCCGAACCGATCGAGGACGCGGGACCAGTCGAGGGCGTCGGCGCGGGCGCGCAGGAGGTGGGCGACGTCGGCGCCGTCGTAGCGCTCGCGCTCCATGATGAACGCC
Source organism: Thermomicrobiales bacterium (assembly GCA_030447415.1). Classification (GTDB taxonomy): domain Bacteria; phylum Chloroflexota; class Chloroflexia; order Thermomicrobiales; family UBA6265; genus JAUJOZ01. Next base: position 4,560 of record JAUJOZ010000054.1, on the reverse strand, counting down.
TTCGACCAGAGCATCTCCTCGGGCGGCATCAGCCTGACGGGGATCCCCAGCACCTCGTCAGCGACGGCGTGCGTGAACCAGGCGTCGTCGATCTCGGTGACGCCGTTGCCTGAACCGAAGATGACGTCGATGAAGGACTCGCCGTCGTAGACCTTGCCGAGGAAGTGGGGGTGGGTGCGCTCGGTCTCGAACCCGGTCCCGGACAGGAGCTGCAAGATCCGGTCGGCGTCCGACGGCCGGATGAAGACGTCAAAGTCCTTGGTGTGACGGGCAATCCCGGTGTAGCGCTCGAAGGCGTAGGCGCCACCCACGAGGAACGGCATCCCTGAGGCGTCCAAGGTCGTGAGGACACGTCGGTAGAACTCCCGGCTGCTCGGGTCGATCTCGGTCCCGACCGACGCATCCGATCCCATGGTGGTCATCTCCCATGCCTCCGGTCCCCGCTGCAGCCGGGTCCGACGCCGATGCTTCCCTGCTTTTGATCGCCCAATGGTCGGGCCTCGCGCCACTCAGACGACGCCGAGATCCAACGGGTCCGGGTGCGCGCGGCCGTCGAGGTGATAGAGGCCGTAGGCGCGCCGGATGACCGGCTGGGCGACATTGCGGACGGGGATGCCGCCGGATGTCACCCCCGTCTCGGTTCCCTTGTGGGCGTGGCCATGGAGGATCAGGTCCGCGCCGACTCGATCGATCGGCTCGGCGAGCAGGTAGCTGCCGAGGAAGGGGTAGATCTCGAGCCGCTCGCCCCGCAGCGTCTCGGGGATGGGGGCGTAATGGAGCAGGACGACCCGCACGTCGGCGGCGAGCCGCCGCAGGGCATCTTCCAGGCGCGCGGCTGCCGCCTTGGTATGACCGACGAACGCCTTCATCTCCGGCTCGCCGAAGTCGCTGCCGCAGGCCCCAGCGAAGCCGCCCCCGAAGCCCTTGACGCCGGCGATGCCCACCCGGGTGCCGTCGACGTTGAAGACCACGCCGTCGCCTTCAAGGACCCGTACCCCAGCTTCCTGGAGCAGCCGGACGACGGCGGCCTCCTGGTCGACGTGATAGTCGTGGTTGCCGAGCACGGCCACGATTGGCACGCCGACGTCGCGCAGCTCCTCGACCAGGACGGCTGCCTCTGCCGGGTCGCCGACGCGGGTGAGATCGCCGGCCAGGAGGAGGAGGTCGGCCTGGTCGGGCAGGTGGGCGAGGTGCGGACGCAGCGTGCCGAGCGAATCGGCGCCGAAATGGATGTCGGCGACGGCGGCGAGGCGAATCACGGGCGGGGCTCCAACCGCGCCGGCTCAGCGAAGGGGCGGTTGGCCGTCTCGTCACGGACCTCGTGACGCGGCGAGAGCTCCCAAACGCTGTGCGAGGCCACCACCTGCCATCCGAGGGTCGGCCAGGTGCCGATCAGGGGCTCCTCGTGGGCGGCAACCGTGATGTCCACGCCGAGCTCGCGCATCTTTGGAGCCCGAGCCAGTACCCGATGGACGTGCTCAGCCAGGAAGATCTCGGGTCCCGGCTGTCGGTCTTCCATGCTTCTCCTCCGCCCGAGCAGGGGCGATGCTCCGCGGCGCCGCTCGTGGAGCATGCATGCGCTGTGCCGCGAGTGCCGGCCGCGTGGCCGTGGGTGACGTGGCCGGTGACGTGGGCCGGGGAGATCGGCTATCGGGTCGCATTGGCCGTCAGTCATGCCGTTCGCCGCGGCTCGGAGAGGCATTGCCGATCGGTATCCATCCGGTTCTGGGTGCGCCCGCTTGCGCCCGGCCGAACCGGGCGATAGGATGTGTACGTACACCCCGCTCTCCCGCGTCGATCGGTGCCCGGTCCTGCTTGGACCGTGGCGCGAGGGGGTGGAGCGTGCCGCGCATTCTGGTTGTGGTCCTCGGCGTGGCGCTCGCGCTCGGCGGGCTGGTTGGACCGGTCGCGCCGCCCAGGGTGGCGCTGGCGGCCGGGGCGACGACGATCGACGCGGTGAACCTGCGGTCGGGGCCGGGGACGGACTACCCCGTGCTGGCGGTGATGTGGCCCGGGAGCGCCGTCTCCATCGACGGGGCGCCCCAGAATGGGTTCTACCCCGTGACCTACGCCGGCACGAGCGGCTGGGCCTCCGGTCTCTACCTCAGCATGGGCGACGGTCGCACGGCGACGACGACGACCGCCCTCAACCTGCGCACCGGCCCCAGCTTCGCTGACTGGGTCGTCGACGTCATGCCGGCCGGCGCCGTCGTGACGCTAACCGGCGGCAGCGTCAACGACTTCCTGTCGGTCTCCTACAACGGCGTCGACGGGTGGGCCCACGCCGCCTACCTGACCACCGGCGGGGGCGGCGTCGCGACGACCACCGATGGCGTCAATCTGCGTACCGGGCCGAGCTTCGCCGACTGGGTGATCGCCGTCGTCCCGGCGGGGACCACGGTCGAGACCACCGGCGACCCCCAGAACGGCTTCTATCCGGTGAACTACGCCGGCAACGCCGGGTGGATCTCCGGCGACTACCTCAGTTTCGATGGCGGTTCGAGCGTCGGGGGCAGCACCATCGCCTGGCCGTTCGAGAGCGGCGCGTCGTGGTACATCTCCCAGGGCTACAACGGGCGTTGGAGCCACTGGAACGATGGGCCGTATTACCAGTATCGCTACTCGCTCGATTTGCACCGGACCGACGGCAACACCGCGGGCCAGGCGGTGCTCTCGCCCGTGACCGGGACGATCCGCTGGATCGACTGGGCGGCGGGCGGGATGTCGATCGATCTCGGCAACGGCTACGCGGTGGCGTATTTCCACACGTACCTGGTCGACTGGCTGGCGGAGGGGCAGACCGTCTACCAGGGCCAGTACCTCGGGCGGGTGGCCTGGCCGGGGGAGATGCAGAACGGAGGCTCGCCGCACCTGCACCTGACGCTCTGGCAGACGTATGACGGCGGTAACTGGAGCCGCATCGCCGTCCCCTTCACCGGCGCGTACGCGATCGAAGGGGTCGATCTCCCCGACTGGGGGATCGCGAACCAGCACATGGGGACAGTGATCTGGCCCTAGCCCAGCGGCCCGGTCGATCTGCTGCTAGCATGCCGGACGGCGGGAGGTCGGCGGCCCCCGCCCGCTCCCGGTGGTGCGGAGCGTCGGCCCGTGGGCGCCCGGCGGGGGCGCCGCGTACGGTTGCGCAGGAGAAGGGACAGGGTGGATCGCCGACCCGAGTCCGAGGCGCCCGGCGGCACGTTCGTCTGGCACCCCCTCTACCGGGGGCGATCGACGGCCGGGGTCTTCGCTGAGATCAGGGCTGAGCTGGCGAGAGACCAGCGTGCGTATGCGCTCGCCATGGAAGGCGCTGACGAGCACGAGCAAGATACGCTGGCCGCCGCCGTGAAGCTGGACCGAAAGTGGGGTCCCTTCGACCTGGACTGGGCGACGGCGGACCCGGCCGAGGTCGCCCAGCGGGTCGTCGCCTTCGAGCAGGCACGGGACGACGCCCAGGAACTGTTCCCCTACCGCTCATACCGCGACCGTATCACGCAGGCCCAGCCCGCGGTGAGGGAAGGGGCAACCTTCCCGGCGATGCGGTGACCGGACTCTTCAATCATCGCGCTATTCATCAACGTCTGGATGCCGAGTTTCATCGCGCCGAGCGGCAAAACCGCCCGCTGTCGGTGATGATGATGGACTTGAACAATTTCAAGCTGTTCAACGCTACCTACGGCCATCCCGTTGGCGATCAGGTCTTGAAAAACGTGGCTGAGGTTCTCATTTCGCAGTGCCGCAAGTTCGATATTCTGGGGCGCTACGGCGGCGACGAGTTCATCGCCATTTTGCCCGACACCGATGAGCCGCTGGCCATGGTCGTGGCGCATCGGCTGCGCGAGCGCATGGCGCTTGAAAGCTTTCATCATGCCAATGACGAGCGAGACATTCCCGTCACGCTGTCCTTCGGCTTAGCGACCTATCCGACCGATAGCTCCAGCCGCTACGAACTGCTGACGCGCGCCGACGCCAACCTGTACACGGCCAAATACTCGGATGACGGCATTCAGGGCACGACGGAAGCGCACCGTGTTAGCCGCGAGCTGCGCTCGGGAAGCTCGTTCAACGTGCTGGATGCGATGGTCAATGCCGTAGATAACAAAGACCGTTACACGCGGCGTCATTCCGAAGACGTGACGCAATACGCGCTGTGGGTCGCCGAGGAGTTGGGGCTTTCCGACGAGACGATGCGTGTCATCCGGGTGGCGGGTCTGCTGCACGACGTGGGCAAAGTCGGTGTGCCGGAAGAGATTTTGCGTAAGCCGGGCCGCCTCACCGAAGACGAATATGAGAACATGAAGCGCCATCCGCAGTTGGGCGCGCTCATCGTCGGCGGCTTGCCGGGCATGGAAAACATCGTGGACGCCGTGCGCTCACACCACGAACGCTGGGACGGCAACGGCTACCCGGACGGGCTGGCCGGCGAAGCCATTCCGGTGATGGGCCGCCTGATGGCCGTGGCCGATGCCTTCAGCGCCATGACCACAGCCCGCCCGTATCGTCGCGGCATGGACTGGGACACGGCCATCGAGGAGATAAGGGCCAACGCCGGGACACAATTCG
>JAUJOZ010000053.1:9190-16478 GCA_030447415.1 Thermomicrobiales bacterium | reverse complement strand
CGCACCAAGCTGCGCCGCCTCTACCCGGCGTTTGCGGGCTGACACTCCACTAGATTTCGTCTTTGACGACGAGTTCGTAGTGCTGGACGCGGTCGTCGAACCGGGTCAGCAGCGCAGCCGCGGCGTCGGTGACGACGGCTGCTTCAAGGTCGGCTCCAGCGAATCCTCGGATAGCATCGAGCGATCGCCACAGGGTGATGACGACGACCTCGACCGCGTCTGACAGGTCCCGTTCGAGGAGCATCGCGCCCGCGTACCCGTCCACCTCCCGCGCCGTTGCCAGGACCTCGGTCCTCAGGTGATCAGCGTAGGCGGGGCCTGGGCGTGGGTCGTATGCGCCGACCAGAGACGAGCGATCACGCGATACCGTCCGTTGGGGTCGCGACGCATGGTTCGTGGCCGATGACGACGGCCCAGGACCGGACCTCCCAACGGGTCACGAGTCCGCCGGTGACGTAGGGATCATTGCGGGCGAAGGTCTCGACGACGGAACGTTCGGGCGCGCGGAACACGAGGAGCGCTCGATCCGCCGGATCGGTCAGAGCGCCGGCGAGGAGGAGTTCGCCGCGGTCGTTCGCCTCGCGCGCGAGGCGAAGATGCTCGTCGCGGTACGGTGACCTGCGCGAAACAAAGTCGTCGATCACGTCGTAGAACAACGCGTAGAAGTGCATACCGCCGCCTTTCGTGATGCTGCGGTTCCCGAACGTCGCCTGACGGCAGTCTACTATCGGGTTCCTATCCCCTCGTCGGGTCTTGGAGTGGTCGGTCATGACCGTCTGGCTCAACCAGCGCTCGTTGCCCGGTGGATCGGCGTGGGGTAGGATGGCCGTGCCGCTCCCGGGTCGATCCCACGTGCGTCAAGCCAGGCCGTTTGTGGCGGAATCAGCGCGGGGTGGGGAAGGTCGGTCGCGGGGCGGGAGGGAGCTCCGCCGTCGTTAGCCGGCCGCGGGTCGGTCGTTTGAGCCGGGGGCACGGTCGCTCGGCGAACCGCGGGAGACGTCGCTGCATGATGCACCCCCACGCCGCCGGCACCGGTCGGACCATTCGCCGTGGCTTTGTCGAGCCGTCGCTCGCGGTGGTCGTGGCCATCGCGCTCGTCGCGATTGGGTTGCCGCGGGCGGTGGCAGGCCCGGGCACCGGGGCTGGGATCTCGGCACCGGCCGCGGACGCTCAGGCGGCGACCAGGGACGTCATCGTCGTCCTGCGGCAGGGGGAGGACCCGCGGGCCGTCGCCGACGAGAACGGCGTCAGCCCCCGGCACCTCTACCGCAACGTGCTGCGCGGGTTCAGCGCCACGCTCTCCCAGCGGGCGATCGACCGGCTGGCGCGCAACCCGCGCGTCGCCATCGTCTCCGACGACCTACCGGTCCAGGCCGCGGCCCAGACGCTGCCGACCGGGGTCGACCGGGTGGACGCCGACCAAAATGCGACGGCTGCCATCAACGGCGCCGGGGGCAACGTCAACGCCGACGTGGCGGTCCTCGATTCGGGCATCGCGGCCCACTCCGACCTCAATCTGGTCGGCGGCACCGACTGCACCGGCAGCGGCGGGTACGCCGACGGCTACGGGCACGGCACGCACGTGGCCGGCACGATCGGCGCGCTCGACAACGGCAGCGGCGTTGTTGGCGTGGCCCCCGGCGCGCGCCTCTACGCCGTAAAGGTCCTCAACAACACCGGCGGCGGTACGAGCTCGACGATCATCTGCGGGCTCGATTGGGTCGTCGCCAACGCCGGCACGATCGACGTCGCTAACCTGAGCCTAGCCGGTGGCGGAACCGACGGCGCCTGTGGCGCCAACGCGCTTCACCTGGCGATCTGCAACACGGTCAACGCCGGGGTCCCGGTCGTCGTTGCGGCCGGCAACAGCGCGGTTCCGACGACCTCCATCGTGCCGGCGACCTACGCCGAGGTGATCGCCGTTTCCGCGTTCGCCGACTTCAATGGTCGGCCCGGCGGGGGCGGGACGGCACCGTGCAGCACCAGCAACGTCGACGACCGCTTCGCCTCGTTCAGCAACTATGGAGCCGACGTCGCCCTCGCGGCGCCCGGGGTCTGCATCCTCTCGACCATGGTCGGGGGCGGCATCGGGTACAAGGGCGGCACAAGCATGGCGAGCGCCCACGTCGCCGGCGCGGTGGCGCTGTACCGCGCGAACAACCCCGGGGCGAGCCCGGCGGCGGTTCGCTCCTGGCTGCGGGGCACGGCCCAGCCGCAAGGCTCCGCCTTCGGCTTCACCGGGGACAAGGACACCATCGCCGAGCCGGTCCTCTCCCTCGGTACCGGGGCGGTCCCGAGTCCGTCCCCGACGCCGCTGCCGTCCGCCACGCCGAGCCCCACCCCGTCGCCGACGCCATCGTCCTCGCCGACCCCGTCACCGAGCCCGACCCCAAGTCCGACACCCAGCCCAACCCCGACGCCCGCGCCGACCCCGACTCCGACGCCGAGTCCCACCGCCGCGCCCACCCCGAGCCCGACGCCCGTTCCGACCCCGATCCCGACCCCGATTCCGACTCCGACGCCAGTCCCAACCCCGGCGCCAACTCCGACGCCCGCCCCGACGGCCTATCGGATTGCCGCCAGCGGACGCAGCGCCAACTCGACATCGTCGACTGCCGTCTACGACCGGAACCTCGGGACCTACTGGGCGACGAACGTGGCGATACCCCCGACCTCCGCCTACGTCTACGTCGACCTCGGCGCGATCAAGCCGATCGGCTCGATCCGATGGGTTTTCGCCCTGGAGGGCGCCGCCGACGCCATGCTGGTCCAGGTCTCTTCGGATCGGGCGACGTGGACGACGCTGACGCAGGCAACCAACGCGCCGGCCGGAGCCTGGCAGGCCGTGGCGGCGGGTCTCAACGCCCGTTACGTCCGCTTGTACTTCACCAACCCAAACGGCGACCCGACGCTGGGCGGGCTGGGGGAGGTCGAGGTCTGGCCGTAGGCCGCGAGCGTCACCGGCGCTCAGGCTTACAGAGCGGGCGGCCGGACACCGAGGGTGCCAAGCCATCGGAGCCGGCGCACCACCTTCGCCGGGAACCGAGCCGCGCCCAATCCTGGCCTGCCATCGGTCGCCTGGTGGACGACGCGCGAGCCTATGGCTCACCTCGGCTCCGTTCTCCTCAGGAGGCGATGGTTCGCCTGCCGTCTCCCTTGCGCCGCCTTGTCGGCGACATCCACCCGTGCGTGGGCGGGTGTAGGATCGCGGCCATGTTCTTGTTACCGAGCGCGGTGTCCGCGCGTCCGTGGGCCGGTGTGCTACGGCGTAGCAGATTGGGACATCGTGTCAAGCGGTGTCTGCGCGTCCGTGGGCCGGTGGCTGCCGGACCTCGCTCGGATAGCGAGCAGCGGACGACCGGTTCGAGGAGGCGCGGGCCCCCCTCAGAGATGGACCGCGGCACGTTGTCGGGCAGTGGACGGTGGATGCCTGGCTGAGGGGCGGCGTCGCGCCCGTCAGTGGTGGTGTCGAGATGCGATGGTAGCGACGGTCACCTGCGCGCCTTCTAAGTCCCGGTTCGGTTGCTCAACCTACGGTGTTATTTCCTGGTATCATTCCCTTGGAAGGGCGTAGTTGTCTCCGTTGGAACATTCCGTGCGTTGTAGCGCTCTCGAGAACGGGTTGGCCGGCGATCGCCGGCCGACTCCCGCGCTCGCCCCCGGCGGTGGGCTGAACACGGGAGCCACTACCCACCGTCAGCATTCGTACGGATCTCGATGGGTTGCCATGGCCAACGCCGGCCCGGCGATAGGAGTGGTGTGCGGAATGGAGAAGGGGATGCCAGTTACCAGGGGGATGGTGCCTGGATCGTGGAGCACGCCGTCAGGGCGGCCGTTGCGCGCGTTGAGGGCTAGATTCCGGCTGCTGGCCTGGGCCGTCGTCCTCGCCCTTGTCGTGGTCGGATCGGGCTGGCCGGGATGGCCGGCGGTCGACGGCGATCAGGCCGCGGTCGCCGCGCAGGCCGCGCCCGGAAACGTCATCGTCGTGCTCAAGGGGAACGCCGATCCGGAAGCGGAGGCACGCAAGGCCGGCGTCAACCCGAAGCACATCTATCGGAACGTGTTCCGTGGGTTCGCCGGCAACGTGCCGGCGGCCGCGATGCAAGGATTGTCGCGCAATCCGAACGTCCTCATCATCTCCGAGGACCTGCCGGTCGCGGCCTTCGCCCAGACCCTCCCAAGCGGAGTCGACCGGGTGGACGCCGACCAGAACCCGACCGCCGCCATTGACGGCGCCGGGGGGGCGGTCAACGCGGACGTGGCCGTGCTCGACACCGGGATCGCCGCGCACCCGGACCTCAACGTGGCCGGTGGTAAGGATTGCACCAACAGTGGCGGCTACGGCGACGGCCACGGCCACGGCACGCACGTCGCCGGCACCATCGGCGCGTTGGACGACGGCGCCGGGGTCGTCGGCGTGGCGCCGGGCGCCCGGCTGTGGGCCGTCAAGGTACTCGACAACGCCGGGAGCGGGAGCCAGTCCACGATCGTCTGCGGGCTCGACTGGATAATCGCCAACGCCGGCACCATCGATGTCGTCAACATGAGTCTTGGTGGGAGTGGTTCGGACGGGTCGTGCGACTCCAACGCCTACCACAAGGCGATCTGCAACACCGTCAACGCCGGTGTCCCCGTGATCGTCGCGGCCGGCAACAGCACCGTCGACACGGCCGGGGTCGTGCCGGCCACCTACGCCGAGGTCATCACCGTCTCGTCCTTCTCCGACTTCAACGGCAAGCCGGGTGGCGGCGCGGCGGCGAGCTGCAGCAGCGGCGGCACCGACGATGGGTTCGCCGGCTACTCCAACTTCGGCGCCGACGTCGACATCGCCGCGCCGGGGACCTGCATCCTCTCGACCGTCCCCGGTGGGACGGGGCTCAAGACCGGAACGAGCATGGCCGCGCCCCACGTCGCGGGGGCCGCGGCGCTGTACCGCGCGAGTAACCCCGGGGCGAGCCCGGCCGCGGTTCGCTCCTGGCTGCTGGGCACGGCTCAGCCGCAGAGCTCGAGCTTCGGCTTCACGGGTGACGGCGACGGCATCGCCGAGCCGGTGCTCTCCCTCGGCAGCGGCGCGACCGCGAGCCCGTCCCCGACGCCGTCCCCGGAGCCGGCCCCGCCGCCGACCCCGGAGCCGTCCCCGGAGCCGTCCCCGACGCCGTCCCCGGAGCCGTCCCCGGAGCCGTCCCCGGAGCCGTCCCCGACGCCGACCCCGACGCCGTCTCCGACGCCGACCCCCACGCCGAGTCCGTCCCCGTCCGCTTCGCCCTCGCCGACCCCGAGTGGCACCAAGCTGGCCATTGTTGGCAGCGCCCGCTCCTCGAACTCCAACGCCTCCACCTACGCCTACGACGCCCGGACCGCGACCAGTTGGGCGACCACCAGCACGGCCCCGTCCTCCGCCTGGGTCTACTTCGACCTTGGCTCGGCGCAGGCGATCGGCACGATCAGGTGGATGTTCAAGTACACTGGCTACGCCGACGCGATGAGCATTCAGGTCTGGAACGGGCGGAGCTGGACGACGATCGCGACCCGGGGCAACGCCCCGGCCAACACCTGGCAGAGCCTCTCCGTGAGCAAGTCCGCTCGCTACGTCCGGTTCTATTTCACCAACCCGAACAAGGACGCCCGGCTCGGCTATCTGGCCGAGGTCGAGATCTATGCGCCGACCTCGACGATCGCAGAAGCGCCGGTGGTCGCGGCGGAGGCGCCGACGCCGAGCCCGACGCCGTCCCCGACGCCGAGCCCGTCCCCGTCTCCGAGCCCCTCCCCGACCCCGACGCCTGCGCCGACCGCGACGCCGAGTCCCACGCCGACGCCGGTGCCGCCGACGGAGGAGCCAATTCAGGCGGCCGAGGCGGAGAGCGCCTCGGCCGGGAACGGAGTCATCGCCGGCACCGGCGGCGCCGGCGCCCGCTGTCGGGACGCGGCCAGCACCGAGGCGGGGATCATCACGGTGCTACCGGAGGGGGCTACGGTCCCGCTGACCGGCGACCCGGCCGGCGACTGGCAGCCGGTCACCTGCGCCGGACAGGACGGCTTCGTCCACCGCCAGTACATTGCCGACGAGGGTGCCGGTGGTGGGATCGAAGCGGCCGCGGCCGGCACCGAGCGGCAGCCGACGCCGGCGGAAACGGCGTCGGCGGCACAGGCCGAAGCGCCGCCGGCCACGACCGAGCCTGCGGCGCCGACGCCCAAGCCCTACGTGATCGCCGATAGCCGACGCACCGACAACTCGACCACCGCGTTGACGCTATACGACGGGGACCCGACCACCTACTGGGCAACGAACACCACTGCGCCGCCGAGCGCGGCCGCTGTGTACCTCGATTTGGGTGACGTCCGACCGATCGGCCGGATCCGCTGGCTCTTCGCGGCCTGGGGATTGGCGGACGGGATGCGAATCCAGATCTCCGAGGACGGGAGGAACTGGGCGACGTTGGCCGAACCGGGGAACGCCGAGGTTGGGTTCTGGCAGGAGCTGACGGCAAACGTGGCTGGGCGCTACGTGCGCTTCGTCTTCACCAACCCCTACCAGGTCGCCGCCGTGGGCGGGCTCGGGGAGGTTGAGATCTGGCCGGCGACGGGACCGGTCGTGCCGCTCACGGTCGATCCGCCGGCGCCGGTCGCAACTCCAACTCCGGCCGCGGCGGCACCCGCCGCGGCAGCGGCTCCGGCCGCGGCGGCATCAGTAACGTCCTACCCGATCGTCGGCAGCGGGGCCACCGACAACTCGACCGGTTCGGCGGCGGTCCACGACGGGAACGCCGGGACCTATTGGGCGACCAGCACCGATGTCCCGCCCAGCGAAGCGTTCGTCTACGTCGATCTGGGCGCGGTCCAGACGGTCGGTACGATCCGCTGGCTGTTCGCGGCCGAGGGGTTAGCTGAGGCGATGCAGATCCAGATCTCCAGCGACGGCGCGAACTGGGCGGCGCTGGCCGCGCCGGGCAACGGCCCCGCGGGGTTGTGGCAGGAACTGCCAGCGGGAGTGAGCGCCCGCTACGTGCGCTTCTACTTCGCTAATCCGAACCAGATCTCCCACCTCGGCGGGCTGGCCGAGATCGAGGTCAGACCGTAGCATTGCCTCCGGGTGGGAAACTCACGTACGACGCGGCGGGGGCCCCCGCGGGGGGCGGCGCGCGGGGGGGAATGCCGGGGGGGGGCCGCGCGTGGAGGCGGCCCGGCGGCGGTGGGGGCGGGGGGCGCGGGGGGCGGCGCCGGGGGGGGGACGGGGGGGGGGTTGGGGCCGGTGGGGCCGAGGCGGGGCGGGTGTGGAGGGCGGGGTGGG
>JAUJOZ010000053.1:0-9180 GCA_030447415.1 Thermomicrobiales bacterium | reverse complement strand
AAACCACACCTCTCGCCCCGGCGGGGGGGTGGTCGAGATTGTGCTGTCTTCTGTTTTTTTGCGGCGGGGGGTGAAACACTCTTCGGCGGGGGGGGGCCCCCCGGGGGGGGCCCCCCGCCGCGGTAAAGAGTCTCGTGGTCGGCCGGCGCTTGCAGCCGGCCGGCGCGCTTAGTGGACGGGCAGCGCGTCGGCCTCCTCCTGGGTCCGAACGACGGCCTGATCTGGCACGATCGTCCCTTCGCGGACGGTAAAGTCCCCGACAATGATGGCGCCGGCGCGGACCACGACGTTATCTTCCACCGTCGCCCGGTAGACCACCACGTCGTCTTCCGAGACGAAGTTGTCCCCGATGATGACGGGACCGTGGATCACGTTGCCGTCTCCGATGTGGGCGTTCTCCCCGACGTCGACGCGCGTCCCCCTGATGGCGTGGAACGTGACACGGCTCTCAATCCGCGCCCGCCGGCCGACCACGATTGGGGTACCGTCATCCGCCCGGATTGAGGTGCGCTGGCCGATGGAGCTCTCATCGCCGAGGCGGACGTCGCCGACGATGCGGACCATCTCCGCCATGACGACTCCCTCGCCAAGCTGCGGCTCAATCGGAGTCGGATTCCATGTAGTCACCGGACTAGGGCCGATCCCTTCGAGGGCGATCCGGCCGCGTTCGTTGAAGAGCCCGGTGTAGCCGGTGACGAACTCCAGGTTGACGTCCTGCACCACGCGCTTGAACTCCACGTCGCTCTCCGCCAGCCGGGGCAGCGCGTCGGCCTGCGCCTGGGTCGTGATTCGGGCGCCCAGCGGGGTGATGGTGTCGGCTGGGATGGTGACCCCCTCAACGACCGTGCCGTGCATGATCATTGCGCCTTCGCCGATCACGGCGTTCCGAACGCGCGAGCGGTATCCGAAGAAGGTGAAGTCACCGACGGTCGAGTTCTCGATCACCGCCTGGTGCCCGACGGAGACCATGTTGCTGAAGACGAGGTCTTGTCTCTGGGCCAGGACATAGGCGTTGTCCTGGACGTTGTTTTCGTCCCCGAGGCTGACCCGCACGCCTTCGGCGGCGTAGAGGACGGTGTTGCCGGCGACGTAGCACCGCTGGCCGACCTCGACCTCGCCGAAGACCTCGGCCAGGGGGCTGATGAACGACCCGTTGACGATCGGCTGCCCGTGCACGACGCGGACGCGCGCCCCGGCGACCGGTGAAGCGGCTGGTGTGGCCTCCTGGGCGAACGCAACGGGCCGGCCCAGCGGCGGGGCAAGGCCGAGCGCGGCGAGGCCGGCTCCGCTCTTGAGCAGGTGGCGCCGCGTCACCAGCCGCCGCCACCAGAGCTCGTCGCAACAGGCCCCCACTGTCATCGCCTTTTCCCCTCTCCGACCTCATGTCCTGCCCGTGACGACGACCGCCCCGGTTTCGGATGTCGCTCCGCATGCTCCCGCGACGCCCTGCTCCGGCGTGGCCCGGCCCCAAGGGGTCGGATCGCTTGGGAGCCAGGTTGGACGCGCGGGCTTACTCGATGTCGTTCGCCGTGATGGTCGGCTTCAACCGTCCCCGGGTCTCCGCGTCTCAAGGGCTCGGTGTCCACCGCTCCGGCAGAATAGACGACGCGGCGGGATGGCGGCCAGCGGGGAGAGCAGGACAATGCGCCGGCGGTTCCTCGGAGCCGGGCAGGCCAGTCGTCTCGGCGACAAACAGGGTCCCTAGCTGATGGCGCGAATCAGCGGGTATCGAACGCTCCCGATCGAGGCCTCCCCAAGCGTGCGGCGACCGGTGTCCGCGCTCGTCCTCGGAGTCAGTGACATCCACGAGACGGTCTAGGCAGGTTGGCGCGGAAATGGGACAATGTACGTATACGTGTCAGCCCGTTGCCGGGGGACGATTGGACATCGTGGCAGGCGGCGGAAAACGCTCCCCGCGTTTGACGGAACCGCCCGTTTCGGCTATCATTCGGGCGTCGAATAGAACAAGTTTTCTATAGCCGGGTCGCCAGCGGTACGGGAAGGACGGAGCCTCCATGGCAGAGCGTGAGCGGGCGGTCGACCTCGCGATCACCCAGATCGAGCGCCAATTCGGCAAGGGCTCGATCATGAAGATGAAGCCGGGCGAGGCGAACCCGATGCAGGTCGAGGCGATCCCGACCGGCAGCATCGCCCTCGACCTGGCGCTCGGCATCGGCGGCGTCCCGCGCGGCCGCATCGTCGAGATCTATGGACCGGAGTCGTCTGGCAAGACGACGCTGGCGCTGCATATCATCGCCGAGGCGCAGAAGCTGGGCGGCATGGCGGCGATCGTGGACGCCGAGCACGCGCTCGACCCGATCTACGCCGGGCGGCTGGGCGTCAACCTCGAGGATCTGCTCATCTCTCAGCCGGACACGGGTGAGCAAGCGCTGGAGATCGCCGAGACCTTGGTCCGCTCGGGCGCGCTCGATGTGGTCGTCATCGACTCGGTCGCGGCCCTAGTCCCGAAGGCCGAGATCGAGGGCGACATGGGCGACACCCACGTCGGCCTCCAGGCCCGGCTCATGAGCCAGGCGCTGCGGAAGCTGACCGGCGCGATCAGCCTCCAGGCCCGGCTCATGAGCCAGGCGCTGCGGAAGCTGACCGGCGCGATCAGCCGCTCCAAGACGTGCGTCATCTTCATCAACCAGTTGCGCATGAAGATCGGCGTCATGTTCGGCAACCCCGAGACGACCACCGGCGGCAATGCGCTGAAGTTCTACGCTTCCGTCCGTATGGACATCCGCCGGATCGAGGCGATCAAGAACGGCACCGACTCGGTCGGCATGCGGGCCCGGGTGAAGGTCGTCAAGAACAAGGTTGCGCCGCCGTTCCGGCAGGCTGAGTTCGACATCATGTACAACGAGGGGATCTCGGTAGCCGGCAGCGTTCTCGACGTCGCGACCGACCTCGGGATCGTCCGCAAGAGCGGCGCCTGGTTCTACCTGGGCGAGGAGCGCCTGGGGCAGGGCCGGGAGAACGCCAAGGAGTTCCTCAAGCACAACCCGGACGTCCTCGAGGACATCCGCGGTCGCATCAAGGCGACTTCGCCGGAGCTGTCCGGCCGCATCGCCTTTGACGGCGCGGGGGCGGGCGGGGCGGGCGCGGGGCGGGGCATGGGCCGGGGCACGGGCGCGGCGGACCGGGTGCCACCCGCGGCCTCGCGCGCGGCGTCCCGCGGGGCTACCTTCTCCCGACGGTGACTATATCGATCGCCGGGGGGCGGCCATGATGGCCGCCCCCGGTTCTGTATGCTCCCCGCCCCGGTTGGCAGAACCGACCGAAACCGTGACCTCGTGGGCGGGCGGCTGGTACGCCACGCCTCGCACCCTGTTCCTGCGAGCCAGCGGAGATGCGTGCTGGCCGGTGAGCGACGAGCGGCCAAACGATCGGGTCCTCGGCAGGCTACCGCTTGCGCGCCTTCCAGACCTCCTCGCACGGCCACCGCCGCGCCCACTCCGCCGTCACGATGGGATACCGGGTGGTCGCCTCCTCCGGTGGCCGCACCTCGATCAGGTCCTCGACCTCGAAGCCGTTGGCCCGCAGCAGCCGCACCCAGTCGCCGTAGCCCAGGTGGAACTCGACCGATTCGTCGTCGGGCCACTCGAACCGGTGCATGCCGAAGTAGGGGCGCGCGAGTCGTTCGGTGACCGGGGTAGCGGCGGTGGCGTCCTCCGGCGTGCAGAGCATCGCCAGGGTGCCGTTGACAAGGAAAACCAGCCGACCGCCGGGCCGGAGAATGCGGGCCGCTTCGGGGATCCACTGGTAGGGATCGCACCAGATGGAGGCGCCGTACTCGCTGATGGCGAGGTCGAAGCTGGCGTCGGGGAACGGCGTCTGCTCGGCGTTGCCGAGGTGGAGCGGGAAGGCTAGGCCGAACGCCTGCTGGAAGTGGCGCGCCGTCTCCAACTGAGCGGGCGAGTTGTCGATGCCGACGGGGCGCGCGCCGCGGCGGGCCAGCCAGGCCGAGACGTAAGCGGTGCCGCAACCTAGCTCGACGACGTCCAATCCGGCGACCGACGCTGGCAGGACGCCGAGGTCGGCCTCCGGCACCGAGAAGATCCCCCACGACGGCTCGTCCGCGGCCCAGTTGCGGCGGCCCGACTCGGCGTAGTCGGCGGCCCAGGCGTCCCACGCCGCTCGGTTACGGCGGACGTGCTCCGGCAGGTCGGCGCCCATCGTGCTCTCCTGTCCTTGCCCCGGCAGCCTATCCCCTCCCTTCGGGGGACGCCCCCCTCGACCCCGCCCAAGGCACGGACGGGAGCCGGCCGACGTCGCCGGGGTCGCAGGAACCCGGTCCGACCGCACGGGCATCGGCGGTCGCGCCGCAGGCGCCGCACGCGCGCGAACGCGAACGCGACCTCCGTCCAGTACCACACTGATCGCCGGCATGTGCACCAGCCCGGGACGACCAAACCTCTGCCACCGAACGGGCACTGGAACGCGCCGGACCCCACTGAGCGCCCAGACTGCCAGCCCGAGATCCCAAGCGAGCCCGGAGCCGACCCGGGCGTGGGAATAGCTGTGCCTTCGCCCGCCTATGGCATCGACCGTGTCGGTGGCAGCGGTGGGCCGGCGCGGCGATCCCAGCGGAGGCACGAAGGGGGGGCCGCTCGGTCGGACGAGATGTGGCAACCCGGTGCGCGCGACGGACCGCGAGGCCGTGAGCGCATCCCCACGCGCTGCCGGCTCCGGACGTCGGTTGCGTCCGGGCGGGCCGGTCGTCCACGTCGCCGTCCGGTTCGCCGCCTGACGACCCTGGCCGGCATCATCGGTCGGCTATCATGCCGAGTGACGTTCGATCGCCCGCGGAGGATGGCGGCCGCAGGCTGGAAACCCCCGCGGTGGGTGCCTGGCAGCTCTTGATTCCCTTGGGGGCAAGCGGGGATGACCGACGTGGCCGGGGAGCGGGTGGGATCGGGGTTGGACGCGCTGTTCCGCGCCCTCTTCGAGCAGTCGCCCTTGAGCGTCCAGGTCCTCTCGCCGGTAGGCGAGACGGTCGCGGTGAATGCCGCCTGGGAACGGTTGTGGGGCATCACCCTGGTCGACCTTCCCGGCTACAACATCCTTGAAGACCCACAGCTCGCCGCCAATGGCGTCCTGCCGCTCCTTCGCCTCGCGTTCGCCGGCGAGCCGACGGCCATTCCTCCCGTCGCCTACGTGCCCGACCGGGGGGCGCACGCCGGGCAGGCCCGCTGGGTCCGCGCCTTTGCCTCCCCCATCCGGGACGACGCGGGAACTGTAGCCCACGTGTTGCTCGTCCATGAGGACGTGACTGACCTCGTGGCAGCCCAGGAGGCGCTGCGCGCACGCGAGGAGCAGCTACGCCTGGCGGTCGAGGCCGCCGATCTCGGCACGTGGGAGCTCGACCTCGCCACCGGCGTGATGGCCTGTTCGGCGCGGTGCAAAGCCAACTTCGGCCGGCCGCGCGACGCTCCCTTCCCCTACGAGGCGCTGCTCGCCGCGATCTACCCCGACGACCGGGCCGGGATGGAGGCCGCCGTCCGGCGGGCCGTGGTGGAGGGGGAGCGCTATGAGGTGGAGTACCGGGCTGTCTGGCCGGATGGCAGCGTCCATTGGATCGCCGCCGCCGGCCGCACCATCGCCCATGAGGCTGGACATCCGGTGCAGATGGCGGGCGTCACGCACGACATCACCGAGCGGAAGCGAGCCGAGGAGGGCCTAGCCCGCCTGGCGGCCATCGTGGAGTCGACGGACGACGCCATCCTCAGCCGGACATTAGACGGAGCGATCACCACCTGGAACCGCGGCGCCGAGCGGCTCTACGGCTACCCCGCCGACGAGGTACTGGGGCGGCACGTCTCGGCGCTCGTGCCGCCCGACCGGCAGCACGAGTTGGAGCACATCACCGAGCGGATGACTCGAGGCGAGCGGATGGAGCACTTCGAAACGGTGCGGTTGCGCAAGGACGGGACGCAGGTCGACGTCTCGATCAGCCTCTCGCCGGTCAAGGACGCGGCCGGACGTGTGGTCGCCGTCGCGACCATCGCCCGCGACATCAGCGAGCGCCGCCGGGTGGAGACGGAGCGGGCCCGGCTGCTGGAGCAGGAGCGCGCCGCGCGCGCCGAGGCCGAGGCGGCGGTGGCGATCGTGCGGCGAGTCCAGGCCGTCACCGACGCGGCGCTGGCCCACCTATCGCTCCCGGATCTGCTCGACGCCCTCCTCGACCGAATGCGTGAGCTCCTAACGGCCGACACCGCAGCGGTCCTCCTGCTGGACGCCGATGACGCAAGCCTGGTGGTGCGGGCGGCCAAGGGCTTAGAAGAGGAGGTCGAACAAGGAGTGCGGGTCCCGGTCGGACAGGGATTCGCCGGGCGCATCGCGGCCGAGCGCCGCTCCATCACCGTCGAGCATCTCGACCGCGCGGACGTGTTCAGTCCGACGTTGCGGGAGAAGGGGGTGCGGTCGCTGCTCGGCGCGCCCCTCCTGGTTGAAGGCCGCGTGCTCGGCGTCGTCCACGTCGGCACGCTTTCGCCCCGCCGGTTCAGCGATAGCGACGTGCGGCTGCTGCAGCTAGTGGCCGACCGGATGGCGCTGGCAATCGACCAGGCGCGGCTGTACGAGGCGGAGCGGCGCGCCCGGGCCGAGGCGGAGGAGGCGGTCGCCGCGCGTGACCGGTTCCTGTCAGTGGCCGCCCACGAGCTACGCACGCCGGTAACGGTGGTCAAAGGGTTGGCCCAGTTGCTCGCCCGCCCACCCCGGACGAACGTGGCCGATGCCGATCGTCGAGCGCGCCTTCTGAGCCAGTTGGCCGAGGCGAGCGACCGGCTGGCCGCGCTGACCGAGGACCTTCTCGACGTCTCGCGGCTCCGCCTCGGGCAACTGCCACTCCGGCCGCGCCCGCTCGACCTTGCTGTCGTCGTCCGGACGGTGGTGGAGCGCCACCGCGATGCGCTCGACGGACACCACGCGCTGGAGGTCGCCGTCGGGGAAGAAACCCACCCGGTGCCGGCCGACCCGGACCGGATGGAGCAGGTCCTGGACAACCTCCTCGACAACGCGATCAAGTATTCCCCGGACGGCGGCCGGGTCGAGGTGGCAGTCCAGCCGGATGGGAACGGCGTGCTGATTCGGGTGCGCGACGAGGGGATCGGGCTGCCGCCGGGAGCGGTCGAGGCGATCTTCGAGCCGTTCGGGCGGGCGGCCAACGCGACCCGAGCTAACCTGCCGGGCCTGGGACTCGGCCTGCATATCTGCCGCAGCATTGTCCAGCAACACGGGGGAAGGATCTGGGCAGAGAGCGCCGGCGAGGGGCAGGGGACCACCCTGTCCGTCTGGCTCCCGTCCGAGGCGAGGACGGAGGCACCGACGGAGGACGGGTCGGGAATCGCCGAAGGGGAGCGAGGCGGCGGCCCGCATCTCGGATAGGTTGACTGCCACACCACACCGTGACTGCCGCCCGCACGGGTGACCGTGACGGTTCGCGGTCGCCGCGCGGCGCCCCCGACCTTCAATGGATGGAGCATGGCCCCTGCGCCCCCCTCGGTCACGCTGCCCCTACCACCTGTCGGCTGGGGTGGGCGCGCTGGCTCGCAGGGTGGGCGTCGCAGCGGAACCCGGGCGAGGCAGCGACGGACGCATGGGCGCGGCTCGATGAGGTCAAACTGGCTCCGACGGAGCCGATGGCGGCGCGCCTGGAGCAGCGCTGCGGCGAGCGGCATGGCAGCCGGCTCAACCATTGGCGCATCGCCACGCGCGGCGAGCGGCCGACGGCCGATGACCGGCCGCGGCTGACCATCGCCGCGATCCCGCGCTGGAAGCGGCCGTTTCCGGGTTCGGGTGGCAGGGGAGGGCGGTGATGCTGCGCGATCGGCGGTTCCACACGGGAACGGTCGAGCTCAACTACGGCGAAGGCCCGCCGCATGGGCCTCCGTTCGTGATACTCCATGGCGGTGCCGCCAGCTGGCGCTACGCCGACGCCCTCATCGAGCTGCTCGTGGACCGTTGGCATGTCTTCGCCCCGGACTTCCGCGGTCACGGTCGGTCCAGCCATGTCCCTGGACGCTACCGCCTGCGGGACTACTCCGAGGACACCGCCGCCTTTCTGGCGCAGGTCGTGCGGGAACCGGCCGTCGTCTACGGCCACTCGCTCGGTGGCGAAGTCGCGGTCATGGTGGCCGGATGGCACCCCGGCCTGGTGCGGGCTGTCATCGTCGGGGACGCGCCCTTGTCCACCACGGACCATCCGACCGAGGCGCCGTACCATCGAGCGATGAACGAGTTGTGGCACCGGCTCGCGGGCTGGCCCGTCCCCGAGCTCGCGGCCGCCCTCCGGGAGATGCCCGTGTCCGCCCCCGGAACCGAGGCGCCCGTCCCGGCGGGGGCCGCCTTCGCCAACGAAAGCGCCTGGTTCGAGTTCCAGGCGACGAACCTCCACCGGCTGGACCCAAGGATGCTCGCGGCGGTGCTCGACGGTCCTGAGGTCATGCTTGAGGGGTGCGAACCGGACGTGCTTTTACCGGCGATCACCTGCCCGGTGCTCGTCCTCCAAGCCGATCCCGCCGCAGGAGGGCTGCTCTCCGACACGGACGTCGAGATGGGTTTGCGGCTCCTGCCTCGCGCCACGCACGTCCGGCTGAAGGGGATCGGCCACGAACTGCACGGCGTCCACGCGGATCGCGTCCTGCAAGCGATCGCGCCCTTCCTGGCGGTGGTGTGACGACGTCCCCAGGCAAGCCGTAGCCGCCGTCTGGGCGTTGGCCGTTGGGGTCGCCACCGGTGGTGGCGCTCCCTGTGGGGCCCGTGGCGCCTCGCCCATGCGGAGGGAACCTGTTCGTGCGGAGGTCGGGCGCGTACGTGCGCTGCGCCACGGCATACCGGTCGCTACCCGCACGAGCATTTATGCCATGCGGTCATTTGGAAGCCAACGGAGACGCCTTGGCTCACCGGCGCGCCCGACCATGCCCGGCGCCGGCCTGGGACGCGAGTCCGCGCGGGCGGGGCCTACCCCGCGCCCCCCCGTCACGTCGACCTCCCCCGGACCCGATGCCCGCACAGCGTAATCATGAGAGCGTATTGCCACGTCGACCTCCGAGCGTCGTGGCCCGTTGTATGCAGCGGACCTGCACGCTTTGATAATTTCTTACCCGGTGGACCGCCACGGAGGTTGACGCGTGCGCTGCGTGCCACGAGTATATAGATGTTACTCGGTGTCCGCTC
>JAUJOZ010000052.1 GCA_030447415.1 Thermomicrobiales bacterium | reverse complement strand
AGTACGGCGATACCGGCAACGCCATGGTGGTCCGGTACGGCGACGTCGACCCCGAACTGTTTGACGCTGTCACCGGGACGATGCCTCCGCCGCCCGACGAAGCGCGGCCGATGGTCGATCCCCCAGTCGTCGACGATCCCAATCCCGTGGACGTCCAAGACCTCGAGCGGTGGCTGTTGACCGAGCTGATCGCCGAGCTGGGCCGGCGCCACTTCGAGCCGTTGGGGATCGACGTCTACGCCGTGGTCAACGCGATCCTGCGCGAAACCGGCTTGCTGGAGGAGGCCAGGCGGCGCTACGACGCCCTACCGCTCCGCCGCCTGATCGATGTCGATCCCGAAACGACCAAGGAGGACGTCCTTAGCGCGTTTCGCATCCTCAAGGCGATCCAGCCCGGCCGGTCCAAGGGCGGGGGACCTCATTTGGATCGGCTGACGGCGGTCCAGTGCGCGCTCCTCAAGCGGCAGGGGTGGACGAATCGCCAGATCTCCGAGCGCTTCGGCTGGGAGTTGCGCCGAGATTCGTACGACCGGCGGCGCCGCTCGAACCCGGCCATCTCCCACGTCAAGTTGGGGGAGGAGATCCTCGAGGGCCGAGAATACCCGGCCGGGTAATTCGGCCTCTCCAGCGTACAACCTCGCCCCCTACGCTCGGGCCAGGACGGGACGATTCGTCCCCGGTCGTCATCGTGCAGGGGCGTCACCAATGCAACTTGAACCCTCGGCCGATCTGTTGGTGCTGACCGTCGCCGAAGCGGCGCGTGCCCTCGGCATCGGTCGCAACCAGGCCTGTTCCGCGACCGCCGACCGGCTTGCTGATACGGCGCACGATGGTGCTCCAGCCCCGACTCGTCGATCGGCGTCCGGTCGTGGCGACTGGATGACAAACCCATGAACCGGCCGCGATTGAGCACGACAGCCCCATCGATGGCAGCGCCGATGGACCACATCCTGGAAGACCTGAAGGATGTGAAGCCGAAGTCGGGCGGCGGTTGGATGGCCTGCTGCCCCGTGCACCATGACAGGAAGCCCAGCCTCAGTATCGACCAGGAACACAACGGCACCATCCTCCTCCACTGCTTCGCGGGATGCGAGACGGAAGCCATCGTGGCCAAGCTAGGGTTGGAGTTGAGTGACCTCTATCCGCCGACGGTGAGGTCGATCACGGCCCAGCGGTTTCCCAAGGACTTGACGCCAATACCGTGCATCGTCCAGACCTACGACTACTGCGACGAAGCCGGCGTGCTGCTCTTCCAGGTCGTCCGGTATGAACCGAAAGGGTTCAAACAACGGCGACCGGCTGGTAACGGTAGCTGGGCGTGGAACCGCAATGGTGTGCGATCGGTCCTGTACAACATGCACCTGCTGACCCAGGCCCTACCCGATCAGCCCGTGTTCGTCGTCGAGGGCGAAAAGGATGCGGACCGGCTGACCGAGCTGAGTTTCCTCGCGACCACGTGCCCAGGCGGCGCCGGCAGATGGCGGGACGCCTACAGCGAGCGGCTCCGCGGGCGGGACGTGGTCATCATCCCGGACAACGATGCGGCGGGACGTCGGCACGCGGAGCAGGTGGCTCTGTCGCTGAACGGGGCGGCCACGAGCATCAAGATCATCGAGTTGCCCGACGTGCCCGACAAGGGTGATGTGAGCGACTGGCTCGACGCCACCGGCGACAATCCCGACGCGCTCATGGCGCTGGTGTCGGCCACAACCACGTGGAGTGCGCCGGAGCCGAACAACACCTCGGACGGTGGCACGACGCCGTCGCCACAGGGAGCCCGCACCGACGCTTCCGCTGCGCTCAGCGCCACGTTCCCTGCGCTCACCGACCTCGGTAACGCCGCCCGGCTGGTGGCCGCGCACGGCGAGCGCCTCCGCTTTTGCCACCACTTCGGCAAGTGGTTCGTCTGGGATGGCCGCCGCTGGGCCGAGGACCAGACTGGCCAAGTGATGCGGCTCGCCAAGGACGCCGCCCGCGCCATCTTCGCGGAGGCGGCGACGACGGACGACGAGGTCCTTCAGAAGAAGGTGAGTTCCTGGGCGATTCGCTCTCAGGCGGCGGAACGGCTCAAAGCCATGGTGGAGCTGGCCAAGTCCGAGCCGGGCATTCCCGTCACCCCCGACGAGCTCGACCGGAACCTCTGGCTGCTCAACGTCGCCAACGGCACCATCGACCTCCGCACCGGCAGGCTGCGTCCTCCTGACCCGGCGGACCTAAACACGAAGCTCGCGCCGGTGGCCTTCGAACCCAACGCAACGTGCCCCGTCTGGCTGGGCTTCATCGACACGATCATGGCCGGCAACACGGAGATGATCGGCTTCCTCCAGCGGGGCATCGGCTATGCCCTGACTGGCGACACGAGCGAGCGGTGCCTGTTCGTCGGGCACGGGGCCGAGGGCCGCAACGGCAAGACGACCCTGCTTCGCACCGTCGCGGCTCTGCTCGGGGACTATGCGCTGCGCACCCCGGTTGAGACGCTCCTGGTCCGGCCGCAGGGCGGCATCCCCAACGACATCGCGCGGCTCAAGGGCGCCCGCTTTGTCTACGGCTCGGAGTCCGAGGATGGACGGCGACTGGCCGAAGCCCTCGTGAAGGACCTCACCGGCCAGGACATCATCGCCGCCCGCTTCCTCCACCGGGAATTCTTTGACTTCACGCCGATCTGCAAGATCTGGTTGATGACCAACCACCGGCCGCTCATCCGGGGGACCGACCATGCCATCTGGGACCGCATCCGGCTCATTCCCTTCGCGGTCCGCATCCCGGAGGAGCAGGTGGATCGGCGATTGGGGGAGAAGCTCCGGGCAGAGCTTCCTGGCGTCCTCGCCTGGGCGGTGGAGGGCTGCTTGGAGTGGCAGGCGAAGGGGCTGGCGGCACCGAAGACGGTGGCGGAGGCCACCGCCGGCTACCGGTCAGAGATGGACATCGTCGCCGCCTGGATCGCGGATGCCTGCGTCATCGGGAAGGGGCTGAAGGCGACGGCAAAGGAGCTGCATGCCAGCTACGATACCTGGTGCGAGGAGGCCGGGGAGAAGTCGCAGAGCCAGAAGATGCTCGCGATCCGGTTGCAGGAGAAAGGCTTCCTCAACGACACGGGACCCGGCGGCTACCGAGTCTGGAAGGGACTCGGTCTCAAGGTCGCTCCCGTTGAGGGCCGGTAATGCGCGGAGAGTTGAGGATAGCGGCTTGAGTTGAGCTTCGTGACCTTTGTTGGGGTTGTTCTCGGGAACGTCCCTCGCGTAGAGAAAAACCTGAAACAACCTCAACGAAGCTTAATCCTCAACTTACGCTAACCGTCGACTTGGCTAGCCGCAACCCGGCTGGGAGGATCACCGAATTTCGCTTTGATTCCGGCTGGCGAAACCTGGCGGACGAGCAGCCGAAGGAACGCGACCCCGGTTAGCGAGCGCACTCAAAATGTTTTGAGTGCGACCCGCGCTGCCAAGCAGGGTCCCAACCGTGGGTGGGCACGCCGCGAGCGTGGCTTGCCGGTCAATGCTCGGCCGTCAGCGTGCGCTGCTCGAGGTCGATGCCGGCGCCGGTGAGGGCACCGCTTGGTGTCCTCGCCGGGCCGCAACGTCGTCCGTGCGGGACGCTCCTTCTTGGGCGTCTCGATCCCCACGGTCGGGTTCCGCTCCAGGAGCCCGTTTCCTTCGAGGAAGCGGAAGTACTCCCGGATCGCGGCCAGCTTGCGCGCCCGCGTGATCCCGCTCTGCCCCCGGTCCGAGAGGGCGCTGAGGTATTCGGCCACGTCCGATCGGGTGACGCCGGCGGGGAGGAGACGGTGCAGTTCGTCTCGTGCAGAAAGGCGATGAACTGGGCGAGGTCGGTGCGGTAGGCGGTGATCGTCGCAGCGCTCTTGTTGGCGCCTTGAAGCGTCCGCAGGAAGCGGGCGAGGGCTTCCTCGAGCGTTGGGGTGGTCGTGGTTAGGTTCGTCATGGGTGGTGATCCTTCCGGTCTCACCTCTCACCCTAGCAAACGGGTCGCGGCCGGGGCAACGCCGCCCGCTCGCCAAAAGTGGTTCCGATAACTCGGAAGAAGCATCTTTATATGGAACCGGATCCGTGGCCTGTCTGTCATCTTCAACGCTAAATGTCGCTGTATTTGATCGGTACCTGGCCCGGCGAGGGGGCGCTTCTGGATGCACGACGGGGGCGTCGAACGGCACGCGGCGCATCGTCCGCCCGGGGTACGCCTGGGCGCCTCTTGACGGCGCCCGGGTTGCCGAGGCTGCGCCCGACAACCGAAGAGCGCCGCAACGGGAGCTCGGGGAGCCGGGCTGAGAGGGTGGCCCAACCGTCACCGACCGTCGAACCTGATCGGGGTAATGCCCGCGCAGGAATGATCGGGCCCTCCTGTGAGCACCGTCGGCCGCCATCGGTGCTTTTTTGTGTTCGCCGTGATTGGCGAAGGGGTCAGGATCAGGGAGCGTGATGACCACCCGTCACAATGGTCGAGGGAGGGTTGACGGCACCTCGGAGCACTCCGAGGCAGCCACGCCTTCCTCCCACTTTCCCGCGTCCCGCAAAATCTATGTTGAAGGCCCTCAACCCGAAGTCCGCGTGCCGATGCGCGAGATCACCCTCTCGCCCACGAAGAGCCACCCCCACGGCCCGGTCGTCGCAGAGAACCCTCCGCTGCGGGTCTACGACACCAGCGGCCCGGCCACCGACCCGAACATCGTCACCGACGTGCGACAGGGCCTGCCGCCCCTGCGGCTTCCGTGGATTCTGGCCCGCGGCGAGTACGACCATGCGGAACCAAGCGACCGCCGCCACCCGACTCTGCCGCTGCCGCCCCCACGACCGGTGCTCCGCGGGCGTGGCCCGGTCACGCAGCTGCACTACGCCCGCCAAGGGATCGTCACCCCCGAGATGGAGTTCGTCGCCATCCGCGAGAACCAGGGCCGGGCGGCGGCCACCGCCGGGCACCCGGGACAGGCGTGGGGCGCCGCCATCCCACGGGAGATCACGCCGGAGTTCGTGCGCGACGAGGTGGCGCGGGGGCGGGCCATCATCCCCGCCAACGTGAACCATCCCGAGAGCGAGCCGATGGTCATCGGTCGCAACTTCCTCGTCAAGATTAACGCCAACATTGGCACCTCGGCGGTCTCCTCCTCCATCGAAGCGGAGGTCGAGAAGATGACCTGGGCGACCCGGTGGGGCGCCGACACGGTCATGGACCTCTCGACCGGCAAGCACATCCGAGACCCGCGAGCGGATCATCCGAACGCGCCCGTCCCGATCGGGACCGTGCCGATCTACCAGGCGCTGGAGAAGGTGGGCGGCGTTGCCGAAGAGCTGACCTGGGAGGTCTTCCGCGACACCCTCATTGAGCAGGCGGAGCAGGGTGTCGACTACTTCACCATCCACGCGGCCGTCCTGCTGCGCTACGTGCCGCTCACGGCCAAGCGCGTCACCGGCATCGTCTCCCGCGGCGGCTCGATCATGGCCAAGTGGTGCCTCGCGCACCACCAGGAGAACTTCCTCTACACCCGTTTCCGTGAGATCTGCGAGCTCATGGCGCGCTACGACGTCAGCCTCTCCTCGGCGACGGACTGCGCCCCGGCTCGATCGCCGACGCTAACGACGAGGCCCAGTTCGCCGAGTTGCGGACCCAGGGCGAGCTCAACCGCATCGCGTGGCAGCACGGCGTCCAGGTCATGAACGAGGGCCCGGGCCACATCCCGATGCAATTGATCAAAGAAAACATGGACAAGCAGCTCGAGTGGTGCGGCGAGGCCCCGTTCTACACCCTCGGGCCGCTGACGACCGACATCGCCCCCGGCTACGACCACATCACCTCGGCGATCGGGGCGGCGATGATCGGCTGGTTTGGCACGGCGATGCTCTGCTACGTCACGCCCAAGGAGCACCTCGGGCTGCCGACCAAGGAGGACGTCAAGGCCGGCGTGATCGCCTACAAGATAGCGCGGCCACGCCGCCGATCTGGCGAAGGGCACCCGGCGGCCCAGGCCTGGGACGACGCGATCTCCAAGGCCCGCTTCGAGTTCCGCTGGGAGGACCAGTTCAACCTGGCGCTCGACCCAGAGACGGCCCGCGCCTTCCACGACGAGGCGTTGCCGGCCGAGGAGCGAAGCTGGCGCACTTCTGCAGCATGTGCGGGCCCCGCTTCTGCAGCATGCGGATCACCCAGGACATCCGCGACTACGCGGCCAAGCAGGGCGTGACCGACGACGACACCATCGCGGCGGGGATGGCGGCCAAGGCTCGGGAGTTCCGGGAGCGGGGCGCGGAACTCTACCTGCCGCCCGCAGCGGGCGACACCGGAGCGTGAAACGGGTCTTCGAGCGCAGGATTGATCGGGTCGATGACGCCGCGAATGGGTCGCGGAAGCACTGGAGAGGATCGTGGAAACGTCAACCTGGATGACCAAGGCCGGACTCGCACGCATGCTCAAGGGCGGCGTCATCATGGATGTGGTGACGCCGGACCAGGCGCGGCTTGCTGAAGAGGCCGGCGCCGTGGCCGTCATGGCCCTCGAACGCGTTCCGTCCGACATTCGGGCGCAGGGCGGTGTCGCCCGCATGAGCGACCCGGATCTCATCCTTGGGATCAAGGAGGCGGTGACCATCCCCGTGATGGCCAAGGCACGGATCGGGCACATCGTGGAAGCCCAAGTTCTGGAGGCGCTCGGGGTCGACTACGTCGACGAAAGCGAGGTCCTCACCCCGGCCGACGACCGGTACCACGTCGACAAGCACGGCTTCCGCGTGCCGTTCGTCTGCGGCGCTCGCGATCTCGGCGAAGCGCTGCGGCGGATCGGCGAGGGTGCCGCGATGATCCGCTCCAAGGGCGAGGCGGGCACCGGCAACATCGTCGAGGCGGTGCGCCACCTGCGGGACATCGTCGGCGGCATCCGGAGATTGCAGGCGCTACCGCGCGAGGAGCTGATGACCGCGGCCAAAGACCTCGGCGCGCCGTACGACCTCGTCGTGCGGGTCCATGAGACCGGGGAGCTTCCGGTTGTCCTCTTCTGCGCCGGCGGCGTCGCGACGCCAGCCGATGCGGCGCTGGTGATGCAGTTGGGTGCCGAGGGCGTTTTCGTCGGCTCCGGCATCTTCAAGTCGGCCGACCCCGCCCGTCGTGCCCGGGCGATCGTCGAGGCGACGACCCACTTCCGCGACGTGGCGAAGATCGCCGAGGTCAGTCGTGGCTTAGGCGAGCCGATGCACGGTCTGGAACTGGCCGCCATCCCCGAGCGCGAGCTGCTCGCTGCCCGGGGATGGTAGGGGGTACCGCGGTGGTCATCGGGGTCCTGGCGCTGCAGGGCGCATTCGCCGAGCACGTACGTGTCTTGGCCCGTCTCGGAGCCGCGGCGCGGGAGGTGCGTCTGCCTGCCGACCTGGACGGCATGGATGCGCTGATCATCCCTGGGGGCGAGAGCACGACGATCGGCAAGCTCCTAGTCTTGACGGAGCTGGACAACGCCATTCGGGCACGCGCCGCCACCGGGATGCCGATCTGGGGAACCTGTGCGGGCATGATTCTCCTCGGCCGGAACCTGGGCGATTCGGGCAGCCGGGTCGGGGAGCCGCAGCCGCTGCTGGGGCTGATGGACCTTCGGGTGCGACGCAACGCATTCGGCTCTCAACTCGACTCGTTCGAAACGACGCTGAAGGTTCCGGCCGTCGCCGACCGCCCGGTGCCGGCGATCTTCATCCGCGCCCCAGTGATCGAGGAGACCGGGCCGGGCGTTGAGGTGCTGGCGCGCCTCCCCGATGGACACCCAGTGGCGGCCCGGCAGGGGCGATGCCTGGCGACGGCATTCCACCCGGAGCTGACCGACGACCTCGCCTTCCACCGCTACTTCGTCGAGGTGGTAGTGGCGGAAGCCGTGGCGGACGGACGCAAGGGAGGGTGGACATGATCCAGGCGCTGATGACGGCCGATCTCGCGGCGCCGGCACGGTGGACGCACATTCGCGGACAGTATTCGGATCGATGTATGGGCTGGACGCTGGAGTGCTGGCCAGTTTGACGCCAACAGCGATCAAGCCGTTGCTTCTCTATCCCGAGTTGAAGTTCGCACAGCCGCAGACCATGCAGACCACGGAGTGATTTCCCCGACTGGCCCCGAGGCCATGTCCCCTGCGGTCGTGGCACCGGGACTATGCCGGCTGGAGTGGCGTTTGACGACCGAGGTAGCCGCCCACTATGATGGGTGACGCAAGCCTTCAGGGCATGGTGCGGGGGCAACCCCAATTCCTGACCGGCGGTACAGCCCGCGAGCGCCGCATGCGGCGCAGATCCGGTGAAACTCCGGGGCCGACGGTAACAGTCCGGATGGGAGAAGGCGCGCTAACCGACGCGAGGAGCAGGCGCTGCCCATCACGGGCGCCGCCTCCGATGCGTCGGCGCTCGCGTAACCCATGAACACCCGAGGGCACACGCCCTCGGGTGTTTTTGTTGTCCGGGCTCGCTCCTACTCACGTCGCGTTGGTTAGTCACATGCTCGACGGCGAACGTCACTTCATGGACGAGGCGCTGCAGTTGGCGCGGCGCGCGCTCGGCCGCACCGCGCCGAATCCCGCGGTCGGTGCCGTCATCGTCCACGCCGACCAGATTGTCGGCCGCGGCTGGACCCACCCACCCGGCGGGCCGCACGCCGAGGCGGTCGCGCTCGCCGAGGCGGGCCAGCGCGCGGCCGGGGCCACGCTCTACGCCACGCTCGAGCCGTGCTGCCACCACGGGCGGACGCCACCCTGCACCGACGCGATCCTCGCCGCCGGGATTGCCCGCTGCGTCGTCGCGGTGGCCGACCCGTTTCCGGCCGTCGACGGTACCGGCATCGCCCGCCTGCGTGCCGCCGGGATTCCCGTCGATGTCGGCCTCGCGTCGAACGAAGCGGCGGCTCTGAACGCCGGCTTCTTCGCCCGCGTCCGGACCGGCCGGCCGCTCGTCCTTGCCAAATACGCGATGACGCTCGACGGCCGGATCGCGACGCGCTCTGGGCACAGCCGCTGGATCACGGGGAAGCGGCGCGGCTGGTCGTCCACCAACTACGTGACCGGGTGGACGCCATCGTCGTCGGCGCAGGTACCGTCATCGCCGACGACCCGGCCCTGACCACGCGCCTGCCCAACGAACTCGCAGGCGACGGCGGTCCACACCACCCGCTTCGCGTCGTGGTCGACGGACGTGGGTCCTCGCCCTCACCGCCCGGGTCTTTGATCCAGCCCTGCCCGGACGCACCCTCGTCGCGACCACCGCCGCGGCGTCGCTCGAGTGGCGGTCAGGGCTGGCCGAGCGAGACGTCGAGCTCGTTACCTGTGGGGAGGGACCAGAGCTTCGTCTTGACACCCTGCTGGACCGGCTCGCGCGCGCGGGATCAACACGCTTCTGGTCGAGGGGGTGGCCGGCTCCTCGGGGCGTTCTTTGACGAGGGCCTCGTCGACCGGATTGCCGCGTTTGTCGCTCCGGTCGTCGTCGGAGGCTCCGGCGCGCCGGGGCCGGTCGGCGGTTTGGGGGTGCCGACGATGGCGGACGCGGTCCAGCTGACGAACGTCCGCCTCACGCGACTGGGCGACGACCTCTTGGTGGAAGGGGACATCGCCAAGCCGCCAGTGAGGGAGGTGGTCTGACGTGTTTACCGGCATCGTCGAGGAGATCGGGAGCGTCGAGCGAGTCGACCAAACCGGTCGGGCCCCGCTCACGATTCGCTGCCGCACCGTCTTAGAGGGGACCCGGCTCGGCGACAGCATCGCCGTCAACGGGGTCTGCCTCACCGTCGCGGAGCTCACGGGAGCGCTCCTTCCGGGCTGACGTCCAGCCCGTCACATTGCGGCGCAGCAATCTCGGCGCGCTGCGGATCGGAGACCCAGTCAACCTGGAGCGCTCGCTCGCGGCCGGGCAGCGGATGGGTGGTCACTATGTCCAGGGCCACGTCGACGGCGTCGGGCGGGTGGTTAGCGCGGTCGGGGAGGGGCCCTCGATCGTCGTCCGGCTCGCCGCCCCGGCCGAGCTGCTGCGTTACGTCGTCGAGCGCAGCTTCGTCGCCGTCGACGGCGCCAGCCTGACCGTGGTGCGCCTGCGCCCCGACGGGTTCGACGTCTCGCTTGTCTACCACACCCAGCAGGCGATCACGCTGCCAGGCAAGCGGCCGGGAACGCTCGTGAACGTCGAGGTGGATGTCGTCGGAAAGTACGTCGAGCGGCTGGTTGGCGACTCGACCGGTCAAGGTCTCACCCTCGATCTGCTTCGCCGGGCCGGATTCGCGTAGATCTTGCTGATAAGGGAGAGAGCAACGATGCCGCACATCTCGATCCAGCACGCTGTCGCCGACTTGCGGCAGGGACGTTTCATCATCATCGTTGATGATGAAGACCGCGAGAACGAAGGGGATCTCGCCATCGCCGCCCAATTCGCGACCGCCGAGGCGGTCAACTTCATGGCGCGCCACGGGCGGGGGCTCATCTGCGTCGCGATGACCGGGGAGCGACTGGACGCCCTCCATCTCCCGTTGATGGTGCCCGCTGACGAGAACTCCTCGGGGTTCGGCACCGCGTTTACGGTCTCGGTCGAGGCCAAGACCGGTGTCACCACCGGCATCTCCGCCCACGACCGTGCGCGAACCATCCACCTGCTCGCCGACCCAACGACCACCGCCGACGACCTCGCGCGACCGGGTCACGTTTTTCCCCTCCGGGCCAAGGTGGGCGGCGTGCTTGTCCGGGCTGGCCAGACGGAGGCCTCCGTCGACCTGGCGCGGCTGGCGGGGTTGGAGCCGGCCACCGCGATCTGCGAGGTGATGGCCGACGACGGGACGATGGCGCGGATGCCGGAGTTGGAGCGCTTCGCCGCCGCGCACGGGATCGGCATCGTCACCGTCGCCGATCTGATCGCCTACCGGCGCCGCGAGGAGGTGCTCGTCCGTCGTGGCGTCACGACCCGGCTGCCAACTCCCCACGGGGAGTTCTCCGTTACCGCCTACGAGAACCCCCTCTCTCCCCATCCGGACCTGGCGCTGACAATGGGGAGGTGGCCAACGGGGAGCCGGTCCTCGTTCGCGTCCACTCCGAGTGCTTGACGGGGATGTCTTCGGCTCGGGTCGCTGCGACTGCGGCGAGCAGCTCCGGCGGGCCATGGCCTTGATCGGGGCGGCGGGTCGGGGCGTCCTGCTCTACGTGCGGCAGGAAGGGC
The DNA here is from genome assembly GCA_030447415.1 of Thermomicrobiales bacterium. GTDB lineage: Bacteria > Chloroflexota > Chloroflexia > Thermomicrobiales > UBA6265 > JAUJOZ01. The sequence goes on along the minus strand of JAUJOZ010000052.1, from coordinate 21,539 downwards.
GGGGCATCGGGCTGCACAACAAACTGCGGGCCTACCAACTCCAAGACCAGGGCTTGGACACCGTTGAGGCGAACGAGCGGCTCGGCTTCCCGGTCGATCTTCGCACCTACGGTCTCGGCGCCCAGGTTCTGCGCAACCTGGGGTGCGGCGGCTGCGGCTGCTGACGAACAACCCGCGCAAAGTCGTCGGCCTGGAAGGGCACGGACTCGAGATCGTCGAGCGGGTGCCGCTGGTGGTTCCCCCGGGGCGCGACAACCGGCGCTACTTGGAAACGAAGCGACAGAAATTGGGGCATTGGGGAGAGGACGCCGTCATCGGCGGTGAACTGGTCCTCGGCTGAGGAAGGGGCGGGACATGCACTGGGACGTGAAGACCATCGAGGGGATGCTGACCGCGCGGGCGGCGCTTCGGGATCGTCGTCGCTCGCTTCAACGAATTCGTCGGCGGCAAGCTGCTCGACGGGGCGCTCGATGCGCTGTTCCGGCACGAGGTCGCGCCCGCGGACGTGACAGTGGCCTGGTGCCCGGATCCTTCGAGATTCCGCTCGTCGCCCAGCGCCTGGCTCGCAGCGGCGACTACGACGCGATTATCTGCCTTGGCGCCGTCATCCGGGGTGCGACGGCGCACTTCGACTACGTGGCCTCCGAGGTGTCGAAGGGCATCGCCGGCGTCGCGCTCGACTCGGGCGTGCCGGTGGTGTTCGGCGTGCTGACGACGGACACGATCGAGCAGGCAATCGAGCGGGCCGGGACCAAGGCCGGCAACAAGGGCTTCGAGGCGGCGGCGACCGCGATCGAGATGACCAACCTGCTAGGGGCACTGGACGGTGTCAGCAGGGCTGACACGAGCGCAGCCAATGGGTAATTCCCGCCTTCTGCGACAGTCGCGTACCTGCGATACGAACCCAAGAACCAGGAAGACAGGTGGCGGCATACTTTTTCGAGGCGAGTGGCCAGGCCCCAGCACTACGTGAGCCGATTGACGCAGCGCTCAGGACATACTCCCCGTGCCGGACCATGTCGAAAATTGCATGGGTGATGTCCCGCAGGTGGAACCTGCCCATGACGGCGATTGGGTGCTCCGGCGGTAGATTGACCCCGGCACTTGCTGCATGTCTGGAGATGGCATGAATGACGAGGTCTTCGTCGAAGGGCTGCGGTTCTACGGCTACCACGGGGTCAATCCTGAGGAGCGAGTGCTGGGACAGCGGTTCGTGGTCGATGTCCACCTGACCGCCGATCTGAGGAAGGCTGGCCAGTCTGACGATCTCGAGGAAACCATCAACTACAGTGCCGTCGTGAAGCAGATCCGAGCCATCGTCGAGGGGCCGCCTCGCCAGCTCATTGAGACGGTTGCCGAGGAGATCGCGACCACCTTGCTGGCTGAGCACCCGCTGGCGACATCGGTCACCGTCACGCTGCGCAAACCCGAAGCGGCCCTGAAAGGCATCATCATGGAGGCAGCCGGTGTGCGGGCCCGGCGCTCTCGTGGGGGTGCCGACCATCGTGGAGGAGCCAGCTCATGAGCAGCACGCGGGAGCAGAACCGCTCTTTGAACCGCTCTTTCACAGGCTCCGGGGATGCCGGAGAACCGAAAACGAGGATCGATCTGCCCCGAATCGAGGCCGCGGTCCGGGAGATGCTGCTTGCGATTGGCGAGGATCCCGACCGGGAAGGGCTAATCCGCACCCCACGCCGGGTGGCTGAGGCCTACGCCGAGCTGTTCGCCGGCTTGAGCGAGGACCCGCGAGGGCACCTGGCAACGACCTTTGATGGGGACCACCACGAAATGGTGGTCCTTCGCGACATCCCGTTCGCCTCTGTCTGCGAGCATCACCTGCTCCCGTTCACCGGGCATGCCCACATTGGGTACATCCCCAACGGTCGCGTGGTGGGTCTGAGCAAACTCGCCCGGTTGGTTGAAGGCTACGCTCGACGCCCACAGGGGCAGGAACGGCTCACGAGCCAGATTGCAGACGCGCTGATGGAGGAGCTATCCCCGGACGGGTGTGGGGTGGTCATCGAAGCCGTCCACACGTGCATGACGATTCGCGGCATCCAGAAGCCCGGCGCCTCGATGGTGACCTCCGCGATGCGCGACGGCTTTCGGCGGCGTGCGCAAACCCGCGCCGAGTTCTTCGCCATTCTCCGCCAAGACCGAGGACGCTCGTGATCACCTCGCCTCCGCCCCCTCCCACGCGCTGGCACAGCTACGAATTGTTGTGGGGGGCTCGGACGTATGTTATGGCGATCCTCAATGCCACCCCGGACTCCTTCAGCCATGATGGGGTCGCGGGCAATCCGCAACGGGCGGCTGAGCTCGCCCTGCAGGCGGTGGCAGCGGGCGCAGACCTCATCGACATTGGCGCTGAGTCGACGCGCCCAGGACACCATCCAGTCACTGCCGAGGAGGAGATCAGCCGGTTGCTTCCGGTTCTTGATGCGGTGCGCCGCGCCGTCAGCGTGCCGATATCCGTCGATACGTCGAAGGCGGCGGTCGCTGATGTCGCCCTGCGGGCCGGGGCGAATCTAGTCAACGATGTCCGAGGACTCACGAGTGACCCCGACATGGCGGCCGTGGCGGCAACCCATGGCGTGCCGGCTGTCGTGATGCATGATGCTGCACCGGAGGGCAGGGAGGACCTGGTCACCTCGGTGGTCCGGGAGCTTTCTCGGCGGCTGGACCGGGCAATCGCCGCGGGCATTCCACACGAGTTGCTAATCGTCGACCCGGGATTCGGGTTCGGGAAGGCCTGGCGGCAGAACCTGGAGCTGCTCCGGCGCCTGGGCGAGTTGCGGGTCCTCGGTCGACCGCTTCTCTCCGGCACCTCCCGCAAGGGCACGATCGGCCAGGTGCTGGGTGTGCCGGAACAGGACCGACTCGAGGGCACGGCCGCGACGGTCGTCCTCTCGATCGCCGCGGGAGCCGACATCGTGCGGGTTCATGATGTTCGCGCGATGGTCCGTGTGGCGCGGATGACCGATGCCGTCATCCGGGGCGCACCGGGCGAGGCCCGTACCTGGACGATGGGGACGTCCGAAGCGAGGAGCTGATACTGTGGCGGTGGCGTATGTCGCGCTCGGAAGCAACCTGGGCGACCGGCTCCGGCTGCTCCGGGAGGCTGTGGTGCGACTCGGCGACTACGGCACGGTCGAGGCGTTGTCCGAGGTCTACGAGACGGACCCCGTCGGCGTTACCGACCAACCGACCTTCCTCAACGCGGTCCTCCGCTTGCGTACCGATCTCCCACCTCCGGATCTCCTCACTTCCATGCTGAACATGGAGGCTGCGTTGGGCCGGGTCCGGCCGTACGTTCAGGCTCCGCGAACGCTCGATCTCGACCTGCTGTTCTACGATGACCTCACCTTAGAAACTGCGGAGCTTATCCTGCCGCATCCTCGCCTGCACGAGCGTGCCTTCGTGCTGGTCCCCCTTGCCGACATCGCCCCGGATCTGCTGCACCCGACGCTCGGGGTACGCGTGCGCAAGCTGCTTTCGGCACTTGGCGACCCACCCGGGGTTCGGACCGGGGTTCGGGTATTTAGGGGTGGACTGCGTGCGTAGTCTTTATGGAGAGTTAACGGTGAAGCGAACCGGCAAAGAGGCCGGTGGTAGCTCTGTTCTCATCGTCCTGGAGCCTGCCGTGACTGTGCCATAGCCAGCGGCGTCGCCCACGCTGAGCACGCATCCCACTAGCCGCGTTGGTGGTGAGGTGGAGCGCCATACTGAAGTTCGCTCAGTCACTTGCCAAGCAAGGTACGGAACGACCGCTCGACCAACCCCCGGGTATCCCGTCAGTACCCGGATCACCGTCGTCACCGGCGATGGCGGCCATGTGACAAGCCGGCCCTCATTGCTCTAGGTGGCAAGATTCCTGGCCGGAGGTGGTTTGGCTCCTGCTTAGCTGTCCCCGCGCGATCCTCATTCAGATCGTCCTGGCCATTGACACTAGCCGTATCCAATACTTAGTCGAGCGCGGTAAATTCCGCTCCTCACTGGCCGGAAACTGGGGGTCAGAGCCGCAAAAGGGGGCGCAGATGGACGACCCGGCACCCGAACTGGTCTGGCAAGGCCGGCTGCACCTCGGGGACGGTCCAGGCGTCTACGGCGACGCCACCTACGTGGGGCTCGGCGGCGAGCTGCCGCTCACGCTCCGGCGCTTCCCGGACGCCGCCGGGCCCCCGTCGGCGACCCTGCTCGTCGAAACGGAGGGGCTGCAGCCGCGCGGCGGGCTCCCAGGTCCCACCATTCGCGTGGTCCGGTTCGGTCCCGACGGGGCAACCGGGCGGTGGCAGGAGCGCGTGCTGGGGGAGGGGCGGCTCACTGGACAGGCGACGACAGTCGCCGTGGATGTGAGCAATGAGAGGCCGGACGACGGGCCGCTCCCCCTGGGCCTGCGGCTGCGGGTGAACGCCGAAGCCCCGCCGGGCCTCTACGCCGACTTCGTGCTCGTCGCCCTGCGCCTGCGCTCCGTGACGCACTACGCCTCGCTCGGGTTCCAGGCCCCAGCGTAGGCCGACCCGTGCCGCGATCACTCAGCCGCGCGGTTCGCGTCGGCGCGCCCGCCGGGCGGCGTAGAGGGCGCCCGCCCCGGTCAGGGTGAGGATCGCCGCGGCGGCGGCGTAAATGCCGACGCCCTGACGCGCCCCGCCCCGCTCCGGCGCGACGCCCGCCGGGTAGACCGTCTTGACGGTCGCCGACGGCGCCCCGTCGACGGAGCCTGCGGCCGGCGGGTCGGCGACCCCGGCGAGCCGGGCAACGTCGGCGATCGATGCCGGCGGCAGCAGCCCTCGCAGCTGCCCCACGCCCAGCCGTAGACCTCGCCGTCGCCGATCTTCGCCGCGCTGGCCCCCGAGGCGCCACACACGCCACTCGCCCGGCGCCGCCTGCGCGCACGGCTGCCAGAAGGGCGCGTCCGGGTCGAATGGCAGAGGTTCTTGCGGCACTCCCCACCGAGCAGCCTCGCCCTCCAGCGCACAGACCGCTTCGCCCAGGCCGCCGAAGCCGACCGTGACGAGGGGCAGCCCGCTGCGGCGCAAGAGCTCGATCCCGCGCAGCTCCTCGCTTGCGTCTGCGTCCCCTCCGCTCGTCGGTGCGCTTCGTCCGACTCTTTGCGCCCCTCCTCGCGGTGCAGGCCACGGCGACACGCGCGTGGGGTGCCCGGGAGGCGGGGCGGGCGCCCGGTTTCCGGCCGGCAGGGGGAGCGGAGGCGGCCATCGCCCGGACCGCGGGCAGGTCGAACCGCCCGGCGACCAGGTCCGCGAGGCGGTCGAGCACCAGCGCGAGCCCGGCCACCTCGCCCGGGAGCACCAGTCGAGGTGGCGCTCCGGGAGCGCGAGCGCGTCTTCCCAGGGGAGCGAGCCGACCACCGGCACGCCCGTTGCCCCTTCGATGGCCGCGCGGACCAGCCCTAGGTGGCCGTCCGATCCGACGTTGTTGACCACCACCCCGGCGAGGCGGATGGCCGGGTCGAACTGCCGGAAGCCGAGGACGGTCGCGGCGGCGCTGCGGCGCGGCGGCCGCGACGTCGACGACGAGGAGCACGGGGGCGGAGAGCAGCTTGGCGATCGCCGCGGTGCTGCCCTCGTCCGTCGTCGCCCCCCGCCCGTCGTGGAGTCCCATCATGCCCTCGATCAGGCGAGTCGCCTCGCGGCGCCGCGTGCAAGCGTCCGCCGCACCTCCACGAGGGGCAGGAGCCAGGCGTCGAGGGTGCGGCTGGGCCGGCCGGCCGCGCGGGCATGGAAGGCGGGGGTCGACGAAGTCCGGGCCCGCCTTGAACGGTGCCGCCACTACGCCCCGGCGGCACAGCGCGGAGCAAGCCCAGCACGACGCTCGTCTTGCCGACGCCGGAGTGGGTGCCGGCCACCACCAATCGTGGCAGTGCCAGCCCTGTCGTCGCGGTCATGGGTCCGGGGGCAGCCCCCACGTCGGGGCGAGCACCCCGCCCCGCACCTCGCGCACGCAGAGGCCGGCGTGGCAGCCTCTCGCGGGCACAGGGTGCAGAAGTGGCGCCGGCCGCAGGGAAGCAAGTAGGCCTCGCGGCAGCCGGCGCACCAGCCGAACGGCTCGGCCAGCATCGCTCCGCAGTCGGCGCAGGAGGGAGACGCCGGGAGGTCGTCCGCGCGCCCCTCGCTCACGCCCACGCCGCGACCCTGCCACCCCGCTCCCACCCGGTGCCCTCGTGCCCGAAGCAGAACATTTCAGGGTGAAGCAGCTCGGCAAAGAATTCAAGCGACTCAACCAGGCGCGGACCGGGCCGGTTGAAGTACTGGTTGCCGTCGGTCAGGTAAACGCGTCCGGTCTGGACGGCTCGCAGGGCGGGGCCATTCGGATTGCCCAATCAAGACCGGCAGTTCCTGCCGCGACCGCTCGATGTCGAAGCCGCACGGGAGGATGATGATGACGTCAGGATCGCGCGCAGCCAGTTGCTCCCAGGTCATCCACGGCGAGTGCTTGCCCGCTTCCCCAAAGAGGTTCTCCCCGCCCGCAAGCTCGACCAGCCCGGCACCCAGTTGCCCGCCGCCATCAAGGGATCGATCCACTCGATGCAGGCAACCGTTGGGCGATCTGGTAAGGCGGCTACCCGATCGGCGACGGCAGCGATTCTCCCCTGGACGCAGTCGATCAACACGCGCCCGCGCTCTGGCTCGCTGAGCGCCTCTGCCGCCTGGTGGATGTCCCGCCAGACGTCGGCGAGGGCGTTCGGTTCCAGCGAGACGAGGCGCGGGCGAGCATCGAGCCAGGCACGAGGGCCGTCTCGACATCCTTCAGGCTGACGGCGCAGACGTCGCACTGGGACTGGGTGATGACGACATCAGGCCGCACCTCCCAGCAGGTCCCCGTCCACACGATAGACCGAGAGCGCGTCGCGCAGCACCGTCTTGACCTGGCGGTCGATCCTCGGCGCTCGATGCCAACAGGTCGATCAGCGACGCCGTGCAGACGGGGAGCCGCCGGACCGACGGCGGGTGAAGTCGCACTCGTGGGAGCGCCCGACCAGCCGGTCCTCGCACCCGAGGGCACAGACGATCTCCGTGCTACTGGCGATGAGGACGCGACGCGCTGCACGATCCTTGATGACCTCCTTCCAGAGTGGCGCCTCCGCTTCCCGCAGTATGCCGCAGCTAGGTACCGTATCGCCGTTGACTGCCGTCCCAACCCGAGGCCGCAGACCGGTTCCGGCCCGCCGATACGCTTGCACGATCCGGCGCCCGGCTGTCTGGGGCACAACCGTTTGGCCAGTGTTGCTACCCCCAGATAACAGCCCTTCTCAGGATGTTCCGAAGCACCGGAGATGAGTCTCAAAATCCGTAGGTCGACTCAGGTTAGGCAATAGCGCCGTCCGGCAGCTGCGGCACGTGCCTCATGCCGGTTCACTTAGCTGGGCTGAGCGCAGCGCGGACGATCAGCCGAGGACATCCGTGGCCGCTCGCGCAGCAGGTCCTCGGCCTCCTGCACGATGCCCCGCACGATCTCGCTCGCCGGCCGCGCCGACGTGATCAGCCCCGCGGAAACGCCCGCGCTCACCCCGGCCACCGCCAGATCGGCGCGCTCGTGCCCGGCCGCAACCTCGGCTTGCAGCGCCTCCCGATGGGCGGGAATCTCGGACTCGCGGCCGGTCCAGCGGTCGATGAAGGCGTTGCGCAGCATGCGGTCCGGGTTTTCAGCGGGGAAGGGGCGCTCCCCGATCAGGTCGTAGAGGCGCGTCTGGACGGTGTCGTCGGACGTCGCCGCAAGGACCGCGTCCTGTTCCCAGGACGGTCCGCCCCATCTCCGGTGACTGGTCACGAACCGGGTCCCCATCCATGCGCCCTGCGCTCCGAGCAGAGCGCCGCGGCCAGGCCACGGCCGTCCGCGATCCCGCCGGCGGCGACCACCGGTGCCGGCGCAACCGCATCGACGACGGCCGGCAACGCGAAGGTCCCGAGGGCGCCGGCGTGTCCGCCCGCTTCACCACCCTGGGCGATGATGACGTCGGCCCCGGCCGCGCAGCCGTAATGGCCTGCGTGAGCGTCTGCACCTGGACGAAGACCTTGACCCCCCGCCGCGTGGGCCGGGGCAATGAAGGGCGTCGGGTCGGCGAACGAGTGAGGTGATCGCCGCCACCCCCCCTCGTCCAGCGCCACCCGGGCCAACTCCGCCGTGTCCGGGAACGAGGAGAGATGAAACCCACCCCGAAGGGACGCCCGGTGAGCGACCGGGCGATCGGGATCTGCTCCCGCAGCCACGACGCGCCGTCCGGGTTCGTGCCCCCGATCATCCCGAAGCCGCCCGCCTCGGAGACCGCGGCGGCCAACTCGCCCGTCGCGGTCCCGGCCATCGAGGCATTGAGAATCGGGTGCTCGATGCCGAGCAACGTACAGAGCAGGGTGGTGATCATGGACGGACTCCGTGGTCGGCGGGCTGCCGGGACTGACGTCGACGGGACGCATCCGCTCCGCACCATGCCGGTGCGTAGCGCGGATAGCCTCAGCATAGCCTCCGTGCGCACCGTTGAGGAGCGGGTCCTCCGCCCCTGATAACGGCCCAGCGTGTTGAAAAAAGGCGGGAGCCGGTGTCCGCGGGCGCTCAGGTCGGGTCGTAAGGCCCCGATTTGCCCCGGTTTGGGCCTCCATCAGCCCGCTCGACGGGCCCGGACAGTGCCCCCGGCGAGTTTTTCAACAGGCTGGGCCGTTACGGGAACCGGTTTCAAAAAGGGGAGGGCGGTCGGAAGGAGCGCGGGAATTGGTCCCAGACCGGCACGGATGCACCGCGTGCGGGCGTCGCGCAGCGGCAGCGTGAGTCGGCCATTGGCTCAATGGGCGCCGCGACAGCTGATGTGATGCGTATCTCTCCTTTGGCAACCTGATTGCTGCATCTACCAACCAACCACAGGTATTGACAGGTTGCAAAAGAACGGTAATCTGGGCATCGTCCTGCACAATCCCTGGCGTGGAGTGGACTGTCCCATCCGGTCGCGGCGTGCGCCCGGCACGGCGGAGGCGAGGGCCGGGATGATTCCCGGCGAAGGAGGTCATCCATGCACGCGCGCGTAACGACGGCCCACGGCAAGCCCGGCACGACGGACGAGGCGATCCGGGCGGTGCACGACGCCCTGCTCCCAGCCGCGCGGCAGCAGCCGGGGTTCCGGGGCTTCCTGCTGCTGGTCGACCGGGCGGCCAACCGCTCGCTCGGGATCACGCTGTGGGAGAGCGAGGCCGACCTGCAGGCCAGCGAGGGGGCCGACGGCTACTACGGCGCGCAGATGGCTAAGCTGGGCGAGTTCCTCGCGGGCAGCCCGGAGCGAGCCGTCTACGAGGTCGCTATCCGGGAGGTCTAGCCCCGTCCCGGCACCGTCCGCCGCCCTAAGGAGGGAGGTCCCGCCGTGTCCACCGAGGCGAACAGGGCCCTGGTCCGCCGCGTCTTCGAGGAGGGCGTGAGCGGCGGGGACATGGCCGTCATCGACGAGGCCTTCTCAGCGCGTAACGCCTACCGCAGCGGCGGCCCGGGCGAGGTCCTCGACCCCCCGCGCATCCGGCGGTTTCTCGCCGGCGTGCGGGCGACGCTGCCCGACCTCCACGTGACCATCGACGCGATGGTGGCCGAGGGCGACCTCGTGGCGACCGTCGAGACCTGGCGCGGCACGCACGCCGCGACCGGGGAGCGGGCGGAGGGGACGGTCCTCCACGTCTTCCGGTTCGCGGACGGCCAGGTGGTGGAGGAGTGGAACGAGGGCTGGGGCTGGTGGGAACGGCTCGAGCACGTCCCGGCCGACGAGGCGGGCGGGTAGGTTGCCGCCCCCGCGCGAGAGGAGGTAGGGCCGATGCCGCACCTGCACCTGGGCGCCGACGAGCTGCTCACGACGACCCGCGCCGTCCGCAAGCGCCTGGACTTGCGGCGCCCGGTGGAGCGCGAGGTGATCGCCGAGTGCGCGGCGCTGGCCCAGCAGGCCCCCAACGGCGGCAACGCCCAAATGGCCCACTTCGTCGCCGTGACGGACCCGGCCCAACGGGCGGTGCTGGCCGCGGTCTGGAACCGGGGGCACCGCGAGTTCAACCCCGACCCGGGGCGGGCGCGGGCCCTCTACGGCGAGCGCGTCTGGGGGTCGCTGGAGCACCTGGCCGCCCACCTGCACGAGGTCCCGGTCCACCTCGTGCCGTGCCGGGCGATCGGCGTCCCCCGCGCGGAGCTGGGCCACTTCCACTGGGCCAACGTCTTCGCCGACGCCCACATGGCGACCTGGAGCTTCATGCTGGCGGCCCGCGAGCGGGGGCTGGGGACCTGCCTGACGACGCTGCACCTGCAGTTCGAGCGCGAGGCCGCCGAGGTGCTCGGCATCCCGTTCGAGGCGGTGGTCCAGACGGCCCTGGTCCCCCTCGCCCACACGATCGGCACCGACTTCAAGCCCGGGCCGCGCCGCCCGGTCGAGGCCGTCCTGCACTGGGACCGGTGGTGACGGGAACCGGTTCAGGACCCCGCAATCGCGCAGCGTTGCGCAGGAGCGGCCCCAAGGGCGACGGCCGAACCCGTCCGGGCGGTTCCGATAAATGGGCGAGCCTGTTGAAAAACTCCCTGGGCGGGGTCTTCGAGCCTCCTGACGGGCCCGATGATGGCCCGCAGTGGGGCAAATTGGGGCTCCGGAACCCCTCCGGGCACCATCCCAGACCATCAATCCGACTTTTTCAACACGCTGAACCGTTTAAGGTCATTCCATCCGCTTACGGGGTCCGCGTTCCTGTCGAACAACTCGACGCGGTGCTCCCGATGTTCCGTGACGCTCACGCTGCATTAGTCGAGCGAGCCGCGAGGATGGTTCGCACTCGGACCCAGTTCTACTATGCGCACTCCCCCGGAGTTCTCACCTACCTCCGCCGAGAGCTGGGGGAGGACGTGCCAGACCCTGACTACGGACAGGCACCAACAAGCGCAGCCCACGTCTGGCTTTTCCAAGCCAACCCCGACGTCTTCAACCTGGCCGAGGAGCTCAAGACCAAGCGGCCGGGCGATGAGGACGACTGGTCGGTCTCCCGCTATCGGGAGGAGATGGGCGAGGGAGAGACCGTGCTGCTCTGGCAGGGCAGTCGGCGAACTGACCGGGGAGCCGTTCCAGCGGCCGACGGCGAGCTTCTGGCCCGATCCGGAGGAGCGCCCGCCGAGCGAGTGGGCGGTTCCCTTCCGCTACACCCGCATTCTCGACGAGCCGCTCGAGAAGGCCGCGTTACAGCGGCACCCGCTCCTGCGGAACCTCCAGGTCCTGCGGGCCCCGCAAGGCACGAACTTCAAGGTGACGCCCGAGGAGTGGTTGGCGCTCGAAGAGTTCCTCAACGACGCCGGGCCCGCGCCCGGCCCCCGGGTCTGGGTGGAGAAGACGGACGTCCGCGGGCGACCCGACCGGCTGGATGGGGAGCACGCGCTGGGGCGGGCGCTGTGGTCGCCGACGCGGGGCGGCCGCGGCGCCGACATCTACCGCTTCATGCGGGAGGTGCGGCCGGGCGACGCCGTCCCACCTCACCGACAACGCCGGCTTCACCGGCGTCTCCCGTGCCGCGGGCGGCGCCGAGGAGTTCGGGGGCGTCGCGAACACGGCCTGGGAGAAAGGCCCGTTCTACCGCGTCCGGCTCCGCGACTTCGCGCCGCTCGATCCGCCCTTGACCCGGGAGACCTTTTTCGCGGCGCCGTACAGCGATCGCCTTGTCGCGCTCATCGACGCGGGTGCGAGGAACCTGTTCTACAACCGCGAGCCGAGCTTCAACCAGGGTGCTTACCTCACCCCCGCCCCGCCCGAACTCCTGGCGATCCTGAACGACGCCTACCACGCGGTTGCTGGCAGGTATCTGCCGCTCGAAAGCGGTGGTGGTGGGACGGTCAAGCGCCGCTACTGGAAGATCTCGCCAGGCGAAGCCAGGGTCTTTGCAGCAACGTGGGCGCCGACTGGGGTGCCCGCCATGGGGTGACGGTACACCCTCCGGAGCGCGGGCAAAAAGGTCGCGGGTTAGCCGTTCGTCGCCGCCTCCGCCACCCGCAGCAGTTCCACGGTCGGTGGCTCCAGCAGCAGTGCGCTCAAGTCGTGCATCCATGAGCGGGTCCCGGCCTCGCCCCCGACCCCATGCTCGCGGAAGGCCTCGAAGGCGTCGAGGCTCCCTACCTCCACCTCGTACTGTAGGGCCGGGCCCCCAGCGCCCCGCGTCAGGGGCACCAGCAGCCGCGCGGCCATCCCCTGCTCGCGCGCCGCGCGCACCTCTTGGCCCAGCAAGTCCAGCGCACGGTCGCGGTCGATGGGCTTGATCGCGTAGGAGAAGCGGGCGACGTACATCGAGGCACCTCCGAAGCGCCGGGGGACAAACGAATCCCGGCGTCGGACATCTTAGCTCGCCTCGCCGGTCGGATGGACCGAACCGTGGCACGGGTTCATCCAACGGGTTGCTTCGCCAGGACGGTCCTGAGCTTGGCGAGGACGGCCGGGCTCGGCTTTCGCTTGCCGGCAAGTACGCGTGAGAGGACCGCCGGGTGCACCGCAACGTCCGCCGCGAGCCGGCGGAGTCCGACGGACGTCGCCCGCTCCCGGACACCGACGATCACATCTGCGGCGTCCGAGGCGCTCTGCTCTGCTTCCCATTCGAGCCGCGCCAACGCCACCCGTACCCTGGCCAGCGTGCGAGAGGTCGGCCTCCCAGTGCCACGGCGAATCGCCGACACCCCCCCGACCGATAGGCCGGCGGCAGCGGCGACCGCCCGCACCGGGAAATGCCGGCACCGCTCCCCTAGTGTGGCGAGGGCCGGCCCAGCACCCTCCGGGACGACACCGTAATCGATCTGGGCCACCGGGTCGCTCCCCAGGCGCAGCTGCTCCTCCCACCGGTTCGCCTCTTTGCCGACGAGCCGGATTCTTCCTGCCACGATGTGCTTCCGACCGGTTGGCCCTGCATCAAGGTGGCCCGCGTTCGCTGCTTTGGGGTCGGGGTGGAGGTGGTGCTGGGCCAACGCCTGCTACCCGCGGCGCGCCGTCGATCCGTAGTCGATCACCGAGCGGATGGGATCGTGACGGAGGCGGAGGTCGGCTCCCAGGAGCACAGGCGCTCGGGCCCGGCGAGCGGAAGGATCGCTCCCTGGTCTGGGGAGCGCTCAGGCCGGTCCTCCCGAAGCTTGGCGAGGAGGCACCCTGCCGCCGGCCCCCACGCAGCAAACGCCCTCCCCGCCCCTCGGACCAGCGGGCGCCGGGAGATGGACTGCGAGCGATCAGTGGCGCCCGGATGGGCCGTGAGCGCCCGATCGTTGCGTCGGGGCACAGCGCGACAAAGGCGATTCATCGGGCAAACGACGGCCTTGAGCGTCAAAAGCGACGGACTCGGTTGAATCAACGCGGCGCTCGGGGCCGCCAGTTGTGCCCGCTCGGCACCGTCGGGCTGACTCCAGCCTCCGCGACGGCGAGGGGCGGCACGACGCTGGAGGGCCAGCCGGAACGTTGTATTTGCGGTCGACGTCGCTTGGGTTCATCGCCAGTCACCGCAGGGTCGGTGGCCGGTGTGGTGGACTAAGCGTCGTTCTCGCTACTCATGGTGGTTTCGTCTCCTCGGTTGAACGGTCAACAATCAGACGGGGAGCCGGCGGGAGCGCGATCCGCGGCTGGCAGTTCAGGGCGTCCTCGGGGATCCTCCATGACGAGGGGATCGGCGTCCGCCTCGGCCTCGCAGTCGTCGCAGGTGTGGCGCCGGCCGGGCGGGAGGGGAACGCCGCAGGACTCGCAGGCCCACGGGAAACGGCTGGGCGAGAGGGTCGGATTCGTCCCCGGCAAGGGCGGTCGGGGGCACATCTCCGAGCGCCAGGGGGGGGTCAGGGACTTTTCGAAAAACGCAACCCCCCTTATAGGGGTGCGCTTTTTTCGAAAAAAGTCTCGCCCCTTTCCGCAAAGCAAAACGAGGTTTCGAAAACCCTTTCGAAAAGCCCCGGCGCTCATCGTTGCTCCGGCACGTCGAAGACGTTGCGGGGCCGGCCGGCGGCGCCCTTCACCTGGCGCACGGTGACGTGGCCGGCCTTTACCAGCAGGTCGAGGTACTTTTTCGCCGTTGGGACGGAGCATCGGCTTGGCCGGCGATCAGCGTGATGTCGCTGGCGTCCGGCCCGAGCTGCTCCTTGACCTGTTGGATAGCGGCGACGATCTCGCTGAGCTTGGCGCCGCCGGGGCCAGCGGCCACCTCGCCCGCGTAGGCGAGCGTCGCGGTGCCGTCCCCAATGCGGAGGTCTACCCGGAAGTCGGGAAGTCGCTCCCCGTAGCGAGCCTTGGTATGGGCGAGGGTCATGGTGCCGCGCTCGGCCGGCGCGACGAACAAGACGCTGTCGGCAAAGCGCGCTTTTCGCTGGAGCCGCGCTGCAACTCCTCGGGATCGTTACTGATCATGGATTTTTTGCGGGCATGATCGGTGAAGAGGAACGCCGGGCCGTGGGCCACCATCAAGCGCTTGACGGACGCGAAAACATCGGCCATCTGCCCCGAAGAGTTTCCTCCGCGCCGTGGAGCCGAATGAGCGAGTCCGCGAGCACGAGGTCCGGGCGGTGTGCGCTCATCTCCGCGTCGAGGGCCGCGAAGCCTCGGGCGTCATCGACGCGAAGCCCGTGGTTCACGAGGAACCGGATCGGCAGGTCGTCGTCCGCCAGACCGAGGCCCGCCGCGAGCATCAGGAGGCGCTCGCGGATGTAGTAATCCGTGGACTCCTCATCGACGACGAGGACGCGGCCCGGCCGGGCAGGGAAGCGACCCAGCCAGGGGGTCCCGGTGGCGACGGCGAGCGCGATCGCGTAGAGCAACCAGCTTTTGCCGACGTTGGGCGGCCCGGCGAGGAAGCCGGCGGTGCCGGCCGCGATGAACGGGTCCACGAGCTGGGCGGGGCGCGCTAGCTCAGCCCGGAGCAGATCATGGTAGGACCAGGCACGGGGCGGGGTGGCCGCGGCGATGCCGTTCCCGGTCGTGAGGCTAGGCATCGCCGAGAGGTCAAGGTTAGCGGCCACCGCGCGCCCCCTTCGCACGGGGACGGGGCCGCGGGTCGCGGGGGACGGCGCCGGCGCCGGCACCGGGGAGGGTGCGGGGCCGATCCCGAACTCGCAGCCGAGCCTGCCGACCGCTTCCATAAAGGAGTGCCGGCACTCGGGGAGCAGCTTCATCGCGACGGTGATCACATCACCGCGAAAACCCGCACTGGCGGCACCAGCACCGGCCGGGCGGGCCGAGGCGGATGACGAGTCGGTTTGATCCGCCGCGGCTTTGCCCAGAAATGGCCGCCTGCCCAAATAATCGGGCGGTTGCCCAAAAAAACCTAACGCCTCCGTCGCTCGGCGTCCGGCAGCACGTACCCGAGCCGCACCTTCGCATCCACCTCCCCGAGCAGCCACTGGATGTCACGCCTGCCTGGGCGGCGCCCTGGGTGGCCGACGCCAGCCTTTCCCGAAGCTCCGCGTACTCCCCGAACGCTCACTCCAACTCCGCGAACGCATCGACGAACTGGCGGCGCCTGGCGTCCCACGTTGTTCCTCCTGACCGCGCGCGCATTCTCCGCGCCCCACCGACACACATTGCCGGGGGTAGACGTGGTCACATATGTCGGGTAAAATGTGACCGATAGAAGGAGGATCGCGATGAGCAAGACCACCCTGGAACGTCGGGCGTTCGTCAATGGCCTTCTGGACGGGATTGCGCGACCAGGTCCGGCGCTACGCGCGGATCACGACCGAGTTGGAGGAGCGCGGGGGCGCCTGGAGGTCTGCGAGCGGGCGCTGCAGGGAACGCGCGACCACCTCTTGGCGGTCTTGGCGCATGACCAAGAGGAATTGCCCGTCAACTGGCGCGAGGTCTTGGACCGTGCGCGGTTCGTCGGGATGCGGACCGCCGACGCTTGCCTGGAAGTGCTGCGCGAGCGCAGTCCCATCAGCACAGAGGACTTGTTGAGCGAGTTGAACGCGGGGATGTTCAGGTTCAACACGCCGTTTCCGCTGCGAGAAATCCACGCGGCGCTGATGCGCCACCCGCACGTCAAGCGCGACGGCGACTGCTGGACGTACGAGCCGCCCGCGCCGAAGGTGGTCCGGCCGCGCCGGGAGAAGGAGGAGGGCGTCCTAGACACGCAGATGGGGCGGCCCGCCGGCAAGCCAAGCCATGCCCATCGCTCCCTTGCGTTCGACCGGGTCGCCAAGTGGTCTAAGGCAGCGGAGCTACCACTCCACATTCGGGGGTTCGAATCCCCTCCCGGTCTCCGGCAATTACGGGCACGACGGCCCGGCGTTCGCACCGCCGGGGCCACCGCAAGACACGGAGGGCTAGCTCATGTCCACTACAAATAGTAGCACTTGCGTCAATCCCCGCGAGCATCGGGGCGTCCAGATCGCGGAACGGCTGACCCTGCAGCGACGCGGCGAGGGCTGGGTCGTCCCGTCGCAGTCGGGCAAGGGCAGCTACGTCGTCCGGCTGGACGGTGACGCCCCCCGCTGCACCTGTCCCGACAACGAAATGAGACGAATCAAGTGCAAGCATATTCATGCCGTCGAGATTAGCCTGCGCCGGGAGGAGCGGCCGGATGGCACCACCGTTGTCACCGCCACCAAGCGCATCACCTACAAACAGGACTGGCCCGCGTACAACGCCGCCCAGACCGGCGAGGTCGAGCAGTTCGCCGCGGACCTGTTGCGCGGGCTGTGCGCCGGCATCGTCCAGCCCCCGCAGTCGAGGGGTCGCCCCCGGCTGCCGCTGGCCGACGTGGTGTTCAGCGCGGTCTACAAGGTCTACGGCGGCGCGTCGGGTAGGCGGACGATTGGCACCCTCAAGGGATGCCAGGCGGCGGGCTACCTTGCCCGCGTCCCCCACTACAACTCGACCCACAACTGCCTTGAGAATCCCGCTCTCACCCCCATCCTCAAGACGCTGATCGAGGAAAGCGCCAGCCCCCTCCGCGCCATCGAAACCGACTTCGCCGTTGACGCCAGCGGCTTCGGCACCAGCCGGTTCGTCCGCAGTACGACCACCTGCAGGGGCGATGGGCGGGAGCGCGTCAAGCTGAAGTGCCACTTGATGGTCGGCGTCAAGACGAACGTCGTCACCAGCGATCGAGGTCACGGACGGCACCGCCCACGACTCCCCTACCTGCCCCAATTGGTCGAGACGACGGCCGCCCGCTTCCGAGTTGGGGGAGGTTGCGGCCGACAAGGGCTACATCGGCAAAGACAACCTTGCCGCCATCGTGGCCGTGGGCGCGACCCCGTACATTCCCTTCAAGAGCAACACGACGGGGAGGGGCCGGACCTGTGGCGGCGCCTGTTCCACTTCTACATGTTCAGACGCGACCGCTTCCTCACCCATTACCACAAGCGCTCCAATGCCGAGACGGCGTTCAGCATGATAAAGGGCAAGTTCGGGGACTCGGTACGGGCCAAGACCCCGACCGCTCAGGTGAATGAGGTCTTGGCGAAGGTGCTCTGTCACAACGTCTGCGTCCTCATCCAGTCGATCTGCGAGTTGGGGATCGAACCGACTTTCTGGGCAGAAACGGCGCCTGCCCAAGAGGGCGGGCTGTCGGCGTGATTTTTGGGCAAAGCCATCCGCCGCAGTCAATGCAAGGGCCGTGGCCCTCGGCGCGGCCCATGTCATGGAAGGGGTACCCCCCGCGCTCCAGGACGGCCAGGATCGGGACGTCGCGCTTAACGGCTGCCACGAGGTCCTTCCAGGGGCCGGGGTTGCGGGGGTTGGGCACCCGGTGCCCCGTGGCGTGCAACCGCTCGCGGCACGCCATCTCGGCCTGGGCGACGCGGAGGCGCTCGCCGGTGATGTATGCATCAACGTCGTCGAATGGCTCGGCGGCGGCAAAGGTGAGCGCCTCGATCGTCTCAGTGAGGGCGAGGCTGCCGAGTTCCCGATACGCCACCTCGGCGCCCAGGGCGATGTTGACTTTGGTGCTCCGCCGAAGAGCGACCCGGACCTCGGCCTCCCGTTCGCGGGCGGGGAGCGGGCCGGCGTCGTCGGTGAGGTTGGCGAAGGGGTTGCTCCCCGCATCCGCGATGTAGACGGTGAACCGGGCGTGCAACTCATCCGCGAAGGCGGTCAGTCGGGCCTCAATCGTGATCCGCTCGTCATCCGGGAGATCGTCCCGGAGCCGGTCCGCGGCGAGGTCGAAGCGCCGAGCGAGCACGTGCGAGGGCAGCGTCAGCGATTCCGCTAGCGCCAGGTGGTACTGCGAGTACTCGCGGAGCGCAGCCGGGTCGTGAACGACGCGCACCGGATCGCGCGGGGCAATAGCGGGAAAAAGCGGCCCCGTCGCCCGGCGCTTTGGCCGAGCAATCAATGGCGATGGCGGCGTGTTCGGTTGCGAAGTGACGGGGCTTGCGGTAAAGTTGCTCATGATCGTCCGGTCCTCCTTGTCGGGCGGTTGGTCCTCTAGACACCGCCGCCGTCCTCTTCCTCGGCGGCGGTGTCGTGTCCGGCGGCGCGGCCCGCCGGCTGCGTGATCGCGTCGAGGGCACTGGCCGGGATCAGCTCGCGGCGCGAGAGCACGACCACCGGGAGGCGCCCGGCTCGAACGGCCTCCAGCACGGCGTCAGTCGAAACGCCAAGTTTCCGAGCCGCCGCGGCCTTGCTGAGCAAGGGCCGCCGATCCGTCGTCGCCCGCATGGCGTCCTCCCCTGTTGTCATCGCGCCGAGGTCACATCCGGCCCCCGCGTTCCGTCCAATTTTACGCCATAGCGGCCAGTTACGCAATATCTAAACGGAGCCACCGGTTATTCATCCCCTAGTATGTCTATCAAACACTAGGGTAGCCTAATTTTAGATCGATGCCGTCCACTCAACTGACCCCCCGCACTCAAAACGTTTTGAGTGAGGCGCCGTGCAGGGGCAACACAACAACGGCGCCGAGGGCATCCCCGGCGCCGTTGTCATGTGGCGACGCGCTAGTCGGCGGCTGCGGCCAGCGCCGCCGCGTCGCGGTCCGACCAGGACACGACGAGCGGAGCGCCAACTCCTTGCGTACGCCAGCACGTACGATCCGACCGCTGAAATCGTCAAGGACGTGTTGGGAGAGCAGGCGGGGATGCCCGACATGACCTTCTACGATGCCGAGCGGGATCAGTGGCTCGATTTTTTCAAGCTCCTCGGCATGGCCGACAGTCCACGGCCTGGCGACCTGCTTCGCCACATCGATGACCTGATCGTCACGGCGAATGGAGCGGGGCGCGAATCTGTCGACGAGCAGATGATCGCCGTCTTCGAGCACATCGTTCCGCGTTGGGAGAAGCTCGCCGGCGAGCCAGTCCCCGCCGATGAGCATTCTGCTAAAGCTCAGACGTTCGCGGAGGCGCTTCGCGCTCGGGCGTGGTTTCCAGCGCAGCGAGACAGGCGCGACCTG
Organism: Thermomicrobiales bacterium; assembly: GCA_030447415.1. Taxonomy (GTDB): domain Bacteria; phylum Chloroflexota; class Chloroflexia; order Thermomicrobiales; family UBA6265; genus JAUJOZ01. The sequence goes on along the minus strand of JAUJOZ010000052.1, from coordinate 2,181 downwards.
CGACGCTACCCCGGATACTCGATTCCGGAGGATCGACTTTATCGGCCGGAGGAATTGGAGCTCCCTCGCAACGCCCATCTTGTGGCCAGCCAACGACCGATTGCGGCAATCCGGTCGGCTGAGCCCGGCCTCCTCGTACGCTCGGTCCTTGGCTTCCCACTAGCTCCGCCGTTGGAGGTTGTCGTGGCCGACTTCGATCGCCTACTCGAGTTGTGGGAGAGCCCAAGTCATGGGGGGATCCAGCGGATTGCCCTGGAACGCTCCCTCGGCGAAATCTACCGGTACTTTGGTGGACATCTCGGTGATGCCGGTACATCTGCTGAATCACGAGGGGCGAACGAGGTCCTAAGCAATCAGCGTCTTCAACACCACTACGCCGACCGCGCGTGCCTGTGGGATGGGGCTCGCTTCTGGATGCCACGCCACGTGTTTCGTGAGCGCGTCCCGTACTTCGGGCGCCACAGGGTTCAAATCTCCCCGGGAGATCGTCAATCGGACCGTGGATACGACCGACTTGGCCGACGAAGTGCGCCCACCGTCGACGACTTCGTCGACTACCTAAAGGAGCTTTCGGCCGCCCACGCAGGCGCCCCCCTCGATGCAACCGAACTTACCAACGTGCTCGAGGTGTTGCGTTTGCTCGGCGCAGCATTAGCTAACTATGGCCCGCTGAAGACCGAGGTCTTCGTACCGACCAGGGATGGCCTTTTGGCAAGCTCCCGAGACGCCTTCTTGTCCGACGCCCCGTGGTATGAAGGCGCTCCGGGCCTGGCTACAATGCCCTTGCTCCATCCGAGCGTTCCCGATGTGATCGTTGAGGCGGCCGGAATCGACCGCCTCTCAGAGCGCGTCAAGGAGCGGCGCGTTGGCGAGTTAGTCCCAGCCACGGACTGCAACGCGGTGGAGCGGTGCCGTCGCTGGCAGGTGACGATGCGGTCAGACGAGTTCCAGAGTGCGGTGGCCCGCCTTGTGAAGCACCAGCGCGGAAGCGTTCCCTGGGAGCAGCTGAGTTGGTTGACTAACGCCTCGGTCGTACCTGTGAATAAGATCGAGACTGAATTGTTCGTCCTCCGCAACGGATCGATCGAGCTGGTCGGTCGGTCCGAGGTGGGCTTTTTTCACCAGGACCACGACGAGGCATTCTTCCTCAAGGTCCAGGCTAAACCGGTGATGGTCAGCTTCCTCGCCGAGGCTATCAACAAGCGCCTCGCCGATGACTACGTCCACGATCGCTCTCTGCTCGTCACCATCTTGGACACCTCCCCGGTAGAGATCTGCGCGCTGCTCGACACGTTCCGCGTCCCTGCCTATGCCGCTCCGGACGAAGGCGACCACCGCTTCACGGGCGAGACACTCGACTCCTCTGGGGTCACGTTCCCTGACACTGCCGGAGACGACGTGCCGGACGATACCGACGCGCAGGGTGATGGATGGCATGATGAGGACGGCGAGAACACCCGCCACGCCGAGGACGATGTCACAACAGCGGGTGACGATAACACCGCGTCCTCACCCGTGGTTGATATCGGTCGGACCGACGGGCAGGCACGGGCCGTCCGCACTGGGGCCCGTTCCAGCCCGGGCCCCCTAGCGTCGGTGCCCCGAGATGGCCGATCTTCACCCGACGCGAAAAACAGAAGTGCTGCCGGGGAGCAGCCAGATTCGCATGCGGGTCCGGATAATCGCGCCCCTACCACATCGAGGCACGGCCGTTCGTCCTCTACCAATAGCGCGAAGAGCAAGGGGCACCAGGAGCGTGTGACCACGTACGTTGCGCCTGTGGGGCAGGAATTACCGGAGGAGGATCCCACCGACGACGAGCTTCCCTCCAGCGTGGCCTTCGGCATAGGCACCGCGGCGGTGGATCGGGTGCTAGCCTTTGAAGCCGCCGCGGGTCGCGAAGCCAAAGCGATGCCGCACAACAACCCCGGCTACGACGTTGAGTCGCTCGACCGAGACAATGACCTTCGCTACATCGAGGTCAAAGGAATCGATGGTCCCTGGACGGATCGGGGCGTCCCACTATCGCTACGGCAGTTTGACTTCGCGCAACAGTTGGGGGAGCGGTTCTGGCTGTACGTGGTGGAATTCGCGCGCGACGCCGCCGGCTCCAAAGTGCACCCGGTCCGCAACCCGGCTGGGAGGATCACCGAATTTCGCTTTGATTCCGGCTGGCGAAAC
>JAUJOZ010000010.1 GCA_030447415.1 Thermomicrobiales bacterium | reverse complement strand
ACGCTCGTGGTCACGCCGTGGTCACGAACGGGGCACGATGCGGCGACACTAGGCGTCATCTATGACCCGACCGCAAGCCCGGCCCCCGCATACGTACGCAGCGATCGGCAGGAGGCGGCAAAGGCCGTCACGCGTGGTGAACACGTTGTACGTTTCCATCGCCCGCGCCTCCTCCCGGCCGTGCCGCGGCCGCCCGCGCGGCCACCTATCAGCCTACCGGGAAGCGGGCCAGTCGGCAAGACGGGCGCGGCGGGAAGGCGCCGAGGAGGAGGCGGGGGTCGTGGCGGGGCGGGGGGCGGCCTCGTGCCGGCGGCTGTCGTGGCCGCCTGGTCGTCGTGGCCGCCTCGCCGCCTTATGGCTCGTCCAGCGGCCAGATTGGGCGGGGGACCTGGCGGAAGGGGAAGCGGGACAGATGGGGGCTGGAGCGGCCGGGGGTGTCGACGGCGAGGACGCGGGCGGCGAAGGATGCGAAGGCGGGCCACGGGCGGCCGGTCTTGACGGCGAGGATGCGGCGTCGGGTGGGCTCGATGCCGAGGGCGCGGAAGAGGGCCGGGTCGTCCACCTCGGCGCGGCGCTCCGAAACAACGACTTCGACGGTATTGCCGTAGCGACCGTCGCACACCAGGACGGCGACGCGGCCGAGGTCATCCTGGCGGCCGGCGGCGATCGGGCCATCGCGCGTGAACCGTCCGTCCAACAGCGCACGGACGGTCGCGCGGACGTCGATCGGGTAGCCGTGCTCCTCGTCGGTCTTGGCGCCAAGCGCTAGCTCAAGCCGGCCGTCAATCCCCGCTTCCGCAGTACGGGCGACGGCGTCGGGGTCGGCAATCGGGGCAAGGGCGGCTCCTGGTGCGCCAAGGTCCAGCAGGCCCCAGAGGAGAGCGGTGCCGTCGCCCGCCCCACCGCTGCCGGGGTCGTCGCCCAGGTCGGCGAGGACGAACGGACCGTGGCGGGTTCCCGTCTCAGCGTCCATCGCCGCGTGAATCGCTTCCTCGACCGTGAGGGTCATGGCGCCGAGCTCGTCGAAGCCCCTGTGCCGCTCCCACAAGCGATCCGTCAGCTCAGCGGCGAGCGCCTGGGCCGATGGCGCGTCGTCGTCGGTGGTGATGGCCGCGCCGGAGCCGGCGTGGGAAACGTCGGCGTGGACGAACCCCGCCGCGAGTCCGGCGGCAAGGACGCCGGGGCGATGCTCCAGCGCGGTGACGTGGGCGAGGAGCGAACGCGCCGGTTCCACGTCGGCCCGCCACCGAAGGGTGCCGAGCAGGAGGGGAGCCTTGTGGATTGCCACCACCGGCCGGATCGTCCGGTCGACGGTCCGCTCCAGCAGGTGCACCGCATCCGCGCCCCGTAGGTGCGGTGAGCCCGGGAAGGTGGCGGGCAGCGTCGAGTCGGCGACGAGGAGTGCGTTCGCGAGATCGACCAGCGCCGGGTCGAGATTGGCGGTCGCGTCGACGACGACGGCGATGGGGAGATTGGGGCCCACGACCCGGCGGATCGCGCGCAGCAGCGTTGCTTCGCCGCCCTGTCCCTGCTCGGTGACCATCGCACCCTGAAGGTCAAGCAACAGGGCGTCTGGTGCGGTCTCGGTCAGGCCGGTGGTGATTGCGCCCGCGACGGTATCAAACGCCTCAGTGGTCAAGGGACCGCCCGCGATGGCCTCTGCTGCCACGAGCGGCACGGACGTGGCAGCGCTCGGGTCACGGTTAAGCTCGGCCAGCGCACCGCCGAGGACCGTGTTGGTGCCGCGCAACGCCCGCACGGCCGCGCCGCGGCGAAGGTTGCCGACGAGCTCCGCCAGACCGGTTGGGCCGGCAGCGAACGTGTTGGTCGCCTGGCGGAAGGCGGCGAGGGCGATGCGAGGCGTCATCCGGCGGCCCGGTTCGTGTGCATGGCGCCATCCTACGCTACCCGCGCAGGGGCGGGGCGCCCTTCGTGGGGACCGGCATTGACCCGACCCGGGTCGATTGGTAGGCTGGCCCGCACCGACGGCCGCGGTCGCGCGCCGCGCGACGGGACGCGGCCACCCCCAAAGCCCCCGCCGGCTCATGGCGGGGGGCCGGCCGGGAGCCCGATGAGCGATCACCCTTCCCAACCGTGCGGTGCTGTGTCGACGCTCGCCTCCACTTCCCATTCCGGTCGTCGCGCGGCGCATCTGAGCCGCCGTGGGCTGCTCCGCGTCGGGGCCGCAGGGTTGCTCGTCGTGGCCGCCGGTGGGTGCCGCGGGGACGACGACGACTTGCTCCCCATCGCGCTCAACCCCGGAACGCCGACCGGACCCATACCGGGCTTCGACGATCCCGGGCGCTGGGCTGGCCGGACGCTGCGGGTCGGCGCCTGGGGTGGGGAGGTGCAGCAGGCGCTGCGGGAGGCGGTCTGGCTCCCGTTCGGTGCCGCGACCGGCTGCGCCATCGAGGAGGTCGTCACCGACTACAGCCGGCTCGTCGACGCGTCTGGTCTTGGCACACCGAGCGCCGACTACTACGCCGACGCCCTAGTGGTCGACGCCTTCTGGGCGACGGACGCGCTGGCGCGGGGCTACGTTCTGCCGCTCGCCGCAGGAATCGTCGACCCCGAGGTGGCGTCGGCGTTCGGCGGGGGCGACGGGAGCGCGCCCGCGTTCGCATATGCCCTGGTCAGCGCCTACCGGCGCGACGCGATCGTCGAGGCCCCACCCAAGAGCTGGGCCGAGTGGTGGGACGCGGAGCGGTTCCCGGGTCCGCGGGCGCTGGAGCGTGGCGCGTTCGGCAACTTCGAGTTCGCCCTGCTCGCCGACGGCGTGGCCCCCGACGACCTGTATCCGCTTGACAGCCAGCGCGCGATCGAGAGCCTGGCGATCATCAGTGGCAAGATCGTCGAGCGGTGGTGGGACAGCGGCGCGCAGCCGGTGCGCTGGCTCGGCAACGACCGCGCCCACTTCGTCAGTGCCTGGCACCACCGGGTGATCGCCGGGCAGCAGGATGGGTTGGCGGTCGACCTCGTCTGGGACGAGGGATTGCTGCTGGCCGACCACTGGGTCGTGCCGATCCAAGCGGCGGCGCCCGATGTCGCGATGGACTTCCTCCGCTTCGCGCTGACGCCCGAGATCCAGGCAGCACTGGCGCGGCGAGTGCCGATGGGGCCAGTGAACCTCGCGGCGTTCGAGGTCCTGGAACCGAGGATCGCGGCCGTGGTCCCGACCGCCCCGGCCAACATCAGTCGCCTCATCCGGCCCGACGCGGCGTGGTGGGCGGCGAACGCGGTGGAAGCCAACGCGCGCTTCAACGCCTGGCTTCTCGGAGCCCCCGGTGGCTAGCATGTCGCGGTCCCGGTCGCCGCTCGATCAGCGCCTGAGCCGTCGGGCCGCGTTGCGTGCCATCGCGGGTGGTGCTCTCGTCGCCGGCGTCGCGGGGTGTGGCGACGACGGAGAGGAGGGGGAGCGCGCGGCGACGGCCGTAGCAGGCCCGCCCCTGGCCGCCGCCACGCCGACGCAGGAACCGATCGCCTCGCCCGTGCCGGGCTATCCTGACCCCCAGAAGTGGGCCGGGCGGACCCTGACCGTGGCCTCGTGGGGCGGCGCGTACCAGGAGGCGCAGACCGAAGCGATCTTCGAGCCGTTCGCGCTCGGCACCGGCGCCGAGGTGGTGGCCAAGCGCCTTGACCCCGGCCGTCTGCGACAGCAGGTCGAGACCGCCGCGGTGACCTGGGACGTGGTCGACCTCCCGATGGAGGAGGTGCTACCGCTGTCCCATGGCGACTACCTCACGCCCATCGACTACCAACGGGTTGACCGGACGGTCCTCTTCGAAGAGATCTGCCTGCAGCATGGGGTCGGTGCTGCCTTTTTCTCGACCGTCCTCGCGTACCCGGCGAACGCGCCCCGCATCCCCGAGGGATGGACCGACTTTTGGGACGTTGCCGGGTTCGGCAAGGGGCGGGCGCTGGCCCGGAGTCCGATCGGGACGCTCGAGTTCGCCCTGCTGGCCGACGGGGTGCCGATGGCCGACCTGTATCCCCTCGACGTGCCACGGGCGTTCGCCAAGCTGGATGAGATCCGCCCCCACGTCGTCGAGTGGTACCAGAACAACCGGCAGCCCGTGGCGTTGGTCGTCAACGGCGATGCGGCGCTGGCCAGCGCCTGGAACGTGCGGGTGGCCGAGGCGGACGGCCAGGCACCGGTGGGAGTGCAGTGGCAGGGTGGCATGATGTCCGCCGAGGCGTGGGTCATCCCCCGAGGCGCGGAGAACGAGGACGTGGCGATGGACTTCGTCAACTTCGCCACGCGCGCGGTCCCGACCGCGAACTTCTCGCGGCTCGTACCGTTCGGCCCCGTGAACAAGGACGCGTTCGCGCTGCTCCGGCCCGACCGGCTGGCGTTGCTGCCGAGCGCGGAGCCGCAGCGCTCCGTCCAGTTCCCTCAAAACTGGAACTACTGGGCCGACCACCGGGAGGAGCTCACCCGAACCTTCGAGGAGTGGCTGCTGACCGACACCGACGAGGGGACCGCGACGGGGAGCGGATAAGGGGAGCGGCGGGGGCACGCTGGTCGAAGTGCCCGCCGGTGGCCCGTTCGCCACGGACTCGAGCTCCGGAGGACCGCGCCGAAACGTGGCTGCTGTCTGCCAGCTCGCGCATCACACCGAGGCCGGACCCGGCCCGTCATTCGCGCTCGGCGTCTCGGCCAAATCGCCGTTGCCGCCCTTCTGCATCCCGGACGGTGCGAGCGATGCGAGGCGGCGTGTCAGGGCGTCGGCCTGGTGGCCGGCCTGTTCGGCTTCCTCCTTTCGGCCCACCGCCATGCGGACGACCAGACCGCCGAGAAAACGGATCGGCTCGGGGGGGAAACGCGCGAGCGGGCCGCGGGTGAGCGGGGACGTGGACCACTCGTCGCGCCGGTCGAGCGCGCTCGAGGCAAGGATGCGGCCGGCAAGTACCGACGGCGCGACGCCGTTGCCGGAGAAACCGACTCCGTAGAGGATTCGGCCCGCGCCGTCGAGACGGCCGAAGACGGGGACACCATTCTCGCTGCGATCGACCGCGCCGGCCCAGGCGTGAGTCACGGGCACGTCCGCCACGGTGGGGTAGAGGCGGCGCAGCCCGCGCTCGACGACCGCGGCGCGTCGGGCGTCTCCATCGAAGGTCGGAGTGACGCGGCCGAGATAACCGAGCGCGCCGCTCCCCCGGCCGATGGCGATGCGGCCGTCACGAGTCGTCCGGTAGTAGTGGACCATCAGGCGGGAGTCGGTGATGCACTCACCGCCAGTCCAACCCATCGCGGCCAGCCGCTCAGGCATCGGCGCGGTCGCGACCATGTCGCTCGACAGGGGGACGATCACGCGCCGCAACTCGGGCAGGCTCGCCGCCCAGGCGTTGGTCGCGAGGACCACCTTTTCCGCCGCGACGGCACCGCCCGGGGTGCGCACGATTGGTGGGGAGCTCCGCTCCAACCGGGTGACGGGCGACCGCTCGTAGACCCGCACACCCCGCTCGACCGCGACGCGGCGCAGCCCCCGCGCGAGGAGGGCGGGCTGGACCGTGGCGGCGCAGCGCTCCCACACGCCGCCGACATGGATGGGCGACCCGGCGCGGGTGGCGACCTCCTCCGGGGTGAGCCGCGCGAAGGCCGCGATCCCTCGCTCCTCACACGCGCGGACACCTTTCTCCCAGGCGCCGAGGTGGAGTGGCGTCGTCGCCGTCCACAACCAGCCGGCCTGCCGAAAGTGGGCGTCGATTCCGTGCTTCAAGCAGAATGCCCCGAGCTCGGCGACGGACGCCTCCGCGGCGTGTCCGAGCCGGAGCGCTTCCGCCTCCCCGAAGAGCTTGACAAGCGTGGAGAGCTTCGGCCACCAGCTCAAGGCAAACCCGCCGTTGCGGCCGCTGGCGCCGCTGCCGCAGAGATTTGCTTCGAGGAGGACGACATCGAGCGCCGGGTCCAGCTCCTTCAGCCGAAGCGCGGTCCAGAGGCCGGTGTAGCCGCCGCCGACGACGCAGACGTCGGCGCGGTGTGCGCCCCTCAGCGGCTCCACCCGCTCGGCGTCCGGCTCGGCGGCCAGCGCCTCCTCCAGCCAGAGTGAGCGCTTTGGCGCGCGGTGAATCGGTTGCAAGGCAGTCATGCGTCTCTCCGATTGCGAGCGCGGCGCAGCGCCGCGCCCCTTGCAGCTGTCGACTCGCCGGTCGGCGGTCGTGTATCGAGCCCGTCCCGCCGGCCGTTCACCGCCACCGCTCGGCCATGGTGCGGGTCAAGACATCGACCAGCCGGGCGGCGTGGCTCGTCCCCGTGAAGGGGGGAGGGACCGATGCCATGCCGGCCCCCCGCTGCTGGGCTCCCTGGCCACTGCCGTCGCTCATGGCGGGAAGGTCCTCGGGTCGATAGGTTTCGATCCCGGCATCCAAGGGCAGCGGCGAGATCGAACGATCCGCAGTCTCGACCGCCATGGCTGGACAGCCGTACGACAGCGGTAGCAGCACCCGGGCGGCGGCGAGCGGGGAGGCGTGGTCCGGGGCGACGACCGCCAACGCGGCGCGGCGGTAGACCGCGCCGAGCTCCACCTCCGGGACGTAGCGAAAGCCGTCGATCCGGACGCTGCCGGGGGTCACGAGGGACGGGGCATCACGTGTCAGGGTCGAGGCAGTGCGGACGGCCGTCTCCGCGTCGTCGTACGCGACGACGACGATCCCGCCCCCCACCTCGCGAACGAACCGTGTCTCGTCCACCGCCGGGCCAAACGGGAGCGTTCCTGGCGCGCGCGGAGCGTCGCTCCCGAACGGAGCGAGAACCCGGTCGAAGCGGTCGGTGATAGGGGGGGATTCGGCGCCGGTGAGCTGGAGGAAACGAACGACCCGCCGCGTGTCAAAGGCCGCGACGACATCGACAACCCCCGGCGGGGCGGTGTCCTGGACGACGACCGCGTCGGCGGTCGCAAGCTCGCGGCTGAGCCAGACGCCACGTTCCAATCCAGGAGGCGGCAGATCGTAGGTGCGGTACGGGAGACCGGGGTAGCGCTGCCGAAAGGCGCGGAGGGCATCGGAGCCGCGCGCCCGCAGGAGCTCGACGGTTGGGCGGTTGCCGCGCTCCTCGAGGAAGAGCGCGTCATGGCCCCCGGCGACGAGCGCGCGGAGCACCGCCCGGGTCGCCGTCGCCGCCGGGTTGCCCCAGTCAGAGACGATCGATGCGCCGAAGACGACGAAGCGGAGGGGGCGTGGCTGGTCCCTCGAAGTCGGTGGATTGCTCATGGCACTCCCATCGGCCGGCCGGTCAAGGCTTCCAGTATGGCGCGAGCGCGGCCGAGACAGGGTGATGCTCGGCGTGCGCCGGCAGCAGGGTCGAGGTGGCGGCGGGGGCGAAGGCAACCCTGGGGCCGTCGGGAAGAGCGTCGGCGTCGGTTAGTACCCGGGCGAGCGGAGTGCCGCGCTGCTCGCAGCCAATCCTCGCGCTACTCGGTTGGCTCGCCGATCTCTCGGATTCGCCGATCATCGGCCTCTCCTGGGGTCGGGCTATCGCTGTAGGCGTGATCGTCGGCCAGGCGAGTCGTCGATTCCCCATCCGCGATCACGTCGCGTCTTCCTCGCCGTGGTCGAGCGTCGCGGGCGCGGCGGGCGCGGTTTCTCGAGTCGGGGTATTGTGGTTGGAGGGAGAGCACGGCCCGCCGTTCCCCACCGGCCCCCATGCCCGTCAATAGCCCAGCGCCAGACCGTCGGCGCGGGGATCGGCGCCGCCGCGGAGGAGCCCGGTCTCGGCGTCGCGGAGGATCATCTGGGCGTGGCCGAAGTTGGCGTCCCGGGCGCCGGTGCGGCGCACGGCGTGGCCACGAGTGGTGAGCCCGGCGAACGTCGCTTCGGGGAAGCGCGCCTCCAACGTGACGGTCGTGGGATCATCACCCGGGCCGCCGCCGGCGAGCCAGCGGGGGGCTTCGATCGCTTCCTGCGGATCCAAGTCGTGGTCGACCAGGTTCGTGATGAGCTGGAGGTGGATCTGAACCTGGGCGTCGCCGCCCTGCGTGCCGATCGGTCCAACGAGCCGGCCGTCCCGTAGGAGCATGGCCGGCATCAGGGTATGGAGGGTCCGCTTGCCCCCTTCCAGGCGGTTCGGGTGATCGTCGTGGAGTGAGAAGTAGGCGCCGCGGTTCTGGAGGAGGATACCGGTACCATTGGCGACGACGCCGGAGCCGAACCCCGTGTAGAGGCTCTGGATGAGGGACGCGGCGTTACCGTCACGATCGACGGCGCAGACGTACACGGTGTCGCCGGTCAGGGCGGGCGCTTCCGTGGCCGCTTGGTTGGGGTCATAACGCCGCCAGAGCTCTCGGGCGAACGCTTTGGAGGTCAGCCGCGGCACGTCGATGCTGGCGAACGCCGGGTCGGTCAGCTCGCGGTCGCGCACGGCAAAGGCGAGTTTCTTCGCTTCGATCAGCGGGTGGAGGTGCTCGGCGCTGCCCCATTCGGGCGATGGGTCGACGAGCTCGACCAGGTTGAGCGCGAGCAAGGCGGTGAGCCCCTGCGAGTTCGGCGGCAGCTCGGCGACGGTGAGACCGCGGTACTCGGTCGTCAGCGGCTCGGCCCGCTCCGCCCGATGGCTGGTCAGGTCATCCTGCGTCAGCACCCCGCCCAGTCGGCGCGATGTCTCGACAATCCGCTCGGCGATCTCGCCGTCGTAGAAGGCGGCGCGCCCTTCGCGCGCGATGCGTTCGAGGGAGATCGCCAACTCAGGCAGGCGCAGCCGGGTGCCGGCCGGCGGCACGCGTCTGCCCGGCAGGAAGATCGCCCGTGCGGCATCGTCCGCGTCCAACTTGGGGCGGGCAACGGCGATGGCGGCGCTCAGGCGTGGAGAGATGGGGAAGCCGTCGCGGGCGTAGCTGATCGCCGGTTGGAGCAGGCGGTCAAGGCCGAAGCGCCCGATCCGCCCGAGCGCCGCCTCCCAGGCATCGACCGTGCCGGGAACCGTCACGGTGTGGATACCGGACCGAGGCATCGTTGCGTGCCCGGCAGCGCAGAGCGCGTGTCGGTCGGCACGGGCCGGCGCCCGGCCAGACCCGTTGAGCCCGTGCAGCCGTTCGTTGGCGGCCTCGTAGTAGATGATGAAGCAATCGCCGCCGATGGCGGTTTGGTCCGGGTAGACGACGGTGAGGACAGCGTTCGCGGCGATGGCCGCGTCCATCGCCCCGCCGCCGTCACGCAGGACATCGAGGCCCGCCGTGGCCGCCAGGTAGTGCGGCGCGGCCACCATCCCGTTGTAGGCGAGCGCGGTCGGTCGGCCGGTCTGCATGAGCGTGTCCCTCCCCGGCGGGGATCATAGCAAGGGGCGGTAGGGGTGAACGAGACGACCAAGGGAAGGGAACGATAGGAGAGGCAGATGCGGAGAGGTTTGATGTGAGGATAGTCTGTGGTGGATCCTCGTCCACCATGCCGGTGCGGCGGTGCCGACGAGGACCATGCGTGCGTCGCCCCGACAATCGGGTCCGCGCTCAAGCCCCAGCACCCAGAGCCCACAAGGAGGGGGGAGATGTCCAACGAGAACGAGGAAGAGGCGGCGTTAGCGCCGCGCCAGGCGATCAGACGGTTCGACGTGTTCGCCGAGGTGAACCGGATCGAGGCGCTGGCCGAGGGGCGACCGGAGGACGAGGCGAAGGGCCATGGCATCTGGCTCGCCAAAGTGGTTGCCGGGCGGCGCTTCGGGAAGAAGGCGGACAAGCCGGAGCGGCAGCGTCCGCGGCAGGAAGGCGAGGAGGCGGCGGGCGATCGCCCGGCGGGGAAGTTCAAGCACGCTGGCGATGAGCTGCAAACGGACGAGACGTTCGACCGCGAGATCGTCGACCGCATGGGAGCAGGATTCTACGAGCGGGTCTTCGCCCCCGCGATCCAGGCCGCCCTCGACCGGGGCCAAACCTACGAGCAGATCCGGGACACGATCCGCGCTGGGTGGAAGCCGGCGAAGTAGCCGACCGCCTGCCGTGTCAGACGAGGCAGACCTCCCGCTGCGGTGGGGTCAGGAACTCGCAGCCGGTATCGGTCACGAGTACGTCCTCCTCGAGGCCGATCGGAGCGACGCACGGCTCCAACGTGAAGACCATGCCGGCCTCGACCATCCCGCCGGAGCGCGCGCCGTAGCGAGCATTGTCCGGACCCAGGACCAACCCGCCGTCGTGGGCGAGGCGGCCGAGCTGATGTCCCAGGGCGTGGGTGAAGACGTAGCCACGCTCCTCCATCATCCGTCGCACGGGAGCATCGACCGCGTGCCCGCGCATCCCCGGCTTGAGTGTCTCGGCGGCGAGCTCGATGCCGTCACGGACGGCGTCGAAGGCGTGTTGGAACTCGGCCGGCGCCCGGGTCTCTCCGGGGCGGCGCAGATACCAGGTCCGCTGCAGGTCGGAGCAGTAGCCTTCGGCCACGACCCCGAAGTCGACGCGGACGCCATCGCCCGGCTCCAGGCGGACGGCGCCGGGCGCGCTGTGACCACCCGCGCTCCGGGAGGACGCGACCGAGGGACACCAGGCGGCTTCCCAGGCGGGACCGACCTCGTAGGTCTGCATCCGCTCCCTGGCGATCTCGAAGACGTCGAACTCGGTCAGACCCGGCTTCAGCATCCCCGACAGGTCGTCGAAGATCCGCTGGGTGATGCTCGCGGCGCGGCGCATCCGCTCGACCTCGCCGGGCGTCTTGATCGCGCGGACCGCCGCGCTCACCGGCGCCGCCGAGACGAGCGTTCCCTCGGCCAAACCGAGGGGAGCCAGAGCCTCGACCAGGGTCAAGTAGAGGCCGTGCGTCAGGCCGTCGACGCCGTGGTCGTGCGCGGCGTAGTTGAGGCCAATCCGCTCGGGTCGCCGCCCCGCAGCACCGTGCGCAGCGGTTCCTGCCAATCGAGGGAATAGGAAACGACCCGATCGAAGGCACCCTCCACCTGGCTGACGTCGTAATCGGCGACGATAGCCACGCTGGGACCGTCGGCGAACAGGAGCAGCGCCGCGGTACCGACCAGGTAGTTGCCCCCCATGACGAAGGGGAGGAGCAGGTCACTCCCCTCGCGGGAGAACGTGAGCCAGCAATCGAGGCCTTGCTCCCGCAGCAGGGCGACCGCCTGCGCGTGCTTTTCGGCGACGAGTTCGTGGCGAAGGCGCTGATCCTCGGTGAGCGACGGACCGTTTCCGTCGTCGGCAACGCCCATCTGGTGGCCCTCCCGTGTGACGACCGTTTGATCCTGGAGGGGCGACGCGGTGGGTCGCCCTCGGCAATCCTGCCCCGATCCGGCGGCATGGGCCACGGTCTCGGTGACGGGGAACCCATCGGGTCGCGCCCAGAACGGCAGCGCTCCCTTCCCGGGGAAGTGAACGCTCCTCAGCGCCGGCGGCGCTGAGCCCGGCGGGAGCGGGACAAGGAGGCCGACGGGAATGCCGCATCCTCGGGTTCCGCGTGGCCCGGTGCCTCACGGGGATGCTCCGGGCTGATCCGCTCGCTCGGACCGGAGCCGGGGGCGATTCCGGCGAGGAGCACGTCGTTGTAGAGGAGCGCGGCGAGGACCGCGCCGACGACGGGACCGACCCAGTAGATCCAATGCTCGCCCCAATTGCCGTCGCCCGCCTGGATCAGGGAGGGGCCAAAGGCGCGGGCGGGGTTCATCACCGCGCCGCTGACGACCCCCCCAGCCAGGATGTCGAGCGTAATCGTCAGGCCAATGACGAGGCCGGAGATGGCGCGGCCGGTCCGATGGTCGATGGCGACGCCGAAGATGACAAACATCAGGACGAAGGTGAGGATGATCTCCATCACCAAGGCGTTGCCGGTGCTGAGGTTCGCGCCGATGCCGGGGACGCCGAGGTTGACGCCGGGCCGGTTGCGCTCCAGGTCACGGTAGACAAGGGTGAGGGCTCCGGCGCCAGTAACGGCGCCCAGAAGTTGGGCGACGATGTAGACGATGGCGCGCTCGAGCTCGATCCGCCGGGCGGCAAGGAGACCCAGGGTGACGGCCGGATTGAAGGCGCCACCGGAGATGTGGCCGACGGCCGAGACGAGGAGGCCGATGGCGAGGCCGTTGGCAAGTGCCACGGCGACGAGATCCTGGCCTTGAGTCTGGATGATGGCGCCGACGCCGGCGAAGACGAGCGCGAACGGCCCGAGGAACTCGACGATGGCGAGTTTCACCCAGTCGCGATCCCGATCCCGCACGGTTTCCCCCCTCCCGGACGCCCCAATTGCCGCCCGCGCTCCCGCGCGCGGCCGTCCTTGGGCGCGCCGGAGTGTAGGATCAACCGATGGTGGGCGCAAGACACGGATGGGACCGACCGGGTCGGCGGCGGATCGGGAAGCACCGATCCGTCGCGGGGGAGGGGCCAGTGCCATCCCGTGACCGGGGGCCGCGGCGGGCATCGCCGACGGGGCGGGTGCCCTATCAGCCTCCGGTCAACGAGAGGCGGGGCGCCCTCGCCGACGATGGCTGGCGGTCGCCCAATGGTCGAACCGCGGGATCGGGTGCTATGGCGACTCGGTCGGCGGCGCGCCGGGATCGACCGGCGCCCCTGGGTCAGCCGGTTGAGCCGGGTCGACCGGTTGCGACGGATCGACCGGTTGGAATGGATCGACGGGCTGGGACTGAGCCGGATCGTTGGGGACGATCGGCGCCTGGCCGTCCTCGGCGGCCGGCGGCCATGAGGTGGCCGGCCCGCCCGGGGTCGGCGTTGGCTCCGCCAGGCGGATCTGGATCTGGTCGGCCGGGGGGAGGTCGGCTAGACGCTGGGGAGCGCTGCCGGCCGGGAGGAGGCGAAAGACGAGCGAGTTGAGCGGCCGGTCGTCGGCGAACAGGTAGACGGCGTAGTCGCCCGGGGCCAAGCTCCCGTCGAGGGCGAGCGGCAGGGCCACCCAGTCTCGGTCGGCGCCCGCCGGGATGTCGAAGCGCGACGTGGCGACGACCGTGTTGTTCGCGTCGGTCCAGGAGGCGGAGACGACTTGCCCGGCCCGGAGGCCGTCGAGCCGCGCGCTGGCGTAGATGGTGCCGGCGTTGGTCGGCACCGCGGCGTACTCGTCGACCGGCTCGTTCCCGGCGCCGAGGGCGAGGGCGATGACGAGCGACGCGAGCGCCGGCGCTGGAGGGCGGGTTGGGAGCGGTGTGGGGGTCGGCGGGAAGTATTCCTGGGCCGTGAAGGTGGCCTGCTGGGCAGGAAGGTTGGCTTCCTCGGCGGTGTCCTGGCGCTGCCCGCGGCGGGCATCGGTGGCGGTGCCGCTGGCGCACCCGGCGAGGAGGGCGAGGCAAAGAAAGAGTATGAGGACCCCGACCACGCCCTTCCGCATCCCATTCAGCCGACCGCGGTTCGTCCTACACCCTGCTCGCCCGGCGCACGCCACCCCGATCGCCGTTGGATGAGACGGGGGCAGGCAGGCGAATGCCCCGCCGCTGCTGATCGGACCGGTTCCACGGCGAACGGCGTCAGCCGGCGGGGCGGGGGGGGCGGTACGGGCCGAACGCATCCTGGTACTCCTCGGCCACGTCCAGCGCGGACTTGTGGACGTAGATCCGGGTCGTGGTCGGGGAGGCATGTCCGAGGATGGTTTGGACGGTCGACTCCCGAACGCGGCGGCGGACCAGTTCCGTCGCCAGGCCGTGGCGGAAAGAATGGGGCGTCACCTCGCTCTCGACGTCAGTGCGCGCGCACAGCTCGGCGACGATGTGCTCGACGGTGCGCGGACTGATAGCTCCGCCCGGCACGCCAAGTTTATCGCGTCCGCTGAATGCGGGCAGCCCGCCGGCCCCCCGGACGCCGTCTCCTCGGGCCGCCCAGTACGCGGCCAGGGCGTCGGCAGTAGCTGCGTCGAAGTGAACCGTGCGGCTTTTGCCCCCCTTGGCGCGGTAGATGCCCGCCGTCCCTTCGGTCAACTCGACGTCGCGCCGCCGCAGCGCGCAGAGCTCGGACACCCGCACGCCGGTGCGGAAGAGGAAGAGGATCATCGCCCGCACCTTGAGGCGGCGGAGTTCCTGGTGGGGCTTTGGTTCCGGTGGCGCGTCGCGGACGAAGGCGACGATGCGCTCCAGGTCGGCGAGCTTGACGTCGGGCGGCGGCGGGGTGAAGCGGGGCATCATCGCCGCGATCCGCACCCGCAGGCGGTCGGTGGCGAGGGTGGGATGGAGGTCATAGGCGGCCAGGTAGGCGCAGAACTTCCTGACGGCCGACAAGTTGTTCTGCGCGGTGCGCATCTGGGACACCTCCTCCGGGGTGCGCACGTCGGGCGGCACCAGGAGCGCGGCGAAGGAGGTGACGTGGTCAGGGTGGAGGACGGTCACCGGGGCGGCTTTGGGGGCGATCCCCTCGTGCCGTTCCAGGTGGCGGACGAACTTTGTGATCCCGTGGCGATAGGTCTTCTTGGAGCGCGGAGCGAGGCGCAGGTCGCCGAAGAACATCTCGACGGCGGCGGCCAGGGTCAGGATGTCGGGAGCCGGTTCCGCGCCGGCCGTCTTCGGTCGGTCAGCACCGATGGTCTCGACCGAGGATCGCGTCTCCTCCGTCCGCTCGACGATCGTCGGCACGTGGCGCCCCCCTTCGTTCGGCGGCAGGGCCGCCCCAGGGGCGAGACGGGCGCCCGTCGCGATCATCGCGGGGAGGTGTACGTACACTTGCGGACAAGAATAACCGATGTGCCGCCGGATGTATAGCGGGCGGGCGGCGGCGGTTGTGAGCCGCTAGCGTGGGGCGTGCGCGTACCGCTGGATCAGCCGCGGCATGTCGCGGTGGAAGTCGCCGTTGGACACCAGGCGGTCCACGCCGGCGGCCTTGGCCGTGCGCCGGCCGGCGACATCGGTGTGCGGGCCGAAGGCGAGGAGGGGGACTGGGATAGCCGGATCGGCGGCGAGGGTGGCGATCGTGGCCCAATCGAGCGCGGCGTTCATATCAATGACGCCGAGGACCGGGGGCGGTGCCACGGTTCGAACGAGGTCGACAAAGGCGTCGGTCGTCGGTGCGAAGCTTACCCTGTAGCCGAGCGCTCGCGCGGTGCTCGCTATTCGGGCGCCGAAGAGGAGGTCGCGGTTGAGCACCACGATGGTGCCGAGGTGGCATGGGGGACCCCCGAGTTGATCGCCAAGGCCGGCTGGATCGTCGGCGACCGGTCGCTCCTCGTCCATCACGGCGCGGTGCCTGCCGGGGTGCCGCTCGTGGTGCGGCCCTCGCCGCCGACCTTCGCCTGGAGGCCATCGAGGACGGCCTCCAGGCCGAACTCGAACTGGGCGTTGTCGTGGTCGAACAACTGCGCGCATGGTCCTTCGGCAGGGCGGCCGTGTGCGCCCGAGCGGTCGGCAACCTCGTCGGCGGCGAGGACGAAGAAGCCGCCGATCTCGAAGAGGGCGAACCCGCTCGTGTAGCTGGCCAGGGTGCAGAAGGCATCGAGGGCGGTCGCTTCATCGCACCCGGCGTCGCGGCAGATGTCGAGCATCGCGTCGAGCAGGCGCAACGACTCCGGCGTCTTGAACTCACCGGTGACCATCAGGGGAAAGGCGTTGGGGTGGGCGTGGGCGAGGCGACGGTAGGCCCGGGCCACCTCGCGGGCCCGCTCCACCCAATCGCCGGCGTGGGCGAGGGGGACGGCCAACTCACCCAAGATGGTTTCGACGATGCCGGCGAGGAGAGCGTGCTTGTTGGGGACGTGGTGGTAGAGCGACATCGCCTCTACCCCGAGCGCTTGACCGAGCCGCCGCATACTCAGTGCCGCCAATCCCTCCTCGTCGACGACCCGCACCGCGGCCTCGAGGATACGGCGTCGATTGAGCGGTTCACGTGCGACCTGCGCCAAGGAGCGGCCTCCTGTTCGATGTCCCGGGAATGGATGGGACGAATCTTCGCCGGATCATACGCCCGGGCGACTCGCCCCGTTCAACGCTCGCCAGACACCCTTGACATCTTACACCGTAAGCTCTATCGTGTCGTGGTCTTACGATGTAAGACCGGGAGTCGGGTCGGTCGGGAGCCCGCCGGCGTGCTCCTGGTCGGCGCGAGGCATCGCCGACAGCCTGTCCGCGTCGCAACGTGTCGACGCGGCCCAGCGGAGCGGGGTCGATACCATCCGAACACCCGCAACGGCACGGAGACGGAGGAGTCGAGAATGGCGTCGGTGCTCTCTACCGCGGGACTCGCCCGAGCCAGCGCCCGCCGGCCCTGGCTCGTCGTTGGGGGGTGGGTGCTTGCCCTCGTTCTGGCCGGGGTGGCGTCCGGGCTATGGCTCGGCGGTGCGCTGACCTCGGAGATCACCTTCACCAACTCCCCGGAGTCGCTCCGGGGCTTCGAGTTGATCGACGAACGCATGCCGCAGCGCGCCGATCCGGTTGGTGAGACGGTCATTGTCCGCTCCGAGTCCGCGACGGTCGACGACCCCGGCTTCCGCTCCGTCGTCGAAGCGGCCACGGCCGATCTGCGCGCGGTGAGCGGCGTCTCGTCGGCGTTCAACTACTATGAGGCGGCGGCGACGCAGAACCCCGCGGCGCCCGGTCTGGTCTCCGCCGATCGCCACGCGACCCTGATCCCGGTGTCGTTCGCCGGCGGCTTCGACGAGGCGACGGAGCACTTTGCCGCGTTCGAGGACGTCTTGGCGCAACAGGGGACGGATGGGTACCTGGTCGCCACCGTCGGCGACCTGAGCATCGACGAAGAGTTCAACGCGATCGCCGAGGCGGACCTGCAGACGGCGGAGTTCCTCGGCCTGCCGATCGCGCTGCTGATTCTGGTGGTTGTCTTCGGTGCTCTGGTTGCCGCCGGGGTGCCGGTCGTGCTCGCCCTGATGTCGATCGGCATCGCCGTCGGTCTCACGGCCGTCCTCGGCCAGCTCTTCGAGCTCTCCTTCTTCGTCGTCAACATGATCACGATGATTGGGCTGGCGGTCGGTATCGACTACGCTCTCTTCATCATCGACCGCTACCGGGAGGAGCGCCGGCGGGGCGTTGCGAAGCTCGACGCGATCACCACTGCCGGCGGCACCGCCAGCCGTGCCGTCTTCTTCTCCGGCGTGACCGTGGTGCTGGCGCTGACCGGCATGTTCCTGATTCCGACCACGATCTTCCGCTCTCTCGGGGCTGGGGCGATCCTGGTCGTCATCGTCGCCATGCTGGCGACGGTAACCCTGATCCCGGCGATGCTCAGCCTCCTCGGCGACCGGATCGACTGGCCGCGCCGTCGCCGCTATGACGCGGCGACCGCGGCCCGGCAGGACGCCTATGACCGCGAGATGATCCATTCCGGGTTCTGGGGCGCATCACCCGCGTCGTGATGGCCCGCCCGGTCGTCAGTCTGGTCCTCGTGGTTGACCTGCTCGGGGCGCTGACGCTGCCCTACTTCGGACTGAACCGGGGCCAAGCCGGCATCGCCTCGCTCCCCGACAGCGACGTCAAGTCGGCCTTCCGGCTCCTGGAGCGAGATTTTGGTGCGGGTCGGCTGGCGCCGGTGCAGATCGTGGTGGATGGCACCCGCACACCCGACGTGCAGGCGGGCGTCGACCGCCTCCTGGCCACGCTCGGGAGCGATCCTGACTTCGTGCCCGGCGCCCAGGTCGAGTGGAACGAGGCCGGCAACCTGGCGCTGATCGAGGCATCGCTGCGGATGGACGCGGACGCGCCTGAGGCGTACGCGGTCATCGACCGGCTGCGTGATCTGGTCGTGCCGGAGGCGTTAGCCGGCGTCGCCGCGGAGGCGTTGGTTTACCGCCACACAGCCATCAACACCTACAACTTACAAAACGTCGCCGACTGGACCCAGATAGACTTCGTCATAGTGCTCGGCCACAGCGTCCTGCTTCTGCAGCTCGTCTTCCGCTCGGTGGTCGTGCCGGTGAAGGCGATCCTGATGAACCTGCTGTCGGTCGGGGCGGCCCATGGCCTGCTCGTCCTCGTCTTCCAGGAAGGGGTCGGCGCAGATCTGCTCGGTTTCCAGCAGACCCCGGTGATCGAGGCCTGGGTACCGATCTTCCTCTTCTGCGTGCTCTTCGGCCTCTCCATGGACTACCACGTCTTCCTGCTCAGCCGGATCAAGGAGCACTACGACCAGACGCGTCGGAACGCGGAGTCGGTGGCGGTCGTTCTCCAGGCGACGGCCCGGATCATCACGGGGGCGGCGCTGATCATGGTGGTGGTCTTCGCCGGCTTCGCCGCCGGCAAGCTGGTGATGTTCCAGCAGATGGGCTTCGGGCTGGCGGTGGCGGTGCTCCTCGACGCCACCATCGTGCGCTCGATCCTGGTGCCGTCGGCGATGGCGCTGCTTGACGACCGGAACTGGTACCTGCCGCGGTGGCTGCACTGGCTGCCGGACCTCGGGATCGAGGGACCGGCGGTGCGACCGTCGAGGCCGACCCGGCAACTGGAGGGGGCGGCGGACTAACGCAAGGTTCGGCTCCTAGCGCCGCGCAAATGGCACCAGCCTCCCCTCTCCCAATGCTGGGAGAGGGGAGGCTTTCGCTGCCAGGGCCAAGAGCTGGACCTGTCGCTCGTCGTGCCATGGACGGTCGGGGCGATGGCCGAGCTGGTCCGCGGCGCCCGGTGAGCACGGAACAATGCCGGGAGCTCGACACGATCGAGCGCCAGCCGTTGACCTGCGGTCGACTGACCTCGCGCCACGAGATTCGCCGGGTGTTGCCGATGGCCCGGGCGATCCCCGCAGCAAAGTTGGCATCGCCGTGCGCGCTGGAGGGGGGGGCCCCGCCATGTCGTCCCGCGTTGTTCCCGTTCGCGGGCGCTAGCCGAGCGGAAGGGTGAAGCGGATAGTGGTCCCCGACCCGGGCCGGCTCAGCGCGTGGATCTCCCCTCCGTGGGCCTCCACGAGGCTCTTGGCGATCGCCAGCCCGAGTCCGCTCCCGCCGGAGTCCGCCGATTTCCAGAACCGGTCGAACACGTGCGGCAGGGCGTCGGCGGCGATCCCCGAGCCCGTGTCGGAAACCGAGAAGGCAACGCGAGACCCTTCCCGCGCGACCTCGACCCGGACGGAGCCGCCCCGAGGCGTGTGGCGCAACGCGTTCGCCAGGAGGTTTTCCAAGACCTGCCGAATGCGGACCGGGTCGACATCCAGCTCCCCTAGCGGCGCGACCGTCTCCGACAACTCCACGCCGGCCTCTGCCGCGCGCGGCGCGAACGCCGCCACGGCGTCGCTGACGAGGTCCGCCGCGTCGGTCGGTTCCCGGTGTAAGCGAAGCGCCCCAGCCTCGGCCACCGCGAGCGTGCGCAGGTCCTCGAGCAGGCGGGCCATCATCGCGGTCTCTTCCAGAACTGAACCAAGACGCGCGTCGTCGCGCGGATAGACCCCGTCGAGCATTCCCTCGACGTTGCCGCGGATCACCGCGAGCGGCGTCCGCAGCTCGTGCGCGACATCGGCGAGGAGGTTGCGGCGCTGCTGCTCGTTGGCTTGCAGCCGGGCCGTCATCTCGTTGAACGAGGCGACCAGCCGGCCAACCTCACCGGACCCTGGCGTCTCGACCCGGACCGCGTAGTCGCCGGCGGCGACGCGGTCGGCGGCGGCCATCACATCGCCGATTGGCCCGGCCGTCCGGCGCACCGCACGTCCGATGGCCACTACCGCGAGGATGAGCAGGAGCACGCCGAGGAAGCCGAACGGGGGACCGGGGCCGTCGGGCCCGCGATGCTCGCGGCCGGGCACGAACCAAGCGGCGATCGCCCCCGTGGTGAACAGCAGAAGGAACACGAACGCCAGCAAACAACCAACCCGTCGCAGGAACCCACGACGGATGCCTCGCCAGTCACCGGCCTGCGGGGGCCACGCCTCACCTTCCGGCCACCACGGCGGTCGTCCCCCGCGATGGCGGTGCTCGCGTCCCGGGCGCACTGGTCTCACGCCTCGACGAACCGGTACCCGACGCCGTACACCGTCTGGAGGTAGCGCGGCGCACCGGGGGTTGGCTCGATCTTGCGCCGGAGGTTCTTGACGTGGGCGTCGATCGCCCGCTCGTATGACTCGAACGCCACCCCATGGACGGCATCGAGCAGTTGGCCGCGGGTGAAGACGCGCCCGGGCTCCCGGGCGAGGCTGGCGAGGAGCTGGAACTCAGTTGCCGTCAGGTCAACCGTCCGCCCGCCCACGGTCACGCGCATCCTGGACACGTCGATCTCGACGTCGGCGACCCGGATGACCGCCGTCGCCTCCTGCCGGGCTTCGGCGCGGCGCAGGACGGCGCGAACCCGGGCAACCACCTCCTTCGGGCTGAACGGTTTGACCACGTAGTCATCGGCGCCGAGCTCCAGGCCCACGATTCGGTCGGTCTCCTCGCCGCGCGCCGTGACGACGATGATCGGGGTGTCGAAGAACCGCCGCAGCTCCCGGGTGACGTCGAGCCCGTCGCGCCCGGGCAGGCCGAGGTCGAGCACCACCAGATCCGGCTTTGCCGCGCGGGCGGTGCGTAGCGCCGCGTCGCCATCCCCCGCCACGAGCACCGCGAAGCCCGCCTGCTCCAGGTAGTCCCGGAGCAGACGGGCGATCGCGGGTTCGTCTTCCACCACAAGGATCGTCTTCATCGCACTCGATCCCCAAGCATCGCGCGGCAGCGGGGCGGCGGCAAGGCCGGGGCCTGCCACCGCCCGCGTCGTCAGACCGATCCGCCGTCAGTGGGGCCGGGTTCCGGCGATCCCTCTGGGCGACTGCCGGGGGCCGACGCCTGGGGTGCGTCGCCCTCGTGCGCCCGGCGATGCCACTCCTCGAACAGCCGGGGTGGTCGACCGCCGCCGGGGCCTCGGCCATGGCTCCCCGCTCCGTCCCCGGCCCACCGTCGGCGCCACGCGATGAAGAGGAGCCCACCGCCGAGGAGGAGCAGGAGCGGCGGGAACGGGAAGAACCCGACCCCATCGACCGGCCCCACCGCCGTGCCGTTCCCGCCGCGGGCGAGCCCCGCCGCGACGCCGGCCTGGTAGGTGTGACTCAGGATGGCGAACCCGAGCAACCCCACCCCGAGCAGGATCCCGATACCCTTGATCTCCCGATCGTTCACGTTGTCCTCCTTGCGCGACCCTGACGGACGCTGTTCCGTCTGTGGTTAACGGTATCGAGAGATCGTGAACCCGCTGTGAATGCCGGCGGGAGGTCCGACGGAGGGCACTGTAACGGACGAGCACGGGCAGCAGGTCCTCCCGGCGCCCTTGCCGGCGGACCCGCTCCCGTAGACTGGCCGGAATCCGGCCGACCCGACTCGACGCGGGCAGAAACCGACGATGGACCCGGAAACGCCCCCCCCGTGCCGCGGTTCGTCGCGCTGCCCTGTTGGTGATGACCGCACTGAAGGCTGACCCGGCGACCAACGATGCCCAGATCGTCGGCTACGAGATGACCGGCCACCCAGAACCGGACTACCAGGATGTGTTTGGCGAGTCCGCCGCACGTACCTCGGTCGACCTACTTCATTTCCACTACGGGTGGCACCTTTCGCTCATGAAGCGGTGCGAGGAAACGTGTCGCGACATCGAGCTCGTGTGGTAGGGGGAAGCGATGGGTGCGTGGATCTTCCAAGGCAACCCGAAGACGTTTCCGGCCATGGACGATTACCTGCGTCGGAAGTATCAGCAGTCGACTCCGATCCAGTGGCTCGTGGGGAGGGCGCGGTTTCCGGTAAGGTCGGGTGATCGTGCGTTCATGTGGCGAGCCGAGGGCGGCAGGCGAGGCACTGGCGGTCTCGTTGCGGTGGGACTCGTCGTCCGCGAACCGGTGCAAGAGCCCGACGATGCGCCCGACGGGTGGACCGACTCGGGCGACGAACGCGCCACCGATCCCGATCTGTGGCGGGTCCGCATCCGACTGGAGGACCTGCGCCTCACTCACGGGGAGAGCATGTTGCGGCGGGTGGATTTGGTCGAAGTCCGGGAGCTTGAGGACCTGTGCATCCTCAAGATGTGGCGACGAACGGTCTGCTGCGTTGGGGCGGCTCAAGAGCGGATGCTTCTCGATCACTGGGCCGTCACTCGGCCAACGCGATCGTCGTAGAAACGCGACGCTCTATCTGGGGGAACGCAGAAGCACGGGGGTCACAGTAAGCACGAGCAGCTACGAGATCCGCGACTGCGGACCGGGTAGGCCGGCCAGTATCGCCCGCCCGCCGTGACAGGATTGCCGTGTGCACCGGCGTTAACCGAACGGCGGCCGTTTCTCGTGATCCTGGCCGACCGCTCCCCGCTCGCCCGCCGGCCGCACCGAGCTATGCCATGCCCGGCATGCTTCCCTCCGGCGCGACCATGAACCTTCCGACCCCGCTGACGCCCATCGGCGGCCAGGAGACCGAGACGGCGACCTCTGTCGCGCTCGACGCCCTCGGTGCTGACCCTGTCAATCGGGTCGCATCGCTCGAGGTCAAGAGCCTTTGGCAGCCCGAATTCGGGACGGGCGGCGGGCCGGGGTCCGGCCCGCTGAGGAGCGCCTTGGGTTGGCCGCAGAGCGTCTGAGGGAGGGCGACGCGACCAAGGTGGCACGGCGGCGGGCCGGATGGTGTCTGGAGGTGCCGGCGCGGTCGGCCGCCGGTGCACCGCCACTCGCTCTAGCCCGCCGCCGCACCCGCGAGCATCAGGACGCGAGCTCGGTTACCTTGCCGTCGACGCCGTCGACGATCATCCGGACGACGGTGCCGGTGGCGGTCGGGAACTGGGAAACCTCGTAGGAGAAGTGCTCTTCGGGCGTACCGTTGGCATCGGCGTCGAAACTGACCGTGATGTTCAGCAACTTCGTCCCGTCGTCGTAGCCCGCCGCCGCGAGCCAATCGCGGAGCTTGGCGAAGGAGACGAGCGAGGGGTCGAGCGGCGCCTCGGTGAGGACGATGTCCGTCGATCCATCCGCGGAGTGCCAGTTGCCGTTGCCCGGCGAAAAATAGACGCCATCCCAGGCGATGGTGTCGTTGTCGTCGCCGCCGAAGAAGGCGTCCGCATTGCAGCCGACGTTGAGCTGGACCAGGTTGGCGTCGGGCTGCCAGGCCTGAGCCCCGGCCTCCATCGCCGCCAGCTCGGTCGGCCAGGCCGCGTCTACCTGTGCGAGCTGGCCGATAGAGAAGGAGGCGTCCGCGCATGGCGCGTCGGTCTCGGCGTCGGCCGCTTGCTGCTGCGCTGCGGCGTCAGGCGGCTCGGTCGCACGCGCCGCCGGTGAGCTGTCCTCACCGCCGCAGGCGGTGAGCAGGGCGATGGCGAGCACGAAGAGGGAGGCGATCGAGAACCCTGGCCCGGCGAGGACGTGATAGGCGACGGGAACGACCTTCGTGGGAACCATGCGGTGAACGATACGCGCGAACATGGGTGATCTCCTTGCGCCGCGAACGCGGTGGTGGTTGCGCGTGTCAGCGGCCCCGGGCGTCGCCGGGGCACGTCTCGATGATTGCACCGGTAGGCACCGGCGCGCATCGAGAAGATCACCCAATTCGTCGGGCGCGGCGGCGCGATGGACACTACATAAGTGTATGTAGACGCGCCTCGAACAGTGGGGAATTCACACCCAACTCGCACGACGGCGGTGCGCTCAGACGAGCCCCGTGCGGTGGGCGTATGCCGTCGCCGCGGCGCGCGTGCCGACGCCCAGCTTGGTGTAGATGTTGGCGACGTGGCGCATCGCCGTGCGGTGGCTGATGAACAGCGCCTCCCCGATCTCTCGGTCGGTCCGCCCCGCCGCCACCAGTCGCAGGACCTCCAGCTCGCGCGTGGTCAGGCCGGACTCGAGCGCCTGGCGACCCGGTGGAACGGGCGTGGGAGCGACGGTCTCGGGCGCAACCGTCATGGCCTCGGCGATACTCTCCTCGATCGGACGCGACGCGCCATCGTTCCAGGCGGCGGCGAAGGCGGGCTCGTCGATGCCGGCGCGCGTCGCGGCGAGGGCCCGTCGGTACTGCTCGTGGTGGAGCAGCCGGGCCACGCCGACCGCCTCGCGCAGCGCGGTGGCGCTGCCCAAGAGCCGGGCGGCCGAGTCGAACCGCTTCATCACGGTGGCAACGCGGGCGAAGCCCGCCAGAGCATTGGCCAGACCCAGGCGGTGCCCGCTGTCCCGGCAGAGGACGACGCACTCCCGCAAGGCGGCGACCGCCGCCGGTAGGTCACTCCGCTCGCACGCCACCTGGGCGACCCCGGCGAGCGCGATGGTGACCCGCCTGGTGTCGCCGGCCTCGCGGGCCGCGGCGAGTGCCTCGGCCGCGAGAACGGCCGCCTGCTCGTCGTTGCCCCGTCGGAAGGCGGCGTCGGCCAGGTTCTCCAACGCCCAGGCGATCCCGGCCTTGTCCTCGACCTCCCGGAAGAGAGCCAGCGCTTGCTCGTGGCGAGCCGCCGCCTCGTCGTCGTCCCCCTGATATTCGGCGACGGCACCGAGTCCGAACACTGCTCGCGCTTCGCCGGTGCGGTCGCCGAGGGTGCGCTAGATTCCCAGGGCCTCCTCCAGCCGAGGCACCGCCGCGGCGTGGTCGGCCTGGTAGTGCGCCAGGAATCCGAGGCCCGTCAACGCCTTCGCGCGCAGGGCACCCGGCACGTCGGCCCCCCGTTTTGTCTCAAGCGCATGCTCCAATCGCCCGCGCCCCTCGCCGAGCCGTCCGGAGATGATCCAAAACCACACCAGCGCACTCGCCAGCCGGAGGCTACGGCCGTCCTTGTCGTCGGACTCCAGCCAGTCGAGCGCGGCCCGCAGATTGTCCTCTTCCGCCTCTAGCAGCGCCAGCCAGCGTCCCTGCGCCGGTCCGGACAACTCGGACTCTGCTCGCTCCGCGAGGTCAAGGCACCAGGTCGCGTGTTTGTCGTGCGCTGCCCGCTCTTCGCCATCGCTTGCCAGCGCCTCCAGCCCGAACTCGCGCACCGTCTCGAGCATGATGTAGCGCCGGCCAGTCACGCCGTCGCCGCGTGGATCCTCCACCTGGCGCAGCAAGCTCGCATCAACCAGAGCGGCGATGCCGTCAAGGACGTCGATGTCCGATTCCTCCCAGCCGCCGGCGACCGCCTCGGCCGCCTCGAGGGTGAAGCCGCCGACGAAGACGGCGAGGCGGCGGAACAGCGCCTGCTCCTCGGCGGAGAGCAGGTCGTGGCTCCAGGCGATCGCCTGGCGCATCGTGCGGTGGCGGGTCGGCTGGTCGCGCCAACCGCCCGCTAGCAGCGGCAGTCGCTTGTCCAGCCGCGCCAGGAGGGCCTCGGCCGACAGCAGCCTGGTGCGGGCCGCCGCCAGCTCGAGTGCCAGCGGCAGCCCGTCGAGCCGGCGGCAGATCTGCGCGATCGTCCCGTCCGCGCGGTCAGGGCGAGGTCCGGGTTGACAGCCCGAGCCCGCTGCACGAAGAGGATCACGGCGTCGTTCGCCGCCAAGTCCGCAAGGGGTGGCTGATCTCCTGCCGGGAGCGCCAGCGGCGCGAGCGGGAACTCGTGCTCGGCGCGCAGGCGGAGGGGCGTCCGGCTTGTCGCCAGGATCGTCACGCGCGGCGCGCCCGCAAGCAGCTCTGCCACGACGGGCGTCGCCGCCACTACCTGCTCGACGTTGTCGAGCACGAGCAGCATCTGCTGGTCGCGTAGGTTGTCGCGCACCGCGGTGACCAACGAGCGATCTCCCGCGTCGCGCACACCGAGCGTTCCGGCGACGGCGTGGATCACCAGATCGGGGTCATGGATTGGGGCGAGTTCGACGAACGCGGCTCCATCCTCGAACTCGTCGGTTAGCCTGGCCGCGACCTCCAAGGCGAGTCGAGTCTTGCCCACACCGCCGGGACCGGTGAGCGTGAGGAGGCGGACGTCATCGCGGCGCAGCAGCGCCGCGGCCTCGGCCGCCTCACGTTCGCGTCCGACGAGGGCCGTCGGGGGCACGGGCACGCAGTACGGCGGGCGATCGGCCATGACGAGCCGAAGGCGCACCCCGTCGTCGACCTCAGATCGGTTGCTCCCGGCGCTCTGCACGCCCCGGCCTTCCGTTGTCTCGGCGTGGGAGGATCCGCGGCCCTCCTCGGGGGCAGCGCCATCATAGGAGTCGGTATCGGACATCGTCAAACGCCGCCGCGCCCAGCGACCGCTGCGGCGCCGGGAAACGCGACGGGAAGCGCGTCGCCTGGCCGCGCCCGGCGCCGCGACCGAACCAGACATCACAGGTTCGGACGCAGCGAGACCAAACGGACGGAGCGGGTCCGAGCGCTAAAACCGCGGCCCTGCGCCGCCGGCGCAACGTCATGTAGGGCTTGTCGACCGAGCCGGCAACGTTCGTTGTGGGGTGGATCGCCTCCTACATCGTCCTCGGCCGAATCATGTAGACGATCACCCCGCCGCCCATAGCATCGAATGGGTAAACCAACCGATGCGTGGGCGCCGACCTCCACCTAGAGTGGTGGTCGTGGCAAGTGCCGCGCTCGAACGCAAATCGCCCCGACGTTGAGCGCGGCTCCAGGATCGGCGCAGCTAAACACCGATCCGCCACGCACCCGGATACGCCATCGCACCGCTCTGGAGGAACCGAACCGTGAACCCTCGTCGCACCGACCGTTCGCTGCCCCCGGGACCTGCCTCTGGGAACCGGCTCGCCTCGACCACCAAGGAGACCGCCGTGCGCACCCCACGCTTCCTCACCGCCTTCGGCTTCGCCGTCGCGCTCGCCCTCGCCGCCCTGCCCGCTCGAGCTGCGGCCGACGAAGCGGACTACCCGGTCGGCGGCACCATCGCCATCGGCGCCCGCGTTTGCGAGTCGATTCCGGTCGACCCGCTCGACTGTGCGAAGGCCGGCGGCACCGGTCCGCTCTACCTCGTCTCCGACGCGGGAGACGTCACGCTGACCGCCGATGAGGCGATGATCCACGGCGGAACCATGGTCTGGGGCGAGGCCGGCAACGTCCCCGTCACCGACTACCGGATCCACCTCGAGAATATGCAGGTCCCCAACGGCTACGATTTCCTCGACATCGTGGCGGCGCCGGGCACCCAGGGCGGTTCGGGCGTGCACGGCCCGTACGTCAGCCTGAGCGAGCAGCAGATGAGCGCCGAGCTCTTCCTCGTCTTCGTCCCCGATGACGGCGCCGACCCGGGCGCGCCCGCCGAGATCGACAGCGATGGCGACGGCTTCTCCGATTATCACGAGCTGGATGTCCTCGGCAGCAACCCGCACGACCCGGACACCGACGGCGACGGGCTGGGCGATGGGGAGGAGGCGGTCCTCGGCACCAGCCCGACGCTCCGGACACCGACGGCGACGGCGACCGATCCGGAGGTCGACGGCACCAACCCGTACGATGCCGACAGCGACGACGGCGCCAATGACGGTGCTGACCAGATCCGCTCAATTCGACTTCCCGACGGCGACGGCGCTCCGACGGCGACAGAGCGACGCGGCCGAGAGAGCGACCCGTTCGATCCCTCCGACTCCCGGCGTTCAGGCGGCATCCATTCGACGCGGCGAGCTTCGACACCGGCGGTGCAGGCGGGTCCGACGACGGCGACGACGAGGTCGACCATTCGACGCGGCGAGCTTCCCGAGGCGGCGCCCGACGACGACATGACGAGGCGGCGTACGGCTCCGACCCGGGCAACGCGGCCAGCAAGCCGGTCCCGAGCTCGTCGAGACCGGCGGTCAGGTTTCGTCCCAGGAGACCGCGGCGACGACTGCATCGACCAGGAGCCAGCGCCCCGTCGACGACGACCGCGGCGGTCACGACCCTTCCGAACACCGGCACCGGCCCGGTTGCCGGGGTCGCGCATGACTCGTCTCCGATCGGGATGCTCCTGGCCCTGGCCGGCGTCGCGCTGTCGGGCGCCATCGCTGCGCGGCGGCGACTCGCGTAGCCTCAAGTGCCACGGGCCAGCGGCGCCGCCGCAAGGCCCGAGCGGTTCACCCGGCGCCGTGGCGGTTGACCGCGCCGCCACCCGACCGTCGCTCGACCGAGCTGAGCCCGTGCCGCCTAGGCGGCACGGGCTCGGTCGTGTCAACGGAGCGGTAGTGCCCGCCGCTCCCCTGCCCGTGCCACGGTGGACTGCGCGCGGCGCCGCAAGAGGGAGCACGGGGTTTGGACGGCGACCCGATTCTCGTGTCCGGGTCGGCTCAAGACCGCGAAGCACGGCTGTATGCCCAGGACCGACGTTGTCGCAACCGTCCCCCGATGTGCCCGGCGGCTCCGCTTGCGGCCGCGAAAAGGCCGGTCTCGACCATCCTTCCTCGGACCACCAAGACGTTGCCGCGCGGAGCACCGCCCGCACCGACTGGTGGCTGAGGCCGAACACGACGGCCACCTTGTGCAGGCTGCGGCTCCCCGCGATCGTCCGGCTCGTTGCCTCCTGCTTGGCTGTTCGCGCGCGCCTCCTCGGCGTCTGGTACGTGATGTGGTAGGAGCGCCCGCTCGTTCGGGGCCCGAGCAGCACGGCGAACGGCATCGTGCCAGGTGACGTCATGCACTCGCGCGAGGGAGCCCGTTGTTTCCGCCCTCGCTCAAACTCGCCTGATACGGTCTCCAGGTGATCGCTTGGCGTTCGCCCCGTCGTACCCGGACGAGCTCCCCTCTCCCGCGCACCGGGAGAGGGGTCGGAGGTGAGGGCCGACCTCCGTGACGGCAACGCCCGGTGGTCACCCGGATGCCGTATACCTGGTCACCGGGGACCATCGGTGGCTGGTGGTCGCTCTGGTAGGCTAGGTGCCGCGCGATGGCCGCCCGCAGCGGAAAGACTGAGCCGATGGACCCCGACCAGACATACGCTATCCGCCGTGATCTGCAGCGGACCTACCCGGTCATGGTGTGCGGCGACGGCATTTACCTCCACGACGCCGACGGCAAACGGTACATCGACGGGTCCGGCGGCTCCGCCGCGGTGACCTCCATCGGCCACGGGGCCGAGGAGGTGGTCGAGGCGATGGCGGCGCAGGCGCGCAGGCTCGCCTACGCCCCGACCCACGCCTTCACGACTGAGGCTTCCGAGGATCTGGCCGAGTTCATCGCAACAGAGTGGGCGCCGCGGCTGCCAGTTCCTCGACCTCCCGGTCCGTCGGGCGCGGGGTCAGGAGCGGCCACCTGTGATACGTACCGGGTCTGGTTCGTTTCTGGCGGGTCAGAGGCGGTCGAGAACGCGGTGAAGATGGCGCTCCAGTACCAGCGGGAGCGGGGGCAGGGGACGAAGCATCTGCTGATCGGGCGGTGGGGCTCGTTCCACGGGGCAACGCTCGCGGCGCTCGGCTTCGGGGGGAACACCGGGCGGCGGCGGCTGTACGCCCCAGTGCTGCCGCCCGCGGAGCACATCGCTCCGTGCTTCCCCTACCGGTGTGCGGCGAACGGCGCCTGCCCGCCCTGCGATCTCTCGTGCGCTCGTCAGCTGGAGCGGGTGATCCGCCAGGTGGGGCCGGACAACGTCGCGGCGTTCATCGCGGAGCCAGTTGTTGGGGCGACGCTTGGGGCGGTGGCGGCGAGTCCGGGATACTTTCAAGAGATACGGCAAATCTGCGATCGGTACGACGTGCTCTTTATCGCCGACGAGGTGATGACGGGATTCGGGCGAACCGGACGGAACTTTGCCCTCGACCACTGGGGGGTGATCCCCGACCTGATCGCCTGCGCGAAGGGAATCAGTGGTGGCTACGCGCCGCTCGGGGCCGTACTCGCCAAGCCCGAGTTCGTCGGGGAGGTGCGGAGCCGGGGGCGGTCGTTCGTGATCGGGCACACGTCGGCCGGGAACCCGCTCTCCTGCGCGGCCGGCCTTGCGGTGCTCCGCTACGTCCGCGACCACGACCTGGTGCGCAACGCGGCCGAGGTTGGCGCTCACTTCCTGGAGCGGCTGCGGGACCTCGCGGCGCGCCACCCGATGATGGGGGACGTGCGCGGGCTTGGGTTACTGCTCGGGGTGGAGTTGGTGCGGGATCGCGCGACAAAGGAGCCGTTCCCGCCGGCCTGGCAGGTAGCAAAACGGGTCGGCACGGCGACGCTGGAGCGCGGACTGGTCTCCTACCCGGGGTCGGGGACGGTCGATGGAGCGCTCGGAGATCATCTGCTCTACGCGCCGCCGCTGACGATCACGCGATCGCAGGTGGACGAGTTGGTGGAGATCCTGGGCGAGAGTTTGGGGGTGGTGGCGGCCGAGATTGGAGCCGCGACGACCGCGTAGATGGCGCTCCACACTCCCCTAGGCGTGGGGCTCTTGCAGGGATGCGGATCGGCGGGTGGCGTCGCCTCCGGAGCGCTTAAGCTTGCAAGCAGCCCAGGGAGGCCGATGCAGAGTTGATGCGGCGGTTACGACCGGCTGGCGAGGAGGAGGTCATCGCCGCCTTCCTCCGTCAGGAACTCGCATCGGATCGCTTTCGACGCAAGGTCCTGGGCTACCTGCGGCGTCAGGGAGCGTCTGAGCGACTCGTCGCCGAGCCGGACCTCACCAATGCCCAGGAGAACGCGCAGCGGCGCCGGTTGCTGCGGTTGTACCGCGGGTATGGGCCGGATGCCGGCCAGTACCTCTCGGGCTTCCCAACCGAGGGGGTGCGTTGGGAGCGGGCCGCGCTGACTCCGGATGAACTGCGGCAGGTGAAGTACATCACCTGGAGCTATTGGCTCGAGTTGTCGGGTGGCTCGCGCCTGCCCAGCGACGCCGCCGACCGCATCCGCACCGGCGTTCGGCCGTACGGGGTAAGCAACGAGCGCGTTTTGAAGCTGGCGAAGCTGGTTGCGGTCGGCGTCACCTTCCCCGAGCCGATCCTCGTCACCGCCCATGAACAGGGAGGGCTCGTCGTTTTGGAGGGGCACGTCCGCCTGACCGCGTACGCGCTTCACCCCGACGCCCTGCCACCTGAGCTGGAGGTGATCGTCGGGTACTCGCCGCACGTCGCGCAGTGGCCCCTCTACTAGGGCACGTCCGCAGTCCCGCCGGCGACGGCTGTTATCATCCAACACATGAGAGTCTCCGCGGCACGCGACGTTAGCGAGCTCGTGGAGACGTGGTGGGACAGCCGCCACCACCTGACCCGCCTTCCCCGGAGGAACGCCGTCGCCGTGGTGGCGTTCGGCGTCGCCGCGTTGCTCCTCGCCCGCTAGGGGTCGTCGCCCTTCTCGGTCTTCGCCCTCGTCTTCATTGGTTCCGCGCTGGTAGTCGGTGGGACGGCCGTTGTCCTGCCGACGCGGTACGAGCGAGTCACCGTTCTGGCGAACAGGGCGCTCTGGGTGTAGCAGCCCATCGTCGTCATCGCGCTGTGGTCAGCATCCTCCTCAGTCACTTCAAATGACGGTCCACCGGCAGCAGGGGACGGGCCATGCCACGTCCGCCAGGAGCGCCACTACCCACCTCGACGATGGGTTGTAGACGCGCGTAGGAGGTGGGACAGACCCGGGCAGTGTTCGTTGCTGCCACTCCCGGTCAACTTTCGCCGCACCCTGCGGCCGGGGGGACGCCGGCAGTGCCGACACGGCCTCGGCTTTGGGTCTACTCGCGGAAGAGATCCGCGATCGGCAGCCGAAACCCGGGTAGCACCTCGCTGAGGTCTAGCTCGTCCCCCTCGTGCAACGTCTGCACGGGCTGGCCGGGCCGGTGAAGGGCGACCGTGCGTGGAGCCGGGGAAACCAGGATAAGGAGGGGTACGCCCGCGTCAAGGTAGGTGTGGACCCTCCTTGCCACGTCCACCGCTCGGTCCGATGGGGAGATGATCTCGACGGCCAGATCCGGGGCGAGGGGCAGGAAGCCGCGACGATCGCTGCGGAGCGGCGGAAGTCGGTCGCCGCGCACGAACGCGACATCCGGCGCGAGCACCGTATCAGGGGCGCGCCAGCAAGGATCCGGTCTCGGCGCCGTAGGTCTTGCCCGACCCGTGCGCGACGACGTGGTTGCGGATCAGGGCGCCGAACTCGAGGCTGATTTCGCCGTGCTCCGCCCCGGCCGGCGCGATGCGCAGCAACTCCCCGCGGATGAGATCGTAGCGCTGGTCGTCGTCATCGATGACGGCCAGGCCCTCAGCCATCATCAGACTCGTCGTCGCCATCATCGCCGCACTCCCTCGTGCCGTGGGCGGAGGGCCGTCGGTGGTCCGCACGGGTCGCCGCCCTCGCGGACCCAATCGTCATGCTACTACCCGCCCGGGCGGGGCGCGGCGCGACGAAGCGATCGGATGGCCTTCCGCTATGGCGCTAGTCGCGCCAGCATGGACGCTTGGACGACGCGGGGTTCGGCCGGCGGGAGAGAGACGACGTAGGCGGTCTCGACCCCCGGGATCGCGGTGATTTCGGCGAGGGCCGTCTCGGGGATGGCGTCGTCGACGTTGAGGACCATCAACGCTTCGCCGCCGCGGTGGTGACGGCCGACCTGCATGCCGGCGATGTTGACTTCGTAGCGGCCGAGGATGGTGCCGACGCGACCGATGACGCCTGGTTGGTCGCGGTGGTGGGTGATCAGGACGTCACCGGCGAGCGGGCGCTCCAAGCCGAAGCGGTCGACCTCCAAGATGCCGGCGTTGGCCCGGTCCCAGCTGACGACGACGTGGTGCGACTCGTCGCCCGCGGCGTCATGGACGTCGAGCGCGAACTGGGGGAGGCGATCGGCGTCCTGCTCGCCGGCAATGATGCGGACCCGCACGCCGACCTCCTGCGCCACGAGGCGGGCGTTGACGGGGGTGACGCGGCGGTCGGTCCAGCGCTGGAGCGCTTCGCTCAGCGCGGCGCCGGTGACGTGCTCGACCACATCGGCCGGGACGAGGCCACGGACCGTGACGCTGAGGTCGGCGGGGCACGTCGGCTGGAGGACGGCGAGCAGATGCCCGGCGGCGCCGGCCACGGTCGTCAGCCGTTGGAGTTCCGGGGCGAGGAGGGTGGCGGCCGGCATGTTGACGGCGTTCGGCACGGCCTCGCCCCGCAGGGCCGCGAGGGTCGTCGTGCTGATCACGTCGCCAACGGCGGCCAGCGCTTCGGCGCTCGAGCCGCCGATGTGGGGGGTGACGACGGCGTTCGGCAGCCCGAAGAGGGGGCTGGCGGTGCAGGGCTCGTGCGGGAAGACGTCGACGCCAGCGCCGAAGAGCCGCCCCTCACGCAGTGCGTCGGCGAGGGCCTGCTCGTCGACGACCTCACCGCGGGCCGCGTTCAGGACGATCGCACCCGGGCGGAGCCGGCGGATCGCCGCCGCGTCGAGCATGTGGGCCGTCTCGGGGGTGTGCGGAACGTGAAAGGTGACGACGTCGGCGCTGGCCAGCAGCGTCGGGAGGTCGACCGGCTCGACCCCGAGGTCGCGGAAGCGCTCGGGCGTGATGAAGGGGTCGTGAGCGATGACCCGCATCTCGAAGGCGCGCAGCCGCTGGGCGACGACCGACCCGACGCGGCCGAGGCCGACGATACCGGCGGTGCGGCCGCGCAGGTCGATCGGCTTCAGCCGCTTGCGCTCCCAGCGGCCGGCATGGGTTGAGGCGTTGGCGTCCGGGATGACCCGGGTGATGGCAAGGAGTAAGGCGACCGTGTGCTCGCCGGCCGAGACGGCATTGGCGCCCGGGGCGTTGAGGACGAGGACGCCGGCACGGGTCGCGGCCGGAAGGTCGATGTTGTCGACGCCGACCCCAGCGCGCGCGATCACCCGCAGCCGTGGGGCGGCGGCGAAGACCTCGCGCGTCACCTGCGTCTCACTCCGAACGACCAGGGCGTCGGCGTCCGCGACGGCGGCGAGCAGACGGGGGACGTCGGTGCCGTCGATCTCGACGATCTCGGCATGCTCGGCCAGGCGGGCGCGAGCGACTGGATGGATGGCGTCGCTGACGACAATGCGCGGGCGGCCGTCGACCCCGCCGAAGAGACGGGCTCTGGCGCCGGGGGTCGCGCCGTCCTGCGCCTCCTGCTCGCGCTGTCGCTTGGCGGCGAGCAGGCGAGTGATGCCGGTGAGGTCGTCGACCGGGATGATGCCGGGCTCCTGGGGGGCGGGGCCGCCGTCGGGACAGAGGAGGAAACACGTCACGCCGGCGGCGGCGTAGTTGTGGGCGTGGCGTCCGCTGTCCTCAATGGCGTACGCGCAGCCCAACTCCAGCGCAACAGTCGCCTTGTCATCGGCGTAGACGACCTCGACCGAGGGAAAGCCATGACGGCGCAGCCAGCCGAGGGTCATCGCGTCGGCGCGCTCCGGCCGGGCGGTGATGATCTTGACGTTGGCGGCGCCGAAGAGGTCGATGAGGCGGTGGAGGGACTCAGTGCCACCGGCGGCGGGCCTCAGCTCGGCGGCGGGTCCATTGTCGCCATAGACCCAATCCCGCACCTCGACCGGGACGTGGAGGCCGGCGGAATCAATGAAGGCGCGCTCAGGCAGATCCAAACCGAAGCGGGCCGAGGCGGCGTGGGCGAGGGGTCGTGGGTGCTCGGTAAGGACCCCGTCGAGGTCGACCGCGAGTCGGGCGGGCGTGGCCGTGGTGATCGGTGTGGACGTCGGCAGCAATGGATCCCCCTGCCTCATGAGTCGCGGCGCTGAGCGACCGAACCGGCACTACCTGGAGCCGATGGCGCGGACCGGGCACGCCAACCGGCGGGTGCCCGGCGCGCTCTCGGAGAGCCCAGGCACGACGTTGTGCAGATCGGGCGACAAGCGGAGCGATGCCAAGAGGGTAGCATCGGGCGGGCGACGGTTCAACGGGCGGACCCAGAAAGGTGGCAAGGCGGTCTGGAGAGACAAGGCCTGTTTTGCCCATGTGCCTATCGGCGGCATGACGTTTCGGGGCCGAGCGATTCGTGCGGTGTCGCCACGGAGCGTGGCGGCGCTGTCGTCATGTTTCCGACAGGAAGGCGAGCAGCAAGGCGTTGACCTGGTCGGGCGAATCGTTCTGCACCCAGTGGCTGGCGTCTGGCAGGTGTTCGACACGGAGATTCGGCACCCAGCCCTCCAGGCCATCGGTGAGCCGAACCGCCAGGTAGCGATCCTGGTCACCCCAGATGATGAGGGTCGGGGTAGTGACCGGTCGAACGGAGCCGAGGGTGCGGAACGGAAGATGGCGAAAGGCAGCTCGGTAGTAGTTGATCGTCGCCGTGAGGGCGCCGGGTTGGTCCATCGCCTCGACGTAACGACCAATGTCCGCCGAGGCGAAGGCGTCGGGGTGGAGGGGCTCACGGCGTAGGGCGCGGCGCATCACGGCGTAGCGGCCGGCGCGGAAGAGGGTCTCCGGCAGCCGGGGAAGCTGAAAGGCAAAGACATACGAGGAGCGGCGCCATTGATCGAGCGACCGGATCTCGCGCCTTATGGCGGCGGGGTGAGGAGCGTTGAGGATCACCAGACGGTCGAGGACCTCCGGCTGGTGCATCCCAAGGAACCAGCCGACCATGCCGCCCCAATCGTGCCCGACGACGACGGCGCGCTCCGCGCCTACGTGGTGGATCAGGCCAACCACGTCGGCGGCGAGCACCTCGATTCGGTAGGCGCCGACGCTCGAAGGCTTGGCGGACGTGTTGAAGCCGCGCATGTCGGGTGCGAGGACACGGAAGCCGGCACCTGCGAGCGCGGGGATCTGGCGCCGCCACGAGTACCAGAACTCGGGAAAGCCATGGAGCAGCAGCACCAGCGGTCCGTCGCCCGCCTCGACGTAATGGAGGCGCACGCCGTTCACGATCGCGTCGCGATGAAGCCAGTCTTTGGTCACGGGTTCCTCGGTGTCGTGTTCGGTGCCGTTCGGACGGTCGGCGTCGTCGGCGAGCACCCGCCTGGTGGATGCGAGCGCCCCGTACCCTGCCGTGGCGAGCGCAAGCGAGCCGCCACCGCGCGTGGCTTTCCCCCACGACGACAATCGCGGCGGCGCCCATCGGTCCAGACGCCGGTCGCGGGGTGGGCCGGTGCTAGAATCGCCGCCCTGATCTACGCGACGGGTTGGATAAGGGGGGAGGATGGGCGCGATGGGCAGCGAGCGGTTTGCCGACTTGGGGGTGCACCACGACCGGTTACAGCGGGCGCAGGAGGAGATGGCGCGGGAGGGAGTGGATGTGCTCGTGGTCGGTCCGTCGCCCGACCTTCGCTACCTGATCGGATACGCCGGCCACGTGAGCGAGCGAATGAACCTCCTCGTCCTGCCGCGGACCGGGGACCCTGCGTACGTCGTGCCGGTGCTCGAGGCCCCCCGTCTGGCCGGCTTGCGGGAGCTGCTCGGTGTCCACCCCTGGGAGGAGACGCAGACGCCGGCGGAGGTTGTCGCTGGAGTGGTTGGCGATGTGGCCGGCAAGACGGTAGCCGTTGGGGACCAGCTCTGGAGCGTCTTCCTGCTCGCCCTGCAGGAGGCGATGCCCGACGCCCGGTGGGTGTCGGCGACCCCGACCCTCCGCCCCTTGCGAATGGTCAAGGACGGGCGCGAGATCGAGCTGATGCGAGAGGGCGCCCGGCGGACCGACGACGCCTGGGAAGAGTTCATCGCCGCACCCCTCGCCGGCCAAACCGAGAATGAGGCGCTTGACCGTCTCCTCGCCTTGACGCACGGTCGCGGTCTTGGCCCGGGGTTCGGCTCGTGTGGCAGCGGTCCGAACTCGGCTTCTCCCCACCATGAGACGAGCGATCGGGTCATCCAACCCGGCGACGCCGTCGTCTTCGATTGGGGCGGCACGCTGGAAGGGTATTTTTCCGACGTCACGCGGACAATCCACGTCGGCGAGCCGAGCGAGGAGTTTCGCCGCGTCTACGATGTCGTGCTGCGCGCAAACCAGGCGGCGCTCGACGCGGTCGCACCCGGCGTGCCGTGCGAGGCGATCGACGAGGCCGCGCGCGCGCTGATCGGCGAGGAGGGGTACGGCGCCGCCTTCATCCACCGCGTCGGCCACGGCCTTGGACTCGATGTCCACGAGGAGCCGTACCTGGTCAGTGGGAACGCCACGCCGCTCCTCGCTGGGATGGTCTTCAGCGACGAGCCGGGGATCTACCTGCAGGGTCGCTTCGGCGTCCGCGTCGAGGACGCCGTCCTCTGCACCGACACCGGAGGCGAGCGCCTAAACGAAGCGACGCGGGAGCTGTCGATTGTCGGGTGACGCGGTCTGGGTTTGTGTGTTCGGGTGCGGGTTGAGGTGGGACTGCTCGGTGAGAGCGTGGGGCGTCTGGCAGAGGTGGGGGCGTCCCCCGTCGGGGGCGGTACGCGGCTGGCGCTCGGGGGCGCGGCCCGGGCGGGGCGGGATCTGGTCCGGGGATGGATGGAAGCCGCGGGCCTCCGCGTTCGGGTCGACGACTTCGGGAACATGGTCGGTCGGCGCGACGGCGCGGAGGAGGGACCGGCGGTCCTGCTTGGCTCCCACTGCGACTCCGTGCGCCGGGGCGGGCGGTTCGA
Source organism: Thermomicrobiales bacterium (assembly GCA_030447415.1). Lineage (GTDB taxonomy): Bacteria > Chloroflexota > Chloroflexia > Thermomicrobiales > UBA6265 > JAUJOZ01. The sequence continues at coordinate 111,118 of JAUJOZ010000010.1, read as the reverse complement.
CGGCGCGCTCGGGGTGCTTGGAGCATTGGAGGTCGTGCGCGCACTCAACGACCACGGAGTGACGACCCGCCGGCCGCTGGAGGTCGTCAACTGGACGAACGAGGAGGGAGTCCGGTTCGAGCCGGCGATGATGTGCTCCGGTGCCGTCAGCGGTCGCTTCGCCAAGGACTACGTTTACGGGCGGACCGATCGGGACGGTCGACGGTTCGCGGACGAGCTGCGCCGCATTGGTTACCTGGGGCGCGAAGCGGACCGGCCGGCGCCGCCCGCGGCCTACCTGGAGCTCCACGTCGAGCAGGGGCCGGTGCTGGAGGCGGCGGGGCTTCCGGTCGGTGTGGTCGAGGGAATCGTCGGCATCACCTGGCTGGAGGCAACCGTCGAAGGCCGCGCCGACCACGCCGGCCCGAGCCCGATGCGCCTCCGCCGCGACGCCCTCGCCGCCGCGGCTCGTCTGGTCTCCGGGGTGGAAGAGCTCGCGCACAGGCTGACTGACGCGGTGGCCACGGTCGGTCGGCTCGCCGTGGAACCGAACGTGATCAATACCATTCCAGGCAAGGTTGTGATGAGTGTCGACCTCCGGCATCCGAGCCCCGAGGGGCTGGAGACGCTGGTGGCGGGGCTGGAGAAACTGGTGTGGGAGGTCGAGGCGCGGACCAAGGTCCACATTGCGCTCGACCGCTTCTGGACGAGTGAGCCGACCTCCTTCGACCCAGGGACGCTCGACGCGGTGCGTGCGGCGTGCGAGGGGCTGGGGCTGCCCTTCGGACGGCTGTGGTCCGGTGCCGGCCACGACGCCAAGTACCTGCAGGACGTTTGCCCTTCCGCTATGATCTTCGTCCGCAGTGCCGGCGGCCTCAGCCACTGCGAGGAGGAGTACAGCACGCCGGAGGATGTCGAGGCGGGGGCCAACGTGCTGCTGCACGCGGCGGTGCGGCTGGCAGGGACCGTCTAGCTGCGCTGTGCGTTTCCGTTCTCCGGCAGCAGGCGTCGCACCGCCGACACGGAGGCTCGCGCTCCAGCGACCGAGTCGGCTTGCCCGGGGAGGATGACCACCGGGACGGCAAGGCGCGTCAGGTTCCGCGCAGTCAGGCGACCGAGCAGGCTGACGCTCCGATGGCGGACTCATCGTGGTCGTGGACCACGGGGCCGCGTCTCGGTCACCGGGGACGCTCTACGGCGTGGTAGCGATTCGCGCCAAGTTCGGGGAGATCCGTCAGCATCGCTCTTGGTGCTCACGACCGCGGCGCGGACCTTCTCCCGTTTGCCCCCGGACGATCTCTCAGCACGGCGGTAATCTCTTCGCCCCCGCGCATGATGCCAAACGAAAGGCGCTCGATCCTGAGGTCGCGATGGTCGAGGCGCCCGGCTCCCTCCAGCGAGAACCCGACGACCTTCTTGGCATTGGGGGCCCGTGCCAATCTCACCCACACGAGCGATTCGCTGCGACCAAAGATGCGTTCGACGGCGGGGTGGACCGCGGCCGACTCGACGCCCGTGTTTGGTTGGATGACGCGGCCCAGCGGATCGGACGGGCAGGTCCGGTGGCTGTCGTCATCGGCCGTCAGACCTCTCCCTCGGGCCGCCTGTGTCGAGAGCCGTTACCAAGACGAGGGGATGATCGTTCGCATGGGCAGCGTCGCTGCCGCTGCGGTGCGGCCCGTGGCGGGGACCGGGGGTCGCCTATCCCGCCTGCCCGCCAAGGTCCGCGACAAGCCGCATCCGGAGTCGCTCTTGGTTGACGCCGAGGATCGTCAGCACCGCGGCGCCGCGTCCCCCTTCGCGCACGAGTGCCAGGATGAGGTGCCCGCTGTCAACGTGCGGGTGGTTCAGCCGGCGAGCCTCGTGCGCCGCGCGCTTCAGTACGCGCGCCGCGAGCGGACTCATCTCGGTCTTGCCCTCGACCGCCCCTTGGCCCTGGCCGAAGATGAACTCCACCGCCGCCCGGACGCTTACCGGCTCAATCCCTAGGTGGCGGAGGGACCGCGCCGCGACCCCGTCGCTGTCGCCGAGGAGGCCAAGGAGGAGATGCTCCGTGCCAACGTACGGCTGGTTAAGACGCCGCGCCTCCTCGTGAGCGAGGGCGACGGCCTGGTGAGCTTCCTCGGTGAGCTTCTGGAACGAGTCTGCCACCAGCGCCCCTCTGTGGCCCTTAGGCCCGGCCTCAGTTGTAGCGCCCGGCCTTCAGGTTGGCGATCGCTTCGTGGGCGGCGTTGTGGCCGGGGGCGCCCATGACGCAGCCGCCGGGCCAGGCGCCCGCGCCGCACAGATAGAGCCCCTGGATCGGTCCCTCGTAGGTCTTGCTGCCGGGGACGGGGCGCAGATCGAAGGCCTGCTCGGGGACCAGCTCGCCCTGGAAGATGTGGCCGCCGGTCAGACCGAAGCGGGCCTCAAGGTCGGGCGGGCCAAGGACTTGGCGGGCGACGACCGCGTCGGTGATGTTCGGGGCGTACTCGGCGAAGCGTGCCATGGCGTGGTCGGCGATCTCGTCCCGCCGCTCATCCCAGGTCCCCTCGCCCAACTGGTACGGGTAGTACTGGGTGAAGATCGACAGGGTGTGCTTGCCGGGCGGGGCCACGCTGGGGTCGACCGCCGACTGCATGTGGACGCTCATCATCGGGTAGTCGGAGGGGCGACCGTTGCGCGCGTCCTCGTACGCCCGCTGCAGGTAGTCGACGGACGGACCAATGAAGACGCCGCCGGTCCGCGCCAGCCCTTGGTCGCTCCCGTCGAGGGCGGTGAAGTGCGGCAGCTCCTCCAGCGCCAGGTTCAGCTTCATCACCGGTGAGTCAATCAGGATTGCCTCAATGTCGCGCACGAACTCGGCGGGCAACTCGGCGCGGTCGACGAGTGTGAGGTAGGTCCGCTTCGGATCGGCGTTGGAGAGGACGATCTTGGCTCGGATCTCCTCCCCACCCACCGTAGCGACGCCGGTGGCGCGGCCGTCGGCGATGCAGACCTCCGAGACCTCAGCGCTCTCCCGGATCGTGACCCCTAGGCCGCGGGCGACCGTCGCCAGGGCCTGGGTGACCGTGCCCATCGCGCCGCGGACATAGGCCCACTGCCCGCGTCGGCCCGTGACGTTGCCCATCGTGTGGTAGAGCTTGACGTACGCGGTACCGGCGTCGCGGGGCCCGCGGAAGGTGCCGATCAAGCCAAGTCCGGAGACGACGGCCTGCATCTGCTCGCTTTCGAAGAAGTACTCGGCCACGTCCGCCGCCGAGCCGAGGATCATCTTCTGGAAGATCTTGGCTTCTTCGGTCGTGCGGAACTCGGCGGCGAACTCAGCGAAGGTCGGCGGCTGGCGGAGGATGTACCGGTCCATCACCCGCGCCGTGTGCTCGACGAAGGCGTCGTAGCGCGGGTAGTTCTCGGCGTCTTTCTTGGAGAACTTGGCGATCTCCTCCAGGAAGCGGTCCTCATCCTCCCAGCTAATGATGTGCTGGCCGTCGGGGAAGGGCATAAAGAAGCGCGGGTTGCGCCGGATGAGCTCGACCCCGTGCTGCCACGCGCCGAGCTCGTCGAGGATAGAGCGGGGCATCAAGGAGAGGACGTAGGAGCCAATTGACAGGCGCCAGCCCGGGGCATTGACGGGGTCGATCTCCTCGGTGATCGCCGCGCCGCCGACGGTCTTGTAGCGTTCCAGGACGCAGACCGAGAAGTCGGCTTGCGCTAGGTAGCAGGCGGCCACCAGCCCATTGTGCCCGCCGCCGACGATGACCGCGTCGAACTGTGCCGCTGCCAAGGGTGCTCCTCCTCGCCTAGCCCCGGATATCGCAACGGCGGCAGCGTATGCCGGGTAAGGGGAGGGCGTCAACGGCCCCAGGAGGACTCCGCTGGTTCGGGGCGGCGGCTGGCGCGATAATCGGCGTCGTCGAAGTCCCGGCCCCCTCAACGTTGGCGGGAACCAGCCGCCGCCTGGACCTAGGGGACTCGGGGGCGTTCGCAGGGAGCGTTGTCGTGCGTACGACCGCCGAAGCCGTCATCGTCGGCGCGGGGATCATGGGGTGCGCCATCGCCCACGCGCTAGCCGAGCGCGGCCTCACCGACGTCGTCGTCCTGGAACGGGACGCCATAGGTCGGGGGGCGACGGCCGACGCCGCGGGCGGCATCCGCCAGCAGTTCTCGACCGAGACCAACGTCCGGCTGGCCACCTACAGCGTCAGGGTGTGGGAGACATTCGCGGAGCGCTTCGGCGTCGACATCGGGCTCCGCCAACAGGGCTACCTCTTCCTCCTCACCGACCCGGCCGAGGAACCGGTCTTCCGGCGCAACCTGGCGTTGCAGCAGGGCCTGGGCGTCCCGGCGCGCTGGGTCACGCCGGCGGAGATCGCCGAGCTCAACCCGTTCATCGAGCTGGACGATGTCCTCGGCGGCACCTTCTGCCCGGAGGATGGGTGGGCCGATACCTCGGCCGCGACGATGGGGTTCGCCCAGGCCGCGCGGCGCTTAGGTGTCGCGATCGAAGAGGAGACTCCCGTCACCGGCATTGGCGTCGAGGCTGGTCGCGTGTGGGGGGTTTCCACCCCGCGGGGCGAGATTGCCGCCCCGACCGTGATCCTGTGCGCCGGGCCGCAGACGCGGCAGGTCGGCGCGATGGCCGGCGTCGACCTCCCGATCGATCCCTACCGCCGGATGAGCTTCATCACCGAGCCGTTCGACCGTCTGCCGCCGTCCCTGCCGATGACGATCGAGTTCACTACCGGCCTCTACGTTCACCCGGAGAGCCGCGGCTTTCTCTTTGGCATGGCGAACCGGGCCGAGCCGAGCACGTTCGACAAGACGGTCGATGAGGGGTGGATGCTGACGACGGTAGAGGCGCTGGTGGCGCGCGTGCCGGCCTTCGAGGAGGCGAGCGTGATGCGCGGCTGGGCAGGGTTCTACGAGATCACCCCGGACGACAATCCGCTCCTGGGCGACGTCGGCGAACCGGCGGGACTCCTCGTGGCCGCCGGCTTCAGCGGCCACGGCTTCATGCAGGGACCGGCGATCGGGACCTGCATCGCCGAGTTGATCTGCGACGGTGCGGCGAAAACGGTCGACATCGCGCCGTTCCGCCCCACCCGGTTCGCCGAAGGGGCGCTGGCGCAGGAGCACAACGTCATCTGAGGCGGCAGACGGCAGGCGGCGGGTGGTTGCCAGAGCGACGCATGTCTCGTCTTGCCCGCCATCATAGGACAGCGGTCGGTCCATGGGCGGCGACCGCCGAGCGGGCAGTTGGTTGCCCTAAGGTATGGGCCGTAGCTCTGCCAGGGCGATGTTGGCGCATGAGGAAGCGATGACCGACGATGTCGGATTCGAGGTCGAGATCGAGCACGGGCACGCCGAGTACACAGCGGAGGAGTTGCTGCAGCAGGCGCGGGCCAACGCCCAGGCGGCCGTGATCGCGACCGTGGCATTCCTCCACGAGCGCGGGGTGCCATTGGAGGCGTGGACCGACGCGATCGGCCGGCTGTTCGCGCGGGCCTGGGGCGCGCCGCGGGCGTGGGACGCCGCCGAGTTTATGGACGCGATGCTGACGAACTTCCGCTCGCTAGGCGCCGAGGTGGTGTCCGTCGAGCTTGGATCGGAGCGCGCGGAGGCGGTGACTACGGGGTTCCCTGACCGGGAGCTGTGCGACCTGTTCGGCGTCGAGCCCGCGCTCGCCGCCCGCTTCAACGATGCGACCGCCCTGATCGCCGCCGACCGCGGCCTCGCCTGGATCTGGGCCTTGGAGGGGGACCGCACCCGCTACCTGGCGACACGGCTCACCGCCGTCGTCGACGCCTGAGGTCCGGTCTGTGGCGATGACGATCGGCGTAGCGCGAGTTACGCTCTACCTCGAGGGGAGCTTCTCTCTCAAAGACAAGCGCCACGTCGTCCGCTCCCTCACCCAGCGGGTGCGGAACCAGTTCAACGTCGGCATCGCGGAAGTGGCCGACATGGGCGACATGCGGGTGGCAACGCTTGGCGTGGTCTGCGTCAGCAACAGCGCACCGCATGCCGATGAGATGCTCGCCACCGTCGTCCGGTTCATCGAGCGCCGCGTCGAGATGGGGGTATTGGGCGAGGTCGAGACGGAGTTGATCCCATACGGGGATTGAAAGCCATCAGCCCCCGGAAGGAGACGTTGCGCCGGCGCCCTAGCTCATCATCGCCCTATCCGTTCCCTCCCAGGATCGGCGGGTTCGGCAGCGGGCCGGTGGCCGGCGGTGACGCCGGGTTCGCGCCGGCCGGCTGATTGGCCGGCTGCTCGGCGGGTGAGGGCTGCGGCGGCGCGTAGCGGAAGACGGCGTCCCGGCCAACGTCGGTGATGAGGAGCGTCCCGTCCAGGGCCGCGGCGATCCCGATCGGTTGCTGGAGTGGCTCGCCGCCGATCTGAGTCACGGATCCGACCGGGGCGCCATCAGGGGCGAAGACCTCGACGCTGCCGGTTTCCGAGGATGTGGCGTAGAGGTTGCCGTCGGCGCCAAAGGCCAGGTAGGGCTGGAAGTAGGCCTTGCCGACCCACGCGCCTACCGGGAACTGCGCGAGCGGCGCGCCGTCGGGGGCAAAGACGCTGATCCGGGCGTTGCCGGAGTCAGCGATGTAAACCCGACCGTCCGGCCCCAGGGCGATCCCGACCGGCTCGATCAGCTGCTCCGGCGCGCTGCCATAGCCGCCCCACGCCCGGCGGAAAGTGCCGTCCTTGGCAAAGACCTGGACCCGCTCGTTGCCGGTGTCGACGACGAAGATCTCGTCCTCGGTGACGGCGACCGCGCGGGGTCCGAAGAAGCGACCCTGCTCGATGTCCGCGGCGGCGGGGGCGTCACGGGTGTCGGCGTTGCCGCCGAACTCGCGCACCAGGTCCCCGCTCTGGCTCAGCACCAAGACGCGATGGTTCCAGGTGTCGGGCACGTAGATCAAGCCGTCTGGGCCGACGGCGATCCCGGTTGGGCCGATCACTCCAGTGTTCGTCTCGAGCGTGCCCAGCTCGACGTCGCCGCCTTCGGCGAGGATGTCGACAAAGCTGCCGTCGGCGTCGAAGCGCTCAATGCGCCGGTTGCTGCTGTCGACGACGTAGATAGCCCCGTTGTCGGGGGCGACCGCCACCCCTATCGGTTGGTTGAACTGCCCACGGCCGGTCCCCGGCCCTGGACGCTCGGTCAGGTTGTACGGCCGGCTGAATGGCAACAGCCGCGCCGCCAGGTCGGCGTCCAGCCCGATCGCGACCGTTTGCGGGTCCGCCTCTTCCAACCCTTCGCGGTACAGAAGGTAGCGGGCGGCGTCGAGCCAGCGGCCCGGCTGGACGAGGTCGGCGAGGAGGTCTCCCGTGTCGGGCGCCTGGTAGGCGCCGGGCACCCGGTGGACGTAGGGCCGCTCGCTCGGCGTGTAGCCGGCCTCAGCCATCCCCGCGTCGTCGGGTGCGATGGCAATCCGAGCCCCGGCGAGAGCGGCCTGTCCCGGTGGCACGGCCTGGAAGTCCGGAAACTCGCGGAAATACCACCGGAACGGCCACTGCACGTCCCGATCGACGGCGATCGAGAGACCCCGCCCGCCGAGGGGGTCGCGCACCGAGCCCTCATCCACTGTCACGTCGCGGGACAGGCGCTGGAGCCGGGCAACGGTCGGCCGGACCGCGCTCGTCGCTGTCCGCTGGGCCAGGAGCTCGATGCCGTCGTCGGCGGTAAAGAAATTGAGGCGAACCGCCGAGCGCAGGGTAAAGGCGCCGAGGAGCAAGGTGAGGACGAGGAGAGCCAGCAACATCGGCTGCCGCGCGCGTCCGCTCCGCCGCTCAAGGCCGACAAGGGTGAAGACGACGTAGGCGAGCGGGACAATGACCAGCGCGCCGACGATGATCACCTGGAACAGCGCCTCGGTCCGATCGGCCTCGGCGACACCGTCGACCCGGCTGGCGAGGATAGCGAACGAGATCAAGCCGACGACCAACCCGAGCAGCACGAGAAAGAGCGCGCCGCCGCGGCCGCGCACAGTGTCGCGGCGGTCGAGCGCCGCCACGAGGTCACCCAGCACGCCGCCGCCGAGGAGCACCAGCGGGAGCGCGACGTGGACCGCGTGCTCCGGGGCGCGCCCGGTGCTGAAACTCCAGAGAAGCAGGGCGGCGCCAAACCAGCCGGCGAAGAAGGGCCACCCCAATCCCCGTGGGCGGCCGAGCCTCCCACGCAGGCTCGCCACCGCGGCCAGGGCGAGCGCCAGGGGTTCGTACAGGACGATGGCGAGCAGGAAGAACTGGATCGGCGTGTCACCCGCGCCCCCGGGGCGCGCCAGTAGCCGGCCCCAGTCGGCGAATGTCTGGCCGAGACCGACGATGGCGTCGAGATCGCTGAAGAGGCGGGTAAAGAGCGTCAGGAGCGTCGCGACCAGCCCGGCCAGGGCGGCGAGGGGCGCTCCCGGCGTACGGGCGAGGACCCGCAGACCCTGCGGCAGGGCACCCTCCCGGTCGGCGAGGAGAGCAGTCACGGCACCGGCACCGAGGGTCAGGAGGACGCTGACCGCGCTCGGTCCGGACGCCAGCATCGCGCCGGCGGCAATGCCCGCCGTGACCGCCCAGCGCCGGACGCTGCCTTCGCCCGCCGGCAACCCGGCACGCAAGACCGCGACGAGGAGGAGGAGTGCGAAGACGGCGACTGCGATCTCCGGGTCGGCGGTGCGAGACGCGTAGACGAGCGTCGGGGAAAAGGCCGCGAGGACGGCCATGCCAAGCGCGGCCGGCTTGCCGACGAAGGGCCGGAGCGCGTAGGCGAGCGGCACGAAGGCCAGTCCCAGCAGCGCCGACGCGAGGCGGGCCGTGACGTCGGTCGTGCCGAAGAGGAAGAAGGCGAGCGCCTGGAGGAGAAGGGTGAGCGGGGCCACCGTCGGAAGATCGTTCCCCGGTGCACCCGGCCGTCCGATGTACAGCGAGAAGGCGTCGTAGGCGCGATGCGCCTCCCCCGGTCCGAGTGCGAAGGCGTCGAGCTTGGCGAACCGAAGGGTGAAGGCGACCAGGGCTGCAACGGCCCAGCCGACGGTCGCCCACGTCACCGCGCCCAGGTCGAGCGTGCGGTCGAGGAACGTCGGCGCCGCCTCGTCCCGCGCCGCGATTGCCTCGTCCACATACGCCGAGCTGTCCACGCGATCGTCCTCCGAAGGGAGTGAGGAGTCGGGGCTGGAGCGTCGGTCGTCAGCGGTCCTACCGACGACCAAATCGTCCCTAGCGACTCCGTCAGTAACGGATGCCGTTGAGCAGTGGCACGAGATCGTTGCGAACGTAGAGGGTGTAGCCGTAGCCGTCGATGCTGGTCGGGAGATCTCGGTACATCAGGAGGCGGTAGACGCGCTGCTGACCTTCCGGGTCGAGCTGGGTCGCCAGACTGTCGCGGATCGAGCGGGCGATGGCGAGCACGTCATGGGGCTCGTCGGATCTCTTCCAGGCTGAAGCGCCGGGATCGAGCTCAGGGGCGATGGCGAAGTTCCGGTAGATCTCGTACTCCGGGAACCACCAGCGGAGGATGTAGTGCTGAGCGGTGTAGCCGTCCATGTGGCGCTCAACCCCACCCTTGTTGCGGTCGGCGACCAGCAGCACCGCCGCGTCGCCCGGCGGCCCCGAGATGGAGCCGGAGAAGAAGTCCCGGTTGGTGAAGTCGCGCAGGTACCACTGCAAAGGCCAGGCGATCCCCTCGTTGCCGTGGTCCTCCCAGATCGTCAGCTCCTTGCCGCCCGTCAGCTCGGCGGAAAGTAGGCCCAACTCGCGCACCATGCGGGCGACATCGGGCGAGGTCTGGGTGTAGATCAGCATGTCTTTCGGGATGTCGCCTTCCAGGTAGATGGTGCGCCATCCGGCGTGGATCTGGAGCACGGCGAGGCCGATGACCAACGCGGCGAGGGCGGCCCAACCGGTCCGGCGGGCGCCACGACTGGCCCAGCTTGCGCCGACGAGAACCAGCGCCACGGCGGGTGGCACCGCCAGGAACCACCAGCGGTCCAGGGTGCGCGGGGTCAGTGATCGCTCCCAGGCTCCCCCGTCGGGCTGGGTGAACACGCCGTAGGAGAGCCGGGCGGCGAGCAAGAACCAGCACCCCGCGGCGACCAGAAGCGCCACCGCCAACCCCGGCTCTCGCCAGCGCCCGCGGCCACCGACCGTCGGCACGCCAGCGGCAGCTACCCGCTCACGGCGCCGTGCTAGGGCCCGTTCCGTCAGCTCGCCGAGGAGTGAGGCGGCGAGGAGGGTGGCGGGTAGGGTGATGTGGGTCAGCAACCAGGGCATCTTCTCACCGGCCCAGGAGAGGATGCCGAAGATCAGGGCGAACCAGACGACGAGGAAGAGCCGGAAGAAGAGCGTCGCGCTGCCCAATGCGCTCAACGTACGCCCCAGGGCGGCGCGTCCAGCTCGCCAGACGGTGAGTAGCGTCGCCGCCCCGCCGAGGAGGATGGCGAAGAACTCGTACTGGGGCATCAGGAGCAGGTAATAGAACCAGGGCTGGTTGCCGCGCCGGTAGTTGTGCTGGCCGAGCCAGTAGAAGAGCGTGCCGTTGGTGGCGACGGTGCCGGTGGAGAGCCCGCGCATATTCGAGAAGAGGCTGGTGTAGAGGACGACGAAGATCGCCCCGCCGACCCCGAGCGCGATGAGGAGGCCGGTCCGGTCGCGCCAGGCATGGAGAACCCCTCGCTCGACCGACCCGTCCGGCGCGCCCGCGAAGAGCGAGGCGAGCCAGCCGTCATGCTCCAGATCCGGATCGCGGTGTGCGGCCAAGATGGCGCGCGCGGCGAGGACGAAGACGACGATCAGGAGCACCATGCCGAGGATCAGGGGATGGGTCAAGAGATCCACGTAGTACCGGTTGCTCTCCTCGCGGGTCGGGGAGTCCCACGGGATAGTGGGAAGGGGTCGGTTCAGGATGTCCGGTAGGAACATCCACATGGCGCCGGCCGCCGCCAGGGTCCCGAGTTGGAGCGGCACCAGCGGGCGCAGCCGGCCCCAGAGGAGCGCGCCCCAAAGGACCAGGGCGAAGATGGCGGCGATGCCGAAGACGATCTCGTGGTTGGTGAGGAGGAAGCCGAGCGCCGCCCCGACCGTGATCAGCCAGCGCCGCTCCGGTCGCTCCAAGTAGCGAACGATGCCGATGAAGAGCACGAGCGAGCCGACGACGGTGTAGATGTCGTGGCGGAGATACCGGCTCTGGTAGAGCAGCGCTGGCGAGATCAGGATGAGGCCCCCGGCCGCCAGTGCCCCCCACTGCCCCAGGTGCCGAGGGCCGCGCAGGAGATAAGGCAACCAAACGAGCGCCACACCAAAGAGGGCCGGCATGTAGCGGCTGGTGGCGTCCGAGTCGCCGAAGAGAAGGTAGACGAGTGCATTGGCATGGAAGAGAAAGGGACCATGCATCAAGGGGTGATGGACGTAGTCGTCCACGCCCGTAGCGTACCCCCAGGAGTAGTACGCGTGCAGGCTCTCGTCGTGGTGGAGCGCGCGGGAGCCCAGGTCCCAGAAGCGGGTGAGGATCGCCACGCCGACGAGTACTGCCCAGAGCACCATCTCGATCGTCACCCGTCGTGGCCGCCGCGCGGGCGCAGCCAATCCCGGGGCGGGTGACGCGGCCGGACGGATCGCCGCGCTGTTGCTCGGGCCGACGGTTGTCCCGTGAACGGCTGGCGGCGCCTCCCGGACGGTGGTACGGGTGCCGGAGTGCTGAACCGGGGTGCGTCCCGGATCGCCGTCGGCCGCGCCGTTGCCTCCAGCCGTCGCCGGCGGGTCGGTCGTCGGGCGCGGCGGGGCCGTGTTCTCGCTCACGCGTGCTGCTGCCTCGTGGCTGGGCGCCGCCAAGGGCGCGGTCGGGGGCGTTCGGCATCTGGGCCGTCGAGTGGCCGTCGGGCTCGTCGAGTATACGACGCGCCCCGAAGGCCGAACCACGCGGGACGCGGCCCGCCCGGTGCCGGCCGTCCGGACCGTTCCTTGTCTCTCCCGTCTAACGCGCCGACCACCGGAGTGGTAACGAGGCCGCGCTGCGGGACGCGATCCGTGCGGTCGGCCAGTCAGCCGCCGTCCGGGGCGGACCAGTGGCGCGGCCGTTCGGCTCTTCGACTGGGCATTCTGCACAAAACCTCGCTGTGGATTCGGTCGGCCGGCACGTTCCCCTGGACGGGGGGCCTCCCTAGACTGGGGTAGCAAGCGGTTGAGGGGTGGGAGAGGGAATGGCTGGAGGGTGTGCCTGTGGCTCCGACGGCAATCGATTCGGGCGATACCGCGTGGGTGCTGGCCTCGGCTGCGCTCGTTATGCTGATGACGCCGGCGCTCGGGTTCTTCTACGGCGGGTTGGTCCAGCGCAAGAACGTGCTTGCCACCATCATGCATTCCTTCTTCATCTTGGCCTTGATCAGCGTGCAGTGGGTGCTGTGGGGATACACGCTGGCCTTCGGCCCCGACCGCGGCGGGCTCATCGGCGGCTTCGACTGGCTCGCGCTCGATGGCGTGGGAATCGAGCCCGGACCGTACTCGGCAACCGTGCCGCATGAAGCGTTCATGGCCTACCAGATGATGTTCGCCGTCATCACCCCGGCGCTCATCACGGGGGCGTTCGCCGAGCGCAAGCGGTTCAAAGCGTTCGTCCTCTTCACCCTGCTCTGGGCGACGTTCGTCTACGCCCCCGTGGCGCACTGGGTCTGGGCGCTCGATGGCTGGCTGCGGGAGTACGGGGCGCTCGACTTCGCCGGCGGGACCGTGGTTCATATCACCTCGGGCATCTCCGCCCTCGTCGCGGCAAGCATGCTCGGGCGACGGATCGGCTTTGGGCGTGAGCCGCTCGACCCGCACAACCTGACCCTCACTGTCCTCGGCGCGGGACTCCTCTGGTTCGGCTGGTTTGGCTTCAACGCCGGCAGCGCCCTCGCTGCCAACGGCCTCGCGGCGAATGCCTTCGTCGTTACGAACACCGCCGCGGCCATGGGCGCGCTGACCTGGATGACGGTCAGCTGGATGCGCCACGGCCAGCCAAGCGTGCTCGGCGCGGCGGCGGGCGCGGTGGCCGGGCTTGTCGCCATCACTCCCGCTTCGGGGTTCGTCGACGCCCAGGCGGCGATCGTGATCGGCCTTGGGGCCGGCGTCGTCTGTTTCTTCGCGGTCGACTTACTGAAGAAGGTGATCAAGGTCGACGACGCGCTCGATGTCTTCGCCGTGCACGGGGTGGGTGGCATCTGGGGCGCTCTGGCCACGGGGCTGTTTGCCAAGGAGTCCGTCGGCGGGTTCGACGGCCTGTTCTACGGCGAGCCGGAGCAATTGCTCAAGCAGGTCGTCGCCGTCGCCGTGGTCGTCGTCTATGCCGGCGCCGTGAGTTGGATCATCCTCAAGGCGATCGATCTGGTGATCGGGCTGCGAGTGCCGGAGCAGGAAGAAGTGCTCGGCCTCGACACCACGACCCACGGCGAGATCGCGTACCAGCTGTAGTCGCTCACCGGGGCGCGGGACTGGTCCCGCGCCCTGCCGACGCGTCGTTCGGTCATTCGGTCAGACGGGAGAAACGGGCCATGGTCGTGATCGCCTTCGCCTGCTTCGCGATTCTGGTTGTCGCTTGGCTGCTGGCCCCGACCGGGGACGTTGGGAACACGGCACCGATGACGGCGCCGGCCCTCAAGGTAGGTGACGCGCTGACGTAGCATCCTCCCCCCGCTCGCTGATCCTTCCAGGCACCAGGCATCCGGGGGCGGGGGGGGGCGAACCGTTCGATCCGCCCCGCCGCGCCACGCCGTGGGACACCGTCCACGACCCGGGGCTCCGATCGGCATGAGACGTGCTAGCCTCGTCCGTGAGCGCGTTCAGGCTGGGGCGCCGGCCACGGCGGGCGTAGCACGGAGGGAGGGAGCTGCGGATGGAAAGCGAGCAGACGGCCGTGGCGGAGACGACCACGCCGCCGAAGGACCCGGCGGAGCAGGAGGCCCTGGCGCGTGACCTCGGCGAGGAGTTGGTGGATCTGTTCGTCCGCTATGTCCGCGGCGAGGTCGAGTTCGCCGACGTGACCTTCCTCACCTATGACCTGCTCCAGGATCTCTATGTGGTCGCCAGCGGCGCCTATGAGCTCGAGTACGACGAGGATGAGACCGAAGCCGAAACTGACGACCTTGGTGGCGGCTACGACGCCGAGGAGGCGACGGAGCAGCAGGAAGACCTCGCCCAGGAGCCGGCCGGACCGTGAGCGAAGCGCCTCCGACGCGCGTTCGGAAGCAGCACGTCATGGGAGGGGCGAGGCTTGCCTCACCCGGCTGCCCCTCCTAACGGACGGTTGGGCAACGGGCGCCGCATGCGGCGCCCCTACGAGGAATTGCGGTCCGTCGTTCGTACCGTCACCCTGCGTGCCGGAACCCCGCGTCGCGCATCGTGAGCGGGTCGCCCTCACTGAGGATCCGGGCCTCGATGACCTGGGCCAGGAAGACGATGGAGTCGCCTGCCTGCATCTCCGCCTCGACTTGGCAGACGACGTAGCCGAGCGCGTCGGCCAGGGCGGGATCGCCCGTAGCCGTCTCCACGACCGCGAGGTTGAGCGTTGCGAACTTGTCACCGGCCCGGTGCTTCGGCCGGCCGAGGGCGCCGGCAAGCTCGCGCTGGTGGGCGGCGAAGGGGCAGACGACGAAGCGTCCGCTGGCTCGGATCAGGGGGAGCGTCGAGCTCTCGCGCTCGACGGAGAGCACAATGAGCGGCGGCTCGAACGACACCTGGCTCAGCCAGTTCGCCGTGAAGACCCCTCGCTCCCCCTCGTGGGCAGCGGTGACGGCATAGAGCCCGTAGGTGAACTGGCGGAGGACGGTCTTCTTGGCGAGTGGGTCCATCGGTGCTCCGATCGGTCGGGAATTCGTGGGCAAAGCTGCACGGACGTCGCGGTCATTGTAGGGGCGACCCGTGCATCGCCAGGCTCCAGACCGCAGCCGCTCGATCGGGAAAACGGCGTGCCGAACTGGGTTGACGTGACGCGCGAAGTCGCCTTGGCGAGCGGGCGACACATGCGTTGCTCCGGCGACCCGTCCTGCCCCTCGGCCCCTGGTCCTTACACCGCCCTTCCTGCTCGCGTCGCTTCCAGCATCGCGTCGTAGAGGTAGCGGGGCGCGACACAGTCGCCGACGCGATGAAGCTCCAGCGTGGGGGCTGTCTGCCGAAGGGTGTGGTGGATCTCAGCGCGGGCCTCGCCGCCGAGCGCCAGCACCACAAGGTCGGCGGGGAGGGCGCGGCGCTCGCCGGAGTAGACGTGCTCCACCTGGACGGCACCGTCCGCAATCTCGACGACGCCCGTCAGTGGCGTCATAACGACACCCTTCTCGAAGAGGCGGCGGTAGAGCGCGGGTTTCAGCGTCGGGTCGACATCGAGGCCGACCGTCTGCTCCTTGGTGATGATTTCGACCCGCGCCCCGGCGTCGAGCAGCGCCTCCGCCGCCCCGGGACCCCGCATGTGGGCGTCCTCGTCAATCACCACGCAGCGCTGGCCGGGCGCCGGCACGATGTCGCGGCGCAGCACCGCGTCGACCGGAACCACGGCGACGCCATCGGCGGCCGGAAAGGCCGGCGGACGCGGCCTGGCGCCCGTGGCGACGATCACCGCGTCTGGCGCCTCGGCGAGGACGCTCTCGGCGGTCGCGTCGCTGCCGAGGCGGACGTCGACCCCCAGCTTCGTGATTTGACGGACGAGCCAGGTGATGGCCCGGCCGTACTCCGCCCGGTTCGGCGCGAGCGCGGCGGTCCGAACCTGCCCGCCGAGCTCGCCCGCCCGCTCGAAAAGCGTGACGCGGTGGCCTCGGGCGGCGGCTACGCGGGCCGCCTCGAGCCCGGCCGGGCCGCCGCCGACGACGATCACCCGGCGGGAGGTCGGCGCCGGCGCCAGGACGTCCAGCTCGTCCTCGTGGCCGATGAGGGGGTTCTGGACGCAGCGGATCGGCAGTCCCTGAAAGAGGCGGCCGATGCATCCCTCGTTGGCGCCGGTGCAGAGTCGGATCTCATCCGGTTCGCCGGCGAGGGCTTTGTTCGGCATGTCGGGGTCGGCAATCAGGGTGCGGGTCATCCCGATCAGGTCGGCGTCGCCGCGTCGAAGGGCGGCCTCCGCCATTGCCGGCTCGACGATGTGAGCGGCGACGATGACGGGGACGCCGACGACCTTCCGGATCGAGGCGGCGTAGCGGTTGAAGACGCCGAGCGGGTTGTCAAGAGAGGGCACCGTCTTGGCCTGGAGCTCGGCCGTCTCGCCGGTCGAGCCGGAGATGTTGAAGAAGTCGAGCTTCTTCAGGTCGGCCAGGCGAGCCGCGATCTCCTTCATCTGCTCGTGGCCGAGACCGTGCTTGAGGAGCTGGTCGCCGGTCATGCGAAAGCCGACGCAGAAGTCCGGGCCGACCCGGTCGCGCACCGCCTCGATCACCTCGACCCCGAAGCGCATCCGGTTCTCGAGGCTGCCGCCATACTCGTCGGTCCGCTGGTTGACGTGCGGTGCCCAGAACTGCTCGATCAGGTGGCCGCCGTACGAGGTGATCTCAACCCCGTCGTAACCGGCGCGCCGCAATCGCCCTGCGGCGTCGGCGAAAGCACGGACGATCTCGCGAATCTCGTGCGGTTCGATCTCCTTCGGGCGCTCGCGGTGGGCCGGCTCGGAGATCGGTGAGGGGGCGAGGAGGGGCCGCGACGAGTTGGTCGACGTTCCCCGCCGCCCCATGTGCGTCAGCTGGCAGAAGATCTTCGCACCGTGGCGGTGCACCACCTCGGCCATCGCCGCCAAATCCGGGATGATCGAGTCGTCCCAGTTCGCGACGCCGCTCCATTCGGCGACGGAGGACGTTGGGTGGACCGAGCAGGAGCCGAAGGTGACGATCAGACCGACGCCCCCGCGTACCAGTACCGTCGGTACTTCTCCTTCGGGTAGCCGCCGACCGCGTACGCCGTCGCGTGCGCGGTGCTGACGATCCGGTTCTTGACCGTCACCCGGTTGAGCGTGATCGGGCTGAAGAGCGTCGGATAGGACGGGGCGGGTGCAGGCATCGAGGGCGACTCCTCGGCGTGCGGCCGGAGACTTCGCGATGGACGCGGCGAGGCGCATACATTGTCGCACCTAGGTGAACACCCGCTGAGGCTGGGCGACGATCGGAGAGCGCGGTCACATCGCGAGGAGACAGACCTCGCTCACCGACGATATCCAGGCCGCGAGGCGGCACGCTCGCCATGAATGGTTGCCGGAAGCCCCCGCCTCCTCCCGGCACATTCCCGAGCATCCCGGCGTCTGGGCCAGCGGTGGGGGGCGGCGGCCACCTGAGCTGAACGCCAAGAGGTACGCGACGATCGGATCGGGTTCGGATTGGCGATGCACCGGCCGATCCCTGGGATTGATGGGATCGAGATTACGGTCGAGTCGGTCCGATCATGCCGCCGTTCGGTCCGACCGCCCGAAACTATCTCCGCGCCTCGTTGCGGCGACTCCGGTTCGATGGTTCCAATGTCGGTCGCAAGCACTAGTACATGACCCGAGGCGGCCTCCAGTTGCGCGTCCCGAATCCCAACCGGGCTAACGTTGGACAAGTACTGCTGAGCAGGACCCTGAACGAGGCTGGCATCTCCCGCGACGAGTGGGAAGCACTGTAAGGCCCTCGGGTTCCGTAACTCGCGGCCTCCTACCTTCCCGCCAGGTCCAGCGCTAGGAACGCGGCGTTGATGATTTGGCCCGTATCGATCCCCGTCGCCTCGTAGAGGGCCTGGCGGGAGCCGGACTGGCCGAACTGGTCAACACCGAGGGGTACGACCGGGACGCCGTGGACGCTTCCAAGGAATGCCAGGGAGTGGGAGGCGCCGTCCTGGATCGTGACCATCGGGGCTTGTCGCTCTTCGGACGGGAGCAGCGTCGCCAGGTGGCCAAGATCGAGCGGGCGGTGGGCATCGGCGAGCTGCGCGCGGCGGGCGGTGCGTAGCGCGTCGTAGAGACGGTCGGCGCTGGTGACGTTGACGACGTTGGCGGCGACCCCCTCGCCATGGAGCGCCTTGGCCGCCGCAATCGCTTCCGGGACCATGATGCCGGGGACGGCAATCTGGACGGTATCGGCGAGGGGCAGGTGCGGCGCGGCCACGCGGCGGTCGACGATCCGATAGCCGCCGAGCAGGACCTGACGACGGAGCTCTTCCTCGCCGAAGCGCGCCAGCGGCTCGTCAATCAACCCCTGGTCGATCGGCTTGGTCGAGAGGCGCAGGTAGGTAGACAGGCCGTGCTCGCGGTCGCAGCAGTGCCGCAATCCCTCCAGCAACGTCCACTCCACCTCCCGCCCGAAGCACGGCTCGTAGGAAACGAGGCCGGGCAGCTCGATGCCGAGCGACGGCGTGATGGTGCTCTGGTGGGCCCCCCCTTCCGGACTGAGCGAGACGCCGGCCGGCGTGCCGGCGAAGACCATCTTGCTCCCGCTGTAGAGTCCATAGATCAGCGCGTCGAGCCCGCGGCAGACGAAGGGGTCGTAGACGGTGCCGAGCGGGATCAAGTGCTGTCCGGTCAGTTCGTACGAGAGGCCGAACTGGCCGAGCGCCATGAACAGGTTCATCTCTGAAATGCCGAGTTCGATGTGGCGCCCCGCCGGGGAGGGCTGCCACCTCAGAAGCCGCTGGGCGCCCCCTTCGTAGTCCGCCGCCGCCTCCTGTGCGAAGACCCCCACCTTGTTGATCCACCCCGCTAAGTGGGTGGAGGTCGCCACGTCGGGCGAGAGGGTCACCAGCCTCTCGCCGACGGCCGGCACGTCGGCCAGCCGAACCAGCGTCCGGCCGAGCGCCTCCTGCGTCGAGGTGAGCTGCGAGTGCCTGAGGTCGAGCCGGTTCGGGACGGTGGCGACGGCGCGCGGCGGCGCCGCGGTCGCCGTCGACTCAAGCCGGTGCGCGGCGTCGGAGCACCAGCGTCCCGCGGTGGAGGTGGGCGGGAAGGCGGCCCACTGGTCGTCGGCCGGGATGCCGAAGTCCTGGCGCAGATCCTCCATCTGGGCAGCGCTCAGCAGCTGCGAGTGGTTGAGAGGATCGCCGGCAAAGGGGAGGCCGTAGCCCTTGATCGTGTAGGCGAAGACGACCGCGGGCGCATCCGTTATCGCATCCGCTTCCGCCAGCACTTCCAGCAGGCGCGGCAGGTCGTGCCCGCCAAGGTTGGCGACCAGGCTGCGTAGCTCCGCGTCAGGCGTCTCGGCGACGGCCGCGAGGATCGCGTCGCGCTCGGAGACGTCCGCGTCGCCGGCAAGGCGGCGCCGCAGCTCGGCGCCGTCCGGGATACGGATCAACGCCTGATACTCTTCGTTGCTCATCGCGTCGATCCGCCGCCGCAGCGCCGCGCCGCGCGGGTGGTTCATCGCGCCCTCGAGCCGCGAACCGTACTTGGCTTCCAGCACCTTCCACCCGGCGCCGGCGAAGAGCGCCTTCAGACGAGCCGCCCGGACACCCGGGATGACTCGGTCTAAGCTCTGGCGGTTGAGGTCTACGATCCAGATCACGTTGTTCAGTCCCTGGATCGCTTCCTCCGCCACCGTCTCCCAGACGTTCCCCTCGTCGAGCTCGGCATCGCCGATCAGGGCGACGAAGCGGTCGGACGTTACCCCGCCGAAGTGCAGCTCCGCGTAGCGACCGGCGAGTGCGGCGAAGACCGGCGCCACCGCGCCAAGGCCAACCGACCCGGTCGAGAAGTCGACCGGATCCGGGTCCTTGGTGCGGCTGGGGTACGCCTGAAGTCCGCCAAACTCGCGCAGCGTGGTGAGGTAGTGCTCCGGAAGACGCCCCAGGAGGTACTGGGCGGCATGGAAGACGGGGGAGGCGTGCGGCTTGATCGAGACCCGGTCGCCCGCCCGCAGAAAGGCGAAATAGAGCGCGGTCAGGATCGTCACGACGGAGGCGGACGAGGCCTGGTGGCCGCCGACCTTCGATTTGTCGGCGTTGGGACGGACGTTGTTGGCGTGGTGGACGATCAGCGTCGAGAGCCAGAGAATGCGCCGCTCGATCTCCTCCAGCGTCGCCAGATCCTCCGGGTCAATCCGGGACGGGACGCCGGCGAGGGACGCTCCGCCGTGGGCGGGCGCTTGAGTGGTTGCCATGGGAGGCTCCTTCGTCGGTGGGGTCAGGCGCGCCGACGCGGGCGCGATCATGATGGCCACATGGTACGCGGTCGGCGGCCTGGCGTCCGCCCTCGACGGCCGGGACGACGAGGGCAGGCGCTGAGACCGGTCGTCCACCAGAGCGTGCATCGCCCGTGGCGAACCGCTGTCCCCGCTCCCGGCTTACTGTGTAGCGGAGTCGCCTACGGCGCCGGCGGGAAATCCTTGTCCGACAGGAAGACCCGGTCGTCGATCAGCCAGCCGTCGTCGGCCTCGACGAAGAAGAGGTAATCGGCGTAGGCCTCGTCGGCGCTGCGGGTGACGACGATGGCGCCAACCCGGTCGTCGGCGAGCCGCCGCACCTCCGACACGTCGACCAGCGTCAGTCGCTCCGGCTCGGCCACCGGGGTTGGGGACTCGGTCAGAAACGCCATCAGTGCCGCGTCGACCCCCGCCGGACCGCCGATGAGGTCGTGCAGGAACCGGTCGCTAAAGTAGGCGTAGGCTCGCAGGTAGTCCCCGGCGTTGCGGCAGGCGAGCGAGCCTCGCACCGCCTCAGTGATGGCGTCCACCGTTGCCTCGTCGGCGCGCTCGCCGTCGGGGATGACGAACGGGGTCGGACTCGGGTCGGCACCCGATTCGCCTGCCACCGGTGTCTCATCGAAGAGGGGCAGCTGCCGCGGCTCGATGTCACACTCGACTGGGTCGGGGACCACGGTGCCGGTGTCGGCCGTCGCCTGGCGCAACCCGGCCGCCGTCGTGCCCGCGCGCCTCCCGCCGACCAACACGAGCGCCACCGCCAGCGAGATGGCGGCGACCACCAGCCACATGTGTTTCGCACCCGTCACCGTCACCCGCCCCCGTGTTGGCCCGCTCTTGCGGTAAGCTACGCGCCACTTCGCGTCCCAGGTCTGGCCAGTGTCACCGACCCGTGGCCGGCCGGCAAGCGGGCGGGCCCCGAGCGGTTAGCCATCAGCGAGCGACCGTCAGCTCGGGAAGGCACGCGGCCCGTCTGGATCGTGCGGTGGCATTGGCATCGGGTCATTGGATTTTTCGTCCGGGTACTGGGTCCTCCCATCTGCGGCTGATCGTCGATCGCTGCTGCCGACCGCTCACCCAGGAGCCGCTGCCATGACGATCGACATGAGCTCCGTGCCGACTGCTTCGACACCCGCCGCGGAGGCGGTGCTGAACCAGGTGGCTGTGGCGGATCTGCGCCTGGTGCGTTTCCTCTACTGCGATTACGGCAGCATCGTTCGCGGCAAGGCCACCCACGCCACCCACCTGCGCAACCGGCTGGAGGAGGGGATCGCCCTGACCCAGGCGCAAATGGCGATGAACGCCCTCGACCAGCTCCAAGCCGTACCGGGGATGACGGCGGTGGGAGAGGTGCGGCTCGTGCCGGACCCGGAGTCCTTCGTCGTCCTCCCCTACGTCCCGCGCACCGGGAGCATGATGTGTGACCTGCTGCGGCTCGACCGCGAGCCGTGGCAGGCGTGCCCACGCTCGTTCCTGCGCCGGACGCTCGAGCGGGCGGCGGCGCGACGGATCCGCGTGGAGGCGGTGTTCGAGCACGAGTTCTTCCTGGCGCGGCAGGTCGACGGCACGGTCGTGCCGGCCGACCAGTCACTCTGCTTCAGCACCGTCGGCATGGATGCCCAGGCCGCATTCACGGACGAGTTTCTGGCCGCACTTGAGACACAGGGCATCCAACCTGAACAAGCGTTGCCCGAATACGGCGCCGGGCAGCAGGAGATCTCAATCCGGCACGCGCCGGCCCTGCGCGCCGCGGACAACCAGATCCGAGTCCGGGAGACGGCACGGGCCGTCGCCGCCCGTCATGGCCTGATCGCCTCCTTTGCCGCCAAGCCGTTCCCGGAGCAGATCGGTTCCGGCGCCCACGTCCACCTGTCGCTCTGGGACACCGTGACGGGAGAGAACCTCCTCTACGACCCGGCCTCCCGCCCCTACGGGCTGAGCGAGATGGGGAGGGGGTTCGTCGCCGGCGTGCTGGAGCACCTGCCGGCACTGACCGCCATCACCTGCCCAACGGTCAACTCCTACCGCCGCCTGCAGCCGCACGCGTGGGCCTCGGCCTTCGTGTGCTACGGCTTCGACAACCGCGAAGCGGCCGTGCGGGTGCCGTCGGCCTTCTGGGGGCGCGAGCAGGGGACGACCAACGTCGAGTTGAAAACGGTCGACAACACCTGCAATCCCTATCTCGCCTTCGGCGCGATTCTGACGGCCGGCCTCGACGGCATCGAGCGGTCGCTGGATCCTGGTCCGCCCCTCGACGTGGATCCGGGCCTCCTCTCCGACGCGGAGCGGGAGGCGCGCGGCTACCGTCGACTCCCGGCCTCGCTCGACGATGCGCTGGATAACCTGGCGGCCGACGAGGTGCTGACCAACGCGATGGATGAGATGCTGGCCCACGGTTACGCTCTGGTCCGCCGCTCGGAGGCCGACGCCTTCCGAGGAGAGCCGGAGGCGTACGAGCTGGCGCAGCACCTGGCGAAGTACTAGACCGTAGACGGGAGCTGGGCATTGGGACCACGGGCCGGGACGTTGACGAGCGCCGTTGCCGCCGACGGTGCATCTTCTGCCGCGTCGTTGAGCGAGACGGTCCTCCGCGCGTCGGGGGTTGGTCGCGCCTTCCGCGGATTACAGGCGCTGGCCGACTACGAGCTCGACCTGCGACGAGGCGAAATTCTGGGGGTGATCGGGCCGAACGGCGCGGGCAAGACGACCCTGTTCAACGTCGTCACCGGCTTCTTGCCACCGACGTCGGGTCGGATCAGGTTCCAAGATCGCGATATCACAGGCATGGCGCCGGACCGGATCGCCGGGTTAGGGATCGCCCGCACGTTCCAGAACATCCGACTCTTCACCCGAATGACTGCCCTTGACAACGTCAAGACGGCGCAGCAACTCCACGGCCGGGCCGGTTTCTGGGAAACGCTTGCCACCGCGCCGTCATTCCGACGGAAGGAGCGGGCGCTTGAGGAGCGGGCGATGGCGCACCTGGAGTCGCTCGGCCTCGCCGCCTTTGCCGACGCCTTTGCGACGTCGCTGCCGTACGGGTTCCAACGCAAGCTGGAGATCGCCCGCGCCCTGGCGACCGAGCCGCAGGTCCTCCTGCTGGATGAGCCGGCGGCCGGAATGAACGCTCAGGAGACGGCCGAGCTGACCGACTTCATCCGCGAGATCCATGGCCGCTTCGGCCTGACCGTCGTCGTCGTCGAGCACGACATGGCGCTCATCATGCGCTTGTGCGAGCGGATCCAAGTGCTGAACTACGGCCGCGTCATCGCCGCCGGCTCCCCGGCCGAGATCCGCGCCAATCCGAAGGTGATCGAGGCCTATCTTGGCGCCGATGAGTCGGCAGACGGCAGAGAGCAGACGGCACCGAAGGAGGCGCAGACGTAGTCCATGGCCGGTTCGTCAAGGTTGACGGTGCCGAGTGGGCGGTTGCTTCTTCCGCCGTCTGCTCTCTCCGTACGGAGCGCGCTGTGCTGACCCTTGAGGACGTGCGCGTCTACTACGGCGCCATCCAGGCGGTGAAGGGCATCTCGCTGGAGGTCCAGGATCGGGAGCTCGTTGCGCTCGTTGGCGCCAACGGCGCCGGCAAGACGACGACCCTGCGGACCATCTCCGGACTCTTTCGGCCACGGACCGGGCGGATCGTCTACGACGGCGTCGACCTGACGAAGCTAGCGCCGCACGAGGTCGTCGGCTGTGGCGTCTCGCAGGCGCCGGAGGGGCGACAGATCTTCGGCTCGTTGACGGTCCGGGAGAACCTGATGCTAGGCGGCGTCCGGCGCAAGGACCGCGGCGCGCTGGGGGAAGACTTGGAGCGGGTCTTTGACCTTTTTCCCGTCCTCAAGGAGCGGCTTCGCCAGGCCGGCGGCACGCTCTCGGGTGGCGAGCAGCAGATGCTGGCCATCGGCCGGGCCCTCATGGCGCGGCCGCGGCTGCTCCTGCTGGACGAGCCGTCGCTGGGGTTGGCGCCGCTGATGGTCGGGCGCATCTTCGACGTGATCGCCCGCCTCAAGGCCGAGGGCGTCACGATCCTGCTCGTCGAACAGAACGCACGCAAGGCGCTTGCGGTCGCCGACCGGGCCTACGTCCTGGAAACGGGTCGGATCGCCATCAGCGGCCCTGCCCGCGAGCTAGCCGCGAACCCCGAGGTCGAACGGGTGTACCTTGGGGGTTGATGGGTGTGGGATGTGGCGTGCGTGGTGTGGGGCGCATACCGCCGTGGTTTGGGGAGGGACGGGTATCGTCCGGACGTTTCGCCCGCGGTCCGCGGGGCCGCCGTGGGTGGCCGACCGCGGCGGTGCGCCACGCGGTGACCCACTGAATGGAATGCTCGTCACCCTGATGGGTGACGGCGGCTCGCGCGACTCGGCATGGATGGACACAGGGCCCCCCGCGACAATGGATCAGCACGGTGGCGATACCAGGGTGCGGGAACCGTGACGACCAGGAGGCGCATGACGCGGTGAGCGGTGTCGAGTTCGGTCAGCAGTTCGTCAATGCGATGAGCTTGGGCAGTATCTACGCCCTGGTGGCCGTCGGATTGGCGATCGTGTTCGGCATTCTGCGACTGATCAATTTCGCCCACGGCGAGGTGCTGATGCTCGGCGCCTTCGCCACCTACTTCTACGCCGATCGTGGGCTCCCGTTCGGCGTCGTCGCGGTTCTCGCGGTGGTGACCACGGTCGGCATCGGCGTAATCATGGAGCGGGTGGCGTACCGCCCGGTGCGCGGCGCCCCCGACGTGGCGCTGCTCCTGACGTCGCTCGGCGTCTCCATCGCCCTCCAGAACGTGGCGCTCCTCGTCTTCGACGCCCAGCCGAAGCGGTTTCCGACGCCATCGCTCCTGGGGCGGCAGCAAGACCTCGGCGGCGGCGTCCAAACCAGCGTCACCAACCTCGTGACCATCGGCACGGCGCTCGCGCTGATGGCGCTGCTGACCCTCTTCGTGACGCGCACCCAGCTCGGCGTTTCGATGCGGGCGGCGGCCGAGAACCTGACCGCGGCGCAACTGATGGGGATCAACGTCAACACCGTCATCGTCGCCGCGTTCGTCATCGGCTCGGGGCTGGCCGGGGTCGCGGCCCTCCTCTGGGGGGCACGCGTCGGGCGGATCGAGCCCTTCATGGGGTTCATTCCCGTCCTCAAGGCGTTCGTCGCCACCGTCATCGGCGGGTTCGGCTCGATCCCGGGCGCGGTGATCGGCGCTTACGTCCTCGGGTTTGGCGAGATCTTCCTCGTCGCCCTGCTGCCGGGCGACCTCACGAGCTACCGCGACGCCTTTATCTTCACCGGGCTGATCGCGATCCTCCTCTTCCGGCCGCAGGGTATCCTCGGGTCGACCGAGCCGGAGAAGATTTGATGGCCACCACGGGTCAAGCGCGCCCCTTGCCGCCTCCATCAGGTGTCGCCGTTCGCCGCCGTGGGATCGGCGCCTGGGGTCAGCTGGTCACGATCGCGCTCGCCTTGGGGCTGCTCGTCCTCTTCCTCCTCTACGCCGACACCGCATTCAACGCCTATCGCCAGCAGCTCGTGACCCTGGTGGCCATCAACGCCATCGTCGCCGTCAGCCTGACGCTGACCAGCGGCTTCACCGGCGTCTTTTCGCTTGGTCAGATCGCGTTCCTGGCTATCGGCGCCTATGTTGGAGCGCTGATGACGCTGCCGCCCCAGTGGAAGGGGCGCACCTTGCTGCCGGAGTTACCGACCTGGCTGGCGACCCTCGACCTGTCCGGGTGGCCCGGGGGGCTGGCGTTGCTCGCCGCCTGCCTCGCCGGCGGCGGACTCGCGGCCGTGGTGGCCTTCGTCGTCGGCATTCCCTTGATGCGGCTGTCGGGGCACTACGTGGCGGTCGCCACCATGGGCCTGCTGATCATCGTCAACCAGGTCGCCGTGAATTGGGATGGCGTCACCCGCGGCGCCCGGGGTCTAGCCCAGATCCCGCGTCACACGAGCGTTTGGGCGGCGTACGCCTGGGCGGTGCTCACCGTCTACGCGGCCTGGCGACTGCGCGGCTCTCCCTACGGCCGGGCGATGATCGCTTCCCGCGAGAACCTGATTGCCGCGCGGGCGGTCGGCGTCGACGTGCTGCGCTCGCGGCTGCTTGCCTTCGTCGTCGGCGCCTTCTTCACGGGGGTGGCGGGGGCGCTGCAGGCCCATCAGATCGGCACCGTGGCGCCCAACGCCTTCTCGTTCGCGACCACCTTCGCGGTCATCATCATGGTCGTCCTCGGTGGCATCGGTAGCGTCAGCGGCGCCGTCGTCGGCGCGGCGATCCTGACCCTGGCGCCGGAGTACCTGCGCGACGTCGAGGACGGAATGGATCTGGGCCCGCTCTCCTTCGGGGCGCTCTACGGCCTGTCGCAGATCATCCTCGCCGTTGGCTTCATCCTGGTTATGGTCTTCCGGCCGCAGGGCCTCTTCGGCGACCGCGAAGTCGGCCTCGGCGTCCTATCCCGCCGTGGGCTTGGCCGGGGCCGGACGGCTGCCGCCGCTGAGACGACACCTCCGCTGGCTGCGGACGTTGGCGCGGCGCCGAACGACGAGCGCAGCCAGACGCGGTAGGATACCGGCTGAGGCCGACTGCCAAGCGTGAGGCCCGCCGCTTGGATCATGCTCCTGGGGCGCGGGCACGGCATCGGTGGAACAGACGACAGGAACGTCGAGGAACGTTCGGAGGAGGAGCGTGCGATGAGCGACGGACGCGAACGTGGTGAGGAGACGACGTCTCCCGTTTCAGCGTTGATTCGGAGCGCGATGGACGGGCGGCTGAACCGGCGGCAGATCGTGCGGCGCGCGGCGGCGCTCGGCGTCTCGGCGCCGATGGTCGCGGCCATGCTGCGGGTGGCACCGGGGGCGCGGGCACAGGGAGCGGCGCCGACCGGCGAGCCGGTGCTCATCGGCTGCCCCTACAACCTGACCGGTGGCTACGCCTCGATCGACAACCCGGCCCGGGACGGCTCGCAGTTGGCGGCGGAAGAGCTCAATGCCGCGGGCGGCATCCTGGGGCGGCCGGTCGAGCTGCGGGTCTACGACGGCAAGAGCGAGACGACGACGATCACCAGCATCACGCAGCGGTTGGTCGAGGAGGACAAGGTCATCGCCCTCGTCGGCTTGAGCGACACGACCTACATGCTCGCCGCGGGACCGGTGGCGCAGGAAGCAGGAATCCCGTTCATTGACGTCGCGGGCACCGCGCCGATCATCACCGACATCGGCGATTTCATCTTCATGCTGCCCTTCGGTGACAACGTCCAGGCCGCGGTCGCCGCCGAGTTCGCTCAGGAGAAGGGCTGGAAGACCTGTGGCCTGCTGCTCGACGAGGCGATGGACTACACCAAGTTCCTGGCGGCGTACTTTGAAACCCGCTTCACCGCCGAGGACATTGGGGGCCAGATTGTTAACCAGCGGTCATATCAGATGGGCGACACCGACTTTTCGTCCCAGCTGACCGAGTTCAAGAACCTCAACCCGCAGCCCGACTTCCTCTTCATCTCTTCGAACCCGGGCGAGATCGGGACGATCGTCAAGCAGGCTCGCGACCTCGGCATCGAGCTGCCGATTCTGGGCGGGGATGGGTACGACACGCCGCTCCTGGTCGAGCTGGCGGGGGCCGCGACGCGGGAAGTCTATTTCACCACCCACCAGGGGATTTACGGCGATGACCCCGCGGCGAAGAACTTCAAGACCGCCTACCAGCAACGGTACGGCCGGGAGCCGGAGGCGGTCTTCGCCGCCCTCGGCTACGACGCCATCAAGCTGATGGCCGACGCCATCAACCGCGCCGGTAACCTGGAGGGGGAGAAGATCCGAGACGCGCTGGCGGCGACGCAGAACTTCCAGGGCGCCACCGGCACGATCTCGTACCAGCCGGGCATCCGGATCCCCTCCAAGTCAGTGGCCCTCGTCCAGGTCGTCGACCAGAAGCCGACGTTGATCAAGATCGTTGTGCCGAAGGAGATTCCACCGGCGTAGCCGGGGCTCCAGCGGGGCGGGCGAAGCGCGCCTTCGCCCGCCCCATCCGATTCGGCAAAGGAATGGAGGATGCACGACGGCGCGGCCCCCTGCCCGTGCTCATCTCCCGACGCTCCCTGAACGCGGCTGGATGAGTTGTTCCAAACGCTGGGCCGAAATCCGTCGGCCTTGTGGCGTTGGTGCCCTGGGGCGGGTTCCCCGGCGACTATCTGCTGTTGCCAGCGGGGCGACTCGTGCGTCCGGCTCCACGATCAGCAGGCAAATTATTAGCGTGACGCGGACGGGACTAGACGGCCCCGCCCGTGCGTCTCACGCTGACAAGAGATCTGTCCTGGTGGTTCGTCAAGCGTCAACTGCCGGGCGAAGCCGCGAATCCTTGCACCGGTGCCGGCGGCGGCCACCCGGCCCGATACGGGGCCACGGGTTCGCCGGGACGCGGGCTGCCATGGTCGCGGGGGGCACGGCACGTGAAGGCGCAAGACGTCGTCGATTTCGTCTGGCAGATCGCGCCCAATCCCAGTTTCGGCACCGAGAACGTCTTCGAGGTGGGGGACGGTGACGCGCCGGTGCGCGGGATTGGAGTGGCGTGGTGGATCACCAGCGAGCTGCTCGACGACTTCGCGCGTCGGGGCATCACCCTGGGCCTCACGCACGAACGCGTCCTCTACGACCTGCCGGTGGACTACCCTTGGGGACAGATCCCGCCCCCGGTGACGTTGCGGGCCAACCGCCGCATCCCCGAGCTGTGCCACCGGCACGGGATCGCCATCCACCGATTTCACTCCAACCTCGACCTGGCCGACTGGGGGATGCCGCGGGCGCTGGTGGACGAACTGGGCTGGTCCCGGTACGAGATCGACTGGTCGCGGGGCATCCCGGTCGTGGAGCATCCGCCGGTCACGCTTGAGGTGCTGGTCCGCGAGGTGAAGGCTAAGCTCCGCCTGCCATTCGCACGCTACGACGGCGACCCGAGGCGGGTGGTCCGGCGGATCGCGGTGCCCTGGGGCGGCTTGGGTCAGCAGTGGCTCGGCGCGGCGTGCGCGGCGCCCCTCGGCTTCGACGAGATCATGGCCGGCGACGTGATCGATGGCGTGGTGCGCCTGGCCCGGGAGGAAGGCTGGGCCGTCATCGACGCCTTCCACCACGCGACGGAGTTGGAGGCGATGCGCCGCCTCACACAGAAGGTGCGCGAGCAGTTTCCGGGCGTTCCGGTGCGCTACTACGAGAACGCGATGCCCTGGGCGGTGCTGTGACGCCCCACGCTCCCGGCGCAGCCCCGCTCGGCACCGGCCCCCCGGCCAGCCAATCACTCCTGACGAAGCACTAGTGGAGTGTCAGCCCGCAAACGCCGGGTAGAGGCGGCGCAGCTTGGTGCGGGCGTCGGCCGTGGTGAACTGCCAGTCGATCCGCTGGACGCTGGCGTTGCGGCGCTCGGCCCAGGCCCGCGTGGCCGCGGTCATGGCGTCGCGGTCGGGCAACCTCTGCCGGAGGCACTGCCGCTCGAGCACGCTCAGCTCGAGCTCGGCCATGTTGAGCCAGCTGCCGTGCTTGGGGGTGTGGTGCAGCTCCAGCTTGTCGGCGAGGCGCTTGGCCTCGGCCGGCGAGAAGGCGGCGTAGAGCGAGGCGGGCGAGTGGGTGTTGAGCTGGTCCAGCACGAGGACGATCTTCTCGGCGGCGGGGTAGTGGACGTCGACGAGCTCCGCCATGCAGCGGGCGAGGTCGAGCCGCGTCCGCTGGTCGCTGACCAGGACCGTGCGCCAGCCCCGGAGCGGCTCCGTCGCCACGAAGAGGTTGACGACCCCGCCGCGGGCGTACTCCGGGTCGTGGCGGGCGGGGCGGCCCGGCGCCGCGGGCAGCGGGGGCCGGACCTCCCCGAGCAGCTGCCGGCTGGTCTCGTCGAGGCACACGACCGGGCGGGCCGGGTCGAAGGGGCGCGCGTAGACCGCCAGCACGTCCTCCATGCGCCAGACGAAGTCGGGGTCGGCGGTCGGGGCCAGGCACCACTGCTCGCTCAGGTGCGGCTTGAGCGCGTTTTTTTGAGCGTCTGGCGCACCGTCTCGTGGGAGACGGCCTCCACCACCTCCAGGCGCACCAGCTCGTCGGCCAGCAGGCGCACCAGCTCGTCGGCCAGCAGGCGCAGGCTCCAGCGCGCCTGGCCGTCCGGGGCGCGGAGCAGGCCAGCGCGACGAGGTGCGCCTCCTGCGCGCCGTCCAGCCGCCGCTCGTACACGCGGTCCGGCCGTCGCCGCTGCAGCGCCGCCGCCAGCCCTTCGGCGACGAATTGGCGGCGCACGCGCAGCACGGTGCTCGGGTTGACGTCCAGCGCCCCGGCGATGGCGGCGTCGGACCACCCCGGGCCGCCGTCGCCGTGGTCGGCCTTGAGCAGGATGCGGGCGCGGGTCAGCGTCCGGGCGGGCGCGGTCCCGCTCCCGACGAGGCCGCGCAGCTCGGCGCGCTGTGCCTCGGAGAGGACGACGCGGTACGGGTACGCCATGGCGGGGCCTCCGGAGCAAGGCGGCGGGGCCAATGCCCACGCACCGCACACGCCCTGCCGCCAGCAAATCACGGCTGACACTCCACTAGAGGCTGTCCCCGTTGGGGCGGGTCAACTCCGCCGCGAGCCGGTTGAGCCGCTCCTTCCAGAAGGCGCGCCACGTTTCGATGTCCTCCGTGGCCGGCAGCCTGACGTGCTGGAGCGCGGCGGTCGCCTTCGACTCACCCTTGGCGGTGAAGTTCACCTCCAGCCGGGTCCCGTTCACGAGCACGTCGAAGCGCGCGGAACGGTTCGGTTGCGAGGTTCGCAGCCGAAGGACACCCGGCTCAAGCCAGAGGTCGCGGGTGGCGTCGTCGTCGAACGCGACGAAGAGCCGCTCCACCGGCACCGGGAACGTCTTGCTCGCATTGACCGAGAAGCCGTCTGACAGCTCGTGGACGGCGCGCATCCCGCGCGCCCGCTCATAGCCGACCGTCACGCTCTGCGCCCACCAACCGCGGAGCCCGTGTTCCTCCGTGAGATGCCGCGCAATCTCGGGATGGGACCGCTCCGTGGCGCGCCACGCGTCGAGGAGGACGAACCATTCGTCCCACGTCTTCCCCGTCCCGCGCCGCACCGCGTCGTCGCCCATGCCGGGCTCGGCCACGCGGGCCGGTAGCTCCGCCGGCCGGGGTTCGGGGTCGGGAGGCGTCTCGGTTGACCGGAGCAGGTGGTGATCGAGGTGGTAGTGGCGGACGGTGGTGTAGCGCTCGCCGGTCTTCGCCATGCGGGCGCGGATCGCCCGCTTCTGGGCCTTGTCCCTGGTCATGGTCGGTTCCCTCACCGGCCGGCCATCGCGGGACCCACGCTCCCGGGACCGCCAGCCCGGGGGAGAACGACCAGGAACACTCCCGAGGCAGAGCCCCTTTGCCCCCACGGGCCGGCGGCGTGAGCGCCGGAGCGGGGGTTTGGCGTGGGAACCGCCGGCCCCGATCCTAGGCCACCCCCGGCACTCCGTCAAGCCACGGCACACGACACACGCGGGTCGGGTGGGACGGTCGCTTGACGCCCGCGCACAGCCCGGCGCATGGGTCGTCGCGCATCCAGCTAGGCAACATCGAAGGGCGAACCCGGTGGCCCAGCCCTGCGGCTGCGGCCTGCCCTCGTGTTCCCCTCCTGCATCCGGCGGCAAGGGAACGTCCATGCGTCGCCGGTTACACCGCCACCTCGGGCGGCGTCGGCGGCTCGCCCGGCGTTGGGCGCTGTCGGCCCTCCAGGTAGCGTTTCGGGCACTTGGCGACGAGCGAGTAGTTCGGATCGACCATGTTGCCGACATAGAGACCGCCGGCCTGGGACAGGAGCTGATAGGCGTCGAGGCGGTCGAAGCCGTAGTCCTTTTCCAGCCAGAGGACCAGCTCGCTGTAGGCGATCCGCGCCGCGTCTTCCATCGGGCGGGCGCTGCCGACCGTCATGATCGCGTCCGGCGACTCGATCCGCGGCC
Source organism: Thermomicrobiales bacterium (assembly GCA_030447415.1). GTDB lineage: Bacteria > Chloroflexota > Chloroflexia > Thermomicrobiales > UBA6265 > JAUJOZ01. The sequence continues at coordinate 79,122 of JAUJOZ010000010.1, read as the reverse complement.
ACTCGATTGCCCGCCCCTTGATGATGTCGAACGTGAAGGTGCCGCGGGCGGCGATCTCCAGCGCGACGCCGCACAGCTCTCCCTGCCCCTGGGCCGCGTGGGCATCGCCCGTGTAGAAGAGGGCACCGGGGTGGTGGACCGGGAAGTAGAGGGTGTTGCCGACCGTCACGTCCGGCACGTCCATGTTGCCGCCGTGGGCACCGGGGGCGAGCGAAGCGATCGCTTCGATGTGCGGCGCCGTGCCGATCGTGCCGAAGAAGGGCGCCCACGGGATCTCCCATTGGTCGCGCCAGGCGAAGCCGCCGGACGGCGTCCGCTGGTACACCCAAACGCGCTCCTCGAGGGGCGGCTGGAGGGTGGCCGTGAAGCGGGTCGAGGTTAGACCACCGAAGTAGGGGACGAGGCAGGAGACGGCCCAGTCGCGGGCCGGCTCGATCGCCTCGATCGTGACGACCAGCGTGTCGCCCGGCTCCGCGCCCTCGACGTAGATCGGTCCGGTCTGCGGGTTGAGGTAGGGACCGAGGACCGAGGTCGGCGCCTGGTCCTCGCTCGTCAGCTTGTCGCCAAAGGCGTCCACCGTGTGGACGACGACCGTCTCGCCGCGCCGCACCCGGGCGATCGGCTCGGCGTACGGACCGAAGGTGTACTGGTACTCCCCCGGCTGCTGGATCTCGCGGATGCCCTCGCCCCCGCCCGCCATCGCCCGCTCCCCCTTCGCTCTCATGCCGCGTCCAGGTTGGGGGATGCTAGCCACGGCCGCGCGTGCCTGTCAACGGCGTGGGTCCGTGTCGAGACCGGGCTCCCCCCACGCCTTCAATGGGCCTGCCGCCTGCCGTTACGGCATCACGTCGCCGCCGTTCGGTCCGAGGATCTGGCCGACGTAGTAAGAGGCGTCGTCGGAGGCGAGGAAGACCGCCGTCGGCGCCACCTCATCGGGCGTGCCAAGGCGCCCGATTGGGAGTCTGTCGGCCAGCGCCCTGTCCTCCTCGGGCGTGCTCGGGAGAAAACCGGTCTGAATCGGTCCCGGCGCGATGCCGTTGACCCGCACGCCCCGCCGGCTAACCTCTCGTGCCAGGCTGCGGGTGAAGCTGACGATCCCGCCCTTGGCCGCCGCGTAGTGAGCTAACCCCGGCGCGCCGAGGTAGGCGAGCTGCGAGGCCATCGTGACGATCGTCCCGGACCGGCGCTCGAGCATCCCCGGCAGGACGTGCCGCACGCAGAGGAAGGTGCCGCGTAGGTGGACGGCGATCATCCGGTCCCATTGCGCGGCCGTCATCGCCTCGACTGGCGTCTCCTCCCCGTACCCGGCGTTTGTCACCAGCACGTCGATCCGCCCGAACCGCGCGAGGATCGCGTCCACCGCGCCGGCGACCGGCCCCTCGTCGGCTACGTCGAGCGGCAGAAGCAGGGCGTGCCGGCTGAACGCCTCGATCTCATGGAGGATGGCGTCCGGCTTCGCCTCCGACGGGTGGTAGGTGCCGGCGACATCAGCCCCCTCCCGCGCACACGCGAGCGCGATCGCCCGCCCGATCCCCCGGCTCGCCCCCGTGACGAACGCCACCTTCCCGTCGAGCCTACCCATGCCCTCATCTCCTAAATACCGCGCCCCCGCCAGTCTTTCGTCATTCTCGCCCCCGGCAAGACTCTACCCGACTCCCTCTCGTTTGGGAGAAGGAACCAGGGGTGAAGACGACCCGGATCGCCGTAGATGCACCCCTTACCTGTCAGAGGACCTCCGTAGGTTCGACTCTGCCGACCTGCCGTTGATCGACAACCACTGCGAGCGTTAGGCCTTGCCGGACCAAAGGGATCGGGCGCCGCATCGGGCATCGGTAGGCCGAGTCGGGCAAGGACGGCTCAGCGTCTGCCACGGGCCGACCCTGTGGCGCTGGCCGAGGCGAGCACGCTGATCTCCCACCCAGCACGCGTTACGTTCCGGGCGCGGCCGGTGACGCGGGACGCACCGAGCGATAGTGTCCCAATCACGCGGCCGTGGCGGCGCACCCGGGTCGCTCGCGTCTCCCAGGCTTAGGGAGGCGCAGAACGACTGACTGGCGGCCCCGCGCCCCGGCGCTCGTTCACGCGCACCCTCCGCGTGCAGCATGGGTAAATCCGGCGCTGTACTTCGATAGCATCCCCATTGTCAGCTGGATGAGAGGCCGGAGAGGGACGGCACCGTCATCGCGAGGCCATGGGGGCATGCTTCTGCCAACACGTCCCGTGTCTGGGTATCGAATTGAGGACGACCAGCTGCGGGCGCACGCGCTACCGTCTTCGGCTTGCCCGCGGCGACCAGTCGCCTATAGAACGGCGGCCGGTCGGACCCCTGACGAGGCCCGTTTTCAGCAACTGGCTCGATGCAACGAGTCATCGCCCAAGGCGGCTACACCCCCTCTTGGCATCTTCAGCCGGCTGAGATTGGACCTGTGATGGTCCTGCTGGCTCTTATCGCTTCTTTTCGCTCTATGGGCCGCAATCCTCTCCGGGCGCGATGTGTACTTAGATGCTGAGCCCGGCGTCCCAGACGAGCTCAGACGCGAGCATCCCGAGCGCTGCCACGCTGAGCTCTGGGTGGTCCACCTCGTCCGTGGTGACGGCATAGAGCACGTCGCCGTCCATGAGTGTGTGGAAGGGATAGATCATGCGGGCCATCGACGAATGCACCTGCATGGCGAACTGGGTGAGCTCCCGACGGCTCAGCTTGCGATTCGTGATCACCACGGTGAGCGTGGTGTTCCCCGCCGGAAGATCGGTCGACTCCCCCGTCCCGAGTCGCCGCGCCAGGCTCGCGAGTGGATGCTCCCGCACGCCGGTCTCCGGGTCCTTGTTGCCCCTGACGACGTGCCCATCGCGGCCCAGGACCACGCCGAGTGCATTCACGACGCAGAACGCTGCGATCTTTGTCGGCCCTACCTGTTGGAAAGCACCCCCCTGCCCCGACGGCTCGCCGCGTCCGGAGTCGAGCACACTGCCGCAGCCAGCGGACCGTCCGGCTCCTCGCGTCCCCAAGGGGAATACGCCGGGTCGAGCGGCCCGCAGTGCGGCACGGCCGAGCGCGAGGTCGGGATATATCCGGTTATCGCGCCAACCGTAGTCGAAGATGATCGCACCAGAGACAAGCGGCATATCTTCAAGCGAGCGGTCGTGCCGATCCCACAGCTCGGCGGATACGCCCCCGGTTGCCTCCAGGCCTGGCAGCGAGCCGCCCGCCAGGCATATGGCATGGTTCCATTCGTAATCGCCAGTCTTGCCCACCTGGCCGCCGCGCGCGTCGATGGCGGTGCTCGCCCCTTCCGGGAAGGTGAACACGGTGCAGCCAGTCGGACCCTCCTCGTACTCCGCAACGCCTATCTGGAACGATGGGAAGTCGAACTCAAGCGTCCGGCCTTCAAATTCGGTCTTCACGGTAAGGTGCCGGGTGTTGTTCGTCATTGCGGATATCATTGCTCCTCGCTTCTGTCCTGTCCCAAGCCTATCAGCGTGCAAGTTTGGCTGAAATCGACGGGACCGCTCATGCCAACCCAGCGGGAGGAATCAGGCCGATCTGACCTGCTACCCAACCTTGGGCACCAGTTATGGGCATTGGTTCGGACATCTGGATTGGTCACAAGGAATAGGTGCCATCTTCGGAGGACTTGGCAAGAGAAGGTTGCTCATGGCGGGGACGAGATGCCGATTGGGTGTCAGTCCGTGCGCGCGTCGCGTTCTCGGTTGCGGCCGCTGATTCGCCGGGGGCGGCACCACCCGAGGTGACCGGACGGCAGCCCGGAGCGGTTTCTGCCCGAATCCGGCTGCCCGTGCCGACCCGTCGCCTGACCTTTAGCGCGCGGCGCCTGCGAGGTTGGCGTGATGGGGCCGCCGCCCCAAGGGACAGATGTCCGAGTCGGTCGTTCCCTGAATCCGCAGCCTTCCTGGGTCAAAGTGCTAGGAGCCGGGCCGTTCTCCGAGACCGAGCAGGATGCCGCCCTCCCGCATTGCTGGGCTGCTCGTCAGGAAGAGGACGTCACCTCCGCCCGGTGCGGTGATCTCGGCCAGGGTGTCGCCAAACAGGTTGGCAACGCGCCCGACGACCTGCCCCGGCCCGACCGCCTCGCCGACCCCGACCGTCGGATACCACATCCCCTCGTGCGGAGAGGTGAGCCATGTGAAACGGTCGATCTCGATGGGTGTGGCCGTCTCGCTCACGGCGCCGTCGAGCATGCCGAGATGGCGGAGCACATTGGACACCCCGTCAAGCATCATCCCCGTTTCCGGCTCGGTGAGCAGGCCGTTGCCGCCCGCCTCGGGGGTGATGGCCGGGATCCCGACCGCCGCCGCCGCCTGGACAGAGGTACCCCCGATCGCGCCCGGCTGTGGCCGGATGGGAACAACGTACGGCAACCCGAACACTCGGGCCATCGCGGCCGACACCGTGTCGATCGCCTCGTTTCCCGTCACGGAGTAGATAGTGAACGGCACCAGCGCCTCAACCAGGTCCCCGCCGTGGAGGTCGATCAGGTGGTCGGCGGGGGCGATGACGGCTCGGAAGATGGCGTCGTCCATCACGTCGGAGAAGGTCCCGTCCGGGTCGCCCGGGAAGCCGCGGTTGGGATTCTTGTTGTCGAGCGGGCAGACGAAGGGAGTGCGGGACAGGAAGGCCGGCACGTCGACGATTGGCAGCGACACGAGGCTACCGCGCAAACGGCCGGGATCGAGGCGACGGGTGAACCGGATGTTGGCCTCGATGGCGGGATACTCGGCCGGGTGTACCCCAGACATGAGCGCGAGGCGCGGACCGTCGACAGCACCCCGAACCACCGTGTAGGGCCAGGCCCAATCGGCGAGCATCGGGTGGGAGAAGCGCAGCATCCCCCGCCGCACGGTGCCGGGCGCGGGCAACTCGATCCGGTCGAGAGCGTCCGCGTCGTCCCTCTGGTATGTCGGTTCTGTGTCCATCGGCCTCTCTCTGACGACGGCGCGACGAGTGGCGCCACGACGAACGGACGGCGTAGTTGGCGGTGCCCGGTATGGGCGGCGGTGCACCCGTGGGGGAGTGACGCACGGCACCCCGCGGCTTGTTCCGGCCGACCCGGCGGGAACGCCGTGCCGCGCTGCTACCGCAAGCGCGGGTCGAGCGCGTCCCGCAGACCGTCACCGAACATGTTGAACGCGAGCACGGTAACGAGGATGGCGAGACCCGGGAAGATCCCCAGCCACGGCCCGTCGCGCAGGTACTCGCGACCCGAGGCGAGCATTACCCCCCAGTCGGAGCCTGGCGGCTGCGTGCCGAGACCGATGAAACTCAAGCCCGCGGCGTAGATGATCGCTTGACCGATCGAGAGCGTCGCTTGAACGATGATCGGCGCCCAGGCGTTGGCGAGGACGTGGCGGGTCATGATCCGGGCATCCGGTTGGCCGATGGCGCGCGCCGCCTCAACGTACTCCTTCGCCTTGATCGACAGCACCGAGCCGCGCACGATGCGGGCGAAGGCCGGCACGTAGACGATGGCGACGGCGACGATCACGTTGTTGATCCCCGGTCCCAGGATCGCCATGATCCCGATCGCCAGCAGCAGCCAGGGAAAGGCAAGCAGCACGTCGATCAGCCGCATCACGACCTGATCGACCATCCCACCGTAGTAGCCGGCGACGAGACCGAGGCTGACGCCGAAGACGAGGGCGATCACGACCGGCAGCAGCCCGACCCGGAGCGCGATCCGGCTGCCGTAAAGGACCCGACTGAAGATATCACGCCCGAACTCGTCGGTGCCGAAGATGTGCCCGGCGCTCGGCGCCTGGAGCTTGATCCGGAACGACTGATCGTTCGGCGGGTGCGGCGCCAGCACCGGCGCGAAGAGCGCGATCAGGAGGAGCAACGCGACGACCGCCAAGCCGGCAAGGGCTGCCTTGTCCCGTCGCAACCGCCGAGCGGCGTCACGCCAGAGGCTGCTCGGTCCGCGGCCCACCCGTCCACGTGCCAGCTCCCCACCAAGCGTCCGCCCGTCGCCGAGGGACGTCCCGCTGGCCGCCGGAGCCGCACTTACGGTGGCGTCGACGTCAACCGCCAAGTCTCAGCCCTCGGTCCTGATCGCTCGGGATTCGGCATTCCGCACTCATCACTCGTAGTGTATCCGTGGGTCGAGGACGGCATAGACGAGATCCACCGCGAGGTTGATCACCACGAAGAGGACGGCCACCACGAGCACCGTCCCTTGGACCGCCGGGTAGTCGCGGGCGCCGATCGCGGTCACGACGTAGCGACCGATGCCGGGGCGGCCGAAGACCGTTTCGGTCAGGAACGCCCCCGACAGGAGCCCGCCGAACTGGAGACCAATGACGGTGACGACCGGGATCAGCGCGTTCTTCAAGGCGTGGCGCGTGATAACCAAGCGCTCTGTCACGCCCTTGGCCCGCGCCGTCCGCAGGTAGTCGTGACCGAGCACCTCCAGCATCGAGGAGCGCGTCATCCGGGCGATGATCGCCATCGGGATCGTCGACAGGACGAAAGCCGGCAGCAGGAGGTGGTGCAGGCTGGAGCGCAGCGCCGTCCAATTCCCGGTGAGCAGGCTGTCGGTGACGTAGCCGTAGGTGATGTGGCGCAGCTCGATCCGGCTGTTCATGATGCCGCCGATCGGGAACCAGCCGAGCCGGAAGCTGACCAGGTAGAGGAGCACGATTCCCGCCCAGAAGACCGGTGTGCTGATGCCGACCAGCGCCAGCAGCATCGAGCCGTAATCGAGCGCCGTCCCCCGCCGGGTGGCGGCGACGACGCCGATCGGCACGCCGACGGCCACGGCGATCAGCAGCGCCGCGAGGCTCAACTCCATGGTGGCGCCGAAGAACTGGCGCAGTTCGCCGGCGACCGGCTGGTGCGTCCGCAGCGAGTCGCCAAAATCGAGCGTGAAGGCGGCCTTGAGAAAGTAGGCGTATTGGACCGGGAGGGGCCGGTCCAGGCCGAACTCCTTGCGAATCCGGGCAATCTGCTCGGCGCTTCCTTTGTCCCCGGCGAGCGCAATAGCGGGATCGCCGGGGATCAGCTGGAACAGCAGGAAGACCGCCGTCATGATGCCGAGGAGCACCGGCACCAGCAGCACCAAACGGCGTAAAACGTAACGGGTCATCGCGCCTCCGGCGCGGGAATGGGCACCAGGGGCTAATGGCTAGGGGACGCGCGCCCAGCATCGGGGGCTCAACCGTGGTCTTTGGCGTCGCATCCACGCCGCCCAACTCCCAAGGCTGAGCCCCCAACCCCGAGCGCTAGCCCTTGCTCACCCCGGCCAGGTAGTAGATGTACGTCGGCTGAAGCTGGAAGTCCTTGACGTTGGCCCGGGTCACGACCTGGTGCTTCTGGTAGCCGAGGAAGACCCACGGCGCGTCGTCGACGATGATCTGCTCCGCCTGTTGGTAAAGCGCCTTCCGCTTCTCCTGGTCGGACTCCTGCTGGGCCTGGGCCAGCAGCTCGTCGACCTGCGGGTTCTGGTAGAAGGCAGTGTTGCCCGCGCCGGCGCTGTGGCCCGCGAGCAGCGAGTCGAGGAAGTTGTCCGGGTCGCCGTTGTCGCCCATCCAGCCGCTCTGCGAGGCCTGGAACTTGTTGGCGCGCCGGTCGGCCCGGTACTGCGTCCACTCGGCGGTCTGAATCTCCGCCTGGACGCCGACCTCCGCCCAGTACTCCTGGATGGCCGTCGCCAGCCGGTCACCAGCCGGGTTGTAACCGCGGGCGATCGTGTAGGCCATCAGGGTGAACTTCAGCGGGTTGGCGTCGTTGTAGCCAGCGGCCTGGAGCAGCTCCTGCGCCTTCGCCGGGTCGTATTCGTAGCCCTTGAGCTCGGGGTTGTACGCCCAGTCGACCGGCGGCAGGACGCCGCCCGCCGCGACCATGTTACCGTTGTAGAGCCCTTCGGAAAGCTCCTGCTTGTTGACGGCGTAGTTGAGGGCCTGGCGGACTTCCTTCTTGGTGAACGGCTCCTTGGAAGTATTGAGCTCGATGCAGTTGGTGTTGAGTCCGGCCTGCTCGACCACTTGAACGTCGGCGTTTTCGCGCGCCTTCTCCACGTCCTCCGGGCTCAACCCGTAAGCGATGTCGAGCTCTCCGGCCTCGACCTGCTCCAGCCGAGTCGAGCTTTCCGGCACCACCTTGAAGATCAGGCGCTGGACTTTCGGGGCGCCGCCCCAGTAGTCGGGGTTGGCGGTGAGGACCAGTTGACTCTCGCGGGTCCAGTCCTCCTTCTTCTCAAGGCGGAAGGGACCGGTGCCGGCCGGGGCGACGGCGACCTCGTCCAGGCCCTTGGGGATCGCCGTCGGGCTGACGATGCTGCCGATGGGGATCGCCAGGTTCGCCAGGAGCGGAGCGTACGGCTTCGGGAGCCGCATCCGCACCGTGAAGGGGTCAACCGCCTCCACGGCGTCGATCCAGGTGGTGATGAAGTCCTTCATGTAGACCATCTTGGTGGCGTCGTACTGGGAGCCCGGCGCGCCTTCCTTGATGGAGTTGAACCAGGTCACCACGGCGTCGGCGTTGAAGTCGGCGCCGTCGTGGAACTTCACCCCCTGCCGGAGCTTGAACGTGTACTCCTTGCCGTCGGGCGAAATCTCCCACGACTCGGCGAGCCCTGGTCTGATCGTCGTCGCCCCGTAGTCGTACATGACCAGGCAGTCGTATATGTTGGCGCAGGCGATGTAGCCCTCCTGCGTGTCGATCTGGCGCGGGTCCAGCTCGTCGACATCGGTGGCCATGCCGAAGATGAGGGTGGTGGCGTCGTCCTGCCGTGCGGCGCGGTCGAGCCGCGCCCCCGTGCCCGGCGCCGCCAGGGTGGACGCCGGGATGCCGATGCCCGCGCCCGCCAGCGCCGCCGCTCCGGCCGACCGCTTCAGAAGGTCGCGCCGGTCGAGTCGTGCCCACATCGCCTGGACCTTCTCCGTGCCGTCCATCGTGCTCAGCTCCTCCGCTGAAGGCGTCTGGTCCTCACTGGGATCCTGGTTGTCGCGGGTAGGGTGGCGTCGAGGCGGAGCCTTGTCAAGGGTGAGCTGGTGGCCAAAACGGGAAGGCAGGCTGTCAGTCGCCGGCGGCAAGGCGGCAAGGACGCTTGTCCGGACGCGGCCCGTCGTCCTCTCGTCCCACCCCCGACGTCATGACCAGGAAAGGATGCTGCAAGCAGCGCCCCATGGGCGTCAGGTGAACGGGCGATCGCGGCGACGCTCCCATGGCACAACGGCGATGTTCGACGCACCGACCCAGCACAAGCGCGCCGCGATGACCGGTCTCGCACCTCTGTCGGCCGCCGGGGACCTGCCGGCCCCGCCGCGTCTCGCCCGGGTGACGCCTAGACCGGCGCGCCGGTGGCGTGGTCTGTCTTGGCCGCGGTCTCCTTGGCCGCGAGCTCGCGTGGTCGCAACCCGAGCATCGCCCGTGCCTCGTCCGGGGTGGCGACCGGGCGGTTCAGTTCGTCGGCAATGCGAACCAGGCGGGCGACGAGCTGAGCGTTGCTGGGGGCCAGTTCCCCCTTGCGGTAGTAGAGGTTGTCCTCGAAGCCGGTCCGGACGTGCCCCCCCATCGCCATTGCCGCCACGTCCATCGGCAACTGTGCGCGACCGATGGCGCAGACCGACCAGCGGGCGCCGGGTGGCAGCATCTCGACCATGTGGACGAGCTGCTTGACCGTGGCCGGAGCGCCGCCCCGTACCCCGAGCACGAACTGAAACCAGAATGGGGGGCGCAGCGCGCCCTCCTCGATCAACCGGCGCGCGTTCTCGACGTGCCCTGCCTCGAAGCACTCGATCTCCGGCAGCACCCCGTGCCGCGCCATCCGCCCGGCGAGCTCCCGCAAGAATGGGGGGGAGTTGACGAAGACACGGTCTCCGAAGTTGAGCGAGCCGCAATCGAAGGAGGCGATCTCCGGCGCCAGGGCCACCGGCGCCATCCGCTCCTCGTCGGTCGTCTGGCCGGCGCCACCGCCGGTGCTCATGTTGACAATCACGTCGCAGCCGCGCGCCTCGATCAACTCCCGCACCCGAGCGTAGCGGGTCGGGTCGCAGGTGACACGCCCCTCGGCGTCGCGGACATGAATGTGGACGACAGCGGCGCCGGCCTCGCGGCAGGCAAGCGCGGCCTCGGCGATCTCCTCCTCAGTCACCGGTAGGGCCGGGTTCTGCGCCTTGGTCGGCCACGAGCCGGTGGTCGCGCAGGAGATGATCAACCGGTCCGAACCGTCGGCAGCGCCCGCTCCCTGAGCGGACGTTGCGCTCGTCACCATGTCGGTGGCTCCCACTCGCGTGCCGCGTGGCCGGCGGATGCGTATTCGCAGGACCCGGAGAATAGTCCCGGCCGAGGGCCGGGGCAAGTGCCACCGCCGGCACGTCCGTCGCGCGCCGCCCAAGGAGTCGCGTGACATGGCAGCTTGGCGACCGAAGCGCTCCGCCGGGTCGCACACGATCATGCTCGCCAGCCGAAGGGCGCGGCTCCCGGCGCGCGAGGTGTATTGGGTTGGCACGGCGATTGCTTCGTAGTGTCTGCAACCGGGCGGCCGCAGGCCCGGGGTCGAGGTCGGGGGCGAGGACACAGCCACTCGACCGCGTGGGACGACGATTGTGGAACCGAACCGGCCGCTTGGCGGCGACCCGCACCGGTGGCAGAACGCTTCAGTCCCGCTCACGTTCGGGAACGGGGATCGCCGCGACCATTCCTGCATCCTCGTCGTCGACGACGAAGCCGACATCGTGGACTTCCTCGCGGTGCTTCTCGAGGACGAGGGCTTCACCGTCCTTCGTGCCTATGACGGGCAGCAGGCGTGGGAGCTCGCTCTGGCGGCGCACCCGAAGCTGGTGATCAGCGACGTCATGATGCCGCGGATGACCGGCCTTGAGTTGCTCGACCACCTGCGCGGCAGCGCGGACGCCCTTTCGCGCACGCCAGTGATCTTGATGAGTGCGGTCGGTCGCCGAGTCGAACGGGAGAGCGTGACGTTCGTTCCGAAGCCGTTCGACATTGACCGAATGCTCTCGCTGGTGACGACGGAGCTCGCCGCCGACTGAGCGCCGGGCGGTTGACGACTCGGCAACCGGGGTGATAGCCTACCGTCCGAGCGACGGGGCGCATTCGTCTAGCGGCCTAGGACACCGCCCTCTCAAGGCGGAGATCAGGGTTCGAATCCCTATGCGCTACCAATAGTTCAACCAATTCGGCAGCGTCTGAGAAGCCCGCGTACAGACGCGGGCTTTTCGTTTCGTTGGTCCGATAACTCCGGAACCGTCCGGCCCGTCGGGGCGCACCCCATAACCATTTCGTGACAAGCGCGGCCACGACGCCTGGCTGCCAGACGAGGGCGCAGAAGCTGAGACGCGACCGGTCGGGGCCGCCGCGCTCACCTTACTCACCCCCTCGCGGATACCGATGGCGCTTGGCTGACGTGCGTTACCGTGCCTAGCAGCGACCATCGCTCGCGCCTCTATCGTCCGCCGCCCCTGTCTGAGCACGCTGCCTCGTTTGTGAGACGGACCGACCAGGTATCAGCCCCAATCACAAAAGGGTTGAGGCGCTCGGGAAGCCGGCGGGCTCGTGCCGCGGCTGCCGACCCGCGACGACGCCAAGACCGGTCGCTCCGTGTGGTGACGCCCGGTCTTGGCTGGAGGGCCGGCTCGTCCACGCACGGGACCGGCCCATCGGCGTGCAGGACGCCCATTCAGGCGGGTGGATGCGGATCGGTGCTGGTCCCCTTTCCGTTGGCAGCGGCACCTGCCCCGTCCGTCGGGGCGGCCAGCGGCACGGTGAAGGAAAAGGTCGCCCCCTGACCGGGTGCGCTTTCCGCCGAGATCGCTCCGCCGTGGGCCTGCACGATGTGCTTGGCGATGGCCAGGCCGAGTCCGGTGCCGACCGAGCGTCGAGCCTTGTCGGTCTTATAGAACCGCTCGAAGACACGTGGCAACTCCTCCGCCGCAATGCCGACACCCGTATCGCGGACCGAGACCCGCAGCATCCCCTCGGTCACCGCCGCGCCGGTGACGATCTCGCCGCCCACGGGCGTGAACTTGACAGCATTGTGGACGAGGTTGAGCATCACCTGCTCGATACGCGCCCGATCCACCCGGACCGCGGGCAGCCCCGACGGGATCTCGACCCGCAACGCCAAACCCGCGCGCTCGGCCTGCGGTCGCAGTCGCTCGACGGCTCGCGGCAGCACGTCGGCCGGATCGCACACCTCCGGCCGAAGGGTGATGCGCCCGGCCTCGAGCCGCGCCAAGTCCAGCAGCTCATCAACCAGCGCAGTCAGGTAATCGACCTCCCCGGTGATGCGCCCGAGGAACTCGTCGGCTACCGCCGGGTCGTCGCGTGCGCCCGCCTGGAGCGTCTCGGCGAGCGCCTTGATCGACGCGAGCGGCGTCCGCAACTCGTGGGAGACGTTGGCGACGAACTCTCGCCGGACCCCCTCCAGCCGCCGCAGCTCTGTCACGTCCCGCAGCACCACCAGCCCGATCCGTTCTCCCCCGCTTCGGACCGATCGCGCCGATACCTCGAGGACCCGCCGGCCGTGGGTGTACGCGACGGTCGCCGCGCGCGGTTCACCTGTCGCCAGGGCTTCCTGCAGCAGGTCGGCCAGATCGTGGTCGCGTGAGGCCACGATGAACGGCCGGCCGACTGCCGCCTCGCTCATCACCCCAAGGATCCGTTCCGCCGCGCCGTTCAGCCGGACCACCGCGCCCGTCTCGTCGGTGATGACGACGCCGTCGTTGAGGTTGGCCAGCGTTGCCTCCAGCCTGTCCCGCGTCCGCCTCTGCTCGGCTGCCAGCCGGCGCAGGTCGGCCGTCATCGCGTTGAAGGCGCGTCCGACGTCGCCGAGCTCCCGCGTCGGGGCTGGCCGCACGGCGGCGTCGAGGCTCCCAGCCGCGACCGCCCGCACCTGGCGACGCAGGGCGTCCAAGGGCTCGGTGATCCGCGCCGCGATGAGGACCGCCACGACTGCGGCCAGCGCCGCCGCGATCGCCGCCGCGGCGCCGACGTCGCGCTGGATCCGCCGGACGGCGGCATTCACCTCGTCAAGTGGCAGCGCCACCCGAGCCGCGGCATCTGGTGTCCCCATGATCGGCACAGCGACGTAGAGAAAGGCCGTGTCGAGGGTGCCGCTGCGCCGCTGCGTCTTCCCGACCCCCGCGGTCCGGGCCGCCACAACCTCTGGCCGATCGGCGTGGTTCTCCATCGCCCGCGGGTCGGCGACCGAGTCCCCGAGAACCGTGCCGTCGGGCGCGATCACCGTCACCCGGGCGTCAATCTGCGCGCCGAGCCGCTTCACGAGGGGATCGATTTCCGCGACGCCGCCGCCCGCGGCCAGCGATGGCGCGGCGGCCGCGGCGACCAACTGCGCCTGGGCCGCCAACTGATCGGCCAGCCGGTCGACGTAGAGTTGACGGGCACCGCTGGCGAGGTAGATGCCAAGCGCGGCCAGCACGGCGACCACTAGACCGGTCCGGTGAAGGTGAGCGCGAGGCGACTTCGCAGCGTGCGCGGCGCAAGGGTCGAAAGGGCAAAACCCACCCGGCGGGGCGGCTTCCGGCGGCGGCTGGCGGCCGGCGGGACGGGCGAGACGTTGGGAGGGGCGGCGGACATGGCGTCGCAGACGAGGCGGGAGCGGCTGGGACGGGGCGCGAGGGCCCAAGTATAGGACCGGAGCCGCGGACTGGAGCAAGCCCGGCCAGGTCGCGCTCCTGTCGCTCCTGTGACCGCCAGATCACGGTACTTCCCGAACCGACCTGCACGATTTAACAATTTGCTCACCCCTGGTCAAAGGCTGGCGGGTATCCTCAGTGCATGACCGATCGCGTCCCTGCGCTGACTTCCACGACGGTTGCCGCGACAGAGGGGGCTGCCACCTCCGGCCGCTCGGGTGCAGAACAGGCGACCGTCCTCGTCGTCGAAGACGACCCCGTCCTCCGTAGCACCATTTCCTACAACCTCGTTCGGGCCGGCTACCGCGTCCTGACTGCCGGCGACGGCGAAACTGGGCTCGACGTGGCCCATCGTGAAGACGATCGGCTCGACCTGGTCATCCTCGATCTGATGCTTCCCGGCATGAACGGGTTCCAGGTGCTGCGCCAGTTGCGCGGTCAGTCCGCCGTCCCGGTGCTGATTCTGTCCGCTCGCGGCGAGGAGCAAGACCTGGTCGACGGGTTGGAGCTCGGCGCCGACGACTACGTGGTCAAGCCGTTCGCGTTGCGGGAGTTGCTGGCGCGCGTCCGCGCCGCGGTCCGGCGACGGGCCATCCCATCGGCGCGGCCACCCGCCGTGCTTCACCGCGGTCCGCTTCGGATCGAGCCCGAGCGGCGGCGCGCTCTTGTCGGCGAGCGCGAGCTCAAGTTGCGGCCGAAGGAGTTCGGTCTGCTCGTCGTCCTGACGATGGAGCCCGGACGTATCTTCGGCCGGCAGGACCTCCTCGACTCGATCTGGGGCGAGGAGGCGATCGTCGACGAGCGGACGGTCGATGTCCATATCTCCTGGCTGCGTGCCAAGTTGAGCGAAGCGGGCGTCGGTCCCGATGTCATCCGCACGGTCTACGGGGCGGGCTACACCTTCGTCTTGGCGAGCGAACCCGAGACCGCGAGCGGAGAGTTCCGCTCATCGCCATCTCGTTAGTGTCGTGCCCTCCGGACGTTCAGTGCCCCGGCGGTCGGAGAGATGGGTCAGGTTGCGGTCACCCGACCAGAACGCAGCAGTGCGGAGGAGGAATCACCGCGTGGCAATCATGGGAACTCGGGTAGAGCAGCGGGCTGTCTGGACGGTCGTCCTGGCGGTGCTCCTGGGGATGATGTCGGTCATGCCGCACGTGATGCGCGCCCAGGATGCCACGCCGGCGGCCGGCGGTCCCACACCGTATGAGCCGTCCGCGGACGTGGCCGACCTCGAAGGCGAGATCGTCGCGGATGGCTCCTCGACGGTCGGGCCGATCACGATCGTGGCCGCCGAAAACTTCAAGGAGCAGTACGCGGAGGACGTCGAGGTCAACGTCGGAGTCTCCGGCACGGGCGGCGGTTTCGAGAAGTTCTGCAACGATGAAACCGATATCCAGAACGCCTCACGTCCGATCAAGGAGGACGAGGCGGCGGTCTGCGCCGAGAACGGCGTCGACTTCTATGAGTTCGAGATTGCCTTCGACGGTATCACGATCGTGGTGCCCGAAAACAACACCTTCCTCACCTGCATCTCAACCGACGTGCTGGCGCAGATCTGGAACGGCGAGGTCACCAACTACAACGAGATCGTGCCGGAGTTTCCCGATCTGGAGATCCAGCTCTTCGGCCCGGACGCCGAGTCCGGCACCTACGAATTCTTCAACGAGGAGATCCTTGGCGAGGACGAGAGTGGCCAAACGCTGGAGCCCGCTGTCGCGTACGAGCCCAGCTCCGACGACAACGTCCTGGTCGAGGGCGTGTCCGGCACCGAGGGTGGCTTCGGCTACTTCGGCTACGCCTACTACGAGCAAGCGCCGGACCGCCTCAACGCCGTCGCGGTGACGACTACCGGCGACCCAGCGGATTGCGTTGCCCCAAGCCAGGACACCATCCGATCCCAGGAGTACGCACCGCTGAGCCGGCCGCTCTACGTCTACGTCAAGGCGTCGAGTCTTGCCGATAATCCGACCTTGCAGGAGTTCATGCGCTACTACATCGCTGATGCCTCGGCGATTGCCACCAGCACCGGCGCGGTTGACGCCCCAGCCGAGAACCTGGCCGCGAGCCAGGAGAAGCTGGAGGGAGCCATTGGCGGCGAGGTGGCGCCGGATAGCCAAGGCACGACCTAGGTTGCCCATCCACCGGAGCAACATCGCTGGCCGGTGTCTAACGCGCGTCCGCATCCTGGCACCCGTCCAACGGTGGCCTCGAAATCGATCCCCCGCGGCCAGGCATGGGTCGCAGGGGGTCAACTGGCCGGCAGTTCGGATCGTTATGGATGGCGCGTGGCGACTCGCGTGCCGATCAGGCGTCGGGTGAGGCGTCGACGTGCCAGCGCGTCGAGTGCGGCCGACTCGACGCGCTGGCCGGGGGCTGAGACGGCCGCCCGGGTGAGGAGTCGGTTCCTTGGGAGAAACCCTGCCTACCACCCCGACCGTTGCCGGCGCCGTCGCTGCCGCACCGACGGCAGCGAGGCCACTCGACTTGTCGGGTGCACGCAGCCGGAGCGCCTCGGAACGGGCGATCGGGATTGTGCTCTTCCTTTGCGGCGCGCTCTCGATCCTGACAACCGTGGGAATCGTTGGCGTGCTGGTGTTCGAAACGTACGAGTTCTTTCGGCGGGTGTCGTTCTGGGACTACCTCTCCGGGACCGAGTGGCGCCCGAACCGCACGATCGAGCGCGGCGAGTGGGGGGTATGGCCGCTGGTGTCGGCGACGCTCACGTACGCCCTGATCGCCATGCTGGTTGCCGTTCCGATCGGGCTGATGGCGGCCGTGTACCTAAGCGAATACGCGCCGCAGACCGTCCGCTCCATCGCCAAGCCAGTGCTTGAGCTCCTCGCCGGGGTGCCGACCATCGTCTACGGATTCTTCGCGCTCACCTTCATCACGCCGGAGATCTTGCAGCGACTCAACTCGACCATCGCGATCTACAACGTGCTCGCGGCCGGCCTCGCCATCGGCGTCCTGACGATCCCACTCGTTGCTTCCCTCTCGGAGGATGCGCTGCGGGCGGTGCCGCGCTCGCTGCGGGAAGGGGCTTACGCGCTCGGCGCGACGAAACTCGAGATATCGACTCGGATCGTCCTCCCGGCGGCTATCTCCGGCGTCATCGCCTCCGTCATCCTCGCGCTCGGCCGGGCGGTGGGCGAGACGATGATCATCGTCGTCGCCGGCGGTGCGAAGGTTGGGGGCGTGCCGACCGACCCGCTTCAGGGCGCCCAGGCGATGACAAGCTACATCGTCAACGTGCTCCAGGGCGACACCTCCCGCGCCGATCCGCGCTACTACTCACTGTTCGCGATCGGTCTGACGCTCTTCGTGATCACCATGGTCCTCAATCTACTCAGCCGCGCCTTCGTCGCTCGGTTCCGAGAGGTGTACCAGTGAGTGCCATCGCGGAGACCGGCCGGGGCGCCGCTTCCACTGGGACCCGCCCGCCGCTTGCCACCACCCCGCAGCTGCGGCGACGCGAGGTGCGCTCCGGGATCGCTCACGCGGTCTTCTGCGCCGCCACGGCCTCAGCCGCCCTCATCTTGATCGTGCTCCTCGCCCAAGTGGTGACCCAGGGGTGGGGAGAACTTGGCTCGAACCTGCTCTGGGAAAACATCAGTCAAACCGAGAGCCGAATCGTCGCCGGCCGCGCGGGCTTCTACAACGGCATCGTCAGCACGCTCTGGATCGTCGCGATCGCCGCCCTCTTCGCCGTACCGGTCGGCATCGGTGCGGCTGTCTACCTCGAGGAGTACGCGCCGAACAGCTGGTTCACCAAGATCGTCCAGCTCAACATCTCGAACCTGGCAGGCGTCCCGTCCGTTGTCTACGGTCTGCTTGGACTCGGGGTCCTCGTCAACTTCTTCAAGTTCGGCCACTTCCTTGGGCCATCGATCATCTCGGGTGGTTTGACGCTCGGGTTGCTGGCGCTGCCAATCATCATCATCTCCTCCCAGGAGGCCATCCGGGCGGTACCGCTCTCCCTTCGCCAGGCCGGCTATGCTCTAGGTGCCACGCCCTGGCAAGTCGCTCGCCACCACGTGTTGCCGGCCGCCGCTTCCGGCATCTTGACGGGGACGATCCTGGCCGTAGCGCGAGCCGTCGGCGAGACCGCGCCGGTCCTCGTGGCCGGTGCGGTGCTCTACATCACCTATGTGCCGAACTCGCCGACCGATGGCTACTCGCCGCTACCGGTCCAGGTGTTCAACTTGCTTGGGAACTCCAAGGCGGTGTTCCGCGAGTTCGCGTCGGCCGGCATCATCCTGATGATGGTGCTCTTGCTGCTGCTCAATTCGATCGCCATTGTCCTGCGGGAGCGCGCCGGTCGCCGCGTCCGTTGGTAGCAGGCAATTGGGCTGAGGAGGTTCTTGGCGCATGGCAACCCACGCCCCTACCCGCGCTCCGGTGCCCGTCGGCCCCGCGCCGGCGGCCGACGCACGGTTGGCCGAGACGATCGTCGGCATCCGCGACCTCAACGTGTTCTACGGCAGCTTCCACGCCGTCAGCGACATTGCCTTCGACATCCCCAAGAATCGGATCACCGCGCTCATCGGTCCCTCCGGCTGCGGCAAGAGCACCGTGCTGCGTTGCATCAACCGGATGAACGACCTCGTCCCCGGTGCGCGGGTCGAGGGTCGGATCGACTACCACGGGGTGGACATCAACGGGCCACGGGTCGATCCGGTGGAGGTTCGTCGCCGGATCGGGATGGTCTTTCAGAAGCCCAATCCATTTCCCAAAAGCATCTACGACAACATCGCCTGGGGCGCCCGCATCAACGGCTTC
Organism: Thermomicrobiales bacterium; assembly: GCA_030447415.1. Classification (GTDB taxonomy): domain Bacteria; phylum Chloroflexota; class Chloroflexia; order Thermomicrobiales; family UBA6265; genus JAUJOZ01. The sequence goes on along the minus strand of JAUJOZ010000010.1, from coordinate 60,711 downwards.
AAGGGCAACGCCGATGGGTTGGTCGAGCACTGCCTGCGCCAAGCCGCCCTCTGGGACGAGGTCAAGGACAAGCTCAAGCAGAACGGGCTCGCGCTGTCGGGCGGGCAGCAGCAACGCCTGTGCATCGCCCGGACACTTGCCATCAACCCCGACGTCATCCTGATGGACGAGCCGGCCAGTGCCCTCGATCCGATTTCGACCCTTAAGATCGAAGACCTGATGCGGGACCTGGTCCGCCAGTACACGATCGTCATCGTCACCCACAACATGCAGCAGGCCGCTCGCGTCTCCGATCAGACCGTCTTCTTCTCACTCAACGAGCAGCGTCAGGGTGTCCTCGTCGAGGCCAGCCCGACGCGACAGCTCTTCACCAATCCCCGGGACCAGCGGACGGAGGACTACATCACCGGCCGGTTCGGCTAGCGTCGGTCACGGGTCAATTCCGACCGGAGGAGGGTCAAGCCATGACCCGGATCGAGTATGAGCACCAGATCCAGGGATTGCGGGACGATGTCGTCGCGATGGCCAGCATGGTCGACAAGGCGATCGCCCGCTCCGTCGAGGCGATGCGGCGACAGGACGTGCGCCTCGCGCACGAGCTCGTCAGCGGTGACCGCGAGATCAATACGCACCGCTGGGCGACCGAGGAGCGGGCTCTCCTGGTCATCGCCACCCAGGCGCCGATGGCGAGCGACCTGCGGACGATCGCCGCCGTCATTCACATCGTCACCGATCTTGAGCGGATGGCCGACCACGCCGCGGGCATTGCCAAGATCGTCATCCAGACCGCGGATGAGCCGCTGCTGAAACCGCTCGTCGATCTGCCCCGCATGAGCGAGGAGGCGCGCTCGATGCTCGCCGATAGCATCACCGCCTTCATCGAGTCGGACGCCGAGGCGGCCCGGGCAGTGGCCGTCCGCGATGACCAGGTCGATGACCTCTACGACCAGATCTACCGGGAACTCCTCACTTACATGATGGCCGACCCCGCCACCGTCAATCGCGCCACCCGTCTCCTCTGGGCGGCTCACAACCTGGAGCGGATCGCCGACCGTGTCACCAACGTCTGCGAGCGCGTCGTGTTCGCCGTCACCGGTGCGATGGAAGAGATCGGCGTCTCCACCTACTAGGGGAGCTATAGCAGGCTGCTGAAAAAGCTGGCGTGCCCTCAACGGGCGGTAGAAGAACATCTCGCTACACCAGGAATGGTGGTTGCCGGAGATTTTCTACGGTCTGCTCGGTATTGGGCGCAAGCAGTCTGCCTCAACGGACGGCAATCCGATTCGGTGGTTACTTCGTGGCCATCGACCACGATCCGGTCCGGGAACGCGTATCCGTTCTCCGTCCGGTACGGTGCAGCCCGTTGGATCATCATCATCTGATCTTGTTCTGTGTGTCCTGGGGTAGTTCCGAGAGTTCGCACATTCGCCCGGTCTGGAGCAACGGCTCGAGGCTGGCAAGCGCAAGGTCAACTGGCGGACGGCAACGTCGTAGCTGGCGAAGCTGGCGTCCTTGACCAGGCATCTTCCCGCGGGCTTCCAGGTAGAGCGGTAGCGCGAGCACCGTGTGATGCGCGCCGGTCCTCGATGAACGCCCCAAACCCGAATTGCTCGATGGGACCGGCGAAGACGAACCGGCCGCCAGGCTTGAGCCGCTACTGATCTCGGCGCAAACAACGTCCGGACGTGTGAAATGATGGATCGAGAAATTCGACGAGAACGACGTCGAAGGCGTCGTCCCCGAACGGCAGCTGCTCCGCATCGGCTTGGACAAACTCGATGTCCGGATGCAGCGTCCGCGTCGTCTCGATCATCGCGGGAACCAGGTCAACGCCGGTCACGGTGGCGCCCGTGTCGGCCATCATCGCCGTGACATGTCCTCCGCAGCCGACCTCAGCCCCTGTCGCTCGGCGGGTGCGCCGCGTCGAGAAGATCGTCGGCATCGGGGACGTCAGCGCGCGGTGTGCTCCGCGTAGATTGGCGCCGACCGTGTCATGTCGCTTGCTCGACATCCCCGACGGCGTCGGGATCAACGCGGTTCATGTCGTGTCCTTTCGGCATGGTCAAGACGTCAACCGAACCTGGCTGGGCGGTCGCGAAAGCATCGGATTACCACGACCTCATCCTAGCACGGCATCGGGACGACGATACGACAGACGACGGCGATCGGCGGGGGCGCCGCCGGAGGAGGGCGACGGATGCGCGGCCGGTAACCTGCAGCTGAGCATGCTCGCCTTGTCGACCTGGACGCCCATCCCGTCGGACCACCCGCTGCGCACAAGCGCTTCGCCGACCGGGCGCTGGCCGAGCATCGCCCGTCTTCGACCGCAACGCCGCCGACGGCCGCCCCTCCATCCCGAGCGGCTGCTGAAAGCGGGCCTGCTCATCGCGCTCTTCACTCGATGGGAGCGAGCGGGCTCTTCTGCGAGGAGCTGGAGTACCACCTCCTGTACCGCTGGTTCCTGGACCTGGGCATGCTCGATCCGGCTGTGCATCGCCGCTAGCACCTTCGCCAAGAACCGGGAGCGGCTGCTCCGGGACGAGGTCGCCCAGCAATTCTTCGACGAGGTGGTGTTTCAGGCCGGCAGGCTGATGCGGGACCTCGGATCAGCATTTCACGGTGGACGGGACCCACAACGAGGCAGCAGCCTCAAGAGCTTCCGCCCAAGAGCCGTCTTCAAACCCACCGCAGCCCGGCTCGCGTCTGTGGAGGGCGAACCCAATGGCACGACATGACAAGGGAACCGGTGGGCAGCATTCATCTCCTGGATGACCGACTCCAGGTTTTGCAACACCGGCTAAGGACGAGCCATCCTCGCCCAGCGGGACGATCCCGGCAACCCGACGGAGGACTTCCGGGCGAGCGCCGGTCCAACGCCACCCACCAGAGCACGACCGGAACGATGCTCGTCATGCGGATGGCCAGCATGGTCGACAAGGCGGTCGCCCGCTCATCGGGCATGCATTGATGGAGAACCGCCACGGCCTGCTGGTGGACTTCCAGGTGACGCAGGCGACGGGAACGGCCGAGATCAATTTCGTCCCGGTCTTGCTCGACGAGGCGCGGGAGCGCCTGGTCCTCGAACGCTCGGTGGCGACAAGGGCTACGACACCCGCGAGTGCGTCGCTGCGATGCGTAAGCAAGGTCACGCCCCACGTGGCGCAGAACACGACCGGGCGGCGCAGCGCCATCGACGGCCGGACCACGTCCTGGCCCGGCTGAAACCGTGAGCCAGCGCATCCGGAAGCGAGTAGAGGAGATCTTTCGGCTGGATGAAGACGGTCGGCGGGTTCCGACGGACACGGTACCGCGGGGCGGCGCGCACCCGGCTCGCGCGCGCTACCTCGTCGCGTCGGCCTACAACGTCCGTATGGCTCGGTTGATCTCGACGCCGGCGGGAGGTGAGCGGAAGCAGCGTCACGAGGGGCGAGTCGACGCCGAGCGCGGCACCAGCAGGGCACCGGACGGGAACCAGCGGAAATGGGCAACCGAGACAACAACGGCCGAAGCCCCTTTCGCCGTCACCGCCGACCACGAAGCGGCTTTTTCAGCACCCTGCTAGGCCAGGACGAGACTCCTCCCGGGGTCAAGATGTCAGGCCCGGTGAGCGCGTCGTCGCGGACCAGCGCCTCGTCCACCGCGGCCACGCCGTTCCGCGCCGCCCGTGAGAACCCTGCGTCACCGACCTCCCCCAGTTGGCGCACGTGGCCCTCCGGTCATGGCCGCGCGAGCCGCACGCCGGCCGCGGCTGGGCGATGACCGGCCGCCAGGAGGACGTCGCAGCCCGCGCCGCGATGGCGACGGATGGGGCGGCGTGGGGCGATCACCGTGAGGATCATGCTCCCACCATCGCTGTCTCAAAAACGACCCTTTCTGCCATAACCTCGAAACTCGTGCGGGACATGGGCGTTGTCCGCCTGATTCCGCCCTCCACCGCCGCATCCTGAACGCCACACTTGATAGGATTGGCCGCCGGGCGGACGTCGCGGGCAGATAGGTGCAGGCAGGGAGGGCACTGCTTGACAACCGAGGGAGCGGCACCAGCGTTCGATCCCGTCCGGTACAAGGCGACGACCCGCGAGCAGTGGGAAGTGGCGTCTGAGGCGTGGGATCGCTGGACCCCGACCTTGCAGGCCTGGCTCGGGCCGGCCACCGAGATCATGCTTGACCTGGCTGGGGTCGGTCCGGGTAACCGCGTCCTCGATGTCGCGGCGGGGGCGGGAGAACCGGCCATCACGGCGGCGAAGCGCGTCGGCCCGACCGGCTCCGTACTGGCCACGGACATCTCTCCCACCATTCTCACCTACGCCCAGCGGGCGGCCGAGACCCAGGGGCTCACCAACCTGACCACGCAAGCGATGGACGGCGAGCACCTGGACCTGCCGGACGCCGCCTTTGACGTGGTGCTGTCGCGGGTCGGGCTGATCTACTTCCCGGATCAGCAACGCGCCCTGGCTGAGATCCGGCGCGTCCTCATGCCGGGTGGCCGGGTGGCCGCGATGGTCTATTCGACGCCGGAGCGCAACCGCTTCTTCTCGATTCCGATTAGCATCATTCGCCGACGTGCCCAGTTGCCGCTGCCGGCGCCAGGCCAGCCCGGCCCCTTCAGTCTGGGTGCTCCTGGGGTACTCGAGGAGGCCTATCGCCGCGCGGGCTTCCGTGAGGTCGTGACCCGGACGGTCGAGGCGCCCCTGCGGACGGCCACGGCTGCGGAGTACCTCCAGCTCGCGCGGGAGTCCTTCGGCGCCCTGCACCAGATGCTGGCAGAGCTCTCGGAGGCGGAGCGGGCCGAGGCGTGGGCTGAGATCAAGGGCGAACTGCGCCAGTTAGACCGGGTCGCAGCCACGCACGGTCTACGACCCGGACGGCGGCGGGGTGTTGGATCTGGGGCCGACCAGCTAGGGACGCGGATTCCCCTGGGGGGCCGTTGCGGTGGCTCCCGACCTCGGTCACAATGCGCGGGCCGGCGCCACCGCCGCCGGCCCGCTACTGGATGGCGTTGATTGGGCTCGCCCGGTCGCTCCCCCCCACCGCCGCTCCACCGCACATGATCGGGGTGCCAATGATCGACTTTCTCCTTGCATGGTCGCGGCGAGACCTGCCCCAGTTCAGCGATCCAGCCTTTGCCGATCGCTTGCGTGGTCTGCGAACGCCCGCGCCGGTTGCGACTTATAAGTGGACACCCCCAGGGTGCCCAACGTTACATGTATGGGCCTGGGGTCACGACGTCGTGCCGCTCGATGCGGCGGATCGCATTCGTCCGACGAGCAAGCAACTGCTGATCTTCAACGGGTGGTTGATTCCAGAACTCGGGATGACGCCGTTGTCGTCAGCTACCGATGTTGCACGCCATTTCGCAGACAGCGAAGCGGCGCATGGCGAGTACCTGTTCCTTGATCTGGACGAGCATGGAAATGGACGTGTTCGCCGAAACCTGCTCGCGTCCGTGCAACTTTATGCTCACGAAACAGAGGAGCTTGTCGTTCTCTCGACTCGGGCGTCGATGGTCGACGCTTTTGTTCATGGAGGCGTTGGCTTCCCTCTCAGCTCCGATTTCGTCCGATGGGTCGCCACCTACGCGGTGCCATTTTCCAGAGACGCGCTGTTCGAGGGGGTATCCGCCGTGCCCCAAGGGGCACAGATTCGAATCGCGTCTGGCAGGCCTGATATCGTGTCGCCACCAGGCGACTTCCTCTTCAGTGATGTGCTCGCTGAGAAGTACGTGGCAGACCGGCAAGCGTATTGGGACGAAGCGTTTGAAGGGCTGAAGTGTCTGTTGAAGGTCGTGGATCTCACCGATTTTCCGATCACGTTCCCCCTTTCTGGCGGCAAGGATAGTCGGCTACTTCTTGCGCTACTTATTTCTGCTGGCTACAAGGAACGAGTCGCAGAGGTCTTCACCAACGGCCCACCTGTCAGCCCAGAGGTGATATCCGCCGAGCTTGTAACGCAGCACTGGGGCCTAAAGCATGTAGCGCGGTTTGACGCAACTGCTACAACCGCCGATCGGCAAACGATCACCGCTCACCTCCCGCTCCACCTTTTCGTGAGCGAAGGTGAGATGACTCCGATGGACCTCATTTCGCGCGCCGAGCCACGCCGCAACTTCGAGCTTCACGGCCAAGAGGCGGGCCTGCGAAACATTGCTGGCAGGCAAGATGTCGATACGAAGGACGCCGTCCTGTCTTGGTTCAAACGGCATCTGGCCTCCGGAGATGTTTGCGGAGTGCTCCATCCGGAGGCTCGGGAGAAGAATCTTCGCGACATCGAAGGGTTCGTGGATCTCGCCCAAGCGGACGGCACGCCGTTTGCGCAAATGCCCTCCCGGCACCGTATCCAGTACCGGATGGCGCGTTGGGTTGGCCGCGTATGGCGTGCACACAATGCCATCGGCTTTGCGCCGTTCATCTTTGTCTCTGAAGTGGTAGTGAGATCGACCTACAACGCAGGACCCAGGGCTCGCTATCTCGAAGAGTTTCACTTCGAAATGCTTCGCCGTATCGATCCGAAGCTGGTCGAGATTCCCTTTGCCGGGCAGACCTGGGATGACGAGCTCCTCGCGATGGTCACCGATGCGCCGCCGAAGCCCCGGCCGCTAGAATGGCCACCTGATTATCCCGTGTTTGCAAGGCGTGCGATGATGCAGTCGTTATTGTTCAATTTTGATTCCTTCAAGGATTTCGTCCACAACAATGCCGGCCCCGTTCTACAGTCGGTGGTTGACGTTGGAAAGCTCGGCGCTTTCTCTGCCGAGGCGCTCCGTCCAGGTCACGTCGCGCCGCTGTGGCAAATCCTTCAGGCTGTGCTGGCAGAGAGCGTTACGGATTTCGCGGCGTTGCGAAACAGATCAACCGGGTCAGCGTCACTCCCCGACCTCGATCAGCTCGGTCCGATCTTGGGCGCCGTCACACCTCCCTAACACGAGATTGGTCGGCGGACCGGTCAAGGCCGATGGCGACGGGGTTCTGGACCCGGGGCCGACGAGCTAGGAACGGGGCGCGAAAAAGCCCAGGCCCCCGTGGATGGCGGGGGCCTGGTGTGGGCACGGGAGCAGCCGGGAGGGAAGAGGATCCGACCATCCGCCAGGGACCCGCTCCTAGTGTAGTGGGTGGGCGTTGCGACGGCACCGCCGACGTGTTGCCGAAGCGACACGAGACCGGGATGGGCGGTTCGTCCTGATGCCACGACGTGCGGGGCGGGGATGCCATGGACGGGACCGTTGCTTGGGCTCGAGACTTGGGCGATGATGCGCGAGCCGGCGTCGACCGCATCGGCGTCGGTCATGCGAACGGCCCTGGACTCTCACCCGGGGCCGTTCGCTGTGTCGGGCCGTTGCCGTGGCGACCCATCGGCGATGATGCCGGGGCTGGTCCCGTTCCCTGGCGGGGCTGGTAACACCTTCCATGCGGTGAGCGGCCCCGGCTTGACTACCCCGGGGCCGTTCGCTTGTCCCGTGGACGGCTGGCTCCTGTGGAGGGCAGGGAGAAGCGTCCCTTGTTCGATTCGCAGGACCTTCGGAGGAAGGGGTCACCGCCGGCGGCGACTGAGGCGCTGGCGCAGCCGATCGGCACCGAGAACGAGCACAGCGACCGCGGAGCCGAGCGCAAGGTTGATAAGGGCGAGGACGGCGAGCGATGGGTCCACGGGGGCCTCCTCTCAGTGCGCCGGACGGCGTCGTTGAGGAGGACCCGCAAGTTGGAGGCCTACGCGCGGGAGACCGTGCTGATCGGGTCCGGGATCGTCAGGGAGCTCGACGAGGATCGGGGGATGGATCCGGGGCCGACGAGCTAGGCAAAGGTGCCAGATCTGGAGGAATCGTTACCCGCCAAGTGGGCAGACGGTGGCCTGCTTCGCACCTACTGCGCCGATTGCGGGCGTCCTCTCGTCGTGAATGTACCCTTGTTGTGTGCGCTTCAGGGTCACGGCCCGCATGTACCACGGTGCGACGATTGCGAGTTCTCCATCGAGCGATCACCTATTGGTGTGGGCCATTGAGGACCGTGTCCAATGGTGCCCTATGGCAACCGAGACCCGTCCCGTTCGTCGGGGTAGGCGAGCAACGCAATCGACGTGTTCAGCACGGCGACCGCTCCCTGTCGCATAAGGAGAATGGCGGCATCCTCGTTCGTGGCTGGTGCGTCGAGAGAGCCGATCCCGGAGTAGCCGGATCCAAGGTAGGACCCGACCAAATCGTGCCAGGACGCGAACGCCTGCATCGCGTCGCTAGACTCGAACACGACCTCTTGAAGGTCCGGCGGCAGTCGGTCCGAGAAATCCGCTGCAAGGCGGTCCAGCTGCGCTCCCGCGCTTCGCATTCTCTCAGCGAGCTGCTGCCAACGCATCGGATCGACCTCTCCGAGCCGCAGTGGGCCGCTGATGGGATCCATGGCCGCCGGCAGAACATGCGTCGTTGCAAAGTCCATCGTAAAGGTTCGGCGAAAGGCGTGATCCTCGCGAAGACGGTCCGCAACCGGTAAGGGATCCATAAGCGGCACGCCAAAGAGGCCGGAAAGCAGGGCGACTGTCCCGGTGAGGATGTTATCTATTCGCGTTCGGGCACGAAGACGTATTCGCTCCCAGCGTTGATCCTCGTGGCGACGGATCAATTCGTCCACGACTGCAACAGCGAATACGACGCCGAGGAATGTGATGGCCAGATTCATCAATAAATCCTGGAGCCAGGAGTGGAAGGCACGTCGATCAGCCCAATAGGAGGCAACGAGAAAGAGGAACCCCAGGACAAGAGATGCAGCGAGGAGCGTCGTTCTCGGCTTTCTGGAAAGCATGGCGCCCTCCCCGTATCGGGTGCGTCGTGATGGTCCGCAAAAAGAGAATCTACCCGACCTTTCCTAACCCTTCCCCACCAACCCCACCACCACCCGTGCCCGCCCCGTCCGCGCCCGCCGCTCCTGCCGCAGGGTCACCTCACCCCGGTCTCGCAATCGGGCGATCGCCGCACGCAGCTGGTGCTGAGCGACGTTGTGGTAAAGCGCCTGGTGCAGCTCGGTCAGACTCAGGTCGCCGCGCTCCCGGAGGATCGCGGGGATCCGCGCCGGCTCGTCGCTGCGGCCGATGCCGCTCAGCGTCCCGGGTGTCGCCGCGGTGGCGTTGGGACCGGTGGCGGAACCGGGCGCCGACGGCCGCGACTCGGTGGCGCCCGCTCCTCGGGGACGCCTCGCCCCAGTCGACGCGGTCGCCTGGACGGCCATCCGGACGACGCCGTCGCCTCGTACTGCCATCAAGACGGAACGCGGACGCCCCGTGCGATGACGATCGCGGGCGTGCTTCGGCGGACCGTGCGCGGGGAGGAGCTCATGATGCGGAGGGTCGTCAACGTCGTCGCAGCGCTCGTTGTCGTGCTTGTCGGCGTGCTGCTGCCGGGGCTCGGTCGCCGGGGCGGGACCCAGAAGGCGACCCCGATGGCCGACACCGTCCCGCCCCTACCGGGGCAGGTTGCCGCGGCCGAGCGACGGTATGTGGCCAGTCACCCCCAGCAGGTCGGACTCGTGGTCCTCACCCTCAAGGTCGCCGAGTTCGACACCGAGGAGCACGCGGCGGCCGCCATCTCCATCGTGGCGGAGCAGGTGCCGCGCTCGCCCGGGTTCGTCGGTCTGCAGCCGGTGCGCGCCACCCGGGTCGGGGACGCGTCCTCGGCCTTCACCGGGTGGGTCGGGTCCCCCACGAGCCCCCTGGCCGTCGCGGCGCTGATCTTCCAGGACGGGCGGTATGTCCACGCTTGGAGTGCGCTCGGCCTCACCACCGACCCCCTGCCCGACGTGTTGGCGCTCGCGGGGCGCACGACGGGCGTGGAGGCACCCACCCCCGCCACCCCGGAGCCGGGAGCCACGCCAGCGGCCAGTGCGCTCCTGCGTCGCCTACCCCGCCTCGACCAGCTCCCGCCGGGGTTCGTCCTCACCCTCGACGAAAGCCGCCTGACGCCTGGAGATGCGGCAACCACCACCGCAACGATCCCGGTACCCTGAGGCCTGGAGGGTCAAGGCGTCCGGCGCCCGCCCCGGACGTGCCTACCGCTCCTGCCGCCGCGCCCTCGAGACGCTCTGGACCTGGAGCGTTCCCGGCTGTCCCTCACCGTAGCCGGAACCCACCGAGGTGCTCCTCACTGGAGGAACGCGTCGACTTGCGCGAAGCCGTCGTTGGGCGAGGTCGATGTCGTTAAAGTGTGCAGCGATGGCAGGCTGGTCGCTAGCATCGGGAGCAGCGACGGGAATCGGTCGTTGGCCCGTAGGACGATCTCGAGCGAGTGGTACAGCTCCGGCTCCCGCGCGTAGCGGCACCGGAGCTCGTCGGCCGGGGCCGTGAGGACCACCGGGGGCGCCGGAACCGTGCCGCTGACGCGGTCGACGGCGGCGATGAGGTCGGGAAGGTAGGTCCGCTCCTCGCCGTAGGCCCACATCGAGAAATAGCAGCGATCGAGGATGACGCTGGGTCCAGCTGTATGAGCACGAGGGTTTTGGAGCGGAGGCGAATCCCCTATGCGTTACCACCTAGAACGGCCCGGCGGGAACCCGCCGGGTCGCTCGCATTGCCGTGAGGGGCTCGGCCGCTCAGTAGAACACCGACCGCGTCCGGTGTCGTGGCCGTGCCTTGTACGACGCTTGCTGTCCCCGATTCCAGAGCAGGTAATCCAGGCGCATCGCCGTCACGTCCTGGCCCGCGCCGCGCAAGATCTCCACGAGGCGCTCGACCGCGTGAAGGGCCACCGCCCGGATCTCCACTTCCTCGGCCGACCCGGCCGGGATCGGCTCGCCCGCCTCGATCCGCTCCGCCAGGGCCGACTCGTAGCGCAGCACGCCGTCGAGCCGAAGCACATGCGGCACCAGGTTGTCGGCGAAGATCGTCAAGCGGTCAAGGTCGTCGAAGCGGCCGAGTCCTTCGCCGCCGAGTGCCAGCGCGAGGTCGGCCGCGGTGAGTTGCGCCCGCTTGTAGAACGGCACCGCGAGCGGGCCGTAGCTCTCGACGTCCTGGAAGAACGGCATCTCGCTCAGCAGCGCGACGAGGCGTTCGGCGGACGCCCTGGCCGCCTCGACCGGCCCCGCGAAGCGTCCGTCGAAGCGGTCCAGGAGGAAACGCCCCAGGTCGTTGAGCGCCGTCGCGAACAAGCCCATCAGTTCGGCAATCGGGCCGTCATCCGGCTCCTGACCGAACAAGGCGGCGCAGTCGGTCGCGGCCAGGGCGGACAACTCCGACGCGGTGAACGGGCCGGCGGCGTCGAAGCGATCCTTGAGGGCCGAGGCGACGGTGAAGTAGCCGGAAAGACCTGGTCGCTTGCGCAAGTGTGGGAAGTAGCCGGAGCCGAAGTTGACGGCATCGAGCGTGAGGACATAGGCCAGCGTCGCATTGGACTCCCCGACGTGGTGATATCGGGGGTCGAACTCGGGCGTCGCGACCTCGGCCAGCGGCAGCGACGCGGCGTAGACGGGAAGGCGGTCCGGGTCGAGCCGGACGTGGATGGCGCGCTCGGCAACGTCGGCGCACGCGGCGCGCACCGCGTCGAGGAGGCCGGCGGTCATGGATCAACCAGGTCGACGCGCCGTCGCGGCAGTTCCGGCCAAGCCGGTGTCATCCAGCTCGCGGTCCTATGGATGCGCGGTCCGGTCTGACTAGCCGGGGTGGTGCAAAAGAGCAAAATGACAGTCCCGACGAACCGGGCCGCCGTTCCATCGCCCGCGCCAACCGGGTTCCGCGCACGTCGCCCCGCAACGCGTGCGCCTCTCCCGTCCGGCCCTGGTGCCGACCCGGTCCCGAGCGAAACCCCGCAGCATCGCTCGCCGTTGTCGGTCCCGGTGGGTGGTGGTTCGGAGCTCCTAGCTCCTCGGGACTGTACGGACACTATAGCCGTACACCGTGAGTCTGTCAAGGGGTTTCAATGCCATTTTAGGCAGCGATTATCTGGCCGTGGGTCGGCAGTGTAGCGCCTCCAACGGGAGCCGACCAGGCGCGAGGCCGCGCCACCGAGTGGTCGCCGATGCATGGTCCGGCGTCCGGGAGCCGCCGGCGACTCCTCGGCGTGGGGTCGGATGTCAGATCGACCGGGTCCGCGAGGTCAGACGCGCCGCCAGCCGCGACCGACCAACGCCACCGTAGACGGCTGCTGCTCTGGGCTCGCCCTGCTTCAGGACGTGGCAGGCAAGGACGATCGCTCCGCCGGATAGAATGGCAGGACGGACGTGGCCGGGCGGATCCGGCGAACCCACGCCGGCAGCCCCCAACCCGTCAGGAGCGCGCGTGATGGATCGGGACTCCACGGGCTTCACCGACGCGCAAGGCACGCCGATTCATGAGGCCGATGTCGTCAAAGGACCAATGCCGGGGACCGGGAAGATCGTCTTCCGCGCGGGGCGATTCTGGGTCGAGTTCCGGGGCGGGGCGGTGGCGCTGGCCGAAGATGTTGCCGGGCAGCTAGAGGTCATCGGACACGGACCCGACGACCCGGGCGAATGACGGACGCGGTCCATACCCTCGGGTTACGCGTCTCCATTCCCACGCAGGAACCGCGTTAGTCCGCTGGGGCGGCGGCCGGCTCGCGGGCCGCCGCGGGCGCGCGGTGCGTCGTCGGAACGTTGTGGACTATCAACCCGACTCCCAGGGCGAGCAGGCAGGCCAGGGCGCTGACCAGGAAGGTGTCCTGCACCCCGTCCACGAAGGCTCCTTGGAGTAGGGCGCGCAACAGGCCGAGCTGGGCCGGTGCCGCGCGCGGCGCCCGCCACCGCCTCGAATCGGCTGTCGCGCACGAGGTCGATGACCCGATCGCGAGTCGTCGCGTCGAGACCAAGATCGGAGCCAGCCCCAGCGAGGCGATCGGCGGCGTGGACCCCGACGCGGCTTTGCAGCACGGAGCCGAGGACGGCGATGCCAAGCACCTGACCGACGTTGCGCATCGTGTTGATGATGCCGGAGGCGCTGCCGGCGATGCCCGGCGGCACTTCCCGCATCGCCGCCGCCGTCATCGGGGCGAAGGTCATGCCCATTCCAGTGCCGGTCACCACGAGCGCCGGCGCCAGCGAGCGCCAGGTGGTGTCGACGTCCACGCGCGTGATGATGAAGAGCACGCCGACCGTCATCAGGGCGAGTCCGGTCACCAGGATCCAGCGCGCCGATCCGGTCAGTCAGCCGGCCGGCCAGCGGCGCGGCGAACAGGATCATCAGCGACATCGGCGTCATCGTCAGCCCGGCGCGGATCGGCGAGAAGCCGAGCGCCCCCTGCAAGAAGAGCGTCATCGGGAAGAAGATCCCGAACAGGCCGAAGGCGACGACCACCGTGACGACGCTGGCGACCCAGAAGTTGCGCAGGGCGAACAGCTCGATCTTCATCATCGGGTCGGCGAGGCGCCGTTCCCACCAGACGAAGAGGACGAGAAGGATCGCCCCGAGGACGACGAGGCCGAGAATCAATGGGTCGGTCCAGCCCCGCCGGGCCCCTTCGATCGCGGCGAAGACGAGCGCGAAGATGCCGACGCCCGACAGGACCACGCCACCCCAGTCGAAACGCTTGCTCGCTCGTGGGTCGACCGACTCCGGCACGATCGCCAGCGTGGCCGCGATCGCCGCCACGCCGACCGGGAGGTTGATCAGGAAGACCCATTCCCACCCGTAGTCGGTCACGATTAGCCCGCCAACGATTGGCCCCACGACGGCGCCGAGGGCGACGATGCCGCCCCACATTCCCATCGCCGCGCCGCGCTTCTCCGGCGGGAAGACGACCATGAGCAGGGAGAGGGTCTGCGGCATCATGAATGCCCCGCCCAGGCCCTGCAGCACCCTCGAGGCGATGAGAGCATTGACCCCGGATACGCCGACCAGATCGCCAAGCCAGCTTGATGCGGCGCAGAGTCCGGAGGCGGCGGTGAAGACTGCCATCCCGAACACGAACAGTCGCTTGCGGCCGTAGACATCGCCCATCCGCCCGAAGGAGAGCAGGAACACCGCGTAGGTCAGGATGTAGGAGTCGAGCACCCACTGGATCTGCGGCAGGTCGGCGCCGAGCCCCTCCTGGACCTTGCGCTGCGCGACGTTGACGATGGTCGTGTCGAGCAGCAGCATGAAGACGGCGGCGCAGAGCACGAGGAGCACCAGCCAGGGGTTGCGCTCCCGTTCCTGTCCGGTTCGGACTGCGGCTCCCGCCGGCGTGGGGTCAGCCTCCTCCCCGGCGCGGACGATCCGTTGATTCATCGCGTCGACCTCGTTTCCTCCGGCGCCCTGCCCACCCGGGTGGTCACGGCGCCGGCGCGCAGGCTGTGCGTCCCGGTCGCTTGGCGCGTGCCCGAGCTACGTTCCAGTTGTTTGCGCCGGCTCGGGGCTCGCCAGTTCCTCGGCCGCCAGCGTCTGCGGGTCCTGACGAAGCGCCGCAACGAGGGCCTCCAGGGACCGCAGGAAGACCGGCCGTTCTTCAGGTGCCAACCGGTCGAGCGCCGTGCGCAGTTGTGCCCGTCGCAGCGCGTGCAATCGCCGCCTGAACGCCTCGGCCTGCGGCGTCAGCGCGACCAGTACCTGACGGCGGTCGGCGGGATTGACCGACCGCTCGACCATTCCGAACCGTCCCAAGTCCGAGCCGTAGATCGTCCGCGCGTGCCGCAGGCCAAGTGAGCCGCCTGCGCCACATGGACGGCCGCTAGGCACGGCGAGCGATTCTACCGTGGGGCTCGCACCACCCCAGCCGCGCGAAGTACCCCCGCGCCTGCCCAACGGCGTTAGACCGGAAGCAGGCCCTCGACCTTGAAGAGCTCGGCGTTGAGGATTGAGGCGCCCGCGGCGCCGCGCACGGTGTTGTGGCCGAGCACGACGAACTTGGTGCCCAGCAGCGGGCAGGGGCGGACCCGGCCGACGACCGAGGACATCCCGACGTGGGTGTCGCGGTCGAGCGCCGGCTGTGGCCGGTTCGGCTCGCGGCGGACGACGACCGGCTGCGGGGGGGCGCTCGGCAAGCCTAGCTCCTGCGGCTTGCCGCGGAATGCCTCGAACGCGACGATCACCTCGTCCGCCGGCGCGGGTTCCTTGAGACGGACGGAGACGCATTCGGTGTGGCCGTCGCGCACCGGCACGCGGTTGCACTGGGCGCTGACGACGATCTCCGCCGGGTGGAAGGCGCCGTCGTACTCCCCAAGCAGCTTTTTCGTCTCGCTCTCCATCTTCTCTTCCTCGTCCCCGATGTAGGGGACGACGTTGTCGATCATGTCGAGCGAGGGCACCCCGGGGTAGCCGGCGCCAGAGACCGCCTGCATCGTGGTGACGGCCACCGCGTCCAGCCCAAACGCGGCCTGGAGCGGCTTAAGGGCGAGCACCATGTGGATCGTCGAACAGTTCGGGTTGGTGGCAATGAAGCCGCTCCAGCCCCGGTTGCGCCGCTGCCCCTCGATCGCGGCGACGTGCTCGGCGTTCACCTCGGGAATCAGGAGCGGCACGTCCGGCTCCATCCGGTGGGTGCGGGTATTGGTGAGCACCGCATGACCCTCGCTTGCCAGCCGTTGCTCGATCTCACCCGCGACCTCCGCCGGCAGCGCGGAGAAGACAACCGGGCTCTCCAGCGCCGCCCGGTAGTCCCTGATGCGTAGATCGGCCGCACCCTCCGGCACGGCGGCATCGAGCCGCCAATCGGCCGCCTCCCGGTACGCCTTCCCGGTCGACCGCTCGGAGGCGACCACCTCCGCCACTCGGAACCACGGGTGCCGCGCCAGCAGTTGCACGAACCGCTGTCCGACGCTCCCGGTCGCCCCCAGGACCGCCACCGGAATCCGCTCGTCTCTCGGATCACTCACGTCGTTCCCTCCCTTCGGTCCGCAGTGCGGGGTGCGAGGTGCGAATGGAGTCGGCGCATTGCCATTCCAACTCCCCACCCCCCCCCCCAGCCCCTGACACCCATCGCCTATCAACCGACCGACTCTCGCTCTCGGCCAGTAACTCCGCCCGGCGGAGCCGGCGCCCGCGGGCGCTCGCCGGCTGCGGACGAATGAAGGCGTCGTGCAGGATCCGCACGGCGCGCTCGGCGTGGGCGACCGGTACGGCGACCACCAGCGCCACGTTCGGATCTTGCTGGCTGGTTGCCAGCACCGGAATGGCCGCCCGCCCCAGCACGTCGAGCATCCGCGCCAGTGTCGCCGGCCGCGCGGCGGCGCCCGCGCCGACGGCGGCGACGACCGCCACGTCCTCCGTGCAACCGACGTCGGCCTCGAAGTCGGCGCCGTCCAGTACGCCCACCAGGCGCCGCTGGACACGGGCACACCCGCCTTGGGCCGTGGCGTCGACGAGATAGGCCATCCGCCGGCGCGAGGAGGCTTGTGAGACGGAGATGACCTCGACGCCATCCTCCGCCAGCGCGCCAAAAACCTTCGCCGAAGCGCCCGCCAGATCCTCCAGCTCCGGCACGTCGACGGTGACGAGCAGCAGGCCGCGCAGCGCCGTCACCGCTTTCAGGCCGTCGCTGGCGCCGGCGGAGTCACGTGTCACGAGGGTGCCCGGCTCGTCGGGGGCGAAGGTGGACAGGATGCGGACTGGAATGCCCCGGGCCACGGCCGGGCGGATCGTGCGGGGGTGGAGGACCTTGGCGCCGAAGTGGGCGAGCTCCTGCGCCTCGTCGTAGCTCACCTGGGGCACCACCCGCGCGTCCGCCACCTGGCGGGGGTCGGCGGACAGCACGCCGGGGACATCGGTCCAGATCTGCACCTCGTCGGCGTCAAGGGCCGCGCCCAGCAGGGTCGCACTGTAGTCGGAGCCGCCACGGCCGAGTGTGGTCGTCGAGCCGTCGGGGGCGCCGCCGATGAACCCCGTGAGGACGACGGTGAGACCGTCATCAAGCAGGGGGCGAACGACGGCCGCGGCCTGCTCGCGGGTCCGGGCGCGGTCGGGACGGGCACTGCCGTGGCGACCGTCCGTGGCGACGACCCGATCGGCGAAGACATGGATCGCCGGGGTGTCACGCCCGCGCAGGGTGGCAGCCATGAGCACACTCATCGCCTTTTCGCCGGTGGCGACGATCCGGTCGGTGTCGCGCGCGGCCAGCGACCCGGCCGCCGTGACCGAGGCCAGCGACTCGTCGAGCGCGGCGTGGAGCTGATCCAACTCCGCCAGCGCGACCAAGCGCTCGTCCGTGGCGGCAATTCCGCGAACAATTTCGAGATGCCGTTGGCGGACCGCCGCCGCCGCGGCTTGCGCCTGCGGCGTGTCCCCCGCCGCCGCGGCGCGCGCAGCCTCCAGCAGCTTGTTCGTCACGCCGCCCGCGGCAGAAACGACGACGGCCCGGGGCATCGGCTGCGCTTCGGCGATCGCCGCCGCTTCCCGCACCCGCGCCGCGTCACCGACCGACGTCCCTCCGAACTTGAGCACGATCATGACGAAGCTCCAAATCTCAAACAAAAAAGCGGGTGCGTTGCCGCTCCCGCCTGCCGGTCCGTCTGGTGGTGCGCCGCGACCTCGTCTAGCCGCGCACCCCCGAACCGGCAGGCGGAATAGTCGTAATCTCCGTCGTGGAGATCACGGTCATCGCCATGGTGCCGGTGGTGGTGCGCCCGCGGTCGTTCATGGAAGGCACTATAGCGGGGTTGGTCGGGAACCGCAACCCCGGCCCTCGCCAACGGTTCTGATTCGCCAAACACGCCAACGATCATGCGCCGCAGAAGCGGGTGACCACCTCGTAGAGGAAGCGGGTGCCGACGACCAGATCCTCGACGGCGATCCGCTCGTCGTGGCCGTGGATGAGGGTGGCGTAGAGCGCCGCCCGCTCCGTCGAGACGAGCGGGAAGAAGCCGTAGACCTTGGTCTCCGGCAGACTCGGCGCGTCCGTCCCGCCCGACACCAGGTAGGGCGCGACGACGCCCCCGGGTGCCACTTCTGCCATCGTCGCCGCGATGGCATCGAAGAGGGGCGAAGCCGGGTCGGCCGAGATCCCGAGCTCGCGCGAGAGGAGCGTCACCTCGACGTCCGGCCCGACGGCTTCCTGCACCTGCCGGCGCCAGTCCTCCGGGTCCTGACCGGGCAGGATCCGTCCGTCGATGTCCACGCTCACGTCCGAGGGGATGACGTTGATGACGTGGCCGCCGCGGACGATCGTCGGAACGGCGGTGTTGTGCGTCGTGGCCCGCAGCACCAGGCGGATCTCGTCGTCGAGTGGGAGCCGGGCGAGATCGTCCCACCGCGGATTGGCGAGGAGGGCCTGGACCTGCGCCGGGCCGTCGGGACCAAGGGCGGAAGCGACCGTCTCCAGCAGCTGGCGGACCGGCGGCGTGATGATGGTTGGTGGTTGCCAGGCGTGGAGGGCGACCAGCGCCGCGCCGAGCCGCTTCATGGCGGTGTCGTCGAGCGGGACGGAGGCGTGGCCGGCGGGCCCACGCGCGGTGATCCGAAGGCGGGAGGCTCCTTTTTCGCCGGTCTGGCAGACGTAGAAGCGCCGCCCGGCGATGTCGGCGGGCCAACCGCCGCCCTCATTGATCGCGTACTCGGCGTCCAGAAGGTCGCGCCGGTGATCCCACATCCAGCCAGCGCCGTAGTTGCCCCCGCTCTCTTCGTCGGCGAATGCGGCGAGGATGACGTCGCGGTCGAGTGCCACGCCGCGCCGCTTGAGCAGCAGCAGGGCGGTCAACTCGGCGGCGACCTGGCTCTTCATGTCGAGCGCACCACGGCCCCACACATAGCCGTCGATCAGGTCGCCGCCGCACGGGTCCCGGTTCCACGCGTCCCGCTCAACGCCGACGACATCGGTGTGCCCCATCAAAAGGAGCGGGCGGGCGGTTGGCCGTGGAGATCGCAGTCGGGCGACCACGTTGCCGCGGCCGGGCGCGCTCTCGACGATCTCTGCCTCGATGCCCTCCGCACGGGCGGCATCGGCGATGTAGCGGGCGGCGTCCGTCTCATTGCCCGGCGGATTGCTTGTGTCGAAGCGGATGATCGCTTGAAGGTGGGCGATCGTCTCAGCACCAGCGGCATCCCAGTCGATCGAGGTGGTGGTAGTCATTGAGGATTCTCCACGAGGTGAAGGGGGGCGCATCGCATTCCGGGCCGCTGGGGGGCAGTGTCGCCGTCGGATCCGCGCCCTCCGCCGGGCCGAAGACGCTGCGGTCAACCCACGGAGTCCCTCCGCGGTCGAGGAGAGAGCACCGGGGCATCACGACGGCTCATGCCGGTAGCCGGCCTGCGCCCGCCTTGGCGGTACGGCGTGGGGTCGTCCGGCCGGTTCCATCCATTCCATCAGTCTCCCGCGGGCGTGGCGATTGGTTGATCTCTCGACGGCGCGAGGTCGTCCGGGTGGGGCGGGTGGGCGTGGAGAGTGCGAAGCGGAGAGGCAGCGACCCAGAGCGCAGCGAACATCATGCCTATGGCCCCCACGACCAGCGTGGGACCGAGGCCGATCCAGCCGCCGAGGGCGCCGCCGGCGAGGCTGCCCAGCGGCGCGCTGCCGGTGACCAGGAAGCGGGAGGTGGCGGTGACGCGGCCGAGGAGACGCTCGGGGACGATGGCCTGACGGAGGCTAATCTGGTTGACGGTGTAGACGGTGAGGACGCCCCACTGGGCCGCCTCGCTGGCGATCAGGAGCGGAACCGCGACGGACGGAACGACCACCGCCAGCGGCACCATCGCGCCGGTCACGGCAAAGGCGACCTGCGCCCAGATAATGGCCGGGCCGACGCCGAGCCACCGCGCCGCTGGCCCGGCAAGGAGTGCACCGACGAAGGCGCCGAAGCCGCCGGCGGTGAGGACGATACCGATGGTCGCGGGCCCCAGCCCCAGCTCGCGGGACATGTAGAGGACGTAGATCACCAGGAAGACGTAGCCGAAGAAGCTCGTCGTCACACCGCAGGCCGTGATCGCCCGGAGGAGAGGGTGGCGGAGGACGAGTCGCAACCCCTCACCGATCTCCCGGAAAACACCGCGGATGGGGTGGTCTGTCCCCGCGGTCGTCTCTGGTGCCGGCTCCGGGGCACGGATGCGGACCAGGAGGGCGGCAGAGACTAGGTAGGAGACCGCGTCCACGGCGATGGCGATGGGAGCCGTGGCGAGACCAACGAGGATACCCGCCAGTCCGGGCCCCGCGGCCTGTGCGGCGGAGTAGCTTGCTTCCAGCTTGCTGTTGCCCTCGACGAGCTGGTCGCGGCGAACGAGCGCGGGCAGGTAGGCGACATAGGCGACGTCGAAGAGGAGGGTGAGCGTGCCCGCCAGCAGCGCGACGGCGTAAAGCAGCTCGATCCGGAGAAACCCGACGAGCGCCCCAAGCGGGATCAGCGCGAGCAGGACTGCCCGGCCGAGGTCCGCGCCGACAAGGAGCGGGCGGCGTCGGCGACGGTCGACCCAGACGCCGGCGAAGAGGCCGAAGAGGAGGAAGGGCAATCGCTCGGCGGCGGCCAGTAGGCCCATCTGGCCGGGGGAGGCGTCGAGGGTGAGCACGGCGGCCAGCGGGAGGGCGAGCAGCGTGACGTGCGAGCCGAACTGGGAGGCAGTGTGTGCCGCCCAGAATCGCACGAAGTCAGCATGACGCCAGAGGCCAGTCGGCTTCCGAGAGCGGAGTCGACGCAGCCGCCCGGTAGTCAGCCGATTGGACGCCGGTTGCGCCTCGGTGCCGTTCAGGTGGAGATCCTCGTGGTTGGGGTTTCGATCCGCCCCGGCGACCGCTGGGTCCCGGGATCCTTCGTCGTGCACGACCATTCGACCCCCATAAGCATGGGGAGGGGGCCGCACTCTTGTGCCGCGCGCCCGCTCCCGCTGTCCTCCTGCGCCAGGGTGCTAGGACAGCGGTGCGTCGAGCATCAGGCAGACGTCCTCACCGGGGATGCCGGGGCGGGGACGCACCGGCGGGTGATGGCGTCGCAACAGGGTCGCTCCTATCGGGGACCGATCGGCCAGTGGCTCGTAGCCTTGATTCCTACGATAGCACACGGCCTCGAGGGATCATAGAGGGGGAGATTGGAGCCGCCGGACGTAGGACCGCAGGCTCCTCGCGCAGCCCGTGACTCCCCCTCCTCGGCTCTTGGCGACGACCCGTCGGCCCTCTGACGGGCCAGCGAAGGGATGGATCGCCGTGCCATACTGCGGCCCGCGATGCCCCGCTGCGTGCTGCTGGAGGGTTGCCGATGCCAAAGATGACCGTCGTCGTTCCCCACCGCTTGTCCCAGGAAGAAGCGTTGTCTCGCGTCCGCGGGCTCCTCGCCGACCTGACCCGGCAGTACGGCGGCCAGATCAGTGACCTCCAGGAGCGGTGGAGCGACGGGCGCGGCGAGTATTCGTTCCGGGCGATGGGGTTCAACGTGTCGGGCACGCTCGATGTCCGGCCCGCAGAGGTCGAGTTGGTCGGCGACCTGCCGTTCGCGGCAATGCCCTTCAAAGGGCGGATCGAGGACGCCATCCGCCGGGAGGCGGAACGGCTGTTGGCGTAGGACGACACGTCCGGGCGTTTGGCCGGGGCGGTCGACGCGACGCGTCACGCCTGGGATCGTGCGAGGGCGCCCGGCCGCGTGCCCTCAGCAGAGAAGCTCCGCCGCGAGAATGATCGAGGCCGACCCTCCCACCAGGGACGGATCGGCCTCGTTGCATGGTGGTCGCGCTGGGCCCGGACACCGCGTCAGGCGCGCCCCGCACATCATTCCGCTGGACGGACGTCGACCAGGTTGCTGTGGAAGGTGCTCTGGCCGGCGAGGTCGGCGAGAGCGTCGGGGGTCGTCCAGTTGACGTTGCGGCCGTCCGGCGACAGCTTGGCCCACCGGCCCTTGGGCGCCACGGCGACCCCCACGGGCACGTCGTCGGTCACGACCGCTCGCAGCTTGCACCAGCCGCGTGGGCTCTCGACGACCACGTCGCTCCCCGGCTGGATGCCGCGGCTCGCGGCGTCCTGCGGGTTGATCTCCACGAACGGCGTCCCCTCCTTGGCCACCAGAGTCGGCTGGTTCGCCATGCTCGTGGTGACGAAGTGGTGGGCGGCGCCCGTGAGCAAGACCAGACGGGAGTCGGTCGGCTTGCCCGCACCGCCGTCGCGCTCGAACTCCACCGGGGGGATGTACTCGGGGAGGGGATCGAGGCCGTGGGCGGCCATCGCCTCGCATGCGAGCTCGACCTTGCCGGACGGGGTTGGGAAGTGACCGTCGGCAAAGGGAACGTCCTGGCCGGGGGCGAAGCGGAAGGGAACGGTGCCGTCGCGCTTGAGCATGTCGAGCGTGATGCCGTCCAGCAGCGGGTTGGTGGCGCGGGTGGCGTCGAGGACCTCGGCCAGGACCTCCTCGGGTTCCTGCTTCAGCCACGGCTCGTCGTAGCCCATGCCCGCGGCAAGAAAGCGCATCACGTCCCAGTTGCTCTTCGCCTCGCCGAGTGGCGCGATCGCGGGGTGGTTGTATTGGAGGTGGCGATGGCCGTACGGCTTGTGCAGGTCGACCTGCTCCAGTTGGCTCGTGGCCGGCAGGACGATGTCGGCGTATCTCGCTGTGTCGGTCGGGAACTGTTCGTGGACGACCGTAAAGAGGTCTTCGCGTTGGAGCCCCTGGACGATCAGTCCGGCGTTGGGGCTGGCGGCGACGGGGTTGGCGCAGAAGACGTAGAGTGACATAATCGTCGGATCCTGGACCTCACCTGTGAGAGCCGCCCCAAGCCGGTTCATGTTGATGACCCGCGGCGTCGGGGGACACTCGGAGGCGTGGCCGACGGTCTCGGCGTCCCAGGTGACGTAGCCGCTCGCACTATAGAAGAGACCGCCGCCGCGGACGCCGATCTGACCGACGACGGCAGGCAGGCAGGCGAGGGCGCGGGCGGTCTGACCGCCGTTGCCGTGGCGCTGGACGCCGTCGGCAAACTTCAGGAGCGCCGGCTTGGTGGTGCCATAGCGGCGGGCAAGTTGGACGATGGTCTCCTCGGGGACCCCCGTGATCGCCGCCACGCGGTCGGGCGGGTAGGCGGCGGTGCGCTCGCGTAGGGCCTCCCAACCGAGAGCGTGCGCGCGCAGCCACGCCTCATCGTGCAGCCCCTCGGCGAAGAGGACGTGCATCAGCCCGAGCGCCAGCGCGCCGTCGGTGGCGGGACGGGGCTGGAGGTGCTCGTCGGCCGAGCGGGCGGTGAGGGTGCGCCGCGGGTCGATGGTCACGACGTGGGTGCCACCCCGCTGCGCCTCCCGCAGGAATGGGACGAAGTGGGGGCTGGTGCTGGCGGGGTTGTGGCCCCAGAGGATGACCAGCTTGCTGTGGCGGACATCGCGCAGGTCAGGGGCCCAACGGGCGCCGAGGGTCGCGTTGACCGCCGTGCGCGCCGCGGCGTCGCAGATGGTCCGATCGAGGCCGCTAACGCCCATCCGGTTCCAGAGGCGCTCGTTGCACACCGAGAGCTGAAGCAGGCCGAGGGTGCCACTGTACGAGTAGGGGAGAATGGCGGCGGCCCCGTGCTCGGCGATGATCGCTCGCCAGCGGCTGGTGATCTCGGCGGCCGCCTCGTCCCAGTCGATCCGCTCCCAACGGTCGCTTCCCTTCGGGCCGACCCGCCGGAGCGGGTGCCTGAGTCGATCTGGGTGGTAGACCCGCTCCAAGTAAGGGCCGACCTTGGCACAGAGCCAGCCGCGGGTGATGGGGTGCGCGGTGTCGGCGGAGAACCGGACGGCGCGGCCGTCCCGGACCTCGGTGACGGTGGCGCAGGTGTCGGGGCAGTCGTGCGGGCAGGCGCCGCGGATGAGGGTTGCTTGAGAAGCGGTGGACATCAAGTCGGATCCTATGCGAGGCAAGAGCCAAACCTAGGGCGAGGCGTCCGCCTGCGCTAGACGGTTCGTTCGTCCCGTAGACAGGGGTTCGGCGCCCTTCCCAACCCAATGCCCGAGGCGCCCCATGTGGCCGATCTCGGCGTCGCGAACGTGGCACCGACCGTCTGACAGGCAAATCATCGCCCTCAGCGGCCGTCACCCCGGTTCGCCGTGCGTGGGAGGGAACACAGGTCCTTCCCGTGCGACTGAGGTGGGTAGGCTCAACTCCCGGTCCGTTGCGACGTGCGCCAACGCGCCTCTGCTAGTCTACCCCGTCGGCGCGATGCCCGTTCCGCTCCAGCCCAGGAGATGAGACCATCCGTATGGCGAGCCCCCTCCGTGACCAGTTTTTGCTCGACCCGGACGTGGTCTTTCTCAACCACGGCTCCTTCGGGGCCTGCCCGCGGCCGGTGTTCGAAGCGTACCAGCGGTGGCAGCTGGAGTTGGAGCGGCAGCCGGTCGAGTTCCTCTGGCGACGCGGCGGCGCGCTCCTGGACGCCGCACGGGCTGAACTCGCCGCCTACCTCAACGCTGGCGCCGACGACCTCGTCTTCGTCCCCAATGCCACTTCGGGGTTGAACGTCGTGGCCCGTTCCCTCCCCCTCAAGCCGGACGACGAGATCCTGACGACCGACCACGAGTACGGGGCGCTCGACATGACCTGGGCGCACGTGTGTGCCAGGACGGGGGCGCGTTACGTCCGCCGACCGGTGCCCCTTCCTATAACCTCCCTGGACCAGGTTATCGAGGCGGTCTGGGGCGGGGTGACGCCGCGAACCAAGGTGCTCTTCCTCAGCCATATCACCTCGCCGACGGCGCTGACATTTCCCGTCACCGAGCTGTGCCGGCGTGCGCGGGAGGCAGGGATCCTTACCATCGTCGACGGTGCGCACGCGCCGGGTCAGATTCCGGTTGACCTCGGCGCGATCGACGCCGACGTTTACGCCGGCAACTGCCACAAGTGGCTCTGCGCGCCGAAGGGCTCGGCGTTCCTCCACGTCCGGCCGGAGCACCAGCCGTTCGTCGAGTCGCTCATCGTCAGCTGGGGCTGGGCCGACGGACACACGTTCGTCAAGCGCAACCAGTGGCAGGGAACCCGCGACCCGGCCGCCTTTCTCGCGGTGCCGGCGGCCATCGCCTTCCAGCGGGAACACAATTGGGACGCGGTGCGTCGCGGTGCCGGCGGCCATCGCCTTCCAGCGGGAACACAATTGGGACGCGGTGCGGGCGAGCTGCCACGATCTGGCGCGGGAGGAGCGGCGGCGGCTGGCCGACCTGACCGGGCTATCGCCGATCTCGCCCGATACCGACAATGGCTGGCCCTGGTTCGCGCAGATGATCGCCACGCCCCTTCCACCGTGCGATGCGCTCGAGCTGGAGCGGCGCCTCTACCGCGAGTACCGGATCGAGGTGCCGATCACCGTCTGGGAAGGAAAGCACCTCGTCCGGATCTCCTTCCAGGGGTACAACACCGTCGACGACCTGGACGCGCTGATGGCCGTGCTCACGCGGCTGCTACCGGAGGCTGGACGGAAAGCGTCGTAATACGGCATCCCGGTGACCACCGGGTGTTCCCGTCATGGACGTCCGCCCCCACGCCCGACTCCTCGCCCGGTGCGCGAGAGCGGGGAGTTCGTCCGGGTTCGGCGGGAGCCAACGCCAAGCGATCACCCGGACACCGTATTGGGGTTAGTCCTCAACCCTCCTATCGGTCGCGGGCCGAGAGTGTGCCCACCTGGTTGTGGACGTCCGTTTTGGTCGACCGGGCCACGGGAGGGCACATTGTCCTCCCCTACGGGGATGCACCCTACGGCGACGTGAGGATCCAGCTGTAGGGCTGCGTCGAATTAGCTCGCCCCGGCCCGTCGCGCCTCGTAGATCTGCTTGGTCAGCTGGAGGTGGGCGAGGTGCTCGCGGGCGTGGCCGTAGTTGGAGACCAGCCAGTAGAGACCCGTCTGTGGCGGGCGGTCGCCACGGGGCCGGAGGGCGCCGAGGTCGTCAGGGGAGATGCCGGCACCGAGCTCGTCGAGGAGGGCATCGGCGGCGTCGAGGCGTCGTGCCAGGTCGGCCGCGGTGTCCGCCCGGACTCGAAACTCGGCGTCCCGATCGCGCTCGCCGGCGACGGCGCGGACGGTGCGCAGGACCTCGGCCTCGGAGCCGAGGGTGTGGACGATGAGCGCGGCGATGCTGTTGGCCTCCGGTGCGGGTGCCCAGTTGAGCGCCTCGGGGTCCAGGTCGCGCACGTCCTCCCGCATCTGGGCGTGGACCGCCCGGTACAGCTCGATGACGGTGGCGACGACGGGGTCCATAGCATCCTCCGAGGGCAGCAGAACGAGGCGGCAAGACGGCGGCGCGGTAGGTGACATGGGGAAGAGGGTGAGATCAGGCGCACGGCATGCCGCGCCCGGTCGGTCACCTTACCCCCGTTCTGTCTCCTGCCTCCTCCATCAGGTCGTCTTGCGTAGGCGTGGGTCGACGACCGGCTCCATCGCCAGCGCGAGGAGCATGAAGGCAAGGGCGGTGACGACGATCAGCAGGCCCGGCGGCAGGACCCACCACCAATAGCCGACGTAGAGAGCGCCGGTACGAAAGCCGGCCTCCAGCATCTGACCCCAGGTCGGGATCGACGGGTCGCCGAGACCGAGGAAGGAGAGGGACGCCTCGGCAAGGATGGCGCCCGGGGCAAAGAAGATCATTTGGGCGACGATGAAGGGGGCGGTTTGGGGGAAGACGTGACGGAGCATGATCCGCGACCGGGAAGCGCCGAGCGCGCGCGCCGCCTCGACCAACTGGCCGGAGCGGATCTGGAGGACCATCGAACGGACCAGGATGGTCAGCCCCGGCCAGGAGAAGGCGACGAGGACCAGGATGATCAGCCAGAGGTGGCGGCCGAGGACCGAGACGAGAAAGATCAGCAGCGGCAGCACCGGCACGTTCGAAACGATGTCGGACAAGCGTTGGAGCACGGCGTCGGTGGCGCCGCCGGCGTAGCCACTGAGAATGCCCAGCGAGGCGCCGATCAGCGTTGAGAGGATGGCGGCCAGGGTGGCGATCAGGAGCCCGACCGGGAAGCCGTAGAGAAGGCCCTCGAACAGGTCCCGTCCGCCGTTGTCCGTCCCCATCAGACCAAAGACCGTGCCGCCCCGGACCACCTTGGCTGAGGTCAGCGCGTCGCGGGCGTCGGCCACGACGACCTGCACCTCGAGCGCGTACTCGCCGGGCAGCGGTTCCAGCCGGCCCGAGCCGTCCGCCGCGGGGCGGCCGAAGAGACCGGCGGCGAGGCGATTGTTCAGGTCGGCCGGGATAACGGCGCCCGGGTAGCGCTCGGCGTACGCCTGACGAAGTGCCTGCGCCGCTCCCTGCTCCGCGGAGAGGAGCACCCGCAACGGGTCGTCGTAGTTGCGGCGGTACGGTGCCGTCTCACCCGGCCGGGGGCCGGGGACCGCGACGCTAGCGAGACGGACTGGGCCGCCGTCGGGTCGCGTCAGTGAGGCGACGATCTGCGGCGGTCGTGGCCCGTGGTAGGTGATCCCGGTCAGCGTCAGCGAGAGGCCGGTCGGGAACTCGTCGGCGTCGTAGGTGAGGGGAATGCGGTAGGTTCGAATCTCACCCGCGGGAAAGGCGCGAACCTCCGTCGGCGCGGTGAGGGTCCGCTCGAGGTGGGCAACTTCCTGGTCCCCGCCGAGCCACGAGGACCAGACGGGCGGTGCGTTCTTCGGGTTGTCGGCCCAGACGGTGGGGTTGCTCCAGCGCGATGAGCCGAAGTCGAGCGGATACGTGAGGACGACGTAGACGGAGAGGGCGAGCATCGCCGCGAACAGCGCGACGCCGGCCTTGCCCGAACCTCCGGCCAGGAGCAGCCGTAAGGCCCCTCGCAGCGACAGCGCGCCGTCGTCCCCCGTCCTAGCCTCCCGCTTGCGCCCCTCCTCCGACTCCGGCCCACGATCCGTCGCGGGCTCGCGCGGCAGCGCCAGGTCCGGCAGGGCAGTGGAGATATTGGGGGAGGTGTCGGCCATCAGCCGTACCTCACCCGCGGGTCGAGCAGGACGTAGAGGATGTCGAGGATGAAGCGCGCGACAACGTAGAGGAGCGTGAAGACGAAGGTGAGGGCGACGATGACAGCCTCGTCGGCAGCCCCGGACACGGCGTCGAAGTAGAGCCGGCCCATCCCCTGCCAGCCGAAGATCGTCTCGACCAGGATCGAGCCCGACAACGACCCGGCCAGCCCAAGAATGAGCCCGGTTACGATTGGTGGGGCGGCGACTCGCAAGATGTGGCGGCTCGTCACCTGACTTTCCGGCAGGCCCTTGGCGCGCGCGAGCTGAACGTGGTCCTCCTGCGCCACGGTCACGGTCATCGTCCGCACGGTGTAGATGTACGGGCCGACACTGACCGGCACCAACGTCAGGATCGGCAGGATGGCGTGGTGACCGAGGTCAAGCAACCGCTCCCAACGGCCGTCGGGCGGCGGCACACTGTACATGCCGCTGGCCGGCAGCAGGTCGAGCTGGAAGGCGAGGACGAGGATCAGGAGGATGCCGAGCCACCAGGCCGGGACGGCAAAGGAGATCGCGGCGAAGTAGGCGACCGCGCGGTCGAGCCGCGTCCCTACCCGCGTCGCCATCCGCACGCCGACGAAGAGGCCCACGACGGCCGTGATAACCGACGACGTGGTCAGCAGCAGGACCGTGTAGGGCAGCCGCTCGAGCACGATGTCGGCGACCTTGGTACTCCCCTCCTGCGTCCGAAGCGACCGTGCCTCGCCGAGGTCGAGCGTGAGGACGCGACCGACGGCGGCCGGCAAGCGGGTGTACCAGGGTCGGTCGAGCCCATAGAACCGCTCCAGCTCCGCCCGCCGCTTCTCGGCCGCTTCCTCCAGCGCCGCGGGATCCTCGATGTTGGTCTGCGCCTGGCGGAACGCCCGGACCTCCTCGATGACCTGCGCTTCCAGGAGGTCGTCGGAAAAGCCGGTCGCCCCGAGGGAAACGACCAGAAGGATGAGCACGGCAAGGAGCACGCCAAACAGGGTCAGCGCCCGCACGGCGAGCTGACGAAGGGTGGCGATCATGGCGTCGTCTGCGACAACATTGTTGGCGGTCCAGTTAAGCGTCCTAACGAGAGGCGGCGTCGCGTCCTGACCGGCGGCTTTGCCAGGGCGGCCTGGGACTGCGGCGGCCGCCCTCGCCATCTCCAGCCGGTTACGCCTCGGGTCCCACCTGACCGCAGCTCAGACCCCTACACCGTCACCTCGACGTCAAGCCGTTGCTCGGCCACCTGCGAGACGGCGTCGCTGGAGGCGAGCAGGTAGAGCTGGTAGATGCCCGGGAAGAGCGTGGCCGTCACCGTCGGGTCCAGGCTGACGGTGAAGGTGTTACCCTCGCCGGTCGCTGGACCGGAAGCGACGGCCTGGCCGGATGTCGGGTCGACCAGGACGTACTGAAGGCCAAGCGCGCCCGGTCCCTGGACCGTGACCGGAAGCTCGACCGCCTGGCCGAGGGGGACCGAGGGAGCCGGCGGCGGCTGGATGGTCAACGTCGGCGCTTCGCCGAAGAGGAACTGGCCCGGTGCGAACGGGTAGTTGTCGGGACGGAACGCCTGCAGCTCGGCGAACTGCGCCGACGGATCGTAGGCCGCCAGGAAGAAGGGCCCGTTGGAGATGATCATCAGATTGCGCTCGTCGAACCACGCCTGAGCCGCCTCGTAGCGCTCCACGGCCTGCTCCGGTGTGACGAGTGTGCGGCCGCCGATCTCGAAGTAGCCGGCGGGAATGAATTCCTCCCGCGCGAACCGGCGCATGGTCCGGTCGACGAGCCGGGCGTCGGTCTCTGTCACCAGGCTGAGCCACGGCACGCTGAAGCGGGCGGCGGCGGTGTCGGTGTAGGCGCCCTGCCGCTGCTCGAAGACGATGTCGTCCATCGCGGCCAGCAGTTCCCACGGGGTGCCGAGGCCGCCGATGCTGGCGTAGGAAGCGATATAGCTCGGTTCGAAGTGCCAGTAGTCGACGTAGACCTCCAGCCGGTCGTCCTCCAGCAGGCGGAAGCCCTTGAACGTCTCCAGATACGGGCGTTGGGTGATGCCAAGCGCCGTCTCGATCTGGAGCTTCTGCTCGTCGTAGGCCAGCTCGAACCCTTGGGCGATGTTGTAGATAAGGTCCGCTGGGGCCATCTGGGGCCCATGATGGAATGGCACCTGGAAGTACTTGGCGTAGTCGAAGGTGACCTTGCTGATGGCGGTCACGCCCTCGCCGACCTCCTTCCAGGCGTCGGCGGCCGCGTCCCATAGGACGGCGTCGGCCGGCACCTCCAGCGTGCCGTCCGGCCCGGCTGTCTCCGGCTCGAACTCGGCGCGGAACGGCTGGGGGAGCCCGGTGTGCGGGTGGTTGACGAGCGGCGGATCGACGAGGTTGCGGTAGATGTCGGAGCTGTAGACGTCCCCGAGGCCGCCCACCGGGTTCCAGGTGGTGCGCTCGGTCCAGACCCAGAGGTGGCCGACGCGGACCTCGTCCCGGCCCTCGACGAGCGCCTCACGCAGGGAGAACGGCGACTTCGGCCCGCCGACCAGGTCGATGTTCAGGTTCCGCAGCTCCTCGCGGGCGGGAAAGCTCTGCAGCGCCGTCACCAGCCAGACGCGGACGCTCTCGTCGAGGGCGAGGGCCGTCATCTGGCGGTAGAGCTCGTCGCGCTCCTCTTTGCTGTTGAACTCGCCGCGGTAGATCTGCTGGCCGAGCCGGTCCAGCTCCTCCTGGGTGTATTGCCAGAACCCGGTCTCCAGCCAACCAGGCATGTTGCCGAGCCAGGGGGCGGCGTAGGCGTTGATCCCGCCTTCGTCGTAGCGGACCGGGGCGGAGCGCCCCCAACCCTCGGTGTAGATGTGCCACTGGAAAGTGATCGGGTCGCTGGCGTAGACCGCCAGGGTGGCGGGGCCGAACTGCTGGTAGATCGGCTGAACCTGAAAGCCGACCCCCTCCAGCGCGCGGCTGACCAGGTCGCCGATGTCGCGGCGCTCGTCTTCGACGCGGATGATGACCTTGAGGACGACCGGCCGCCCGTTGAAGGTCCAGACGTTGTTCTCCAGCGTCGCGCCCGCCGTCTGCATCTGCTGGGCGATGATCCCGCGCGCCCCTTCTGGGTCGAAGCGGAGACCCGTGGCGCGCACGGTCTCAAAGATAGTCAGCTCATCGTAGTCAAGGGGGCTGACGTGGGACAGCATCGGGACGGCCCGTGCCTGGTAGATGCTTGTGGCAATGAAGTCGCGATCGACCAGCGACTGCATCGCCCGCCGGACCTCCTTGATGGCGAAGGGGTTGAGCTCCCCCTCGCGGGCCGGGGCCGGGTTGAGGATCAGTGAGAGGGTGGAGGCCGGCGCCCGGATCAGGCGCACCCCCTGGGGATTCGCCTCCAACTCTTGGACCCCCGCCGCCTTAAGGCCGAAGAGGTAGAGGTCAATGTCGCCGTTGCGGATATTGAGCGGCGCCTGGTCGACGCCGACCGACGAGAAGATGACGCGCTCTGCCGCCGGTCCCACTCGCCCGTTGCCCGGATCGCCCGCGGCCGGTGGGGTCTCCTGCTCCGCCCCCGCGCCGCGGGCGAGGACGCCGGCCAGCGAGGCGGAGAGACCAAGGGCGGTGGCCCGCTGGACGAACGCGCGCCGCGTCAACCGGCCGGCGGCGACTGCCTCGATCAAGGTGCGGAGGTCGGTGGCTCGGGGCATGGTGTTTCTCCCAGGGTGGCGGCGCGACAGGCGCGCCTGGCTGGTGGGTGCTTCGAATGGCGAGGAGTGGACTGACGAAGTGAACCGTACCATACGATGTGTTCACGACTACAGAAACCAACCCCACCGGCTTTGGTGGAGACACGGTTCACGACCAAGGTGCTCGGTGCCCTGCCCAGGACACGCCGCGGCCACGGCCGGGTTCCCCCGAGCGGGGGGGTCGGCGGCTTAGCTCTCGCCGCGCCGCCGACGCACCCAGAGGACCGCGTAGGCGCCAGCGCCAAGGGCGAGACCGCCCCACCCGCCGAGAACCGGCAGCCCGCCCATCGCGCCGAGGACCGGCCGAGACGGCGCCGCTGCCGACTCCGACGGCGGACTCGGCAGCGGCTGGCTGGATGGCGCCGGGGACGGCGCGGTCGGCGCGGTGGCATCCGGCGCGGCGGGCGCGCCGGTCCCTTGCGCGATTTGCCGCTGCAGCTCCTCGATCGAGCGCTGGATCGTGTCGAAGCCGAACTCGGTGTAGAACGAGGCGGTGGCGTAGTTGCCGGTGTCGTCGTACGCGTTGACATTGCGGGCCCCCTCGCCCGCCACCGGCATGTAGATGTTCGTGGTGAACTCGCCTTTCTCGTTGGTGCGGACGTTGGTGGCGGTAATGCCGCCGACGTCGATGGCCACGTTGCTGTTCGGCTGGAAGCGGAAGCCCTGGATCGTCACGTCCCGCCCGGCCGCTCCGGTGCTTGGGTTCATGAACAACTCGGGTGGGGCAATCGCCGTCTGCCGAGCGAAACCGATCTGCTGGTTCGGGCCGCCGAATTCGCCAAGGCGCGTATCGGCCCAGACCATGTAGACGTCCTCGTCGGCGGCGGCCAGGGAGAAGTAGTCGCCGATGAAACGTCCGCCTGGGAAGCCGCGCAGGGAGTTGGACGGGAAGTCGGTAACACGGGTGTCGGGCACCCGCAGACCCTGCTCTGGGATCTCGAAGCCAAAGGTCGCCCCCTGATCGATCGATCGGGTGTAGTAGATGTGGTAGCGGGCCTCGTCCGGGTCATCCCGCATGTCACCCCACATCGCGTGCAACGTCCCATCGGGGGAGACAGAAATCGACGGGAAGAACTGGAGGCGGGAGGTGTCGTCCTGGTTGAGGCGGACCGGTTCCTCCCAGGTCGCTCCCTTGTCGAGCGAGCGGAAGAGGTAAATGTCGCCGTCGTCGGTCGATTTGTCGGGGGGCAGGGCGGAGGCGGCGACGTAGATCTGCTCGTCCGGCCCGACCGCAAGCTGCGGGAAGGCGGCACCCCAGTAGCGGAAGGTCGAGCTGCGCGGATTGAAGTGCAGCTCCTTGACGACGCCCGCCTGGACCGGATCGTTGAACGTTTCGCCGCCGTCATCGGAGATGGCGACCATGATCGTGGCCAGACCTTCCTGGACGCCATCGTTCGTGGTGTCGAGGTAGCTCACCACCAGCGTACCGTCGGCCATCACCTTCGGCTGCGAGCCCTGCACCGTCTGATTCGCCTCGCCGGTGACGCCGTCCTCCTCTTGCGTCTGACCGCCGCCCTCGCCGTCGTCATCCTCGTCCGTCAGCGAGGAGCCCTGGCCGCCGCGCTCGCCGTCCTCGCCCGGTTCCTCGCCGGCGCCCTCCGCCTGGAGCACGGTCGGACTGACGGCGAGCGGCTCGCTCCACGTGGCGCCGCCGTCCTCGGATTTGACCATTCGGATGGTGGTTTCGGTGGCGGGCGCGGTGAGAAAGGGCAGTTCGTCGGCGTAGATGGTGGTGTAGCTCGTCGCGAATTCGGTGTAGCTCAGGTAGAGGATGTCTTTGTCCGGGTCGTCCGGGTCCGGCCCGACCGCCAGCCACGGCTTGTCGAGGAACTGGGCGGTGATGGTACCCCGCTCGCGCCCGGTCTCGTCGGGAATCGACTCGCTCTCGACGGTGCTGCGCGCGGCCGACACGGCGTCGCCCCAGGTCAGGCCGTCGTCCGTCGACTTGGAGACGACCATGCTCGAGATCTCGGTGAAGGAGACGAGTGAGCCGAGCCGGAACTCCTCGAAGCCGAGCGAGATCGAGACGATGTAGACGTTGCCGTCACGGTCGAAGCCGACCACCGGGTCGCCGGCCGCCGTGAAGTCCTCCTGGAAGTAGCGGACCTGGTTCGGTCCGTCCCACGTCTCGCCGCCGTCAAAGCTGACGTAGGAAGACATCGCCGGGAAGTTGTAGTCGATCACGCCGAGGACCAGGTGCTCGGGGTCCTGGGGATTGACGGCGATGTGCGGCTCGGTCTGGATAGGGAAGAGGCCGACCTGGCGGGTGACGATCTGGTTGCGGCTAAAGGCCGGCGCCGCGGATCGGGCCGGCACGAGTGGCGCGTACGCGGCCCCGGCTCGGCTGCCGCCGCCCGCGGGCGCCGCGTACGCGCCCCAGTCCATCCCGACACCCGCGTCGCGCTCGACCGACCCCATCCCCACCCGGGGGTCATAGCCTTGGGCCATCAGCCAGCTGGAGCCGCCGAGCGCGTCCTGGATCGGCTCCAGCAGCCGGAAATCCCCGACCGGGATACCGGCCTCACCCGGCTCCTCGGCCGCGACGCGACCCGGTGCCGGCGCGAGGAGGGCCAGCATGGCGAGCACGACGACGAGGGCCCGGATCGCGCCCGGTCGCCCCGGCGCCGTCAGCCGTCCCCGCCGGCGGACGAACCTGAGCCCGCCCTGAAACCTCTGCCCCAATTCCGATGTGGACGCGCGCATGGTTTCCCCCAATCGTCGTAGGTGCGGCGTGCCGCTCGGTGCGCGAACGTGTCGCTCGGCCGGCCGAGTCCGTCGGGTGGCGTCGCGGGCGCGGAACCCGCACGTTATGGAAAAGCGGAAGCGCCGGTCATGCTAGACTTCCCAGTCCTCAGCGTCAAACGGGAGCGTAACACGCCCCACACGGCGAGCGCCCGATTCGTGACGCGGATCATTGCCGGCCGGCGGGCGAAGCGTCATCCTTCGTCCACCCAACGCCGTCACCCGCCCCCAAAAGGACGGCGTCGGCGCCGGCGCGGACGGAGACAAGGACGCGAGCGACAGGAGCACCCCACGATGAAGCGGCAGTCCGCTGGACCCGGATGGGTCGGCACAATGGCCTGGCTGAACGGGATCGGCGGCTTCCTCTCGCGCTGCGCGGCCCTAGCGCTTGCGCTGACGCTGGCGACCGCGGTGTCCGGTCCGGGGATCGCGGTGGCGCAGGACGACGATGATGCGGAGGTCGACGAGCCGCTCGGCATCTTCACCGTTGCGATCGGCGAAGCCGATCTCCCGCCGGCGCTGCCCGGCGGCCCGGGCCTGATCGGGCTCTGGAACGTCAGCTTCAACGAGGATGGCACGTACACGGTCGCGCGCCAGGACGTCGGGGTCGTCGTCACCGGCACCTACGAGGTGGATGGTGACACGCTGACCATCGCCGACGAGGGCGGTCTCCTCTCGTGTGGCAACGACCCGGAGGCCGACGCCGCCGAGGCGACCTACGCCTGGGAGGTGGCCGGTGGCGAGCTAACGCTAACCCCGATTGAGGAGACGTGTGCCGCCCGGCGCATCATCCTGACGACCCGTTCCCTCGGCGGCTACCAGCCCTGCGATACCGTTCCACTGGGCGGCGTTCGGGACGAGGACCAGGGCGAGGACCCCGACTCGGCCGAGGACGATGAGAAGGCCGGATCATCGCTGAACGACATCTTCGGCAGCGGCGAGACCGGGGATGCCGACGAAGACGTCGACGAGGACGGAGGTGGCGGCCAGGCCCCCGCGGAGGTTGAAGCGGCCATCGACCGCCTGCTCGGCCAGGCGACCTCGTGCTGGGCGACGGGCGACCCGGCGCGGTTTCTGCCGTTGCATAGCGAGGACGCGCTCGAGGAAATCGCCCTCGGTGCCAGCCTGCAGGAGGTCGCCGAGGCGCTCGAGCCCGCCATGGCGCTGCCCGTGACGTTCGAGCGCATCGGCGACGTGCAGCTCGAGGACGCCACCCATGCCACGGCCCGGGTGGCAATCTCGGTCCTGGGCGAAGAAGGCGACGAAGGGTTCTTCCTCTCGCTCGACTTCGTCGAGGTCGACGGCGAGTGGCTGATGGACTCGTTCTTCCTCCAGGAGTAGGCCGCCGACACAGAGGCCGGGATCGATCCCGAGCCTGCGGTGCCGGATACCTGCCCACCCAGCGCCGCAACGCCGGGAGTGCGTATGTCGGTTTCTCGCGGTGATGGTGAGGTTGTCAGACTGGAAATAGCGCCTGTCCCATCCCCGCCCACGGAAAGCACGGTCGGGACGGGAAGCGTCTTCGCCGTCGGCTGCGCCGTCCTGAGCCTCCTGGTGATCCTCGTTGGCATCGCCGCATTCGTGCTCCTGCGGTTGTTCTAGGAAGAAGGAGCCGTCCGCACAGTCGGATGGTTGGAGGCGAGGGACACGCAGGACGCACTCACCCGCCCGGATTGGACCGCGGCTGGATCGCGTGACGCCGGGTGTCAGCTGACACTCTGCGCGCCTCTGCAGGACACGGAGCCCTTCCCTCCATTCATGGCGCGGACGCGCGCCGCGTTGGCCGGGCTGAACGGAGCCGGCGTCCCGGCCGTTGCGGCTGACCGGGGCGGTTGACGCCGCGTCCAGCGACCGCCATCATCGTGACATCGATCCGGAACATCGTGCCCGCCGACCGCGGGGGTCAAACCGTGTCCATCGCACCGCCATCCGACCGCCTCGATCCCCTCTCCCTGCCGGCGCCGCTGACGTCGCTGATCGGGCGCGGGCGGCAGGCGGCGGCGATCCGGGATCTGTTACGGCGGCCCGAGGTGCGGCTCCTGACCCTGTCCGGACCCGGTGGCGTCGGCAAGACCCGGTTGGCGCTCCGGGTGGCTGCGAAACTGGCCCCCGACCTTGCCGACGGCGTCCGATTCGTGCCGTTGGCTGCCATCGCCGATCCCGACCTGATTGCCTCCGCGGTGGCCCAGGCGCTCGGGGTCCGCGAGGCCGGGGGGCGCCCTCTCCCGGAGCGGCTGCGCGAGGAACTGCGAGACCAGGAACTGCTGCTGGTGCTTGACAACTTTGAGCATGTCGTCGCCGGGGCCCCGTTCGTCACCGACCTGCTCGCCGCGTGCCCCGGGCTGACGGCGCTGGTGACGAGCCGCGGGCGCCTCCAGGTCCGCGGTGAGCACGATTACCCGGTGCCGCCGCTCTCGGTCCCGGACGCGGCGGCGCTGCCGCCCGTCGAACGGCTGGAGGAGTGCGAGGCGATCCGCCTGTTCGTTGCCCGTGCGCGGGAGGCCAGGCCCGACTTCGCGCTTACCGAGGCGAACGGCCCGGCGGTGGTGGAGATCTGCCGTCGCCTGGACGGCCTGCCCTTAGCGATCGAGCTGGCGGCCGCGCGGGCCAAGCTGCTGTCGCCGCCGGCGATGGTGGCTCGCCTCGACCGCCGGTTGCCGCTGCTCACCGGCGGGCCGCGCGACCTTCCAGCGCGGCAGCAGACGCTGCGCGACACCATGGCCTGGAGCTACGACCTCCTGAGCGAACCGCACCGGGCCCTCTTCCGCCGCCTCACCGTCTTCGCCGGCGGCTTCACGCTGGAAGCAGCGGAAGCGGTGACGAGGGGCGAGGTGCGAGGCGCAAAGCCCGGGGCGTCGGATCGGCACCCCGCACCCCCTGTCCCTCACCCGGGGATGGATATCCTCGACGGCATTTCCACGCTGGTGAACGAGAGCCTCTTGGAACAGGTCGCGGGGGGTGACGGCGACGAACCCGCCGGACCGCGCTTCGGGATGCTGGAGACGGTTCGGGAGTACGGACGGGAGCAACTAGCGGCGGCCGGTGAGGAGCCGAGGACCCGCGCCGCGCACGCCGCTGTCTTTCTCGACCTGGTGGAGCGAGCGGAACCGCAGTTGGTCGGTCCCGACCAGGGGCTCTGGCTCGACCGCCTGGAGGCCGACCATGGGAACCTGCGCGCGGCCCTCGATTGGGCAATGGATCCGGGCGCCGGGTCCTGGGTGGCGGGTGCCAGGGAGGATCGGCCGTTACCTGTCTCTCGGGATCAATCGGGCACTCAGTACCCGCCACCCGCAGAGCTCGGGCTTCGCTTAGCAGGCGCGCTCTGGCTCTTCTGGTTCATGCGGGGGCACCTGGCGGAGGGGCGGGCGCGGCTGAGGCAGGCGCTGACCGCGGGTGCGGCGCCGCCGCCGGTGCGTGCGAAGGCCCTGACCGGGGCAGGCGCGCTGGCCGAAGCCCAGGGCGACCTCGCCGCGGCGGAAACGCTGCTGGAGGAGAGCCTGGCGCTCTATCGAGCGTTGGACGACCGGCGCGGTCTCGGCTCCGCCCTCCTCTTCCGGGGCCTCGTCGCCTTCGATCGGGGGGACGACGCTCGGGCGGAGGCGCTTTGCCACGATGGCCTGGTCTTGGCCCGCGAGGTCGGCGACGCCTGGGGCGCCGCGGTGGCGCTGGCCCAACTCGGCCTGCTCGCTCTGCGCCGGGCCGACCACGGGCGGGCGGATGGGCTCCTCGACGAGAGCGCCGCGCTCTTCCGAAGCCTCGGCAACCGCTGGGGCGTCGCCATGGCGACGGGACACCGGGGTGTCGTCGCGTTCGACCGAGGGGATCACGCCGGCGCGGCGGACCTCCTCCGAGAAACACTGACCCTGTTTCGGGACCTCGGCGACGCGTGGGGGGTCGGGGCGTACCTGGAGGTGCCCGCGCGCGTCGCCGCCTCCCGCGACCAAGCCGAGCGCGCGGCGCGGCTCTTCGGCGCCGCCACGGCCTTTCGCGAGGCCATCGGCGCCCCGTTGAAGGCCACCTACGGCGACAGCCACACGCGCCACGTTGCCGCCGTCCGGGCTGCGCTCGGGGCGGACGCCTTCGCCACAGCCTGGGCCACCGGCCGGGCGATGACGATGGCGGAGGCGATCGCCTACGCCTGCGAGGCGCTGCCCGACACCAGTCGGGCGGGGTCCCCCTCGGGCGCGACGGCCGCGCGCGTCAGACCGGCCGGCCTGACCGACCGCGAGCTCGACGTGCTACGGCTGCTGGCCGAGGGGCGCTCTGACCGCGAAATCGCCGAGGCGCTCTTCATCGGCCACCGCACCGTGGCGACCCACGTGGCCAACATCCTGGCAAAGCTCGAGGTGCCGTCCCGAACCGGCGCGGTGGCCCACGCCCTCCGAGCTGGGCTCGTCTGAGACCTGATCCCGACGCCCTTCATCTCTCGCGGTCGCTACCCGGCGGCGTGGACAGCAGCCATGGGTCGCGCGGTACGGGGCGCAGCCCTCCAGCGCCGTCGCCATCCGGAGCGGGCTCGGGCTCGTCGCATCGGCCGGGTTCCTGGTCGCGGAGATCGTCGATACCACCGCCCGCCAACTCCAGTTCATGCGGCGGACGCCGCGTGGTGGTCGCGGCTCGTGGCGCTGCGTGGCCAGGACGCATGACGGTCGATCTAGTGTTCGAGGCTTGCTCGCACCCGCTCCAGCGCCTGCGTCAGGGTGTGAGCTTCCGCGGCGGTGAGATGGCGGGCGAAGTGCTCGGCGATGCCGCGCCCGTACGCCGGCCAGGTCCGGCGTAGTGTCGCTGCGCCCTCGGGGGTAAGCACGGCGAAGGCGCCGCGCCGGTCGGTGGGGGAAGGCTCGCGCCGCAGCAGGCCAGCCGCCTCCAGCCGATCGACCAGGCGGGTAAGACCGCTCCGACTGAGGACCACCCGGCGCGCGAGCTCGTGGAGCCGCAACCGGTGGTCCGGCGCCTCCGAGAGCGCCACCAGGACGTCGTACCAGGTGAGCGGCACCAAGCCCCCGGCCGCAAGCTCACGCTCGATCGTCGCGATGACGGCCGCGTGTGCATTGAGGAAGGCGCGCCACGCCGCGAGGCGGGACTCGTCGAGCTGGTCCATGCCCGGAGTCTAGCCCAAAGTAGTTGACATTACAACGAAATGACGCTATGCTCCATATAGTTGCAATTGCAACTAGTGAAGACGCAACAAGCATGGAGGTCCATCGTGGACACGGGTCTGCTCATCGTTCGCGCCGTCATCGGCGTCCTGCTCGTCGGCCACGGCGCGCAGAAACTGTTCGGCTGGTTCGGCGGCTACGGCCTGACCGGTACTGGTGACTATCTCGCCGGCCTCGGCTACCGCCCCGGTCTACTCTTCGCGATTCTCGCCGGTCTGGGGGAGGCCGGGGGCGGCGCGCTCCTAGCGCTCGGCCTAGCCACGCCCCTCGCCGCGGCCGCCGTCGTCGCCACGATGATCAATGTCTACAGTGGTCACGCGGGCAAGGGCCTGTGGAACAGCAACGGCGGCTGGGAGCTGCCGATGGTGCTCGCCACGGTGGCGGCCGCACTCGGCTTCACCGGTGCCGGCTCCACCTCCCTCGACGCTGCCCTCGACTGGATGCTCTCCGGACATCGTTGGAGGTTTGCCGCGCTCGCCGGGGGCGTCGCGGCTGGACTGCTCACACTTCTCACGCGCCGCGAGGCTCCCGAGCTTGCCCGCGACCGAGAGGAGGTGGTGATGGCTTGACCAACCGCGAGGCGGTCACACCCGTCGCGCCAGCGGCGGGGCCGGTCCAGCTCCTCCGCTGGCCAGCCCCGGCCCGGCGCCATCGCAAGACTGGGCCTGCACACGACCCACGGAGATCCCGATCAAGCGCGGGCCAGCAGGGACTGTCAAGATCACCCGCGAGGAGCTGACGCTAAGTGGGAGCGCAGTGACCGCGTTGTCATCCTCAAGGCGATGCCCGCCCAGGACGACCGCGAGGCCCACCTGCGCGATGCCCTCTACCTCCCGCATGACGGAGCCGTCGAACGGCCACTGGCGCTGATGCCGGAGACGGGAGTCTAGATCGCGATCTACCGCGCCAATCTCCCCTGCTAGATCTGGGAGATAGCGGCCGAGCGGCTCACCGCGCTCCGCGCCGCCGACGTCTCGTGGTATGCCGAAGGAAAGCACGACTCGCTTGCTGCCGGCATACCTGCCGAGCAGGGCACGCCGGTCCCGGCCGCCCGAGCCGGCAGCGACATCAGGGGGCGGCGAGGCGATCCCGCCCGCCGCTGCGGACCATGCCACCGGAACTGGAGATGGACCCGGGAGCGTGGGCGCTACCCGCGCCGTCCCACCGTGGACGCCATGGATCGACCCTGCTCGACGAGGGTCGATCCACGGCGTTCGCTGACGTGTGCCGGCCGCTCTTGACGTCGGAACCCCGGCAGGCTTTCCTGTGCCGGGGTGCGATGCGGGGCCGACACCGGCGCCGGGACCAGTCGCCGCGGGAGGAGAAGGGGTGGAGCGGATTCGAACCGCCGACGGGTTCAACGAGGCCGGGGCCGGGACGCTGCCGGGATTGGTCGGGGTCGAGGTTCTCCGGGTCGAGGGGACGAGGCTGACGAGCCGCCTGGGGGTGCGGCCGGAATTGATGGCGCCGATCGGATACCTCCATGCGGCGACAGTGATCGCGCTGGCGGACACGACCTGCGGCTATGGGGCGTGGAGCAACCTCCCGGAGGAGGCGTCCGGCTTCACCACCATCGAGCTCAAGAGCAACTTCCTCGGCACGGCGCGCGAGGGCACCATCACCTGCGAGGCGGAGTTGGTCCACGGTGGGCGCTCGACCCAGGTGTGGGACGCCCGTGTGATCGTTGAGGCGACCGGCAAGACGATCGCCCTCTTCCGTTGCACGCAGCTGATCCTCTACCCCCGGAACGTGCCCGCGTCCGGCACCACTACCGAGTAACCCCAATCCGGCACGTCGTTCTCCCCCGCCGCCGAACGCCCGGCGGAGCGGCGTAGACGAGCGCGGACCACGACGCGAATCCGTCCAGGCGCCCTGCCCCCAGCCCTCGGGAACGAGGCGCGGGTGGCGTCCGGCGCAATCGCCGCGGGCTAGGATTCATGAGCCTCCGTCTCTGGCGCTCATCATCCCGGCGGTCTGATCGTCGAGCGCGCGGTGCCGCGGCAGCTCGCGCGGGGAGAGTTCCATGCGGCCGCTCTCTGGCCGGCACACGGGCACGTTCGTGGGCATCCCCGCCACCGGCCGTGGTGTCTCGATCACGAGCTTCAATGTCTTCCGGCTCGCCGACGGCAAGATCGTCAAGAGTTGGGTGGTCGCCGACGCGCTCGGTCTGCTCCAGCAACTGGGCGTGGTGCCGCGGTTGGACGGGGCGCCGGCCACGCCGCGACCATAACCCGGCGCCGACGACCGGCCGGTGGTGGTTGCCTCACCCGATCGGGTCGTCCGAGGCGCACGCGGTCCGTGTGGTGACTTCACAGGCGAAGCGATCGAGCTCGTGGCCGAAGTAGTGGTCGCGCCCTTCCCAGGCCAGGCCGGCCTTTTCCAGCACGCGACGTGAGGCGGCGTTCTCCGGGTAGACGAGTCCAATGATGCGCTTCAGCCCGAGCCGCTCGAACCCGTAGCGCACGCAGGCGCGAGCGATCTCGGTGGCGTACCCCTGTCCCCACGCGACGTGGGCGAGGTGGTACGCGACCTCAATCTCCGGCGGAGCGTCCGCGTCACCGGGAAGCGGCAGGAGCGCGGCGCCGCCGACGAGGCGTCCGCTCGCCTTCTCGTCGACGGCCCAGAAGCCGAGGCCCGGCTGCTCCGCGTAGCGGGCGATAACACGAGCGAGCACCGCCTGGGTGTGCTCAACGCTCGGGTGGGCGTGGCCGGTGCCGACGTAGCGCATCACCTCTGGGTTGCCGTAGATGGCGAAGGCAACCTCGGCGTCGTCCGGCGCCCAGCGGCGCACGACCAAGCGCTCCGTCTCTAGGATCGGGTCCATGCGGACATCTCCCACGCGTCGCCCCCAACCGAAACGATCAGTCTGATCCATGGTTGGCCAGGATAGGCAGGGCAACGGCGGCGGGCAACGACTCCCGCCGCATCGCCTCGCCACCGACCATGGTGCGCCGCCAACACCGGCGGTGGCCCGGCGCGCTACACTACCCCGGTGATGGAGCTGGAGCGCGCGACGGCGTCGGCGGCTCCGGCCGAGTCGGGGCCGGCGTGGGCGGGCCGTCCACCCGAGACGCCCGGTGCGGCCGACGAGCGGCGGGCGAACCGGACGCGTGCCATCCGCCGCGTCCTCCTGGTCGTCCTCGGGCTCAACCTTCTGGTGGCTGCACTGAAGCTGGGGTACGGCCTGGCCAGCGGGTCGGTGGCAATGAGCGCCGACGGCGTCCAGTCCTTGCTCGACGGGCTCGCCAACGTCGTCGGGCTGGTCGGGATCGCGGTGGCGGCGCGGCCGCCGGACCGGGACCATCTGTACGGGCATGAGCGCTACGAGACGCTCGCCTCGATGGCAATCGCCGGCCTGATGGCGATCGGGGTGGTCGAGGTCGTCGAGGGCGCTGCGAACCAGTTGCGCACCGGCGACCGGCCGGCGGTCTCGGCCGCCTCCTTCGCCGTGCTGCTCGCCTCAATCGCGATCAGCGGGGCCGTCTCGATCTGGGAGCGCGCCGCCGGGCGGCGGCTGCACAGCGACCTGCTCCAGGCCGACGCGAAACACACCGCGGCCGACGTGCTCGTCTCGGTGGCGGTGGTTGTCGGCCTGGTGGGAGTGGAGCTGGGCCTGACCGGGGCGGACGCCATCGTCGCCTTCCTGATCGCCGCGACGATCGCCTGGGCCGCCTGGACGATCGTGAGACAGGCGTCGTTGGTGCTGACCGACGCGGCGTTCGGCGACCCGGAGGGGCTGCTGCGGGCGATCCTGGCGGCGCCGGGGGTGGTCACGGCGCACAACCTTCGGGCCCGTTCCTCCGGTGGGCGGCTCTGGGTGGAGGTTCATGTCACGGTCGATCCGGCGCTGGATGTGAAGGGGGCGCACGCGGTCGCCACCGCGGTCGAAGGGTGCATTCGGGAGATGGCGGGACCGCAGACGCAGGCGATTGTCCACGTCGAGCCGGCCGAACCACCTCACACCCGCCCCGACCCGCTCTTCGGCGCCGCAGTTCCACCGCGGTCGGACAGCCCGATCTGAGCGGTCTCAACCAAGCGCCCGTCGCCGCCGTGCCTGGGTGTCCGCCGTCCGACCAGCCGATCCCGTGATCCTGCCGACACGTCACGATGTGCAACCGATCATGAGAGGATGACCAAGTGTCCAACGACCGCGACGACCAGACGAGACCCCGTCCCACTCCTTCCCGGGACCCCGACGCCCCGGATCGCCGCGACACCGCCAGTGCGGCTCCATCGCCCGCTCAGCCGGACGGCTCGAACCAGCGTGGGGGCCGCAACCGCCGCCGCGGGCGCCGTGGCTCGCATCATGGGCAGCCGCGGGGCGAGGGCGGGAACGCGACGCAAAACCAGGGCGAAGGCCACGGCCCGCGGGCGAGTGAGCGCCAAGACCAGCAAACGACGTCGCGGCCGGACCAGCGCCGGTCCGCGCCGGCTCAGGGGCCGACCCCCGATCGGGGAGGCGGCACGTCGTCGGACCGCGCACCGGGCCCCGCACCGAAGGGTGGACAGGAGGCGTCCAGAGGCGACGCCGGGGACCGGGGTGGGCGGGGCCGGCGGCCGGCGCTGCCGCAGCAGGGGCGGCGGCCTCGCCGTGACGAGGAGGCACCTGGTCGGCTGCAGCCGCCGCGCCCACATCACGTTCCGGCGGCGCCGGGCGGTGCCCGGGGGACCGACCAAGCGAGCCGCGCGCGGGCCGAGGCGGAACCCGCCGGA
Source organism: Thermomicrobiales bacterium (assembly GCA_030447415.1). Taxonomy (GTDB): domain Bacteria; phylum Chloroflexota; class Chloroflexia; order Thermomicrobiales; family UBA6265; genus JAUJOZ01. The sequence continues at coordinate 16,641 of JAUJOZ010000010.1, read as the reverse complement.
ACGATTGCCTCCGAGCGTCCGGTGGAGCGCCCTTCGCAAGCGCGGGGCGATAGCCGCGGGCGGGATGAGCAGGGTCGTTCGCGGCGGCCCGCCGACGGCCGGGGCGGCCGCAACGCGCAGGCCGGGACGGGACGCGCACCGGAACGGCCAGGGGAAGGCGAGGCGGGTGGCGCCCGGAGCAGCCAACCGGGCATTCGTCCGGGCGGTGGTGACGGCAGCCGGGCCACGCGGGGGGATGGGCGGTCACGCGAGCGGACGGGAAGCGGGGCGCCGGATTCACCCGCGGCGCCGCGCGGCCGGCTGCGTGTCATCCCGCTCGGCGGGGTGGGCGAGGTCGGCAAGAACATGACGGTGGCGGAGTTCGAGCGCGACCTGGTGCTCCTCGACTGCGGCGGTAAGTTCCCGGAGGAGGAGCAGCGCGGGATTGATTTGATCATCCCGGACGTCCGCTATGTGCGGGAGCGACTCGGGAGCCTGCGCGCGATCGTCATCACGCACGGTCACGAGGACCACATCGGCGGGTTGCCCTACATCCTGCCGCAGCTCAAAGAGCGGGCGCCGATCCCGATCTACGGCTCGCCACTGGCGCTGGGCTTCATCGAGGGGAAGCTGACCGAGCAGCGGCTCGATAAGCTGGTCGAGCTGCGGCCCGTACAACCCGGGGAGCGGGTGCAGTTCGGGCGGCTGGCCGCGGAGTTCATCCACGTCACCCATTCGATCCCCGACACCAACGCCGTCGCCATCCACTCTCCGGTGGGAACGATCGTCGATACCGCCGACTTCAAGTTCGATCCCACCCCGGTGATGGGGGCGCCGACCGATGAGCGTCGGCTGCGCCGGCTGGGTGAGGACGGGGTGCTGGCGCTCTTCTCCGACACGGTGCGGGTCGAGACGGCGGGCAGCACGCCGTCGGAGCGGGTCGTGCTGGAGACGATGGACGCGGTGATCCGGGAGGCGAAGGGCCAGGTGATCGTCACCACCTTCGCTTCTAACATCAGCCGCATCCACATGGCATTGCTGGCGGCGCGCAAGTACGGGCGCAAGGTGGCGGTCGCCGGGCGGAGCATGGAGCAGAACGCCCGCGTCGCCCTCGGCCTCGGCTACCTCGACCCGCCGGAGGGGCTGCTGCTGCCGCTCGACGAGGTGCTCAAGCTGCCGAAGCAGAAGCGGGTGCTAGTCATCACGGGCAGCCAGGGGGAGGCGGCGGCGGCGTTGAGCCGGATCGCGGCGGCCGAGCACCCGAAGATCCGGGTCGGCGCCGGCGACGTCGTTCTCGTGTCGGCGACACCGGTCCCCGGCAACGAGGAGACGGTGACGCGGACGATCGACAACCTGTTCCGGCGCGGCACCCGCGTGATCTACAGCGCGCTGGATCGCGGCGTCCACGTCTCGGGCCACGCCGGCCGCGACGAGCTACGGCGGATGCTGGACCTGCTGCGGCCGAAGTTCACGGTGCCGATCCACGGGGAGTTTCGGCACATGGTTCTGTACCGCGAGCTCTGCGCCGAGGCGGGGATCCCAGCGGAGCGGGTGCTGCTGCCGGAAATCGGGGGGGTGCTGGAGTTCACAGCCGACAAGGCGGCGCATCGCGGTCGAGTCCCGGCCGGCTCCATCCTGGTCGACCGGCTGGGGGACCGAGGGAACGGACACGTCACGCTGCGCGACCGGGAGCACCTCGCCGACGACGGCGTCGTGGTGGTGACGATCGTGGTCGACCGGGAAAGCGGCAAACTGATCGCCGGCCCGGACTTGGTCGCCAAGGGGCTGCGCCCGGACCTGGCCAACGGCGCCTTACGGGAAGCGGAGCAGGACCTGCGGCGGACGCTGGAGCGCCGCTCGAAGGGGGAGCCGCAGTACGGCTACCTGGTGCAGCGGGCGAAGGAAGTCGTCGGCAAGGCGCTCTACCGCCGCTCGAAGAGCCGGCCGATGATCCTGCCGGTGGTGACGGAGCTGTAGCGGGCCGCAGGGGGCGGGGGATCGTTGCCTGCGGGCGGCAGGCGGCGGGCGTCTTACTTCAATCTGACCAATCGAACGCGCCACGTCACCATCTCGTCATCGGGACGTAAGGGAGTGCGATGTCGCAGTAAGGCCGCTCCTCCAGATTGGTTCACGTCGGCCCGGAACGCGCGGCTCGACACGAGCGAAGCCGGGCCGCGCTCCACGCGCCGCCGAGCCTACCCTGGAGGAGACCGCTGATGACCTTGACGGGAACGAATCGCTGGATGAGCCGGCCGACGGCGCTCCTAAGCGTCGTGGCTAGGCACATGCTCCTGCTCGGCGCGACGACCCAGACCTTCGCCCAAGACCCCGCGACGCCGGAGCCCGCCGGCGTCGCCGAGGTGGCGCCTGCGCCAGCCTCGGTAGGCACCGACATCCCCGTGGCCTATTTCGGTCCGCCGCCCTCCGGGGTTCAGAAGGAGCTGGTCGGCCCGGTCCAACTGCTGCGCTCCGGCGAGTTGGACATCGAGGCGGGCACGATCACGCTGCCGCTGTACCGGGGCCAGATGGACGACGGCGCCCTGGTCTGGTACGTCCTCACCGATACCACCGACAAGGCGAACGCCGATGCCCTCGGCCTCAACCACTCGGGCAAGCTCAACTACGCCGACGTCGAAGGCGGCGTCCGAGTCGCGACGCTGGAGCAGGATCTGAGCCTCACCTTCGAGAGTGGCACCGTCGATTTCGCGCCGGAGCTGCGCGTCCAGCCGGGCGAGGGCGAGAAAGCGTTCCCACCGGCGGTGGCCGAGCCGGGCTCGGTCGGTGACGACGCCTACACGCCACTCGTGCGGATCGAGAACGCCAGCGGCCATATCTACAACGCCCCGATCGTCGCCTTTGGTAACCAGGCCGAGGAGCTCGCGTTCTGCGACGGGGACGTCGACCACAGGCTCGTCCACGACAAAGTCGTGGCGATTTGCCCGGACGAAATGACCGTGACGGTATCGCTCGTCCCCGGCTTCAGCTTCGCGCGGCCGGTGTTCTACATGAGCTTCGATGCGTCCGAGCCGATGGTCGCGACGTTGGAGATGGCGACGTTTGCGCCGGCCCTCGCCAACATCCCCGTCGGCTTTGACGACGGGGCGTTCAGCGCCGTCGAGCGCCTCTTCGTCACCGCGAACGGTCCGACCGGCGCGGATAATCCACAGCGGCAGGGCTTGAACAGCGCGCTGATGGGCGAGGGTAGCGGTCCGCTCAACGTTTTCGGTGGTGTGCCGACCATCGCCCTCGACTACAGCCCGATGTGGGACCTGAACCTCGGCGTCTGGACCGAGGAGGCAATTGCGGCCGGCTACCGCTCCCGCGTCATTGACGAGCTCCAAATCCTCGGCCTGGCCTCGCAAGGGCACATTACCGGCATGGACGGCGGGACCCACGGCTCGACCGGCTTTATCGTCAACTGCCCAATCGTGGCCCGCCTCCTCTAGACGGCGCGCCACGAGGTCGACGTTCAAACGGATACCGACGTCGGGCCGCCACGGGGAACAACACCTCGGTGGCGGCCCGCTCGCCTTCATGACCCCCGCGGCGACCCACTCGATGCCATTTGCCGTCCGCTCGGGAGAGGGCAATCGCGGCCCGGCGGGGATCGCCGTTGCACATAGGCTTTCGGGGGTCCACGGTACGATGACGATGGCCGTCTGAGGCAGCCGGCGCACGTCGAGGAGCGAGAGCACCGATGACCGCTCGAGGCACCCGCATCCAATGGCCGGGCGACGTGGCAGGCGCCGTGGTGCTGCTGGCGCTGGGACTGCTCCTGTCGGCGCCCCTGGCGACGCTCGCGCCGCGTCTAGCCGCGGCGCACGAGGCGGCGGTGGGCGCCTGGACGCGGCTCGCGGTGGACGCGGACTGGCCCGGTCCCCGCTGGGACCACACCCTCGCGGCCGACGAAGCGGGCGAGCGGCTGATCCTCTTCGGCGGCCGCGACGGCGAAGGTGCACCGCTCGGCGACACCTGGCGCTTCGACCTCGCGTCGGAGCGGTGGGAGCAGATCGAGGGATCAGGTCCGGCGCCCCGTTTCGGGCACGCCGTCGCTGTCGACCAGGAAGCGCGCGAGCTCTACCTCTTCGGCGGCCAGGCCGATGGCGCCCCGTTCTTCGACGACGCGTGGCGGTTCGATCTCGAAACTGGCGCCTGGTCGGAGATCGGCACGGGGGACGGTCCGCGCCCCTCGGTCCGCTACGGCACCTCTGCCGTCTTCGACGGGGAGGGTCGCCTCCTGGTGTCCCACGGGTTCACCTTCGAGGGACGCTTCGACGACACCTGGGCGCTCGACCTCGAGACGGGGGCATGGACCGACGTCTCGCCACCGGAGGGCGAGGTGCGCCCGCTGAAGCGTTGCCTGCACGAGGCGGTCTGGGACGCGGCGAACGGACGGATGCTCCTCTTTGGCGGCTGCTCCTCCGGCGTCGGTCCCTGCCCTCAGGGAGATCTCTGGGCCTTCGACCCGGCGGCGCGCGTCTGGACCGAGCTGAGTCCAGCGGCCGGTCCCGCCGCCCGCTCCAACCCAGCCCTCGTGATCGATCCGGCGAACGCCCGCGCCCTCCTCCTCCACGGCCTGACCGAGAACGGGAACGCCGCCGACGCCTGGGCCCTCGCACTTGACCACGCGGAGGCGACCTGGACCGAAGTCGCACCCACCGCCGACGGCGATGTCCCGGCCGCCCGCTTCAGCCACGACGCGGCGATCCTCGGCGACCGACTCTACCTCTTTGGCGGCAACGGCGACGGGGGTGCGCTGGCCGACCTCTGGGCGCTTGACCTCTAGGCTGCCTGATGAGTTACGCGGGTCGTCGGCGGATCACGAGTTGTGGCCGGGTGCCCCAGGGCTCGGTCCCGACCGGGCCGTGGGGAGTAGCGGGGGGCGGTGTGCCGCCATCCCACGGTAAGGTTGCCGGCGCGCGCTGTCGATCACTGCCCGGGCTTGCTCCTCCATCGCGCGTCGCCCGCCTCGTCAGGGGTTCCGACCGGGGGACGATCAGTGGCAGCAGACCCGGCGCGGTAGCGACGGACTCGCCGTGGCGTCATGCCGGGTCCAGCGCGACCAGGATGTCCCACAGGCCCTCGACCGAGATGGACGCGAGATCGCTCTTGAAGTTCCATAGGCGACCGTGCGGGACCCCTCCCGGTGGTGCAGCGCACCCGGCTCGGCGGCTCGCGCGGCGAAGGGCCAAACCGCGTTGTCGTGGCGCCCGACTGCGCGCCGCGCGTCCGTGACAGTGTCCATCCCTCCTTCCTCGACCCCGTGAGGCGGCGACCGTCATCGTTTGGTCACCGTCCCGTGACCCCCCAGGATGGTGTGCTGACGCATCCGCCAGCGATCGAACCGGACATCGTAGACTGACGCGACTTGGTCCGAAGGGTATGCCAGACACCGGCCACCTCCACGGTGGGTGCCTCCGGGTTTCCGCGCCACGGATTGAATTGCCCGAAGGAGGGCCACCGCATGCCGACGCCACGCCATTACGACGCGATCGTGATCGGATCTGGGCAGGCGGGAGGGCCGCTGGCGACCGCGCTCGCGAGTGCCGGGCGGCGCACGGCCCTCGTCGAGCGGGAGCATGTCGGCGGTACGTGCGTCAACGTTGGCTGTACCCCGTCGAAGACGATGGTGGCGAGCGGGCGCGTCGCCTACCTGACGCGCCGGGCGGCCGATAAGGGGTCCATGCCGGCGAGGTCTCGATTGACATGCCGGCGGTGCGGCGACGCAAGCGGGAGATGGTCGCCAGCTTCCGCGGCGGCAGCGAGCGGCGGATCGAGCAGGCGGATGGCGTTGAATTGCTACGTGGCGAGGCGACCTTTGCCGGCCCGAAGGCGGTGACCGTCCACCTCGACGACGGCGACTCGCGTCAGCTGACTGCCGATTTCGTCCTCATCAACACCGGCGCCCGGCCGGCGGTGCCGGCGGTCGATGGAGTGGAGGACGTGCCGGTGCTCGACTCGACCTCGATCATGGAGCTCGACGCGGTGCCGGAGCACCTGCTGGTGCTCGGTGGCGGCTACGTCGCGCTGGAATTCGCCCAGCTGTTCTGTCGCTTCGGCAGCCGGGTAACGATCGTCCAGCGCGGGGCGCAGTTGCTAGGCCGGGAGGATGCCGACGTGGCGGAGGCGGTCGCCGATGTGCTGCGTGAGGATGGGGTCGAGGTCCTGCTGCAGACCGAGGCGGTGCGTGCGCAGCCAGGAGAGGGGGCAGGCGCTATCCAGCTGACCGCGCGGACACCCGACGGAGAGCGGACGCTCACGGGCTCGCACCTGCTGGCGGCCACCGGCCGAACGCCCAATACCGACCGGCTCGATCCGGTCGCGGGCGGCGTGGCGATCGACGGCCGGGGATACATTACCGTCAACGACCGGCTGGAAACGAGCGCGCCCGGCGTGTACGCGATGGGCGACGTGACGGGCGGTCCGGCCTTCACCCATGTCTCCTACGACGACTACCGAATCCTCCGCGCCAGCTTGGTGGAGGGTGGACAGGCGACGAGGACCGGCCGGATCGTGCCCTATGTCGTCTTCACCGATCCGCAGCTCGGGCGGGTGGGTCTCAGCGAGCGGGAAGCGCGCGAACAAGGCAGGGCCGTGCGCGTTGCCAGGATGCCGATGGTGAACGTCGCCCGGGCGCTGGAGACCGACGAGCCGCGCGGCTTCATGAAGGCGGTCGTTGACGACGAATCGGACCAGATCCTGGGCTGCGCGATCCTCGGTCTCGAAGGAGGCGAGCTGATGGCGATGCTCCAGATCGCGATGATGGGTCAAGTCCCGTACACCGCGCTCCGCGACGGCGTCTTCGCCCACCCGACGCTGGCGGAGTCGTTCAACAACCTGTTCGCGTCGCTCGACGGTTAGGGTGGTCGGCGACCGCCGCGGCGGTCAGGCGAGGGCTCCGGTCTTCGGCAGCGTAAAGGAGGAGACCGAGCCGCCGTCGGGCGGTTGGGCGACCCAGATGCGGCCGCCATGGGTCTCGACCAGGCGGCGGGCGATGGCGGGGCCCAGACCCGCGCCCAGGGCGTCGCCAGTGGCATCGCGGGCGCGCGCCTTGTCGCCGCGGTACGACCGCTCGAACACGTGCGGCAGATCGGCGGGCGCGATCCCCTCGCCGCTGTCGCGGACGTCGACCTGGACCTCGGCACCGCGATCCGCGACCTCAACCACGACCGCGCCATCGGCGGGCGTGTGGCGGATGGCGTTCTGCACGAGGTTGTACAGGACGCGCTGGATGCGGTCGGGGTCGAGCGGCACCGGCGGCACACCCGGCGCGGGTCGGTAGCGTAGCTCGATGCCTCGGCGGGCAGCCTGAGCCTCCATGGTCTCCAACGTCTCGGCGATCAGCGTGCCGATCGCACTCGGCCGGAGCCGGAGCTTGACCTGGCCGGCGTCGAGCCGGGCCATCTCGAATAGGTCGTCGATCAGCCGGCCGAGACTGACAGTTTCTCGCTCCATCGCCCCGACGTAGCGGCGGATCGTCTCCGGGTCGTCGGAGATGCCGTCGGCGACCGCTTCGACCATGACCCGCAGCGACGCGAGCGGCGTCCGGAGGTCGTGCGACACGGCGGCGATCAGCCCCTGGCGGGCCTCCTCCAGCTCCCGCTGCCGGGCGAAGGCCGTTTCGAGCCGGGCCGCCATCGTATTGAAAGCCCTCCCCAGCTCGGCGAGCTCGCGCTCGCCCGCGATCGGGACGCGGGCGGCGAGATTGCCGGCCGCCATCCGTGCCGCACCGACGCGGATGGCGTCGAGGGACGCGCCGACGGAAGCGCTGACGACCGCCGAGAAGATCAGGGAGATGGTCGGCGCGTAGCCGAGGAGGAGGATCAGCAGATCCCGATCGTGGTCGGACTGGAACATCACCAGCACGGTCGGGGTGACGCAGATCAGCGCGACGAGCACGCCGACGACCTGCGCGGCGGCGATTCGCGCCCCAAGCCGGTCCCAGCGCCGCCCGGCCGATGCCCGGATCAACAGACCCCCGGCCGCGAGCGAGACCGCCGCCGAGACGACGAGCAGCCGGAGCATGAGCGGACGGTCGGGCGGCGGCATGTTGAGCGCCCAGATCGCCAGCGCCATCGCCCCGGCGATCGCCACGGGAACGCCGCTCACGATGATGGCCAGGCGGCCGAACGAGCGAGCCGAGGCCGTGTCACGTCGCATGAGCGTCCTCCCCCACCGAACCGACCGTCGAGTGGCGAAACGGGCTCGCCCCGTGGGCCTCGAACCGGGTCATCCTGGGCCGGGACGGTTCGCAACCCGCCCGGCCACGGGATCGGTGAGGGCACGGGATGCCGTGCCCGGCCGATCGTTCTGCCGGCTGCCGCCTGCGGTTCCTCTCACGGCTCGAACTTGTAGCCGACACCCCAGACGGTCTTGACGTGGCGGGGACGCTCCGGGTCGGCCTCGATCTTCTGCCGCAGGCGGCGGACGTGAACCGTCACCGTGCCGCCGTCGCTGGCGTAGGCCCAGTCCCAGACCTTGTCGAGCAGCTCGTCTCGGGAGAAGACCTGGCCCGGGTGGGCGGCGAGGAAGACGAGGAGGTCGAACTCCCGGGCAGTCAACTCCACCGCCTGACCCGCGAGCTCGACCCGCCGCTGGTCCGGGCGGATGGTCAGCGCGCCGAAGCGAAGTGGGTCGCCCTCGGCCACGGGCGACGGCGCGCCGGCGCGTCGCAGGACCGCCTTCACCCGAGCAACCAACTCGCGCGGGCTGAATGGCTTGGCGACGTAGTCGTCCGCGCCGACGCCGAGACCGATGATCGTGTCTGTCTCGTCCCCCTTGGCGGTCAGCATGATGACCGGGACGTTGCTCTGGGCGCGGATCCGGCGGCAGACCCCCAGGCCGTCGACGCCGGGCAGCATCAGGTCGAGGAGGACGAGGTCGGGACGGGCGGCCGAAAACCGGCGCAACGCCTCGTCACCGTCGCGAGCGACCTCGACGGCGAAGCCGTCCTGCCGCAGGTAGCGCTCGACGACCTCGCGCACGATCGGCTCGTCGTCGACGAGGAGGATGGTCGGCATGGTCGGCGCCGCGTCCCGGATACCGCCGGCTCGGTCGAGCGTCACCCGGTGTCGATCGACACGGGCAATCAGTCGGACCATCTTATACCCGCCCCCGGCGGCGCTGGCCGCGATCGTCGCACCAAACGCCGCGCCCACCGCCATGGTGGCACGTAGGCGTGAGCGGGCGGGGACGAAGATGACGGGGATGTTACGCAGCGGCGGTCGTGGATGGGGGGTGCGCCAGGAACGAGCGACCGGCGCTCATTCGGCCAGTGCCAGCGCTCTGGCCTCAGCGGCCGCTTCGTCGCCGTGCGGCTCGGTCCACGCGCCGGCCCAGGCGGAGATGGCGTCGACCACGTCGCCCAAGGCGCGCCCCTTTGGCGTCAGACGGTACTCGATCCGCACCGGGATCTCGGGGATGACTGTCCGGGTCACAATGCCTTCCGCCTCCAGTTCCTTCAGCCGCTCTGAGAGGAGGCGGTCGCTGAGGCCGGGGATGGCCGCCGCGATGTCGCTGAAGCGAGTCGTACCGCCGAGGAGGATGCGCACGATGGCACCAGTCCAGCGGCGGCCGATCAGCTCGACGGCGTGATGGTAGACCGGACAGAAATCGCCCGCGACGTGCTTGCTCATGACGACCATTGTACCACGCTCTAGATCACTATCGGTAAGTCACTTGACAAACGTAAGTATGCCGCAGTACACTCTCTTACCAATGGTAAGCGACGGCCGGGAGGGTTCACGGCCGGCCGCGGACCACAGCCGTTGGGAGGTCCTGGTCCTCCCCCAAACACCGCTCCCACACTGGGAGGGAAGGAGCTAGACACGATGGTTGCGACCATCCAGCCGCAGATCGACACGGTCGCTCGGACGACGTGGCAGATCGACCCCAAGCATTCGCTGGTCGAGTTCTCCGTCAAGCACATGATGTTCTCGACCGTGAAGGGCCGCTTCGGCGGCGTAACCGGAACCATCACGTTGGACGAGGCCGATCTCACCCGCGCCTCGGTCGACGTCGAGGTCGACGTCAGCACGATCGACACCCGCGAGGAGCAGCGCGACGGCCACCTTCGCTCGGCCGACTTCTTCGACGTCGAGCAGTACCCGACGATGACATTCATGAGCACCCGCGTCGAAGATCTCGGCGGGGATCGCTTCCGCCTCGTCGGCGACCTCACGATCCGGGGCGTCACCCGCGAAGTGACGCTGGACGCCGTCTTCAACGGCCGCGGCACGAATCCCTGGGGTCAGACGGTTGCTGGCTACAGCGCAACCGGGGAGATCAGCCGCAAGGACTTCGGCCTCGAGTGGAACGCGGTGCTGGAGACCGGGGGTGTCCTCGTCAGCGACGCGGTCAAGCTCACGCTCGAGATCCAGGCGGTGCGGCAGGCCTAAGGACGCCAAGCCGGTGCTCGCTCGGTCGGCTCGCGGCGGCGGGGGACGGTGACGAGTGGTGGCGGCGGGCGGGTGACGAGCGCTGGCCCGGCGCCGCTCGCTGGACCGCTGCTCGACGCCGCGCCGACCGGAGCAAGGGGTGGCCAGCTGGATCTCGGATCTCGCCCGCGGCTGCCCGGCTTTCCGTGTCCCCACCGGTATCGCGGTCCGGTTCATGCTCATCCGGTTCAGCAGGTGACGACCCGTCGGCGGCGCCTCGCCGCCGGATTCGAGCCGGATCCAGATCGAGAGTTGTTCACACCGATGCACCTAAGCCCCCCGACCACAACTCAGGACGAGCGACCTCTCGGGCGGGACCCGCTCCTTGCCGCGAGCGCGGTTCGCGAGCTCGACCCGGCGAACGTGGCGCCGCGAGCGCTGTACGGGCTGTTGACGTCGATCGTCGTGCCGCGACCGATCGCGTGGGTCTCGTCCGTCGGTCCCAATGGCGTGGCGAACGTCGCCCCGCACTCCTATTTCACCGTCCTTGCCCACCAGCCGCCGATGCTTGGCTTCGTCAGCGTTGGGATCAAGGACACGCTGCGCAACGTCGAGCGGACCGGCGAGTACGTCATCAACGTCGCCGGCGAGGATCTGGCCGACCGGGTTAACCCTTCGGCGGCTAACTTCCCGCCGGAGGAGAGCGAGTTCGCCTGGGCCGGTCTGACGGCCGAGCCGTCGCGGCGGGTCTCGGCGCCGGCCGTGGCCGAGGCGCCGGTGTCGATGGAGATGCGGCTGATCGAGATCAAGCCGATCGGCGACTGTTTCCTCGTCATCGGCGAGGTGGTCCACCTTCGCCTGGCGGAGGCCGTCATGCGTGGTGACCGCGTGGCCCCCGATCTCCTGCGCGCCATTGGTCGCCTCGCCGGCTCGACCTACACGCGCACCGCCGACCTGTTTGAGCTGCAACGCCCGACCTACGCCGGCTTGCTCACCGAGCGAGCGGGCAATGCCGGGGCGCGCGACGCGGCGGGCCCGCCGCGTCGGGGCTAACATCGGCATAGTCGGCCCCGGCCCCGGTCCGCATCCGTCCGCACGGTGGCGCGCTCGCGACGAGTATCGACGACCAACTGTAGACCTCGGAGGACCATCGTGGAATCGCCAGCCCCGGTCGGCGGCATCCATCACCTGACCGCCGTCACCGGCCGAGCCGCCGACAACGTCGCCTTCTACACCGGCGTGCTCGGTCTGCGCCTCGTGAAGAAAACGGTCAACCAGGACGATGTCTCCGCCTACCACCTCTTCTATGGCGACGAGCTCGGCCGTCCCGGTACCGAGGTCACCTTCTTCGACTGGCCGCATGCCGGCCCGAACCGATCCGGCGCCGGTACCATCGCCGGGTTCACGCTCCGGGTGACGAGCCGTGACGCCCTCGACTGGTGGGCGTCGAGGTTCGCCGACCTCGGCGTCGTGCACGGCCCGATCGTGGACCACAGGGGACGGGCGGTCTTGCGGTTCCGCGACCCCGAGGGCCAGCGGCTCGGGCTGGTTGAGGACGACGCGGCGGCGGAGACGCCACCCTGGATCGGTAGCCCCATCCCGGCGGAAGCGCAGATTCGTGGTCTGCAGGCCGTTGCCATCACCGTTAACGACCTCAGCCCGACCGCTTGGACGCTGACGGAGGTCCTCGGCTTCCGGGAGATCGACACGTACCCGCACCCAGAGGATCCGGCGGGGCGCATCGTGGTCTACGTGACGAGGTCCGGCGCTTCGCGCAGCGAGCTGCACGTCGCCGAGCGACCTGGCCTGCCGCGCGGTCGGGTCGGGATCGGTGGTGTCCACCACGTTGCCTTTCGCGTGCCCGACGACGAGGCGCACCGGGCGTGGCGCGAGCGGATCCACGCGGCCGGGTTGGGGGTCACGCCGGTGATCGATCGCTTCTACTTCTGCTCGATCTACTTTCGGGAGCCCGGCGGGGTCCTGTTCGAAATTGCCACCGATGGCCCCGGTTTCGCCACCGACGAAGACCCGGCGCACCTCGGCGAGCGCCTCGCGCTGCCGCCGTTCCTCGAGCCCCGCCGAACCGCGATCGAGGCCGGGCTGACGCCCCTCGAGCCGGTGCCCGGTCGTCGCGTGGGATAGCATGCCCGGGTTGGAGCGGCACCGAGTGGCCCGCGAGGGGGAGTTGACCCCCCCAGGCGTACCGTCCGCTGCTTCCGCCGTCCAGTAATCGACCGCTTCATGGAAAGGAGATCGCCGCCATGGCCGAGCACCCCATCGCCAAGTCCGCGATTCACCCCGAAACCCGCATCGGGCACGTCCACCTCAAGGTGTCGGACTTGGAACGGTCCATCGCCTACTACCGCGACGCCTTCGGGTTCGAGCTGATGACTCGCTATGGCGATCAGGCCGCTTTCCTGTCGGCGGGCGGCTACCACCATCACCTGGGGCTCAACGTCTGGGAGAGCCAGGGCGGCTCGCGGCCTGCGTTCGGCACCACCGGGCTATACCACTTTGCCATCCTGTATCCGAATCGCCGGGAGCTGGCCCGCGCCCTTGCCCGCCTCCTTGCCCACGGTGTCCAGATCGGCGGCGCCTCGGACCACGGAGTGAGCGAGGCGATCTACTTCGACGACCCGGACGGCAACGGAATCGAGATCTACCGCGACCGCGACCCAGCCGAATGGCCTCGCACCGCCGCCGGAGAATTGCGGATGGTGACTCGCCCGCTGGATCTTGAGGGGCTGCTGGCGGAGCTGGAGACGAGCCCGGCGACCAACGACGATTAGCGCTTGACTGACGAATCGCCCCCGCCGTCCAGCTCTCCATCCGGCTCCGGCGGTGAATCGCCACGGTAGTCCCTGGGCGTGATCACCTGGCTGAGTCCACCATGCGTCAGCCGATGGAACCCGCGGCGCGCCGATGCTGTGGTCTGCGGTGCCCATCGCCTCATGCGCTCCGGACAACCGCCGTTAGAACTCCCAGCCGAAGAGGTTCCAATACTGGGTTGAGTCGAAGTCGCAGTAGCGATCGTCGACGAAGGTACACGGGATCACTTCCTCGTAGATCAGCTTGGCGACAAGGTAGGCGATGAGCACCCCGAAGAGGATCACCACCGGTAGATATGGGTTGCCCAGACGACTCCGGTGGCCCCTGGCGCTCAGATAACCCTTCACCCCATAGCCAAGCCCAGCGGCCCCAACGATGAACAGCACCGTGAACACCGCGGCCATGATGGCTCGCCTCCTCTCCGGGCTACCCTCCGACGGCGGGTGCAGATCGTGGGTGCGGCGGACTTGCCGGTTGCCATTCGAGCGTCGAGCGCGATGGCCGGGTGCTCCGTTAGGCGGGGCGCCGATGGAACTGACCTGTGCGCTCGTGACACCCCGGTGACATCGCGGCCGAACTGCCGTCACGTGCTCGCCCCATGATTGTCTCGTATCGCGATTCTCCTCGGGGGCGAACGGCACGGGCGGTCGCCACGCATCCCACACACGGAGCATCGGCCTGACGCACGCGGCAGGATCGCGGGTGCGTACCGCGCACGAGGACACGACGATGGACGAGATGGCGATATCGACGTTCGCCGACCAGGTGGTGGCCGACGCCCAGTGGGCGTTCGGCAGGGCAGCCGATGCCGCGCTGCTGGATCGGTACGCCCGCGAGGCGGCGCTCGATCTTTGGTGCACCACGCCGGGGCTCACGCTCTCGGCGGTCGAGCTCGCGCTGGACCGAGTACGGATTGCCTTCAGGGCGCAGGACCACCGCGCCGCGGCGCTGCCGGCAGCCGCCTGAGCCGAGCCACGATGGCGGCGGTCGCGGTCCCGAGGGGGTGGGCGGCCCGGCCATCGAGTCCACCAAACGTCGCGGCCCGTCGGGCATTCGCCTGGCCGTTCCGCGCGCCTCTCACGCCGGATCCCGTGCTCGGTAACCCTCGAGGACGGACGCGCCACGCCGCTCCCGAAGCGGTTCGCTCGCTGGCGGTGCAGCGCGCGTCACGTCACGGTTTGTCCCTCACTGCCCCATCGCGTACGGTTGGCGGTGTGGATCCGTGCGTGGAGCAGGCTGACGTCGTCGTCGTGGGGGCCGGGCCGGCGGGAAGTGCGGCGGCTGTGGCCCTCGCGCGGGCGGGGCGGCAGCCGCTGTTGCTCGACCGCGCCGCCTTTCCCCGGGACAAACCGTGCGGCGACCTGATCGGCGCGCGTGCCCTGGCCTGGGCGCGTCGCTTGGGCGTGGATGAGCTGGATCTGGCGCCCTACCCGCGCTTGGCCGGCGCCGTGCTGACGGCGGACGATGGCAGGCTCGATCTGGCCCCGATGACACATCTGGGTCGCGTGCTGCTTCGCCGGTCGGATGCCCGTGTCATCCCCCGCGCCACGTTCGATCACGCGCTGGTGCGCGCCGCCGAGCGGGTCGGCGCTGAGGTGCGACAGGCCACCGTGCGGGAGGTAGGGCCGTGGCTTCCCGGCGTTGGCCGCGAGGTGCTTGGGCAGGGACCGGAGGGTGCGGTCCGGCTGCGGGCGCGGGCCGTCGTCGTGGCCGGTGGCTACGGTTGCCGCGTCGCCGCGGACGTCGCTCCCTCCCCGCGGGGAGACGGCGAGCCGGCTCGGGGGATCGCCATCCGGGGGTACTTCGCCGGCGTAGATGCGGCGCCCGACCGGATCGTTTTTTGCCTCGACGCCTGGGTGCTGCCCGGTTACGGTTGGGTCTTCCCGCTGCCGGACGGTCGCGCCAACGTCGGCGTCGGCACGCTCGTTCCCGGCGACGGTACGGAACGGGAGCACCTGCGCGAGCTCTACGCCCGCTTCACGACCGACCCCGCTTCGCCGGCGGCCGCCTGGCTCGAGCGAGCGACGGCCCTCGGCCCGCCGCGCGCGTGGCCGCTCGATCTCGGACCCCGCCGACGCCGGCTCGTCGCGGACGGCTTGCTGGTCGCGGGAGAGGCGGGCGCTTTCGTAGGACCCCTTACCGGCGCGGGCATCGCCTTCGCGCTGGAGTCGGGCGCCCGCGCCGGCACAACCGTGGCCGCAGCGCTCGCGGCCGGGGGTGCGGAGGCAGCGACCATCGCCCCCTATGCTCGCGCCATCCGCCGTCGCTTCGACCCCTGGCTACGCGCCGAGGCCGCCGCCCAGCGCAGGTTGAGCGACCCCTCTCGCCTCCGCGCCTTCCTCGACCGCGTCCGTCCCCTGCCGCCGACCGCCGCCCTTGGCGCCCGACTGTTGCTGCACCTGGGGTGACGAAGTCAAGGAGGTCAGGTGGGGTTGTCGGGAGCTCACGAAACGATGAGTTCCTGACCCGATCCCGCCAGAGTGGCGTGCCCGCCGGTCCGTCTCCCCGGGGGGCGATGGGCCTGGGCAAGGTCTACAGTGAGTGTGCCGGCGACGAACGGCGGTGTCCCGGAAGCGCGCCACCGCAGTCGGGCCGACGTGGACAGAGCTTCCCGAGTTCGTAGCAATGGCTACAAACATCGCGGTACCTGGCGTCGATCGTGCAGCGGGCCGGCGAGCGCGTCCGCCGATGGAGCACCGCGTCTTGATCGCGGACGTATTAACGCTCAACCACGGCCGAGGCGCGGCGTTGGCGTGGTTGGCGGGCGGCTGGCGAGGAGGACGAGGATCGGGCGGACCCGATCCGGGGGAAGCGCGCCGCACCGGATGACCCGGGCTGCATTTTGGGGAGAGGGTGTATCAATGCAACGATTCATCGCTTCGATGCGGCTGCTCGTCGTCGCGTTCGTCGTCCTCGGCCTCTCGGCCGCGGCCGCGTTCGGCGCTGGCGCTCAGACCGACGAGACACCGACCGCCGAGGACGGCACCGTGGTAGCAACCGCGGACGCTGGCGAAGATGAAGGGGACGAGACCCCGGCCGCGGATGCGGACGACGATGCTACCACCGAGGCGGACACCGGTACCGGTGGGGTGACCGCAGCGCCGGCGACGGGGACCGGAGCAGCGGCGCAGCGGCACGACGCCGGGAGTGAACTGCTCCTCATTGGCGGGGCGCTCGCGGTGCTGTTGGCAGCGTACGGCTGGCGCCGACGCGTCGCCTAGCGACTCCACCGGACCATCACCGTTCGACGAAGGGACGGGGGGGGGGCCCCCCCCCCGGCCCCCGCCCGCGGGGGGGCGGGGGCCCCCCCCCGCCCGGGGGGGGGCGTGGGCCCCCGGGGGCCCCCCGGGGGGGGGGGGCGGGGCGGGGCCCCCCCCCCCCCGGGAGAGCCCCCACCACGACAACAAAGACCCAGAGAGCTGGCGGGTGGGGGGGGGGGGGGGGGTAAGGGTGGGGG
>JAUJOZ010000125.1 GCA_030447415.1 Thermomicrobiales bacterium | reverse complement strand
TGTAGAGGAGCCGGTCGGGCCCGAAGAGCAGGAGCCCGCCGTTGTGGTTGGGCTCGGGCTGGCGCTGGAAGAGGACGAGCCGCCCCGAGCGGGCGTCCGCGCGATCCTCGTTCGCGCGCGTGAACTCGACGACCCGGGTGTGGCCCCGGTTGTCGGTGAAGTAGACGTAGAAGCGGCCCGTCTGCGCGTAGTCGGGGGCGAACGCCATGGAGAGCAGGCCGCGCTCGCCGCCCGCGTCGACCTGCGAGCGGATGTCGAGGAACGGCTCGGCGAGCTTGCGCCCGTCGCGGACGACCATGATCCGCCCCGCCTGCTCGACCACGAAGACGCGGCGCCGGTCCCCCGGCGGCGCGGTGACGTACAGCGGCTCCTCGAAGGAGCCGATCGAGACGAGGCGGACGCCCTCGCCCTGGGCGGGCGTGACGTCGCAGGCGGCGAGGACGACCAGGGCGGTCAGGCAGGCGGCGAGACGGAGCATGGGAGAGACAGGATGCCAGCCCGAGGGGCGCCTCACGCCCACCCTTCGCCGGCCTGGCGGGGGTCGGGAGAGGCCGCGGCGGCGGGAGTCGCCGCGGCGCATCCAATCGGGGCGCCCGGATTTGAACCGGGGACCTCGCCGACCCGAACGGCGCGCGCTACCAGGCTGCGCCACGCCCCGAACACGTCCGAGTCTATCTCCTGGACCCGAGCGGTGCCGGTGCGACCGGCCTTCCTCCGAGGGCGGCCGGCGACGTCGTGACGACGGGTCGGCGCCGCATCCGCGGCCCCGCGGCGGCAGACTGCCGACATGGCCCGCCGCGACGACCTGATCGCCGACCTCGATTCCCTGCTCGAGCCGGGAGCCTTCCGCGACCTTGGCCCCAACGGGCTCCAGGTCCCCGGGATCGAGGAGGTCGAGCGCGTCGTGACCGGCGTGACCGCCAGCCGCGCCCTCATCGAAGCCGCCATCGAGCGCGACGCCGAGCTCGTGCTGGTCCATCACGGGCTGTTCTGGGACTTCCACCCCACCGGGCTGTCATCCATCCTGGCCGAGCGGCTGCGTCTGCTCTTCCGTCACGACGTCAACCTCGCCGCCTACCACCTCCCGCTCGACGGCCACGAGTCGCTCGGCAACAACGCCCTGCTCGCCGAGCGCCTCGGGTGCTCCAGCCACGGCCCGTTCGGCGAGGGATTCGGTCGCCCGATCGGACGGGTCGGCTGCTTCGGCGACGGCGGAATCGACGCGGCGGCCCTGTTCGAGCGTGTCGCCGACGTCTGCGCGCGCGAGCCGCTGGTCTTCGACGCCGGACCCGAGCGGATCGAGCGGATCGGGATCGTGTCGGGAAGCGCGGCGAAGAGCCTGCCGGAGGCGATCGCCGCCGGACTCGACGCCTTCCTCACCGGTGAGCCGGCCGAGCACGTCATGGCCGACGCGCACGAGGCCGGCATCCACTTCATCGCCGCCGGTCACTACGCGACCGAGACGTTCGGCGTCCGCGCCCTCGGCGAGCGCCTGGCGAGGGGCTTCGGCGTGGACCACGTCTTCGTCGACCTGCCCAATCCGATCTGACGCCGCGCCGGCGGCATCTTCCGGGCGGTGCGCAGGAGACGGTCGGTCGGTGCGCTCTGGCGCAACTGCGTCACCGCGTTTCGGTTGTAGCCGTCCGGGACGAGCGCTACCTTCCTGACTACGTGGCAACCAGCACAGGGAGGTAGCTCACCCGATGGCAAATCACCTCACGCCCACGGAGCTCGCGCGAGAAGCTGGCATGGACCGGCGCGACGTGATCGAGAAGTGCATGGAGATGGGCGTCCCGATCTTCCATGGGCGCATCGACAAGACCCTGTTCATGGCGAACCTGAGCGAGCAAACGCCAGGAAGCCAGCCCGGAGCGCCACGAGGTAGCCGCCGGCTGACCCCGAGCGGGGCCAGGCCCCGCTGAGCCGCACCGATGCGGCGCGGCTCCCACGCGATTCGGGCGGCCTCGGTCCGGTGGCGGACCGGGGCGCTCGGCTCATTACTGTGCG
>JAUJOZ010000051.1 GCA_030447415.1 Thermomicrobiales bacterium | reverse complement strand
CCGCCAACACCCGCTGCTCCGGAGGCGCGAGGCGCTCCCGTTTCCAGGCGGCCAGCTCGACGTGCCGCTCGATGGTGACAAACTCGTCCAGGGCATGCGCTAGGCTACGGGCCCTCTGCTCGAATCCCGCGAGGTCCGGCAGATCGAACACTGTCTGCTCGGTCTGCCTGTTACCGCGGAAATCGTGGGCGATGTGTTCCATCGCTTCCAGACGCCGGGCGTGGAATCCCCGCAGCAACTCCGGCGTCGCCGCCCGGTACGGCGCCAGGTCGTCCCGGCCCGCGGGCGGTGCCAGCGGCAGCTCACCCCAGGCGGCGTAGGCGAACTCCAGCGGGATCTGGCTGTTGAACCGGGCGCGGCTGGTGTACCAGCCGCCGATCCCCGGCACCTCCGCATCGAGATCCGTCGGGGCGTCAAGTTTGCCCCAGAAGTCGAAGAGGCGGGCGCGAAACAGATCCCGGTACCGCACCCTAGCGTTCCAGTCGAAGCCGAGGAACGCCGCGACGGCCTGCAGCGATTGGCAGACCATCGGATAGTTCTTCTGGTCGCGGATCTCCCGGTCCAGGAAGGTCGACAGCGGGGAGTCGAAGGCGGCGAGCTGGGTGACGAAGTCGTAGAGTGCCGTTGCCCCGAGGATCGTGGAGGCGTGACGGGCAAGCCCGTCCAGCAGCACGCGCTGCGCGAACCCGTCGACGAAGACCAGGTGGATTGGCGCTCGCGGCTGGCCCGCCGCGTCGGGAGCGGCGACCTCGACAATCGCGCGAAGGGTCGCGTCGATCCAGTCGACGAAAAGTCGTTCCTCGCGCAGCAGGGAGTCGGGCGGGCCATCGCTCAGCCGCACCACGCCGCGCCGCCGCTCTAGTCGCTCCACTCCACCCTCGCTGCCAACGACGAGGGCGCCGAGCAGATAGATGCGGTCGTGCAGGTAGTCGTGCTGGGCATCAATGTAGACCCGGACGAGGTTCGGGTTCTGGTGCGCATCGCTGTACGGGAGCGACCCGTAGCCCTTGCTAGGGATGTAGGGGAGAGCGTCGACCGGGTCCTTCTTCCACTTCCGATACCGGCGGGCGCGGTGGATCAGCTCGTCCAGCCGCTGCCCGACCGGCCAGGTCGCGGCCAGCTCTCGGGCCACGGCCGCCTTCCCGGGCGCGGGCACCAGCTCGGCCTGCTCCTGGGTCTCGCCGTCGACGGAGACGTGCCCCTTCCGCCGGAGATCCTTCAGCGCCGCCAGCTCCCGCACGGTCGTGATGCCTCCACGCTGCAGACCCCGCTTGTCCTGCTCGGTCAGGTGCGGCAGCAGCGAGAGATCTTCCGTCTCCGCGCTGCGCTTCATGCAGAACTCGTTATACAGGCAGCCGTCACACTTGTAGGTGAGGTGGAAGGGGACATCGTCGAAGAGGGTTGCAAGCACCCGGTGGGCGGTCGAGTGCGGACCAGTGACGAGGTCACGGACGGCGCCAAGGTAGGCGTCCGGGTCGTCGACGCGCTCGAGCAGAGCATCGCGAATCCCGAACGAGGGCTCGGCCTCCAGGCGTTGTGCGTCCTGTGCGGCCCCCTCCGCCTCGCCCAGTGCGGCGTCATCCGCCGGCCCACGGTAGAGGATGGCCATCTCGATCGGGTCGTGGGCGATGCCCTCCTCGGCAAACAGGGCGGCGAGCATCTCGTGGTAGAAGGCCACCTGCAGGCGGTGCTCGACCTTGGCGGCCGTGGAGCTCTTCACGTCGGCGAGGAGCGGCTGGAGTCGGCCGTCGGTGTCCCGCTCCAGTCGCAGGACATCGACATCGCCCCGGACGCGCCAGCCGTCAAGGTCGCCCTGCAGCCGCGGCTGGAACAGGACGGTGACGCCGCCCGGCGGGAGACCGCGTGCCGCGTCGGCGACCAAGGCATTGTCATCGTCGCGACGGGCGGTCTGCCGCTCCTCCGGGGTGAACCTCTTGGTCGGGTAGGGTTGGGCCACGGCGCGTTCGACCGTCCCCTCGAACGCCGAGCCCGACCGAGTCAGCAGGGGCGGGATCGATTGCGGCGCGACGCCATAGTCCCTCAGAAACGCCCGTCCCTCAGCCCGCTCCCTCAGGCGCAGCCGCAAGTAGCGCTCGCATTGGTCGAGACGGACGAACTGCGAGATGTCGGTAGGAGAAATCTGGCGTTCTGCCCGCCGAGTCTCTAGCACAGCCGGTGAGCCCGTGGGAAGCAACCTGTCGCCCCTTCCACTTTCAACTCGGCCATCCCCGTGCGGAGCGCCCCACGACCATGAGGCCGCAGGACCAACCGTGGAGCCGGGCCGGGTTGGGATCCACGGGGGGTAGCACGAAGGCCCCTTGACGCCGGGTCGTTTGGGCGCCATCAATCTGACCGATCAGTGTAGCAACATCTGGCGACTTTCGCAGAAGAGCAAACGCCTGATGCGACGGACAAATCTCATGGCGCGGGTGTTTGAGACCCGACTGAGATACCCGTCAAGGAA
The DNA here is from genome assembly GCA_030447415.1 of Thermomicrobiales bacterium. Taxonomy (GTDB): domain Bacteria; phylum Chloroflexota; class Chloroflexia; order Thermomicrobiales; family UBA6265; genus JAUJOZ01. The sequence continues at coordinate 16,012 of JAUJOZ010000051.1, read as the reverse complement.
AGGCTGTATCCTCGAGTGGGCGGATCGTCAAACCGCGCTGGGCGTGGTGGAGAATCCCGGTGGCATACCGGGCCGTCGCGGTCGGATGATTGAGGGGAGGGACAGGCGGTGGCTCGAGGGCCGGTGTTCCTGATGGGCGGGGGCTGGAACCCGGCCGCGTTCCCGCACACCTACGGCCGCTTCGCGGCGTCCGTCCGCGGCGATCACTTGCCCCGGATCGTCTGCGTCCTCCTCGATGGCCCGGAGCGAGACGCGGCCTTCGCGCGGTCCGCCGCCGCCTTCGCAGCCGTCGGAGTCGCCGACGTCTCCCCGGTCTTCGTCTCGCGGCATCGCCCACTCCGCGCCGCCGATCTGGACGCCGCCGCCGGTGTCCTGGTTGGCGGTGGGCTGACGCCGGCCTACCACGACGCGATCGTTCCAACCGCGGGCACGTGGCTCCCCCGGCTGCTGGACCGCGGCGTCCCCTACGCCGGCTTCTCAGCCGGGGCGATGATCGCGCCGGCGCGCGGCATCATCGGCGGCTGGAAACTGCGCCGCGGTGCCGTCGAGCTCGCCATTTGCTCCGAGGACGTCGCCGAGGACGAGGAGTACCTGGACGTCCGCCCGGGACTCGGGCTGGTGCCGTTCGCCGTAGACGTCCACGCCTCCCAGTACGGGACCCCGACGCGGCTCCTTCACGCCGTCAGCGCCGGACTGGTCGGGGAGGGGTGGGCCATCGACGAGGACACGATGGTCGAGGTCATGGGAAGCAAGATCACCGTACGTGGTCTCGGGAGCGCCTATCGCGTGCGCTCGCGAGACGAGTCCCTGACGGTGGAGATCCTGGGCGACGGTGACCACCGGGACGTCACGTGAGAGAGGGACCGCTCTCACTGGGCGGGGACGGTCCACGGGTGCCGCGCGACGAGGTGTTGCTACACCGTGTCAGCGTAAGAGCCCCGCATTGAGACCGGTTAGCCGCATCCTTTTCCGCAATGGTGACGGTCAATAGGGGACATCGACCCGGTGGCCTTTGTCAAGCCGCGGCGCACGACGTCCTTCGAGGGCATCCGCTCCCAAGACAGGCTCACGGAAACGTGAAGCTGACCCACTGTTGAGATCCCTCGGCTACGCCCTGGACGAGGCGCTCCCCGACCACTCCAGCTTGCTGCGCATCCCGTAGTCCGGGATCGCGCGGTCGAAGAGTGCGACGGCCTCGTCCCCGTAGCGCCGGTTCATGCGAGCGTAGCCGATCAAGCGGTCGGGGTAGCGCTGGACCGCCTCCGCGACGTACTCGCGGACTCGGTCCTCTGGCCTCGGCGCGCCGCGGTACGTCATCACGACCGCGCGGTCGATCCGCGCCTCATCGAGCAGGCGGATCATTGTCTCGTGTGGGTCATACCAGCCAAAGGTGGGCGCCTCGTCGACATGGGTGTGGGAGTCGATAATCATGTGCCCCTCCCCCCTCGGCTGGGCCGCGAGCCGCTCCTTCCGCCGCCAATGCCACCTTCTACCCGGCCGCAAGGACCGTTCGGGCACCCGTCCGGCCGCCCAAGCGTGCCACCACATCCGTACGCCCTCGATCGACGGCGAGGACGAAGACGGGGATCGGCCTCCGCCGTAGGTGCTATCTGGCGGGTTCAGGAGGCGGGTACGGCGCGCCCGCTAGCGGGCGGTGAGTCCGCCGTCGACCACCAGGCAGGTCCCTGTCACGAACGTGCTGTGCGGCGATGCGAGAAACACGATCGCATCCGCGACCTCCTCGGCGGTGCCCACCCGGCCGAGCGGGTGCAGGGCCGCCGTCTCCCCCCAGGCACGATCAGCGTCCGGCAGGCGACGGAGATTGTCCTCCACCATCGGCGTGCGGATCGAGCCGGGACAGACGGCGTTGACCCGGATCCCGTGCGGTGCGAGCTCCATCGCCAGCGCCCTGGTCAGGGCGATCACCGCACCCTTCGATGCCGAATAGACGCTCGACCCACCCCAGCCGATCATCCCCGAGACCGAGCCGAGGTCGACGATGACACCGCCTCCGTTCGCGATCATCGCCCGCATCGCCTGCTGCGCGCAGAAGAAGATCCCCTTGGCGTTGACGTCCATGACCCGGTCGTAAAACGCCTCATCCACGTCGAGCGACGAAGACGCGGGTGGGTTGATACCGGCATTGTTGACCAGGACATCGACGGTGCCGAACCGGCCTGCGAGCAGGTCAAACGCCCGGGCGACCGAGGACACGTCAGCGACGTCACACTCCAACGTGACGTGGCCGGAGCCGGGAAGCAGCCGCTCCGTCTCGGCGAGACCGGCAGCGGCAACATCCAAGAGCCCGACTCGAGCCCCTTGCCGGGCAAATGCGAGCGCCGTGGCGCGCCCAATCCCGGACGCAGCACCCGTGATGACGACGCGCCGGTCCGTGAAGGCGCCCTCGTGCGCTCGCGTACGCTCGTCTGACCCGACGCTCAAGTCCTGGTTGCTCACCTGAGTACCCTCCCACTCCTTGATGGGTGTTCAGTCGCCACGCGGTGAAGCGGCACGAATCCGTTCCGTCATACGGGGACGCTAGCGTTTTGTGCCGAGCCACTGCTACCCTGCGGCCCCCGCGATGCGGAAACGAGTCGGTACATCGTCGCTGCCGTCTCACAGGTCGGTCAAGGCGCCGTCCGGACGCACCAGCGGAGCGATCTGACGACCGCGGAAAGCGTGGTCATCCTGGGTCACGTGCTTCGCGATGCCCTGATCCCGGCCGTGAAGCGCCTGGGGCTATCCGTCGGCTACCTCATGGGCGGCACCATCATCGTCGAGAACGTCTTCAACCTCCCTGGAGCGGGAAACCTCTTGTCGAAAGGATCGGGGCGGGAGACTAGTCGGTGGCGCAGTCGACGACGCTCGTCTTCGCGGCGCTCGTCACTTTGGGTCGTGCTCGCGGCGAGTCTGAGCTACCTCGGGCTCGGCGCGCGTCCGCCGAGCCCCGACTGGGGCGCCATGATCTCGGAGGGGCGGACTTTCATGGCGACCGCCTGGTGGGTCAGCGCCTTCCCGGGTCTTGCCATTGCCTTCACCGGCATCGCCTTCTCCGTCGTCGGTGATGTCCTTGCCGACGCCTTGCCCCGGCCTCCGGCAACACCGGCCTCGCTGACGTACCCTCGTCGACGACGGCTTCCTCCCGACCGTCCACCGACTGGTCCCACCCGGCGGGTCGTGCCCGATCGACTTCCGCGGCTTGCCCGAAAATGAGCGCGGTTAGGCCACCAACGACTGCCGGTTCGGGGCGGCAACGGGCCGTCCCCGCGCGTCGCGGGCACGCGCACCGTGACGCGGTTGCGCGGCAGGCGCCGTGCGTGGGGTGACGAAAACCGCCGCGAGGAACGAGGCCGGGGCGGTAGGGTGCGGACGCGACAGCGGGCGGTGCAACTGGTGCGAGCGCTGATTCCCGCCTGGAGGCGAATGCGGGCCGCCGAGGCAGCGGGCGGTTGGACCAGCGTGAAGGTTCCGACCCCGCAGGGGCCGGTGAGCGGGAGGTGGCATCCGGTTACGAATGCCCAAGGCGCGATCGTCATGGTCGGCGGATCGCGCGGCGGGGTCCGCGGGCCAGCGGGGGTCTACGCTCCGCTCGCCCTGCGACTCCAGGCAGCGGGGATCGCCGGCCTCTGGCTCAGCTACCGGCACCCGAACCGCCTCGCCGAGTGCGTCGGCGACGTGCTCGCGGGCGTTGCCTGGCTAGGCGAGCACGGGATGGAGCGAGTCGTGCTGGTCGGATGGTCGTTCGGCGGTGCGGTCGTGATCGGCGCGGGGGCGGCCAGCGAGGCGGTCGTCGGCGTGGCGACGGTGGCGAGCCAGACCTACGGAACGGTGATGGTTGGCCGGCTGGCGCCGCGCCCCCTCCTGCTCGTGCACGGCACGAGTGATTCGGTGCTGCCGGACCGCTGCTCGCGCGACCTGTACGCCCGCGCCGGCGAGCCCAAGGAGCTGGTGCTGTACCCGAACGACGACCACGGGATCACCCGCCACGCCCCGGACCTCCTCGACCGCTTGTACACCTGGAGCGGTGCTCTGCTCCTCCCACAGGACCGAGATAGCATGTCGGACGCACCGACATCGTAGGGCGTGTCGGGCGATGACTGACACTCGTCGCGGTCACGGTGCCGGAGCCGATTCGTCGGCATCGCCTTGGGTTGCCATGGCGAACAGGCGATTCAACACCGCATCCAGGCAATTCATGCTCGGTCGGGAAGGACATCGGCGAGAGCGACGGGGAGATCTTGTAAGGGAGGGAGTGGTTGGCGAGATCGAGGACGTAGCGGTTTCCCCGGAGTCCCGCTGCGAGTGGTTCGTGGCGTCATGGTAGTGTTTCGCCATCGCCGCGTCTCGGTCGACCACGCCGCTTTTTCCCCCCGGCGCACCACGGACCGTGGGGTGGACCTCCCCGTCCGTCTACTCCGTGAGGCGTGGCAGGGTCGGCCAATGGTGCCCGGTCGAGCCGGATTGCGACGAACGTCGGCTGGCGTTGCCCCCGAGCCAATGCACGCCAGGCTTGGGAAGCGGGGCGGGCACGGTCGAGCACGGCGTGGTGCGGCGGCGGTGATCCGCCTGTGATTCAACCGGCCGCGGTGGGCCGTGGCACCCGGGGCGGCCCGTCGAGCGCGAACCTCTCCTGCTCGCCGTCGGCTTTCCCGGCAGCGCGGCGCCGGTGCGTCCCCGTTTCGTACGATGCCGCGTCGGGCCTTGCGCACGTCGGGTGGCTGGGCGATTCTCTCGCGGCGTGACCGCACTATGAGAAAGGGGCCGGGATGAGCGACAAGGAGATGGACCGGTTACCCGAGCGCAGCGCTACCGGCGTCCGCCGGAAGACCGCGATCCGGGCGCTGCTGTCCGGGGTGGTCGCCGACGTGCGTGCCCTGCTCGGGCGGCTGCGGCGGCGACGCGGCTGAGCCCTCGGCGGCCCCGCCGGCCGCTTTCGCTCGCAGCGGCCCTGATTGTCCTCGTCCTGCTCGCGGTGCCGGCGGCGCTCGTGGGTCGGCGGCCAATCGCTGGCGAGCCCGTGGTCGTGCGCCCGACCGACCGGCTCCTCGGTCCACCGCGGGGACGGCCTGAGGACGTTCTGGCCTTCGCGGAGGCGACCGGCGTCCTTCGGCTCGCGGACGTGCGGGATTACGTCGCGGAGGTGTACCGGCTCGCCCCATTGGCGGGGTTGGATCCGGCGCTTGTCGTGGCCCAGTCGGCTCACGAGACCGGCTTCTGGCGATCGGCCGCCTGGCGCGATCACCTCAACCCCGCCGGGCTGGGGGTCACCGGGCCCGGCGTGCCGTCGCCCGTGTGGACCGGCGGCGCCGACGCGGCCCGGGCGCAGATCGTCCACCTCTACCTCTACGCCGCCGGTCAGGTGCCCGCAGGCCACCCCCTAGCTCCGTACGTGGCGCTCGATCCCCGCTACGACGCGGCGATTGCCGCCGGCCGGGCCGGCGCCGCGCCAACGCTTGCCGCCCTAACGGGACGCTGGGCCACCGACCCCGCCTACGCCGAGGGGGTGGCACGGGCGGGCACGACGCTCTTCGCCGGCGCCGCGGCTGGCGACTTCAGGAGGGCAGCGATACGGAGCCGATATCAGGCGGTCCGGACTTCGTCGGCGTCGCCTCAACTGCTGGATCGGGCCGAGGACTTCGTCGCCAGGAAGAGGTAACGGTTCAAGCTGAAGAAGTACGCGTGCGACTCGCCTATCCGGCGCAGGTCCGCCGCCCACTCCGCCGCCTCCTGCGGGGTGATGCCACGCCGACCGACGACAAACGCCTGGATCAGGCCGATCAGCCCATGGCTGAACGTATCAGCAGACCAGTCCGGGTTGAACAGCGGGACCACTTCCTGGCGTTGCACAATGAAACCCGCCCGTCGAAGTCGCGGTCCGAGGGTCCGTGGGAGGTGCGGGTCCGCGAGGTGCTCGGTCCACGCTCCGAGGACGTACTCCATGCGCGCCCGGTCGGTGGTATGCCAGACGATCGAATCCCAGTCGGTGTCGACTACCACCGCTCGCCCACCCGGCCGCACGACCCGGTAGAGCTCGGCCAGCGCCGCCGTGATGTCGCCTACGTACCCGTAGGTCTGGGCGGCCACCGCGGCGTCGAAGGCATCGTCGGGAAACGGGAGCCGTCGGGCGTCGCCGCCGTGAAACTCGACTCGGTCGGCGAGTCCCTCGCGACCGCAACGTGCCTGAGCGAGGGCAAGCATGTTGGGACTGAGGTCGATGCCAATCACCCGGCCGGACGAACCAACCGCGTTCGCCATCTCGGCGGCGAGGAAACCCGGCCCGGAGCCGATGTCCACCACGCGCTCGCCGGGTTGTAGAGCCAGGGCTCGGAGTGTAGCGCGCCGCTGGGCGGCGATATCCGGCGTGCGATACAGGGCTTCGATGCGCCCTGCGGCCTCGTCGAACGGGAGAATCAGACTGGGATCGGTCTGCACCATGGCGACGCCCTCCTGAGGGATGGCGACCGTTCGTGTGGTCTAGGCTACACGGTCGTGCGATGATGTCAAGCTCTTTGGGGCCGGCGATGGACCGGCGACAGCAGTGCCGGCCGCGGGTTCGTCCTGGATTGCCAAGCCATGCCGTGTGGAGTCGAAGGTGGCAGGATGTACCAAGGTCTGGGGAATTGAACGAGCGGGGTGCGCCAAATCGCTGCGCCGCACGGGGAGGCGATCGGGGTGAACCGCCGCGATCGCATGGTGATTGCCGTCGCGGCGCGGTTGCCACTGGCCCGCGCTGGAGCCGGGGAGGATTGAAAGGACTCGCTAACCGCTGTTGAAGGAAGCGCGCCACCGAGGCAGATTAGCTGGGGCACGGTGAGCGGCAAGGCCGGTTCACCCGCGTCCCCGACTCTTGGGCAGCGCGTTCGCCGGCGGGCCGAGTGGGGGAAGTCAGGTGGTGGAGGAGGGCGATCAGTGAGCGAATTCGACCGACGGCCGCCGGGGCCTGGGACGTCGCAGCAGGCGACGCTGGTCGCGCTGCTTGACTACGCCCGGGACGCAGTGGTGCGCAAGCTCGCGGGGTTGAGCGACGAGGAGCTGCGGCGAGCACTGGTGCCATCCGGCGTGACGCTGCTCGGCATGGTGAAGCCCCTAGCATACGTCGAGCGGTGGTGGTTCCGAGCCGTGTTCGCCGGGGAAGACGTCGACTTCCCCTGGACGGATGACGACCCAGACGCCGATTGGCGAGTCGAGCCAGGCGAAACCACCGCCGACATCCTCGCGCTCTATGCCGCGGAAGTAGACCAGTCGCGGGCGATCGTCACGGCGTCCTCGCTGGAGGACCACGCTCGCAAACCCAGCTGGCCTGGTCCGCACGTCACGCTTGGTTGGCTGCTGCCGTACATGATTCAGGAGGTCTCCCGCCACAATGGGCACGCCGACATCCTGCGGGAGCTCATCGATGGCCGGACGGGCAGGTAGGCAACCTCACGGTAGGCGTCGCGCCTCGAGGTCGGCGCCGTTTTGGTGGAGGATCAAGCCCGTGGTCTGATCCCCATCGCCGGTGAGGAATGTGACCTCAAGATCGACGGCGTCGGCAAAGAATCGAGTCGCCGACGTGGGGACCAGACGTATGGGCGGCTGGTCGGGTGGCTGGAAGGTGAGGGAATCACCGTCGAGCGCCACTCGGACGCGCAAATCGGATCGCAGCTCGTACGCTCCGGCGAAGACGGCATCCGATGCGGTCCCGACCGGAGCCGGTGCGCGGGCGGGTCGATACGTTCCCACCCGATCGTCCCCGGCGAGGGGCCACCGGTACTCCCGTGCGATGCTGCCGAGGAGCTCCTGACAGAGCTGCCATCCTTCGTCCGTCGCCGTTGGCCATTACGGCGGCGCCAAGGCCATGGTCGGCAAAGGCGAGCACCTCTGCCTTGAAGCCGACGTTGTCCCCGCCGTGGCCGAGGCGAAGGGCATCGCCCTCTCCGCCAAGCGCGAAGCCGATGCCGAACGTGCCGCCGAACTGCGACATGAGCATCGGCTCCACGCTGTGCCGGGTGAACAGCTTCCCGGCGCCGGTCCGCCGGGCTCGCTGGACCTCGAGGACGACGCTGAGGAGGTCGGACGGGGTAGTCCAGAGGCCGGCGGCGGCCATCTCGGGGTAGACCTGCCACTTCCCGGCAAGCGGAGTACCATCCACGCCGTGTCCGGTGGCAGCCTTTCCCCGCCATGCCTGGGGAAGAGGTTGCTCGTAGGTGCTGTTTGTCATTCCCAGCGGCGCCAGGACCAACTCGCGCATCAGGTCGGGGAACGGCAGGCCGGTGACGTCGGTCAGCACCTGCTGACCGACGCTCGTGCCGCCGCCCGAGTAACGGACTTGGAGCCCGGGCAGGGCGTTGACCAGAACGGCGGGGGTATTGGCCGGCGGCTCGCCATCGAGGATCTGGCGGAGCGTGGGGAGCGGCCGGTCAGATCGATAGCCGGGGAAGCCGTGGACAGTCGTGCCGCCGGTGTGGCTAAGAAGGTGGCGGAGGGTGACCCGTGGCCGCCACGACCCATTCGCTGGGATTGACCAGGACCGGAGGTAGCGATTGACGTCCTCGTCGAGGTCCAGCCGGCCGTCCTGGACGAGGCGCATGACGGCCAGAGCGGTAATTGGCTTGCTGATCGAGGCGGCTTGGAATAGGGTGTCCGCCGTGACGGCGTCCGTCTCGCCAGCGTCCCGGACGCCAAACCCCTGCGCCCATGCGATCGTCCCATCTTGGACGACCGCGATGCTGACGCCTGGGACCTCAAGAAGAGCCATGCGCTCGGCGAGCGGTCGAGCTTCGGGAGTTTGACCGCGAAGCGGGGGGTCCACGAGCAGGCCGGTGATCACGCCTTCGATGCTGGCGAAGGAGTCGCCGACGCGCGACGTTCCTGACACGGGCACCTCCTTCAGTGCGGGAAGCGGCGGCGGTTTGGCGCTCGGAGAGGCAGGAGCGGGCGAGCGTCTGATCAGCAGAGTGTACCCGTCGCCGGAAGACCGGTCCTCAGCCCCCGTCTAGGTGCCGTCGCGAGCCACCACGACTAGGTCGAGTCGCCCGCTGGTCGAGTCTGATGCGGCGGGGGGGCGACGTGGATGATGGAGCCGCAGGGTCGGCCTCCTCGATGGACAGCGCGCCCATTGACGGCGAGACCCACGGCTCGATGGCGGAGGCAAAGAACGGAGCCGGTCTGGCTTCCCGCGACGCGAGACGATCCTTCTTTCAGCCGATTAGCCGCCCTGGGCGGCACCAGTCATCCGGCGGATGACTGGTGCCAGCCGTCTGCCCCATGGAGTCCTTGGTCACCCTGGTGATCTCCCAACTGGCGTGTCGTCGGGTGCCGAAAACGGGTGGTGGGGCGCAGCGGGCGGACGGGAGGTGTTGATTAAGAGACATCAGCTGTTCCTCATCAAAGCGGAAAGGACGGAATTTGTGATTTTTTATGATGTGTTTTCATTACGGTATGACGTTTATTCGCTGATTGGTGAGTCCGTCAGCCCGGAGAGCTGCGGAGCATCGTCTCGTCGCCCCGCAGCGAACCTCGTCAGCGCGGACGCAGGCAAGCGGCTGTTGCCACTCCGCCGGAGTGCGGATATCCTCGCGCCTTTCGGCTCCGGTCCTCGTACGAGGGCGGGTGGCAACGTCTGTCCGGTACCCAGTCCCCAACGCCTCAACGAGCACCGGAGGCAGCGACGTGGAGTCCTTCCCGCAGCCACAGCCCGTCATCGATCTGGCGGGCGTCGCCAAGCGCTTCGGCGGCGTCCAGGCGCTGCGTGGCGTCGACCTCGCGCTCTACCCTGGGGAGGTCCACGCTCTCGTCGGCGAGAACGGCGCCGGCAAGAGCACGCTGGTCAAGATATTGGCCGGGGTTCACCGCGCGGACACCGGAGTAATCCGCGTCGCTAGCGAGGAGGTCGTCTTTCACGGTCCGCTCGACGCCCGCCATCGTGGCGTCGCCGTTATCCACCAGCACGCGACGCTGTTCCCCGACCTCGACGTGGCCGAGAACGTCTTCATGGGACGCCAGCCCCAGGATCGAGCCGGCCGGGTGGACTGGGGGGCGATGTACCGTGAGGTCGCGCGGTTGCTGGGAACCCTTGGCGTCCGATTGAACGTCCGCGCACCGGTACGCGGCCTATCGGTCGCCGACCAGCAGTTGGTCGAAATCGCCAAGGCGCTATCGTTCGAGGCGCGGGTGCTCGTGATGGACGAGCCGACGGCGTCGCTCTCCGCGCGTGAGGTGGACCGACTCTTCGCCATCGTGCAGCGCCTCCGGGAGCGCGGAGTGGCGATCCTCTTCGTCAGCCATCGGCTGGAGGAAGTCTTCGCCATCTCCGACCGGATCACCGTCTTCCGTGACGGCGCGCATGTCGTTACCGCGCGGGCGAAGGATCTCTCGACCGAGGAGACGATCCGACACATGGTCGGGCGCAGGCTCGAGGCGCTCTTCCCGAAGGAGGAGGCCGAGATGGGCGGTGTCGTGCTGGAGGTGCGGGGCCTCACCCGCCCGGGATACTTTCGCGATATCGGGTTCGCGCTGCGGCGGGGCGAAATTCTCGGGTTGTTCGGGCTGGTGGGAGCCGGGCGGACCGAGGTCGCCCGCGTCATCTTCGGCGCGGACCGGGCCGATGCCGGTGAGATTCGCGTCGAGGGGCGACTCGTGACGATCGACTCACCCCTGACGGCACTCCGCCACGGCATCGGCTACGTCCCGGAGGACCGGCATGGACAAGGGCTGGTGCTCGATTTTCCCATCGGCGCCAACGTGACGCTGCCGATCCTGCCGCGCCTGAGCCGGCTCGGGCTCCTCGACCAGCGGCGTGAGCGGAGGCTGGCCCGCGCGTACGCCGAGCAGCTCCAGGTGAAGGCGGCGGGGCTCGAGCAGGCGGCCTCGGCGCTCTCCGGAGGGAACCAGCAGAAAGTGGTCCTCGCCAAGTGGCTGGCAACCGACCCAAAGGTCCTCATCCTCGATGAGCCGACGCGGGGCATCGACATCGGAACGAAAGCGGAGGTCCACCGCATCGTCTCCCACCTGGCGACCCAGGGGATGGCGATCGTGCTGATCTCCAGCGAGCTGCCGGAGGTGCTGGCGATGGCCGACCGAGTGTTAGTAATGCACGAGGGCCGGATAACCGCGGAGTTCCCACGGGGTCAGGCCGGCCAGGAGAGGGTGATGTTTGCCGCGACGGGGCAGGAGGACGGTGGCGCGGCGCGGCGGGCGGAGGCTGATGTCGTCGCTTAGTCCCCCGCCGCCCGACCCCACGTGGGCTCGTCTGCGCACCGACCGACTCGTCGCGCTCGTCGGACGGGTGCGCGAGTTAGGGCTGTTGGTTGCGCTCGCCGCGATCGTGCTGGCGGTCGGCGTTCAGGAGCCCCGCTTCCTGCGGCCAGCCAACGGGCGGCAGATCCTGCTCGCCGTCTCGATCCTCGCCATCGTCGCGGCGGGGCAGACGATCGTGGTGCTGACCCGCAACGTCGACCTCTCGGTGGCCTCAATCGTCGGCCTGTCGGCCTACGTAACGGCCGATTTCCTCAAGGACGCGCCGGCGTCGCGGGTGCCCGCCGCCGTCCTCCTCGCCTGCGTCGTCGGCCTGGGGCTTGGGGCCGTGAACGGTCTGCTGGTGACCGTAGGAAGGGTGCCGGCTATCGTCGCCACCCTGGGTACGCTTTATGTCTACCGGGGCGCCGACTTCTCGATCGCTGGGGGGCAGCAGGTAACGGCCGCCGACGTGCCCGATGTCTTCCGGGAGATTGCGATGTCGCGGCCGGCCGGGGTGCCCACACCGATTCTGATTGCCGCCGCCATCGTCCTCCTCTTCGCCTATCTCCTGCGCTACTCGCGCACCGGGCGCCAGCTCTACGCCATCGGCAGCAACCCTGAAGCGGCGCGGCTCGCCGGTATCCCGACCGACCGCCTGGTCTTCGGGGCGTTCGCCGTGTCTGGTCTCCTAGCGGGACTGGCCGGTGTGCTGTGGGGATCGCGCTTCGGGACCGTCAATGCGCGGGCCGCCACCGGGTTCGAGCTGCAAGTGGTCGCGGCCGTCGTCGTCGGCGGAGTGAACATCTTTGGCGGGTCGGGCACCGTACTCGGCGCGGCGCTCGGGGCGATCGTGCTCGGCACGATTGCGAACGCGTTGACGATGCTGCGGCTGTCCCCCTTCTGGCTGCAGGCGATCTCAGGCGGGGCAATTCTGGTGGCGGTGACGATCGACGCGCTGATCACCCGCCGGCTGCAACGGGCGCTCCTGACGAGGCGCAACCGGTGAGCCGCAGCGAGGGGCGCGCGCTGTCCGTCCGCGCGCTGGCGCGGTGGGAGACCCTGCTGGTGGCGTTATTGATCGCCACCACGGCGTTCGGCGCGGCGCGCTCGGACGTCTTCCTCGAGGGGTCCAACCTGTCGTTGATCACCGCTACCATCATGGAGCGGGCGATCATGGCACTGCCGATGACGCTCATCATTATCGCTGGCGAGATCGACCTCTCCGTCGCCTCCACCCTGGGGCTGGCGAGCGCCGTCCTCGGCGTGGCGTGGGACGCCGACCTGCCGCTCTGGCTCTGCCTCGGGCTGGCCCTGGCCACGGGCGCCGCCTGCGGGGCGCTGAACGGGCTTCTCGTCACCCGCCTGGGGCTGCCGTCGCTCGTCGTCACATTGGGGACACTTGCGCTCTACAGAGGCTTGGCTTCGGTTGCGCTGGGGGATAAGGCGGTCAGCAACTACCCGGCCGGCTTCCTCGAGTTCGGATTCGGCACCGTGCCGGGAACGCTGGTGCCGTGGCCGTTTGTCGTCTTCGCCGCCTTGCTGATCATCTTTCTCGTCGTCCTCCATCGCAGCTGGGTGGGACGGCAGCTCTACGCGATCGGGAGTAACGCGGAGGCGGCCCGGTTCTCGGCGGTCCGGGTCGCCCGGCTCAAGTTCTGGCTCTATGTCGTCTCAGGTCTCCTCGCCGCGCTGGCCGGCATCGTCTTCACTGCCCGCGTGTCGAGCTCCCGCGCCGACAATGCGACCGGATTCGAGCTCGACGTGATCGCGGCGGTACTCCTCGGCGGGGTGAGCATCTTCGGAGGTCGGGGGACACTCGTCGGGGTCGTCCTGTCGCTCGCGGTGATCGCTACCCTCCGCAACGCGCTGGCCCTCACCAACGTCGGGGCGGAGGTGCAGAGCATCGCCGTCGGGAGCCTGCTGATCGTGTCGGTCCTCGGACCGAACCTTGTCCGCCGTTTGCCGCGGCTGCCCCGCCGCCCGCGCGGCGCGCGCCGCGGGGTGCGGGCCGAAGCATAGGCAGGTGACTGAGCGAGGAGTGGTGCAGGGGGAAAGGGGGTGTGGGGAGAAGGACGGGCACGCGGCGCCAATCGAGTGAGTGGTGGGCGACCGGGCCGCTTGGCCCGGTCGCGGCCGAGCGGCGACATAGGTGAGGAGGTTGCGGTGAAGAGAGGCGTGATGGTGGTCCGGCTGATGATGGTCCTGGCCCTGGCCATGGTGGCCGCAGGCACGATCGGGTTCGGCAGTGCCCGGGTCGTCCACGCCCAGGACAACACGTCGTGCGCCGGGGAGCCGATCGGCGGCGGCGCGGCGGCCAGTCCGGCCGCCGGTAGTCCGGAGGCGATGGCGAGCCCGCAGACGACGACTGACCCCACCATGGCCGCGAGCCCGGCGGGGGGCGGCGACCTCGACATCGCCTTCCTGCCGAAGGACGTGGTGAACAACTACTTCGTGACGGCCGCGGGCGGAGCAGAGGAAGCGGCCGAGGAACTGGGCGGCCAGTTCCAGCAGGTCGGCCCCCAGGAGGCGAACGCAGCCGAGCAGGTGACCTACATCCAGACGCTGACGCAGCAGGGGGTTGCGGCGATCGTCGTCTCGGCCAACGACCCCAACGCGCTGGCGCCGGCACTGCAGCAAGCGATGGACCAGGGGATCAAGGTCGTCAGCTATGACTCCGACGTGGCGCCGGAGGCTCGCCAAGTCTTCGTCAACCAGGCCAACGCGGAGCAAATCGGGCGGATCGAAGTTCAGATCATGGGTCGGCTGCTGAACTGCGAGGGGGAGATAGCGATCCTCTCCGCGGCGAGCACAGCGACCAACCAGAACACCTGGATCGAGTTCATGCGCGATGAACTCTCGAAGCCCGGCTACGAGAACATGGAACTGGTCGAGGTGCGCTACGGCGACGACGACCCAACCAAGAGCCTGGACGAGGCGGTCGGGCTGCTCACGGCGTTTCCGGATTTGCGTGGCATCATCTCGCCGACGACAGTCGGGATCGCGGCCGCGGCCCAAGCGCTGGAGCAGGAGGGTCGCGCGGGCGACGTGCAGCTGACCGGCCTCGGTACGCCGAACCAGATGCGCGAATACGTCGAGCGCGGCACGGTCCAGGAGTTCGCGCTGTGGAATCCGGCCGACCTCGGCTACCTCGCCTACTACACGGCGGCCGCGCTGGTGAGTGGGCAGATCACCGGTGCCGAGGGTGACACGTTCGAGGCCGGCCGGCTCGGCTCCTACACGGTTGGGACCGGTGGCGAAGTGCTCCTTGGTCCGCCGTTCATCTTCACGGCCGAGAACATCGACGAGTTCAACTTCTAGCCGGGGTCCAGCCCCCACCCGCCAGCCCCACGTCCGCCTCTGACCGAACGAGGGTTCATAGGGCCGCGGATGGCTGGGTCGGATCGGAAACTGACGGCCCGGAGCCTGGACCGGCTCCGGGCCGTCGCCCTAACGAGCGGATACCCCACGCCGACGCGGCGGTGATCAGTCGAACCAGGGATCGGTTCGAGGTGCCTCCCGTCATCGAGCAGGAGGCTACGGCGGAGGTCTGCCCTCTGACGCCGGGTAGGACCAGCGTGGGGGTGGCACCTCACCGCGAACCGGAGTGCGCGCCTTACGGCACCGATGGGCGGTCAGCAGCCGATGCACCAGCCGGTGCGGGAACGCCTTGGCGGTGACGGTCGTTCTCCTACCAGGGATCGTCGTCAAAGTAGATAGGCATGGACTCGAAGGTAGCGCGACCGCGTTTGCCCTTCTCCGAGAAGAAGCCCATCATCGTCGGCTCCTCGCACCGATAGGGAGCGGACCTGGGGCCACCGAGCAGCGCCGATCGCTCCATCGGTATCCACCCGCTCACGCCATAGAAGCGCTCGAGGCCTGGGGCACAGGTGAAGAGACCGATGTCCGCGTCGCTCTGCCGGATGTACGCGGTCGCGGCGTCCACCAGCCTCCGGCCGTACCCCTGCCGACGGAACGCCGGGTACGTGAGCACGCCACTCAACCCGTAGGTCTTGTACGTCTCCCCGTCATGCTCCAGGTCCTTCCACGCGACGCCCACATAACTGATCAGCACGCCCTTCTCAGCGAACACGAAATGCGTGGGGTGATGCTTCGAATGGTGGATCCAGTCGCGGAGCCGGTTTGCCCCCATGAAGCCCGCCGGCCACTGCATGCGCTGGAAGGACAGCACCTGACACGTGAGGTCGGCGGGTAGTTCCCCATCCGAGAAGGTCAACGGCTCCACCATCTGGAACTGTGCTCCCAGAATCGAAGAGACCCAGCGCGGCTCACGAGGCCGCGTGCTGCTGCCCATGAATGCTGAGCCGGCAGGCACGCCAGGTGTCGCCGCCGTCTATACCACCGACCCTGAAGTGTGGGTCGATGACGCAGGGCCAGGTACCCAGGCCATTGCCTGCTACGTCATCGCCCGCAGCGCGCCGATCGCGTCATTCAGCAGGCGGCGCTTCGGCACGCCCGCGAGCATGCGGGCGATGCGCTTCTGCTTGTCGCTCTTGGCGACGTTGTCGACGGTGAGGTACTCGCGGGCGACGTCGGCCAATAATTGCGGGTAGTCGCGCAGCAGGTGGGGGCGGGCGTGGGCGAAGTCGGTCACGTTGCGGATCTTGTAGAGGTCCTGGATGACGATGCTCTCCTCCAGCAGCTCCCGGTAGCGGGCGAGGCCGGCGACCGAGAAGTCGTCGCGCGCCTTGGCCTCGACGATCGTCTGGGCGGCGAGCTTGGCCGAGAGCATCGCCAGGTTGACCCCCTCCCGGTTGAGCGGGTTGACGAAGCCGGC
>JAUJOZ010000124.1 GCA_030447415.1 Thermomicrobiales bacterium | reverse complement strand
CCCGGGCGAGGAACTCGGCGTGGTTGTCGGCCTCCCGCACCGCGCGCGTGGCCACCGCCCGGAGCGGGGCCTCGGAGATGTCGGCGATGCGCCGGAACCGGGTGAGGGTCGCCACCCCCCGGTCGATGGCGTCGGGCGACAGGTTCTTCATGTCCCCCGAGCCGCTGCCCAGGCGCACCATCTCCTTCTCCCGGGCGACGACGTCGAACGTGCCCTCGTCACCGACACGGGCGACCACCAGGTGCAGCGAGTTGGTGCCGACGTCGACGGCGGCGAGGACCCGGCTCACGCCCGCAAGCTACCGGTGTCGTCCGTACATCCAAGGGAGCCCGACCAATCGCCCAACTAGGGTCAAGGGCCATGACCGTGGCGAAGCAGGTGCCCACCCGCAACCTGGCCATGGACCTGGTGCGGGTCACGGAGGCGGCCGCGCTGGCGGCGGCCCGGTGGATGGGTCGGGGCGACAAGAACGGGGCCGACGGGGCGGCGGTCGACGCCATGCGGGTGGTGCTCGACACCGTCTCCATGGACGGCGGGGTGGTCATCGGCGAGGGCGAGTCGGACGCGGCGCCGATGCGTTTCAACGGCGCGCACAGCGGCGACGGGCAGTACGCGTTGTCGAAGACGACGCCCTCGTCGGCCAGCCGGTCGAAACTCGGGGCCTGCACCACTGGATGCCCGTAGACCGGCAGCCACGGCGCGCCGAGCTGGTCGACGACGATCAACAGGACGTTGGGCCGCTCCACGGTCACGCCGGGACCGCCCTGGGCACCTCGACCACCTCCTCGTCGGGCGCCTCCGGCGCCTCCGCGGACGCCGCGGCGCGCGTGCGGCCCCGGCGCAACGACCGGCGATCCGGCTCCGCGAAGGAGGCGGTGAGGCGATCGAGGAAGATCGCCAGCAGCACGACGGCGAGTCCGCCTTCGAAGCCGGACGCGATGTCGAGCTGGGTGACCGCTCGCACCACGACGGAGCCGAGGCCGGCGGCGCCGGCGAGCCCGGCGACGACGACCATCGAGAGCGCCAGCATGATCACCTGGTTGACGCCGGCCATGATCGACTGGATCGCCAGCGGCAGCTGGACCTCGCGGAGGATCTGACGTGGTTGGGCGCCGAAGGCGTGCGCCGCCTCGACGACCTCCCGATCGACCTGCCGGATGCCGAGCTCGGTCAATCGAACCGCGGGCGGGATGGCGAAGATGGTCGTCGCCACGACGCCCGGCACCACGCCGACTCCGAAGAAGAACACCGCCGGAATCAGGTAGACGAACACCGGCAGCGTCTGCATGAAGTCGAGGATGGGGCGCGCGATGACGCTCACGCTCCGGCGTCGTGCCGCCCAGATGCCGACCGGGATGCCGACCGCCGTGGCGATGCTGGAATGCAAGATCTGACCCCCCCGCGAGAAGGGGATCCGTACGAGGTCGAGCTGCCGGGCTATCGCCGCAGCGTCGCGTTGCGGCGGGCGGGCGACACGTTGATCGCCTATCTCGACTTCCTCAACGACCGTCCGCTGGTGCGTGCGTGCGCCGACCGCCTGGCAGAGCGCCTCGCCGAGCTCGACGACGTCGATTTGCTGGTGGCGCCGGAGGCCGGCGCGATCGCGCTGTGCTTCCTGGTCGCCGAGCGACTCGACGTCCCGCACGTGATCGCGCGCAAGCGCTCACGTGACTACATGCCGATGGCGGCGCTCTCGGTGCCGGTGCAGTCCATCACCGCTCTCAAGCCGGAGATCCTGGTCCTCGACGCCGACGCCGCCGCCCGTCTCGACGGCCGTCGCGTCGCCCTCCTGGACACGGTGATCTCCACCGGAAGCACGATGGGCGCCGTCGAGCGCCTCGCCGGGATGGCGGGCGCCCAGGTGACGCGACGCGTGGTGGCGTTCACCGAGGGCGACCCGCGCACCGCGGACGAGCGCCTCGTGTCGCTCGGGGCCCTGCCGGTCTTTCCCGCGTCTCCGGTGGCCGGCACGGGAGCCGAAGCGCCCGCCTGAGCGGCGAGGAAGCGCCCGCCTG
>JAUJOZ010000009.1:157902-159492 GCA_030447415.1 Thermomicrobiales bacterium | reverse complement strand
CCGCCCACGCACCGCACACGCCCTGCCGCCAGCAAATCACGGCTGACACTCCACTAGACGGCTTTCCGCTTCCCGCTTTCATTCAACCGCAGCCGTCGCCGGACGACCTTCTTGGTCCGTGAATTGACCCGCGGTCCGGTGCCCGCGAGTTGCTCGAACGGGCTGGCCACCGCGTGCTTCGCCTTGAGATCCTCGTGCGAGAGTGACAAGTAGACCTCGGTCGTGGCGAGCTGCGCGTGGCCGAGGATGCGCTTGACCGAGTGCAGGTCCATGTTCGCCCGGACCATCTTCGTCGCGCTGGTGTGGCGGAACTTGTGGGGATGGACGTGCAGCCCGGTGTGCGCGCTCATCCGCTTGAACAGGCACTGCACGCCGGGCGGCGAGAGCTCGAACAACGTGCCGGGGTGGTCCCCGCGCACTCGCAGCCACACTTTGAGCAACTGGGCGACGGGGCCGGAGAAGTAGCAGTAGCGCAGCTTCCGCCCCTTGCCGAGGACCAATACGGAGCGGTCGTCGAGGTCGAGCTTGTCGAGCGTGATGCCGCACAACTCGCCGAGGCGCATCCCGGAGTCGAGCAGCAGGCCGACGATGGCCCGGTTGCGAACGGCTTGCTCGCTCTCGCCGACCAGGTACTTGCAGCTCATCAGCAGGTGCAGGTCTTCGTCCGAGAAGATCTCGAAGAAGGTTTGGGGCACGGCCGGAACAACCACCTTGACCGTCGGGTCCAGCAGACCCTCGCGCTGGAGCCAGCGGACGAGGGCCCGCAGGTCGCGCAGGTCGCCGATGACGCCGAGCGGGGCGCGCTGGGTGGTGCCCTGGCGCGCTGCCCGGGTCGGCGTCTCCTTCAGCCATCGATGGAAGTGGTGGAACAGCTCGGTCGTCAAGCTGCTCGCCGTCGGCGCGTAGCTGACTTCACGGCAGAAGCGGGCGAAGTCGGCGAAGCTGTCCTGGTAGTGGTCGATCGTGTTGGGGGAGAGGTCCCGGCCCCGCTGGTGGAGCAGGAACCGCCGGGTCAGCTCGGCGAACGGCAGGTCGCGGACGGTGGTCATGCTGGCTCCTCGCTGCAGGCTACGCTTGCGAACCAGCTTGGATCGTTCCACGGCGGGGTCCTCCTCGGCAGGGATCGGCGAACAGGTGTCTGGGAAACGCGCAAGACGAGGTGTCCTTTTCGCCCAAGACGAGCCGTCGTTTGAGGCGGGAGACACCCGGTCGGGTGGGTCGAAAGCCCGCGAACGTACGAGCCTGCTCCTCCTCCGCCCGCCCCGAAAAACGCACACCCGTTCCATTGACACCCACGCAGTGGCTACTTAGAATCGTGAGCGTTCGACGTGTACGTACATAGCAGTGGGGGCGGAGAGGGAGCGCCACGGCGGCACCCCGAGTCGTCTCCTGGGGCGCGCGGCGTGGGGGCCGCGCTTGACCAATCGGCGTGGGCGGCGAGGGACAAATCATGGGGGCGGCGACGGGCATGAGTGAGAACCAGCGACGCGCGCAGGACACCCTGACGGCACGGGACCTGGTGCTCCGCGGTGCATCGGCCATCGGGTTGATCATGGCGGCGCTCGCCGCGCTGCTGGCGGTCCAGCCAGC
>JAUJOZ010000009.1:0-157802 GCA_030447415.1 Thermomicrobiales bacterium | reverse complement strand
CAACCTGAAACACCATGTCAACTGGGGAGGGGTGAGGAACACATGGACGCTGGGATCTGGGTGCTGCTGTTGATGACAATCGTGTCGCTGGTCGCGGTGGGGGCCGATAGCCGGCACGTCGGTCGACGCGTCCGCTAAATACGGAATCCCGCCGATCGACGCCGCCCGGCATCGGTCGCGGCGGGAAAGCCCACAGATGATGATGGCGGGCCGGGCGGTCAGTCGCTCGGCCCGCTGTTGATTTGTAGTGAGACGACAACGGCCCGGAGCGAGGCGCTAATACGGCATCCGGGTGACCACCGGTCGCTCCCGTCACGGACGTCGGCCCTCACCCCCGATCCCTCTCCCGGTGCGCGGGCGAAGAGGGCTCGTCAGGCTACGAGGGGGCGAACGCTAAGCGATCGCCCGGAGACCGTACAAGGTCCGGTCACTGCCGATCCCTTGCCGCGCGCGGGACCCGGCTCGGGATCGGGAAGGGGTGCGCCGAATCGTCGTCACATCTCGGAAGCCCGCCCGGACCAGGCCGTAGTGGGCCCGCTAACGCGTGTATCTCAGGCTACAAATTAAACGCGGGTCGTTGACTCGTTGGAACGCGTCGTGCTCGATTTGCGCCGCCCGCGCAGCCTGGGGTGCTGCCGGGGGGCGGGGCACGGCCCAGGATCGCGTGCCGGCGGTCGTTGGAGGAATGGTAGAGGAGTGGAGATGGAGAGCAGGAAGCGGTTTGCCCGGCCCGCCGGGTTGGCGTCCCTGGGGGCATTGGCGGTATTGCTCCTGGCGCTCGTGATCGGCGGCGGCCGGAGCTTCGGCGCGGTGCTCGCGCAGGACGCGACGCCGGCGGCGGAGGCGACACAGGAAGGGCATCCTGGGCACATCCACGCGGGTAGCTGTGGAGAGGACGAACTGGGCGATGTCGTCGAGGCGCTGAACAACGCCACCGAGCCCGAGGGCGAGGAGGTCGGCCAGACCGACCTGGCGGCGACCGTCGCGACATCGTTCACCAGCGTCCCGCTGACGCTGGACGACATCCTGGCGGACGACCACGCGATCAACCTCCATCTGTCTGCCGAGGAGATCGAGACCTACATCGCCTGTGGCGAGATCGGTGGCAGCCTCAGCGCCGAGGACGGGTCGCTCACGGTCGGTCTGCGTGAGGTTGACGGCTCCGGTTTCGTGGGCGTTGCGTACCTGGCCCCGGGTGCCGACGGCGAGTCGACCGACGTCTCGGTCTTCATCGCCGAGGGCCTGACCGGGACGGCGGACGGCGTTGGCGGCGGCGACGCCGACGAGGACGAGGACGCGACGCCGACCACGTAAGCTGGTCGTCGTCCGGTGCTCATCCACGCGGTCGCACGATTGAAACTCACCGACAGGCCGGGCGAAATTGCCCGGCCTGTCGCTTTGCGCCGGCCCTGGGGAGCGTACCGGACGCCGTGGCGTGCGGAGGGAATGACGGGTGGATCCGGGGCTGGCGTCCTCCCGGTCCTGGGGCCGTGACGGCTGCCGCCACGCTCGCCGGCCTCGTGGAATGCTTCCTGCTGGCGGCACCAGCAGCTGGGCGCCGCCGACCGGAGCCGCGCCGGTCGTGGCGTCGTCCGTCGGCGGGCGCCGGTGGTGTTTGTGAGCGAACCGAAGAGGAGTAGGGATGGGAACCAACGGGTTCGTCCGGTCGGGCGGCCGGGTATGGGTCGGCACCGTTCTGCTCCCGGTGCTCCTGCTGGCGGCGGTTGCCGGGGGCGGTCGTTGGGCGCTCGCCCAGGATGGCACGCCCGATCCGGAGACAACCGGCGACGCTGCGATCCGGCTCGTCCACGCCTCGCCAGACGCCGGACCGGTGGACGTCTACGTCAACGACGAGCTCGTGGTCGCGGGCCTCGACTACCCCGACGTGAGCGATTTCCTCTTCCGGCCGGCCGGTGTCTACGACATCGCCGTCACGGCCGCCGGCGACGCGGTCGAGGACGCCCTCATTGAGGCCGACGGTGTCGCGGTGGAGGCTGGCCGTGCCTACCATATCGCGACGGTCGGTACCCTCGCCGAGGACGACGACGCGGACCTTCAAACCCGAGTCCACGAAGTCAACCTGGACGAAGTGCCGGATGGCCAAGCTCGCGTTCGCGTTGTCCACGCATCGCCCGACGCCGGAACGGTCGACGTGGCGGTGAACGACGAGGTTCCCCCGCCCTTCGTAGGCGTAGCGTACCCCGACGCCAGCGAGGAGATCGAGGTCGCCGCCGGGAGTTACGACCTTGAGCTTCGCGCTACCGGCACGGATGACGCCCTGCTCGCGCTGTCCGCGGATCTAGAAGCGGGCAACGTCTACTCGCTTTACGCGGTGGGTCGGGTGGCGGACGACACGCTCGACGTGCTGACCGTGGCCAGCGGCCCCGAGGCGGCACAGGTGACCGCCGGTCGCCCGGCCCACATTCACCAAGGCGGGTGCGACGACCTCGGCGAGATCATCGAGAACGGCACCCTCAACAATCCGGTCGCGCCGCAGGGCGAGGCGCTGGGCCAGGCGGAGGCGGCCGAAGTCGAAAGTTCGCTGACGTCCGTGCCCCTCACGCTGGAGGCGCTGCTCGCCGGGGACCATGCCATCAACGTGCACCTGTCCGAATCGGAGATCGATACCTACATCGCCTGCGGCGAGATCGGCGGCGTCATCAACGAGAACGGCGTCCTCACCCTCGGCTTGCGCGAGCAGGACGGCTCGGCTTTCAGCGGCGTCGCCATCCTCAGCCCCGGCGGCGATGGTGCGTCGACCGACATCGAGCTCTTCGTCACCGAAGCGTTTGGTGCCGCGCTGGCGACCGACCAAGCAACGCCCGCAGTTGAGGATCCGACCGGAATCGAGGGTACCCCTCTGGCCGAGGACGCTGTGCCCGACGAGACGGCCGAGGCGGACGCCACGGTGGCGGTCGAGGAGACCGTCGGCATCACGGTCGACGTGGACGACGCCGAAGCGGCCGGCGGCGAGGAAACAGCGACCGCCACCCCGTGACTCCGCGCGCGCAACCGAACGGTCGACGCGGCGCCGCCCGGGCCGGCGCCGCTCGCCGAGGGGCGCCGGCCTTGACACCCGTCGGCCGCCTTGCCACTCTGTGCGCGGCGATTTGGTGCATCGCCACTGGGACCCGGTGCGCTCTCCGCGCCGCGTGGCGCCGGTCATCGTGAACGAGGGAGGGAATCCGCATGCCACGTCGGAAGGTCGCTGCTGCCCGGCCGCCGCTCTTGATCGGCGTCCTGGCCGTGTTGGGCGTACTGGCGGCCGCCGCGTGGCTGCGGCCCGTGACCGCTCAGGACGCCACCCCCGCTGCTTCGCCCTTGGCATCGCCGGTGGCCTCGCCGGGGGCGATGGGCACGGTCGACTGCGCCGAGTTGCTCGGCATCGGGCTACCGGGCGACGGGTGCCTGCGCGTCGTCAACGCCGCGCCGGAGATCGAGGCGGCCGCCGTCTACCTTGACGGCCGGTTGATCGTCTCGAATGTTGCGTTTGGGAAGGCGAGCTCGGCGTTCTTCGCGGTCCTGGTCGGCGAACACCGGCTCCAGATCGGGCCAGTGGGGCCGGAAGGTATCGCGGCCGCCGTGATCGATCAAACCATCTCGGTCCAGCCTGGCCAGGCCTACGAAATCGCGGTCGCCGGACCGCTGGCCTCGGTCCAGGCGCTAGTCAACCCGGTGAACCTCGATCCCGTCGCGGAGGGTAACGCGCGGATTCGCGTGATCCAGACCATCGCCGATGCCCCGCCCGCCGACGTTGGCGTCGTCGGTGGTGACGTCCTCATCCCGAACATCGCCTTCCCGACCGCCACCGACTACGTGGAGGTGCCGGGGACCGCGACGCCGATGCAGCTCGAGATCCGCTCCGCTGGCCTCGGCATTGGTCTGCCGCTCCCCGGCGTGACGCTGGAGCCGGGCATCGTCTACAGCCTCTATCCGGTCGGTCAGCTGGCGCAGCCGTGGACGGTCTCTGTCCTTGTGGTGGCGGCGCCAACGGGCGGCCTCGGTGCCGGAGCGACGGTGCCTGCCCCGGCGTCGCTCTCATTGAACTTGGCGCCCCCGCCGGCCGGGACGCCTGCCCCGTAACCTGCCGCCCGGCGGCTCGTTGCCGGGCGATTCAAACCGGCACCGTTTGAGGCGGCGGCCCATCGCGGGCCGCCACCTCGTCGTGCCGCCGACCCGTCGGTCGACCGGGGCGGAGACGTCCGAGGACGGCGTCGTGGTGCGCTTCCAAGGGCCGCTCACGGCGATCGTGTCGCGCCGGGTCTTCGCTTGGCGGATGCTTCGCCTCACGGCGTGAACCGTCTGACCGTCCCGGTGGGTTGGGCGGCGAATGGTGCGGACTGGACGGATGGTGGAGACGGTACACCCCGCTACAACGATGGGGACGCGGACCGTCCGCCCTGGCACCTTGCGTGCGGCGGCGCACGACACCGCCGTGCTGGTCGGGGAGCGTCCGGGGACGCTCGCGTTTGGTAGGAGGGACGCCGCATGACAGGCCCGAACGTTGCTCCTCGTCGCCGCTCCGTACCCGCGTGGCTCGTGCTTGTGGCGGCCATGCTCGCGGTTGCCGCCTGGCTGCGGTCGGCGACGGCGCAGGACGCGACGCCCGCGGCGACCCCCGCCGGGTCACCGGTTGTCGTGGAAACGGTTGACTGCACGGAACCGCTCGGGCTGGAACCGGGGAGTGCGTGCGTCGCGGTGATCCACGCCTCGCCTGATGCCGGGTCGGTTGACGTCTACGTCGACGGGGAGCAGGTGGTGGAGGACATCGCCTTCGCCACGGCGTCCGGCTACGTTGCCGTGCCCGCCGGCGAGCGCCAGGTGCAGGTCGTCCCAGCCGGCGCGTCGGTCGAGGAGGCGGTCATCGATCAGACGCTGACCTTTGAAGCCGGCGTTGCCTACGAGGTGGCGGCAACGGGGCCGCTCGCGTCGATCGGGACGTCGGTCAACATCACCAACCTTGATCCGCTGCTCGACGACGACGCCCGGATTCGAGTCTTCCAGGCGATCGAGGGCGCGCCGCCGGCTGACATCCTCCTCGCCAACGGTGACCCGGTGCTCCGCAACGTGACGGCCGGGACGGTCACCGGCTACCTGTCGGTGCCGGCCGGCGCGACCCCGATCGACCTGGAGGTTCGACCATCGGGTCTGCCGATCGCGTTCCCAATCTCGGGCGCCACGCTTGAGCCTGGACTGGTCTACACGTTCTACGTGGTCGGGGAACTGACGGACCCGGGGAGTTTTCGGGTGGTTCCGCTCGTCGCCCCGGCGAGCGGCTCCATGAACGCGGGCACCCCGGTGGCATCGCCGGAGGCGATCCCGCTGGTCCCGGGCACCCCGATGGCTTCCCCCGAGGCATCGCCGGGTACGAGCTCGTAGGCGCCCTGGACGCTCACCGAACCCGAATGCCTCCGAGCGAGACACGACGAGGGGGCCGCGGTTCCGCGGCCCCCTCGTCGTGTCTCTCGGCCGTGTCCGCAAACCCGACGCGGAGGACGCCGGCAGGCGGAACCTTGAGGCGGGCCTGGCGGTATTGCTGGTGACGGCGCAATTGGGGAGGCGAGCACGATGCAGCGGTGGACGGTTTGGGCGTTGTGCTCGGTCTTGGCGGTGGCCGAGCTCGCGGCAGTCCTCGCGGCGGACCCCGCCACACCAGCCCCTGCTTCCTCACCGTCGGCATCGCCACAGGCCTCGCTGACGCCCTGCCCGGTGACCGAACCCAATGGAAACACGCCGCCGCCGGAGGCGACCGTGGCGGGACGGGGAGCGGGCGGCTACGGCAACGAGGCGCTCTGGACCGCGCTCTGGATGTGGGATGAGGGCGAGATCCCGGTCCCGCTCAGTCACGTGTTGCCCGATGGGTCGTTGGGCGAGCTGAAGTGGTCCTGGTTTCGCTACGTCCCCGGGCGCCTGAGCATCGAGGGGCGGCGGCTGGACGCCCCCGCGCCGCCGCTGCGTGCGCACATCCCTGAGGGCTACGGCGACCGTGGATTTCAGCCCGTCGGGCTCATCTTCCCCACCGGGGGATGCTGGGAGATCACCGGCCGGGTCGGCACCGGCAGCCTCTCCTTCGTCACGCTGGTCGTCCCCCCGCCCTCGGCCGCCACGCCTGAGGCAACACCGTGATCAGGTCGCGGCCGACGGGGAGGACGTCTGTGGAGACGCCCTAGTCTCGGCGGCGCGCCGTGTGCCGGGCGCCGGTTAGTCTGCGGGCACCGCGAGCGCCACGGCGGCGTTGAGCGCCTGGCGCAGGTCGGCGATCAGGTCGGCCTCGTGCTCGATGCCGACCGATAGGCGGACCAGGGTCTCCTCCACCTCCGCCCCCGTGCCGGCGACGCTGGCGTGGGTCATTCGCCCCGGGTGCTCGATCAGCGACTCGACGCCGCCCAGGCTTTCCGCCAACTGGAAGACCTTGGTCCGGCCGACGACCTCCGCGGCCGCCTCGTAGCCGCTGCGGGTGGTGAACGAGACCATGCCCGAGAAGTCGCGCATCTGACGCGCGGCGACTTCGTATCCAGGGTGGTCTGGGAGGCCGGGGTAGAAGACGCGCTCAACCGCCTCGTGCTGCTGGAGGAACCCGGCGACGGCGCGAGCGTTGGCGCTGTGGCGGTCCATGCGCACCGCCAGCGTCTTGATCCCACGCAGCGTCAGCCAGCAGTCGAACGGCGACGGCACCGCGCCGGCCGCGTTCTGGTGGAACTTCAGCGTCTCAAAGACCTCCGGGTTATTGCCGATCACCGCGCCGCCGACGACGTCGGAGTGGCCGCCGAGGTACTTGGTCGTGCTGTGGAGCACGAAGTCGGCGCCGTGGGCGAGCGGCTGCTGGAGGTAGGGGGAGGCGAAGGTGTTGTCGACCACCAGCCGGGCGGGGTGATCGGCGAGCAGGTCGACCACCCCGCGGATATCGACGACTTTAAGGTACGGGTTGGTCGGCGTCTCGACCCAGACCAGCTTGGTCGTGGGCCGGATGGCAGCGCGGACGGCGTCGAGGTCGCTCATGTCGACCAAGCCGAAGTCGATGCCATAGCGACCGATCACCCGGGCGACCAGGCGATAGGTGCCGCCGTAGGCGTCATCGGAGAGGAGGACGTGGTCGCCGGGGGCAAGCAGGTAGAACAGGTTCTGGGTCGCCGCCAACCCGCTGGCGTAGGCGAGCGACCAGGCGCCTCCCTCCAGCGAGGCCAGGGCCATCTGGAGCGCGGTGCGGGTCGGGTTGTCGGTGCGGGCGTACTCGTATCCCTTGTGGACTCCAACCGCCTCCTGAACGAAGGTGCTGGTCTGGTAGATCGGGGTGATGACCGCCCCGGTCGTCGGGTCCGGGTCCTGTCCGGCGTGGATTGCCCGCGTCTCGAAACACGCGTCGTGCCACTTATCTCGGGTCACGCTTGCCTCCTCCAGGGGACCAATCGCTCTTGGGCGTAACGAAGCACCGGCGGTCGGGGGCGATCGGATCCCGAACCGAACGGATCAAGGCCGCCACGAGGCGGGTCGGATATCGTTTTCGCATACTTGTCGCGTCGTGGGCCGGCGCGTCCAAACGGCGGCGCAGCTCGGCCCGTTGGTCCGGGGGCAGCTCGGCCAGTGCCTTCCGGAGCCGGTTCGGACCGTCCGCGACGATGGCCGGGCGGTCGCTCACGCGCGCTCGTCCTTGCGGTGGTGGGCGACGTACTCGAGCAGGTCGGCGCGGGTGACGACGGCCGTGAGAACCCCCTCCCGCTGGACCAGCACCGCCGGGGAGACATCGCCCAGCAACGGGAAAACCCGCTCCAGCTCCTCGTTGGCGTCCACCAGGCTGAACGGTCCGTCCATGATCGTGCTGACCTTCGCGGAGAGCACTTCCGGGTTGCGGAAGACGCGGTCCAGCAACGTCCGCTCCTGGATCGAGCCGACGACGGCGTGGACATCGATCGTCCCCGGACGGCCGCCGGCGGTCTCCGCGCCGTCCGGGCTGACGGTCGAGGCGCCGACCCGGACGACCGGCAACTGGCTGATGTTGTGGGCGCGCATCAACTCGATGGCGTGCTCAAGCGTTTCATCGCAACCGACGGCCACCACCTTCGGCACGTCGCCCTTCCGCTCGGCGACGAGGTTCGCCATCCGCCACGGCTGGCTGAAGCGGGACAAGAACCCGTTCTCGCGCATCCAGTCGTCGTTGTAGATCTTGGACAGGTAGCCGCGTCCGCTGTCCGGCAGGAGAACGACGACCAACGCCTCCGGGTCATTGGCCTGCTTCGCGACCTCCAGCGCCGCCCAGACGGCGAGGCCGCTGGAGCCGCCAACCAGCAACCCCTCTTCCCGAGCCAACCGCCGCGTCGTGAGGAGCGAGTCCCGATCCGTCACCTGGACGAACGCGTCGACCAGCGAGCGGTCGAACGTCCCCGGCCAGAAATCCTCACCGACCCCCTCTACCTTGTACGTGTGGACGTCTTCGGGGGTCGTGAAGATGCTCCCTTCCGGGTCGGCGCCGATCACGCGGATGGCGGGGTTCCGCTCCTTGAGGTAGCGGCCGACGCCGGAGATGGTGCCGCCTGTGCCGACGCCCGCGACGAAGTGGGTGAGGCGACCGCCGGTTTGGCGCCAGATCTCCGGGCCGGTGCTCTCGTAGTGGGTGCGGGGGTTCATCGGGTTGAAGTACTGGTTCGGCTGGAACGCGTTAGGCACCTCGCGCGTCAGGCGGTCGGCGACGGAGTAGTAACTCTGGGGGGAGTCGCGCTCGACCGCGGTCGGCGTGGTCACCACCTCGGCGCCGTAGGCGCGAAGCACCGCCGCCTTCTCCGGGGCGACCTTGTCGGGCATGACGAAGATGCACCGGTAGCCCTTGACGGCGGCGGCCATCGCCAGACCGACCCCGGTGTTGCCGGAGGTTGGCTCGACGATCGTGCCGCCCGGCTTGAGCCACCCCTTGCGCTCGGCCTCCTCGATCATGCGGATGCCGATCCGGTCCTTGACCGAACCGCCCGGGTTGAGCATCTCCAGCTTCGCCGCGACCGGCGTGCGGATGCCGTGGGTCACGGCGTTGAGCCGCACCAGCGGCGTGTTGCCCAGCGCCGCGATAACGTTCGCCCGAATGTCCGGTGCGAGCGCCTGCTCGGCCGCGTCCGCTACGGCTTGGGATCGCGGAGTGGAAACGGTCGTCGTCGCCATGGTGGTGTCCTCAGATGCGGTGGGCAGGCTGCCGCGCGGGAAATCTCGGGCCGAGGGGCGCGTCAAACACCAATCGCCGCCCCGGCGGCATAGTCGTTACTTTCCAAATGATAGCACGGAGCTGGGGTTGCGGCCTGCCGCGGCCGACCAGGATCGGCACCTGGTAGCGGCGGCCCATGCACGAAGGCATGGCGCCGCAGGCAATGGACCGCTCTCGACCCGAGCGGCACTCACGCCGATCCGGCGGGTGGCCCCAATCCATCGCCCTCGAACGATCCACGCAGTTCGGCGAGGAGTGCGGTCCAGCGGCGGTAGACCGTGCGCCGGTCGACACCGAGGCGGAGGGCGATCGGGGCGAAGGCTTCCCCGTCACGGAGCCGCCACCGCAGGAGGTCGGCGTCGGACGGAGGGAGGGCAGCCGCGATCGCCTCCAGCTGGGCCAGGGCCTCCGCCGCCGCGGCTGAGCCGTCCTGAAGAAGGGTCAGGCGCGTCTCGGCGACGTGGCCGACGACTTCCCGCCCGCGGGGATCGAACAGGCGCCGTGCCGCCTCCTGGAGACGCCACGGGAAGTGGGCAAAGAAGTAGGACCCAAAGGAGTCGCCCCCCGGCCAAGCGGCGACCAGGTCCACGAGGATGACGAACCCCTCCTGGACCAGATCCTCGCCATCCCACAGTCGGCCGTCGCGTCGCGGAGCTGACCGGGACCAGGTCCAGGAGAGATAACGCGTGGCGAAGCGATCGATCTTCGCCGCCAAGGCGGCATGGAGGGCAGCGCGGGCGGCAGCATCGCCCGCGCGCGCGGCAGCGGCCGCGCCTGTCAGCGCGCGATCGAGCTCAGGCGTCAAGTCATCGTCCCCGGCGAGAACCACCCCCTGCCATGGATCGGTCGTCTCGGCGGGTCGGGGAGGCGCCGACCAGGGGCCGGTGCGTAACGCGGAATCGCCCATCGAAGGCTCTCCTCGAGGCGCCAGCGCAAAGCCTGGCGCCCGCGTCGCGGGCGGCGCCCGTCCATTCCCCCTCCGCATTCGCACGGTGGGGACGGCGCACCGGGTGCGGACCCGGCGGGGGCGCTTCGGCGCTCGGAGGCTCTTCGGAGCTCAAGGAGGTGACATACCGGACGGTGGGGCGTGGGGTGTCGGAACGCGAGGACTCAGTTCTGAGCGGGCCGTGATCGTAGGTGGACAGGAGATCCGGATGACCGTATCTTGGCGCTTACCGCGCCTCGCGTCCTGGGTGAGGGTGGCCCGCACCGCCGGGCGCGCGGTCGCCATGAGTGTCGCCGTTCGGGCCATTGCCACGAAGGTCGAGGATGTGCTCGGCACCGCAGCGGGGACAGATCGCCTGGACCTGCCCGACGACGTGCCAGTAGCGGTCTCGGACCTTGATGTTGATCCGCCCGCGGGGGCCATACGTCGCCAGCAGCACCGGCGGCTCCTGGCACGGGCACTCCCAGCGGAAGATCGCGCCGCGACTGCCGTCCGGCGCCTGGCCGCGCGGGAGCCCAGAACCCGTGTTGCCCACCGTCACCACCTCCTTTCCCGGGTCGGTTCGACCCCTGACGCACGGGAGAAAAGAACATATGTTCTATCTCGTTCGGATTCTAGGCGGCTACCTCGGTGGTGTCAAGCGCGGGGAATCCGAGCGTTTGACGGGGGACGGCGCCGCCTGCTGACGAAGGTGGGCAGACGGCTGTGGTACCGTCAGCGGTGGAGCGTCGGTCCGCGGTGCTTTGATCAAGGACCGCCGACCCGGCGGCGGCTCGTCTCGCCGAACCGTCGCTGCCTCGTGGAGAGAGGCGGGATCTCACCCCATGCGGATCTATTTGGATGCCGACGCCTGTCCGGTCAAGGGCCAGGTCTACCGCGTCGCGGGGCGGTATGGGGTACCGGTCGCCGTCGTCACCAACGCGCCGCTGCGGGTGCCGCCCCAGGTGGGGGTGGAGTTGGTCGTTGTCCCCGGTGATGTGGACGCCGCGGACGATTGGATCGCGGCCCGGGCCGGACCCGGAGACCTTGTCCTGACGGCCGATATCCCCCTCGCGGCGCGAGTGGTCGGCGCGGGCGTCCGCTGTCTGGACTTCCGCGGCGGCGAGTTCTCGCCGAGCCGCGTCGGTGACGCCCTCGCCGCCCGCGACCTCAACGCCTACCTGCGCTCGCTCGGTCTGACGGGCGCCGGCCCCGCCGCGTTCTCCCCCCGCGATCGCTCCCGCTTCGCCACCGCCCTTGACGCCGCCGTGAGCAAAATGGCGCGGTCCGCTCCGTAGCTCGGATCGGTCGCAACCAAGCGATGGGGGTACCGGTATGCTCAGTCGCCGGCGGCGTGGCCACGACCCGTCGGCAAGCTAATGCCCGGAGCGCCCGTTCCATCGTTCCTGCCGCCCGCCGCCTCGCCGCCTAACTACGACCCACCACTCTCCGAGCCGGTGCGGCCCTTGTCGGGGCCGGCCGTGCCCTTGCCGCGGGTCGGTCCGCTGTGGACCGGCTTCTCGCGTCGCTGGTCACCCTTCTCGGCCTGGGCTCCCTTTCCCTTCTGATCGCTCTTGCCCGTGTCGCCGCCCCGCTCCCCCTTCGGGTCGAGGTCCTGATCCTTGTCGTAGTCCTGGCTTCGCTCGCGGGTCGCCATTCCTTGCCTCCTCGTTCTCGCTGCTCGCGCCCGGTGGGGCCATCGATCCTGGATCGTGCCCTGGCCTCAAGCCGATGGGCGCGGCCCAATCACGCACGATGCGTACCGATGGCCGCGAGCGGCGGCGTTCGACCGCGGTTGCTGAACGGGTGCGTAGGCATCAGGCGTCCAGGGCGGCCACGATCAGTCCAAGGGCCGAGCCAACCGGCATTCCCCGGCCGTGAGGTCCCGGTGGAACTCGACCGTGCCACACCACGTCTCGATCGACCGTGCAGCACCCGACCGATCAGGACCGCGCCGGCCACGTCGGGTCTGCACCGGTGATCAGATCGTCTCTTTGACGCCGGAGGCGGGACCCGAAGCTGGCCCCACCCACGGTAGCAGCCACCGTCGCTCGCCGTTGACGTCTTCGCCCAGGTAGTAGCCGGCGGTGACGATCTCTTCGCCATCGGCGTACCGCTTGCGGATCGGCGCCTGGCGATTCCCGTACTGGCGCCCCGTCGCTCCCGCATGAGCGTGGAATCTCCGGTTGGGCGTGAAGGGGACAAAGACCGGCCCGGGCGGCGGCGGAGTCGGCGCGGGCTGCGGGGTCGGCGCAACCGCGCCGGTCTGGTGGCGACGCATAATCTCCTTCGCCCGGGCCAGCAAGCCTTTCGTGAGGTCCATGACGACCGTGCCGGGGCGAACCTTTCCGGTACCGATGCAATACTCCTGGTGCCACCGAACGAAGCTGAACCCGTCCTGGGGAGCGGTCGGGAATTGGTCCACGGGATGCGGTACTCGTGGGCGTCGTGGGCGATGACGAGCGCGATTCGGTCGAGGGCGGCCTCGCTCACGGGGCTGTCGTAGTTGCCGGCGATCTCAATCGAGCGCTGGTCGCGGTTCACGGCGTTGACGCTGTACTTGGCGACGAACGCCGCGCCGTCGCCGTACGGCTTACTCACCCGCCCCGAGGCGTAGCCGGCGCGGTTGGGGGAGACACCGGGACCTGCCCGGCCGAGCGCGTCATTCCAGACCAAAATCTCGCCCGTCTTGTTGTCGATGCCGAGATCGGTGAGGCCGAGCTGCCCGCCACCCGGCTCGCCATTCGCTTGCCACATCGTCCGGAACCAGCCGTCGGTGCCCCAGTTGGTGCCGATCTGGCGGTGGAGGACCACCCCCATGATCCGGCGCTGCCCGAGGTCATCCCAGGCGCTGTTCTGGGCGTCGGGGATGATGCGATCGGTCATTGGTGGCAGGGATATCAGTCCCGGTTGCATGTTCATCTCGGCGCCTCCAGAAGCCTCAACCTCGCTCCCTCGTCGACCTTCACGAAGAATACCGCCGATTCGGTTCTTCCGCACGACGCAAGCGTTCGAATGTGCTTGGGAGCGGTACGTCGCGCCTGCTGACCGTTCAAGAGGCTGGCCGGAACACGGCTCCCGCCGCGGACAGCGGCGCGCTCCACCTATACCCATAACCTGCGCCCGACGATGGCCACCATCGGCCCGGTCGCGACGTTGGATCCCCTGGGTCGTTCCGGGGCGACTGGGCGCTCCCGGTCCCGACGGAGCTCGATCGCTCCTCTGACATCTCCACCGACCTGCAGCGTGACGGCGCCGCCAGGATGGAGGTGGCCCTTGACCACGCGTTGAGCACGAGTCGCGACCGAGACCCGATTGCAGGCACCGAATCCGGGTAGGGGCACGAACGAGGAGTCAGATCACCCGTGTCCGCGACCATTCCATAACGGAGGACTGACGTCCAGGTTCGGCACCGTGCGTTTTGCCCGTCAACGATCCCACCAAGTCAAGAGATGAACTCGTCGGCTGAACCGGGGACAGTGCGCCGTGCCCGGCGGACAGGTGGTGCGATCTTGTTCGTCGGCTGCTCAGCCTGAACCCCAGCACTGGGTCGCCGGGCGGCTTCGTGGGTGCCCGGGTAGCTACAGCACGCGCGCTCGCGCGACGGCGTTCCGCCTCGTGACCCAGACGTGGGCAAATCTGCGCGGCTGCCCTGAAAACGACCGGCTACTGAGCGACGCTTGATGTCGTCAGCGGACCGAACTGGTCCGCGGTTGGCTCCGCTCAGCAAAACCAACTTTCGGTCAGGCGGGGCGGCGAGCGCCGCTCGACTGCGGGGGTTGGGATCGGCGGCGCACCCCGACCCGTCGCCGCGTGGGCCGCTTCCCAGATACGGGTGAAAGTGGCCCGCGCCGGCTCGCCGCTCCCCGCGGCAATCTCGACGAGCGTCGCCACCTCGGCGTGCAAGGTGTCCATCCGCGGGTCGGGGTGCGCCCACCGGTAGGTGTAGGCCTCGGCGTCGAGGTCGCCCAACCACGCTGCGCTCGTCGGGTCGCTCAGCAGGATCGAGCCGGGCGGCACCAGGAGGCGGATCGCGAACTGGATCGGGTCGACGTGGCCTAGGAGGTCACGGGCGGCGAAGAAGCGGAGCAGCTCGAGGTAGTCGTCGTGCGTCGCCCACGGCGTGAAGGGGAGGAGCGACGGCCGCATCGGGATGCCGGCCGCATCCAGCACCGCAAGCGCCGCCTCGACGTCGCCGCGGGTGTGTCCCTTCGCCAGCTTGGTCAGCACGAGGTCGCTCAACGATTCGACGGCCGAGACGACGAAGGCGCACCCGAGCGCCGCCAACTCCGGGACCAGCTTCCGATGCCGCAGGAGGTGCTCGACTTTGATCGTCGCGTCGAAGGTCAGCCACGGGAAGTCGGCGTGGAGCGCGCGCAGGATGCGCAACCCGTGTTGCGGTCCATTGAAGAAGTCGGGGTCGCCGAACGTCAGGTGGCGCGCGCCGGCCGCGACCTGGGCGCGGGCGTCCGCGAGCACCACCTCCCGCGGCACGACGAAGAAGCGGCCGCCGTAGACGGGGGGAATCGGGCAATGGTGGCAGGTGTGGTGACAGCCACGGGTCGCTTCGACGTATCCGACGGGGACGATCGAGCCATCGCGCTCCAAGCCGGCGTAGGCGCGCAGCGGCGGCAGGTTGTCCCGCGCCGGCTCGGCCAGCGGCAGCCGCTCCAGGACGGGCGCGGCTGGACGGGTGGCAGTCCCGCCGCCCGGCGCGTCCAGGGGACCGCCTCGCTCCAGCGCCCGCACAAGGTCAAGCAGCGGCTGCTCGTACTCGCCGCCGATCACGCTGTCGCTGTGGCGGCGCAGGAGGTGGTCGGCGTTGAGGGTAGCGTAGAGACCGTAGAAACAGACGTGTGCCGAGGGGTTGACCGCACGGACGCGCTCGGCCACCCGCGCCCCAAGGCGTAGCGCCGTGTGCATCGGAACGGAAATCGCCACCAGCCGCGCGGCGCGGATCGCCTCGTCCGCCAGCGCCTCGACCGAGGTGTCGACCGCCGCCGGCGCATACCCCGCCCGCCGGAGGTATGCCAGCGGCGAGGCGAGGCTCAACGGCTGATGTCCCAACTCATAGCAGGCAATGAGCAGGACGGCGCCCGGTGCGGCGAGCGAGCCGACCGTGGTCGTTGGGGAGGAGTCCGGGGGCGGGGCGATGACCAAGGCGTCGATTCCCGTCGCGTGGCGCGAGATCAGGAGCGGCGGTTCCGCGTCAGCAACCCTAACCCATCACGGGCGGCAATGCCCAGGTGCGGCAGCGGGGCCGAGCAACGTCGAGATCACGCCGGAGAAGTGAGCTGCGCCGGAGTCGAGATCGCGCCGGACCCGCGACGTTCCTTCGGCCCAATGAGAGGGGCCGGTCTTGGGACGTAGTTCGTCTCCCCCGCTCACCAACTGGGCGTCACTCGGCCGTAGCAGCCGGGGGAGGCATGATTTTCGTCCCCACAGCGGGGGCACCCACCCTGGGGTTGTCGTGACGTTCTGCGCAGGAGCCCTCTGGCCGCCGAGCCGCTAGTCCGCGTTCGATGCTGGCTGGCCGGGGCAGCGCTCCCAGGCGGCAAGCGCCTGCTCCAGCAGCGACAGCGTCGTCGCCACCGACCGCTTGCCCCGTCCGCCCGCGCCTGGGTTCAGCCCCGCCACCGACACCGCGGCGACTTTGCCGGTGCGGAGCACGACGCCCATCGCCGCCGCCGCCTGCTCAACCTCCAGTCCCCGCGGAGACGGAGTCGACGCACTCGGTACCAGGTGCGGATCGAGCACGTCGAGATCGACATGGAGCGCAAGCAGCGAGCACTGCGCCGCCAAGCGCTCAACTGCGCCGGCCAGTGTGCCACCGTCGATCGTTTCGCGCGCTCGCACCACCTGCACGTCGGTGGAGCGCAGCAGGGTCGCTTCCTTGTCGTCCAGCTCCCGCACCCCGGCGATGATGACGCGGTCGGTCGGGATCGGGGCGGCCAGCCCAGCCGCGCCCCGCCAGAGTGGTCCCGCCAGCCCGGTGAGGATGGCGACCGGCATGCCCGCCAGGATCCCGCTGTACGAGGTCTCGGGCGTGTTGAAGTCGCCGTGGGCGTCGAGCCAGACGACGCCAATCGGCGTGCCGGGTCCGTCCGCTTGCTGCAGCCCCGAGATGACTCCGATGCTGGCGGTGTCGTCGCCGGCCAGGACCAGGACCGCCTCACCGGCGCGGCGGGCCTCGGCTACCAGCGCTGCCGTGCGTGACCCGAGGCGCCCGATGTTGACCGCAATTCGCTCGTCGTCGCGCTCGGCCGGGTCGAGCGTCGCCTCCTTCGGCTCAGCGACCGTGTAGCCGAGCGCCGCGAGCCGCTCTTGGAGCCCCGCCGCGAGCAACGCGCCGGGACCGGCACCCAGACCCTCTTCCCGCTCGTCGTACCGGTACGGGACCGTCACCACCTGGAGCTGAAGGCTTGGCATTGCCGATTCCTCCCTCGTCCCACGGTTGCCGCCGGACGGGTGGTGCACCGCCGCGAAAGGTCCGATCGAGTGTCGCCGGCTGATTTTATCGCGCCACGGCGGGAGGCGAGCGCCGTGGCATATCACACCCGCCGCGACCGGTCGGCGCGGTACAATGCCCGTCGCGGCCGGCGTGCCCGCCGTTCACATCTTTGACCGGGGCCGCGTGGCCTGAACGCCTCGGTCGGTACCCAGACTCCGGACAGCGCCGTTGGCCGCCACTCCCCGACCCGGCTCCACGACCACCGACAGCTCCCATCACCGCCCGTGGCAGGGGACCGGCCGGGCCCGGCCAAGCTCCCAACCCCCGGGCGACGCCGATGCGGACGACCATTACCAGCTTCTCGGGGTCCCCTACACCGCCAGCGCCATCGAGATCACCCGCGCCTACCGCGCCGCGATGAAGCGCGTCCACCCCGACCGCCAGCGACCCGAAGGCCGCGCCGGTGCCGAGGAGCAGGCTCGGCGCCTCAACCGCGCCTACGCCGTCCTGTCTAAGCCGAGCCAGCGTCAGGTCTACGATCGCGCCATCCGCGCCCGGGTCGTCCAGGATCAGCTGATGGGTCGCTACGTTGGCGGCTTTCACGTGCCTCAGACCGATGGCCCCGACCCCCTTGCCCGCCACCTCCGCCGTGACTTGACACCCGGCGAGCGTCGCGCCCAGAGACGAGCGGATTGCGAGGCAATGGTCAGCATCGTCGTCGTCTTCGGCGGTATCACCCTTGCCGTCGTTGCCCTGCTGCTGCTGTGGGCCACCGTCCAATCGCTGGTCGGCGCGGTGTTCTAGTTCTAGGGCGTCCGACGCACGGTGAGGACTGGTCGCCGGGGTCGATGCGGGGTCGAGGAGATGCCGTCCCTGCCTCCGATCCGGGGCGGTCGTGACGCGCCACCACGTTCCTCGGCCGCGCCGGTGCGAAGCGCTGAACGCGCCCTCTCGATGGACACCCGCCCTGCCTCAGTTGTCGCCCTTGTCGTCGCGGTTGCCCGGTTGCCGCGGTCCCGTCGGGCGGCGTCCGGATGGACGACCGGGTGATCTGACGGGAGCACCTCCCCTGGCTCGACCGCCGGTCGACCGGTCAGACGGGTCCAACCTCCCCCTCGCCTTCCGCGGTCCGTAGTTCCATTTGCGCGCCGACCCCTTCTCCGGTTGGTCACCCCGGGCCACGACTGCCGTTACAGCCTCCAGGGACGCGACCAGCGCCTCGGCGCCGGCGCGCACGCCCTCGGGTACCGGCAGGTCCTCGGGGCGCCGAGGGGCGTAGGCGACGCAAAGCAGCCAGCCCGCCTCCGCGACGAGGTCGAGCGCGGCGACAGGGGAAGCAGACGGCGCTCCTCCGGTGCCAGCCGGCGGATGCTGCCGTATGCGGCGAGGGCTCTCCGCGGCCTCGGCGCGCCACCCGCCGAAGTGCGTCACTAACTGCGCCAGGTCGAGCAGTGGCGAGGCGAACGCCGCGTCCTCCCGGTCAAGGAGGCCCGTGATTCGCTGCTCATCGCCGTCGCGGCTCAGAAGGACGTGAGCGGGCCAAAGGTCGAGATGCGCGACGACCGGCGTTGCGCTCCAGACTGCCGATACGTCGCGCAGCACCGCCAGCGCGTCGGGGAGCGCCCGCTCCCCGACGCGCAGCCACCTCTGGACCGGCGGGGTCTTCGCGGCGACCGGGCGCAAGCGCTCTCGATGCGCCCCCAGGCGCGCTGGACCGCCGCCGCCACCCCCTCCAGCGGTGCGAGCGGTGCGCCGGCTGGTCGAGGTATCCCCTCGCTCGCGGCGTGAATCCGCGCGACGGTCTCGACCAGGGCGACGAACGCGCCGTCGGGCAGCGCACCCGGCAAGTTGACGCGTTCTCCGGTCGGCGAGAGGTGCCGCGGCTGCCGCCCGTGGGGCTGGCCCGGCCGCCACGACTGGGCATCGTAGCGGCGGCCGCCCAACGTCAGCACGGTGCCCTCGGCCGGCGGCGCGAGTCCGGCCGTCGCCGGCACGGCCTCAATCCCGGCTTCCCGTACCCGCTGGACGACGGCATGGACGAACGCGATCCGCTCCGGCGGCGCCCCGGCCGGCCACCGCCGCACGCACCAGACTCCAGACGGCGTCTCAACCCCGGCGAGCCCTTCGCCGCCGGTGACCGGATCGAGGCGGGTGGCGTCGGGAAAGAACGCCCGCGCGGCCTCCTCGAGGTCCGGTGCGACCAGGGGCGGGGGGGTGGGGGGTGGCGGCTCGATCGGGTGGCGCATGACCGGCAGTATAGCGGTCAGCCCCTCCGGACCACCGCGTTCGGTCGAAACTCAGGCCGGGCCGAGCCGGAGCACCGCCCGCGCCACGCGGGAGGTCCCAGGCCTGCGATTGCGGCCGCGAAGAAGGTGAAGTACCAGAGCGTGAGCAGGACGAGCCACGCGACGTCGGGAGCTGGATCATGGACTGCGGGTACCGTTGCCGTCACCTGCTGAACGCGAATCTGAGCCCTCCCGTCGGTCCGGGATAAGGCAATCCCGGACTTCGGCGTGGCGCCATCTTGCGTCTTCCACGGAGAGGCGTGCATCGAAAAGATTAGGGATAGCTGGTTGTTACGTAGCTGAGTCGTGCTTCCGGAGGATGACAGGGCCGGGGGTGACGGGGCACTATCCCGAGAATCCGGGGCCGTGGACGCGCCGCCCGGGGGTTGCGCCGGTGTGGACCCCGTCGTGGAGCACACGTTCCCCGTTGACCCAGACGTCCCGCACTCCGACCGAGAGCTGGTGCGGTGCTTCGAAGGTCGCTCGGTCGGCGATGGTGGCTGGGTCGAAGAGGACGACGTCGGCGAGCATTCCGGCCCGCAGCAGCCCTCGGTCGCGCAACCCGAGGCGGTCGGCGATCGCCGAGCTCATCTTGCGAATCGCGTCCTCCAGCGGCAGCACCCCCTCCTCCCGTACGTAGCGACCGAGGACGCGGGGATAGGTACCGAACCCTCGCGGGTGGTGCAGCCCCGTGTCGCCGAGCGTGGAGGGGTCGACACCACCGGCGTCGGTGGCGAACTTGATCCACGGCTGCCGCATCTGGAGGTGCAGGTTCTCCTCACTCATGTCGAAGTAGAAGGTAAAGATGCCCTGCTCCTCCGCGGTCAGCAGGTCGAGTACCACGTCGGCCCAGTGCTGCTCCCGCTCGGCCGCGACTTCGGACAGGCGACGGCCCCGGTAGCGGATGTGCTCGGGCTTCACCAGCCCCGCCAGCACAACGTGCTCCGGGCCGGCGTTCGCACCCAGGTTTTCCCAATCCGATGTGGGATGCACCATCTCGTCTCGAATCCGCCGCCGTTTCTCCGGGTCGCGGAGGTTGTCGTAGAGCTTGCCGTCGGCCTCGGCCCAGGGGGGCAGGCACGACGCCAGCCCCGTGCCGGCCGCGACGTAGGGGTACATGTCCGCGGTGACGTCGATCCCCGCCGCGCGGGCCGCGTCGATGCGGGCGATCGCTGCCGGCATCTTGTCCCAGTTGGGCCGGCCGGCGGCCTTGAGGTGGTAGATCTCCGTCGCGACGCCGGTCCGCTCGGCGATGCCGATCGCCTCCTCCAGTGCCTCCAACAGCCGCGCTTCCTCCGAGCGGACGTGGGTGATATGGACCCCCCGGTGAGCGGCGACGACCTCGCAGAGCGCGACGAGCTCCTCCGTCCCGGCGTAGGCACCGGGGGGGTAGATCAGCGCCGTCGCCAGGCCGAAGGCGCCGTCCGCCATCGCCCCCGCCACGACCTTGCGCATCGTCACCAGTTCGTCCGCGGTTGGCTCCCCGAGGGCGTACCCTTTCCCGTACTCCCGGACCGTTCCCCCGCCGATGAACGACCCGACATTGACCGACACGCCCCGCCCTTCCAGGTCGGCCAACCAGTCGCCGAACCGGCTCCAACGTCGCGCCCGCGCTTCCCACTCGTCGTAGCGGTCCCCCAGGAGTGGGCGTAGCGCTTCCTCGAATGGGGTGGCGATGCGGCCGCCAAATGGGGCCGGTGTCCACGCTTCGCCCATGATCTCCGTGGTCACCCCCTGGGTCACCTTGGAGAGGGAGCGCCCGTCCCGAAAGAAGGGCAGGATGGAGTGGGACTGGATGTCGATGAACCCCGGGCAGACGATCAGCCCGCTCCCGTCCACCACCTCGCGCGCGCTCGTCGGTTCCACCCGCCCCGCCGGCGCTACCGCCGCGATCCGGTCACCCGCGAGCGCCACGTCCCCGTAAAACCACGGGTTGCCCGTCCCATCGACGACGCGGGCACCGGTGATCAGGGTGTCGTGCACGGCAGATGGATCGGTCATGAGCGGTAGCTCCCGTTCTGATTGCGGTCCGGGGCACTGGTCACATGTTTGGCATGGCCGGGCTGGGCGGGTCATGCCCGGCCTCGTGACGAGACGGTGCCACCTCGGACGTCCCGCAGAGAGCGACCCCGGCGCACCCCCAAACGGGTCAGCCGCGAC
This sequence comes from Thermomicrobiales bacterium, assembly GCA_030447415.1. GTDB lineage: Bacteria > Chloroflexota > Chloroflexia > Thermomicrobiales > UBA6265 > JAUJOZ01. The sequence continues at coordinate 136,797 of JAUJOZ010000009.1, read as the reverse complement.
GCGGATATGATCCTGTGGCCTAGCCAGCCGTCACCGACGGGCCTTCAAGCGCTACTCCTCGTCCTTTCCTGCCCGGGTGGCGGCCCGAATCGACTCCACCACCTCGGCGTCGGCAAGGGTCGTCGTGTCGCCGAGAGCGCGGTCGGCGGCGATGTCACGCAGCAGCCGGCGCATGATCTTGCCGGAGCGGGTCTTCGGCAGGTCGGGGGTGAACATCAATGTCTTCGGGCGGGCGATCGGCCCGATCTTGACGCCGACGTGGCGCCGTAGCTCCTGTCCGAGCGCGTCGCTTGACTCGACCCCACCGCGAAGGATGACGAAGGCGCAGATCGCCTCACCGGTCAACGGATCCGGCTGGCCCACGACTGCCGCCTCGGCCACGCGCTCGTCCGAGACCAACGCGCTTTCGATCTCCGTCGTGCTCAAGCGATGGCCCGACACGTTCATCACGTCGTCGACTCGGCCCAACAGCCAGAAGTAGCCGTCTTCGTCTCGCTTCGCCCCGTCACCTGGGAAATACATTCCTGGGTAGCGGCTCCAGTAGGTCGCGTGGTACCGCTCCGGGTCGCCGTAGATGCCGCGCAGCATGGCGGGCCACGGCTTCTTCAGCACCAGGTACCCGCCCCCGCCGAGAGGCACCGGGTTCCCCTCGGCGTCGATCACATCGGCGTCCACCCCGGGGAAGGGAAAGGTCGCCGACCCCGGCTTCGTCGTCGTCACGCCCGGCAACGGGGTGATCATGATCATCCCCGTCTCGGTCTGCCACCAGGTATCGACGACCGGGCAGCGCTCCCCCCCGATGTGGCGGTGGTACCACATCCACGCCTCTGGATTGATTGGCTCCCCAACGCTGCCGAGGAGGCGCAGGGAGGTCAGATCATGCTTCGCCGCGTGCTCGGGTCCCCACTTCATATGGGCGCGGATCGCGGTCGGCGCGGTGTAGAGGATGGTCACGCCGTAGCGCTCGACGATGTCCCACCACCGATCGGGCGCCGGGTGGTCGGGCGTCCCCTCATACATCACCCCGGTCGTCCCGTTGGCGAGCGGCCCGTAGACGATGTAGCTGTGACCGGTGACCCAGCCGATGTCGGCCGCGCACCAGTAGACGTCGTCGTCCTTGACGTCGAAGACGTAGCGATGCGTCACGGCGCAGCCAAGCAGGTAGCCGGCACTCGTGTGGACGATCCCTTCGGTTTGGCGGTCGTGCCGGAGGTGTAGAGGAGGTAGAGCATGTCCTCGCTCTCCAGCCGCTCCGGCTCGCAGGTTGTGTCCTGCCGAGCGACGAGGTCGTGCCACCAGAGGTCGCGCCCTCCTGCATCGTCACGTCCTGGCCGGTGCGGCGGACGACCAGCACGCGCTCGACACTTGGCGCATCAGCCACCGCTTGGTCGACGTTCGCCTTGAGCCCGGACGCTTGGCCTCGCCGGTAGCCACCGTCGGCGGTGATGACGAGCTTGGCCTGAGAGTCATCGATCCGGCCACGCAGCGCCTCCGCCGAAGCCGCCGAAGACGACCGTGTGCGGCGCCCCAATCCAGGCACAGGCGAGCATTGCCACCGGCAGCTCCGGAATCATGGGCATGTAGATCGCAACGCGGTCGCTCCGCCGCACACCGAGTTCCTTGAAGGCGTTCGCGCAACGGCAGACCTCGGCCAGCAGCTCGGTGTAGGTGATCGTCCGACGGTCACCCGGCTCGCCTTCCCAGTGATAAGCGACCCGGTCACCCCGGCCCGCCTCGACGTGGCGATCCAGGCAATTGACCGAGACGTTGAGCTGACCCCGTTGAACCATTTGGCGAAGGGCGGCTCCCACTCCAGCACCGTGTCCCACGGCTTGAACCAGGTCAGCTTGCTCGCTTCCTCCGCCCAGAACCCTTCCAGGTCCTCGGCCGCGCGGGCGTACACCTCATCCGTGACGTTGGCCTGAGTCTGGAAGGCTGGGGGCGGTGGGAAGGTCCGGTCCTCGGCGAGAAGCGCCTCAATCGTCGCCTGCCGTGCCTGGGTCGTGGCTTCGTCCATCCTGCTCCCTCGCCCCGTGCGCCCGGTCCAGATGCCTCCACATGCCGCGTTCACGGCTCGGGTGGAGGTTCGGCGAGTATAGCAAGCCTCACGCGGCACCCCGCCGCCATGCTCCCTGCGATGCTTATGCACCTTGGGTCATGGACCCCGAGCCGACGCCTCGGCTGTCGTTCGGCATCACTGCCCTGCCGACGTTGCACCGGGCGCCGCGGCCTGCTCCAATGGCACGGGCAGGGATGCGGGTGGAAGACGCGCATGGTCAACGTTCACAACACCGTCGGCACGCTGGTGGTGCTCGGCTACCTGGCGGTCACCGTGCTCAACCTGCTCGCGGCCGGGGGACGGCCGGTTGGTTGGGCCCGGCCGCTGTCGTTCGCGGCCGCGGCCCTGCTACTGCTTCAATACCTACTCGGGTTCTGGCTGCTCGGCGAGGGGCACCGCAACCGGAACATCCACTACGTCCTGGCCCTCCTCGCCATCGTCACCGTCGGACTGGAGCACGGCTTTGCCCCTACCCGCTCGACGGCACGCGCCCGGGCCGCGACGGCCGCGGTCGCCACGGCGCTGACCCTCGCCCTCGTCGTCGGTGCCTACATCGTCGGCACCTCCGACTGAGCGCGATGGCCAACCTTTCGATGGTCAAGCGGCGTTCGCTGGGTGAGCGCCTGAGGGCAGGCGAGACGCTCCTGCTCGACGCCGCCATGGGAACGGAGCTGCACCGCCGGGGCGTACCGACGGCGCTGCCACTCTGGTCGGCGCTGGGTCTAATCGATCGGCCCGACATCGTTCGTTCGATCCATCATGACGACGTTGCGGCGGGTGCCGACATCGTCACCACGAATACCTTTCGAACCACACGGCGGATGCTCGATCGCGCCGGTCGCGACGCAGTTGAGGTTGTTGCCCTCAACAACCTGGCCGTGGACCTCGCTCGGGATGCCTGCCGTGCCGCTGGCCAGCTTGATGTCCTAGTCGCCGGTTCGGTAGCGCCGCTGGAGGACTGCTACTCGCCCTGGCTTTCCCCGCCGTTTGACGTCGCCCTCGCCGAACATCGGGACCACACCCGGCTCCTGGCCGCGGCCGGGGTCGATTTTTTTCTGGTGGAGACGATGCCGTCTGCCGCCGAAGCGGAGGCCGCGCTGGTTGCCGCCCGCGAGACCGGGCTGGAGGCGACCGTCGGCTTCGTCTGCGGTCCCGATGGTCGCCTGCTGAGCGGGGAGGAACTGGCGACGGCCGTGGCGCGAGTCGAGCCCCACGGCCCGGTGGCGATCCTCGTCAACTGCGCCGCGCCGCCCGTGATCGCTGTCGCGCTGGCCGAGTTGCGACGCTCGACCGTTGTCGCGACCGGCGGCTACGCCAATGTCGGCGTGGTCAATGCAACCTATGGTTGGGCAGCCGACGCCGCGATCACGCCGGAGGTCTATGCCGCTTTCGCCACCGGCTGGCTCGAGCTCGGCGCCCGCCTGGTCGGTGGCTGTTGTGGCACGACGCCAGCCCACACCGCGGCGCTGCGGGTGCTGATCGATCAGGTCGCCGGACACGGGGCATCGGCGACGGCTTGGGGACGATAGGTGTCACCGCGGCGTACGCCGGGCGATTCTTCCGTCGGCCACGGACCATTCATGACGTCGGCTCCCCACAGGCGGGAAGGAAAACGTGAGCGCTTCCCATACATCGCGGACTGACGCTGGGGCGACGCTCGCCGCCGATGTCGCCATCGTGGGGGGCGGCGTCGCCGGGTCGAGTCTAGCCGCCGTCCTTGCGGAGGCGGGCCTAGGGGTGGTTGTCATCGAGCGCGAGGCGCGGTTCAAGGACCGGGTTCGGGGCGAGGCGCTCCACCCGTGGGGCGCGGCCGAGGCCGCTCGGCTTGGGCTGGTTTCTGCCCTGCGCAAGGTCGGCGCGCGGCCCCTCCCCGTCTGGCAGCGCTACGAAGATCGAGCGCCGCGGGAGCCATATCGCTGGGCCGACGACGTTCCCGGCGGGCATGTGGAATGGGGCGTCTCCCACCCGGCGCTACAGGAGGCGTTGCTCCGGCTGGCGGCAACGCGCGGGGCGCGGGTGCTCCGACCCGCGCGGACCGTCGGGTTCCGGCGCGCCGCCGCTCCGGAGCTGACCGTCGTCACCAACGACGGGGACAAACTGATCGTCCGCGCTCGCCTTGTGGTCGGCGCGGACGGGAGCCGCTCGGCGGCGCGTCGCTGGATCGGAGCCGTTACCTGCCGCGACCCCGTCCACCACGCGATTGGCGGGTGCCTGTTCGCCGGCGTCGCTCTCGATGCCGACAGCACGCACCAGGCTACCTTCCCCGGCGGCATGGTCATCGTCTTTCCGCGTGGCGGCAGGATCGCGCGCACCTACGTCGTCACCAGCCCGGAGCAGGCGGCGGTGCTCCACGGCGCCGAGGGGCCGGCCGCATTCGTCGACGCCTGCGCGGCCACGCTGCCGGACGGGGCCTTCGCCGCCGCGACCGCCGCCGGCCCGGCGGCGGTCTTCCCCGCGGCCGACGTCTGGGCGGACCGGCTGGCGGGCGATGATGTGGTCCTGATCGGCGACGCGGCCGGCGCCAACGACGCGAGCCAGGGACACGGTCTGTCGCTCGTTTTCCGAGACGTGCGGGAACTGCGCGACCTGCTGCTGGAGGGGTCGGACTGGCGGTGGGCGATCGCCGAGTTCGCCGCCCGCCGCGCCGCCTACTATGCGGTCCTGCGCGCCCACGCACAGTGGGCGGGAATCCTCACCACCGAGCAGGGGCCGGAGGCCGACGCGCGGCGGGAGCGCGTCGCTCGCGCCCGGGAAGCGGACCCGACCGCCGGCGGCTTCGCCGCGATCCATGCCTTTGGGCCGGACGGTCTTGTCGCCGACGAGGCCGCCCGCCAACACTTCTTCGGCGAGGACCGAGAGGGCGAGACGGTTCGTTAGGTTACGGTCGAGGCGACGAAGGTCGACTCGAAGCCCTGGGGCCGCCTTCGGCTCGTTTGCTTGGGAACCGGGGGCGTTTCACCGATGTCGTGCGTCACCGCGGGATAGGCCGCGGTGTAATCGCCTAGCGTGGATCACCGACCTGTGGCGTTGGCTCACGCCGCGCGGTGCCGGAAGACGCGCCGGACCTAGACTCCGATGGCTGCCCCAATCCTGCGGCGGAGTGGTCGGGCGGTAAGGCGATCGTGGGTCGGCGTGCCGGCCACCGCCGCCAAATATAGGCCACCGACTCCTCGTCGTCGCGGATCCAGGAGTCATAGGGCTGCGTCGCGTGGATTCGGTACCCCTGGCGCGGGTCCGCTGACGCCGCGACGATGTAGACCGGGTCGATCATCGGAGCCACCAGGTAGAGCCACCATACGTCACCCGGCCGGCGCCGAACCCGGTCCTCAGGGTGGGCCAGGCTGTACTCGTAGAAGTGCAGGCCGTCCCACTGTGCGGCCGCGTCGACCTGGCGCAACGGCACCCCTTGCTCCTCCACCAGCCACGTGGCCGCTTCCCACTGGGCCCGCTTAAACGCGAACCAATCCTGCACGCCGAGCACGTTGACCAGCGTCAGCAGCGCCAAGGCTACGCCCGCCAAACCCGGGGCAAAGCGCCGCCCGCGAAGCGCCCAGAGGACGAGGCCGAGTGCGAAGGGCACCAGCGGCAGGTAATAGCGGTCGAAGGTGATGAACTGGCGGATGTGGACCGATGGCGGGACGGCTCCGGCGAACTGTCCCAGTCCGAGCGCCAGCATCAACCCGCCGAGCGACGACGCCAGGCGCGGCCGAACGGCGACACCGTGCGGCGTCCCCTCGGCGGCCGTCCGATCGCGGCCAATCACGATGAGCGCCGCGATGGCCACGGACAGCGCGAGGACGCCGGCGAGCGCGGCATAGACCCATGATGCGAAGAGAAAGGACCGTTCCCCTTCGGCGTCGAGGACGCCGAGCCCGTCCTCGTGGAGCATGCTGCCCCATGGCACGAACGGGAAAGTCCGACCGCCGTGCCCCGAGGCGTACCATCCCGTCCAAACGACCAGCCCGGCCAGCACGACGATCGGCAGGGCGCGCCCGACTGGTCGAGCTCGCCGCCAGGAGGCGGGCACCGCCTCGACTGCCCCGATCACCAGCGGAAAGACGAAGAGTCCCAGATAGAAGAGCCCGACGACAGCGAGCCGCCAAACGAGGTCAAGCGTGCCCCAGAGACCGGCGTCCCGCAGACTCTCGACGTAGTCGCCCTGTGTGGAGGGACCGCTTGCCACCGCCCAGCGGTAGTACGCGATCACCGCCACCAGGCAGGGGGCGCCGGTGGCCGTAGCCGTCCGCCACGGCGCCGCCCGGAACCTCGTCGGGCCGCAGAGAAGGAGCCAGCCGAGCGCGGCCAGCGGGAGCAGCACTCCCTGCTGGCGGACGAGGAACGCCAGCCCCGCGAGGGCGGATCCCGCCGCCAACCAGCCGAGCGCCTCGCGGCGCACGCCCCGGGTCGTCGCCCAGGCCGATGCCGCAAGGAGCGCGAGGTACGGTACGTCGGTCATGAAGGTATAGGAGAGGCCGAAGACTAACGGGTTGAGCCAGACCGCCAGGGCACCGATCAGCGCTCGCCGCCGGGAGGCACCCAACTCCCGGAAGAGGGCGTGGCAGGCGAGCGTGCCGGCGAAGCTGGCGACCAGCGTCGACCAGCGCAGCGTGACCGGATCGAGACCGAAGACCGAGGCGAAGAGCGCGCCCCAGCCGACTTGGAGGACGAGGGAGGCCGCCGTCCACGGAGCGATCCACAAATCGCCGTCCTCGACCAAGTGCTGCACCGACAGCTGGTAGTTCCAATCATCAATCAGCGGCTGCGGCAGCGTCGGCGGCACGACGAGGAGCGGGACGGCGTACGCGAGGACGAGCACGATGCTGGGGCGTGCGAGGCGCCGGGACGAGAACCATGATGGGGAGTGCGAGCCGCCGCCACGAGTGGAATGCGCGGGACCGTGGGCGTGCCACCCCGCCGGCCGCCGGTGCGCCGGCGCGCCGGTCTGGAGATATCCAACCAGGAGCCGGCACCGTGCCGGCTCCATCGGCATGAAGCCGAGTTGCAGCCGCGGAGACGGCGGCCGGGTGGTCGGCGGCCGCGCCGGGACCAACGCGAGGGGAGTCCATCGGCGGTCTCGATCGATCCTGGTGTTGGCGGATGGTCGCGCGGCCCGCGAGCCCCGGGGCCGGTTGCTAGCTGGCGGCGACGCGGCGGGGGCGCCCGCGGCGACGCCGGGGAGGGGCCTCGCCGTTCACGGCCGGCATCGCCACGACTGTCCCCTCGTCGTCCAGGTCCGGCGCCTCGTCGATAACGCCGCCCTCCGCTTCCGGCAGGACCCAGGCGGTGGTCGGCTTGATGATGTACGGCATGACGAAGGTTTCGGAGGACCGGACGCCGGCGATCGGAGAGAGCCGCTGCGTGAGGAACTCGACCAGCGCCTCCTGCGAGCGCACCACCACCTGGATGATGATGTCGAAGTTGCCGGTCAAGAACGCAGCGAACGTCACCTCGTTCATCCCGCGCAACGTCTGCGCGATCTCTTCAAGCTGCCGCAGCTCGACCTTAAGGCCGATCATTGCGCGCAGGTCGTAGCCGAGCCGAGAAGGATCGGCCAGCATGGCGAACTCGATCACGCCGCGCTGCTGCAGTCGGTCCATCCGCCGGCGCACGGTCGATTCCGGAATGCCGGTGGCGCGGCTCAGCTCGGCGTAGGAGCTGCGGGCGTTCCGCTGCAGCAACCGGATGATCGCGCGGTCGGTCTCGGTGACGGTTCGGGCCATGGTCGAACGTCCTCTCCCCTCTGTCCATCGCCGAAATTGGCCGGTCGGGCTGTAAGGCGGGCAACCCCTGGTCGCCTGCTGCGATAGCCGCCGTTTTCGGCGGATTGCGTCACCGCGAAGGGTACCAGACTTCCGACGCGCCGTGCGTGGGCCTCCTTCCGAAGCTGCCGGAGCGTCCCGCCGCCGGCCGCAGGGGCGAACGCACACTCGGCCGTGTGATAGGATAAATTGACGTCCTTGTTGGGGCGGCGCGCCCCTCGACCAGCAGCCTGGTCGTGCGGGCCCGCTGCAATGCCGGTTCGCCGCGTCTCCGCGGCGGTCCGGGACAAGCGGGGCGGCTGGGGCCAGTCCCCGGAGACAGGGGGAACCATGGAAAGGCGCGTAGCGCGTCGGGCGGTAACGCTCTCGCTGGCAGTCGTGGCGGCGTTCGTGCTCGCTGGCGGACCCTTGTCCGGTGGGCTGACACGGGTACTTGCTCACGACGACTCTTCCTGGACCGAGGAATCCTCCGGCTATGGAACCAGTCTCTGGGTCCCGACCTACGTTCAGCAGCGGAACCTCAGTTGCGAGTATGCGTCGCTGACGATCGCCACCGGCGCCTTCGGCGCTGCGGTGTCGGAGTGGGACTTCGACGCTCGCGTCGGCTGGTCAGACAACCCCCATTGGGGGTTCCGCGGCAACATCCACGGCTGGTGGGGTAACACGTACGATTACGGCGTCTACGCCGAGGCGCTGGCCGCCGCCCTGCCGGACTTCGGATTCTACGGTGAGCCATTCTATGGTGAGGGCGACGCCGCCGCGCTGACGACCCGCCTTGACTGGGGTATGCCGACGCTGGTCTGGCTGGGCTTCTGGGGCGACACCAGCTACTACGATTGGACGGAGGACGGAACCCCTTACAAGCTCGCCGCCGGCGAGCACGTCGTCGTTGCCTACGGCTACGACGAGTGGGGCGTCTACGTGTCTGATCCGGCCATCGGTGCGTACAGCTACTACGACTGGGGCACCTTCCTGTGGATGTGGAGTGTCCTCGACGGCATGTCGCTCGCTGTCGCCCCGGCCTGGTAGGTTGAGACAGCACACGGTAGTCGCGCCGTTCGCAGGCCGTCGGCGGCGAGGGCCGGCGACCCCCGCGCGGCTGCCTGGGAGCGGGCATGGGGCAGCCGGCGGTTGCCGGGGGTGTGATGAGCCAGCCCGAAGGGTCGATGGCGGATCCCACTGACCGGTCGGGGGGCGTGCCCGGCGTCGGGCTCGTCTTCGACGATCGCTACCTGACCCACAGCACCGGGCTCGCCCTGATCGACGATCGCGAAGGGTACCCATTCGCCGAGCCGGTGCCGCACGTCTCCGGTCCGGCGCTCGTCGGCCGCGCGAAGCACCTGCTGGACCTCGCCGGGATCAGTGACCGCATGGTGCGCGTCGCAGCCTACCCGGCGGCGGACGAGGCGCTGGCGTCCTACCATACGCCCGAGTACATCGAACGAGTCGGCGCGCTGTCCGCCACGGGCGGCGACGCCGGCGACGGGACACCGCTGGGGCGGGGAGGCGATCGGATCGCGCGGCTCGCCGCCGGCGGCGCGATGGCCGCCGTCGACGCGATGATGACTGACCGCGTCCGCGCCGCGTATGCCCTCGTCCGTCCGCCGGGGCACCACGCGATGGCCGACCGCGGGATGGGATATTGCATCTACAACAACGCCGTCGTCGCCGCGCGGCACGCCCAGCGAGCGCACGGGGTCGACAAGATGCTGGTCCTCGATTGGGACGTCCACCACGGCAACGGCACCCAAGACGCGTTTGCCGCCGACCCGACGGTTCTCTTCCTGTCCCTCCATCAGGAGGACCTCTACCCGCCCGGGTGGGGAGGGTTCGACCAGGTTGGGAGGGGACCCGGTGAGGGGTTCACGGTGAACGTCCCGCTGCCGGCCGGCACCGGCAATCGGGGCTACCGGGAAGCGTTCGTGCGGATCGTCGAGCCGGTGGCCCGTCAGTTCGCCCCTGACCTGGTCATCGTCTCGGCCGGGCAGGACGGCAGCGTAGTCGATCCGCTGGGGCGGATGACGCTCACGACGGGTGGCTACCGGGACATGACGACACAGATGATGGGAATCGCCGCCGAGAGTGCCGCCGGCCGCCTGGTCGTCGTGCAGGAGGGCGGCTACGCCCCGACCTACGCGCCGTACTGCACCGCGGCCATCGTCGAGACACTGGTCGGCGGGGCCGAAGGCGTCGAGGCGATCCCGGAGCCGTACGGTGCCCGAGCGACGAGCATGCCCCCCTCGCGCGAGCTCGGCCTCGACGCGGACCGCGCGCTCGAACTCGCCGTCACGACCGTCCGCCGCTATTGGGACCTCTGAGCCGCCTGGAGACGCGGGTCACGCCCCTATTCGGCGGACCTCCCTCGCAGACCGGTACGACGACTGCCGCCGCGCGCGGCCTCGGTCCCCGGTTCCCTCCGCGCCGGCGTGCGCCTCGATCGGGGTGCGCCAACCGCCGGTGTCCCGACGTGTGAGGCTGATACGCGACCGCGCTACGCCGCCGGAAGGTGGTGACCGGGCACTGGCACACGGCGGTGGGGACGCCGTCCTGGCGAACGCTCTACGGTTCGAGCTGCGGTGCTGTGCGAGCGGCGGCACCCACGGGAGACGCTGGCGTCCGGGACACGGTCGATCCAGGCACAGGTCACGGAGAAATTCCTCGAGCGGCCGGCCGCCTGGACCGGCACGGCGCCGCCCGGGGCAGTGGGGTGGTCGCTCGCCCCCAACCGTGGCCCGAGCGGCCGGCCAATCGCGCGGCGTGTGGCGGGTGCGCCGCTTACAAGCGGCCGTCGGAGAGGCAAATCTCGACGCCGTTGTAGTAACCGTTCAGGAACCAGTACGCCCGGAGGGAGCCGGGGCCATGCACGGCCGGATCATCGACCGCCGTGCCCTCCGGGTCACCGACCAATTGCGCGAGGACCACCACGGCCGACTCCGTGTCGCCGAACCGGAGCGATCCTTCATCGTCGGCGTAGCGGGTCCAAGACCCTGCCATGCAGTCGGCTTGGAGCTCGATCTCGAGGCTGGTCGAGCCGACGAGGCACTCCTGGATCTGGCACGACCTGACGTCGAGCAGCTCCTGGATGTGGTGCCCCCACTCGTGGGCCACGACGAAGGCGGCCGAGAACTCGCCGTAGTCAGAGACGACGTAATCCTCCATGAACGGCACGTCCATGTAGATGGCTCGGTCCGGCGGACAATAGTGCGGGCCGGTGCCGAGGGGCTCCACGGTGCCACAGCCGGTTTCGATGGTGTCGTCGTAGTACTCCACGGTCGGGCTCTCGTAGTCGAGACCACTGGCCTCGAAGGTCGCGCTCCAATACTCGTCGATGTCCGCGGCGCTCTCCTGCATCAGCTCGATCAACTCCTCGGCCGACGCCTCATCGTCCGCGGTGTCGCCGTCGTCGGAGGTGGAGGCATCGTCGTTGACGGTGGAGTCCCCTTCGTCCTCATCCTCTTCACCGGCGTCGGCGTCGGCGTCGGTTTCCCCTGGGTCGCTGTCCTCGCCCTCGGCCGGGACGGGGATGACCAGGGTGTCGAGGACTTCCTGGGCCAGCGGCTGCTCGTCTTCGTAACTGTCGCGCCCGGTCGCGAACGTGATCTCCAGCGCCGCCGTCCCGGGGATGAGGGTGCGGCACTCCAGGTACGCTGCCCCTGCGAGCGGTTCAGCGTCCTCCTGCGGGACCTCGTACGTGTAGGCGGCGTAGGCGCGTCCCTCCTCGGCGCCGGCAACCGGCTTGCCATCCTCACCCTCGAGCGGCTCGACGTTGTCGATGTCCGGCTCGCCCGTGATGTTCCCGAGCGCGTTCTCGAGGCAGGCGTCGACCTCACCCTCGAAGTTTTCCTGACCTTCCAGATAGAGGGTGCTGCGCGAGGTCCCGAGCTGCAGGAAGTCGAAGTCGTTCTCGGAGAACTCCTCCTCCACCGACCAGGCCTCGCCCCAGGACAGGGTGTAGCCGAATGTCGGGCTCTCGTACGTGTTGGCGTCCTCGTCCACACCCTGGGCCATTGCCCGACCCGGAACGAGGGCCAACGCCTGGACTAGGACCAGTGCGAGGACCAGGAACGCACTTGGGTGCCGCCGCACGCGATGATCCCTCCTCGATCTTCCCACCGGTTCGCCGCTTCCCACGGGGCCGGCTGGACCACACCGCGGGCGTCCGTGGCCGACGCCCACGGCTCCGCTCGCGTAACAACCCCGACCAAGCCCAAGTGGCCAGACAGGGACCACTTCTCGGCTGGACTCCATGCGCACACGCGTCGCCGACGACCGCGCCGGGCTCCCATTAGCCTACGATGGCATACCGCCATGATACGCTCGCCTCGCCCCGAGCGCACGGTCCGACGTGGAGCGTCCGGCAGAACCGAAAGCCGCGTGCCCCGGACAACATTCGCCGTCGGCATGCGTCTCCGCAGATTGTCGACCGCGTGGCTGGCCGCTCGTCCGTGACACCGACGAGCGGTCGTGCTCGGCGCGCCAGTTGGCGACCGCGTCTTCGGCGGCGACGCGAAGTCGACCACCCTGGCGAGTGGCAGCGTCGCACCCGACGCGATGGCGGCGCTCCGACGAGTCGGGGAGTCTTGCTCGGGCACCGACACGACCGAGTTCTTCTTGCCCCGCCCGTCGCGTCGCTCCCCAGATTACCGGGTGGCAGGGGACGCCGGTCGCACCCAAGGTGGGCGCGACCGGCTAGAGACCGGGCGTGGTTTGCCGCACGACCCCAGCCTCCTGAAGCGCTGGCGGACACTCGGCCCCGCGACTGGTCGGCGATTCGCCGGAGACGAGGTGGCCATCGCGCCGGTCCGTGCCCAGTGGCGAAACAGGGCGTCGAAGGCGGCAGCCGCGAGCAGGAGCACACTCCAGGCCGGGGTGGCGATTGGGCGCCCACCCCTCACGACTTCCGGCAGCACGACCCTGGTCCACCCGCGCTTGAACACCTGCTCGTGCCACGCGTCTTGGGCGGCGCGCTCGATGCCGTAGGCAAGGAGTAGGGCGAGGGCGAGCGATAACCCTTCTCGCCGAACCGGCGTGCGCATCTGGCTCAGTTGGCGCGAGAGCGCGAGGGCGGTAAGGGCAAGGAGTGCGCCGTCCATGCCGTGGTGGTGGCCGAGGTGGACGGCGCCGTGGGAGAGGACCGGGGCGCCAATGACCGGCACGTCGCCGACGTAGACCCCGACGTCGGCGAACACCCACGGCAGCGCGGGCACGAGGATTCCAGCGGCAAGCCCGAGGCGGGCACGGTCGCCAGCTGACCACGGCGCCGTCCCGCCGATCCCGGCAACCCGCACGGCTTCGGTCGTCAGCGCCAGCGCCGCGACGACGCCGGCCACCGCGGGACCATCGCCCGGCCGGACGTCTACCCCTCGTCGCGCGGCAACCCGCTTCGTCAACGCCTGCGCGACAGCGGATGCGACGGCACTCCGCGCGAGCGCGGGTCCCGCGGCTCCGCTTGGCAGGCGTTCAAGTGCCAGCGCGGCGAGCGGCGCCGCCGCCACCGTTAGCGGATGCCGGACGAAGACCAGCGCCTGTCCGACGCCGCTGGCTAGCCCACCCCGCCCGGGTCGGCTGTGGGGAAGCTCTGGACGGCGGCCGTGCGTCGTCAGGATGCCGACCGCGACCGCGCCGAGGAGCGCCCAGACGGCCAACGCCTCGCCGAGCCCGGGATCGACCGGGTCGGCACCAGCGGTGGGCCTGCGGGGACTGGGGCGGATGGCCATGACCGTTCGGGGTCCGATGTCTGGTGCTGGGTCGATTGGGCGATGCCGGCGTCGCCGCTGCCAGGTGGTGAACGGGCGTCGATCCAGGCCGGTGGCGACGGCCGAAGCAGGAGATCAGCGTCTAAGTCAACGTGATCCGGTGGGGAGACCCACGGCGAGGCCGTCGAACCCTTGCGCTTCCCAGACCGCCAGGAAGGTATCCCAATCGACCTCGTACTCGTAGGGACGCTCCCAGTTGGTGGTCGTCGGCCCGAGCACATCCCGGATGACGACCCCGTCCGCGTTGTAGCCGATGACGACGACAGCGTGGTCGTTGCCGAGCACCGTCTTGATCTCCTCGCCCTCGGGCGTGATCCAGGTCGCGGCCTGCCACGGGAGGAAGTCGACCGTGGCCTTCATCCAGATCAACCTGCCGCGGCGCAGCGCCCGCTCAAGGCTAACCCGGTCGTGGACCGCCGTCACGCGCAGTCCGTAGTGCTCGAACACGGCCCGCATCGCCTGGCCAGTGGAGCGAGCCAAGAGGTTGTCCGTGTGGTCGCCGGAGAAGGCCTCGGTGATGTCGCCGCCGTAGATGAGAAACCCGGTCGGTGTTTCCACGGCGTACGGCTCGACGCGCCGGTCGACGCCGATGACGGCCATCTGTTCCTCGAGGCCCACGTCGAGACCGAACGTCTCGAAGACCACCCAGGCGGCGTCGAACTCGCACGTATATCGGTCGAACTGGCCGGCCTTGGTGGCGGCGGGAACGTACGCGTCGTAGACCCGGCCATCGACCACGACCGGCGTCGGGGTCAAGGCGGCGCCACGGGCGACACGCGCGAGCGGCAGAGGACCCCACGCCGTCGCGATCAGGACGGCCAGCAGGAACGCGATGGACGCCGCCGTGGGTGGTCGCCGCGCCAATCCAAGCATGCGAGACATCAGACTCGACCCCTCCTTCCGTGGTCAGTCCCTATGGTACCGGATGCCACGGTGAGACCACGCAGGCCTGGCTCCAGAAGCACCGACCACCCGGTAAGTGGACCCAGGTCGCCGGCACCCGGCGGCCCGCACGCGGCAGGGCGCATCACCAGCCCGCAAGACCCCGAATTGACGGGGACAGAAGGACGTAGCACTTGCACCACGTTCAACTTGACAACCGTTCATCGACGTGCTAAAGGGTACCGCAAGCCGCTGCACGAGCAGGGACCGCCCAGTCTGGACGGTGACCTCAACCGGCGGGGCTCGGAGGTTACTCCGGTGAAGAGCAATTGCGTGTTCTGGGGGGTCTGGCAGGTCGATAGATAGCGCCCCGTGGCCCGCGGGGCGCCGGAAGCGGCACAGCCATCGGACGCACGAGCATCGACCCCCGCGGCAGGTAGGGCAACTCGCCGGCCGCCCGGTTTATTTCGATCCAGATGCCGGCGTCTTCGTGAAATTGGGCGCCAACGCCAACGTGAATCAGTGGGGCCGCGTCGGTTACCGACGCGGCCCTTCTTTGTGCTTGTCGGCTCCCCGGTGACGACGCGATATCACGACGTTGTGAACCCGCGCTCTCGGACGTCTCTGAGCGAACGGTTGCTCGGGCGGAGCTCCCGATTCAGATGACCTCATCGCAGGAGAGCCCGTGCTCCGAGCGCCCCTATCTCGGCGTCGAGTTGTCGAGGTCGAATGGGACACCCAACTCCGCAGCGAGTACCCGCAGCTCGGCCAGCACCGCCTGCTTGACCGGGATGCCCAGCCGGTCGTTCGCTGCCTCGGCGGCGGCCTCCGGGTCGCCAGGGACGAGGACGCCAGTCGCGTCGCGGCCTCGCGCCGGCGGGGTGCCGCGCAGTTCGGCGAGCATCGCCCGTAGGTCGGCGAAGAACCCCTCGGGATCGCGGAAGGCGTCGATGCGCCATGCCATGAAGGTATGGCCGATACCGGCCGGTTGGTCTGGACCCCGGGAGCCCGACACCCGCGCGCTCCACGCGGCGCCCGCGAGCGGGCCGCAGAGCGTATCCACGATCACCCCGAGGCCGTAGCCCTTGTGGCCACCGGTCGCGCGCTCGCCGCCGAGTGGGGTCAGCCAGCGCGCCGCCCATGGGTCGGTCGTCGGCTGTCCCGCTTCGTCGAGTGCCCAGCCGCTCGGAATCGGTTCGCCGGCCCGCCGCGCGATCTCGATCTTGCCCCAAGCAACGGCGCTGGTCGCCATGTCGAGAACCAGCGGTGGCTCGTCGCCGCTGCCGGTCGGGACGGCGACGGCCAGCGGGTTCGTGCCGAGCATCCCCCGGGTGCCGAAGGTAGGAGTCACCAGAGGCGACGCGTTGGTCATGGCCAACCCGCCGAGGCCGCGCCGCGGCGCCATCAACGCGTAATAGGCCGCCATGCCGAAATGGTTGCCGTGGCGGACGGTGGTCAGGCAAACACCGGCGGTTTCGGCCTTGGCAATGCAGCGTTCCATCGCCGCGGCCGCGAGCGTCAGGCCGAAGCCGTTGTTTGCGTCGAGGGCGAGCGTCGCCGGTGTCTCCCGGAGCGTGCGTAATGACGCCGCCGTGTCGATCAGCCCACGCCGCAAGCGGTTGACGAAGTAGGGGAGCCGGGCCACACCGTGAGAATCGACGCCGCGGACGTCGGCGGTGACCAAGATGTTGGCTGCTCGTCGGGCCTCGTCAGGGGGCAACCCGGCCGCGGTGAGAAGGACCACCACGAACGCCGCTAACCGCTCCAGCGGGAAGCGTGGCGCGCCGATCCAGGGATCAGGCGCGTGCGCTGCGGCCTCGCTCTCTTGATCCGCCTCCGGCGGGACTCTCCGCTCCATCATCGGTCCGCGACTCCTCCGGCCGAGCAACAAGCATCCTGCGGCCCTGGTCGGCCCACGGATGGAGGGGCAGGATAGCGCCGGCCCGGTGGCTGGTCTACGCCCGGGGGACCATCGGTCTATGTCTGGTGCACCGGCGTAGCTGCGCCTGGCGCTGCCGGGCAACGTACGGAGGCGCCACCACGCATTGGCTGTGGCCGAGTTGGGCCGCGCGCATCGTGACATCGGGGAAGCGACGCTCACGTGGTTTCTCTCATTGCCGCCTTCCGGCGTTGTGCTCCATCGGCACAGCCGAACCGCGTGGTGACCCAGTCGGGAGAGGACCAAAATGGGGTTGCGGAACGCTTTGTTGAACGCCTAGTCAACACGAGTGGGTCAGATTGATCGCGCCGGATAGCTCGGACAACCCTGGACATGACTGACTGGTCAAACTTGGGACTGTACGGTCGGGCCGAGTCGGGTTGCCAGCGTGACAATCCCCCACCGGCATACCGTAAGCTGGGGGGCAGGTGGGGAGATGTCCCCACCGCGACCCTGCGCAGTAGGCTGGTCGTGTGGCTCGGGGGAGCCCGCGGTGGCCGACGGAGGGCGACGGGACGCGGCCATCGACGGGCCGCAATGCGTACGGAGTGGGGGAGTGCGCATGGTGTTCCGAAACGGGGGCGCGCCGTGGCGGGCCCGGCTCGCGTGGCTCGTGTTTGCCGTGGCGCTGTCGGTCACGGTTGCCGCCGTACCGGCCCCAGCCCACGCCGGCCAGGGCGCGACGGTGACCGCCGGCGCGTTGAACCTACGTGCCGAGCCCGGGACCTGGAGCTGGGTCATCACCCAGGTCGGGTACGGCGAGTGGGTCGAGATCGTTTCCGGCCCGACGGAAGAGGGTTGGTACGAGGTGCACTACGCCGGCGTGGACGGCTGGGTCTACGGCGGTTACCTGACGCTCGACGGGGCCGGGGGTGGGTGGGACGGCTGGGGGAGCCGGGGCGGCTGGACCGACCCGTGGACCAGCGCTGGGACGGGCGGCTACACCGCCTGGGTCACCGCGAGCTCCCTCAACGTCCGCGCGTGGGCTGGGTTCGAGGCCACCGTGCTCGGCACCGTCTGGCAGGGCAATCCGGTCGTGGTGACTGGGGACGCGGTCGACGGATACCTGCCGATCGACTATTTCGGCGGCCGGGGCTGGGTCTGGAGCGCCTACCTTGGCTTCGATGGCGCGCCGGCCGAGCGGTGGATCGATATCGACCGGAGCAGTCAAACGGTCACGTTGTATGAGGGTGGGACCCCGGTCGCGAGTTACTGGGGCGCGATGGGGTTCGATCCCTCGGCGGACGGCTTCTTCGCCACCGCGAACGGCACGTTCTACGTCTACGCCAAGCACGAGGGGCTGGCGTGGACCGCCTGGGGCCAGGCCTTCATCACGGACTGGGTCGCCTTTGACCCGGCGCGCAGCAACGGCTTCCACTCCTTCTCGCTCGACTGGCTCGGCAACGTCTTGCCGTGGGGAGATGGACCGAGCGGCGGCTGCGTCGCGCTCGCGCCCTGGGCGGCGGACCACGTCTACGCCTTCGCTGACCTGGGCACCCGGGTGGAAGTGCACTGGTAGGCCCCAGCAATCGGTCGGCAGAAGGAAGTCCCGGCAGAGCGTTCGACCGGCTTCGGGAAGGGGTCGCTCTGGGAAGGTGAGCAATCGCGGGGGTCCCCGGGAGAGGCGCGCGGGGGCCGCGCGGCGGGGGCGGCGGACATGCCCCGGGGGCGCCGATCGGCGCCCCCGAGAGGATTCCATGTGATCGAGCCCCTCGATCCTAGCCGCTGAACTGCTGCGTCATGCCGCTCTTGTCGGTCTGCTTCCACACGCGGTCGACGGTTTCCCGGCTCTGGGAGGCCGCCTGCGGGTTGGCGAGCCGGTGGTCGTCCTTCTGGAGCTCCCAGACGACCACGTCGCCAATGATGTGGTTGATCTCCTGGACCGCGCTGGCGTAGCCGGTCAGGCCACGCTCGGCCAGGTCCGCCGTGCGCTGGTCGCCAAGGGCCAGAGCCGTGGTGTGGAGCATGGTGTAGCCGATGGCGGCGTGGTTGAAGGCGGTGTAGTCGTCCCGTAGCGCCTTGGAGACGCCCTCGGTCCGAATCTTGTCGATAATGCCGGCCGCGACCCCGAGCACCGTCGCGCCTGCGGCCTTGATCGGGTTGCCGGCGGTGTCGCCCAGCTCCTGCTGGTACTGCTTGAGCGTGTCACGGTTCGCCTTGACCATGTCGTGGAAGCGCTGCACCGCCGGGCCGGCCAGCGGGTGCTCCTTCGACATCTCAAGCTGGCGATCGAGCGCCTCCTCGATGTGGTCTTCCAGCGCCACCATGTCGCCCACATAGTCGGCGATCGTCTTGGTGTTCTTATCGTCGGCCATCAGTCGTATTCTCCTCTCGTCTAGGCCGGATCCTTAGTCCCATCGGCTGCGAGCGCAAGCGGCGTACCAGCGGCGTCCGGATACGCGCTTTACCCTGCCGGGAGGGTCTGTAGCGGACGATCCGCGAGGCGTGGCAGCCGGCTCCCCTCATGGTTCGGTCTTCTCTGGTGCCACCGCCTCGGCCAGCACCGCGCGCCAGCGGGGCGAGAGGAACGGGCAGGCGGCCAGCTCGGCGGCCGCTCCGCGGTCACGCCGCCGCCCCTGCATCACGCGGTGGGTACGGGCGATCGTCCAGTCCGGGCAGGGACGGTCGAGCAGCACGACGGGGAGGCCCGAGGCAACGTTCCCTTCCTTGAGGACACGCAAGTACCAGCCGGTGCGGCCGGTCGCCTGCACCCGCGCTGTGAGATCCGCGATCCCCCAGCGACGGGAGATGTTCGCGCACGGCTGGCGCGGCTGCGACACCTGGATCTCGGTGTCACCGACGGCGAACGTGTCGCCGATGCAGACGGTTTCCTCGTCCAGTCCCGCGACGGTGAAGTTCTCGGCGAACGCGCCGTGCGGGAAATCGGGGCGCCCAAGCTCCCCCCGCCAGCGCGGATAGTGAGCGGCCGCGTAGGCGAGTACTGCCTGCTCAGGGCCGCCATGGACCTTCAGGTTCCCCTGTCCGTCGCCCACCAGGTTCGTCCGCCCGAGCCAAACCGAACCGGCCACCGGCTCCTTGACGTAGCCGCTCCGCCACGGCCGATCCGTCGCGCCCGAGGGACCGGTCCCACCCAGTCGCTGCGGTAGGCCCACCTGAATCGAGAGCAAGCGGACGGCAGGGTTCAAGTCACCGATCGTCACGATGTTTGCTCCTCGGGTGGCTCCGCGCGGGAGAGCGGTGTCACGACTCAAGCCGTTGGCGCTTGGCAAACCGGTCGCAGAGAGGATCGTACCTGTCGACCGCGGCCGGGTCACGGCGCTCCAGGAGCGCGTCGTGGACGGCGCCGACGTGGTCCATCATTCGACGAGCGGCAGCCGGAGGCGCACAACGGTGACCGGGTCGCGATTGGACAGCGGTGGCCCGGGCCCCAAGTCTCGCGGCGAGTATGGCACACCCCTAACCGGGGTCGGTGGGAAAGACATCCCGCTCGGGGTGGCCGAAGTGGAGCCGGCGACCGAGGCGGACGGTGACGACGCCGGTGCGCGGCGCGAAGAGATAGATCGCGCCGAAGAGAACGGTCGCGACGAGGACGACGCTGGCGCCGGAGGCGAGCCCGGCGTGGTACGACAGGTAGAGGCCGATGACCCCCGCGCTCGCCCCGATCAGCGCGGCGAGCAGCGCCATCGTCCGCAGGCGGTCGGTCAGGAGGCGGGCGGTCGCGGCGGGGGTGACCAGCATCGCCAGGACCAGGACGTTGCCGACTGTCTGCAACGACACCACGATCGTCAGCGACAGGAGGATAAGGAAGAGCTGATCGTAGACCCACAGGCTAAAGCCGTTGGCCTGGGCGAAGGTGCGGTCGAAGGCGACCAGCGTCAACTCCCGTCGGAAGAGCAGGATCGTCGTGAGCACGCCGAGGCCGACGGCGGCCGTCAGGACCAGGTCCGTCCGCGAGACGCCCAGGATGGAACCAATCAGGAAGCTCGTCAGGTCCCGTGCGTAGGTCCGCTGGGCGGAGATGATGGCAATGCCCAAGGCGAAGGCGCCGGCAAAGAGGACACCGATCGCCGTGTCGTTGGACAGGCGCCCCCCCTGGCCAATCGCTCCGACTCCAACCGACACCAGGAGCGCCGCGATCAGCGCGCCGACGAGGACGCTGCCGCCGAGGACGAAGGCAAGGACGACGCCCGGGAAGATGGCGTGGGCGAGCGCGTCCCCCATGAACGCGAGCCCCCGCAGCGTGACGAAGACTCCGATCACGCCGCAGATGACGCCGACCAGCACGATGGCGGCGAAGGCGTGCTGCATGTAGGCCCGGCTCAACGGATCAAGCAGCCAGGACGTCACGGCGGGCCTCCCATCGCGTCATCCTGGATGATCACCGCCTCCCCGCCGAACGTCGCGCGCAGATTCGGCGCGGTCATGACGTCCCGCGGGGGACCGGCGGCGATCAGCCGGCGATTGAGGAGAAGCACCCGATCGGAAGAGACAGCCGCCTGGAGGAGATCGTGCGTCGCGTAGACGATCGTCTTGCCCGCGTCGCGCAGCCGGCCGAAGATGGCCACGAGCAGCTCCTGGGTCGGGACGTCGACGCCGGCGAACGGCTCGTCGAGAAGATAGACGTCTCCGTCCTGCACCAGCGCCCGCGCCAGGAAGACCCGCTGCTGCTGGCCGCCGGAAAGCTGGCCGATCTGGACATCGGCGAAGCGGCGCATGCCGACCCGCTCCAGCGCCGCCAGTGCGTCCGCCCGGTCCCGTGCGGCGAAGGGCGTGAGTCGGGAGCGGCGCGCGGCGCGCCCCATCAGCGCTACGTCGAGCACGCTGACGGGAAAGGTCCAGTCGACCCCGGTGCGCTGCGGCACGTAGACGACGGCGGGACTCGGGCGCCGGACCGGGGTGCCGTCCAGCCGCACGACCCCGTGCGTTGGCGGCAGCACGCCGGCCAGTGCCTTGAGCAGCGTACTCTTGCCCGCCCCATTGGGTCCGAGCAGGCTGACGGTTTCCGCTGGGCCGAAGCGGGCGTCGATCGCGTCCAGCGCCGAGCGCGGGCCGAAGTGGACGCTGAGCCCCTCGGTGACGAGTCGAGGCGTCGAAGAGACAAGCAGTCGAGGAGAAGAAAGGGGCGACGGCTGCGTTGCGCCGGTCATCACCGCGACGTCACCGTCGGTCATCGGGCGAGGCATCCCACGCCCCTACGACGGCCCGTCGCCAGCAACCGCCACCCAGCGAGCATCTTCTCGACTCCTCAACCCCGTCAGCGCTTCGACGATCAGCACGGTGTTGGTGCGCATCAGACCGAGGTAGGTCTCGGCACCCGAGCCGGAGTCGCCGAGGCTCTCCGTGCGCAGGTCTGGAACGAGCGCGACGCCGGCCTGGTCGGCAAGCTCCCGCGCCAGCTCCGGGTTGGCCGACGCTTCGGCAAAGATGGCCGGTACCGCTTCGCGCTCGATCGCGTCGAGTAGTTCGTCGATCTCCTCGGCCGACGGCTCGGCGGTCGTGTCGAGGCCGGGGATCACCGTGCCGACGATCGTGAGCCCGTACCGGTCGGCGTAGTAGGCCAACGCCTCGTGATTGGTGACGAGCTTGCGCCGCTCCGGCGGGATCGTCTCGATGGCGGTCTTGATCGTGGTGTCGAGCGCCGTCAGTTGCTGCTGGTAGGCGCGGGTCCGGGCGTCGTAGGTCCCAGCGCCGTCCGGGTCGACCGCCGTCAGGGCGGCGGCAATCGTGCCGACCATCGTCGCCACTCGCGTCGGGTCGAACCAGACGTGAGGGTCGCCGTCACCGAACCCCTCCTGCTCGGACGTCAGGGTTGGTACGCCCTCGGTGGCGACCACCACAGGCGCGTCCATGTCGGCGTTGGCGATCAGATCGTCGGCCCAAGCGTCGAGCCCGAGCCCGTGCGTTACCACGACGGCCGCGTCCTCGACCACGGCGACGTCGGCCGGGGCCGGCTCGTAGTCGTGGGCGTCGGCGTCAATGGGAAGGAGGGACCGGACCTCGACTCGCGGTCCGCCGACCTGCCGCGCCAGATCGGCGAGGATCGTCGTCGTCGTCACCACGCTGAGCGGCCCTTCGACCCGTGGGGTGCCCTCTGGCAGTGGGGAGGGCGTGACCAGGAGCGCAATCGCCGCCGCGCCGGCCGGGGCGGTACCATGCGGCGTCGGGGGGTTCTCCTGAGCGGCCACGGTGCCCAGCAGGAGGACGGTCGCGAGCGCGACGACAAGGAGCCACGCCACCGGCTGAGTGCCCGTGCGTTCTCGGCGACTGCGCTCCGCGCGCACCATGCTTAACCGCTTTCGAGGTACCGCTGGTCGGCTTGACGACGCATCGTCCCTCGCCACCGACCGGAAGGGACGGCCGCAGCGTACTCGTATTGAGACAACGTGTCAATAGAAAGCTGCGGTCGCTGGTGCGCACTAACGCGCCTGGACGAGCCTCTCCTCGGGCATGCCTGAGACCGGCTCGTCGCGGCAGTCGGGGCAGACGCCAAAGACCTCGAGCAGATGCCCGTGGATGGCGAAGTCGGTGTCCCGCGTCAGGTCGCGGACGAGATCGTCGACCGGGCAGCGGGTGAAGGCGACGACGGCGCCGCAGTCGGAGCAGACCAGGTGATGGCGGTGTCCCGGGACGCCGACGATGTAGGCGGGGTGGCCGTCGGCCTGGAGGAACCGGGTGAGGACGTCGACTGAGGCGAGAATCTCCAGCGTCCGGTAGACGGTCGAGCGGCCGGTCTCGAGGTTGGCCGTCTGGACCTCGGTGACGATCTGCTCGGCGGTGAATGGCCGGCTCCGACCGAGGACGGCGGCGAGGACGGCCCGCCGTGGCGCCGTCATCCGGTAGCCGTGCTCGGCGAGGACGGCCATGACGTCGGTAGCGGTTGGCGGGCTCGGGTTAGGGAGGACCGGGTGGGCGTCCATGACCCAAGGGTAGCATAGGGATCCGGAGGGTTAGCCGGTCTCGAAATCGACCGGCTGCGCGCCATACATCTGGGAAGCAGCGGCTGGCGTAGAGTACCCAACGCGGGCCGGGTCAGCGATCCGATCGACGGAGGCGACGGCGATGCGAGACCTGGAGCGGGCAGTATGGGGAGCTGCGGTCAGCGTTGGCGCCGGCCTCGCGATCGTGGCGCTTGGCGCGGTGCGGAGTGAGCCGGAGACGGAACCGGGGTTGGTGGCGTGGCTGCTGCTCCCGCTGCTCCTAGCGGCGGTAGGGTTCGTCGCCGTGGCGATGGTGGAAGGGGTAGATCGTATCGTCTGGAGCAGTGGGTGCCACTGCCGCCGGTAGAGATCCAGCGGCACGCAACGCGTGTCTACGCGGCGGCTGGCTGGACCCGACTTGGCAGCGATAGCGACGTCCTGGTGTTCAGGCGCCGGACGCAGCCGGAGGTGACGACGGCGCTTCTGCTGTTCCTCTTCGGCCTGGTGCCGGGTTTGCTTTACCTGGCGCTGGCGGGCCGGGACCAGACAACGACCATCATCACGACTCCTGTCCCGGACGCAACCCGGTTGGAGATCGTCGTCAGCTGGAAGGATCGAGGCGGCCGTTTGTCAGTGAACTGGTTGTTCAACTCGCTCCATCGCTTCGTCGGCGCCCCGCAGGCGGGCGTCGCGGTACGCTGAGGGGAGACCCGGCCCCGCGGCACGGGGTATGCAC
Source organism: Thermomicrobiales bacterium (assembly GCA_030447415.1). Classification (GTDB taxonomy): domain Bacteria; phylum Chloroflexota; class Chloroflexia; order Thermomicrobiales; family UBA6265; genus JAUJOZ01. Next base: position 112,788 of record JAUJOZ010000009.1, on the reverse strand, counting down.
GATTGGGGTGAATGGTCGGTGATGGTGCGAGAGGGACAGCGGTCGATGGTATCGAGGAACGAGCAATTGCGTCAGGGGCGCCGAATTGGACTCCCCCCTGCTCGGCGTGTCCCGCGGCTGACGATTCTGCTCGTTCTAGCCGCGGCCATCCTGCCCGCCCTGCTGGCGACGCCCCAGCACGCGGCCGCCCAGATGAAGGCGGTCGAGTGGGCGCGCTTTGACGTGACGCTCGACCTGCGCGAGGACGGCTCGTACCACGTCACCGAGCGGCAGCAGATCGACTTCGAAGGCGGCCCCTTCCGGGGTGGGTTTCGCGAGATTCCGCTGGCCCGGACGGACGACATCGGCAATGTCCGGGTGAGCGAGGAGGCGGCCGGCGGACCGCGTCGCTATGAGCCGGTCCCGGCGGCACGCTACGACGAAGACCCGAATACCTACACGGTCCAACGAACGACCTCGCACCTGCGGGTCGAATGGGGTTTCGAGCCCGCCATCTCCGAAACCCGGACCTTCCTGGTCGAGTATGACGTGATTGGGGCGTTGCGGATCTACCTGGACAACGACCCGCCCAATCAGCAGATCTGGTGGACCGCCTTCGGCGAAGAGTTGACGGCGGTGGCGCCGGTTCGGGAAGCGACGCTGAAGTTGCAGCTCCCCGAGGCCGTCGACGTGGCGCAGACCGTGGTTGCGCCGGGCGAGCCGGAGGATCACACGAGCGACGGGCGTGTCTGGACGTGGGAGGCGAGCGACCTGACCGCGGGCGAGGCCTTTGAGGCTCGCCTCCAGTTCCCGCCGCTCGTTCAGGCGGAGGTCCCCGCCTGGCAGCGGACCGACGACGAACGGCGGCGGCGCGAAGAGGAGACCGAAGCGCGCGGTGCCGTCCTCAACGTCATGTTCCTCGGCGCCGGCTTGCTGCTGGCTATCGGCGGGGGGCTCGGCGTGTACGGGCTCTGGTACACCCGCGGTCGAGACCCGCACACCGGGCTGGTTGCCGACTTCATTCCCCAGCCGCCGGACGACCTGGCCCCTGGGGCCGCCGGCACGCTGCTCGACGAGCGCGCCGACGAGCCGGACGTGGTCGCCACGCTCGTTGATCTCGGGCACCGGGGGGTGATCAAGATTGAGGAGACCGCGACCGAGGGGGTTTTCGGCTTTGGCGGCGGGCACGACTTTGCCCTAACCCTGCTGCAGGACAATCCCCAGGTGGCGCCGTTCGAGGCCGACCTGCTGCGCGCCCTCTTCGGCGCCGACCTGCGAGAAGGGACGAAGACACGGCTGAGCGAGGCGAAGGGGAACTTCGAGGCCGTCAAGCCCGCGCTCAAGGAGCACCTCTACGCCGAGCTGGTGCGGCGCGGCTACTTCCCGCGCTCGCCGGAGGTGACGCGCTCGCGCTGGCGGACCTTCGGTACCGTCGCGCTGGTGCTCGTCGTGATCGGCGGCTGCGTCGGCGCCGGCATGGTCGCCGATGTGGCACCGTTCGTCTGGCTCCCGATCGTCGTCGTCGCCAGTCTCGCGCTGCTGCTCACCCGGCTCAGCGCCGCCATGCCACGGAAGACCCCGGCGGGGGCGGAAGCGGCCGCGAAGTGGCGCGCGTTCCGCAAGTACCTCGACTCGATCGAGCGGTACGAGCGGCTCGACGAGGCGAAGGACATCTTCGACAAGTACCTGCCGTACGCCATTGCCTTCGGCTTGGAGCGGGACTGGGTGCGGAAGTTCGCCAGCGTCCAAGCCCCCGTGCCCGCCTGGTACGGAGGCGGCGGCTCTGGCGGCGGCTTCGGCGGCGAGATCTTCGATCTCGATCCGCATCCGGGCTACCCACGCCGGCGGCGCGGGTACGGAGGCGGCACGGTTCTGATTCCGACCGGGGGCGGGTGGGGCGGTGGCTGGGGTGGAGGAGAGCGCCGCTCCGGCGGCGACGGTGGGGGCGACGGTGGCGGGTTCGACTTCCCCGGCTTGCCCGACCTGCAGGACACCAGTGACCGCGCCGGACGCAGCCTACAGGGCAGCAGCGACAGCTTGTTCGATATGCTCAACACCGCCGCCGACGTGTTCGGTGGGTTCTCCGGCGGTAGGCGCGGCGGTGGCTGGGGTGGCGGTGGCGGATTTGGTGGTGGCGGTCGCTCCGGCGGGTCATCCGGTGGCGGCGGGGGCGGCTTCCACTAGGGCATCGACTGGCCGCCGTCCCGCCTTCGCGGCGCGGCCCCCCGGCGTCCTCACGTCTCCGAAGCCGCCACGGCGCCGGCGGGGACAACGAATCGACCAACGGTTGCGGGCAGGAGGGTCGATGCACCACGTCGCGGGATGGGCACCGGTTGCGCCGTGGCCGGGGGGGTGGCGGGAGCTTGAGCGGTCCAACCCGTGGGGTCGCGGCGTCGGGCACGGCGGGTGGAGACCGGTGCGCGCCGTCGCGTTGCTTCGCGGGTTAGGGTGGCTCTGGCGGCGGGGCAACCGCGCCCGACGCTGGGCGAAGTTGATGGGTCCTCAATCCGCGTCAGCCCCCACCTCGCGACCAGGTCCGGCGGTGTCCTCAGTGCCCGGCGAGGCTGATTCGACACCTGGGTCGCGGCTCTCTGCGGAGGGTTCGCGGATCGGCGAGGGGAGTCCGGGCGGCGACGAGCAGGCGTCCGGCCGGCGAGCCTGATGCCGCACCGGAGCGCTCCGGCGCCTCGGGTCGGCAGGCATCGCGTATGCTTGGCATAACGCCACCGCGATCACGACGTGGGATTCCCCATTTGCTCCGCCGCGCCGGGTGGGCGCGTTCAACCGGCGGGCGGTTGGTCCGCTCGGCTTCTCAGGAACTCGACCCGACGCATGACGACCACCGAAGCAACGACGAACGCCTCCGGCGAGACGCGCTGCTCCTACCACCCGAGTGTCCCGACCCGGCTGCGCTGCTCTCGCTGCGGCAAGCCGATCTGCCCGCGGTGCAGCGTTCGCACCCCGGTCGGATTGCGCTGCCCGGATTGCGCGGGGGTGCGCGGCCTCCCCACCTATGCCACCAACCCGACGGTCCTCGCCAGGGCGGGCGGGGCCGGCCTCGCCGTGGCGCTCGGCGTTGGGTTGCTGTGGGGCTTCGCGCCGAATTGGGGGTTCTACCTCGCGCTCCTGCTCGGCTTCGGGGTGGCCGAGGCAATGGCCTGGGCCAGCAACGCCAAGCGGGGTCGTGACCTGCAAGGGTTGGCGCTCCTGGTCGTCGCCGTCGGTCTCGTGCTCAGTCGCGTCGTGCTGGCGCAGCGTCTGGGCATCACCTGGGCCGAGGTCAACGCGCTGCGGCCGGGGGTCGAGCAATTGCTTCGGCTGCGTTTCATCCCCGATATCCTCTTCGCCGCGCTCCCCTTCGTGATCGGCTGGATCCGATTCCGGTGAGGGGTTGGTCGGAATCCTCGTCGAGAGCGAGCGGCCTCTTCCCGGTGTCCCGCCGGGGGTCAAGCCCGTGGAGCACGCGGGCTCACCGAATGAGGTCCCCTTAAGGGCGCTGAATGTTCGCGTGCCGGGGGCACCACGGATCATTCAGCCGGGCTGGGCTCGCTTCTCGGGGCAGGGTCGGGGTCTGTTGCTCCCGACATCACCGGCGTCAGTGTCCCGATCGCGCCGGCAGCGAGCCGAGCGTTCCGTGGTGAATGAAGTGCGCCCGGCTTTCCCTCCGACGAGCGGTGCCGTGCCGACCCCGTCCCGCCCGACCGGGGCCAGCCTCGCTGACGACGCCAGCGCTCCGAACGCCGGCCCCGGCCAGGGGATTGCGGCGGCGGCGCTCCTCCTCATGGTCGGTACCGGCCTCAGCCGTGTCCTCGGGCTGGCGCGGGAGCTGCTCGCGTCCAACCGCTTCGGCACCGGTGACCCGATCGCCGCCTTCACCATCGCCGACCAGGTCCACACCCTCCTCTTTGACCTCGCGGTCAGCGGCATGCTCCAGGCCGCCCTGATCCCGGTTCTCGCCGCGTGGGGGGCGCCTGACCCGGCGAGCCGCGCCGAGCTGCGCCGGATCGCGGGGGCGTTGCTGTCCCTGGTGATCCTCGTCGTCGGGGTGGCCGTGCTCTTCGGCGTCGTCTTCGCGCCGCAGGTGGTGCGGGTGATGACCGCCCTCGTCGGCGATGACGACGAGCGGGGGCCGGAGACCGTTGCCTTGACGATTGCCCTCGTCCGATGGGTGCTCCCGGCGGTCCTCCTGCTGGCGGCCGGCACGGTGCTGATGGCGACCTTGCACGCCGTCGGCCGGATCGCAGCGCCGGCTCTGGCCCTGGCGGCGCGCAACGCGACGATCGTGGCGGCAGTGGCGCTGCTGGCGGGCCCGCTCGGGGTCCGTAGCCTGGCCGTCGGCATCGTCGCCGGGGCTGCGCTCATCGTCGGGCTCCTGATCCCGCCGCTGCGGCGGGCGGGCGCGCTGCCACGGCCGAACCTTGGCTTTGGCGATCCGGCAGTGCGAGAGGTGCTGCGCCTGTACCTGCCGATCTTCCTCGGGCTCCTCGTCAACGCGGGTGCCGTCGTGGTCGATCGCAACCTCGCGTGGGGGGCTGGCGAGGACGCGCTGGGGGCGATGCGCTACGCGACCACCCTTGTCCAGACCGTGCTCGGCTTGATCGCGGCCGTCATCTCCCTTGCCGCCCTGCCGGCGCTATCGCGCCATCATGCGGCGGGCGACGATCTGGCCTTTCGAACCACACTCGGCCGCGGCCTGGCAATGACGACGCTGCTCATCGTTCCCGCGACGTTCGGTCTGGCGGCGGTCGCGGTGCCCACCGTCGACCTCCTGTTCGGTCACGGCGCCACCGACGCGGCTGGGGCGCGGGCGATCGTCGTCGCCCTACTCGCCTATCTACCGGGCACGCTGTTCGCCGCCTACGATCACCTGTTGGTCTTCGCCTTTTATGCTCGGCGCGACACCCGGACGCCAGTCCTCGTTGGCGTCCTTGCCGTCGGCGTCTACTTCGCCGTCGCCTTCGCGCTCGTTGACGCGTTTGGGATGTTCGGGCTGGTCCTTGCCAACTCCGCGCAGTTCGTGGCTCGGGCCGTCGTCCTCTGGCTGCTGGCGCGGCGGGGACTGAACTACGTCGGGGCGCCTGGCCTTAGTCGGGTGGCGGTGCGGTGCGGCACCGCGGCGCTCGCCATGAGCCTACTGGCGCTGGCGGCATGGTGGGTGCTGGACGCTCAAATGCCGGACGCCGAAAACGGTTCATCCGGGCTCGCCCGGGAGCTGACGCTGGTGGCGGTGCCGGTCGGGCTAGGTGCCGCCGCGTACCTTGGTGCGCTCCACGTTTGGCGTGTGGAGGAACTGACGCTCCTGCGGCAGGCGACGTTAGGTCGAGTGTTTCCCCGGTTTGCGGCGTAGACGGGCGTGCGGGAGGTATCACCGTCGAGCGATGGCTGGAGACGGTCGGGGCGCGGCGTACCGTACCCGGTTCGTGACCGCAACCTGGCGATCCTGGAGAAGGGTGACGCACGCGTCGCCCCGACGATCGTCGTTGCGCTCTGCCTATCGCTGGCTCTCGGTCGCCAGCTTCCCCTCGGCGGTGATGCGACGGCCGACGTAGGTTTCGCCGATGCGGTGCGCCTCGTTCCAGACATCGCGCAGGGTCAGGTCGTGGGCGCGGGCCAGTGCCAGGCAGTCTTCGTACTCCGGCGCGGCGTCGATCACCCGACCATTCCATCCACGCAGCTTGAGCCGTACCTCGCCCCAGCGGGTGACGGCCGTCTCGACGCGGCGGGCGGCTTTGACCCGCTCGACCCGCGTGGCGCGGACGCCCAGTGTGGTGCTGTTCTCGATCAGGACGTCCTCGAGTCCGCGGCGGCGGGCGGCGGCGCAGAGGATGCTGACCTTAGTCGCGGGGCGTCCCTTCTTCATCGTGATCGGCGTCAGCCAGACGTCGAGCGCGCCGGCGGCGAAGAGGCGCTCCGATAGCAAATCGAAGAACTGGGGGTTCATGTCGTCGAGGTTCGTCTCCAGCAGGTGGTCGCCGTCGCCCGCGTCTTCCCCGTCGGCCGTTACCCCGAGCCAAAGGCGGAGGGCGTTGGGCCAGGGTAGCTCGCGCGTGCCGAACCCGTAGCCGATGGTTGCCGGCACGAAATCCGGGCGGCGGAACTCGGCGAGGGTCGTCAGAATGGCGGCACCGGTTGGGGTCAGGAGTTCGGCCAGAACAGGCTCCGGCGTCGGGTCCGGACCGGCGATCGGTGCCCCCGCGCGGGCCAGCAACTCCGCGGTGGCCGGAGCCGGGACGGGAATGATGCCGTGCGCGCTGCGCGCGAAGCCCGAGCCGACCCGTGGCGCGCCGCTGAAGATCCTCTCCACTCCAAGCAGGGCGAGCCCGATGCAGGCGCCGACGATGTCGACGATGGCGTCTGCCCCGCCGACCTCGTGGAAGTGGACAACCTCCGGGTCGACCCCGTGGACTTTGGCCTCGGCCTCGGCCAGGCGGCCAAAGACCGCCAGGCCCCGAGTCTTCACCGGCGCGTCGAGCGCCGATGCCTCCAAGAGTGCCCGGATCGCGGACCAATCCCGAGCGGGCTGGGCGTTGGTGACGGTGGCGGTGACCCGGGTGCCGCGTACTCCGTGCTGGACGACGGACTCGGCCCGCAGGTCGTAGCCGGTCAGGTCCAGTTTGCTCAGCTCGGCCCGCAGCGAACGGAGCGGCAGCCCGGCGTCGAGCAGAGCACCGAGCACCATGTCGCCGCTGGCGCCGGAGAAGGGGTCGAAGAAGGCGATGCGCACGCGGGAACGCTCCTCGGGCAACACCCGAATCGGTAGCCGGCATTCGTTCGGCGGCGGAAGGCCGAGTGCTCGCTGGACGGCCCTCCCGTGGCCCGTCCCAGGACCGCGGGGTCTCGCCGACCCCGGTGTCGCCCGTTGTCGAGTCGCCTGGCCGGGACACCCGTCGCCTTCGGCCGGGCGGGGCGACCGTGCCGCGCGCGACGGGGAGGAACACCCAGCGGGGACCCAGCCCCATGACGCCCCCGATTGGAATCGCCGGCGCCGTCGTTGCCGGTGCCTGAGGATAGCAGACCGCTCCGCACGCTCCGCTCTTTGCGACTGCGGCGACACGTCGCGTGCTACGATCCGGTCCATCGCCGGTCCCGATGGCGTCAATGAAGGAGATCTCCACTCGATGATGCAGGCGACACCGCGGACCGCCGGCGCGACGATCCCCGCCCAGCGCTACGGTGGCCACTCGCTGACGACGCGCCTCCGCTCGGTCCTGGTCCGGGTGCCGGCGCCGCCGGCCGCGGCGGACGACTGGCGCCGATTCGGCTACCCGCGCCCAGTGGAGCACGGCGCGGCCGAGCGGGAGCACGCCGCGTTTCGGGAGGTATTGGCGGAGGCGGGGGTCGAGGTGATCCCGGCCGGGCCAGACGCGCCGGGGCACCTCGACGCGATCTTTGCCTTCGACCCGTCGATCGTCACCGACCACGGGGCGATCCTCGGGCGGATGGGCAAGCCGGCCCGGCGGGACGAGACCGACTTGGCGGCGGATAGCTACGCGGAGCTCGGCGTGCCCATCCTCGGCCGGATCGAGGCGCCCGGTACCCTGGAGGGCGGAGATACCTGCTGGCTCGACGACCGTACCCTCGCCGTTGGGCGGGGCTATCGAACCAACCAGGCGGGCATTGACCAGCTGACCGCGATCCTGGGTGGGATTGGTGTGGAGATGCTGCCGGTCGACCTTCCCCATTGGCGCGGACCGGAGGAGTGTCTCCACCTCCTGTCGCTGATCAGCCCCGTCGCCACGGACGTCGCGGTCGTCTACCTCCCGCTGCTGGCCGCCGGGTTCGTCGAGCGGCTGCGCGAGCAGGGCTGGCGGCTCGTCGAGGTTCCCGACGAGGAGTTTGACACGTTCGGCTGCAACGTGCTGGCGCTGGCGCCCCGTCGCAGCCTGATGGTGGACGGCAACCCGGTCACCCGTGCCCGCTTGGAAGCGGTCGGGTGCGAGGTCATGACCTACGTTGGGTCCGAGATCTCGCTCAACCGCGCGGGTGGGCCCACCTGCCTGACCCGGCCACTCTGGCGCGAGTAAGCCCCGAGCTCGGCGGCAGCATCGAACGTGATGACGAACACCGTGATTCGGGAACCCGATGTGGTGCTGGCGGCCCACCCCGTCCCCCCCGAGGCCGCCGGTCCGCCGCCGAGCGTGGAATTGCGCGACGTGCGCAAGCTGTTCGGCGAGGTCGCCGCCGTCGATGGGATGTCGCTGGCGGTGGCGCCGGGCGAGTTTCTGACCCTGCTCGGCCCTTCGGGGTGCGGCAAGACGACGACGCTGCGAATGATCGGCGGTTTTGAGCTGCCGACCTCCGGCGCCGTCCTGATCGCGGGCGAGGAGATGGGGCGGCGCCCGCCGAACGAGCGGCCGGTCAACACCGTCTTCCAGAACTACGCCCTCTTCCCCCACCTCACCGTCGGCCAGAACGTCGGGTATGGCCTCGCCATGGCCCGGGTGCCAAAGGCGGAACGTCGGCGGCGCGTCGCCGAGGCACTGGCGATGGTGCGGCTGCCGCACGTCGATGCGCGCAAGCCGTCAGAGCTTTCAGGGGGAGAGCGGCAGCGGGTCGCGCTGGCCCGCGCACTGGTCAACCGCCCCGCCGTCCTCCTCCTGGACGAGCCGTTGGGGGCGCTCGACCTCAAGCTGCGCCAGGCGATGCAACTGGAGCTCAAGCGCCTGAACCGGGAGGTCGGGGCGACCTTCGTCTACGTCACCCACGACCAGGAGGAAGCGCTGACGATGTCCGATCGGATCGCGGTCATGGATGCGGGTCGCATTCTCCAGCTCGGCCCCCCGGCGGAGATCTACGAGCGCCCCCGCAACCGCTTCGTCGCCGACTTCATTGGGCAGACGAATGTTCTTGAGGGCCGACTCCTTGGCACCTGCGGCACGATTGCTGACGTGGAGCTGCCCGGGTCTGGCGTGATTCGCGCCCGCATCATGGGCGGCACCGCACCCGCAGGGACAGTGACGGTCGCCGTTCGGCCGGAGAAGGTGGCCTTCGCCGACGACGTGGCCGATGGGGCGGCGTCGTGGAATGTGTTGACGGGGGAGCTGGCGGACGTCATCTACTTGGGGACCCACACTAAGTACGTCGTACGCCTGCTGCACGGCGCGACCCTCGCCGTCCACCGACAGAACGGCGTCCTCGGCGAAGTCGAGCGCCGGGTTGGCGATCCGGCTCGGGTCGTCTTCGACCCCGAGGCAGCGACGGTGCTGGCAGAGTAGCGAGCCAAGGGGCAAGCGGCAGGGGGGCAGGGCGGGGCGGAGGCGCCGGTACCGAACCGAGACGTGACGGTCACCGTCGGGGCAGGGCAACCCCTCCGCCCTGGGGAGCTTCTCGCCTCTTGCCCCTTGGCCCCTGGCTCATGCGTCTCTACTCGACGAACTGGATGGCGCCATCGGGGATGGTGCAGCCGTGGGCGATCCGTACACCCTTGGCGAGTTGATTGTTGGCGCCGATCGTGGCGTGCTCGCCGACGACCGTGTCCCCGCGGACGACGCAGCCGGCCCCGACCGTCACGTCGCGGCCGACGATTGCCTCACTGATCTGGGTGCCGGCGCCGACCCGGACCCCGGCCCAAAGGATCGCCCGCTCGATCGTGCAGCCAGGTGCGACCTGGCATCCCGGTCCGATGCAGGCTGGGCCGACGATCCGGGTCCCGGGCGCCAGGCGACACCCATCGCCGACGACGATCGGACCGTAGAAGCGGACGCCGGGATAGGCGGTGGGGTCGGGCGGCGCCGGAGCCAACGACGGCAACGCGACCCGCCCGAGCAGGGCGTCGTAGTGGGCGGATCGGTACAGTGCCGGCGTCCCGAGGTCCTTCCAGAACGCGGTCGAGCGGAACCCGGCGACCGGTTCGCCGCCCCCGATCAACGCCGGGTAGAGGTCGCGCTCCAGGGACTTGACCGCCCCCTCCTCGACGTACTCCAGCGCGTGGCGCTCAAAGATCGAGCCGCCGAGGTTGACCCAGCGGGAGGTGACCTCCTGCCAGGCCGGCTTCTCCACCCAGCGCACGACCCGGTCGTCGGCGTCGACCTCCACCATGCCGAAGGCCGTGGGGTCGGCGACCTCCGCCAGCGCGACGGTGGCCGTGGCCCCTTTCGCGCGGTGGTGGTCCATCAGCGCGGTGAGGTCAAGGTCGGTCAGGATGTCGCCGTTGAAGAGGATGAACCGGTCGTCGCGAAGGAGGGGGGCGGCGTTTTTCATCGCGCCGGCGGTACCGAGGGGGCGCTCCTCCTCGGCGTAGCTGATCGCCAGGCCGAAGCCCGCGCCGGCGCCGAAATAGGCGCGGATCTCGTTCGCCAGGTGGTAGGTGCTGAAGACCAGGTGGTCGACTCCGTGGCCCGCGAGCCAGCACACCGCATGCTCGAGGAAGGGCCGATTCAGCACGGGAATCATCGGCTTCGGGGTGGTCAAGGTCAGCGGTCGCAGCCGCGTCCCCAACCCGCCCACCAGCACGACCGCTTCCACCGCGTCCGCCCCTGTCGCTCCCGGCCGCGTCCGTTCCGAAGCGGCGGCCATTATAGCGGTGCGAGGCCGGCCGGCCGTTCCGCTGAGACAGGGGTATGCCTCCTAAGCACGGCGGGAACCCGGGAACGGAGCCTTTTGCTATGGAGCATCTGGCACGACCGTCGGCACACCGTCCAGACCGTGTTGCCGTGTCAGAGCATGCTCCTGAAGATGGGGAGCGAGCCAGGTGGCGGGGCCGCTAACACCCGGCGCTGGACGCTTCCTTCCGACTAGGACCCGTTCCGCAGGCCCAGGCCGCGGCCGTGATGGAAGCCGTCCTCGGCGAAACCCCCGACCGGTGTCTCGCGGGCGCGCCATCGACTGGCCGGCTGGGAACGAGCGCCGAGTCGCGAAGCCGTAGCGGAAGGACCATGCGGGCTTGCGGCTGGGTGGTGGCCGTTCAGGCGAGCCACGCGGCCGGTTCGTAGAGCGCGGACCGGAGGGTCGCCCAGAGGACGCGGTACTGCTCCCAGGGGTTGTCGCCCGATACCAGCACGGTCAGCGGGCCAAGCCGCTCCGCCCCGCCGGTGCGCGCCGCGCGATCGCACTGCTCCATCCGGACGAAGTCGACCTCGAGGCGCCAGGGCCGCTCTGGCTCGTACCGGCGCGTCTGCCCCCGGTTGGCGAGCGCGCGGACCGCGGCCGCGGTGATCTCCGGCCGCGTCGCCGCTAGCGGCCGGCAGATCGCCGCGTTGCGACCGCGGGCGTCCTTGACGGTGACCGTCTCGATCTCCTCGCCGAGGAACGCTCGGGCCTCGTCGCAGGTCGTGCCATCGCCGGTGACCATTACCGTTGGGATGCCCAGCGACGCGAGAACGCCGGCGTTCAAGCCGGTCTCTCCGTGGGGGCGTCCGTTGATCCGCAGCTCGGCGACGGCGGCGCCGGCGATCGTGTGGGGATGGATGGCCCGCGACGCCTTCGCCATGGCGTGGTAGCCGACGAAGACCGCGGCGTCGAACGGGGCGTCGTCGGCGGCCTCCAGCTGGCAGTAGGGCTTCGCGTCGCCGCTGCCCGATAGAAGGTGAGCGGCCGGGTGCAACTCCTCAACGAGCAGATTGCGCATCGGCCCGTGGGAGTCGTTGACCAGGATGTAAGTCGCCCCGGCCTGGACCAGCCCTTCGATCGCGGTGTTCGCGTCCGCAGTCATCAACCGGCGGCCGCGGTCGTACTCCCGGCCGTCGGCCGTCATCATGTCCCCGTGGACGACCCCCGTGATGCCCTCGATGTCGACCGACACATAGACGTTCATCGGCGTTGCTCCCCCAGAGGATCGGCACTTGGCGCACCGACCGCATCTTGCCGGCCGGTTCCGCAGCGCCGGCGTCACGTTGCTGACGAGCTGGGCCCTATTCTCCATCACGGCACGGCTGGAGGCGTACCAAGGGGAAGTGAGTGCCGACCCACCGAGGTCCGCTCGCCTACCTCTTACCACACGCAGTGGTCAAGCGGTCGGGGGGAGCGGGGACCATGCGAGGGGTGGACTGTCGGTTCGCTGCGGCGCAGGGTGCAAATGCTGCCGAGATTGCGGAGTGACGTCGGGAAGGAGTCGAACCAGTCGTGGGAAGCGGCATGCCGGCTCATGCCGCCCCTCATCCGGATAGCAGCCGCGACGGCGCCGCGGCGGACGGACTCGCCGCACTCGCGAAGCAGCGGGCCACCGGCACCGACCCAGCCCACGGCGGGGAGGCGGGACGCAAGCGGGGGAAGCGGAACGCCGAGCACGTCGCGGCCATCGAGCGGTGGGAGCAGCAACGGGGCGCGGCTGACACGGCGCACCCGGTGGACTTCGCCCGAGGCATCCTTCCCCGGTTGCGCTCGGTCCCGCTCAGCGTCATGGCCGAGGCGACGGGACTGTCGCTCGGCTACTGCTCGTTCGTCCGACGTGGGCAGAAGGTGCCACATCGGCGGCATTGGGGATCGCTGGCGCGCTTGGGAGATGGGACAAAGGCGGCGAGCGAGGAACGGAACGCCCGAAATCGGGCGGCAGGTCGGATGGCTAGCCAGCGGGATTCCCCGCCCATGCGGCTTCAAGCGTTTCGCCTGTAGCGACGAGGCGGGAGATGGAGACGCGGCGAGCGAGGTCGTTGAAGCGGACCGTCCTTGTTTTCTCCCCTCGTGCTGCTTTGGGTCGATCTGCCCACTGCTGCCGGGGATGCAGGGGAGGCTCCAGAGGATCGCTCCGGCGTCCCCATGGCGACGCTCGCGCCCGCTACGCCGCCGGCGTCGCCTCGCCGTGACCTTGGTGGAAGATGAGCGGCGGCTGGCCGCTCTCGAAGAGCGCCGGGATCAGGACGATGGTGGGCTCGTCGCCCGCGTGACGGACGGTGTGCACCACGTCGGCGTCCAAGAACGCCGCGTCCCCAGGTGACAGCGTGGCCTCCGCGCCGGCCATGAGCTGCTCCGCCGGAACGGGTGTGCCGCCCTCGGCCGCGCGCGTGACCTGCAGGGTCCCCTCCAGCATGGTGGTGGTGAACGCCCCGGCCTCGACGTACCAGATCTGCGCGCCGGGGTGGCCGTGGGCGCTGATGAAGCCGCCCGGTTCGATGGTCATGCGGACGAAGGCGAGGGTCTGCCCGGAGGCGGCTGCCGGCTCGCCCCCGCTGCTGAGGAGCTCGAAGGTGACCCCCTGGATGGGCGGCGCGTCGCCGGCTCCCGGGGTGGCGTCCTGGGCGCTGACATGCGATGAGGGGCGGCCGAGGGCGACGGCCCCAGCGAGCACGAGAGCGAGGACCGGCAGCAGGACCGTGAAGGTGGTGAGGAGCTTGCGCATCGGGATATCCCTCCATGCGTGGTGAGTGGGGCAAGGTCACGGCCTGCTGCCGAATCCCTGCCCCTCGGCACGACCCGAGGCCGTGGAGCCAGCATGAGCGACTGGGCGGCCGGGCGCATGGGCAGAAGTTGCGTATTTGCGGGAGGTGACCTACGTATCTCGCGGACCGGGGTGCGCTGACGCGACGGTCGCCGCGCGGCCGAGTCCTAGGCCAACCCGAGGCGCTTCGCCTCCGCGGCGGCGGCGCGCGGCGGGAGGGCGGGGAGCTTGGCGAGGATCGCCTGGACGTGCTTGGAGGCGGTCCGCGGCGAGATGAAGAGCCGCTCGGCGATCTCGCGGTCGGTCAGCCGCTCCCCGAGCAGGCGCAGCACCTCGCCCTCGCGGCGCGTCAGGCCGGTGGGATGACCGACCGGCGGCATCGTGCCGAGCGGCGACGGCTGCGCTTCGGCCGCCAGGGCGAGGGCGTCGGCGATCGCCGCCTCGAGCAGCATCGCCCGCCCCGTCGTCCACGCCACCGCGAAGGCCTCTTCGCCCAGGCACGCCCGCGTGGCGGCCAGGACGCGCTCGCCGTGCACATGGTGGGAGAGGCGGGCGACGCCGAGCTGGTCCCGCAGCGCGTCGGCGGCGCCGAGCAGTCGGGCCGCCCGCTCGGGTTGCCCGCTCGCCGCCGCCACGCCGGCCAGCCCGCCAACGTCCCGCCGACGCCCCGCCGGTCGCCGAGCGCCATCCAGAGGGAGAGAGCCGCTCCTCATACAGTCGGGCCGCCCGGGCGAGGTCGCCCTCCTAAGTCGCCGCCACCGCAACCGGCCCGAGCGCCAGGGCGACGGCGTGATTCGTTTCCCGTCGACCGAGCCAGGGCCAACCCTCCGCGGCGTGCGCCTGCGCCGGCGCGAGGTCGCCCGCCAGAGGTTCGCGTCCGCCAGGTTCACGAGCACCAAGGCCGTCCGAAACGGGTCATCGAGGTCGCGCAGCAGCGCCAGCGCCTCCTCTTCGAGCCCTACGGCGCGGTCGAAATCCCCCGCCCATTCCGCCGCGCGGCCGAGGCAAGCAGCGCCCGGGCGCTGCCGGCGGCGTACCCGCAAGCGCGTGACACCGCGAGGCCCTCCTCGGCCAGCTCGACGGCCGCCGCGCAGTCGAGCACCGTGGCGACGAGGGCGGCGGCGATCAGCGCGTCGGCCCGCGCCGTCGTCCCGCCGCTGCCCCTTGCCAGCGCCGCTCCGAGCCAGCGCTCGCCCTCGCGCCGATCGCCTCGGGAGTACCAAAACCAGAACAGGTTTGTCGCCAGCCGCAGGGCCGTCTCGGCCGCCTCGTGCTCCAGTGTCCACGCCAGGGCGGCCCGCGTGGTGGCAGTTCGGTGGCTAGCCGATCCAGCCATGTCGCCTCATCCGGCCCCATCAGGCGCGGCTCCGCCGCCTCGGCCAGCGCCAGGAAAAAGGCGGCATGGGCGGCGCGGATCGCCGGCTCCTCGCCGCGCTCGGCCAGCCGCTCCAGGCCAAACTCCCGGACCGTCTCCAGCATGAGGTAGCGCGGCTCCCCGCCCGATCCTTCCTCGTCCCGCACCAGGCTCTTGGCCACCAGCGAGAGACGCCCTCCAGGACGTCGATCCCTTCGTCAGCCGCCACGGCCTCGGCCGCCTCCAGCGTGAAGCCACCGACGAAGACGGCCAGGCAGCGGAAGAGCGCCTGCTCGTCCTGGCTCAGCAGGTCGTGACTCCAGCCGATGGCGTCCCGCATGCTTCGCAGCCGCGCCGGCGAATCCCGCGGGCCGCCCGTCAGCAGCGGCAGCCGGCGCTCCAGGCGGGCGAGGAGCGCCGCCGGGGAGCACGGCGACGCGGGCCGCTGCCAGCTCGATCGCCAGCGGCCGCCCGTCCAGCTGGCGGCAGATCTCCGCGACGGCAGCGGCGTTGCCGGTGGTGAGCGCGAAGTCGGGTCGGGCCGCCTGGGCACGCTCGACGAAGAGGGCGACGGCCTCGGTCGCCGCCAGCTCCGGCAGCGGCGCGGGCCGCGCGGGTTCGGGGAGGGCCAGCGGTCCAACGGGGACGAGCCGTTCCCCGAGACGCGCAAGTGCACGCGGCTCGTGGCTAACACCTTGAGTCGAGGGCACCCGGCAAGCAGCCGTGCGACCAGCGGGGCGGCGTCGACGACGCGCTCGAAGTTGTCGAGCACCAGCAGCAGCGCCCGGTCCCGCAGCGCGTCGGCGAGCCGCTCGTACAGCGACCGGTCGCCGGCCTCCCGCACGCCGAGGGCCTGGGCCACGGTCGGCGCGACGAGGTTGGGGTCGGCGAGCGGCGCGAGATCGACCCAGGCGGCGCCGTCGGCAAAGTTATCCGCGAGTTCCGCGGCCACGCGCTGCGCCAGGCGAGTCTTGCCCACCCCGCCGGGTCCGGTCAGCGCGACCAGGCGCACGTCCTCGCGGTGCAGCAGGTCGGCGACGGCCACAATCTCGCGCGCCCGGCCGACGAAGCTAGTCAGCGGGGCGGGCAGGGACGCCGACCGGCACGACCGCTGGTCAGCGGCCCGGACCGGCACGGGATCGAGCTGAGGGCGATGGGCGCGGGCGCTCGGCATGGCGATATTCGCTCACCACAGGCGTCGGGTGCCCGCATCATGGCGGCCACCGGCGAGGCTGTCAACGGGGCGAGCGGGCGGCAGCCGGCACCCCCGGCACCGCCAGTAACGGCGACGCGCGTCCGGCGCCACCCCGCCGTGGTCCGCTTAGCACCGCGAACCGCTCCCCCGGAGCCGGCGATTTCCGTCGGCGTCGCGGCGAGCCGGCCCGTCGGGGTGACGGCGACCGGTCTCCCCTATCCGGCAGTTTGGCGGGGCGGTCGGCCACCACGCGCCGGCCCCGTCGGGGCGGGGAACGGAGGTGCGTCGGCGCTCCCCCTTTCCGGCAGTTTCGGGCGGCCGTATCTCTTATCCCCTCTGCGTTTGAGGGGTCCATGGGGCCGTTCCTATTCTCGCCGGGAGTTGCCGCGAGCAGGGACGGATGCCGTGAACTGGACACTGCGTTTTGGGGTATGGCTTGGGGTAGAGATCCTGGGTTGCGAACGAGAGCCAGCCGGGAGACGAATCCTCCGGCCCGTCATTTTTCCTGATTCAATGGGCCTTTCGGGTGGCGAGGGCGCATGGGAGTCGAACCCACCGGCGCCGGGATCACCGACGCCCACACGGTTTTGAAGACCGGGGGGCCACCGGGCCCCATCCGCCCCCACTCGCGCTGCCACCTCGGGGACCCCGGAGTGTAGCACGGCCGGCGTGAGCTACGGTGATGCACCGGAGGCGGGCTACGACTCGGTCCTCGGCCAGCACGCGGCGCGGGCGTTCACACCTTGCCGTGGAGGGCGTCGGGAAACGGGGACCAGAAGGCGAGGCGCCGGGGGCATGGGTCGTCCCTACACTCCGCGGACGACCTCCAGCACCTCGGGACCGTACTTCTCCACTCGTGCCGGACCGAAGCCTTTGACCCGCAGCAATGCCTCGGGCGTCGTTGGACGCGCATGGGCGATTGCCTCGAGCATGGTGTTGTGTGCGACGACGTAGGGCGGGACGGCGTCGTGGGCGGCGCGGTCCCGACGCCAGGCGTGGAGCCGCTCCAGCAGTGCCACGCCGTCCGGGCCGAGCTCGAGGTCGTCGTCCGAGGCGAAGGTGGGGGCGACGGGTCGGGCCGGAGCCGCGTAGGCGGCTAGGTCGTCCAGCGTCGCCTCCGCGCCGCGCTCCGTCAAAGTGATCACCTTGAACTCGTGGTCAAGGTCGCGGTGGAGAAAACCGTCGGCGACCAGCCGGTCGAGCAGCGTCTCCACTTTGCCGCGAGTGAGGCCAGCAAGTGCCCCGAATGCTCGCGAGCGGTCGGCCTGAACCCGGCTCTCGACCGAGCCGACGAGGAGCTTCGCCAGCCCCGTCTTGCCCATCGGGAAGGGGAGGGTGCGCACGGCGGCGAGCACGGCGAGGGCGTCAGTCGCGGTCGTTTGTGAGCGCGGCGGCGATCCACTATCTGCCGCCCCAGCCATTGGTCGGCGCTCGCCCGGCGCGGTCGCCGTCCCGGTACACACATCGCAGGCGACCTCACACGGTGGTAGCGCTTCGCCGAGGTGGGCAGCCAGCGCGGCGTGGCGGCAACGGCCGCCCGCCGCGTACGCCATCACCTGCGCGATCCGTTCGCGGGCAGACAGCCTGGCGCGCTCCAGGATACCGGTGAGCCGGGTGGTCGCGTCCTGCGGCACGGGCAGCAGCTCCAGTCGCACGCCGCGACCGCCAGCGGGATCCGGGTGGCGACGGACGAGTCCGGCCTGCTCCAGCAGGCTGATCGCCACCCGGGATCGGGGTCGTCGTCCGGGTTGTCGTCCGGCCCCGGCACGGGCAGAAGTGCGGTGGGGTCGACCGTTGCCCAGCCGGCGACGGCGGCGCGCTGGATGCCGGCGTAGACGCGGCGAACCGTGTCGAGGTCCAGCTCGTCCCGTCGCGCCACGCGGTTCAAACTCGTCTGATCGGCCGGTGCCACGAGGAGGACGCAGCGCGCCGGCAGTCCGTCGCGCCCGGCGCGACCTGACTCCTGGGCGTAGGCCTCCGCGAGCGCGGCGGGTTGAGGTGGACGATGAAGCGGACGTCGGCCTTGTCGACGCCCATGCCAAAGGCGACCGTCGCGACCACGACCCGGGGTCGCCCCTGCATGAAGCGCTCCTGGTTGCCGGCGCGCGTGTGGTCGAGGCCGGCGTGGTAGGGGATGGCGCCGACGCCCCGATCACGCAGCACCCCGGCGAGCTGCTCGGCGTCCTTGCGCGGCGAGACGTAGACGATGCCGGCGCCTTGCTCCCGGCGGCAGATCTCGACGATCTTGGTGACTTTCGCCTCGCGGTTGGCCAGCCGGTGAACCTCGTAAAAGAGGTTGGGGCGGAAGAGGCTGACGCGAACGCGGTCCAGCTCTCGGCCCAGCCCCTCGCCGATCGCCGCCGCCATCGCCGGCGTCGCGGTGGCGGTGATGGCCAGCACCGGTGGATTCCCCAACTCCGGCAGCGCCGCGGGGATCGCCAGGTAGTCGGGCCGGAAGTCGTGGCCCCAGAGGCTGATGCAGTGGGCCTCGTCGATCACGACGAGGCCGACCCCGGCTGCGCGCGCATCGCCTGGAGGAATCCCTGGTGGCGCAGGCGCTCCGGCGCGGCGTAGACGAGCTTGTAGGCACCGTCGGCGATCCCGTCGAGGCGCCGTCGCTGCTCGTCAGGGGAGAGGGTACTGTTGATCAGCGTCGTCCGCTCACGGACCGTCGCCGGAAGCGATTCGACCTGATCCTTCATCAGCGCGATCAACGGGGAGATGACTAGCGTCGCCCCGTCCAGCAGCATGGCGGGGAGCTGGAACGTCAGCGACTTGCCGGCGCCGGTCGGCATCGTCGCCAGCGTATCGCGGCGAGCGAGCACATTTGTGACGACCGCGGCTTGGCCGGGGCGCAGCTCCGGGTGACCGAAGAGGGTGTGCAGCGCCTTCAGCACCCGCGGCTCCAACTCCGGGTCGGGCGTGGCGGGCACAGCGCTGGGCGCAAGGACGGGGGCCAGGTTCGACGCCGAGGCGGGCTGATCGGGTGGAGCCGTTGGCGGAGTGGTCTGGTCCGACCCGGGGATGATGCCGCGCGGGGACCGGCGGCGAGCGCCCTCGGCCCGAGTTCCGCGGCGACCGCATCCAGCAGCGCGGCCGTCCGCTCGCTGTCCAGCCGGGCGGCCCGCGCCCGGAGGACGCCGGCCCTGATCGGCTGATCGATCAACTCGGCGATGGCGGCGGCCGTCGAGAGGAGCCCCGGCGTCGCCGCTTCGCCCGCGGCGGCCAGGGCACGGTCGAGCAGAGTTGACGCTTGCCGCCGGTCGCCATCGACGAGCGCGATCCGGGCCAGGGCAAGCAGGGCGCCGCTGCTGTCTGGACGCTCCTGCAGCACCGCCTCGTGGTGGCCGCGGGCCGCGGCGAGGTCGCCCATGGCGCGGGCGATGTCGGCCGCGAGGGCCGCCACCGTGGTCAGGTCCGGGTGCGAGCGGCAAAGGTCGGCACTGATCGCCTCGGCGGCGGGGACGTTGTCCGCTTCAAGATAGATTCGCGCCAGGGCCACCTGGGCCGTCGCCGACGGGGCGCGTTGCACCCGCTCCTCCATCAGCGCCGCCGCCTCGTCCATCCGCCCCATCGCGGCGGCGAGGCGTGCCCGCTCCTCCAGCAGCCGACCTGTCTCCCCGCCCCGGGCTGCGATCTGGTCGAGCAGGGCCTCGGCGTCGGCAAAGTCGCCATTCGATCGGTACCAGGTCACGAGCGACCACTGCAGCTTCGCCGGGAGGCACGCGGCGTCGTGGACCGACGGTTTCAGGTCAGACGTAACCGGCGTGGCGGGCCGCTCGCGGGCGCCGTCCGAAGGACCGATCGCGTCGACTTGATCGCCATCCAGAATTGCGAAGGCAGGGACGGCCACTACACTTGGCTCCTGTCCGTACAGAACGGCTGTTCACATAAGTATAGCGCGCCACAGAAAGAAGCGGCCATTACCCTCGGTTCGAGTGTCGACGGCGGGAGAGGGAAGGGTGGACGCCGTTGACCGCACTTGATGGGGCGGGCTGCGATGAGGAATCGCCGGTTTCCGGGCACGGCGCGCTTCCTCGTCTGCGCGCTTACCCCGGTCAATAGTTTGGAGTCCCTCCTTTCCCACGGTCGGAGGACGCCTCCTCCGAGCGGCGGGGAAAGGCCGCCCGGCCGGCCCGATCCTGTCGTGCTGCCGGTGAGCCGTGCCACCGCCTATGCTACAAGACGCCATGCGCCACTCCACAGCCCGCTTCGATGCCAGCACCGGCCCGCCCGGCCCCGAATGGACCCTCTACAGCGTCGGACGGGGTCGGGTGGAGCGTGTCCCGGGGGTACTGCGCCTGGCCACGGAGGACGCGCCTGAAGGCGTGCTGGCCGACGCGCAGCTCGACGACTACCACGGCCGGACTCGCGCTGGACTGCGCTGGCGTCCGCCGCTCAGACTCGAGGTCCGCGCGCGGTGGTCGCACCCCCGGCACGGGCTTCGCGGCACAACGGGGTTTGGGTTCTGGAATGACCCAGTCGACGGCCGCGGTCGCTTCGCCGCCGCCCCCAGTTGGCTCTGGTTCTTCCATGCCTCACCACCGTCTTGTCTGCGCCTCGGCGATGGCAGGGGGACCGGCGACGGCTTCGTTGCCGGTGCCATGCGCGGCCGGACGGTCGGACGCGTGGCTCTGCTGGCCGGCAACCTGGCCCTGCGCACGCCGGGGCTGGCACGTCTCGCGGCTCGGCTCGGGGAGCGACAGATGCGCGCCGGCGATGTCGTCCTGCCTGCGGAGACGGACTTGGACCTCCGCACCTGGCACGACTACGCGCTGACGTGGGACGAGGCCGGCGCCCGCTTCGCAATCGACGGGGCTGAGGTCGCGGTTCTGCCCAGCGAGGCCCTACCGGCGGGGCCGCTCGGGTTCGTCGCGTGGATCGACAACAACTGGGCTGCTCTTGGTGAAGATGGGTCGTACCGGGCTGGTCGGCTGGCCGCGCCGGGGCTGCAATGGTTGGATTTGGCACGGGTCGAGATCCGGGGCGCCGATCCAGACCGATCCGGCGACTGAGGGGATCGAACGCTTCGCCGGTATCCCGTCGGCATGCCGTTCGGTCGGGCGGTCAGCGGCGGGCGATCCGGTCGTCGGCGAGGGGTCACACGGGCGAACGAAGCCACGATGGCGATCAGAGCCGAGGGGGGACCGCGGCCGTGGTCCCTCCTCGGTCGAGGCAGTATGGAGTACCCTGTCCCACCACGCGGCTACGAGCGGTGCATACGCCGACCACGTCGGAAGGGGAGCGGAGCGATGAACCGGGGACCGATGCTCATCCTGCGCGAGCGGTTCCAATGGGGCAGCTACGGCTTCGTCGCCGGCATCGTCCTTGGCGCCATTCTCGGGTGGCTCTTCCACGGCGTCGTCGGCACCGTCATCCGGTTCGGCTTGGTGGCTCTGCTGCTGGTCCCGCTGTTCGCGGCGTTCCTCGTTTGGCGACGGCTGTCGGACCGCAGCCGCGGGGAGCAGGACGCCACGGTCGTCACCCGCACCGTCGTGGTCGACCGCGAAGGGCGCGAGGAGCGCTGACCTGGGCGTCGTCGTCCCGCTGGCCCTCGCCACCTTTGCGCTCGGTCTGCTCCTCGGCTTCGTCGGCGCCGGCGGTGCCGGCATGGCGGTCGCGCTCCTCTCCGGCGTCTTCCGGTTGCCGGTGCACGAGGCGATCGGGACGGGGTTGGCGGCGATGTGCGTCGTCACCGTCGTCGGCGCTATCTCCCACTACCGCGAAGGGAACATCGCCGTCCGGGCTGGGGTGATCGTCGGTCTGGCCGGGATGATTGGCGCCGTCCTCGGCGCCGACACGGGGCAGCGCGTGCCGGAGGAGACGCTCAAGATTGCGGCCGGCCTCGCGCTCTGGACGCTCGCGGCTCTGGTCTGGCTTCGGACCCGCCGCGTGAGCGCGGACCGGATCGTGGCGCTCGCCGGGGCTCCGACTCGGGTTTCGGCGGCACCCGGCAGGCAATTCGCGGCCTCCGTTGGGCTCGGTCTCACCGGCGGCGCGGCCTCGGCGTTCCTCGGTGTCGGCATGGCCCCGTTCCTCCAGCTCGGGCTGCTGACCCTGCTCAAGCTGCCGCTACGCCAGACGGTGGGGACGACGATGCTGACGCTCGTCTTCATCAGCGCGACCGGCGCCCTTGCCCTCGCCCGTCACGGCGACGTGTCGGTTCCCCACCTGATCGGGACGACGGTCGGCCTCTCATCGGGCTCGTTTCTCGGCGCTCGCTACACCCGCCGCGTGCGGCGGGAGGTGCTCCGCGTGGCGGTCGTCGCCTCCCCATGCCTCGCGGGCGCGATGCTGCTGTTTCTTTGAGGCTCGCGGACCGAGACGAGCGAGGAGTGTCGCTGGCCGGGTCCGCGCGGGCACAGACGGAACGCCCAGGATGCGGGCGGTGGGATGCCGGACGATTCCGGTGCGGGACCGCTGTGCGGAGGAGAGCGCGGCGAGCAGCGCGCCGATCCCCGTTTCTGCCATCTCGACGGCACGAGTACACTTGGCAGCGCACGCGAAGCGGACCACCGGGCGGAACCGGAACCAGACTGCCGCGACGCGCGTTGGAGATTGAAGTGGAGACGAAGATCATGTCCGTTACCTTCACCCGCGAAGACGTCCGGGAGAATCTCAAAGGTGTGTACGACCCGGAGATCGGCGTCAACATCGTCGATCTGGGCCTGGTCTACGACGCCGACGTGTCCGACAAGGGCGACGTCCTGGTCACCATGACCCTGACCTCGCTCGGCTGTCCGCTCGGCCCGGTGATCCTCCAGGAGGTGACCAACGCCCTCAAGGACCTGCCCGGCCTCGGCGAAATCGACGTCAAGCTCGTCTGGAGCCCGCCGTGGTCGCCAGACATGATGAGCGAGGACGCCAAGGACGAACTGGGCATCTGGTAGCGCCGAGAGGGACGTTGGCCGGGGGCGCGCGCACCTGCCTAGGGAGGCCAGCGGCCGCCGGAACCTGCTAGACTTGATGTACGTACACAGCTGAGCGCATGCTCGCAAGAGTCAAAGGACGACCGTGACCCGGGTCTTCTCGTTGTCTCTCTTGGTGCTTCTCGGGACACTGCTGGCGGCGTGTTCCGCTGGGGCACCGAGTGCCGCCAGTCAACCATCTCCCACGCCGGCCCAACTCGCCGCCGCCAACCCGGCTCCCAATGTGGCGCTCGCGCCGACGCCGCCTCCTGGGGCGGTGCCGCCCACGAAGACCCCCGTGCCGCCTAAACCGAGCCCCACCGCCACGGCGCAACCAGCCGATGATGCGGCCGCGGCGTCGGATGGCACGACCGCCGGCGACGTGATGTCGCGCCTCCCGGCGCCGACTCCGGACGGTTCGGGCATGAGCCTGCTGTACAGCGGGGACCACGCGCTGTCCGAGACGGACGACGACTCGACCTTGCCGCTGCAGGTCGCTCTCACGTTCGACGCCGGTGCCGACACGGGGTACGCGGCCGAAATCCTCGACGTTCTGGCCGACCACGGCGTCAAAGCCAGTTTCGGCATGACCGGGCAGTGGGCGGAGAACAACCCGGACCTCGTCAAGCGGATCGTCGACGAAGGCCAAATGGTTTTTAACCACACCTGGACCCATAAGTCGCTCACCGGTGTCAACGGTGGCCTACCACCCATGACACAGGAGGAGTTGCTGGAGGAGTTGGAGAGCACCGAGGCGATCGTCAAGGAGCTCACCGGCTACGAGATGAAGCCCTACTTTCGCCCGCCGTACGGTGATTACGACGCTCAGACCCTCCGCTGGCTCGCCGACGCCGGCTACCATGTGACGGTGATGTGGACGTGCGACTCCTATGGCTGGGACGGCTGGTCGGCCGACAAGATCGTCGGCTACTGCGCGACCAACCTCGCCCGGAACGAGGTCATCCTCATGCACGTCGGCCTGTCCGCCGCCGGCGACTACGAGGCCCTGCCCGATCTGATCCAGTCCTTCGCGGACCAGGGGTACGCGTTCGTTACCGTCGAGGAGATGATCCAGCCGTAATGGCACCTCGACCTCGGTGGGCGCCGGCGAGGACCACGCACGTCGGGGCGTGAAACGACGAGGGGGACGGCGGTATGCCGTCCCCCTCGCGTCTTGGTTGTTCCGGTGAACCGAGTCGCTACCGGTCGGAGCCGACCTCGCGGAACTCGCCCTCGACGGTCGCCTCGTCGCCCGGCTGGTCCGCCGTCGCGCCGTCAGCGCCGTTGGTGCCGAACCCGGCTCCATCCTCGGTCCCGTTCGCCGTCCCGGCCGCCTCGTACATCGAGGTGCCGACTCGGGTCAGCGTCTGAACCAGCTCCTCGTGGGCGGAGCGCAGCCGGTCCGCGTTCTCCGGATCCTGGTCGAGGACCTCACGAACCGCCTGGATCTTGCCATCCAACTCGGCCTTGAGCTCAGACGGGATCCGGTCGCCGTAGTCGGTGAGGGTCTTCTCGGCCTGGAAGACCATCGCCTCCGCCTCGTTGCGCAGGCTGATCGCCTCTCGGCGCCGGCGGTCTTCGTCGGCGTGCTCCTCCGCCTCGCGGACCATCCGCTGCACCTCGGCCTCCGACAGACCGGAGGAGCCGGTGATCGTGATCTTCTGCTCCTTACCGGTCGCCTGGTCCCGCGCCGTGACGTTGAGGATACCGTTGGCGTCGATGTCGAACGTCACCTCGATCTTCGGCACGCCGCGCGGCGCCGGCGGCAGGCCGTCCAGGATGAACTTGCCGAGGCTCTTGTTGTCGGTCGCCATGGGCCGCTCGCCCTGGAGGACGTTGATCTCCACCTGCGGCTGCGCGTCGGAGGCGGTGGTGAACGTCTGGCTCTTGCGGGTCGGGATCGTGGTGTTGCGCTCGATCAGCGGGGTGGCCACGCCGCCCAGCGTCTCGATCGCCAGCGTCAGAGGGGGTCACGTCGAGCAGCAGGATGTCCTTGACCTCGCCGCCGAGGACACCGCCCTGGATAGCCGCGCCGATGGCGACGACCTCGTCCGGGTTGATCCCCTTGTGCGGCTCCTTGCCGAAGAACTGCTGCACCTTGCGCTGGACCGCCGGCATGCGGGTCTGGCCACCGACCAACAGCGCCTCATCGACCGCACCCTTGCTTAGGTCCGCGTCCTTGAGCGCGGCTTCCATCGGCGGCACGGTGCGCTCGATCAACCCGTTGACGAGTTGCTCGAGCTTGGAGCGGGTGAGGGTGACGTTGAGGTGCTTCGGCCCGCTCGCGTCGGCCGTGATGAACGGCAGGTTGACGTCGGTCTGCTGCGTGCTCGACAGCTCGATCTTCGCCTTCTCCGCCGCTTCCTTCAGGCGCTGGAGCGCCATCCGGTCCTTGCGCAGGTCGATCCCCTCGGTCCGCTTGAACTCGTCGGCGAGGAAGTCGATGACGACCTGGTCGAAGTCGTCACCGCCGAGGTGCGTGTCGCCGTTGGTCGCCAGGACCTGGAAGACCCCCTCGGACAAGTCGAGGATCGAGATGTCATAGGTCCCGCCGCCCAGGTCGTAGACGGCGATCTTCTCGTCGCCCGTCTTCTCGAGGCCGTAGGCCAGCGCGGAGGCGGTCGGCTCGTTGATGATGCGCTGTACGTCCAGCCCGGCAATGCGGCCGGCGTCCTTGGTCGCGTCACGCTGGGCGTTGTCGAAGTAAGCGGGCACCGTGACGACGGCCTTGTCGACCGTCTCACCCAGGTAGGCCTCGGCGTCCGCCTTCAGCTTCTGGAGGATCATCGCCGAGATCTCTTGCGGGCTGTACCAGCGGTCGCCCATCTTGACCTGGACGTCGCCATTCGGGGCGGCCTGCAGCTTATAGGGAACCAGCCCCTTGTCGCGCTGGACGGCCGGATCCTTGAACTTGCGCCCCATGAAGCGCTTGACGGAGAAGACGGTGTTCTCCGGGTTGGTGATCGCCTGCCGCCGCGCGAAGCGGCCGACAAGTCGCTCGCCGCTGCCGGTGACCGCGACGACCGACGGGGTCAGTCGCTCACCCTCGGCGTTGGGAATGACGACCGGCTCACCACCCTCGATGGTGGCCATCACCGAGTTCGTCGTCCCCAGGTCGATTCCGATCGTGCGTGCCATCTTCCTGTACTCCTCTCTCTACGACATCGTCACTCGCGAGACGCCAGATGCCAGTCGGTTGTCACCGGCGGACTCGGCCCGTGCCGGCTACGGGCGACTGGTGTCTGGCGACCCCATCTTGTCACCCACCTTGACCATTGCCGGCCGCAACAGCGTCTGACCCAGCCGGTAGCCGGTCTGATACACGTCGACAACCGTGTCGGCCGCCGAGCCGGGCACCGAATCGACCGCCTCGTGCACCGCCGGATCGAACGGCTGCCCGCCCGCCTCGATCGGCGTGACGCCCGCGCGCTCCAGTACGCCCCAGAACTTACGCTCGATCAGCGCCAGCCCCTGGACCCACGGCTCATTCCGTGCCTCCGCCGGTACCGCCGCCATCGCCCGCTGCAAGTCGTCATAGACCGGCAGGAACTGAGCGAGCAGCGCCTGGCTGGCGATCTCGCGAATCTGGGCGCGCTCCTGCTCCGTTCGCCGCCGGAAGTTGGCGAAGTCGGCCCGGCTACGCTGGAGCTGGTCCAGATAGGCGTCCCGCTCCGCCTGTAGGGCGGCCACGTCGGTCAATCCGGTCGGGACGTCCCCGGCCGGAGCCGCGCCGTTCCCGCCGATCGCTTCGGCGGGCGCCGCCTCCCCAGCCATCGTCGTTTGTCGCGTCTCCTCATCCGTCACGTCAGAAACTCCAGACCTTGTTCGCTGGTGTTGGCTTGCCGGCTCATGCCGAGTACAACTCCGACATCAGGTCACTCATGAGGCGCGCCATGTAGCGCACCGACGAGATCGAGCGCCCGTACGCCATCCGGGTGGGACCGAGCACCCCGAGCACGCCCGTCACCGCGCCGTCGACCCCGTAAGTCGAGACGACGACGCCGAAGCGGCGCAGCTCGTCAGCCGGGTTCTCGTCGCCGATGAAGACCTGGACCCCCGGATCCTCCGTCAACTGGGGCAAGAGCGCACTCAAAAATGCCCCGCCTCGCAGCAGCGCCAGTAGCCCCTGGGCCTCCGCGGGACCGCCCGCGAACTCGGGTTGCGCAAAGATGTTTTCGAGCCCCGAGTGGCGGACCTCCGTCCGCTCGGCGGCATCCAGACCGAGCAACGCCTCGCGAAGCTGGTCAAGCACGAACCACGCCAGCCCATCCGTCCCGCGCGCCCGCTCGGCCATCTCGTCCGCGGTGAGCCCGCGCACATCGGCGACCAGGGCATCGGCCAGGCGACTGAGCGCTTCCTGGTCCGTCTCCTCCGGCAGGTGCAGCATCAGTTGGCGCACCGAGCTGTCGTACGTGACCAGGATGAGGAGCGCCAGCCGCGGTTGAAGGGCGATGAGCTCGAAGTGACGCAAGCGCGGCACGGCGGTTCGCGGCGCGGTCACCACCGATACGTGACCGGCCGTCTCCGCCAGGACCGAGGCGGCCAGCTCCATCCACTGCTCCAGCTGCAGTTCCACCTGGCGGAATTGGTGGCGGATCATCAATTGCTCGGCCGACGGTAGGTCAACGTCCCCCAAGAGGTGGTGGACGAAGTAACGGTAGCCCTGGTCGGTCGGGACCCGCCCACCGGAGGTGTGCAGGTGCTGGACGAATCCGGCGGCCTCGAGGTCGGCCATCTCGTTGCGGATCGTCGCCGGCGAGACGCCGACCGCGTACCGCTCCGTCAGGCTCTTGGAGCCGACGGCGCGCCCGGTGGCGACGTACTCCTGGACGATCAGCTTGAGGATCGCCCGCTGGCGGTCGGTCAACGCCGCCACGGGGACCGGACCAAGTTCCTGGCTCACCGCACCCCGCCTCGCCGCATAATTAGCACTCTCTCAGGGCGAGTGCTAACGCGAGAAGGATAGCAAGGTTGCACGGTTGCTGTCAATGTCGGAGGAGGAGACGATCGGTCCGCGACCGCGATCAGGATCGCACTGCGCCGAGCGAGTCACATTGCGCCGCGCGGTTGAGGGGCAACGCCCGGGGCTACCCAAGCCACTTGACCGTGCTGCGCCCTAGACGGCGACCGCTAGTGTCTGGTCCCGCAGCGCCTCTGGGCTCGCATGGGCGATGTGCGTCCGTGCGGTTGATCATTGTGAATGGACTGGCGGCCTTACAACGGCTGCCGGCCCGCGAATCCGGCGTTCAGCTCATGCCAGTAGGCGATCGGGCCTTCGCCGAGCCGCCAGCAGAGATAGACGATGCGGCCCTCGCGCAGCGACGGGAAGTCGATCAAGCCATGGTCCAGGTCCTTCACCTCGACCCCGAGCGCCGCGATAGCGCGTACCCCGGCGGTGAGGTCGGCGGCCAGCGCCTCGATCCTTCCCGTCAACTCCGTCGCCTCGGCGGCGTGCCCATTGCCGCGCATCGCCGGGTGGAGCTCCGCGAGGGCTTTCCGGGCATCGTCCAGGGCCGCCTTGCGCTCCCGCAACTCCATCAGGATCGGGGCGAGGCGGGGTAGGAGCGCGTTCGCTTCGGACAGGCTGAAAAGGACCGGACCCGGGCGGCCGGGTCCGGGGTTGGCGTCCCGTCCACGGCGGTCCATACCTCCTCCTCCGAATCTACGTACCCACTGAGGCTGTCGACACGCCCCGGTGTCTTCTCGTGGCGCGTTCGGCGGCCGCGCCAGGTCATGCGGGGCGAACGGCCGCGGCAAGCATCGCCCCTACCAGCCGTTCTGCCCCCTGCCGCCAGGCGCCTAAGCGTCGCGGCCGAAGAGGCGCGCCAGCAATCCAGGTTGCTTGGGGGGCTTCGCCACCGCTTCCAACCGCTTGCGCACTGTCGGATCAAGCCGCTTCCGGTCGGCGACGAAGACGCGTCCCCCCGGCGGCATCGACTCGGGCGCCTCCGGCGTGATCACGTCCAGCGCCTCGTAGAGCCCGAGGTTCCGCTCGCTGGCGTAAGCGCACGCCTGTAACAGCAGCCCGAGCACCGCGACCGCGTCCAGCTCCGCTTCCGTCAGGCGCCGCAGCAGCCGTTCGGTGCGTGTCTCGAGGAGGCGCGTCAGATCGGGGACGAGGCGAGCCGGAACGTGGGCGCCGCCCATCAGGCCGCGGTGGAGGTCGAGGCGGATCGGCATCGCCCGGGCTGCGGGCACGGCCAGCCCCGCGTCGACGAAGAGTCGAGATGGCGGGCGGAGCAGCATGCCGACGCCGCGATCGATGCGCGCTTCCCAGACGGTCAAGCCCGCCCCGGGGAGCAGAAAGGTGGGCTGCGTCGTCGCCAGCACCTGCGCCAATCCGTAGCTGACCGCATTCGCCCCTGCCTCGCTGCCGACCAGCGCGCGCGCGTATCCCTCGCGGGCCGCCGTCAGGGTCCGCTCCCCCCAGGCCGGGTCGACCGGGACGAGCGGCCGAATGGTCTCGCTCCCCGTGACAGCCTGCGCGTAGCGGGTGACGAGGCCAAGATCGAGAGGATGGAGTGTGCAGAGTTCGGCCATGGCTTCCTGTGATGAGCCGTGGATGGTCGGCTACCGACGCTGGGCTATCATCGCACGAGCTAGGATCAAGCCGGGGTTCGCGACCGGCGTTGATCCGGCTCGCGGCCAACCTCCGGGCGCTCGTGATTGAAGGCGGACCGCTGACATCTCCTGACGTTACACGCCGGCCCCAGGCGTTCCACACCTTACTCGGGCCGGGTGTGCCGGTCCATGGCCGCGTTCTGGTGGTCGGCAGCATGGATGCCCTCGCGCGGGATCTCGCGGTACGAGGCTCCCAGGTCGTCGCGCTCAATCCAGTCGTGCTCGGTGCCGCGGCAAGCAGCCCACCGAGCAGTCGGGGCAGCCCTGCGGCGCGCCCGGACGGCCACCTTCCATTCGACAATGCCGACTTCGACGCGGTCCTCCTGCTCGATGTGCTGCCGCTCCTGCCGGACGACCAGGGGACCGTGGATGAGGCGGCGCGGGTGTTGCGGCCGGGTGGCCGGCTTGTCGTCCGGGTGCCGTATCGCGGTCCGCTCGCTTGGCTCGACGCCCTCAACCTGTACCGGTACGTGAGCGACATCACCGGGCGCGGTCCGAAGCCGCCGGAGGCGAAAACGGTCGGTTGGCGCCGCCACTATCACCGCCGCGATATCCAGGACATGCTCGGCGCACACCGCTTTCGCGTGCTCGCCGTGACCGGGACCGGTCTCGGCCTCAGGGAGGCGGTGCGGCTGGCACTGTTGCTTCTGTTCCGCTGGCTGCGGCTGCGGGACCCGCTCTACGAGAGGACCCGTCGGCTTGCCGACGCGATTAATCGCGTAGAGGGCGGTCTCTCGCTCGGACCGTTGGGCTACCACCTCACCGTCGCGGCGGAGCGGCTGGCCGACGACGTCACGGGTGGAGAGAGCGACCGTCGCGCTCTACACCGTGAACCGGGTGTCGGCGGGGAGGACGCTACTCCCCCGCTTGTGTCGTGCCACGTCGCCGCGCCCACCACCTGGAACGCCTCCAGAGGTGGAGACGCACCTCGACCCGCGTGATGATGCGGTCGACCAGATCGGCGCTGTCGGCAACGCCGAGGCGGCGCATGATCAGGCCGAAGGTCGGTTCCAGGTCCGCCATGATGGCGTTTCGCGTTTCGTCGGGCAGGTCCCAGAGCCGTTGCTTGAAACGGGCCGAAGCCTCGCTTGCGGGTCGTGTAGTAGAACTGCGCGTCAGTCTGGTCTGGCTTGCGCTCGTCGTCCAGGTGGTGCGCCGTCAGGTAGGCGTACAGGTCGGCTTTGAGATCGGCCGGGAAGGCGGCGTTGTCATAGATCTGGTTCTGGAAGGCGGTGGCGAGGTGGACCTCGATCGCGTTCGCCTGCGCGAAGCGGTCGAACGCCTCCTCGGGCAACGTCGATGCCCCGTGCTGGACGGTGCCGCCCATCCCGTAGCGCTCCCGTGCCTCCCGCGACAGCTCGGCCAGGGTGTCGAAGTCGACCGCGACCTCCTTGATCGTCCCGTCCGGCAGTGGCACCCCGCCGTGGCTGGTACCAGTTTGCACGCTGATCTTGCTGATGCCGGGCAACTCCCGACCCACCGCCTCGGCCTGCCGCCCTAGCTCCGCGACGTACCCCTCCATGAAACCGTGCAGATCCTCGACCGTGCTGTTGTGGCCGCCGACCTCGCCGATCTCGCCACCAATCGAAACCGTGATTCCCTCCGGCTGCGCTTCCCGGATGACCCGCGTCATCTCCGCGGTGTGGCGGGCGTTGAGCGTCTGCTGCTCGACAACCGTGGGGAGAGACAGGTCGACGATGGTCGAGGCATCGATGTCGATGTTGTAGTAGCCGGCGGCAATCGCTTCGACGGCGAGCTCGCGCAGACCCCGCAGCTCGCTTTCCGGGTCGGCGGCGTACTTCTTGGCGTTGATCTGGTAGTGGTCGCCCTGGATGAAGACGGGGCCCCGATGCCCCTCCTTGATGGCGGCGGCGAGCACGGCGCTGGCGTACTCGCTCGGCCGCTGCTCGGTGTAGCTCATCTCGGAGCGGGCGAGCTCGAAGAGGACGATCTTGGCATCGTTGGCGCGGGCGGCGCGGAAGATGGTCCGTGCCGCGTCGTACGTCAGGCCGCGGACGTTGATCGCCGGTGCGGTGGCGTTGGCGTAAGCCTTTTGCCGGCCGCGATGTAGAGGTCGTGGATCGAGGCCGGGAAGGCGCCAAGGCGTGGTGCGGCGGCGCGGATCAGCCACCGGCTAACGGCCTTGGTCGCCTCGTCGCCGAAGACGGCGGTGCGAACCAAACGGTCGACCAACGCTTCGCGGAAGCCGGCCGCGTCCTGGATCTCCACGTCGTCGCCGGCGACGGTGGCAATCCCATCGAGCGCGCGCTGCTGAGCTCATCAACGCCGGCGAAGGGTTGCACAGGGCTCATGGGGGGTGCTCCCGTTGCTCATCGGCTCGCTGTCGCCATCGCGGCCCCCACGGCGCGGGCCGCCGATCATGGGAGGTTACCAGACACGGCGACGCCCCGTGGCGTGGCGGTTCTCCCCATCCGCCGCCCCACGGGGCGTCGCGTCGAATCGACGCGTCTGACCAAGGAGCCCGCCCTATTGGACGATTAGTTTCCCGGTCATCAGCAGTTCGTGGCCCGGCACGGTGCAGACGTACTCATAGGTGCCGGCCGGCAGGTTGAGCTCGGCCTGCACCGTCTGACTCGCCGGCATGTCAAACAGAACGTTCTGCCCCTCGACGGTGAAGTTGTGGAAGGTGGGGTCAGCGTTGACCAACGTCAGGGGAGTCGGGGTGTTGGCCGGGATGGTGAGCTCCTTCTGCACCCACTGGATGTTCTTGGCCTCGACCGTCACACCACCGGCCGCCGTCTGGCCGCCCCCGGACGCCGGAGCCGCTGCCTCGCCACCGGTGGGCGAGGCGGCCGGCTCCTGCGCCGTCTCCGCACCCTCGGTCGGGAAGGCTGGCGCGCCCTGAACCGGGATGCGCGTCACGTCCTCGGGCTCATCCTCGCCGCCGCCGCAGGCGGCGAGGACCACGAGCGCGAGCAGCGCCACCGTGGCGAACGAGAACAAACGCTTGAGCATTGAAGAAGACCTCCGTCCGTCTCAGCGGCGCAGCGGTTGCGCCACGGTGGCTGCTGTCCGGCAAGCGGCGAACGCCTCGCGTGCTGCCTGGACTGCTCGGTGTCGCCTGGGATGCACGCAAAGCCCGTGCCGGAAGCTGTTGCGTCGCGGGCTTGGTATCCCCAGTCGACGGTGGAAAGTGTACGGTGAACCGCGGGCAGCCGGTGTCGGGGAAAGTTTGGATAGGGGCGGCGGAAGGCTGGATAGTTTGAGCATCGCACGACCCGACGCTCAGCGGCTCGTGCGAACGGCGGAGTGACCGGCGGCCGGAGGCCGATGAGGAGTGGGCCGTGGGCGTCGTGCTGCCCTGGCCGGAGAGGAGATCGCCAGGCGATGACGTCCCGACCGCAGACGCCCGCCCGCCAGCGTCGCGTCGCTGCCAACGGTCTTGACCTGGCCGTCACCGAGTACCCGGGGGCCGACCCGAAGCGCGGTCGGCCACTTGTCCTCCTCCACGGGATCGGCAGCCGCGCTGTCTCCTGGTGGCCCGTGGTGGACGCCCTCGCGGCGCGGTTCCACCTCTACGCTCTCGACCTTCGGGGCCACGGCGCCTCAGCCAAGCCGGTGAGCGGGTACCTTTTGCCCGACTACGCCGCCGACCTGGCCGGCGTACTGGACGTCCTGAACCTGGATCGACCATTGCTCCTCGGCCATTCGCTCGGCGGTCTCGTCGTGCTGATGTGGGCGGCCGATAACCCGGAGCGGGCGGCAGGCATCGTCGTCGAGGACGTGGCGTTGAGGGCCACCCCCCAGATCCTGAGCGCGTTCGACGGCTGGCTGGCCCTGGCGACGATGCCGTTGGAGCGGGCGGCGGCCTATTATCGCTCGCAGCACCCGGAGTGGAGCGACGAGGATTGCCGGCGCCGGGCCGAGAGCATCACGCTGACCGCGCCAGCCGTCTTCGCCGAGCTGCGGACCGATTCGGAAGCGAACCTCGAGTCGGGATCCGACCGGCTTTCCCTGTTTGACACCATTCGCTCCGCCACGCTCCTGGTCCACGGCAATCCGGCAAGGGGGAGCGCGGTGGTGCCGGAGGACGCGGTGCGCTTCGCCGCTACGCTGCCCAACGCGCGCCTGGCCCGTGTCCCGGGAGCGGGTCACAGCATCCACCGTGACCACCCGGAGGCGTTCCTGGAGCGGGTGATTCCGTTCTTGGAGGGTGTGGAGTGA
Organism: Thermomicrobiales bacterium; assembly: GCA_030447415.1. Classification (GTDB taxonomy): domain Bacteria; phylum Chloroflexota; class Chloroflexia; order Thermomicrobiales; family UBA6265; genus JAUJOZ01. The sequence goes on along the minus strand of JAUJOZ010000009.1, from coordinate 79,234 downwards.
TGGATGAGTTGCCAGTAACTGGCGGGTGACCGCCTCGCGCTGCTTGCGGCGCTCGTTCGCCGCACGTTGCCTCGCGGTCGGGACGAGCGCGCAGGAAACCGCCTGGTCCAGCAGGCGGTCACGGTGGCACGGCTTGGCCGGAGGGCGCGAGTCGCCTCAGTCGGCCGCGCCGCCGACATTGGGTCGGTCGCCCCGGACCAGGCTGGCGCGCTGGCCATCCCACCGCCACGGCGCGTCCGTGCCTTGGAGGCGGACGCCGCCGAGCCAGCGGTCGATGCCGTCGTAGGTGACCCGCTCCGTTTCGCCCATCAACACGGCGCGGCCGCGAGCGGTGACGGCGACGGACTGCGCCCGAAAGGCCGCGTCGTCACACTCCCAGGGCAAGGCGAAAGGGCCTCCGCCGTCGAGCGTGATCAGGGGTTGGCGCCCCTGGCTCAGGCCGTGGAGGTGGGACCAGAGTGTGGTGTCGCCCATGAAGGGATGCTCCTCCTTGGTCTGATGAGCGAGGAAGATGTCCACCGGCGTGCGGACTCCCGCGGCGACGGCTTCGAGGAGCTGGCGCTCGGTGCGGGACAGCCCGTCGTTCACGGAGGGAAACTCCTCCAGGTGACGCCGGAGGGCGCCGGCAAGGAACGGGAGGTCGGAGGTGTCGCCCGCGAGGAGGCCCAGGATTGCCGTCGGATCGGGGGAGCGGAAGACCGCCCAGGCATCGCGGCCCAATGTCAGCTCGGCAGGCGTGATCGCGTGGCGGGTCGGGAAGAGCGAGGCGAGCTGAGCGGACGTGAGCTGACCTAGACCGTGGAACGGGTCAACGCCCGGAAAGGCACCGACGCAAATGAGGCTGAGCCGGGTCGCGCCCAGGTCGCGACCGGCGAACCAATCGAGAAGCTGGAGGAGTTGCAGTTGGTCGTAGAGGTCGTGCTCGAACCAGAGGACGATCTCGTCATGGTCGTGGCAGCGGGCCAGCGCGTCGTCGCGGCGGGCGAAGGCAGCGAGGACGTCCACATACGCGCCCCAGCCGCGGTCGGCGATGAAGCGAGCGCGGACGGGGCGCAGCGCGTCCAGCGACAACCCGGCCGGGACGGGGCCTTCGTGGAGCACGTCGTTCCAGGCGACGATCTCGCCGGAGAGCGCGGCTTGCCGGAGCTTGGTCCCGGTGGAGTCGCCGTTGGTGATGTGGAGCATTCGGCCAGTCCCTCGTGTCTCGTGAGCGCCCACGGGCCCTCACTTAGGCTTTCGGTCGCGCGTCCATCATAGCTGGTGACCCGTCTTCGTCGGTCGGTCGGGCCGCGAGCCAGGGTGAGGAGTCATCCGGCCGACGGCGGTGGGTGGCCCTCGTCTGCGAGGCCGATGAGCACTTCACGCGCTCGTGGGGCGGTGGTCGTTCTCGGACAATCGAACGGCGACGCTGTGGTTGACAGCTCGCTCGAGGCCTGCCCCAATCTCCCGCGCGTGTGCCAGAGACCGATGCTCCGTCACGGACGGTCGGGAAACAGGTTTGGGCAAAACGCCCGGGTACGGGCAGTCGCGTCCATAGCGCTTGGCGGCCAAAGCGGCGAAGCACCGAGCGGGACGAGGTGCCGACGCCGACCGGTGGGCGCCGGCGTTCGTCGGTCTCGCGGTGCATCGGCCGGTTCGCTCGCCGACGCTGCAGAGCGCGGTGGGCTTCCTGATTGAATCGGCGGCCGAGGACCGGAACCCTCGCTCCCTCGGCAACGCGCTCCCCGCTGCTCGCTGCACAGACGAGTTGGAGGGCCCGTCGGACCAAGACGACGTGAGGAGCGGCCACCCGTCAAGTCGGGTGGCCGCCCCTCACGAGGTGCGGAGTGCCGCGGCGCGGGCATCAAGCCCCCGCGGGGGGGACTAGGCGCGGCGGCCGATTGCCCGCTTCACCCCAGCCACGGCCAGCAGGGTGCCGGTGCCGAGGAGCAGGGCGAGCGCGCCGCTGCTCGTCCCGTTGGAGGTGACCGGGCCGGTGCCGGTGTTCGGCAGGGCCTTGACCGGCTCGGCGGCGGGCCTACCTGGAGTCGGCTTGGTGCTCGGCTTCGGGCTCGGCTTGGCCGGGACGCTCTTCGGGTCGGTGGGGTCGGTGCCGGCGTCGATCTCCGTGGCGTCGTCAACGCCGTCGCCGTCGGTGTCGGCCCGAAGGGGGTCGGTCTTGAACTTCTCCAATTCGTCGCCGTCGCCGAGGCCGTCCTCGTCGGTGTCGGCGGCGAGGGGATTGGTGCCCCAGCCACCCGGGTTGACCTCGGAGCCGTCGCTGAGGCCATCCATGTCAGTGTCAAACTTGGTCGGGTCGGTGCCGATCTGAAGCTCCTGCTCGTCCATCAGCCCGTCGCCGTCGGCGTCGAGTTCGATGGCGGCGGAAGCAGCAGGCGGAGCCTCCTGGGCTCGGACGCCGGTCGGTGCGGCGAGGAGCGCCACCAGCAGGCTGGCGGCGAGAAGGTGAAGATACGGCGGAAGGTCATGGTGAGAGGGCTCCTGTCTGATGGTGAGATGTGAGCGCGGGCGGCTGTCGCTTGCCGCCGCGCCGTCTGCAGGCGGTCGTGATCGAGGGTCTCGGCCATGAGTTCGGTGGCCAAGGGCTGGTGGACGGACATGGGGTGGTACTCCTTGCGGCGAGGGTATATCGATGTCGGACTGGGAGCGCTCGCCTCGCTCGGTGTCCGAGGGACGGTTCCGCCGCCAAGCCGCTGGCCGAGGGTGGCTCAGGGTCTGACTGCTAGGCACCCGCCCAGGCGACGGCCGGGTGGGCCGTGACGCGGGCGGGGCCGAGAGCTGACCCGCGGCGCTGTCGGCCTTGGTGCCGGCGGGAGTGTCCCGATCTCATGCCCTATGATCCGATCTAACGGTTACCAACGTACGGCAGCAATTTGGCAGAAATTTCACACTTTCAAAAGGGAAGTATTGGACCGGCGCCCAGGATGATGGTTCCCCAGTCCTTTTCTCGATCGGCTTCCCGGTGCCGGACGGCGACGTAGGTAGCACCATCCGGGTCGAGCCGGCGGTGGGCGCCCCTTCCTGCGCGGGCGCCAAATTGACATGCCGGTCCGTTCTCTATGGAGTCAGGGTTGGGCGTCGTCCTGCACAGCGTCGATTGGTCCGCGCAGCCGCCGGCGGGGGCCGACGCATGTCCCCTGGGGACGGAACGGGACCGTCTGAATTGTTAGCCAGTGGCTGCGTCCGGATTATCCAGTCGGGCAGGGCGGCGACGGCTTCGACCTGTTCTCGGAGAGCGTGCCGTCCGCAAGTCGCGGTTGAAGCGGTTGGTGCCCACAATAGCCTTTGGTCGTGGCGTGCTTGAGTGGTTGGAACGCGACGCGAGCGGGTCTCCGAGAGTTGACCCCTTGACAACATAGAACGGGCGTTCTATAGTGTACGTACGAGGACACGACGCGCGGCCGCCCGCCCCGGATCCGGCGGGCATGAGGGAGCGGGAGGCTCGAGCAGCCCGCGCCGCGGCTTCCGCATCGCTCCTCGCCCGCCCCGGCGGGGCGCCGGCCATCCCCGCGGCCACGCCCACCCCAACCCCGCCGGTGGCCCGTCATGGTCACCACGTCACCTTCGCCCGCGCAGGTCCCACGGAGTCCGCCGTTCGCCTCCTAGCCGAACGACGGACGTGATTTCATCGATCAGCAGATCGAGGAGTGGAACACGGGTATGAAGAGCCTGATCCCCATCCTGTCGGTGGCCGACATCGAAACCTCGCTCGCGTTTTACACGCAGACCGTCGGCTTTGAGGTCACCTTCACCATGCCGGGCGACGGTGGCCGCCTTATGCACGGCGGCGTCCGGAGGGGCGCGTCGGAGCTGATGTTCGGCTCCAACCGGGACGACCTCTCGGCCGGCGACCTGCAGCACCTCGGAGCCGGGGTGAGCCTCTACTTCACCGTCGGCGATAACGAGGACATCGACGCCCTTTTCGAGCGAGCCAGGGCAGCCGGGGCGGCCATCCTTCAGGAGCCTCAGGACCAATTCTGGGGTCACCGTGACTGGGGCATCACCGACCCCGACGGTTACCGCCTGTTCATCTCCAAGGAAACGCACGCCGTCGACATGGAGCACCTCACCCGCGGCGAGCTCGTCGGGGTGACCGGCTAGGACGCCGCGAACCGTTCGCTCGCTCCCTCGCACGGAGGGTGGGTCAGCCCGCGCGGCCCGCCCTCCGTTCCCCGCCCCTGGCTGGACTCCTCCCCGCCGACCCGTCGCTCGTGCGAGCCGTGACCCGGCTCGCGACGCCTGAACGCTCATCAGCGTCCTGGCTGATTGTTCGCGGGAGGACTCGCTGGATTCCTCGATCGCGCGGCGGCTCGCCCGCAGCAAGGTGGAGCAGATGCATCGGGATGCGGAGCGGCGGCGGGCGAGCAGCCGCGTCGCGCGATCCGGGCTGCAGCATCGTGTCATGCTGCGGCGGATCGGGGAAATGATGATCGGGGTCGGCATCTGGTTGGAGGGGACCGCCGGACGACCGCGCCCGGCGATGCCACTCCGGCGACCGGTGGCTGCACCCGAACCGATTCCAGAGGCGTGAGCGCACGTCCGGCAGGGCGCCTTGGGAGAGAACGGTTGTTACAGCGCCACGGACAAGGCGACCTGCCAACCGGAACGGAGGGCCGGCGTGCGTCCCCTGAGGAGTCTTGGGCGCGCCGGTTCGATGGGTGGCTCGTTGCCCGCACCGTCCTGCCGTCGCGCGCGCCGATTAGAGCCTCAGTCGTGGACCCAGACCTGGGTGCCGAGGGGGGCCCAACCGTAGAGAAAGGCGGCGACGTCGAGGGGTAGGTTGACGCAGCCGTGGCTCATCTTCTGACCGAAGTTGCTGTGCCAGTACGCCCCGTGCAGCGCCTCGGCCTCCATGTTGAAGTACATGACGTTGGGCACGTCCTCGACGACGTAGCGCTCCCCCTCTACCGGCGGCGCGCCTGCTTCCGGCGTCTCCGCGCCGACGGCGACGACCTCGCCCGTTTCGTCGGTGATCCCTTCCATGTCCTGCGCGGGCACCTTGTACCGGACGTGAAACCGACCCTCGTCGGTGCCGTTTGGATCGAGCCCGGTGCTCACGAGCACGCTCAGGACCAGCGTGTCGCCGTCGTAGGCGCGGAGGCGCTGCTGGTCAAGGTTGATCTCAATCCGCTTCACGCCCTCACCGGCGGCGTCAGACGCCGGTGAGGGATTGGGGACCTGCCAGAAGAGGGTCTCGTCGTAGAGCGGCAGGCTGCCGTCCTGGACGACCGGCGTGGTGTCGATGTCCAGCCGGGACGCGAGGTCGGCGATGAGCGGCACGACGCGGGTGCCTCGCTTCCCCGTCATCAGCGCGCCGCCCTCGAAGTACTGGACGGTCATGCCGCGCTCGGCGAGCGGCTCGCTGAGAGGGGCGCCTAGATAGAAGCGTCCCTCGTGACGGCGGTACCAGGCGAGGAGGTCGCCGGTGATCGTGTGGCGCGTCTCCTTGTCGAAGACGCCGCCGTCGTCGACGGCGCGTTTGGCAGTCTTGCCCTTTGGATTGAGCGGGCGCCACACCTCACCACGCCGGTCACCCCCGCCAGCACCGCGGCGGCCGTCGTTGCGAAACGTGCCGAGCCGATCGGCAAGGGCGATGTCCCCCACCGGCATGAGGCCCATAATGGGATCGGCGGTGAATAGGCGTTCCGGCCGATACTGGAGGATGCCGCGCTCGAACGCCTGGCTGTAGTAGCCGTCGGCCGCGGCGAAGGGCTCGGAGATCGGGTCCCCGTAGACGGCGCCGGCGCCGGTGGCGCGCCAGTAGTCGAGCATCGAGCCGCGCACGGTGTGGCCGGTTGAGGCGACGTAGACGGCGAAGGGCGCCTGCCCCAGGTCCGGTGGCACCTCGACGCCCAGGGCCGGCTCGATCCAGCCTACCGCCGGCGCGTCCGATGACGCTTCCTGCGCGGCGGCGCGAGCGGCCGGACCAGCGGGATGAGAGCCCGCCGCTGGGAGCGTGACGGCTAGGAGGCCGAACACGATGGCTACTGCGGTGGCCCGCGCACCGCCCGGCGCCCGGCGACCGGACGTGTCAACAGCCATTCGTGCCCTCCGTGATCCGCCCGTGGCCCGAACCCGCGCGGCTCTCACCAGCCCGACCAGGGGCCGACCGTGCGTGGGCTCCAGCATAGGGAGCGCGTGAGGTTTCCGCAAGTTTGGGATGGCGTACCAAGTGCGTCATTAGCCGCGCCGCTGTTGATTCCTCGTCGCCCCTCATCCTTCGCGGCTTGGCACATCTCTTGGTGGCCACCCGCGCTGGGGCACCGTGCCTTTCTCGTCCGGCCCAGGGTGCCGCCCGAGACAGGTGACCGGCGATAAGGCCCCTATCGTGCGCCAGTCCCTCCCGCGTGCGTTGACCCCGGCGCTCGTCGGAGCGACAAGATCGGACGGCGCGCGACCACACCCTGTCCACCGAGCCTGGAACTCATGGCGATGGTGAATGTCCTGATCCCGATGTATCAGCGCAGACCCGGCCCTGCGGTCGCCAGCGCGAGTCTGCTTAACCACTCGTGCGCCGAAGGCAACGTCGGCGCGTTGGACCAGGTGGCGGATGACGAATCCCACCCGGACAGCATCGAGATTCGGACCCCGATGGGAGCGCTGCGCCGGCGCGGCCACCGCGTCGGGCTCCACCGGCACCTGGTTCGAGGGGGCGTGGCCGAGCAGTGACAATCCTTGCTTCTACAACGCTGGTGGCCTTGCGTCCGCGCCTCGACGACGGCGTTCCGCGCGATCTGCCGGTGATGTGACGAATCCTGGGGGTGCTGCGCGAGACGGTGTGGCTTCGTCGGGTGCGCGGCGTCCGGCCCGGAGTAACAGGAAGATGTCCGGCGGGAGCAGCAGGCGATCAGAGGGTGGGAGGAGCGGGCGCGGCCGGCGTCCGTGGCACCGGTGAGGATTTGGTACTGAGGCCCGGTGAACAACGCCGCGAGCTGACGGCGGCGAGAGCGGCGGTTGGTGCCCGATCAGCGCTCGATCTGCACCAACGTTGTCTGGGTCGGCGGTGCCGACGCCCGGTACGATGCAGCCGAGGCGCTCGCCATCAGCGGCTTCTCGTCGTAATCCCAGTTGTCGGCGGCGCACGCTGGGGCGCGTACGGGAGAGGATGACCGGTGACCGATGCACCGACGCCGGTCACCGCCGTTCGCTAGTCGCCGATACCCCAGCGTGGGCCGGCATTGGTGCGTGGTCCGCGGACGATACTCCGTCTAACAGAAGACCGATGGTCCGTGCCGACGGAGCCGGCGTTGGCGCCCACGGAGGGAGTTGGTGCATCGTGATTGTCAGGGACGCCCGGCCCACCGATGCCGCCGCCATCGCGCGTATCCACGTCGAGACGTGGGGGACCGCCTACCGCGGGATCGTGCCGGACGCCTTTCTTGCGTCGCTCTCCGTGGAGGCCCGCGCCGCCCGCTGGTCGCGCATACTGACCGAACCCGAGGGCCATGAGCTCGTCCGGGTCGCTGAGGACGAGGCGGGAGACCTCGTCGGCTTTGCGTCGGCCGGTCCTGAGCGAACCGGCGAGCTGGGGTACGAAGGCGAGCTGTATGCCCTCTACGTTCGGGCCGAGCACCAGCGCCGAGGCGTTGGTCGGGCCCTGACCCTGTCGGTAGTCGAGGGGCTGGCGGAGGCGGGCCTGCGGTCGATGCTGCTCTGGGTCCTGGCGGAGAACCCCGCGCGGGGATTCTACGAGGCCATCGGCGGCACGCCGGTCGCGACGCGGGAGATCGAGATCGAGGGAGCGGTGCTGGACGAGATCGCCTACGGCTGGGAGGACACGACGGAGCTGGCGACCCACCTTCGCGGTGCCGACCAATGATCGACGACCGATCACACGGGGATCACACTGCGCGAATCGGGACGCCTTCGCGCCGGTGGCATCACCCGACTATCCTCTGAACCCTCCGCTCAACCCATAGAGCACGACGACAAGCACGACCAGGATCAGCAACGCCAGCAGCAGCGTCCGGCGGTGGGATCCCAGCCTCACCGCCCGTCCAGGGGAGGCCGGTTGGGCGGCGCCGAACCCGGCGCTTCCCGCCGGCACCTCGGCGGGCGCGGAGAGCGAACTCAGTTGCCGACCGCGTGGATCAGTTCGGTCTGTGGCCGCGGCAGAGTGTGACTGAAGCGCATTAGGTGAGCCCGGGGTCGGCTCGGAGCCCGAGTTGCGGGGGAGATGGCCGCTGTCCGGATGGGTGGCGGAGTCGGACCTGACCCCGGACGACCCGAGAGAATGGAGCGGTCCGCCGCCACTGGACCGGTCCCCACCGGTCAGGCGCGCGGCTGATGCGGTGACGGACTGAGGGTCGCTCGGAAGTGGGGCGGCGCCGAGATGACTGGCATCGGCGCCGGTGCCGGCTTCGGGGCCGACGGGGTACGGCACGCCGACCGTGGCGCCCGACGGGCGTGTCTCGGCCGCGTCGGGTATTTCGTCGGTGACGAGCCGCCGTATCCAGCGCGGCAGGTCGTCCTCGGAAATGAAGCCGCTTGTGTCTATGGCCTGCATTTCCGAATCCGGTGGGACAGGCATCGGTGAATCGGCCGCCGTGGTAGGCGACGGGCGGGGTGTCGACGCTGTCGGTGAGGGGAGGAGTGCGCCGGATTGGGTGCTCGCGGCCGACGGCGCTCTTGGCGCTGGGATGCCGGAAGGTGGGTTGCGGAGCCAGTCCGGCATCACGGTGCTCAGGCCGCCGTCGGGCAGCGGTGGCAAGGGGGGCGGCGCCGCCCCTGGTTCAGCGGGGGCTGAAGCGGACGCGGGTACGGCGCTCACCTCGGCCACCGCGGATCGGTCGCCGAGCGGACGATTGGTACCGGCCAGAAGGGCCATCGTGCCTGCGTCGGCGCTCGCCTCGGTCTCGCTCACGGAGACCGATACCCTCGCCACGTTCCCTGACGCGGTGTGGACGGCGGGTCCCGGGTGATCCCGGGTGTGGTCGGCGGTCCGGTCGGTCCCGTGGGGTAACTGTGGCCAGGCACTACCAGCGGGCGCGTCGGCACCACTCCTGTGGACGGCTACGGGACCAGCCTCGGCAGAGCCGACGGTTGAGGAGGGGATGGGCGCGCTTCGTGGAGCAGTCGCAGCCTCGGCGTCCGGGTCTGGTGGGTCGGGGGAGGCTCCGGTCCTGGCCGCCGCGACCAGCACCGGAGCCCGGCACGTGGCGCAGAAGGAGGCGCCCTCCCCGAGAGGTTCCCGGCACGAGGGGCACCGCCTGGTGCTGTGCTCCCGCATGAGCGACCGGTGACAGACCGAGCAGATGTCTCTTCCTTCCGGGTTCTCGGCGCCGCAGTCCTGGCAGTAGATCACGTCCGGCAACCTCCGTCGGGAATGGAGCGCGCTCGGCGGGACGCGGGGCCGCGCCCGGGCTTGCGCCACCCGCTACAGGCACGTCGCGGCCGGTGGAGCGGGAATCCGGGTGCCCGAACGGTCGACCCAACCCGTCGGGCGGTAGGAGCCGGCGCGGGGGGCACCGGAGGGCAGAGCGGGGCTTGGCAGTCGAGTATAGCGTTAGGTGCGACCCTGTTCTGGAAACGAAGGGTGCCGGTCACACGGGCGGGTAGGCGCGGCGAGCGATCAGGCGCGGAGGTCGGTGGTGTCAAGCCAGATGGTGACCGGCCCCACGTTGACCAGCTCGACCATCATTTCAGCGCCGAATCGCCCTTGGGCGACGGGGAGACCAAGGTCACGCAGGGTCGTGGCAAACGTGTCGACGAGGGGGGCAGCCTGATCGGGCGGAGCGGCGCGGACGAAGCTAGGGCGTCGCCCCTTGCGCGCGTCGGCGTACAAGGTGAACTGCGATACGACAAGCACCCCAACGCCCGAATCATCGGCAGTGGCATCGGCCCGCAGGTCGAGCGCGGAGCGGTTCAGATGCCCCGTGGCGTCGTCGAAGATCCGGAGGTGGGCCACCTTGGCCGCCAGCAGCGCGGCATCGTCGGTCGTGTCGTCGTGGGTTACCCCGACCAGCGCAAGGATTCCGCGGCCGATGGCGCCGACTTCCTCGCCGGCGACGGTCACCCGGGCACGGCCGACCCGCTGCAGCAGGACCCTCATGAGCGCTCGCCACCCGTCACCGACCGAGAATCGGCCCGGATGACCGTGACGATGGCCATCGCGGCGATCCCCTCATCGCGGCCGACGAACCCCATGCCCTCGTTGGTCGTCGCCTTGACGCCGACGGCGCCGATGTCGAGGTCCAGGCAGGCAGCGATGGCCTGGCGCATGGCCGGGACGTGCGGCGCGATGCGCGGCGCCTCAGCGATAACAATGGCGTCGACGTTCTGAGGGACGAAGCCCGCCGCGACGACGAGGCGAGTGGCCTCGATCAAGAGGTTACGGCTGTCGGCGTCACGGAAGCGGGGGTCGGTCGGCGGGAAGTGATAGCCGATGTCGGGGAGCGCGGCCGCACCCAGGAGGGCGTCGGCGATCGCGTGGAGCACGACATCGGCGTCCGAATGGCCCGCTAGGCCGAGGGGGTGGGGGACGCGGACGCCACCGAGGACCAGCGGTCGTCCGGCGGCGAAGCGGTGCGCGTCGTAGCCGATGCCGCAGCGCGTGACCAGGCTCATGGTTCCGGCGGCGGCGCGGTGAGTGCGTGCGCCACCAGGGCCTCGACCACGGGGAGGTCGTCACGGCGTGTGACCTTGAGGTTGGTGACGGCGCCGACCACGACCTCGACCGACAGCCCCAGCCACTCGAAGAGCGCGGCTTCGTCCGTAAACGGCGGGGTCATGACGTCGGAGGTCGCGGCGAGCCGGTCGAGCGCGTCCTGGAGGAGAGCGCGGCGAAAGGCCTGCGGCGTTTGGGCGGCCCAAAGCCCATCTCGGGGCACGGTGCCGACGACCCGTCCGGCCGCGACCCGCTTGAGAGTGTCGGCGACCGGGATTGCCGCGATGGCGGCCCCGGTGCCCAAGGCCGCCGCGGCGCAGCGATCGAAGAGCGCCGGCGGGGCCAACGGTCGCGCAGCGTCGTGGACGATCACGACCTCGGTGTCGGCTGGGACCGCGGCTACGCCCGCCGCGACCGAATGCTGACGCTGCTCCCCACCGGTGACGATAGCCAGGACCTTGTCGTACGGCCCGCTGAGGACGAGGTCGTCGGCCGTGGCGCGGGTGTGCTCCCCGACGACGAGGATCACGTCGCGAACGGCGGTGGCGCGTTCGGCCGCGTCGAGGGCATACGCGAGAATCGGCCGGCCACCAAGCGGCAAGAACACCTTGTCGGGCGCCCCCAGCCGCCGACCGCGCCCGGCGGCGACGATGACCGCCACGGCATAACCAGCAGGGGAGCTGCCGGTCGACCACTCCGACGCCCCCAGCGGTGCGGAGGAGACGGCGGGTTCTCCCTTGAGATCTTGAGGGGCGGTGGCCCGCAGGATGACGGGGCCGGACCCCGACTCAGCTGGGGACACCAGTCGACTCGGGCTTGGGGATCGGGAAGGCCATCCGACCTGCGGGCGTCAAGTGGAACTGCGGCATGGCAACGATCCTCTGGTGCTCGACGAGGTGGCGCCCTCCGGCGATGACGGTAGAAGGATCGTCTTTGAGGAAACCTACGTCCTGCCCAGCCTTGGATGCCTCTCGAACGGCCCGCTGGGGCAATTGCCTGCCGGACGCAGGACGAGGTTGCGACCATGATTCGCGCCGTCGGCACTGGTTCCGGGAAGTTCGCACGCCGGCCGATGGCAGCGGTGAGCCGAAGGATGAGGCGCGACGGCTCATGCGCTTGGCATGCGGCGGCCCGGTGCGGTCTGCCGCGCCGCCGCACGCAGCCGATCGACCGACTCCAGGGGCACCGAGGGACCGCCGAGGTCCCGCCCGGGCTTGAACCCGGCGCCGTGGAAGTCGCTGCCGCCGGTTGGGATCAGCCCCCAGCGATCGGCTACCTCACGCAGCGACGCGCGAGTCGCTTCGTCGTACTCGCCGTAGTAAACCTCCAACCCGCGGAGACCGACCGGCACGAGTCGGCCGAGCGTGCCCTCGACATCACCCGTGCCAAGCGGGTGGGCGAGGACCGGGACGCCGCCCGCGCCTGCGACCAGCGCGATCGCTCGCTCGGGCTCCACCTTGTAGCGGGGGACGAAGCCCGGTCGTCCCGACCGCAGGAACCGTTCGAACGCCTCGGCGACCGTGGCGACGTGACCGCGCTCGATCAAGGCACGGGCCACGTGTGGCCGGCCGACAGTGCCTGGCCCGGCCAGCTCGAAGACGCGCTCTAGTTCAACGGGAGTGCCCACCGCGGTCAGGCGCTCGACGATGCGCTCGACGCGGGCCCGGCGCCCGTGCGCGAACTCGGCGAGACCGGCCTGCAGCTTGGCGTCCTCGGGGTCGATGAAGTATCCGAGGAGGTGGATTTCCCGGTCGCCGTCACTGCCGGTGCTGAGCTCGACGCCCGGGATGATCTCCACGCCGAAGCGTGCCCCGGCGGCCACTGCCTCCCCCACGCCAGCGGTCGTGTCATGGTCGGTGAGGCCGAGCGTGCGCAGTCCCCACCGGCTGGCTTCCGCGACCAACACGGCCGGGGGAAGCACGCCGTCCGACGCATTACTGTGGGTGTGAAGGTCGACCACCGATCGTGGGCTCGCGTCGGAGCCGGTCGCGGCGTGCCCTATCGACGCCCCTGCTACCTCGGTCATCCGAGCGGGGCTAGCGTGGCTCGACGACGAGACGGATGGCGGTACGATCCTCGTTCTCGATGGTCACGTCGATGAAGGCAGGCAGGCAGATCGCCTCAATGCCTGTCTCGCGCAGGTAGTCACGGGCGATGGCGACGGCTTTGACCGCCTGGTTGGTGGCACCAGCGCCGATCGCCTGCACCTCGGCCCGACCGGCCTCGCGCACGACCCCGGCGATGGCGCCGGCAACTGCGCTCGGCCGCGAGCGGGCCGAGACCTTGAGCACCTCGACTGACCCCGGCGTGCCCACCCCGTTATCCGGCGCGTTGGTTCCCGCCTCGCTCACCTCGATGTCGTCGTAGGCCGGGGTCGCAATGGCGTCGGCGGCGTATGTGCCGTTGCCGTCGGCACCGCTCGTCATGGCGGGCATCGGACCGGCCCAAGCGGGGACGTGCGGCTGCCGCCCGAACCGGTCGGGATCGACGGCGACACCGGTGGCGGTGTCGTGCCCGGCGTCCTGGTCCCGCGCGGTGGATCGATCCGGGTCGTCCCCGATCTCAGCCTCGGCGGCAAGCATCACTTCGTCCGCGTCCTCAACGTCCTCGGCGTCCGGAGGAAAGCTGGTGTTTTGGGGATCGATCTTGATGTCGCGCAGGTCCAGTTTGCTGAAGAACCGGTTCATTCGTCGGGTCCCCCTTGGGAGCGCGCCCGGCTTTGGGCGTCGCTCGAGTCGAGTAGGTCGACGCGGCGCAGGGCGCGGCAGGTGCCGCGGGCCCCGTCCAGCTCGAGCAGGACGGCGTTGAAGACGACCGGGCCCTCGCCGACGGGGGCGCGCCCGGGTCGGTGCGTGAGGAAGCGGCGCAGGGTCGGCTCGACCGAGGCGCCGATAATCGAGTCACGCGGCCCAACCATGCCGAGGTCCGTCACATAGCCCGTCTCCCCTGGTAACAGACGCACGTCGGCCGTCGGCACGTGGGTGTGCGTGCCGAGGACGGCCGCGACCCGGCCGGCCAGGTGCCAGCCCATGGCCACCTTCTCGGACGTGGCTTCAGCGTGGAAGTCTACGACAACGAGTGGGCGCGATGCCGAGCCCGCCTCGGCTCGGGGGCCGGCGAGATCGCCCAGGAGGAAGGCATCCATCGCCCGAAAGGGGTCGTCCAGCGGCTGCATGAAGATGCGCCCCATGAGACTGACCACGGTCACCGTCGTGCCGCGGACCCGGAGAACGCAAGAGCCCGCACCCGGCAACTCCGGTGGAAAGTTCAACGGCCGCAGGACGCGCAGGTCGTCATTGGCCAACACCTGATCGATGTCGGGCTGGGACCAGACGTGGTTGCCGGTCGTGATGACGTCAACGCCGGCGTCGCGCAGCTCGCGCGCCGTGCGCACGCTGACGCCTCGGCCGCCGGCGCTGTTCTCCCCGTTGGCGAGGACGAGATCGGCCCTGAGTTCGGCGCGCAGCCGTGGCAGGAGACGACGCACGGCACGCCGGCCGGGCGCGCCGATGACGTCGCCCACCGCAAGCACCCGCACGGGCGGCGCCTGGTCCGACTGGGGTTGCCGGCCGGCGGTGGTTCCCGTGGGTACGGGTGGGGTTCCGCCCGGCACGGTCGGGAGTGGTTCGTCGTCGGTCACACGGCGCCGGGGGCGACGGTCGCCGCCCCCGGCCAACTCCTCCCGCTAGGGCCCGGCGCCGCCCGCCGGACTCGCCTGTCCTTACCGTGCCTACCGCGCGTAGTCGACCGCCCGCGTTTCCCGGATGACGGTGACTTTGATCTGGCCCGGGTACTCCAGGCTTTCCTCGATCTTCTTGGAGACGTCCCGTGCCAGGCGCGCGGCGCCGAGGTCATCGATAGCGGTCGGCGCGACGAGAATACGGACCTCGCGCCCGGCCTGAATGGCGAAGCTCTTCTCGACGCCGTCGAACGAGTTGGCGACCCCTTCCAGCGCCTCGAGGCGCTTGATATACGTCTCGACCATCTCACGCCGGGCACCGGGGCGGGCGCCGCTGATACCGTCGGCGGTGGCGACGATAAACGCCTCGACCGTCTGCGGCTCCTCCTCGCCGTGGTGGGCGGCGATGGCGTGGACGATCTTCGCCGAGCGGCCCAGGCGCTTGGCGATGTCGGCGCCGATGAGCGCGTGCGGACCCTCGACCTCGTGGTCGACCGCCTTGCCGATGTCATGGAGCAGCCCGGCGGTCTTGCAGACGTTGACGTCGGCGCCCAGCTCGGCGGCTAGCGCGGCGGCGATCATCGAAACCTCGAGCGAGTGCCCGAGCACGTTTTGGCCGTAGGAGGTGCGGTACTTGAGCCGGCCCAGCAGCTTGATCAGGTCGGGATGGAGGCCCACGACGTTCGCCTCGTAAGCGACTTTCTCGCCCTCCTCGCGCATGATCTGCTCGAGCTCGGTGCGGGTCTTGGTGACAATTTCCTCGATCCGCGCCGGGTGAATGCGCCCGTCCTGGAGCAGCTTGGCCAGTGACCGGCGGGCCACCTCGCGGCGGACCGGATCGAAGCCGGAGACCGTGACCGCTTCCGGAGTGTCGTCGACGATCAGGTCGACGCCGGTGGCCTGCTCCAGCGCCCGGATGTTGCGCCCTTCGCGGCCGATGATCCGACCCTTCATGTCGTCGCTGGGCAGCGGCACCACTGAGACGGTCGTTTCCGCCACGTAGTCGGACGCGATCCGCTGGATGGTCGTCGCGAGCACCTTGCGGGAGCGGCGGTCCGCCTCCTCCTGCAGTTCCTGCTCGATCTCGTGCATGCGGCGCGCGGCCATAGCCCGCGCCTCGACCTCGACCTCGGCGACGAGCTGGTCCTTGGCCTCCTCGGCCGTCAGACCGGCGATCCGCTCCAGTTCCTTGAGGTGGCGATCCCGAACTTCGTCCAGCTCGCGCTGCTGGCGTGCGCGTTCCTGCTCCCACTCCTGGCGCGTCCGGGTCCGCTCCTGCTCCAGGGTGTCGCGGGCTTGCTCGATCTGCTGTTCCTGCCGGCGCAGACCCTGCTCTCGCTGGTCGAGGATGGCCGTCTTGCGATCGATCCCCTCTTCTTTCTGCTCGATGCGCCGCTCAATCCGCTCGATCTCCTTGCGGCGTTGGCTCAGTTCCCGGTCCAGCTCACCGCGGAGCCGGATAGCCTCGTCCTTGGCCTCGAGCGCGGCATCTCGTCGTCGGGTTTCGGCCTCCGCCAGGAGCCGGTCCGCCTCGGCCTGCGCCAAGCGCACGCGTGAGTTCGCCCGGCGATCCAGGTAGACGTAGGTTCCAAGGGAGGCGAGCACCGTGACGAGAAGCGCGACGAGGATGTAGCCGATGATGGCGTCCATCAGCGTCCTTCCTGGCTTCTCGATTGCCCCATCGCGGGGAGCGATTGTTAAGGTGTCCAGCGCTTGGCAGGGCACGACTGGCCGACGACGGCGTCGCGGCCAGGGCGGCACGTCCTCGTGCGATGGCCCTTCCGGCAAGGATGATACGGGTTGCGGCGACAGACCGTCAAGCAACGACCGCGGCGCCGTCGCTCATTTTTGGCGTCCTGACGCGGTTTTCATGCGAGGCTGGCCGGCGCGGAGACGGGCGTCGGCGCGTCTCGATCGCCCGGAGCATCGGGGCATGAAACGACGTGGGACACGCCGCCGGTGGCGCGGCCGCGGCCGAGCGCATTATCCCGCTTCAGATTCCCAGCGACCGCGCGGCCCTGCGGGGCGACTTGGGCGGCGGGGGGCAAGGGTGCCGACCGCGACGCTCCCGCAGGTTACTCGCCGCTCGGACCGTCGCCGGTTCCGCGCTCCTGCCGTCGCCGCTCGAGCAGGGCGGACAGCTTCGTCAGCCCCTTGACCGAAAGGTCGACGGCTTTCGCGGCGACCTCCTCGGCGGCCACGGCCACGGGCTTGAGTCGCTCGGTCACCTCGCGAGCGCGATCGGTCATCGGGTCGCCCGCGCCAGCGGACGGCTGCCCCTGGGCGGCGGTCTCGGGTCCGCTCGTCAGCTCGCTCAGGTCGCCGGTCTGAGGCAGGGCAGGACTCGTGACTTGGCTACCCGTTCCGGTCGTGCCCTGGGCTTCCTCGGCCGCTCGCTCCTGATGGGCGGCGGAGGCGCCGGGCTCGGCCGCGGCGGGGTCGAGCGGATGGGCTTCCGGGGTGGGTTCGAACCGGGGCGTCTCGCCGGTGGGTCGGGTCTCGTCCATGCGCGCTCTCCGATGTCCGGTGGGGCCGGGATTGCGTCCCGGTCCTCGATGGCGTCGCGGGGTCGGTCTCCAGTATGGCCGGACAGCATACCCGAAGGGCGCGCGGGCTACGAGAAGTGATGCCGGCCGGTTTCGAATCATGCCGTCGCCCCGAGCGCCTCGACGAGAGCGGGTGCGAAGGTCGGCGGGTCGGCGGCTAGGATGTTGACGGTGCCGCCGCCAAGGAACTCGACGTAATCGCGAAGGGTGGCGGCGATGGCGACCGCAAGCGGTGGGGTCGGGCGGATGCCGAGTTCGAGGTGGGCGGCCTTGATCGTCAGGACGCGGGCGCGACGGTCGTAGACGGGGTCGATACGGCCGACGAGGCGGCCGCGGTGGAGGATGGGGAGCGTGTAGTAGCCGTAGCGGCGGCGTGGGGCCGGGGTGTAGCTCTCCAACCGGTAGTCGAAGCTGAAGAGCGCTTGCGTGCGACCGCGATGCCAGATCAAGTTGTCGAACGGGGAGAGGAGCGTCGTCAGCATGGGCCGACCCCG
Source organism: Thermomicrobiales bacterium (assembly GCA_030447415.1). Taxonomy (GTDB): domain Bacteria; phylum Chloroflexota; class Chloroflexia; order Thermomicrobiales; family UBA6265; genus JAUJOZ01. Next base: position 61,909 of record JAUJOZ010000009.1, on the reverse strand, counting down.
GCCGGAGCGGAGGCCGGCCAAGCGCGTTTCGAGCGCCGGATGGAGCCAGACCGGACCCGGCTCGCTCAGTCCTGGGACCGTGATTCGCCGGGCGAGTCCCTCCGCCTCCATGGCGGCAAGCTCGGCCGCTGCCTGGGTGGGCGGCACGTGGGGCCGGGCGCCGGTCCGGAAGTAGTCGGCGACCCAGCGTGGGGTCGCGACTCCCAGCGCGGCGAGCGCGCGGGCGACGAAATGGCGGCGCTGGTCCGCCTCGGTGGGTGGCGCGGCGGCGAGGGCGCTGGGTGCGACTCGCTCGGTCAGATCGTAGACCCGCTGAAAACCCTCCCGCCGTAGCACCATCAGCTCACCGCGAGACCAGAGGTGATCAAGCGCGCGGCGGTCCGGCTTGCCGCCCCACCAAGCCCACGGGGCGGGACGCGGACCCTCCGGTCGCGCGAACTCACGGGAGCCGGTCGGACCCCGGTCTCGGACGGTCTGCAGAACGCGCGCCAGGGTATCGCCATTGGCTTGGGCCCATGACCCCTCGCCGGCGTAGATCTCCTCATACCTGGCCATGGCGCGCCGGAAGTAGGGAAACAGCTCGATCGGCACGATGGCGGCGGCGTGCGCCCAATACTCGAACAGCGAGCCGTCCGGGTAATGCAACTCGGCCAGGAGCGCTGGATCGTACGGGCCGAGACGGCTCCAGAGGACTGTCTCGTGCGATCGGGCGACGACGCTGATCGTGTCGAGCTGGACGCAGCCGAGGCCCCGGATCGTCTCCAGAAGGCGCGCCTTGACGGTGGTGCGGTCCTGGCTGCGGGGTGGACGCCGGTCGAGGCGCTGGGCCGCGACGGCAAGGACGCGGGCTTCGTCCAGGGTGATCGCATCGATCCCGGCAGGCACAGCGGATGTCCGTCGGGTGGCGGTCGGCTGCTCGGCCATAGGGTTGAGACGGGCTCCTGAGGCGCTTGATGACCCGTGGGCGCAGGTGAACGTACGCGAGTGTAGCAGGGTTCGGGACCGGCAATAGTCGCGTTCCTCTGGCGGTGAGCCGGCCGCCTTCCTGGCCACCCCCTCGCCCCGGGCCGCCATCCTACGGGCACCCGGCCAATGCTCAGCGAGGGAGGGCCTATCAGCGGTGGCGGCGGGCGAGGCCCGGTGCCCCTCCTATACTGGCCCGATGAGCGGACGGGCGGGATCGTCCGCTGAGCGGCGAGATGGTGTGACGAGCGATGCGCGTTGCGCTGGTCCACGACTACCTGACCCAACATGGCGGCGCCGAGCGGGTGCTGGAGGCGCTGCACGACCTCTACCCGGAGGCGCCGGTGTTCACCTCGGTCGCGGACCTCAAGGCGTTGCCGGCAGCGTACCGAAGCTGGGACGTTCGGCAGAGCGGTCTGCGCTGGATACCGGGCGCGGCGCGGGTCCACCGGGCGCTGGTGCCGGCTTACCCAGCCCTCTTTCGATCCTTCCGCCGCGCCCTGCGCGTCTACGACGTGATCCTCTCCGACTCCAGCGCCTGGTCCCACCACGCGCCGGCGGGGCCGGGCGCGGTCCACGTCTGCTACTGCCATACCCCCGCCCGCTTCCTGCACGGCGACGCCGGGTATCTGGGCCCGGCACGGATTCCCCGCCCGCTCCGGCCGCCAGTAGCCGCGATGTTCGCCGCTCTTCGTGCGGCGGACCGACGCGCCGCCCGTCATGTGGACCGCTACGTCGCCAACTCGCGCACGGTTGCAGGACGGATCCGCCTCGCGTATGGCCGTGAGGCGCGGGGCGTCTACCCGCCGGTCGACCTCGACCGCTTCGCCGACCCTTGCTGCCGACCCGACCGAGACGTACCCACCGCAGAACCGTGGTACCTGGTGGTGTCGCGCCTGGTCCCCCACAAGCGGGTCGATCTCGCGGTGGACGCGTGCACGCGAGCGGGTCGACCGCTCAAAGTGATAGGAGAGGGGCGTGCGGGGAAGGAGTTACGCCGGCGTGCCGGCCCGGGGGTCGAGTTTCTCGGGCGACTCGACGATGCGGCGGTCGCCGAGCACCTTCGCCGATGTCGGGCGCTGCTGCTGCCCGCGGCCGAGGACTTCGGGATTACCGCGGTGGAGGCACAGGCGGCCGGCCGGCCGGTGGTCGCGTTCGGTGCGGGCGGCGCCCTGGAGACCGTGATCCCCGGCGTAACCGGTGTCTTCTTCCGCGCGCCGACCACGGCTTCGCTTGTCGCGGCCCTCGATGAGCTCGAACGACGCTCGTGGAATCCCGATCGATCGCGGGCCAACGCGGCGCGGTTCGGTCGGGCGCGGTTCCAGGCCGAGATCGTGGCAGAGGTCGAGTTGGCGGTGCGGCACCACGGCTCGGGCGTGGAACGTCACGGGCAGAACGACGAGAGGTAGGGGTACGGCCAGTCGTTGCGTTGCCGCGAAGGGCGGGGGTGGGGACGGCGCTCGCCGTCCCCGTCCACGCGGTGAGTCTGAAGGGGGCAAGAGCGGCGATGGCGCTGACGCTGTCCCCGGCGCTGGTCCTGGGACCTGGGCCGTTAGCCGTCGGCGGCAGAGCGGCGGGCGAGTTGGAAGGAGACCTGGGCGAGGAGGGCCTCGATGTCGAACGGCTTGGCGAGCGCGCCATCGGCGTCGTCGACTTCGCCCGTGTGCTCGCGGATGTTGCGGCCGGCCGACATGGCGACGATCGGGATGGCCGCGGTTTGTGGCTCCGCCTTGAGGCGGCGGATGACGGTGCCGCCGTCGACGCCGGGAAGAAAGATGTCCATGAAGATGAGGTCAGGCGCCCAGTCCCGGGCCAGCATCAAGCCCTGGGCGCCGTCGCGGGCGATGGCCACGGTGTAGCCCTCGTCCTTGAGGACCGCCTCGATCAGGTCGGCGACGTCGGGCTCGTCATCGACGATGAGGATCCGCGGGGGCACATCGTCCTCCTGCCGTCCGACCCCCCGGCCGGGTGGGACCTGGTCGGCACCTGCGGCTATTCTAGCCGGAACATTCCTACTACTGACATGGGCACCCTCGGAGCGGTTGGTGCCGTGACGTGCACCCAGCAGGAGACGACGACCATCTCCCTGCTGCGGTTCCTTCCAGGGACCACTTCCTCGGAATTGGGCGGCCTCGTCTTTGTCTCGTCGTGCGTGTCCGTGCGCCTACACCGCCGCCGGCGTTGCGCCGGCGGCGGTGACCCGGGCGCCCAGCGCTCGGAGCTTGGCGTCCAGCGCCTCATAGCCGCGGTCGAGGTGGTGGACATCGGACACGACCGTCTCGCCGTCGGCGACGAGGCCGGCCAGGACCACGCCGGCTCCAGCGCGGATATCGAGGCAGCGGACGGCCGTTCCCCGCAGTGGCGTGGGGCCGACGATCTCGGCACGGGTGCCGAACCTGGCCGGCACGTCTACCCGGGCGGCCCCGTCCCGGTCGACGGGCGCGTACCGGTCGACCCGGATGTCGGCGCCCATCGCCCGCAACTCGTCGGTGTAGCGCAGGCGGTCCTCGAAGACGCGCTCATGGATCTTCGAGAGGCCGTCGGCTTGGGTCATCAGCACGGCGAAGGCGGCCTGAAGGTCGGTCGGAAAACCGGGGAAGGGCAGGGTTTGGACCTCGACCGCGCGCAGGTAGCGGCCGGGTCGCACGAGCATCGCCTCCCGATCGGTCCAGACCTCGGCGCCGGCCTCGCGCAGCTTGGCGGTGAGCGGAAGCATGTCCGGCTCGCGGACGTTGCGTAGCGTCACCTCGCCCCCGGTGATGATGGCGCCGATGGCGTAGGTACCCGCCTCCAGACGGTCGGGGAGGATCGTCTCGGACACGCCTCGGAGGCGGTCGACGCCCTCAATGGTGATTGTCGGCGAGCCGAGGCCCTGGATGCGCGCGCCCATCCGGTTGAGCATCGTGCCAAGGTGGACGATCTCCGGCTCGCAGGCGGCGTTGACGATCGTCGTCCGGCCATTCGCGAGCGAGGCGGCCATCAGCAGGTTCTCGGTGCCGGTGTGGCTGGGATAGTCCATGTAGATGTGGGCGCCACGCAACTCGGGCGTCTTCGCCGTCACGCGGCGCTCAGTGAAGTCGACATCGACGCCCATCTGGCGGAAGCCGCGGACGTCGACGTCCACCGGGCGGGCCCCAAGCTGGCAGCCACCCGGTGTCGACGCGGCGACCTCACCGAAGCGGGCCAAGAGGGGGCCGGCGACGAGGAAGGAGGCGCGCATCTTGCCCACCAGCTCCGGCGGAGCGGCGAGGCTCGTGATGTTCGCGGCGCGGACGCGGACGCGCCGGCGGCCCCGCTCCACCTCCACCTCGGCGCCGAGGGCGCGCAGCAGGGCGACCATCGTGCCGATGTCCGCGAGGTCCGGCACGTCGTTGAGAACGCACTCCTCCTCCGTGAGGAGGGTCGCGGCGAGCGCCGGCAGGGCGGCGTTCTTCGCCCCGCCAATTCGTACCTCGCCGCGCAGCTCTTGCCCTCCCACGATGCGAAGGGTGCGCCCGGCGTCGGCTGCACTCGGCATCCCGACGTCGGGCAGGGTGTGGGCGTTTGGCTCCGTCGTCGCCGTCACGGCTGATCGCTCCTCATTGGTTGACCGTCCGGTGGCGCGGGGCCGTGTGCGGGGCGAGTCAAACGCCAGTCGTCGCTCGTCGCGAGAACCGGACGCAAGAGATTACTCCGCCTCGGGTCATCACGAGCGACCACTCCCGTCCCACCTCGTCAGCCCCGGGAGTCGTCCGGGCCGGCAACGCCGCCCGTCGGCCCACGACGGCTGCGCCGGCGCTGGCCCACCGAGAGGCGGAGCGTGGCGCGGCGCAGGGACGCCAGCGCCTCGGCGGGATCACCGCCCGCGCCGCGCTGGGCGACGGTGGTCTCCGCCCGACGCCGGGCCTCCTCAGCCAGCGCCAGGTCGATCTCCTCGGCGTGCTCCGCGGTGTCAGCCAGGATGATGACCTTGTCGGGGGTGACTTCCATGAAGCCGCCGAAGACGACGAGCGCGTCCTCGCGCCCGCCCTTCTTGATCCGCAACTCGCCGCTGGCGAGGACGGTGATGAGCGGCGCATGACGGGGAAGGATGCCGAGCGTGCCGTCGGCACCGGGGGCGACGACCATGTCAACATCGTCCTCGGTGTAAACGACCCGCTCGCCGGTGACGACTTCGACGTGGAGTTTGGGCATGAATCGACGTCCTTCGTTATCCCCGGGGTCCCCCACCCATTGGGAAACCGCTCGTTTCCCCCAGCGTGGGGACCCGGGGGCGTCGCTCTAACTCGCCGAGGCCATCTGCTGGCCGCGGGCGACGGCCATGTCGATGTTGCCGACCATGAAGAAGGCCTGCTCCGGTAGACTGTCGTGCCGGCCCTCCAGGATCTCCTTGAAGGAACGGACCGTTTCCTCGCGCGGGACGAACTGGCCGGGGGTGCCGGTGAAGGCTTCGGCGGTGAAGAACGGCTGCGAGAAGAACAGCTCCATCTTGCGGGCGCGCGACACCGTCTGCTTGTCCTCGTCGCTCAACTCCTCAACACCCAGGATGGCGATGATGTCCTGGAGGTCGCGGTAGCGCTGGAGGACCTGCTGGACCTCCCGGGCGACGTCATAGTGCTCCTGGCCCACGATCAGTGGGTCAAGGATGCGGGAGGTCGAGGAGAGTGGGTCCACCGCCGGGTAGATGCCGCGGGCCGCGATCGCGCGCTCCAGCGAGATGGTCGCGTCGAGGTGGACGAACGTCGTCGCCGGCGCCGGATCGGTGTAGTCGTCGGCCGGGACGTAGATCGCTTGGACTGAGGTGATGGAGCCCGTCTTCGTGCTCGTGATCCGCTCCTGGAGCTGGCCCATCTCGGTCGCCAGCGTAGGCTGGTAGCCGACGGCGCTCGGCATTCGGCCGAGGAGCGCCGACACCTCAGAGCCCGCCTGGACGAAGCGGAAGATATTGTCGACGAAGAGGAGGACGTCTCGTCCCTCGTCGCGGAAATACTCGGCCATCGTCAGACCGCTGAGACCGACGCGGAGGCGTGCCCCGGGCGGCTCGTTCATCTGGCCGAACACGAGCACCGTCTTGTCGACGACCCCCGACTCGTGCATCTCGCCCCAGAGCTGAGTCCCCTCGCGGGTCCGCTCGCCCACGCCGCAGAAGACGGAGTAGCCGCCGTGCTCAGCGGCGATGTTGCGGATCAACTCGGTGATGATGACCGTCTTGCCGACGCCGGCGCCGCCGAAGACGCCGGTCTTGCCGCCCTGCGTGAAGGGGGCGATCAGGTCGATGACCTTGATCCCGGTCTCGAAGACCTGGACCGTCGTCGCCTGCTCCTCGAACGAGGGCGCCGGGCGATGGATTGGGCGGTCGTCTCGGCGTGGACGGGACCAGCCTCGTCGATCGGTTGGCCGGTGACGTTGAAGATGCGTCCGAGCGTCGACGGGCCGACCGGAACGGCGATCGGTTGCCCGGTGTCGATGGCGTCCATCCCGCGGCGGAGCCCATCGGTGGAGCTCATCGCGACGGTACGGACCGCGTCGTTGCCAAGGTGCGTCTGCGCTTCCAGCACCAGGGTGGTGCCATCTTCGCGCTGGATCTCGACGGCGTTGTAGATCTCCGGAAGCTGGTCGGGCGGAAACTCGACGTCGACGACGGGACCCGTGATCTGGAGGACCCTGCCGGTGGCTGCCATCTGCTGACTCCCTGACCGTTCGTGCCGGACGGGTCGTGTCTGGGCGGGTGGAGTCCCGCCTGCGGTCGAATGGGCGACGAAGGACGGAGGTTGCCCCGCCCCTCCGGAATCTCCTTATCCGCCGAGCGCATTGGCGCCGGCGGCGATTTCCGAGACCTCGCGCGTGATTTGGGCCTGGCGCGCCTTGTTATAGGAAAGCGACAAGTCGGCGACCAGATCCCTGGCATTCTGCGAGGCGTTGCGCATCGCCACCATCCGCGCCGAGTGCTCGGAGGCGATCGACTCGAGCAGCGCCTGGTAGACCTGAATCTCGACGAAGCGGGGCAGCAGGCTCTGCAGCACGGCCGCCGGGCTCGGCTCGAAGATGTAGTCGGTGTAGATCCCCGCCTCGGTCGGGCGGACGATCGGCAGAATCTGCCGCACGTCGGGTACCTGGGCGAGCGTGTTGACGAAGCGGGCGAAGACGACGTAGACGGCGTCGACCTTGCCCGTGACGAAGTCCTGGAGGGCAACGTCGGCAATCGGCCGCACGTCCTGCAAGCTCGGGCTGTCCCCGAGACCGATGAACTCGGCGACCACGTCTTGCCGAGTCCGGACCATGAAGTCGCGCCCCTTCTTGCCGGCGACGACGACCTCGACCGGGACGCCGGCCTCGGACACGACGTAGCGGCTGGCGCGGCGGATGAGGTTGGAGTTGAGGGCACCCGTGAGGCCCGCGGTCAGGGTGATCAGGATCACCGCCGAGCGCCGGACCTCGCGCTGCTCCAGGAGCGGGAATGCCCCGGCGGCTTCTGGGTCGACGTTGAGCGCCGCCAAGTCGGCGATCACGCCCTGCAGCCGCTCGCTGTAGGGTCGGCTGGCAAGCACCCGTTGCTGGGCGCGTCGCATCTTGGCGGCGGAGACCATCTCCATCGCCCGCGTGATCTGGGACATGTTGCGGACGCTGCGGATGCGGCGTCGGATCTCGCGTGGGTTGGGCACGTCCTTCTCCAGGACTCGGAACCGGCGGCTGCGAACCGAGCGGAGTCACTCGGTCCGCAGTCCCTGGTCCTTCGTTAGCGGGCGGCGACCGCCGTGGTGCCGGCCGTGTTGGCCGCCACCGGCCGGGAAGCGAACCGGGAGCCGGCCTTGAAGTTCTCGGTTGCCCGGCGCAGGTCGGCGGCAAGCTCGTCGCTGACGGCCTTCTCCTGCGCGATCCGCTGGAGCAGGTCGACGTGGGCGGTCCGCATGTGCTCCAGGTACTGCTGCTCGAAGGAGCGAACCTGCTCGACCGCGACGTCGGCGAGGAACCCGTTGGTCGCCGCCCAGAGGATGGCGACCTGCTCCTCGACCGGCAGCGGCTGGTACTGCCCCTGCTTGAGGATCTCGGTCATGCGCTGCCCGGTCTCGATCTGGTTACGGGTGTTGGCGTCGAGGTCGCTCGTCCCGAACTGGGCAAAGGCGGCCAGCGAGCGGTACTGGGCTAGGTCGAGTCGCAGGCGGCCGGCCACCTGGCGCATCGCCTTGATCTGGGCCGCGCCGCCGACGCGGGACACCGAGACCGACGTTGATCGCCGGCCGGATGCCGGCGTAGAAGAGGTCCGGCTCCAGGTAGATCTGGCCGTCGGTAATCGAGATGACGTTGGTCGGGATGTAGGCAGAGACATCGCCCGCCTGCGTCTCGATCATCGGCAGCGACGTCAGCGACCCGCCGCCCAGCTCGTTCGAGAGCCGGGCCGACCGCTCCAGCAGCCGCGAGTGGAGGTAGAAGACGTCGCCCGGATAGGCCTCCCGCCCCGGCGGACGGCGCACCAGCAGCGAGACCTCGCGGTACGACTGGGCGTGCTTGGACAGATCGTCGTAGACGATCAGGGCGTCGCGGCCTGACTCCATGATCTCCTCGCCCATGGAGGTGCCGGCGAAGGGCGCGATGTACTGAAGTGGGGCGGGGTCGGCGGCGGAAGCGACGACGACGATGGTGTGCTCCATCGCCCCCGATCTTCCAGGATCCGTACCGCCTGCGCGATTTGGGCCTGCTTCTGGCCCATGGCGACGTAGATGCAGGTGACGTCGCCACCCCGCTGGTTGATGATGGTGTCAAGGACGATCGCGGTCTTGCCGGTCTGGCGGTCGCCGATGATCAACTCGCGCTGGCCGCGGCCGATCGGGATCATGGCGTCGATCGCCTTGATGCCGGTCTGAAGCGCGGTGTCGACGTTCTGACGGGCGATGACGCCCGGCGCGATCCGCTCGATCGGCCGCCGCCGGTCGGTCTGGATCGGGCCCTTGCCGTCGATCGGCTGCCCGAGCGCGTTGACGACACGGCCGATGAGCGCGTCGCCCACCGGCACCGAGGCGATCTGGCCGGTCGAGCGGACCTCGTCCCCCTCCTCGATCTCCCGGTAGTCGCCGAGGACGATGACGCCGACGGCGTCCTCCTCCAGGTTGAAGGCGAGGCCGATCGTGTTGGTCTTCGGGAACTCAACCAACTCGCTGGCCATCACCTGGCTTAGTCCGTAGACGCTGGCGATGCCGTCGCCGACGGCGACGACGGTGCCGACGTTCGTCACGGTCATCTGGTCCTGGAACCCGGCGATCTGCTGGCGCAGGATGTCGCCGATCTCCGTCGCACGTACGGCCATGTGTTCCCTATCTCCCTGCGGCCGAACGAGGCCGCCTGACACGACGACTGACTACGACGAATGACATCGCGTGGCAACGAACAGGGCCACCGTCGGCCCCGCGCCAGCCGGCTCGCCGCTCTACGCGGACGATCAGGCTGGCGTCGCCAACCGGGCGCGCAGCCGGCGCAGTTGGCTAACCACGCTGCCGTCGATCAGCTGATCCCCGACCCGGGCGACGATGCCACCGATAATGCCCGGATCGACGTGCTGCCGGAGCTCAACGTCCTTCCCGACCAGGCGCCCCAGCTGGGCGCGGACGATCGTCTGCTCCTGCGGATCGAGCGGCTCGGCGGTGGTGACGTCGGCAATGGCGATCCCCTGCTCGGCGAGCCGCGCCTCCGCGAAGATCGCGAAGAGCTGGGGGACGATGTCGAGGCGGTGACGCTCGGCCAGCAGCCGCGCGAGGTTGTGCGTCTCCGGCTGGGCGTTGGCTAGCACCTGGTCAAGGATGCGCATCTTGTCGGCCGGAGCGATGTTCGGGCTGGCGAAGTATTGGGCCGCCGTGGGATCGCGCATCAGCTCGTCAAGGCGCGCCAGATCGGCGTACCACGCGTCGAGCGTACCCCGCTCCTTGGCTAAGTCGACCACCGCCTGGGCGTACCGTTTCGCCGCGCTGCTGGCCACGATCGGTCCTCTCCTCTAGATGGCCCAATCCCGGGCCGGCCCCCATGGCATTGTAGCGGCTGAGGCTGCGGGCGAGTTCGGCTGGTCCAACTCCTGGCCATCGCGCCGCCCGCGATCTTCCGCCTCGGGCTACCGCGTCCGGGGCGCCGGTCCACCCACGGGAACGTTTCTCAAACCCCCGGTCGGGACGTCCCGCCGGTGCCGCCAGTGCCGTTGGCCGAGTCCGTGCCCGACCCGGAGGCCGTAGCTTCGGCGAGCGTCTGCTCGATCAGCCGGGCCTGGGCCGCCGGGTCGAGCTCCTTGCGCACGATTCGGGCGGCGGCCAGCACCGCAAGGTCGGCCACCTCCTGGCGAAGCTGCTGGCGAGCCTGCTCCGTCTCCTGGCGCAGCGTCGCTTCGGCGCGTGCCAGGTACTCCTCGGACTGGGCCGCCGCCGCCTCGCGGGCGCGGGCGATTGTCGCATCGCTCGCTTCACGGGCACCGGCGATGATGCCCTGCGCCTCGCGGCGCGCCTCGGCCAGAACCTCCTCGTTGCGAGCCGCGGTGGCCTGGAGCTCGGCCTGCATCCGCTGCGCCGCCTCCATGCTGTCGCGGACGCGCTCCTGCCGCTGGTCGAGCACGCGCACGATCGGGCCGAGGGCGAAGCGCCAGAGTAGCCAGATAAAGACGATGAACGCGATCAGCTGGATGATCAGGTTCCAGAGGTTGATGCCGAGATCGCCCATGGCTCTGGTGCTCCCCCGTGCCCGACGTGGTGGCCCAACCCGGGCGGCGGACGCGGCGCCCGCCGCCCGGACCAGGAGCGATTAGACGAACAGGATGATGATGGCGATGACGAAGGCGTAGATGGCGACGGCTTCGGCCAGCGCCGCACCGATGATCATCGTCGTCCGGATGGCGCCTTCAGCCTCCGGGTTCCGGCCGAGTGCCTCCATCGCGCCCCGCACCGCGAGACCGATACCGAGACCCGGGCCGATCGCCCCCACGCCGATGGCGATGGCGGCGCCGATGTAGCGTACGGCGTCGACATCCGTGATCGCACCGAACACCTTCTCCCCCTCCTCCACGCGCCGTCCACGCCGGCGCCTGTCTCACTTGTGGAGAGCGGCACCGCGCCGCCCCCCGCCGTTCCCTTGACCCCTCTGCTCGTGCCGCGGTCCGCCGCCGTTCGGCGTCGCCCGCGGGTCCTAGTCGCCCGCCCCGGTTGCCGCCGTGACCGGCACGGGGGCACGCTCGGCCTTGTGGCCCGCGGCGTGGCCGTGCTCCTCATCGCCATGCCCGCCGGCGGTCGCCAGAGTGATGTAGATCAGCGTCAGGAGGGCGAAGACGAGCGCCTGGATGGCGCCAAAGAGAAGCTCCAGACCGAGGAAGACGACTGGGAACAGAACCGGAACGAGCGCGATCTTGATCGCGTTCGCCATCGAGAACATGACTGCCAGCAGCACCTCGCCGGCGAAGATGTTGCCGAAGAGCCGGAACGAGAGCGAGATGATGCGCGCGAACTCCTGAATCAGCTCCAGGAAAAGATCCACCACGGGTCGGCCATGTGCTTGATGCGACCGCCGACGCCGTGCGCGGCGATGCCAGCCACCTGGACGACGGTGAAGGTGAGCAGCGCCATCGCGAGCGTCATGTTCAAGTCGGCGTTGGGGGATCGGAAGAACGGGACGAGAACCGTGTGCTGCGCCTCGTCCTCCTCGTGCGCCTCGTCGCCTTCCTCGGCCTCGCCGTCCGCGACGTCGACCTCAACGGCCTCCTCGCCCTCCGAGGCCGGCGCATGGTCCTCCTCGGTACCAGCCTCCTCCTCTGCCGCCGCCGTCTCCCCGCCGCTCGAAGCCTCGGCAGCGGCCTCTTCCTCGTGCCAGTAGCCGATGGTGCCGACGCCCGGTAGCAGGCCCGAGTAGTTGGCGAAGATGATGAAGATGAAAATGCCGGCGACCAGCGGGAAGATGCGGCGCCCGGCGCGCTTGCCGGCCGTTCCTTCGACGAGCCCAAGGAGGAACTCGGCGACGAGCTCGAACGCGCCCTGCGCTCGGCCCGGTATGGGCTTCGCCCGGCGCGCGATGGCGGCGGCGACCAGGAGGATCAGCCCCATCACGATGAACATCGTGAGCATGGAGTTCGTGACGGGGATAGGACCGATGTGGAAGAGGGTTTCGGCCGCCAGTTCGACGTGGACTTCCATGCCTTGGCGCTACTCCTCGTCCCCGCTCGACGGCCGGACCCTGCCCGACGCACCACGACGCCCGGACAAGCTCGCGAACCCCCGACCAAGCGGACCTGGGGACCGGTCCTTGATCCCGACCCGCGTCAGCTCATAGAGCTCATAGCCGGCGGCAAGCAGTCCCAGAGCCACCCCGACCAGCGTCAGCACCGGCGCCGTGCCCAGCGCGCGGTCGAGCAGCACTCCGCCCCCGATGAACACGATAAGGCTAACGACGACGGAGCAACCAAGACCCGTGGCGGCCCCGACCGCCCCGAGTTGCGCCCGCTGCTCCGGCGAGGGCCCGTCCGACACACCGTTCTCCCGGGCGGTTTTCGATTGCGAAGGATATCACAATCTCGCCCTGGCGACGAAAGGTGGCCCACCCGGACGAGCAATAGCGCCCAACCGGGCCACCATGCCGCATTTCCCGCGCCACAGACCACGGGGCAACCTCGGGGTCAAGATCCCGAGCGCGGAGTATTAGTGACTCGGGCTTTGCTCGGGCATCGCAGATGCGACAGTCCGTTCACCCGCACTCAAAAAAGACCCGCGTACGTACTTGACAAACCTGGGATCCGTTGATAGAGTGTCCGTACTGGGGTGACGCGAGGGAGCGCAAGCAACCTCCCGGGGCGACGGAGCAATCGGTCGCCCCGGTCACCGTCGAAGTCGCCGCTCGTCACGGGTGGCTGGGTTCGGCGGACCGTTGTCCAACCAGGGATGGGCCGTCAGGCCCGCCCGAGGCGGATCGCCGGGGGGACGGCGCGAGCCGCGGCAACGCGGTGGTGCTTTCCCGAGACAAGCCGGGCGCGGCGCGAGCCGGTCCGGGCCGGCGCTCTCCTGACCAGATCCTCTTTGAGGGGAGGGTGAGGGAGAACGGGGCCGGATCACTCGCGCTTCGGCGCGGTGCCGGCGGTGCGACACCTCCAGGCAAGGGCGCCCATGGCCGCGTAAGCGGTTGTGGGCGCCTTTTGTATTAGGTCGCGGAGGGCCGGTGGCGGCAGCTCGGTGGAGTCAGCGCTTGGCCCCTGACGCTTCCGTGCCGGGAACGGGCGATTCCTCTCGCCCTCATCCGAACCCATGACTCCACGCGCAGGTATTGGTCGCGGCCGGCGGCACCCCGACCGTGCCCGCGCCATCCATCACCCATTACCCCCGGCTTGACCGGCGGCCTGAATCGTCCGGCGCAGGTGGGACGAGCCAGCCGACTGGTGGCGGACCCTCCGGTGGCTCAGGGTGGTGCGGGGCGTAGACCGTGTCCAACGTGCGACGAATCGCCGCGGCGCGCGCGGGTCCAATGCCGGGGACGGCGCGGAGAGCGTCCTCGGCGGCGGCGAAGACGGCGGCTGGGGAGCCGAAATGGGCCAGCAACAAGCGCGCCAGCGTGGGCCCAACTTCTGGTAGTGCGGCCACGGTGCGCTCCTGCCGCTCGCCGAGCCCCGACGCCTGCCGCTTGGCGACGACGGCGGGCGCTGCTTTGAGGCCGCGTTGCGCATGACGGGCGAGCTGGACGAGGAGCAGCGCGCTCTCCTCCGCGTCGTTGGCGTGCAGCACGCTGAGCCCCTCGATCGCGACCAGATACGACAGGGCGCCACGCAAGGCATTCGGGTGCATCCGAGACCGCGTCGGCGGCCAGGCGCCCTCGATCAGGATGATTGGGCGGGGATAGGCCTCCTTCAAGGCCGCGACCTGGGCGAACAGACGGCGGTCGGCGATGGACGCGGCGAAGTCGTCGCCGGTCTTCCGCTCCACCGCCAGGTCGCCGCCGAGGAGGTAATCGCCGACCGGCAGGCGGGCCGTGGCCAGCGCCAGGTCGGGCAGATCGGCGAGGACGCGGTACACGGCGCTCCGCCGCTCCCCAGTGTCGACGACGATTCGGATCGGCTCATCCACGGCGTCGCCAAGGGCGTGGGGCTGCGAGAGCGCGGGCGGTGGGTAGGAGCGGGGTTGACGGTGCCGGGGGACGCGCCTCAGGCGTGGGAGCCCGTCGAGTCGCGCCCTGACCTGGTCCTAATCTCCGACTCTGCCCTCTCACCCCTTCCCTCACACTCGGCACCTCACGCCCCGCACCGCGTCATCGGACCAGGAAACCGTCCCGGGTCGGGTCGGCCGGGTCGACAACGAACTGATGGAACCCGGTGACGAAGCCCTGACCGGTGATCTCGGTGACGACGGCGGGGAAGGAACCGACCCCCGTCTCCTCCACCACCCGGCCGGTGAAGCGGGTCCCGATCACGCTTTCGTGGACGTAGCTCTCGCCGCGCGGAAGGCGACCGGCGGCGTAGAGGCTGGCGAGCTTGGCCGAGGTGCCGGTGCCACAAGGAGAGCGATCGACCGCTGCCTCGGCGTAGATCGTGATATTGCGACCGTGGGTGCCGGCCGTCGATGGTGGATCGGAGATGATCGTGCCGTAGACGCCGGCAAGTTCCGGCTCTTCCGGGTGGTGGACGTCCAGCTCGGCCTCGATGGCGCGCTTGACCTCCATCCCGAGCCGCACCAGATCCGGCGTCCGCTCGGGACGGACGCTCATGCCCAGGTCGGCCGCCTCGACGAGCGCGTAAAAGGCGCCGCCGAAGGCGACATCCGCGTGGACCCTCCCGGCCGATGTCTCCACCTCGACCCCTGCGGCGAGACGGAATGCCGGCACGTTGCGGAACGCGACGGCCGAGACCCGATCGCCGTCGACGGCGGCCCGGGCCTGCACCTGGCCGGCCGGCGTGTCGTAGGTGACGACTGTTTCAGGCTCCCGGCGTGGCACCATCCCCGTCTCCAAGAGCGCCGTGGTCAAGGCGATCACGCCGTGGCCGCACATCGAGCTGTAGCCCTCGTTGGTCATGAAGAGGACGCCGAAGTCAGCCTCCGATGTGACCGGCGGAGTGAGGAGGGCGCCGTACATGTCGGCGTGACCGCGCGGCTCGAAGAGCAGGAGCCGCCGCACGTCGTCGTGCCGCTCCAGCATCGCCCGCCGCCGGGCGAGGATGGAGTCGCCGGGGAGGGGCGGCACGCCGGACGTCACGATGCGCAGCGGCTCGCCGGCGGCGTGGGCGTCGATGGTGCTGACGACGCGGTCGAACCGCATGGGAGGCTCCTGGTGGGCGGGGCGGATGATGGCGGATGGGCGCAGCCTAGCACGGGTCGCGCCTCAGCGGCCGGGGAGAATGCCCCTGACCCGCCGGATCGCGCGACGACCCGTCTAAGCGGGCGTTCCCTGACCTGTTCAGCCACTATAGTGGGTCATGCCGGTGTCGAACCGGTGAAGTGATGACGCTCGAAGAGGACGGTGCATGTCGACGGTGCTTGAGCGAGCCGCGGGCTCGCTCGACGGTCTGGATCACGTTGATGGCGCCGCATCCCTGGCCGTCGCCGATCCTGTAGCCGTTCCCATTGGGGTCGAGACACCTGGCAGCAGTGCGGAGGCTGGGCCGCCAGATGAACCGATGACGCAGCGTCGGGTGCTCGGGTTGGCCGTGCCGATCATTGGGGAGAACCTGCTCCAGACGCTGGTTGGCACGGTCGACACGCTGATGGTGGCACGGTTGGGGAGCGCGGCGGTCGCCGGGGTAGGAACCTCGATCGAGGTGGTCTTCTTCCTGCTGGCGGCCCTGAGCGCGGTCGGCGTCGGCGCGACGGTCCTGGTCGCGCAGGCGATCGGCGCCGGGGATCGGGAGCGAGCCAATCGCCTGGCCCGCCAATCCGTGATCTGGGGCGTGCTGCTGGCAATCCCGGTTTCCCTCCTTGGGTACCTCTCTGCCGGTCGGGTGATCGCGGTCTTCGGCACCGAGCCGGACGTGGCGGCCGCGGCGACGACCTACCTTCAGGTTACGGCGGCGACGGGCGTGGCGCTGCTGCTGACGTTCGTCTGCGGCGCGGTGCTTCGCGGCGCGGGCGACAGTCGGACGCCGCTGCTTGCCTCGATCGTGACCAACGCCGTCAACGTGGTCGTGGCCTACGCGCTGATCTTCGGCCGCTTTGGGCTCCCAGAGCTGGGTATCGCCGGCAGCGCCTGGGGGGCGGCCGTCGGGCGGGCAGCCGGCGCCGCGCTACTGCTCGCGATGCTGGTCGGCGGGCGGCGGGCGATCTCGATTCGGGGTCGGGTGGGGTGGACGCCGAGGCTCTCGACGGGACGACAGCTCCTTCGCCTCGGCATCCCGGCGGCGCTCGAGGAGATGCTCTTGGCCGGCGGCTTCATGACGATGATGGCGGTCGTCGCCGTGCTCGGGACCGCGTCGCTGGCGGCGCAGCAGATAGGGTTCACGGCGCTTGCGATCGCCTTCATGCCGGGCTTCGCGTTCGGCATGGCGGCCACCGCTCTGGTGGGCCAGAGCGTCGGGGCGCGCCGACTGGCGGACGCGCGGATCGCGACGCGGATCGCGCTGCGCTGGTCGGTCGGCTGGATGATCGTCGGCGGCCTGATCTACTTCGTCTTCGCCCGCCAGGCGATGCACGTCTTCACGGACGAGGCGGCGGTGGTCGACGCCGGGGTCTGGGCGCTGCGCGCACTGAGCGTCGGGCTACCGCTCTGGGCGATCTGGTTCGTCAACGGCGGGGCGTTGCGCGGCGCCGGCGACACCCGAACGCCGATGGTCATGAGCAGCGTGTCGGTCTGGCTGGCCGTCGCCATGGCCTGGGCTTGGGTGCGGTGGTTTGACGGCGGCCTGGGCAGCGTTTGGCTCACATTCCTCTTCACCGCCCCGCTGGCGGCGGTAGGCAACTGGCTCGCGCTGCGGCGGCGACTGACATCAGGGATCGAGTTGGCCAGACGGCAAGTGGGCTAGACGGCTCGACATCACAAGGCAAAGGCCGTTCGTGTTTGGCGGAAGCGGCTGTAGCGAGCGGCTAGGTGCTCGGGCCTCATGGCTCGTCACCTCGCCGACTTGCCGACTCGCCGACTCGCCGACTCGCCGTCTGCCGGCCTACCACCACCCGTATGGAACGTTGCGGCGGGGATTGAGGTTCGGGTAGGTCTTTGTGTCGAGGGAGCGGTCGAGGCGGGCGAAGATGGCGTCAATCTCGGCGTGGTCGAGGCAGGAGGCGAGATCGCGGCGCAGCGAGCCGGCGTTGCCGCGGAGGCGCCGCAGGTCGGCGAGGAGGGCGGGACTGATCGGTGCGCCGACGTACTGCCAGAGCACGGTTCGCAGCTTCGGGAAGCGGCTGAACGTCAGCCCGTGGTCGATGCCCCAAACTTTGCCGTTTCGGTCGCGTAGGCAGTGCCCGATCTTGCGATCGGCGTTGTTGGCGAGGTGGTCGAACAGGACTAGGCGCTCGATCTCCGGTCGGCAACTGCCCCAGAATCGGCGGCTGTCGTGTCCGTCCGGCCCCGGCTCCACGTAGAGCTGGACACTGCCGATGCCATGAGGCCCGTCGCGGATGACCGTTGGCGGGACCAGATCCCAGCCGAGGTGACGGCTGAGCAGGTAGGCGGCGCGCTCCCGTAGGTAGAGGGTGCCCTCGGGGAAATCGTAGAGCGGAGCCTCGCCGGCGCGCGGCTTGTAGATCGCCAGCTGCTCCCGGCCCTCGGAGGTTTCCAGCGCGACGGCGAACGAGTAGTTCGAGCCCCACGGGATCAGCTTGCTGGCGGTGAACTCCGCGGTTTCGAGAAGCCGCAACGCCTCTTCTTCCGGCAGGGGGGCAGGCGGGATTGTCCCGTCACCGTTTCCGTCGTTGCGGAGTTCCAGGAACAGGTCGGGCATCGGGGAGGACCCCCAGGGCACGTGCTCAGGACGGCCGGCCGCGGTGGCAGGAGCTGTGGCGTGCACTGTCGACCGGCATTCTACCCGACCGCTCGCGGCGGAGAGACGCCCGGGCGACATCGGCGGGGGCTAGAGGACGGCCGCCCAATGTACAGGGGCGTGCTGCGGACTGATGTCCCGCGAACGGCCGCGCGACGTCCCACGCCGCCACCGGCGCCGATGGGTTGGGAAACCGCCCCTGGCGCTCGATGCCACCGGCCGCGCGGACGCGTAGAATAGCGCCTTCGCGAAGCGGAACGGGGCCGCGAGCGCCCCGGTCGAATGAGGGGAGGACCGGCGAAGGATGAAGATCGTGCGCTACCGGGACGCGGCGTCGGGCCAGGCGCGCTACGGCCTGCTGGAGGACCAAACCGTCTTCGCCGCGACCGGCGATCCGCTCGCGGGCGGCCTGACCCGCGGCGACGCCGTCGGGCGGATGGAAGGGCTGACGCTTCTACCGCCCGTCGGGCCGGGTAAGGTCGTCTGCGTCGGGCTGAACTACGTTGCCCATGTGACCGAGAACGACGCGACGCGCACGGTTCCCGATGAGCCGGTCCTGTTCATGAAGCCGCCGTCTGCGCTGATCGGCGCCGAGCAGCCCATCGTGATTGCCAACCCGAATAACCGCACCGACTTCGAGGCCGAGCTCGTGATCGTCATCGGCCGGGAGACGCGGAACGTGACCGAGGCGGACGCGCTGAACGTCGTCCTCGGGTACACGGCCGGCAACGACGTGTCGGACCGCGTCCTGCAGAAGAAGGACGGTCAGTGGGTGCGGGCCAAGGGGTTCGATACCTACTGCCCGCTCGGGCCATGCCTGGTGACGGCCGACGAGCTCGACGTGAGTGACGTCCCCGTCCAGTCGCGTCTCAACGGGGATGCGCGCCAATCGCAGCGGACCTCGAGCATGATCTTTTCGCCCCGTTTCCTGGTCAGCTTTATCAGCCGGGTGATGACTCTGAACCCGGGCGACGTGATCCTGACCGGTACGCCGGAGGGCGTCGGCCCGATGCAGCCGGGCGACACCATCGAGGTCGAGGTCGGCGGGGTCGGTGTGCTGCGCAACCCGGTCCAGGGACCGTCCGGCGGGTAATGGACCGGCAACACTCCTGGTGGATCACAGGACGACGTTGCAACCCCAGAACCCGTTCTCGTAGCCGCTGAGGAACGATTGGCGGCGCTCGTCGGCCGATCCGTGGGCCTGCGGATCGTAGCGGTCGATGTAGGCCGGGTCACCGAGACGCTCGAGCGTCAGGCTAATCGCCTCGTCGATGTCGCCGGGGTCGAGCTGGCCGCGGGTATCGATGTCTCGTGCCCACACCCCCGTCAGGCAGTCGGCCAGCAACTCGATCTCGATGCTGTAGAACTCGCCCGGCTCGTCCGGCGCTTCCACGCGCTCCATGCCGATCTCTCGCTGGACGTGATGCGCCCACTCATGGCCGATGACGAAGGCGACGGCGAAATCGCCGTACCGGGTCTCGATGTCGGTCAGGAATGGGAGGTCGAGGTACACCCCCTGGTCGCGCGGGCAGTAAAACGCCGCGAAGTCGGGTCCGGTGGCGCCGCAGCCGGTGTTGACCACCTCGTCCGCGTCGACGCCGACCACGCCGGGGCTGACGTACGGGAACTCTGTCGTCGCCAGGACATCGCCGAAGAAGGCGTCCAGATCCTCAGGCACCGACTCGATCCGATTGTCCGCGGCTGAGCCGATCGCCCCGCCTTCGCCGAAGCGCGCGATCAAGTCGTCAACGTACTCCCGACTGTCGCCGAAGAACCAGCGCCACTGGTCCTCGTGTTCAACCAGGAACATCTCCTCCTTCAGCACCTCCGGCTGCCCGTCCTCCACGTACGGCTGCTCGTAGGAGACGCCGACCGCGACCGGATAAGTGGTGCCCGTCACCTCCCACGTCCATTCGGTGACCCGCGCACCGGTTACGGTGCCGCGCCCCGCTTCGGCGAGCTCGTAGATCACCTGGAACAAGCGGACGGCGGTGACCCGGGGAATGACGGCGTGCGCGTCGGGGTGGATCCAGTCGTAGAGGGCGTTGAACGACCGATCGGCGGCGAGGCCGAGGACGAAATCCGCGGCCGCCCGCGCTCCCTCGGCCATCCGGGCGTCGTCTTGAACCCTGGCCGGCGCGGCGTGGGCGGACGACGGCGCCTGCATCGGGATCTGCAGCAGGCCGAGAACGACGAGACCCGCGACCGCGCGGGCCCATGAGCTTGGGCGACACATTGCGCGCTGCCTCCGCTGGAGTGAGAAGAGCAACGGAGTTCCGGCCGGTTGCCATCGGTTGACTTGGCGACCGACTCCGCCCAAACGCAAGCCTCGTTCCTTCTCCGCGTGCCTACAGTTCCTGCCAGCTCACACCCGTGCCTTGCTCCAGTTGGATCGCCAAATCGGCGGGATCGGTGACGGGGGGGAGGCAGGCGAAGCGCTCGCAGACGTAGGCGGTGGCGCGGCCGTCCCGGGGGGGGCGGTTGGCCAGGAAGGGCAAGCGCTCGGCAATGGTGGAGTCGGCCGGGTCGGCGAAGCCAAGGACGACGTTCGGTTCATAGCGACGGTAGACCGCAGCGGCCAGGGTGTCGAGCGCGGGGTCGGCGCGGTCGCCGGCAAGGGCGACCTCCTTCGGCGTGGCAAGGTGGATGTCGAGGGCGCAGAGGAAGCGTCCGAAACCGACCGGCTGCTCGGCCATCGGCGCGGCCATCATCGCCAGGACGCGGCCGGCGCGGCGGGCGTACTCGTCGTTGGCGGTCATCGTGGCGAGGCGGAGAAGGACATCGGCGGCGACGGAATTACCGGCTGGCGTCGCGCCGTCCTGGAGGTCGCGCGGCCGGGTGACGAGCGCCTCGTGGTGGGTGCCCGTATCGTAGAAGCCGTTGCCCTGCTCGTCGGCGAACTCGGACACCATCGTCTCGGTGAGGGCGGCTGCCTCGTCGATCCAGCGGCGCTGGAAGGTGGCCTGGTACAGGGCGATGAGCCCGTCGATGAGGAAGGCATAGTCTTCCAGGTAGCCGTTCAGCTTGGCTTGGCCGTCCTTGTAGGTGCGGAGCAGACGGCCATCCTGGCGCAGGGTATCGAGGAGGAACGCGGCGTTGCGCTCGGCGATCTGCCGAAAGTCCGATCGATCGAGGACGCGGGACCCTTCGGCGAAGGCGCGCAACATCAGCCCATTCCAACTCGTCAAGATCTTCTCGTCGCGTCCGGGGTGGACCCGTTCCTCTCGGGCGGCGAAGAGCTTCGCCCGCGCCGCCTCGAGCCGCGCCACGTACGCGCCGACCTCCAGTCCCTCCTCGGCGGCGACCTCCTCCGCCGGGCGCTGGACGTGGAGGATGTTCGTCCCCTCGAAGTTGCCGTGACGGGTCACGCCGTAATAGCGACCGACGAGGGCGGCGTCATCCGGTCCGAGGACCGCTTCAATCTCGTCCGGCGTCCAGACGTAGAACTTGCCCTCGTGCCCCTCGCTGTCGGCGTCCTGGGTCGAGTAGAAGCCTCCCTCGGGGCTCGTCATCTCGCGGGCGACGTACTCCAGCGTTTCGGTCGCGATCCGCCGGTAGAGGTCGTCCCCGAAGGCGCGGTAGGCATCGAGGTAGATACGGGCGAGCTGGGCATTGTCGTAGAGCATCTTCTCGAAGTGGGGGACGAGCCAGATGGCATCCACCGCGTAGCGGGCGAAGCCTCCACCGAGTTGGTCGTAGATTCCGCCGCAGGCCATCTCATCGAGCGTCAGCCGGACCACTTCGGCGGCGGAGTCTTCGCCGGTGCGCTTCCAGAAGCGGAGCAAGAACTCCAGGTTCGCCGGCTGGGGAAACTTCGGCGCGGCGCCGAAGCCACCGTGCTCGGGATCGAACGACCGGCGCAGGCCGCGGAAGGCGCGGTCCAGAATCTCGGGGCTGAGGTCGCCCGGCCGCGGGGTGACGCGCGTAGCCCCCTCCAGGTAGGCGCGCAATTGCTCGGCGTTCTCCTCGATGGCGTCGCGGCGGTTGCGGTACGCATCGGCGACCGCTTCCATCACCTTGGGAAAGCTCGGCATGCCGTGCCGGTCCTCCGGTGGGAAGTAGGTACCGCCATAGAAAGGGACGCCGTCGGGGGTGAGGAAGGCGTTGAGCGGCCAGCCGCCATGCCCGGTCATTGCCTGGACGGCGCTCATGTAGATGGAGTCGAGGTCCGGACGCTCCTCACGGTCGACCTTGACGTTGACGAACAGGTCGTTCATCTGTTGCGCGATGCGGTGGTCCTCGAACGACTCGTGCTCCATGACGTGGCACCAGTGACAGGCGGAGTAGCCGATGCTGACGAGGATCGGCTTGTCCTCCGCCTTGGCCCGCTCCAGCGCCTCCGGTCCCCATGGGTACCAGTCGACCGGGTTGTCCTTGTGCTGCAATAGGTAGGGACTCGTCTCGTTCGCGAGGCGGTTGGGCACGGTGGGCTCCCTTCGATTGCGGGTGATGGGTGATAGATGGCGGGCCACAGGTCCTGTGTGGTGACGGATGCCGGTCCGGCGGCGGCGTCACCACGGGCGGGTGCATGGTGGGCACGCGCGCAAGGATAATGCCGACGGAGTGGGGCGAACGTCGGTCCGGCGTCTCGGGACGAATTGACACGGGCGGCAGAGTGGACGACTGCGTCTTCTGCGACATCGTGCGCGGGCGAGCAGTGGCGAGCATGGTCGACGAGGACGACCAGTGTCTCGCCTTCCTGACGATCGAGCCGGTTAACCCCGGTCACGTTCTCGTCGTGCCGAAGCGGCATGTCGTCACCCTGGCCGAGCTGGACGAGGAGCTGGGTGCGCACTTGTTCCGGTTCGCGCTGCGGGTGAACCGAGCGATCCGCCGATCTGGCTTGCGGTGTGAGGGAGTGAATCTCTTCCTGGCCGACGGGGCGGCGGCGTTTCAGGACGTCTTTCATCTTCACCTTCACGTCTTCCCTCGATTCCACGGCGACGCCTTCCGCCTCGACGCGGACTGGTCGACCAAACCCTCGCGGACTGAGCTGGACGAGGTCGCGGCACGGCTCCGCGCCGTCCTACCAGTCGACCAGGGGGAGCTTCACTAGAATATCCGTAGGGGTGTCTGGGACGAGGAGGACGTGGTGGCAGAGGGGATGGACTTAGCAAGCGATGGGCGCGGGGCGCTAGCCGACGCGAGGTTAGCGTTCGTCGGCGCAGGGGTGATGGCGGAGTCGATGATTGCCGGCTTGCTGGCACGCGGCATGATTTCACCGGACCGGATCGTCGCCAGCCACCCCCGTGAAGACCGACGACAACGGCTGGTACAGCGCTTCGGCATCATCAGCGTCGAGGGGAACCGGGAGGCGGCCACCCAAGGCGACCTCGTCCTCCTGACGGTCAAGCCGCAGGTCCTCTCCGCCGTGATGCGGCAACTCCACGGCCGGCTGGAGCCGCGGCAGGTCGCCGTCTCCGTCATCGCCGGCGCCGGGATCGGCACGTTGAGCCGCGGCCTCGGACACGACGCCATCGCCCGGGTGATGCCGAACACGCCGGCCCAGGTCGGCCAGGGGATGAGCGTCTGGACCTCGACCCCGGACGTGGACGACGGACAGCGGGCGCGCGTGCGGGCGGTGCTCGGGGCGCTGGGTGAAGAGCTGTGGGTGGAGGAGGAGAAGTACGTCGACATGGCGACCGCCCTCTCCGGCACCGGCCCGACCTACGTCTTCCTGATGATGGAGGCCTTGATCGACGCGGGGGTTCACATGGGCTTTCCGCGCCGCATTGCCGAGCAGATCGTGTTGCAGACTGTGGCGGGGTCCGTCGCCTTCGCCCGCGATTCTGGAAAGCACATGGCGGAACTGCGAAACATGGTGACGTCTCCCGGCGGCACCTCTGCCGAGGCGATTTACCAAATGGAGAAGGGCGGTTTGCGTACCGTCCTCTCGCGCGCCGTCTACGCCGCCTACCAGCGTACGGTCGCCCTCGGACGGGATGAGGGAGAGAAGGTGGGATAGGCGGGGAAGCGTAGGAGCCGCGACCTCCTCATTGGCGCATCCCCCGTCGACGCCGGCGCAGACCCGTGTGTCTCCCCTTGGTCCTGACCAGCACACGGACGGGGGCAACCGCTATCCCGGATGTCGGTGCCCATCGCGCCACGCCAGCGCCGGCAATACGTTGGGCACGGTGGCCCGCGGCTACATGATGACTGTGCGGCGCGTCGGAGAAGGGAGCCGCCTATTGAAAAAGGCTCCGGTAGCTGCTCCCTCGCCGGTGATTTCTCTGTCGGCTGCTGGAACGAGCCGGATCTCTGGCTCGGTCGTCGATCGTCTGCGGTTGGCCGCCAACACCCGACCCGGGCCGGGGAGGGCGACCGGGCACCCGCACGAGGCGTCGCGCCGGACCCATCCGGCGGTGCCCAACGAGCGCGTCAGGTACTGTCCCGCCGCGATCAGCAGCCCCTCGATGTTGACGTTGTCCAGCTCGCGGAGCCGGAACCGCCGCAGCCCGTGCCAGTCTGTTGCCTCGCCGAAGAGCGGCTCCACCCAGACCTGACGCTTGCGAGTTACCTTCCGGTACGCCGCGGTTGCGTTGTCTCGGCGTAGCATGCCTTCGCCCACCTGCAGATGAACGCCAGGTCGAGCTTCGCGCTTCCAGGTGGCAGGAGAAGTGGCCAGCTGGGATGAGGTCGTCCAATGAGACGGCGACCGGTTCATCCAGGCAGCGAGGCTTGAGCGGGCCGAGTCTCGGCGGTCTCGTGGCGCTCTGGGGATGAAATGGACGGTGCCGGCGGCCCGCCCGCTTCTGTCCTCGGGTTGCGTCCCCTATGCTGGCGCGTGTCGAACTAGCCCAGCCAGGAGGATCAAGGTGCGCGCCCTCTTCACCACGACGGCCGGGTCAGGCCACTTCCATCCGCTGGTGCCCGTCGCCCAAGCGCTGACGGAGGCTGGGCACGAGGTTGCCTTCGCCGCGCCCCGGTCCTTCGGACCCACCGTCGAAGCCAGCGGCTTCCGCGCCTTCCCGGCTGGCCGCGACGACGCCGCGGGCATGGATCCGGAACTGGCCGGGCTGTTGGGCCACCTCCAGCAGCTTAGCACGCAAGAGGGCTCCACCGCCGAGGGCAACGCCTTCATGATCGCCCACGTCTTCGGCGGGTACAACGCGCGGCGGGCGGTGCCCGACCTGCTCGCCCTCTGCCGGAACTGGACGCCCGACGTTGTGGTTCGGGAGACCGCCGAGTTCGGCGGGGCCGTCGCGGCCGAGGCTGCGGGGATCCCCCACGCCGCGGTGCAGATCGGGCACTTCTTCGACTTCACCGCGTTCCGGGACCGGCTCAGTGCCCAACTCGACCCAGTTCGCCGCGCGGTCGGGCTGCCCCCCGACCCCGACCTGCAGATGCCTACCGCTACCTGCTGCTGGCGTTCGTGCCGCCGTCCTACCAGGACCCGGCGGCACTCCGGCCCCACGATGCACCACCTGCGCACCGTCGTCTTCGACCGCTCCGGCCGCGAGGCGGCGCCCGCCTGGCTCGGTCCGGACCTTGACCGGCCCGTCGTCTACGCCACCTTCGGCACCGAGCTACCCAACATTCCCTTCCTCGGTGTCTTCCCCGCGCTCTTCCAGGCGGTGCTCGAGGGGCTGCGGGACGAGACCGGCACGCTCGTCGTCACCGTCGGGCGGGGCAAGGACCCGGCGGAGCTGGGACCGCAGCCGCCCCACGTGCACGTCGAGCGCTACGTCCCAGAGCCTGCTCCTGCCGCACTGCGACCTCGTCGTGACCCACGGCGGGCACAACACCGTGTTGGCGGCCGTGGGGCACGGGCTGCCGGTGGTCGTCATCCCGATCGCGGCCGACCAGCCCGAGAACGCCCAACGGTGCGCGGGCTTGGCCTCGGTCGGGTGATCGGGCCGGACGACCGGACGCCGGCGGCCATCGGCGCGGCCGTCCGGGAGGTTCTGCGAGATCCGCGCTACCGGCAGAATGCCCAACGCCTACGCGACGAGATGGAGGCGCTGCCGGGGCCGGAGCGAGGGTGGAGTTGCTGGAGCGACTGGCGGCCGAGCGGGAGCCCCTCGTTGCGGACGCGTAGGGCTGTCGGAGCGTTTTGCACCGGGCTGGGAGGTGAATCACCATGGCCGCCACTGCAATATCGGTCCCCTTTGGCGGGGATACTGACGTCCATGCGATGCGCGATTTCCTCATCCAAGCGGCGGCGGACAACCCGCGGGCTGGCTACTTCCACGTCGGCGATCTGCTCTGGGGGCTGTACCAGAACACGGTCTTCAATCCTCGGCGGGACATTCGGCTGTGGCGGGACGGCGAGGGGAAGCTACTTGGCTTCGCCTGGTTCAGGGAACCGGCCTTCGTCGACCTCCAGATTCACCCAACCCTTCGTGGTCAAGGTTGGCTGGAAGGCGAGATGCTCGCCTGGGCGGAAGGTCGCCGGCAGGAGTGCGCGCGAACGGCCAGCACCCAGCCCGCGACGCTCCAGACCGCCGCGTTCGAGCCCCACGCGGGAACCGCGGCGGTCCTCCTCCGCCTCGGCTTTGAGCCGGGGAAATTGGAACTCGTCCACCTCGAACAGGACCTGTCCGACGCTGTCCCTGACGCCGATCTCCCGGATGGCTTCGTGATCCGGCACGTCGCCGAGGAGGCCGAATTCGCGGAGCGCGTTGCGATCCACCGCGAAGTCTGGCACCCCTCGAAGGTGACGCTCCGGGCCTACCGGCGCCTGCGGACGATCGATGGCTACCTGCCCGAGCTCGACCTCGTCGCGGTCGCCGCCGACGGGACGGCCGCGTCGTACTGCATTTGCTGGCTCGACCCGGTCAACAGGAGCGGCGAGTTTGAACCGGTCGGGACCCGGGCGGCATTCCGTGGTCGGGGACTGGGCAAGGCGGTCGTGCGGGAAGGGCTGCGCCGGCTACGGGATCATGGTGCCCGCACCGCGATCGTCTATGCCGAGCCCAGCAACGACGCGGCACGAGCCCTGTACGCGTCGGCCGGGTTCCGCCAGGTTGGGGCGTACCGACTGTACAGGCGATCCGGGTAGTCGCACGGAGTGAGCGTGGGCGCCGAGGCCGGTGCGGAAGCAGGAAGCGCTGATCGAGCGGGTGCGGTCGCTCTGCTGGAACGACGGTCGGCTTGTCGCGGCGCTGCTGTACGGCTTGTGGGTCCTCGGTGAAGGGGATGCCCCGACGTCGAGATCGTCCTCTACTTCGACGACGCGCTGGCAATGGTCGACCAGGCGGGATGGGTGGCTTAGATTCCCCATTCGCGCTCTATTTCGTCAACGAGTTCGGTGTCGGGACCGTGATCTTGGACGGCCCGATCCGAGGGGAGTTTCACTTCGACAAGGCCTCGGACATCGCTCGCATCGACACGACGTGGCGCGAGACCGCGTAGTTTCCGTCGGCCGACGCCGCGATTGTCCTCGACCGAACGGGAGAGCTGACTCGCCGCGTCCAAGCGATCGCCGGAGCGCCGCTCGACCGCGCCTCGCCGGAGCGAGTGGGGTTCCTGTGCCGCGGTTTCGTCAATTAGGTGCTCTCCGGGTCCACCGTCCTCGCCCGGGGCGAGCGGGCGCGGGCCCTCGACATGCTGGGCCACGTTCAGCGCTACCTCCTCTGGCTAGTGAGGCTGCAGGAGGACGCGCCCCGACACTGGCCGACGCCGTCCCGCGCTGGAGCGGGGTTTCTCCGAGTGTGCTTACGCCCGCTTCACCGGCTGCACGGCGCCGTTCGATGGGCAAGCGCTGGAGGATGCGCATGCGGCCGCTTGGGGATGGGGTAAAGAGCCGATGGTCACTTTGGGGGCGGGCGACGCGATCGTGCCCGCAGGGCTGATCGACAAGATGGATCGGCGGCTGGAGCGCGTCGACGACGGACGTTTCGGACGGTGACCAAGCAGAGCCTTCGACGGCGGCTCGTCGCTGCCATGTGCCGTCCGCGTAGCCCTTCGTCATTTCAGGCGGCTCGGTCACCCTCCACCGGCTCGGTATCAGGCCGGATCCGCGCCACGACGGCGTGCTGACTCAGGAGATGGAGGGTCAGGGCATCGGCGCCTGGGCCGTCGCCGACGCGGGCCGCGACCGTGGCGCGGAGGGTGGCGACGTCGAGCGGGCCGGTGATGAGGCGGTCGAGCAACTCGTCGAGGAGCGCGACTCGGCACAGGCCGAAACCTGAGACGTAGGCGGCGTCACCATCAAGGGTCAGCGGCTCGACACGGCCCGGTAGGCGAGCCCTATCGGCCTCGCCGAGCACCTCCGCCATGCGCTCGGTCCCGACCCAACCGATCGACAGCACCTCGTCCTCCACCAGGCCGAGTGGTGTTGGGCTCGCGAGCTGCCCGCCGGCAACCTCGTCGAGCAGCGCGATGAGGGCCGCCGCATCGGTGGCCGCTAACGCCGGCACGGCCGTGGCCGTGGGCGGCACCCCAAGGGCGATGACCGGCCGCGCCGCGAGGGCCAAGTTGAGCGCCGCCAGAGCCGACGACGCGTCCGGAGCCGTGCCGGCTGCGACAGGCACGACGGCAACGGCGATCTGATCGCGGGTGAAGACGAGTTCGGGGAGAACGAGCGCTCCGGCCACGACCACCGGATCGAGCGCGCGGCGCATCGTCCAGCCGTTGGTCCCGCCTCCGGCCTTCCGGCGCAGTGCGGCGACCTCGTCCATGAGCACCGCGCAGCGGACGACGCCATCCGCCGTGGCGGCGGCGCGCCGCTTCGGTCGGAGCGCGTTGACGGCGGTGGCGTCGAGCACGAACGTCAGATGCTGGTCGTTGAGGTGAACGACGGCGCAGCCGCTCGGGGAGCGGGGCGCGAGGGCGATCAGGTGGGTTGCGCAGCGGGCGACGCGGACGCCGAACTGTGCCCAGGAGCCGAGGGCGTTGCGTCGCCCGGCGAGGCGGATCGTCTCCGTCCCGACGCGGCGCCACCCGACTTCGTGGCGAGCGCAGACCGTCTCGATCGTCGAGCTGTCCAGCTCAGGCAGCTCCAGTATCACCTCGGAGGCGTGGCGCAGGACGGAGACGGCGAGCATGGCGTTGTAGCGGGCGAGGACATCTTCCGCCTTCGGCCGGGGACCGACCCGGATCAGGACGGCGTTGCGCTCCGCGTCGAGGTGAAGCAGCTCTTCGAGGTGGTGCGGCGCGAGGCCGAGGGGGGCAGCGACGCGCAACAGGAAGGCGGACCGATCGGTGTCGGGGACGAACCCGCCGAGCTCGGCGTTGGCGGCACGGTAGACGTGGCCACGGACGTCGATCGGTGTGAGCAGGTCCCAGGCCGCGAGCGCCAGGGCGGCCTCCTCGCCGACGATCTCGGCGATGTCGGGCGTGCGGTAGCGGTAGCTGTCGCCGAGGCAAGCGAGCACGCACCGCGCGAGCTTCGGGTCCCCAAACAGCTCGAGTACCACGTCGGGCGACAGGTCACCGCGGCGTCGCCCGACCATCCCGTCGAGGTACTCGACGGCAAGGTCGATCTTCGGTAGCAGGGAGCGATCTTTGGCAAACCGCGGGTAGAGGCGCCGGGGCTTCCCGTCCTCGCCCTTGCGCGTCGTCTTGGGGATGTCCTGCCGGCGAAACGCCATGGTGTCCTTCCCTCGTGGCGGGTGGGGGGTTCGAAGTACGGGGGCCTGCATCGGTCACCCGCATCGCGCCCAAATCATCTGGGTCCGCGACCGGGCGATGCATGCCTCGCCCCGACAACCGTTCTCCCGTCTCCCGTTTCCTGTCTACTCGATCTCGATCTCGGATCGGACCGTGGCAAGGCGTCGCTCGCGGCGGTCCGGGTCGATCTCGTCCTTGGGGCGGCGCTTGCGGGCGCTACGGCCTTCGGTCGTCCGCCGCGTGACCAACTCGTAGAGAAGGGCGCGCTCCTGCTTCGGGCGCAACACCCGACCGAGGCGCTGGATGTACTCCCGGGTCGCCGAGGAGCCACTGACGACGACCGCGACGTTCGCGTCCGGCACGTCGACCCCCTCGTTCAGGACCCGGCCCGTCACCAGCTTCCCGTACTCCCCGTTCCGAAAGCGGTCCAGGATCTGCCGCCGCTCGGGCGGCGCCGTCCGGTACGTGATCGCCGGCAGCAGCAGGCGCTCGCTGAGGACGTCGACCATCGCGTTGTACTCGGAGAAGACGCGATCACCTTGTCGTCGCGGTGCTTGGCGAGGAGATCGACCACCTTGGCGATCTTGGCGTCGGCGTTGAGGGCGATCATCCGCGCCTGGTGGTGGGCGCGCAGCGCGGAGCGCGCGGCGGGGTCGTAGCCGGAGCGGCGAATCATCTCGACGAACATCCCTTCCGGACGCCCGAGGCTGCCGCGGCGGGACGCGAGGTACCACTTGTACTCCGCCATCAACTGGTCGTAGCGCATCTGCTCGTCGGCGGAGAGGTCGACGAACAGGCGCTTCTCCGTGTACTCGGCAATGTGCCGGTCGCGCGCCAGCTCCGCGGCGCTCTTGCGGTAGACGATGGGGCCGATCAGGTAGTCCAGGTCCTCGTGCGCGTCGTCCGAGCGCTCCGGGGTGGCGCTCAGGCCGAGGCGAAACGGGGCGTTGATCTTGCCCGCGATGGCTCGGTAGGCGCGTGCCGGCAGGTGGTGGACCTCATCGACGACCAGCAGGCCGAACCCGTCCAGCCGGCGGTGCGGCATCGCGGCCGAGTCGTAGGTGATGACGGTCAGGTCGCGCACCGTGCGCTTACCGCCGCCGACGATTCCGACCTCCTCCAGCGGGTAGCCGAGGCGCTGGGCCAAACCCTCGCGCCACTGGTGCAGCAGCTCGATCGTCGGTGCCACGACCAGCGTCCGTAGGCCCAACCGGGTCGCGATCGCCAGGGCGACCACCGTCTTGCCGGCGCCCGTCGGGAGGACGACGACGCCGCGGCCGTCGTGGCGTAACCAGGACGCGATCGCTTCCTCCTGGTAGGGACGCGGCGTCAAGTCGAACGCCGGGGCGCGGGTCAGCCCGAACGCGGCGCGGACGCCAGGGTTAACCAGGCGCGTCGCGTCATCGCCGGCGGCGGGCATGCCACCGGGCGTCGTTTCCTGGCCATCGGTCCGAGGGTCGGTTTCCGGTTCCTCGCCGGCGGCGAGGGCCGCGAACAGATCGTCCCCTTCCAGCCCGGTGAGCGCCTCGTCCTCCGTCGGGTCGTCGGCAATCCCTCTGCCGGACGCGCCGTTGGGGCGCGGCCCCGGTCCCGAGCGGGCAGCATGCCCAAAGCCGTACGGGCGGAATGGGCGCGGCACCTACGCTGCCTCCGGCAGCGTGAGCGGCGCCTGGCTGGCCGCCGGCCGTGGATGGACGCCGACGTCCGGATCGATGTCGAGCTCCGCGATCAGCGCGATCTCCGGCTCGCCATCAAGATCGGCCGCCTGGGGCACGAAGCTGCGGACGTTGCCCGCCAGGACCGCCTCTGCGCCCTGCAGAAGCTGTCGCTCGCGCTTCGGACCGAACCCATAGAGCGCGCGGATCTTGCCGCCTTGGGCCGCGGCGTAGACATCGGCGGCGGACGAGAGGCCAAGCTCCTCGTGCAGGCGCAACGCGGTCTTGGGGCCGACCGCCGGGATCTGCATCAGGCGGGCGGCACCGTCCGGCAGGTCGACGCACAGGTCGACATAGAAGCGCATCCGCCCGGTGCTCAACAGCTCACCGAGCTTGCGGCGCAGGCGCGGACCGAGTCCGGGCAGATCCAACTCCCCCTTGTCGGTGAGGCGGATCTTGGCGTCCTCGCGGCTGCCGAGCAGTAGGCGGGCCGCGCGGCGGTACGCTCGGACGCGGTATGGGTTGTCCTCCGCCAGCTCGAGGATGGTGGCGACATTGAAGAGGATATCGGCGGCGTCCTTGTTGGTAACGATGCTCATGATGCGGAGCTCCTTCGCCGCCTCAGGGACGGGCGAGGTATCGAACATTAGTTCTCATTTTACCTCCGGCGTGCCTAAAGGTCAAGGAGACGCCGGCACGCTCGACTACCTCGGTGGTGGTCGTCGCAATGGCCGGCGAGACCCAAGCCGTCTTGTAGCCGGCCGGCACGATTGCTCCGGCCCAGCGACTACCATGCGGACCGTCGTGGTGGCTTCACCGTCCGCCGCGCGATCGGGGTCTGCGAGTGGGAGAGCGAGGGGCGTCGTCCTGCACCGGGACGATTGTCCCCGGCACGGGCCGAGAAGGGGGGCAGGGGATGGGGTGGCTCTACCTGTTGATCGCGGGGGTGTGCGAGGTTGCCTGGGCGGTCGGGCTGAAGTACACGGACGGCTTCCGCCGTCTCTGGCCGAGCGTCGGCACGGTTGCCGCCATGGCCGTCAGCGTTCTCTTCCTCTCGCAAGCGCTCAAGACGCTGCCGCTTGGCACGGCGTACACGGTCTGGACGGGGATCGGCGCCGTCGGCACCGTCATCCTTGGCATCGTGCTCTTCGGCGAGTCGCGTGATGCCGTGCGTCTGCTCTGCATCCTGCTCATCGTCGCCGGCATTGGCGGTCTCCGGCTGGCCGGGGGGTCGTGACCGGATTGGCATGGCCACACCGCCGAGGAACGGCGGGGCGTGGCCGTCAATCGACGAGTTGGGAGCCGGGACGTCTCTCGGCGCCGTCGCTATCCGTCGTCCTCGTCCGGGAAGGAGAGCGTGGTCGTCAATCCGGCATACCCGATAGTTGTGTCCGGGAAGACCCGTGTCGCCTGGTCGCGGTAGGCCGGCGGGTCGGTGAGGACGGGGCTGAAGTGGGTCAGCCAGAGGGCACCGACCGCGGCATCGCGGGCCAGCGTCGCCGCTTCGGCGAAGGTCATGTGTCCGCGCTCGACGGCCTTAACGGCATCCGTGGCGTCGCCGTAGGTCCCCTCGCAGACCAGGAGATCGACGCCTGAGAGTAGCGCCGGAAAGGCGGGCAGCGGTCGAGTGTCGGTGACGTAAGCGAAGGCCAGGCCGCGCCGCGGCGGGCCCAGGACATCGTCGGGTGACGCTGCGCCGCCGGGCCAACTCACCGGCTCGCCGCGCTGGAGGGCCCGCCAGAAGGGGAGCGGGACGCCGAGGGAGGTCGCGCGCTCGGGTAAGAACGGACGGGCACGGCTCAACCCGGCGCGGTAGGCGAGGCAGGGCACCGCGTGCTTGCCCGCGGCGGTCACCGCCATCAGACCGCCGGGGAGTTGGACGCTGTCGCCGTCCGTCAATTCCCGAACCTCCAGTCGGTACGGCAACCAGGGGGCGAGTCTGCGCAGGCCGGCGACGACCTCGGCGGTGCCGGCGGGGCCGTAGAGGGCGACCGGTTCCGTCCGACCGGCGTTAGAGAGGGCGTGGAACAGGCCGGGGAGGCCGGCCGCGTGGTCGGCGTGGACGTGCGACAGGCAGATGGCGCCCAGGCGGCGGAAGCCCCAGCCGAAGCGTTGCCAGGAGATCTGCGTTCCTTCGCCGCAGTCGAAGAGGGTGAGCTCGCCGGCGCAGCGCACCAGGAGACTGGAGAGCCAGCGGTCGGGGAGGGGCATGCAGCCACCGGTGCCGAGAAGCAGCAGATCGATCACGGACGGGGCGCTCCTTCAAGGCAGGCGTCAGGCGGCGGACGGCAAATCGCGGCTCGGGGAGGTGGCCTCGCTGGGAGCGGCACGGGGCGTGCGACGGCGCCGCTCGTCTCGAATAGATTCCCGCGATGGGTGAGACGGTTCACGGTCCCGCGGGCGACGTCAACGGCCGAGGAGGAACCACGCTCCATGGCGATGTTACGCGAGATGGGCACGCTCGATCGTTTTCCGCACCTCGCCGGTCTCGGGTTGAACCCTGACGACGCCGGACGCCTCGACGTGGTCGCCGGCGTCGTGGATCACACCGGCTTCTACGTCAACGCCGAAACGGGCGAGTCGCAGCTGTTCGATGCGGGCGACGCGGCGCCCGCAGGCGTCTGGGTCGCCCAACGCGACATTGACACGGTGAAGCCGGGACCGGGGACCCGCGATGAGGCGCACGGCTTCGGGGAGGGGTGGGGCACTCAGGGCGAGCAGTTCGGTGGTGACCGCTCCTACCAGGAAGAGGACAGCGGCGGCACTCGGCGCGTTCCCCACGGCCAACTCGAAGGCACCAGCGCCGACCCGAGCTCCGAGGGGTAGGCGGCGAGTCGGCGAGACGGCGAGTCGGCAAGACGCCGAGATGGTTGGAGGGGCGCGATGCATCGCGACCTCGTTTCGAACCCGTGCTTCGACGCACGCACGAACGACTGGGAGACGACGAATGAGCGATACGCCGATCCGAGCCGGCATCACGGGGCCGGGCGAGTACGTTCCGGCGGGTGAGGCGCAGGGGCAGGGAGCGCGGTTCACCGCCGACCAGGTAGCCGGCGCCTTCGGTGTGGCCGTCGACCGCGTCCACCGGGCGATGCAGGGTGAGTTCAGACTGGACGCCAACGGCCACGTCGACTCGAAGCAGGTGCAGCATCTGGCCGAAGTCATCATCGGCGATCTGCCCCTCGATCAGCAGCAAGCCGCCCTGATGCAGCTCGGCGCCTTCACTCCCCGTGCTGACCAGGCCTGGGGCCTGGGCGAGACGGCACCTGGCGAGGAGAGCGACCGCTTAGCCGCTTCGTCGGATGTACTCGAGGACGAACGTGCCAGTTGCCGCGCGTCGCACGATCCCTCCCAACCGTCCAGCTGATCGGGATTCGATCCTGTATACGGTTCGATGCGAACCGGGCTGGACCCGCGCGACTCGTTCGGGAGGGCGTGCCGGGCCGCGCCAACACGGGCTTGCCACACCGTCTGGAAGCGTCGAACCTGCGGGTCCGGACCGGCCTGCCGGCCGAGAGGCTGGTGCCCTACGCCGGCGCGGCGCCGGCGGTCGAGTACGACCGGGCGCCGGACGGCACGGACGGCTTGTCCGTGCCACCGGGGACTGAGACCGCCTACCTGGCGGTCGGCGGCAGGACTCAGGTGGTTCTCTCGTTGCGGGCTCCGATTACGCTCCAGCGCCCCTTCGGCGTGAGCCCGCCGGTACGCACCGTCCGGCTCGCGACGGACGACCCCGACAGGATGGCGACCGCGCTGCACGATCGGATCGGGATGGTCGGACAGGTCGTGGACAGCCGACCGACGCCGTTGTTCCCGGCGGATCACTCGCCCGCGTGTGACGTTCCTTCCCCGGCTCCGCCTTGAACGCGATAATGGGCGCCGCAACGTCGCGCGTTTCGGAACCGAGAGGAGTCGCCTGGTGACCGTTATCCCCGTCGAGGCGCCTGTGCGCGACCTCACGCTTGAGGTGGTTCGTTTGCGCGCGGAAACGCCGGGGTGCGCGGAGGTAACGCACTTCAACCACGCCGGCGCCTCGCTGATGCCGCGGCCGGTGCTTGACGCCGTCGTCGATCATCTGGAGCGGGAAGCGCGGACGGGCGGGTACGAGGCGGAGGACGACGCGGCGGCGCGGCTGGACGGGATCTACGCCGCAATCGCCCGGTTGCTCGGCGCGGCACCCGACGAGATCGCCATCGTCGAGAACGCGACCCGGGCGTGGGACATGGCCTTCTACGCCATCCCCTTCGCCCCAGGGGACCGCATCCTGACCTCCGTCTCGGAGTACGGCAGCAACGCCATCGCCTTCCTGCAGATGGTCGAGCGGGGGGTCAGCGTCGAGGTCGTGCCGAACGACGAGCATGGGCAGCTGTCGGTCGCCGCGCTGGCCGACATGCTCGACGAGCGCGTCAAGGTGGTCGCCGTGTCGCACATGCCGACCAACGGCGGGCTGGTCCAGCCGGCGGCCGAGATCGGCCGCCTCGCCCGCGACGCGGGCGCACTCTATCTGCTCGACGCCTGCCAGACGATTGGCCAGATGCCGATCGACGTAGATGCCATCGGCTGCGACGTCCTGTCGGCGACGAGCCGCAAGTTTCTGCGCGGCCCGCGCGGCGTCGGTTTCCTCTACGTGCGCCGCCCGCTGATTGAGCGCCTGCCCCCGCCCTTCCTCGACATCCGCGCGGCGGAATGGACGGCCCCCGACAGCTTCACCATCCATCCTGGCGCCCGCCGCTACGAGAACTGGGAAAGCTTCGTGGCCGGCAAGTTGGGGATGGGGGTAGCGATCGACTATGCGCTCGACCTCGGGCTCGACGCCATTTGGCATCGCGTTCAGCGCCAAGCCGATGTCCTCCGCCGGCGCCTGGGTGAGATCCCCGGTGTCAGCGTTCACGACCTGGGTGCGGTCAAAGGCGGCATCGTCACGTTCGTCGTGGAGGGTATCGAAGCGCCCGCGGTGCAGGCTGCCCTGCGCGAGCAGGCGATCAACGTCTCGTGGACGTCCCCCACCAGTACGCGTTGGGACATGGACGCTCGTGGCCTCCTCGGCCTCGTCCGCGCCTCCGTCCACTACCTTACGACCGACGAGGAAATTGACCGGCTCTGCGGCGCCGTGGCGCGGTTGGTCGGGTAGATAGTCGGGTCTCGCTCCCTGCCGTCGGCCTTCCCGCAACCGGGCGGCGCCCACGGCAGGCGACCCGGTCAGACCCGGATGAGGCATGGCCTGTCAGACCGTCGTCTAGGTGGAGCGGATCTCGGTGAACCCTCCCGAACGGGATGGGCTCCCGACGAGGGAGTGCGCGAGTCAGTGACAGGCACCTCCCCGCCGACCCGCTTCGCGTCTACGTTACTGGCAGACCCACTCACCGCGTCGGCCCACGGACCACATCCAGGCGGCGGCGTTGGCGCTGGCTCACGGGTCGAAGATGCTGTAGGCAGCGTATGGCGTGGACGCCCAGGTGGTTGCGACGAACTGGAAGAGGCCGTAGGAGCCAGCCGGATTGACGGCGTTCGGTTCCAGCCACGATTCGCAGCGCGCCACCCGCAGCATGTCCTCCCGCGGCTGGCCGTAGCGGTCGGCGGCTTGGGTAATGATGCGGACGATGTCCTCGTCGGTGACCGCCGCTCCGGCGGGGGTCGGGAGGGCGGGCAGCGCTAGCGTGGCGGCCGGGACCCAGCCGAGCCCGCCGCCGTAGTACACGTAGTAGGAGCCATACGCGTCGATCCCGGTGAGCAGCACCGCCGCGCCGGCCGGCAGCTTGGCGATCACCTCGGCACCGGCGCCCGCCGCACCACGGATATCGATCCAGTCGGTGGCGATGGCGAAGCCCGATCCCGGGGCCGGCACCCCACCCGCGGTGGCGGCGGGGACCGCGACCAGAACCGGGGGGCCGATCACTTCGATCGCCGCGACGGTGGGACGGTCGACCCGGGCCCGGAAGTTAAGGTTGAGGACGAGATCGCTTACCTCAACGGCGAACTCCTCGACTACGGCGGTCAAGGGACCGACCGTGGCGTTGATGTCGTAGTCGACGAGCTCGGCCGGTCCGCCCTCGGCGTTGACGCTGAAGACGCGGCACCCGGGTCCACCCGGTCCTCCTCCGGGGGCGCCCCACCGGAGCTCGGCGAAGTGGAGGCGCACGGTGTAGAGGCCGGCGGTCGGCACCGGGATCTCGTAGCGGAACCGGTTGCGCCGGGCGCGGCGCTCGGTCCGGTAGAGCGCATCCTCATCGGTGCCCGCAATGTCGACCGTCCCGGTGGCCGATTGGGCGCGGCCACCGAAGAAACCGCTGTCGTCGCTCCACCCCGCCAATTCATCCTCCCGCGAGCTGCCCGCGTCAATCCGGGCGACCACCGCTGGGACCGCGACCGTCACCAAGGACGATCCCGGTGCCCAGGCTGCGACACCCGAAACGATGGGCACGGGCTCCGGCGTCGGGCTTGCAGTGGGCGAGGGCGATGGGGTCGGGCGAGGCGTGGCCGACGGTGTGGGTGATGGAGCGGGCGACGGTGTCGGCGACGGCGTGGCGGTCGGCGCTAGGGACGGGGTGGGGGCTGGGGTTGGGGAGGCGACCGGAACGCACGCGTCCCCGGCCCCGTCGGCGTTGCCATCGACCTGATCGGGGTTTGCGGTCGTCGGGCAATTGTCAGCGGCGTCCGGGACGCCGTCTCCGTCGGTGTCGGGACCGCGTGGCGTTGGATCGCACGCGTCCCCGACGGCATCGCCGTCGCTGTCGGCCTGGTCCGCGTTGGGCGCCGCCGGGCAGTTGTCGACACCGTCGGCGAGGCCATCCCGGTCGGTGTCTGCTGGAACGTTCTCCAGGGGCGGGGGCGCCGGCGTGTCGTCCTGCGCGACGACCGGAATCGGCGCTGAGCCCGTCAACACCGTCGTGAGCACGAGGAGGCGTAGTAACCGCGAGAGGGCCTGCGCCGAGCCGCGCTGCGCGCCACCGCCGACGGCCGATGCCTGCGGCCTTCGCGCACCGTGAACACCCACACGAGCCGACGAATGTCGCGCGGTCCGGACCATCCCCAGCCTCCCGCTGTTCAGGTGGTGGCCAGCTCGAACCGGCCGTGCATCGTCGCTCATATCGGTTCGCGGCGCCTTCCCGCTTCTTGATCTGCCCTTGGTTGGTCGCCATGCCGTCGCGGACCTGCCCGTTGCCTGGCCAGCCCTAAAGCTGACCGGTGGCAAGCATGACTTTGCGAGGCGCTTCCGGCTCGCACCGTGTCCATGCGGTCGACGATGGGAAGAAGAGTGGAACCTTTGGCGTCTCTCTAGCAGTTCGGCGATCCTGCGTCGAGCCACGCGGCGGTTCCAGCTTCACCTGCGCCCGCGCTTCACAATGCCGATGATGCCGCACCGGTTCGGGCGAGGCGCTCGTTCGCGGCCCCTTCGCACGATTCGGGCCGTGTAGGTCATGAGTGCCTGGGTCGTCCGTGCCTGGGGCCAACGGGCACGCCGGCGCCTCCCATGCTTCGGGACAGCGGCCGATGCGACGGTGGACACGTCCTCCGGCTGGTTACGCACTTCGGCGACGGGCTTCCGGCCAGGTTCGCATCGGCGCGGTGATGATAGGGACATCATGTCCTTGGGGAGGACCGGGGGATGCGGGCAGGTTCAGCCTGGGATGCCGGCGTGCAACTCCCGTCGCCCGGCTACTCCCGACCTAGGGTAAGCCGGCCCGGTGCTCGATCCAGGTTCGGAGGGTCGGGAGATGCTCGTGGTAGTGCTCGTACGACTCGCCCGCCACCGCTACGGAGGCTGGCTCGTCGTCCGGCAGGGGCACTCGACCCGGTTCGGTCGCCTCCTCCTCTGACAAGGCGCTCACCGCCGCGAGCAAGCGGTCGAACACGCGGCGCGATTCGGCGAGAACCTCGGCTACTGATTGATCACGGGCCGCCTCGTAGGCGAGCGCGTTGCGCTCCTCGATGCCCAGCTCGTCGCGCTCGGTCGGCGCGTGTGGCTCCCCCCGGAGGTGTTCTTCGAGCCGCTCCGCCATCCGCCGCTCGTAGTAGGTGAGGTGGGCGAGGACGTCGTTCACCGACCAAAAGCCGTCGACGTTCGGCTCGGTCATCCGCTCCAACCCGACCTCGGCCAGCAGGGCCTCTAGCCGCGTCCGTTCCTCGCCGATCCGCGCAAGCAGCTCAGCCTGTTGAAAAAGTCGGAACGGTGTCCATCAACGGGCTCTGAAGGTGTCCAATGGTACCGATATGCCCCAATTCCGACCGCCGGGAGAGGGTGGATCACGCTTCACGGCGCCCGTCCAGGGAGTTTTTCAACAGGCTGGGCTGTTATCGGGAGCTCGTTTGGCGGCGCATTCACGGCACAGGCAACCGAGTTTAGCTGCTTCGGCCCCGATTGGATGTTGGAACCACTTAGCGCACTGGAGTTCCCCGCTCCGCTCGACACCTCGCCACGACATGCTTG
The DNA here is from genome assembly GCA_030447415.1 of Thermomicrobiales bacterium. Classification (GTDB taxonomy): domain Bacteria; phylum Chloroflexota; class Chloroflexia; order Thermomicrobiales; family UBA6265; genus JAUJOZ01. Next base: position 22,428 of record JAUJOZ010000009.1, on the reverse strand, counting down.
AACCATGCGTGCACTCACGCCTGGCAGGGATGATGTCGTTTCGCACCGCCGCCGATGGGCCGAGCACAGGGCGCGCCCAGCCATGTGGCGCGCACCTCCGCGCGCGCTTTCCGAACGGGTGGATGGGCGGTCACGTCGGCATGGCGCGGAGGGCGTGGGCGGGCCCTCAGAGCCGGAGCAGCGCCGGCCGCACCGCGCCGAGATCGAACGGCAGCCGCTCCCAGCGGTCGCCGTGGTCCGTGCCGTGCCACACCTGGCCGTTTGCGAGGCCGGCCCAGACGCGGCCGGGCGCGTCCGGGTCGGTCAGCAGGCCATACGGCATGTGGTCCAGCGGCCCCGGCAAGCCGCCCTCCAGGCGCCGCCACGCCCCGTCGGTCGAGCGGAAGATTCCGGCCCCGGCGCTGCCCTCGCCGTGCGCCTTCCCGGCGCTTGGGGACGCCGAGACGTACCACACGTCCGGGCGGGCGCGGTCGGCAGCGCAGGCCCACCCGTAGTGGCGGTCGAGCCCGGCCCTCTGCGGCGTCCACGTCCGCCCGGCGTCGCGGCTGACGGCCGCGCCGCCGCCGGTCCCGCCGGCCTCGTAGACCCAGTCGCCGCTGACCGCGTGGAAGGCCAGGGTGTGGCAGTCGCGCAACGCCCCGCGCCGGTGCCCGCTCCACGTCAGGCCGCCGTCCGCGCTGCGCACCGTGGCCCCGGCCTCGATCCCGACCACGACCACGCTGGGGTCGGTGGGCGAAAGCGCAATGGCCTGCGCGCAGGCCGTGAAGGGCCGCTCCGCGGGGGAGCGCCAGAACCGGCGGGAGGGGATCCGCCGGAACGAGCTGAGCTCCTCCCAATTGGCGCCACCGTCCCGGGAGACGAAGATGAGCGCCGGCTTCGTCCCCGCGTAGAGCGTGTCCGGTTCGATTCGGCTCACCGCGAGCGCCTTGACGATCCGACCGTCGAGGCCCGCCGGTTCCCACCGCCGGCCGCCATCCGCCGACCGCAGCACGCCGGTCCCCTGGGTGCCCGCGAAGACGACGCCGCGCCGGACCGGGTCGGCGGCCAGGCAGCGCACGTCGTGGCCCGCGAGGGCGCGCTCGACGGACCAGCCGCCGCCCGGGCCGCGCGACGCCACGGCCACGCCGTGGCCGGTGGTCGCCACAAACACGTCCATCCCCACCCGATCCTCCCCGATAGCCGCCGGACGTGCGCCGAACCGGGGCCGTCGGCAGGTACTGTCGCACAAGGCGCACCAATGTCGCGGCCCGGACGGCCGATCCCCGGTGTCACGGGAGCCGCACCTCTGCCACAGCGACCGGCAAACACGTGTCAAGCATGTCATGGCGAGGCGTGCTCCGCTCGAATTCGATGGATTTGTGCGGACGACATCGGGCCCAAGTACACGAGCGAGTGGTTCCTCGTAGAGCGATGCGACCGGGATTGATGGGGGTGCGGCCAGGACAGTCGGGGTCGGCACACTCCCGTGACCCCTCGGCCACACTTCCGACGCGGGCGCCGTCTATCCTGGTCTCAGTCGAGCGGCACCGACCAACGTGCCCAAGCAATTCGCCCGCCGATGAAGCGTCAGCGGCGCGGCAGATGGAGGAAGCAATGCAAGCCGGAGCCTATCCGGTCCAGTTCTCGGTCGATTATCCGGATCGCCCGCTCGACCGGGCGAAGACCCTGTTCCGCCCCATCGTGGCGATCCCGATCCTGCTCGTCCTAGGCGCGGTCTCCGGGGCGACCACGCTCTGGGACTCCGGCGACGGGACGACGGCCGCCGCCGGCGCCGGTGGCGTGCTGTTCGTCGGTCCGCTCCTCATGATCGTCTTCCGCCAAAAGTACCCGCGGTGGTGGTTCGACTGGAACCTCGAGCTGCAGCGCTTCGGCAGCCGGGTGGTGGCCTACCTGGCGCTGATGGACGACCGCTACCCCTCCACCGACGACCAGCAGGCGGTCCGCCTCGACTACGCCTACCCCGACGCGGCGCGCGACCTCAACCGCTGGCTGCCGCTAGCGAAGTGGTTGCTGGCGATCCCCCACTACGTCGTCCTCTTCTTCCTCAACATCGCGGCGGTCGCGGCGGTGGTCGGGGCGTGGTTCGCCATCCTCCTCACCGGCCGGTACCCGCGGGGCCTGTTCGGCTTCGTCGAGGGCGTGATCCGGTGGAACGACCGGGTGATCGGCTACGCGCTGACGCTCGTCACCGACGAGTACCCGCCGTTCCGCCTGAGCGCGTGAGCCCCTTCCAGCCGGCGTCGCTCGGCAGCGCCATCCCCGCCCGCTCCGGTCGGCTCCAGTCGAATCATGCGGGAACGTGCAAACCATCCCGGGTTTCCTGCGTAGCTCTGTTATCGCGTCAATCCTACCCGAGCAGCTGGTCTGCTGCTCGGGTAGGACCATTCTCACCAAGCATCCCGCACGCCGATCACGTCCAGGGTGCCAGTGAATTCCACGCACAGCGGGGTCTTCACTACGCAACCTCGCCGGCCCGTTCCCGTTTCTCGGAGGTGATCGAGAGCGATAGGTCCAAACTAACGGGAAGGACCAGAGAAGGGCTCAGCCTGTTGAAAAACTCGCCCCTAGATCGTCCGAACCCTTCCAGGGGGCTGATGGAGGCCCGAATCCATGTAGATCGAGGCCCTAGGACCCGATTCGAGCACCAATAGAGATCAATCCCCGACTTTTTCAACAGGCTGAGCTGTTCCTTCGTCATCGGACCGTCCATCAGACTCCTCCGAAGGGCATGTCACATCACACGGCGACGCCAATCGCGGTTAGGCGAATGGCCCGCCCTGCTCGACCGGCGGAGCAACGCCCAGGGGCTCCCCGCGCCGAGCTTTGGCACGCGGCCTGGTGCTTCCCTCTGACCGCTTAGCTCGGTGCCCTCAGTCCACCGCGAACTCGACCACCGTCTTGATGCCGTCGTCCGTCGCGTCGGCGATTCGCTCCGCCTCGTCAAACCCGCGCAGTCGGTGGGTAATGACCTGGCTCGTGAGGCCGGGCCAGCGGCGTTCAAACTCGGCGAGGTGCTCGACGCCCGCCGCGAAGTCCTCCAGGCCGGCGTTGACGCTGCCGACCATCACCTTGTTGCCGAATACGAACTCTCGGTTAATCGCGTCCAACGGCACAGGCGCGACTGATTCGCCGCCCGTGACGCTGAGGAGGACGAGGACTCCGTTGTTGCCGAGCAGCGTCATGCCGTCGGCCACCAGCGCGCTCACCCCGGTCGCCTCCAGGATCAGATCAATGTTGGGCAGGGTAGCGGCCACGTCGGCGAGAGGCGTCTCGCGCACGGAGTGGTAGCGGGCGCCGCAGGCCTCGACCACCGCCGCGGCCGGGTTCGGCGCTGGACGTCGGGCGACCGTGACGACCTCCACTCCACGTAGCCGCAGCAGCAACGTGCCGAGCAGCCCGATCGGGCCGGCACCGAGGACGAGCGCGGTCGTCGGCGCCCAGGAGCGGAGCCGAGCCTGGATCAGGTCGGCGTGGCGGATGGCTTTCTCAACCACGCTCAACGGCTCAACCAGCACCCCGACACCTTCCAGGGACGCGGGCACCGGCACGAGGAACGGCTCCCGTTCGGTGAACTGCTCGACCATGTAGCCGTGGGCGCCAAGGATCCCGCGCTCGGTGTATGCCCGCTGGATGCACATGTCCGGTTGTCCGGTCCGGCATGCAGGGCAACCGTCAGGGCGGCGGACGGTAGCGACGACCAGGTCGCCAGCCTTGACTGCGCGTACCTCGCGGCCGGTCGCCTCGACCATGCCGAGTACCTCGTGCCCAAGCACCAGCTCCCGTGAGCCGGGGGGCGGAGCGCCGAGCTTCGCCTCGATCAGCTCCCGGTCGGTGCCGCAGACCCCGACCCGGCGCACCCGGACCACCGCCTCATTGGGCCTCGGCTGCGGACGCGGGAGCTCGGTGACGTGGACGCTGCCCGGCTGGCCGGGATAGATGGCAATGCCGGGCATGGTGCCGGCCGTCCCGGCGGGGATAGGCGAACCGGACACGGGCGTGCTCCTCGCTGCAATCGGTTGATCGCGGTCACCGGCGCGCCGGCCCCGAGCGCACGCAGCGTGCCCGCCTTATCGCTGCGCTGCCGGAACGCCGTGTCGTATACTCGGCCCAGAAGATGGCGGGACCGCCCCGCCGCGGATGGACCTCGGGGACACCCCGATCGTGGACGGTGACAGGAACGCATGCGGGTCGAACTTCGCGAGTCCGAGGGCTTCGAGCAGCTCCTCCGGCGCTTCACCAAGGGCATTGAGCGCTCCGGGATCATCCGTGAGCACCGGCGTGGCCTCCGCTTCGTGAGCGTGCAGGAGGAAAACCGCGCCAAGCGCCGCAAGGCCGAGCGCCGCCGTCGTCGCAACCAGAGCTAGGCACCCGCCTCTCGCCGTGGTGGACCGGCCGCTCGCGTCCGGCTGGTGTGCTGCTTGGCTCTTCTCTCGCAAGACCTTCGCGCGCCGGACGGGGTGACCCGTGCCGGCATTCCTGTTGTCCATGCCCGCCTCGTGAACGCCGGTCGATGGTCTGAGCCGACCCTGGCTATGACAGGAATGGAACCGGGGGCGGCGGGAGAGGGGACCGGTAATGGCCGAGGCGCTGCGGTGGATCGGGTTCGCAGCAGGGGTGGTGATGGTGCTGTGCACCTGCGGCAGCCTGATCGACAGCCTGATCCTGCCGCGCCGCGTCTCCTCCCGCATCACCTTTGTCCTCTGGCGATCCGTCCAGGTGCCGTTCCTGGCCGTCGCCAAGCGGCTGCGCCACTACGAGACCCAGGACCGGGTCCTGGCGCTCCTCGGGCCGGTGTCCCTCCTGGCGCTCCTGGGCGGTTGGCTCCTCCTCCTCTTCCTTGGCTATGGACTGGTCTTCTGGCCCTTCGTCGGCGGGACCTACGGCGATGCGCTTCGCCTCAGCGGTTCCTCGCTCTTGACGCTTGGGTTCGCGGCGGCCGACGGCGGCGAGGAAACGACCGTCGCCTGCCTCGCAGCCGCCACAGGGCTGGTCGCCGTCGCCCTCCAGATTGCCTACCTGCCGACCATCTACGCCTCCTACAACCGCCGCGAAACGCTGATGACCCTCCTCGGCAGCCGGGCCGGCGAACCAGCGTGGGGGCCGGAACTGCTTGCCCGGCAGCAGCTCGTCGGCGACCTCGCCACGCTTCCGGCGCTCTTCGCCGAATGGGAGCACTGGGCCGCCGATGTGACGGAAACGCACGCCAACTACCCTTGGCTGATGGCCTTCCGATCCCCGCACCCGACCCGATCATGGATCATCAGCCTGCTGGCGGTGCTCGACGCCGCTGCCCTCTACAACGCGCTGGCGCCCGGACGCGCACCGCTTGAGGCCCGACAGTGCCTGCGGATGGGGTACCTGGCGATGCGCACACTCGCCGGCGCGTCCGGCATCGCGGTCGAGGACGACCCGCGGCCCGACGCCGAGATCGCGCTCACCTATGATGAGTTCGCCGAGGCCGTCGCCTTCATTCGCCGCGCGGGGTTCCCCGTCGAGCGGACGCCGGAGGAGGCCTGGCCCCACTTCCGCGGCTGGCGGGTCAACTACGAGGCCGCTGCCTATGCCCTGGCGGACAACTGGATCGTCATCCCCGCGCTCTGGTCCGGTCCTCGTCGCCACACCGCCCAGTCGAACGTGACTCCCCGAAGGCCGGTGGACCGCACTCCGGAAGCGCCCGAGGGACGCGTTACCTCGCGCCGACGGCCGATCTCGCAGCGGGGGGACGGCGTGCCCGCTGCCTCCGACGGAGCGGACGGCGCCGAGGTGTCGAGTCGCGAACCGGTCGCCCGCGCGAGGTGACCCAACTCGCATGGACGCCGGCCTGTCAGCGACGGGTCGCGCTGAACAACGACGATGGGCGACGGTTTGGTGGGGCGTGGTGGCCTGGCTCCCCAGGGACTAGCCAACCACGACGCTAGGGAGGTCCGCGTCATGAAAGTCCTGATCTCGGCCGACATGGAAGGGACCTGCGGTGTCGTCTCGTGGGTGCACGTGATACCGCCGGAGATCGCGGGCGGCGACGAGCCCTCTTCGACGGCGGAGTACGAGCGCGCCCGGCTGCGCTTGACCAAGGAGGTCAACGCGGCGATCGAGGGAGCCCTCGCGGGCGGGGCAGAGGAGGTGATCGTCAACGAGAGCCACGACGGCATGCGTAACCTCATCCCGGAGGAACTGCACCCCGACTGCCGGTTCATCAACGGGAGTGACAAGGCCTTCGGCATGATGCAGGGGATCGACCTCGATGGCGTGGGGGCCGTCTTCTTCACCGGCTATCACGCCAAGGCCGGCACGCCGGCGGCGCCGTTGGCTCACACTTGGAGCGGGTGGCTCAACGACGTGCGGATAGACGGCCGCTCGGTGGGCGAGTTTGGCATCAACGCTGCCGTCGCCGGCCACTTTGGCGTCCCCGTCGCGCTCGTCACGGGCGACGACAAGGCTGTAGCGCAGACGCGGGAGTTGCTTGGCGAGCACGTGGTCGGCGTGGTCGTGAAGGAAGGTTACTCGACGTTCGCCGCCCTCAACCTCCACCCGGCCAAGGCCCAGCGCTTGATTCGGGAGGGGGCGGAGGAGGCGACACGGCGAGCGCGCGCCGGCGGAGCGACGCCGTGGACGTTGCCGTCAGGATGCCGGGTCGAGCTGGAGATGGACCACCAGGCGCGAGCCGACCAGGCCCTCACTATCCCGGGCGTTGAGCGGACCGGCGACCGCGCCGTCGCTTACCACCCCGCTGACGGTCTCGCCTTCATCCGCACCTTCCGGGCGGCGATGAAGGCCGCCGCGATCCGGATGTCGCCGTAGGGCATGCGGTCCAGGCCCCGAGTGCGTCGTAGCGCGCGGTCATGAACTGCGCGTCGAGCGCGACCCTCCGCGCGACCCTCGCCCCGCCTCGAGCAGCTCACCCTTGGCGATCTCGCCGATGATGCGGATCCCGGGTTCGATCTGCTCGTCGGCCGCGAAGGAGAACGACAGGCGCAGTTGGTTCTGGCCGCGGCCGTCGACGTAACACGTCGGACCGGGGAGGAATTCGACCCCGCGCTCGCGTGCCTGTGGCAGCATCCGGGTCGTGTCAATGCCTTCGGCAAAGGTCACCCAAATGAAGAAGCCGCCGTCGGGGCGGGTCCAGGTCGTGCCCTCCGGCATGTGGCGCTCCAGCGCCTGGAGCATCAGGTCCCGCCGCCGTTGGTAGATCGCCTTGAGGCGCGCGACGTGGGCGTCGAGGTGCTCGGGCAGCCATTCGGCGGCGACGTGGGAGCCGAAGACGTTGGTGCCACCGTCGATTTTGAGAACCGCCAACCGCTTGATGATCTCCGGGTCGGCGATCAGCCAACCGAGGCGCATGCCGGCACCCATGATCTTGGAGAAGGTCCCGAGGTACATCGTCGAGCCACCCTCGTCGAGTGCGTAGAGCGGCGGGATCCGCTCGCCGCTGTAGCGCAGGTCGGAGTAGGCGTCGTCCTCCAGAACCAGCGTGCCGTACTGGCGCGCCAGGGCGATGATGCGCTGCCGGCGCGCAAGAGAGGTCGAAATGCCGCTTGGGTTCTGGAAATTAGAGATGACATAGATCAGCTTCGGCTGGATTCCCTCATCCCGAAGCCGGCCCAGCTCACGCTCCAGCGCGTCGGTGTCGGTCCCCTCGTCGTCAACGGGAATGGCGACTGGCTTGGCGCCGACATTGGCGAAGGCGCGGACGGCACCCATCCAAGTCGGCGCTTCCGTGATCACCGTATCGCCCCAGTCGACGAAGGCGTCGAGGACCAGGCCCATCGCCTGAGAGCCGCCCGCGGTGATGAGGACGTTCTCCCGGCCGGCCTCGATCCCCTGGTCCCGCTTGAGCTTGGCGAGCAGGACGTCGACGAGGCCGGGGTATCCAGTACCGTTGCCGTACTGGAGCGCCCATTGTCCGTCCTTCGCCAGGGCGCGTACCGTCGCCGCGGCGACCTCGTCCGCCGGCAGCGAGCCGGGGTCCGGGAAGCCGGCGAAGAAGGAGATTAGCTCGGCGGATTTGCGTGGGTCACCGATCCGCGGCGCCGGCAGGTCGCTCGCCCGGCGTGAGAGGAGCTCCTGCAGGTTCGGCGGCGATGCGGTCGTCGGGACCTGGGCCATGGGTGGGCGCTCCTCAATCGGGGGTTAGTCGGGGTTCAGGCTGGGAACGGGACGGTTGACCAGCTTGCCGGGCGGCATTGTACGGGGGGCGCGACGGCGCGGCAAAGGAGTTTGCTGCTCGCCGGTCACGTGCGGTTGCTTGGTCCGTAGGCTCGGAGCACAAGCCTCGCGCACTCGGTCGTTCTGCGGGCGATGCTAGAATGCGGGAGCTGTCCTCGCCATCTGACCCTCGCGCTCGACATCGCGTGCGGACACCATCAGGAGCTTCGACCGGTGACAGAGCAAAGCCCCAACGGCACCGCGCCCGCCGGCGACGGCATGGACGAGCGCGACGTCTACGACATCACCGTCATCGGCGCAGGACCCACGGGGCAATTCGCGACCTTTTACGCGGGACTGCGCGGCGCCCGCACCCAAGTCATCGACGCGCTCGAAGAGGTCGGCGGGGCGCTGACCGCGATCTACCCCGAGAAGTACATCTACGACGTCATCGGCTTTCCCAAAGTCCTCGCCAAGGACTTCGTCGAGCAGTGCGACCTCCAGGCGCGGCGCGGCGAACCGACGATCCGCCTGAATGAAGAGGTCCTCAAGCTTGACGTTCAGGCGGACGGCCTGATTCGGCTGGAGACCAGTCGGGGCGAGCGCTGGAGCCGGTCAGTCATCGTCTGCGCCGGGGTCGGCGCCTTCGAGCCGAAGCGGCTCGACGTTCCCGGCATTCGCGAGTTGGAAGGCCGAGGCGTCCACTACTTCGCCAAGCGGGTCGAGGACTTCCGCGACAAGGACGTCGTCATCGTCGGCGGCGGCGACTCGGCCGTCGACTGGGCCGTTACGCTGGAGCCAGTGGCGCGTCAAGTCACGCTCATCCACCGATCCAAGTTCCGGGCCCATGAAGCGACCGTGCGCGAACTGGAGGAATCGAGCGTCGACCTGCGCTACCCAGGCTGCGAGACGACCGCCGTCCACGCGGACGGCGACGGGCGCTTAGCCGCCGTCAGCTTCAAGGACGCCGCCGGCGAGGAGCACACGGTGCCGGCGCAGGAGTTGATCGTCGCCATCGGTTTCGTTGCCGACCTCGGGCCTGTCAAGAGCTGGGGCTTCGAGTTGCAGCGCAACCAGATCGTCGTCGACAAGATCACGATGGCCACCGGCGTCCCCGGTGTTTTCGCCGCCGGCGACATCGTCACCTACCCGGCGAAGTTCAAGTTGATCGCGACGGGCGCCGCGGAGGCCGTCACTGCCGTCAACCACGCCGTCACGCACTACGACCCCAAGGCCCGGCTCGATGCTGGGCACTCCACCAACATCATGGAGAAGCGCGAGAAGGCCGCCGTTCCGGGTGCCGACGCCCCCAGCGAGAAGGAGCGCGCCGCCGCCGCGGACTAGGTGCCGTTCCCGGGGGCGTGCCACCGGACCGTGGTCAGGACCGGGATGTACCTCGCTATCCTGTTCAGCGCGACCTGCGGTGACCGCACTCGAGGGGCCTGGTCCTCGGCTCGTCGCGAGCGGCCTCCGCTCTGGGCCGGACGGTCGATCCTCGACCCTGTCGCTACGCGATGTCGAGCTGGTCGATCACCTCGCGCCCGAGCTGGAGCCAGCGATCGTCGGTGTCATCGGGGACGGAGCAGCCGTTGGCGAGGATGAACTTTCGCCCGCCCGTCTGGGCGACGGCGTCTTGAGCCTCCTCCAGGATCTTCTCTTCCGGACCGTTAGACAGCGCCCCGAACTCGTGCCAGCCTCCCATCAGGCACTTGCTCGTCATCCCGCGCGCCTCGCGCAGGCTGGGACCGGCCAAGCGGTCTGACCAGCTCAGGACCTGAACCGGGTAATCGAGCACTTGATCGAACATGAGCTCCCGTTCGCCGTGGACGTGGAGAACATTGAGCCAACCATTGATCGCCCCCTGCAGGGCGATCAGGTCGTAGGGCCGGCCGAACTCGCGGTATTGCGCTTCCGGCATAATCGCGGTCGAGCAGCCCTGGAGGGCGAGGAAGACGCCGTCGGCGCCGGCGTCGATCACGTCGCGAATGTGAGCTCGGAGATTCTCAGCGATGGTGCTGAGCGCCTCGTGGACAACGGTGGGTGCTTCCTGCGCGTGGGCGAAGAAACGGTCACGATCCGCGGCAAAGTAAAGGGCCTCCGCGAGCGGGCTGAAGACGGTGACGATGATCGGGGTGTCGTCCCCCAAATCGTCGCGCAGTACCGCGACGGTCTCGGCGCGCTGGGTGAAGTAGCGGGAGCGGTCCCGGTCGATTGGCTCCAGCAGGCGCCAGTCGTTCGGCCCCTGGATCGAGCGCCGTGGAAAGGGGTACGGCAGGTCGGGCATCACCTTGGCGATGTCGAGGTCGAACGTCTCGTCGAAGAAGCGCAGCGTCGCCTCGGCCAGCGCTCGGCCCGAGCCTTCCGGCTGGAAGTGGTGCCAGAAGCAGACCGGCAAGCGGTCAACCGGCTCACCGCGTACCGCCGCCATGACACGCTCGGTGCGCGACATCTCCTCAAAGCGGAAGGCGTCGGCGGACCGTCGTCCGCTCGCGCGCGTAGCCATCTCGGCGGTCTCCTGTGTCGTTGGCGGAACGACCGGGGCGTCCGGTCGGGAGTGCGGCAACCCGCGGCCGAATGCTAGCACCACCTTCCGGATTGGCGGGTGGGCATTGAAGATTAGGCGTCAGCGGAGAGGGTGGAGCCGCTCGCGCCCTCAACGACATGTCCCACCGGCACCGGCGGAGGTTTCACCGGCTCCCCGATGAAGAACCGCGTCGCCGCCTGATCTGGCGGGACTGGGTCGCGGTGGCTAGGGGCGTCCGCTGGTCTACGACCGGCCGAAACCGAGCCCCATCCGCTCACGGACGAGGGCCATCTTGCGCCGGGCGCGCTCCCGGGCGCGCTCGGCTCCGGCCGCGAGTGCCCTGGACGCGGCGTCGGGGTCCGCCTCCAGCTCGGCCAGGCGGCGCTGGATCGGGCCGATGGCATCGACGACGACCTCGCCAAGGTCGGCCTTGAACACTCCGTAGCCCTTGCCCGCGTAGCGCGCTTCGAGCGCGGCGATGGTCTCGCCGCTGAGAAGGCTATAGATGGTGAGGAGGTTGGTGAGGGCCGGCTTGTCGGGGCCGGCGGTCACCTCGCTCCCCGAGTCGGTGACGGCGCGCCGAATCTTGCGGCGGATCGTATCGGGATCGTCCCGCAGGGCGACGTAGGTGTTCGGACTCGTGGCGCTCTTGCTCATCTTCTTCGTCGGGTCGTCGAGCGCCATGATGCGCGCCCCGGCCGGCTTGATGTCCGGCGTCGGGAGCACGAATGTCTCGCCGTAGCGGGCGTTGAAGCGCTCGGCGATGTCGCGCGTCAGCTCGATGTGCTGCTTCTGATCGTCGCCAACCGGCACGAGGTCGGCGTCGTACATGAGGATGTCGGCGGCCTGAAGCACCGGGTAGACGAAGAGGGCGGCCGACACCCCCTCGACCTGGCTCCCAGCCTTGTCTTTGAACTGCGTCATCCGGCGTAGCTCGCCGAATTGAGTTACCGAGTTGAGCAGCCAGCAGAGCTCAGCGTGCTCCGGCACGTCCGACTGGACGAAGATGACCGAACGCTCCGGGTCGAGCCCAGAGGCAAGTAAGACGTTGGCTAGGTTGCGAATGTTGGCGCGCAGCGTCTCGCGCGTCGTGGGCAGGGAAAGGGCGTGGAGATCGACGATGCAGAAGACGTTATCGTAGATCTCCTGCTGGGCGACCCAGTTGCGGATAGCGCCAAGGTAGTTGCCGAGGTGGACGTTGCCGGACGGCTGCATACCAGAGAGGACCCGCTGCCGCCGCCCCGGGGCGCTCGGCGCGGTCTGCAGCCCGATGGTTTCTGTCTCGCGCGCCTCTACGATCATCGTTGCTTGGGTGCCTTTCCGTTCCGCTCGCCGAGCTCGCCGGCTCTCGCCCCGCAGCGTGCGATTATAGTCGCGGTAGGAGGAGAACGGATGGTGGTAGGGGACGATCGGCTTGTACGGGAGAAGGTGGAGCAGGCGGTCGGGGTCCTGGGCGAGGAGGGGATCGACGTCTGGGTCTTGCTGGCGAGGGAAAGCGACGTGCTGGGTGACCCGAGTTTGCCCTTCATGGTCGGCACGAGCGTCACGTGGGAGTCGGCGTTCATCCTGGGCACCGACGGCACTCGGGTGGCGATCGTCGGCACCGCCGACGTGGCGAACGTGGAGGCCACCGGGGCATGGCCGGAGGTCATTGGCTACGTCGAGGGGATCGCGGAGCCGTTCCGTCGGACGTTGGAGCGGCTCGACCCGGCGACCATCGCCGTCAACTATTCGGCCGACAATTACATGGCCGACGGCCTGACGTACGGCATGTGGCTGAATCTCCAGCGCTGGCTGGAAGGGACGCCGTACGCGGATCGGATCGTGTCCGGCGAGCCCGTCGTGGCCAAGGTGCGCGGGCGCAAGTCAGGCGAGGAGCAGCGGCGGATCGCGGCCGCCGTTGCCACGACGGTCGAGATCTGGGACGCCCTGACGGCGTGGCTGCGACCAGGGGTGACCGAGCGCGAGATCGCCGCCTTCATGCACGAGGGGTGCGACCGGCGAGGGATCGGTACGTCCTGGGACCGGCGCTACTGTCCGACGGTGACGGCCGGGCCCGACTCACCCATCGGTCACGTGGAGCCGACCGATATCCCCCTCGCGCGGGGCCACCTCCTAAGCGTCGATTTTGGCGTGCTGCAAGACGGTTACGCGTTTGACATGCAGCGGACGTTCTATGTGCGCCGGGAGGGAGAAACCGAGCCGCCGGCAGCGGTGCGGGAAGCTTTCGCGCACGTTGACCGGTGCATCCAGCTCGGCGCCGAGGCGTTACAACCGGGCGTGCTGGGGTGGCGGGTCGACGCCGTGGTGCGCGACTACGTCGCCGCGCACGGCCTGCCGGAATGGCGGTACGCCCTCGGCCACCAGCTGGGCCGGGCCTGCCACGACGGCGGCGCGCTGCTTGGCCCGCGCTGGGAGCGGTACGGCGACCAGCCGCTCGCCCCGGTGGAGCGTGACCAGGTCTTCACCTTGGAGATCGGCTTGGGGGTGCCCGAGTACGGCTGGCTGAGTCTCGAAGAAGATGTCGTCGTACGCGACGACGGGACGGAGTTTCTCGCGCCCCCGCAGCGGGCGCTCATCATGATCGGATGAAACGGCGGCCGGCGGCGCTGAGTCGTTCGTCGCGCAGCGATAGGGGCTAGCGAACCGTCGCTAACTCGGGGATTCCCCGTCGCGCGCCTGCGGCGGCGTCAACGTCGGCCGTACAGTCGTCGGCTGAAAGCCAACGGACGCCGAAGGCGCGCATGCTGTCGATGACCGGGAGCAGCGCGTGGCCCTTTGGTGTGAGGGAGTACTCCACGCGCGGGGGGACTTCGGCGAAGCAGTGACGCTCCACCACCTGGGCCTCTTCAAGGCGCTTGAGCCGCTCCGACAAGGTCTTCGGGCTGATGCCGACCAGGGAGCGTTCGAGTTCGCTGAAGCGGCGCTCACCGCGTGCGAGATCACGCACGATCAGGGGGGTCCACTTGTTGCCGATGATTTCGGCGGTCCGGGCGACCGGACAGCCGACGCTCGCGGCGTTGTCCATGGCCTCTACCTCGCCGTGACGAATCCCGAGACCGTTCGTTTCGAGCCTTGCCACCCGTAAGCCTAACGGAGCCGGTCTCGGACCGGGCCGGCGCCACGCTGACGATCCAATACTGTCCAAAGGATAGCACAGGATGCGTAGGACGGCCTGCTGCGATGGGCCCATATAATCGGCCGGACATCGCGACGGCAGCGTGGAAGGGAGCGCGGGTGGATCCTGGTGACGGCGCACCGGACGATGCGGGTCTGGATCAGGGTTGGTTCGAGGTGCGACGGCCCGAGCCGGGGGTCATCACGATCGTCGAGCCGCTGCACCAAGAGCAGGTCAAGTCATCCCTTGTGGTGGGCGACGAGCGCGCCGTCCTGATTGACACCGGGATGGGCGTGGGGGACTTCCGCCGCCTCGTGGCGGGGCTCACGGATCGACCGGTCACCGTTGTCAACAGCCACGCCCATTGGGACCACATCGGTGGGAACCGGTTGTTCGCGGGCGATTCCGACATCCTGATCCACGAGGCGGAGGCGGCCGAGTTGGAGCGGGTCGTCGGCAATGACGAGCTACGCGGCTGGTTCACCCCCGAGCACCTCCTCGGTCCGCTGCCGACAGGCTTCGACCACGAGGAACTGGCGTTCCTGGCGACGCCGGCGACGCGGACCCTTCGCGGTGGGGAGATGCTGGCCCTCGGCGGACGGATGCTGGAGGTGCTGCACGTTCCGGGGCACTCGCCGGGTGGCATCGTCCTGCTCGACCGGGCGAACGGGGTGCTCTTCAGTACCGACGTCGCGTACCCCGGCGCGCTCTACTGCAAGTCAGAGGACGCTGACCTCGCGGCGTACCGGCGGACGATGACGATGCTGGCGGACCTGGCGCCGTCGCTGCGGACGGTCTACCCATCACACGCCGAGACGCCGATGGACCCGGCGCTGCTGCCGCGTATGCGGGATGTACTGGAGGCGATCGCCGCTGGGCGGACGCCCGATGGGGTGGAGGCCGGTGTGGCGCGCTTTGGGTTCGACGGATTCTCAGTGTTGGTAGCCGTGCATCAGTTGGAAGCGGTGGGCGCGTGAGGATGCGGCTGCTGGCCTACTTGATTGCCAACATGGTGGCGACGCTCACCGTGGGGTCGATCTCCGAGCAGCGGCTGGTGTCCTACGAGAGTCTGCCGGCGGTATTCGTCTTCGCCATCATCCTTGGGCTGATCAACGCGTTCATTCGGCCCGTCCTGCGCTTCCTGACCCTGCCGCTGACCTGCCTGACGTTCGGGCTCTTTGCCCTCGCGCTCAACGCGGCGTTGTTCGGGGTCGCGGCCTGGCTGACGCCGGGGACGGAGATCACCTTCTGGGGGGCGGTCGTCGGGTCGCTGATCGCGAGCGTGGCGAGCGGGATCATCTTTTCCGTGCTCGATGAGCGGTGATGTGCGACAGCTAACGTCCGGGTGGTCGAGGACGGGGAGGGCACGGCGGGCCTCCAATCCCGCGGTCCTCCGGCGAAACCGATGCCAGGGTCAGCGTGCATCCGCGCCTCTGGAAGCCGATATTTTGGGCGGCTTCCAGCTCGCGGCTAGGTGACCCGCGTGGCTCGTGTTGACGGTGGGTCCTCGGCCGCTGGACGACGCGTCGGTCGCGGGTCGATCGCGGGTAGCCAGCGCTTCCCCTCGACGGACCGCCGAGTATTTGAGCCGCCGTTGACGATTGGCGTTGTGGCCGACACGCACGTCCACGCGAACGGGGCGCGTCGGCTGCCGGGGGAAGTGCCGGCACTGTTCGCGCGGGTGGGGGCGGGGCTGATCCTCCACGCCGGGGACGTCAACACCGTGTCGGTGCTGCGGGAGCTCGGGCAGGCAGCGCCGGTATTGGCGGTGGCCGGAAACAACGACGATCCGGATCTGTCAGCCGTGCTGCCGGAGGCGTTGGAGTTTGTCGTCGGGCGGTTCCGGTTCGCGCTCCTGCACGGGCATGGGGGGCGGTCGGCCCGAAGCGAGGCGGCGCGGCGGTACGGCGGCCGAGTCAACTGCGCCGTCTATGGCCACAGCCACATCCCGAAGATGGAACTAGTGGCCAGGACGCTCCTATTCAACCCGGGATCGGCGACCGACCGACGGTGGCAGGACCACTTTGGTGTCGGATTGCTGCACGTCACGGCGGAGCAGGTGAGCCCGGATCTCGTCCTGTTCGACGATCCACGGCACCTGGACAACGTCTCCTAGGGCGGACGAGTCGCCTCCTGGATCCGACCCAAAACCTGCAGCCGCCCTGGGAATTCCTGGTTGACCGCGCCCCTGGGTTAGCGATTCCGCACGGGTATTGCTCCGCCTCGTCAGCCGCAGGCGCGGTCGGCGTGCTGCCGAACTACTCAAAGGGCCAATGTCGGCATGGCTGTCGGGTGTTCAGCGGCCAACGAGAGAGACGGACCGTGGCGCCGTCCCCTCAATGGCCGCGGTTGGTTCTGGCTGGGGGAGACGGACCCGCCGCGCAAGCGGGGTCGGCGTCTCGCGCCGGGTCACGGAGTGACCGGTTCCAGCGCCACGGGTAAGGTCACCGGGATGGTGGACGTCACGATGCCGGCGGCGGTGGCGAGGGCGCCGGCCACACCGTCGGGGGTCACGGCGGAGAGGTCGATAGCGTGGTTGAGCGCCTCTTGGGCGGCGCGCTGGACCAACGGCAGGTCGTCCCAGCTGAGCGCGCCGGGCTCGACGAGGAGGACGATCGTGGCGTTGACGAGGTCGGGGAAGCGGTCCATCAAGCACTCGAGGTCACGCCGCTCGCGGATCGTCTCGACGTGGCGCGTCTCGCGCGCCATCAGCTTCGCGTAGAAAAAGTTCACCAGAATCTTGAGGACGGCGGCGACCGGCACGGCGAGGATCAGCCCGAGGACGCCGCCGAGCGTCGTGCCGACGACGAGGACGAAAATCACGAGCAACGGGTGGAGGTGGACGATCCGTCCAATGACGAGAGGAATGACGAAGCTGTCCTCGAACTGGCGCAGTGCGAAGTAGGTGAGGCCGACGACGAGGGCGAGGGTCGTATGGGACCAGCCGGGCGTCCCATCCTGGAACAAGGCAATGAAGACGGCGATGCTCCCGGCGGTCCAGGGGCCGATCAAGGGAATGAGCTCGAGGAAGCCGGTGGCGATGGCGACCGACAGGGCGTATTCGACCTCCAGGATCGACAGCGCGATGAACGAGGCGGCGGACATGATCACCACGAGCAGGAGCTGGCCGCGGATGTAGGCGCCGAGGGTGTGGTTGATGTCGAGGATGAGGCGGTCGAACTCGCGGTGGTAGCGGCGGTTCAAGATGTCGCGGATGGCGGCGATGAATCGGTCGCCGTAGACGATGAAGTAGAAGGACGCGACGAGATAGATGAGAAACTCAATCGCGAAGGAGAAGGTCGAGAGCAGCAGCGGCACGGCTTCAGTGCCCAGGAGGTCCGCGACCTGCTGGCCGACTTGGTCGAGCCGCTCCTTGATGAAGTCGGTCTCGATCCCGGCGAAGCGCGCGTTTTGTCGGTCATCGAACCAGGCCTCGGTCTCGGCAATCGCGTTGGGAATCTCGCCCTGGAGGTCCTGGACCTGCTGGACGAGGAGCAGGGTGAGGTTGATGAGGAGGATGACGAGGACAAGGCCGAGCATGGCGTAGAGCCAGCCGGTGATCAGCTGCTTGGGCAGGCGAGTCTTGCGGTGGATCAGAGCCACGAGAGGATGGAAGATGTAGGCGGTGATGATCGCCCAGGCAAACGGCGTCAGGGCGTGAGCCGCCTCGAGCAGGATGAAGCCACCAAGGGCGACGGCGACCCAGGCGACGACCGTCCGGGCCCGAGGGGAAAGGGTTACGTCCATGCGCCGCCTGTCGCCTATCCCCGGAACGTTTCGTCCTAACGGCCCCACCTCGGTGGCCGTTTCGATCGTGTGGAAGCCAGGATTCTAGCACGCGGCGGGAGGTGACGGGTCGTCGACCAGGGCCTGCCCGGAGTGAGAGAGGGCGCGACACGTCATCCCGTTTCCGCGCCGCTGACCGGTCGGCGGGTGAGCCGCCGCGAAGGATGCGCCACACGCGGGCGAGCGGTTCTCGGCCCCTATACTTTTGGATGTGCGACAGGTGGGACGGGCGACGTGCAAGCAGGGGACGGGGCATGCCAATGAACTTTCGGCTTCCAGGGCCGACGCCACTGCCACCGGACGTGCTGGCGGCGATGCAGCGCGAGATGATCCCGCACCGGGGCCGGCGTTCCGAGCGCGCTCTATCGTGAGATTTTGCGTCTGGCGAGGGAAGTCCACCGCACCTCCGGCGAGGTCTTCACCTGGCCTGCCTCCGGTTCGGCCGGTTGGGAAGCGGCCATCGTCAATCTCCTTTCCCCCGGAGACCCAGTGCTAGCGGCCGTCTGCGGCGACTTCGGCGATCGCTTCGCCCGGGTCGGGGTCGCGTTCGGGCTTGACGTGCGGCGGCTCGATGTCGAGTGGGGGCGGGCGGTGACGCCGGAGGCGCTGGCGCGGTCCCTGGTCGAGAACCCGGAGGTCAAGGCGGTCTTCATTACCCACAATGAGACATCGACCGGGGTCACGAACCCGTTGCGGGAGCTGGCGACGGTGGTTCGCGACCATGGTGCCCTGGTCGTGGTCGACGCGGTCAGCGCGGCCGGTGGGCTGCCGCTGGAAACCGATGCCTGGGGGCTCGACTTCGTCCTTTCGGGGTCACAGAAGGCGTGGATGTGCCCGCCGGGGCTGCTCATCGCGGCGGTGGGAGAGCGGTCCTGGGCCGCCCATGCTTGCTCGCGGTTCCCGAAGTTTTTTTGGGACATCGAGGCGGCTCGCAAGAGCGCGGCGAGCGGCATGACGCCGACGACGCCGTCGCTGACACTCCTCTACGCCTACCATGCGGCGCTCCAGCTTATTACCACGGAGGGGCTCGAGGCGGTCTGGGCGCGCCACCGGGCGCTGGGGGAGTTGACCCGCGCGGGGTTGCGGGAGCTGGGACTGGAACTGTTCGCCGACCCGGCCTACGCGTCGGACACGGTGACGGCGTTTCGGCCGCCCGCTGGCGTGACCGTTGATGCGGTGCTCGAGGTGCTGCGGCGGGACCACGCGACGGAGTTGCAAAACGGGCAGGGCCACCTCGCTGACGCCATCCTGCGGATCGGGCACATGGGCTGGGCGCACGAGCCGGAGCTCCGCCAGGCGCTGGCAGCGCTGGGGCTGACGCTGCAGGCGCTGGTTGATTGGAGCGCTGCCGAGCCGGCGCTCGTGGGGGCGCCTTGACGGCCTCGGCCGCCCGCGTCCCATGTCCGAGGTCTCTATCTTCGAAGCGCGGCGCTTCGCCGCCCCACCGACGTGACCAGGGCAGGCCCGGCGGGCTCCTACCGGTTGGTCGAGCAGATGCCTGAGGATACTGCCTTTGCCTTCGTCCTCGACTGCACCAGCAACGTCCGCGCCTTCGGCGATTCCCCCTTCTTCCCCCTCGCCACGGTCGGGGCGAACGGCACGATCGGGGTGACAGTACGGGCCGGGGAGGACCTCGCCTGCGCGTGGTACGGCGGGTCCGGGCCTGGCCGTTCAGGTCTACGCCTGCGGAAGCAACCAGCCGTCGGTCGGCACGTGCGAACCGGCCACGGGGACCTTCCGCTTCGTCCTGGCGTCGGTCGCCGAGGGTGAGCCGACCGCGTTCCCAACGGACGAAAACGGCGCCGCCCATGTGGATGACCTGGACAACACGTACACGCTGAGTGAGGTCGGCCAGCAACCCTGCGCCATCGAGTCGGCTGACGCCGACGCCGACGGCAACCTGGCCCTGAGCCCTGAGCGCGAAACGGTCGCCAACGTCTTCCACTGCGACTAACGACCCGCAAAAGCGGCCCTGGTGCCTGGAAGTCGTCCACGCGGGAGCTGCCCCGGCTCGGAGGTGGAGCCGGGGCAGCGTCCATCACGGGACCGCCGACGGCATGGCCGCGTCCCGACCGCCCCGGCTCCTGGACGGTTTGACGCCGGTTCGAACGGGTTTGATCCTCGTGTCGCGGGTCGTACGGTGTTTGACGGCAGCAGCTTCCGACCGGCTCGGACGCGGGTCCTCCGGAAGCCGCCGCAGCGTACGCGGCGCCCAGTCCTGCGGAGGCCGTTGTGTGCCCGCCGGGCACCACCCGACGGTTGCGTGCCTCCTAGCCCAACGGTATACTGTCAAGCACAGCTTTCCGATCCCCGCGGGTTGCCTTGCCGGCCCAGTACGGGCGGGAGGCGTCCCGCGTTTCCGCTGGTTTTTTCTAAGGAAGGTCTATGGACGGTACGGACGTGAGCGAGCAGACGGACCTAAACGGTCCGACGACGGTAGGCGACGCGCCGGCGGCGGTCGTGGCAGCGGCGCCGGAGGTGGCGCCTGAAGCCGCTGCTCCTGGCCCGACCCCGTCCATCGCGGACGCGCCCACGACCGACAATGGGAACGGGGACGTGAGCGACGCCGACGCCGCCTCGCTCATGGAGCAGTTCCTCAGCGACCCGAGCCACGACTACAAGACCCTCAAGTACGGCGACGTGATGGACGGGGTCATCATGCACGTTGACCGGGAAGAACTCCTGGTCGACATCGGGTCGAAGTCGGAAGGGATCGTCCCGGCCCGCGAGTACTCCAGCCTGTCGCAGGAGGAAAAGCAGGCCCTCAACGTGGGGGACACGATCCTCGTCTTCGTCGTTCAGCCCGAGAACCAGGAAGGGCACGCGGTCGTCAGCATCGACCGCGCCCGCCAGGAGAAGAGCTGGCGGCGCTTGCAGGAGATCTTCGAGGCGAACGAGGTCATCGAGGCCGAGGTCACCAACTACAACAAGGGCGGCCTCTTGGTGAACCTCGATGGGGTGCGTGGCTTCGTGCCGGCCTCGCAGGTGTCGGAGATTCGGGGCGGCGACGATGCTAGCAAGCAGGCCGATATGGCCCGTATGATCGGCTCCAGCCTGCCGTTGAAGGTGATCGAGATCAACCGCCACCGCAACCGGTTGATTCTGTCGGAGCGGCAGGCGGTTCAGGAACGCCGCGACGTCATGAAGGAGCGGCTGATCGAGGAGCTGAAGGAGGGCGAGGTCCGCAAGGGGCGGGTCTCCTCCATCTGCGACTTCGGCGCCTTCGTCGACATTGGCGGCGCGGACGGACTGGTCCACCTGTCGGAGCTCTCCTGGAGCCGCGTCCGGCACCCGAGCGAGGTGCTGCGGGTTGGGCAGGAGGTCGACGTCTATGTCCTGGGGATCAACGCCCAGGAGAAGAAGATCGCCCTCTCGATCAAGCGGACCCAGGCCGAGCCGTGGAGCCTGGTGGCGGCGAACTACGAGGTGGGGCAACTGGTGCGGGGCACCGTGACGCAGCTTGCCAACTTCGGGGCCTTCGCTCGGATCGAGGATGGGATCGAAGGTCTGATCCACGTCTCCGAGCTCGCGGACGAGCGGATCACACACCCCAAGCAGGTGGTGAGCGAGGGGCAAGAGCTGCTCCTGCGGATTATCCGAATCGACCCGCAGCGGCGGCGGATGGGCCTTAGCCTGCGCCGCGCCCTCGACACGCCAGACACCGAGTTGGTGGCCGTCTTCGGCCCTGAGGTCTTGGAGGAGCGGGACCAACTGGTCCAGCGGATCCGGGCCTCGCTTGAGGCTGAGGGGATTGAGGTTGGGGTCCCGGCCGCGCGTGACACTGCGGAGTCGTCCGAGCCGACCGAGCGTTCCCCGGACACCCAAACGGCCGAGCTGGCGCAGCCGGCGGCGAGCGACGCCGGCGTGGCCACGGCCGAGGCGGCCGCCCCGTTTGTCGAAACGCCCGAAACCCAAGTGGCGACCGCTGCTCCCCAGCGAGTCTCCGAGCCGACCGAGCGCGAGTCGCGTGATAACCGCAGCCAGGGTCGGACCCGGTCGAGTGCGCCGGCGGCGGTTGACATCCCGAGTGACATCGAGGGCGAGCCTCTCTCCGCGATGGCGATGGCCTTCGCCATGGCAGGGGCGGCACCGGAGGTGCTTGCAGAGGAGTCCGCGCCTGAGGCAGCGCCGACCGCCGAACCCGAAGTTGCCGAGCCTAACGCGCCGGCAACGGCTGACGCGGCGTCGACCACGGGTGCGACGGCTGAGGCGCCGGAAACACCAACGGTCGAGGCCGCCGAGGCGGCGATGGAGGCAGGCGCGGTTCCTCCCAGCATCGCGGCCGAGGCGCCTACCGAGCCGGAAACCACTACCGCGGAGGTCGCGGCGAGTGATCAGACGGATCAACCGCAGGATGCGGCCGCCCAAACTGAGCCAGAGCAAGAAGACGGCGGGGGTACCGTGGCGGCGATCACCGAGACGGTAACGACCACCGCCAGCACGGTCGGTTCAGTCCTCGGGGCAGTGACCTCCAAGGTGGTCGAAGTGGTTGGGGACGTCGTCGAAGCCGTCCGATCGGATGACACGGACGAGCCGACAACGGAAGCGACCGCGGACGCGTCGCCCGAGGCCGCGACGGACGCCGAGACGGGTGCCGACGGCGACCACGAGATCGAGACGAGCACCGCAGGCGCCAACGGTGGCGAGGAGATTGCACAATAGGCCCTCGGGTGGAGCCCGCTGGTCGGCGGTGGCAACCGGGGTGTGAACCATGGTAAGGAACACGGAAGCGGGCGGGGCGGCGCCCCCCCCGCCCGGGTAGCCCCCCGGGCGGGGGCCACATATGGAGAGCGTGGGGGTGGGTAAGAGTGGGGGGCGGTTTGTGTGTGACGGGGGGGGGGGGGGTAAGGAGATAAGG
>JAUJOZ010000123.1 GCA_030447415.1 Thermomicrobiales bacterium | reverse complement strand
GGTCTACTGGCTCGATATCCCGACCGGCCGGATCTTCCGCTACGATCCCGCGTCCGGCAGACATGAGCAAATCTACGCCGGAGAGCAGGTCGGCGGTTTCACGATCCAGGCCGACGGCGCCCTCCTCCTCTTCGGCGCGCGCGGCGCGATCACCCTCTGGCGCGAGGGGCGGATGACACCAGTCATCGAGGAAATCGCCGCCGAGCGCGACTCGCGCTTCAACGACGTGGCCGCCGATCCGCGGGGTCGCGTGTTCTGCGGCACCATGCCGGCCCGGGACCGCCTCGGCCGGCTCTACCGCCTCGACCCCGACCGGACCCTCACGCCCGTCCTCGACGGGGTCGATATTTCCAATGGCCTCGGCTTCACGCCCGACCGGCGAGGACTCTACTACTCCGTCTCGAACGAGCGGACGATCTCGCTCTTCGACTATGATGAGGCGACCGGCGCGATCACCAACCGGCGCCTCTTCGCCCGCATCCCCGACGACGAGGGGATACCGGATGGGCTCACGGTCGACGCGGAAGGCTACATTTGGTCCGCGCGCTGGGGGGGCAGCTGCCTCGTCCGCTACGCGCCGGACGGCCGCGAGGAGCGGCGGATCGGGTTCCCCGCCAAGAAGGTCTCCAGCGTCACCTTCGGCGGCGAGGACTACAGCGACATCTACGTGACGACGGCCGGCGGGAACAACAAGCGCGAGGAGGGACCGGGCGCCGGCGCCCTCTTCCGCCTCCGCCTCGGCATCCGCGGCGTGCCCGAGTTCCCGTCGCGAATCGCGATCGTTGAGGCGAGCGACTGACCCGTATCGGCATTCGGACATGCTAACCGTTCGCGTTTTCGCTACGGTTCCTTCAGCGTGCCCTGCGAAGCAGACCTTTCGCCGACAATCAGCACGACCGCGAGGAGACGCTTGCCCCCGAGGCCGGTACCGGAGTCGTCATCACCTCCAGTTCGCATGTCTTTGACAGTGTGTGCGTACGCGCCGCCGACACAGCGGAGCCAGTGCGCAATAAACACGTAGTGATGCCGCGATCATCGCGGCAACGCCTGGGTGGTGTCCCCCCGGCACAACTCCTGATCTCGCTAGCCTGCCTCGCGCTCGGGCTCTGGCTGGCCTACGCCGCGCTCCTCGCACTCATCCGCTCGCTCGGTGTCGGCTAGCCGTGCGGAGCGAATGAGACAGCTATAATGGCGCCCGAGGTGGAGACGACTCCAAGCGGGATGGGGGATCGATCGATGACAGGACAACCGGGACGCCATGCAGGGTGAGCCGAGCGCGCTCTTCGTCTACGGCACCCTCAAGTCGGGCCAGTTCAACAGCCCGCTACTGGCGCCCTACGCGCGCTCCGTCGAGCCCGCGCGCATCCGCGGGGAGTTGTACGATGTCGGCCTCTTCCCGGCGCTGGTCGAGGGCGACGGCACGGTCCACGGCGAACTCGTCCGCCTGGCGGCCGGGGAGCTGGCCGCCGCCCTGACGGTCATCGACCGGCTCGAGGACTACCGGCCGGACGACCCGGCCGGCTCGATGTACCTGCGCCGGGTGGTCGAGGTCGCGACGGCGGGTGGGGCGACCGAGCGTGCCCACACCTACTTCTACAACCGCGACCACCACGGCCTCGCGCACGTGCCGACCGGCGATTGGACCGGTCCAGCGGTGGCGCGGACCGCGCGCGACGACGCGGAGCAGGAAGCCTTCCTCCACCATGTGCGCACCTTTCGGCGGCGGGTGGAGGCGGCCGGCGGGGTCGCGCCGGCGGGGAAGCCCGAGGAGTAGGCGATAGGACGCCACATTGGGCCGGGATGCCGGGCGACTGGATCGCCCGGCCCCCATCGCCGCGCTACCGGCGGCGCCGGGGCGACTCATCGCGCTCGACCAGCACCCGCTCCTGTCGCACGGTGTCGCTGATCCGGTGGTGCTCCGCGACCCGCGCGGTGGCGATGGTCGCCTCGCCGGTCACGACCGCTTCCTTGAAGACGACCGCTTCTTCCCCCCGGACCGGCACGTGGATGACCCCTTCCTGGAAGGAGCCTTCGCCCGGGCGTGCCGGCCGATCGTCGAC
>JAUJOZ010000122.1 GCA_030447415.1 Thermomicrobiales bacterium | reverse complement strand
TCGCCGTCACCGGCGCCATGGCTCCCAGCGTCGAAGACCTCCTCCTCGGGCGGCTACCGGGCGTGCCGCGCGTCGTCCTGCACCACCCGGTCACGTCGGTCGAGTCGGGCGACGCGTTCATGCGGAACTACGAGCTGGCGGCCGAGGGCAAGCTCAACGCCCCCTACGTCGTCATTTTCGAGGGGTCGGTCCCAAACGAGACTCTGGCCGCCGACACGGGCGGCTACTGGTGCGCGATGGGCTCCGAGACGGTTCCTAAGCCGATCCCGACCACGACTTGGCTCCAGCGCATGGCGCCGGGCGCGGCGGCGGTCATCGCCATCGGGACCTGCGCCACCTGGGGCGGCATCCCGGCCGCCTACGGCAACCCCACCGGCTCGATGAGCGTGATGGATTTCCTGGGGAAGGACTACCTCAGCGCCCTCGGCCTGCCCGTCGTCAACGTCCCGGGCTGCGCGCCGATCGGCGACAACTTCAACGAGACCGTCGCCGCGATCCTGCTGTTCCTCAACGGGTTCGGTCCGCTCCCGGAGTTCGACGAGCTGGGCCGACCCGCATGGTTGTTCAACAAAACCGTCCACCAGCAGTGCGTTCGGGCCGGCTTCTACGAAGAAGGCACCTTCGCCGAGCAGTACGGCGATCCGGAGTGCCTGGTCGAGATCGGCTGCTGGGGCCCGGTGGTGCAATGCAACATCACCTCGCGCGGCGCCATCAACCACCTCGGCGGCTGCATGAACACCGGCGGGGTCTGCATCGGCTGCACGATGCCGGGCTTCCCGGATCGCTTTGCCCCGTTCTACAAGCGTCCGCCGGGAACCATCGTCTCCTCGACGACATCCCGCACGGTCGGCTCCTTCGTCCGGCCGCTGCGCCGGATCACGATGCAGTTCCAGAACCGCGAGCCCCTCTGGGACAAGGAGCGACACGTGCCGAGCGGCTGGGGCAACGTGCCGGAGCCGGGTCCAGTCAAGAAGGGCGTGCACTACTTCTACGAGAAGTGGCAGTTCCTGAACGCGGAACGACCCGGCCGGACCAAAGCGAACGAGGGATACGACGACGGGTACGAGGTGCCGGCCGTGCGGTCCGGCGAGAGCGTGCCGCCGGACCACCTCAAGTAGCGTTGCTTGACGAGCGCAGACCGAGGACGGCATGAGCGAGAAGCAGTTTGTCCGCTATTGGTACACGGGTGTTGCGGTCGCTGTTGCCGTTGTCGTCGTTGTCGCTGCGCTGTTACTGACGATCATCGGCACGGCACGACGCATCCTTCACCACGCTGGACGCGCCCTGGAGGTCGCCAACGAGATCGTCGCCAACACCCGTCCGATCTGGGAACTGGAGCGGACGAACAGCGTCGCGGTCCAACTCCTGGAAGGGGCCGAAGCCATCGAGCAGCATGCCACCGAGGTGGCCGACGCCCTCGATGCCCCGGTGGTGGCGAGTCAACGCGGGGTGACCTAAAGCGGTGTCGATCGGGAGAGCAGACCGATGCAGGCAGTGTTGAAGCCGGGGGTCCGCCCGAACGTCGTCGTCCGCTACTGGCGGATCAGCCTCGGGATCGGGCTGGCCGTGATCGGCGCCGTCGCGCTGTTGTTGAGCACGCTGGCGGCCATCGTGGCGCGGATCGAGGCCGGCGCCGCCGAGATCTGGCGCGTCGGCAAGCTGATCGCGAACAACACGGTCCACGTCCCGCTGCTTGTCCAGACGAATCAGGTCGTCGCCGACATTCTGCCGGCGGCCGACGGCATCGCCCGCGCCACCGAGCGCATCCAGCGCGCCGTCGTTGGCGACCCGACCGAGTGAGGACCGCCCCATGACCGTCCGGCTCACCATCCTCTCGGCCCTGCAGGTGTTGGCCTTCGTCGGGGCGCTGATCGCCTTTCTGGGGCGAATCGTCGCGGCCCTGGAGCGGATCGGAGGATCGCCGAGCAGCTCCCTGGCAAAGGTGAGCTTCGGCGTCCGCGCGATCGAAAAGGAGACCAGCTACCTCGGGCCTCAGGTGACGCAACTCAACCAGGGGTTGGTCGCGCTCGGCGGCAAACTGACGGTTGTGGACACGCACCTCGGAACGGTTGCCGA
>JAUJOZ010000121.1 GCA_030447415.1 Thermomicrobiales bacterium | reverse complement strand
AGACGCCGACCGGAGGGCGCATCGTCGTCGACGGGCGGGATGTCCTAAAGATGGACGTCGTCGCGCTGCGGCGGAGCATCGGCTACGTGATCCAGCAGGGCGGGTTGCTGCCGCACTTCACCGTCTCGGAGAACGTCGCGATGGTGCCGCGGCTGCTCGGGTGGTCGCGGCAACGCCGTCGGCAACGGGCGGAGGAGCTCCTCGGGCTAGTCGGTCTGCCGCCGGGGCAGTTCGCCGACCGCTACCCACGGGAGCTCTCCGGCGGCCAGCAGCAGCGGGTCGGCGTGGCGCGGGCGCTGGCGGCCGACCCGCCGATCGTGCTGATGGACGAGCCGTTCGGCGCGGTCGACCCGATCACCCGGAAGCAGCTCCAGCGCGAGCTGCGCCGCATCCAGGGCGCGGTGAACAAGACGATCGTCTTCGTCACCCACGACATCGGCGAGGCGTTTCTCCTCGGCGACCGGATCACGCTGATGGCGGAAGGGCGGGTCGTCCAGGACGGCACTCCGGCCGATCTCCTGCGGCGCCCGGCGGACCCCTTCGTCTCCGCCTTCATCGGGGAGGAGCGCGGACTGCGGGCGCTCGAGCACACGAGCTTGGCCGAGGTTGCGGGGCCGGCGGGGGCCGATCGTCCGACGGGCGGAACCACCCTGCCCGGCACGCTCTCCGTCCTCGAAGCCGGACGGGAGCTGTCTGGGCGGGACGGGACGGGCGACGACGGGTTCTGGGTGACCGACACGGACGGTCGGCCGACCGGCTACGTCACCTACCGGCGCTTCGCGTCGGTCCTCGGCGAGACGCTGGGGCCGGGCGGCGCGGGCGCGGGGGAGGCCGGGCGCGATGCGCTTTCTGCGTGAGAATCCGGACCAGGTGCTGCAGCGACTCGGGGAGCACGTGCAGATCGTGGCCCTCAGCGTTGGCGTGGCGGTCCTGATCGGTATCCCGTTGGGCGTGTTCGTGACCAGGGCGCGCTGGCTCCAAGGTCCGGTCATCCTCACGACCGGCGTCCTCTATACGGTGCCGAGCTTGGCGCTCTTCGCGCTCCTGATCCCCTACACCGGCATCGGCCGCCCGACGGCGGTCGTCGCCCTGGTCGTCTACTCCTTGCTCGTGATCGTGCGCAACACGGTCGCCGGCATCGATAGCGTCTCCCCGTTGGCCCTGGACGCCGCCCGGGGGATGGGCCTGACCGGGCCGCAGCGGCTGCGGCTCGTCGAGCTGCCGCTCGCGCTCCCGGTCATCCTGGCCGGGGTGCGGCTCGCGACCGTCGCCCCGGTCGGCACGGCGACGATCGCCGCCGCGATCGGGGCCGGCGGCCTGGGACGCATCATCTTCGACGGTATGGACCGGCTGGACAGCGACCGGATCTTCGCGGGAGCGGCGCCGGCCGCGGCGCTTGCCCTGCTGGCCGACTGGGGGCTCGGTCGGATCGGAGGCGTCCTGCAACCGGGCCGCCGGTCGGTGGCCAAGGGAGAGTGAGGCAGGGAGATGCTCGACGACCCGCTCTCGTTCGTCTCGTACATCCGCGAGAACCCCGACGACTTTCTTCGCTTCCTGGGTCAGCACGTCCAACTGACCCTGCTCGCGGTCCTGCTCGGCATCGTCGCCGCCGTCCCGTTGGCGATTTTGGCGAGTCGGGTCAAACCGCTGGCGCGCCCCCTTACCTGGCTCGCCTCCGTCGGTCAGACGATCCCCAGCCTAGCGATCCTCGGCCTTCTGTTGCCGTTTCTTGGGATCGGGTTCAGGCCGGCCCTCGTCGCGCTCTCGATCCAGGCTTTTCTTCCCATCTTCCTCAACGCCTACGTCGGCATCAGGAGCGTCGACCGGGCCGTCCTCGACGCGGCACTGGGGATGGGGACGAGCGGCTCCCAGCTGCTGCTGCTGGTGGAGCTGCCCCTTGCGAGCCCGGTTCGGTCCGAGCAGATCCCGCCGCCGCTCCGGCGTCAGCGCCTTCGAGTCCCGCACCCCCGCCAGCGCGGTCCGCAGCCGCCGCAGCGCCGCCCCCTCGCAGGCCGGCAGCACCACCGCCGCCACGGGCAGGCCTGTCATACCTGCGGCTCGATCGTGCGCACCGGGG
>JAUJOZ010000008.1 GCA_030447415.1 Thermomicrobiales bacterium | reverse complement strand
CCCCCGCCCCCCCCCCCCCGCCCCCCCCCCCCCCCGCCCCCCCCCCCGACCCGGCGGACCCCACCCACGCGTGAAACATCCAGCTGCCATCCACCCATGCGATCAGACCTGTGCACCACCGCTCGGCCGACCTCACCGCCGGGCCGCCGCACCCTGCCTCTTGGCTCCGCCCGGTTTCGCATTCTGCCGGGCCGATTCACGGGCAAGGAGGAAGAGGGCGTGGGTCTGGTCGGGTACATTGGCCGACGCGTGGTGTTGGCAGCCGTGGTGCTGTCCATTGTCAGCGTCGCCACGTTTCTCCTGGTGCAGGCGGTACCCGGCGATCCGGTCGGCGCCATCATGGGCGACCGCGTCGCCGACAACCCCGAGATTCGCGCCCAATACGAGCGGCGCTGGGGCTTCGACAAGCCCCTCCCACTCCAATACCTCTATTACGTTCGCAACCTGCTGCGCGGAGACTTCGGCGAGTCGATGAGCACCCGTCAGCCGGTGGCCGACGACCTGCGGCAGTTCGTGCCGGCAACGATCGAGCTGAGCCTTGCCGCCATGCTGTTCGCGATCCTCGTCGGCGTGCCACTCGGCATCGTCGCCGCCATCCGTCAGAA
Organism: Thermomicrobiales bacterium; assembly: GCA_030447415.1. Lineage (GTDB taxonomy): Bacteria > Chloroflexota > Chloroflexia > Thermomicrobiales > UBA6265 > JAUJOZ01. The sequence continues at coordinate 150,089 of JAUJOZ010000008.1, read as the reverse complement.
CCAATGGCCCGATCACGTCGCTCGGTTCATCGCGCTGATCGGCACGTCGGTCCCGGTCTTCTGGCTGGGACTGCTGATGGCATACCTCCTCTCATTCCGCTTGCAGATTCTTCCGCGGCAGGGGCAGCTCGATGTCGGCCAGGCGGCACCCGCGTCGGTCACCGGCATGATCACCGTTGACGCCCTCCTTGCCGGCGACTGGGACGCGCTCCGCAGCGTTCTTCGGCATCTCGTGATGCCGACCATCGTCCTCGGCTCGTTCGCGATGGGCATCGTGGCGCGCATGCTCCGATCGTCACTCGTCGCCGCGATGGCGGACGACTACGTGCGGACGGCCCGGGCGAAGGGCCTGGTCGAGCGCCGGGTCGTCGTCGGCCATGCCCTGCGCAACGCACTGATTCCGACGGTGACGGTGCTCGGGCTGACGTTCGCCAGCCTCCTTGCCGGCGCCGTCCTGACCGAATCGATCTTCTCCTGGCCCGGTCTCGGTCAGTACGCGGTGAAGACGGCAACCCGGCTCGACTACCCGGGACTCCTCGGGGTCACGCTCTTTGTCGCCATGGCCTATATCGCCTTCAACCTGATCGTCGACGTCATCTACGGCATACTCGACCCGCGAATCCGGGTGTCCTAAGCGACCGGATATCGGGTCGCCGGCCGGGTCGATCGCAAGGCGGTTGTCTCAGTGGCCACAGCAGCAGCCCCGCAACAGACGGTCGTCGTCGGCCCTGGCGCGCTGCGCCGGCGTCGGACCCCGATGGGAGACGCCTTCCGCACGCTCCGCCGGCAGCCGGTTGCCATGTCGGGCCTCGCGGTGGTGGTGCTCTGGCTTCTTCTGGCCGCGCTTGCGCCGGTGTTGCCGATTCAGGACCCGAACTTTCAGGACCTGTCCAACCGACTTCAACCCCCGGGCTGGCCGCATGTCTTCGGGACAGACGACCTCGGCCGAGACATGGTCAGCCGCGTCATCTATGGTGCCCGCGTTTCGGTCCCTGCCGGCATCCTGGTCATCTTCTGCACCGGCCTCATCGGCTGCCTGCTCGGTGCGATCGCCGGCTATCTCGGCGGGTGGGTGGACAATGTCGTCATGCGGCTGTCGGACGCCGTCCTCTCCTTCCCGTCGATCATCCTCGCCATGGCAATCACGGCCGCCCGAGGTGGCCCTGGCCTGAGCAACGCCCTGATCGCCGTCGTCCTCGTCCTCTGGCCGGAATACGCGCGGGTGATGCGCGGCCAGGTTCTCGCCGTCCGGGCGAACGAGTACGTCACCGCCGCCGAGGCAATCGGGGCGTCACGCTGGCGTGTCCTCTCCCGGCACATCCTCCCGAGCACCGACGCCCCGATCATCGTCAAAGCCACGCTCGACGTCGGGTCGGCGATCGTGCTGACGGCGGGCCTCAGTTTCATTGGCCTTGGCGCCGTTCCACCCGACCCGGAGTGGGGCGCGATGATCAACCAGGGGTTCCGTAAGGGACTGCAGTACTGGTGGTACTCCGCCGTGCCCGGCGTAGCCATCATGAGCGTGGTGATGGCCCTCAACTTCTTCGGCGACGGCCTACGGGACGCGCTCGACCCTCGCCGTCGCGGCCGATGACCCAGGTGGGAGCCAACCCAGCCGCCAGCCTCTCCAGACCTACGGCAGAGGACGGCGCGGACGAGCGCCCGGGTGATCCGGAGGCAACGCCATCGCCGGTGGACGCGCTGATGGCTTACGTGCGCCAGGCGGGGATTGATGCTGAGCTGGTCGCACCCGGTGTCCCAATGCCAACCGTGCCGCTAGCGGCGGCGGCCATCGGAGCCTGCGAGGATCAGATCCTCAAGTCACTGCTCTTCCAGGACCGTGGTGGCCGGCTCGTGCTCGCCATCGCCTGCGGCACCGAAAGGGTCGACCGGGACCTTCTAGCGGCTGCATCAGGGTTGGACCGACCGCGGCTCGCTGACGCGGCGACCGTGCTCGCGACCACTGGTTATCCTGCGGGCGGTGTCCCACCGATCGGGCACCGCACGGCCGTCTCGGTGGTCATGGGCCACCGAGCGGCGGCGCTCGACGTCGCCTACGGTGGGGGCGCCGCCGAGGAGTTTCTCTTGCGGATTCGCCCCGCCGACATCCTCCGGCTTACCGATGGCGTCGTCGCGGATATCACTGGGTCGCTGTTGTCAAAGGGCGGGAACCGACGGTGATGACGAATGATCCCGATATGGACGTGAGGGATGAGGCACCCTGCATTTCCGACGCCGAACGAGCCACGCCTGCCGTGATGTCCGGCGACAAGGACGTCCCACCCACCAGCGTTGGTGAGGGAGCAGCGGTCCAGCGCGGTGACATGGTGGCCGTCGTCGGTACGACGACGCGCGTCTACGCCGACTGCCTCCTTCCGAACGACGCGCTGATCGAGTCGCCGGCTCACCTCCCCTTCTATCCCGCGACCGCCCGGGATACCTTGCGCTGCCGACCAGGTCGTGACGCCGCGCTCGCCATCGTGGCGATGGACGCGCTGGGGCGGGATGTGCGGACGCCACTGTTGCGTTGGCTGCGCGAGCGCGCGGCGGGATTCGCCGACGACGGACTTCTGCGGCGGGCGTATCACGTCCACGGCCCGGTTGCTAACCCGCAACCCGACCTGATCGGGACCGCCACACTCCTCCACGCGATCAACCGACGACCGGATCGCGCTGGTTCGGACGTCGCCCAGTCCGTCAGCCGCGGTCTCGCGTCGGCCCTTGCGGTGCGTTGGGACGGCCGGGCCTTCCGTGAGTATCCGGCGGTCAGCGGTCTGGCCCACGCCGCGGACTTGGCGGCCACGGAACACGCGCTTCGCGTCGCCGGGGAAGCGTTGGCAGTCCACGAGTGGGTCCGACTCGCGGAGTCAATGGTTGAGCACCGGGAAGCGGCGGTGCAACAAGCCGTCGCCGGATCGGACGGCGATGACCGCGACGACGCGGTCGCCGCATATCTTGCCTTGGCTTGGCCTTTCGGGGGCGACGATGGGGAGCGGATAGGACGGTTCGCCCGCCTCGCGGAGAAAAGCGTTGGCCTGCACGGGCACCAGGCCGAAACCCACGAACCGGGGAGTGATCGGCACGTCCCGCTCCGCGCCGGAGACGGGCTGAGACCGGCCGAACTCTTCTGGCTTGCTCTCGCCTTTGCCGACGCCGGCGAGCGCGGTGCGGCCGAGCGCTACCACGCTCGCGCCCTCGATCTCGCCGACGACGCGGGTCATTTCCCGGAGATCTTAGATCCCGCCATTCCTGATGCCTCGCCCCGCCCGTACCTTCTCGCTCACCTGCTATTCCTCGTCGCCACCGATGCACTCGGCCAGCTTGGATCCCTTCCCGGCAGTGAATCCTCCGCCAGCCGCCAATCGTAAGAAGCGGACGCGAGGTGGCAGGAAACAGCGTTGGTGGGCACGACATCCCGGGGCGTCCCGCGCCAGGTCTCGGCCGCTGAGACGCGGATCGTCGGCACGCGGTCGAGGTCGCCCGGCCTTGACCGCTCACTCGTCCAGTCGCACCCGGTCCCCCTCCCGGACATCGCCCGCCGTGACCTCGACGAGGCCATTCGCGCGCAATCCGGTCCGGATTTCGACGCGAGACGCTCCTCCCTCCCGCATCACGGTCAGGAACGATCGGCGGCCCACCGTGCGGATAGCTTCGGCGGGTACGATCAGAGCTTGGTCCGCGACGACGGAGGGAATGACGAGTGTGACCGTCATCCCCGGTTTGGCCGGTATGGTTCCAAGATCGGGGACCGAGACGGTCGCGGGAAAGATGGTGCCGCCCCCATCCGCCGTCCCGCTTGGAGCCACCGCCTCGATCGTTCCGGCCAGCTTAGTCTCCGGATAGGCGTCGACGATCACTCCAACGAGCGTTCCGAGTTGAACGTGGGGAAGGTCAATCTGGTCGAGGCGGGCGACGATCTGGAGATGATCAGCGGCGGCAATGGTCGCCACAGGCATCCCTGGTTCGTAGGGTTGTCCGGCCGTAACCTCAACCTGGAGCACCGTGCCGGCCGCGGGCGCCAACACGGCCGAGGCGTTCAAGCCGCGCTCGGCCGCTACCACTGCGGCCCGGGCCTCGGCCGCATCCCGCGCCGTTGTCAGCACGTCGGCCGCGGGGGTTGCAACGTCCAACCCGGCGCCGGAGCCAGCCAGCGTCTCGGCGAGTTCAGCCGCCTCCAGCGCCTGCCGCGCCGCCATCACGGCCATTTCATGCGGTCCCCGGTCGAGCTGCATGAGGATGTCGCCCCGTTCCACCCGATCCCCGGGTCGGACGGCGACGAGCGAAATCGTCCCCGGCACGGCTCCATGGACAACGACCGGCTCGGCGGGTTCGACGACCCCGGTCGTCTCGATGGTCTGCTCAAGGCGGCCGCGGATGACGACCGCCGACGCGCCACCGGTGTCGTCCCGCCGCGACGCGAGGAGCCAGCCGACCGCAGCCAGAAGAATGGCCACGGTGGCGATCAGCACCAGTCGGCCCCGGCGCGGCCGCCTCATTCGTACCGCAGGACAGCGACCGGTCGAACCCGCGCCGACACGAGCGCCGGGCCTACGCTGGCGAGCGCGCAGGCGGCAAGGGTGGCGAGAAGGGCAAGGGCGAGGAACGACGACGGCAGCCGGAACGAGAGCTGGAAGAGGAACGTTCCCGTCAGGTGGACTAGGACTCGGCCGAGAGGGTAACCAAGGACCAAGCCGAGCGTATACCCGGCGGCGCCAAGGGCTACGCCCTCCGTCATGACGAGGGCGACTAGGTGCGGTCGGCGTGCGCCAAGCGCCCGTGTCACGCCGACCTCCCGGCGGCGCTCGGCCACGTTCATCGCCAGGGTGTTGATCACTCCGACGAGACCGGTCAGCCCCACAAGCATGACCATGGCGCGAAGCAGGACGGTCAGTGTCTCGATCGAGCGGGCGGTACTTGCCTTGTCGCTGTACGCGGCGTAGGAACGTGGTCCGAGCGCCGCAAAGCGCCGCTCCAGGGCCGCGAGGCCGGTCTCCACTCCCTCAGGGTCGTGCCGACTCAGGACGACCGCGAGAAACGTGAACGCGCTCTGGCCGTCCACGGCTGAGAGCACCCTGGGCGCGAGGAAGAGCTTCCCGGCCGCGGTGCTACCGAGGTAAGTGCTCTCGTCGTCCACGATCCCGGCAATGAGCACGTCGCGTGTCTCGTTGCCGACATCAAGGGCAAGGACATCGCCCGGCTCGAGCCCGATCCGTCTCGCAAGGTTGGCCGAGGCGACCGCCTCACGCGGCGCCGACCGCGCCGTAAGACCACCAGACCGGAGCCACCGGCCGGCGATCACGCGGCGGCCATAGACCGCTGTACCGGGCGGTACGCCCCAAAGATCGATGGCCTGGCCACGGGCAAAGCCGGTGGCACGAGACCAGCCCTCGGCGGCCGAGACTCCCGGCTCGCGGGCGACCGCGCCGGCGAGCGCCGCGTCCGCAGGCACATCAAACGCGATCCAGGCGTCGGCGCCGTATCGGTCGTACAGCGTCTCGACCGTCGCGTCGAGCGATGCCGAAAGTGCCTCGGCGCCCACCGCTGCCGCGGTCGCGACGGCAATGAGCGCCACGGTGATCCCAGCGCGGACGGGCCGCCGGGGAGCGTTTCGGAGCGCCATCGCTACGAGCGGCCACCGCCCGCCTAGAACCCGAGGCAACCGGCCGCCCCGGCGCTCAGGAGGCGACAATCCGTAGGTGTGCAGCAGGGTCGAAACTGGCCGCCGGGCGGCAACCAGGGCCGGGGCGACCGCGGCGGCAAGCGGCACTCCCAGGCCGACCGTGGCCGCGAGCCCGAGTTCGCGACCGGTCACCACGACCGGCGGTAGCCGGTAGCCCAGCAACCCGGTGAGGTACGCGGTGACGAGCTGCCCTCCGCCGAGGCCGAGGACGTAGCCGCCGATTACCCCGACAGCGCAGAGGAGCAGCGCCGGTGCCAGGTACGTCGCCGCCACCTGAATCCGATTCGCGCCGAGCGCCTTGAGGACGCCAATCTGCCCGAACTCGTCCTGCACCACGGCGGCCACGGTGTTGGCGACCAGGAAGCCACTGAGGATGAGCCCGAGCGCCGAGAAGGCGAACAGGAGCCAAACAACCGTCTGCATCTCACGTGCGCCGACGAGGGTGGCGTCGGGTCCGGCAACCGGGCCGTGACGAATCCCGCGCCGATCGAGCAATCGCGTCAGTTCGCCGGCCGCGGCGTGCCGATCTTCCCCGGGCGCGAGGGCGACGAGAAGCTGGTTGGCGCCGGGCTTGCCCACCAATTCCTCAACCTGCGCCGGGACAGTGTAGGCATTGACGCGGTTGAGGATGCCGGCGTCGACCGCGGCTGGCGTCCGCGTGAAGCCTACGACCGTGAAGTACGCGACCGCTCCGCCAGCGGCGCGGCGAACGGCGACGTCGTCGCCCAAGGAGACGGGCGCCAGCCTTGAGACGCCGGCGTCAAAGGCAATTTCTCCGACCGATGGAAAGCGACCACGCACGATCTCGGGTCGATTCAACCCTGGCCCATCGTCGATCCCGCTCACCACCACTCCGCGCCACGGACCGCCGGCGGAGAAGCTGGCGTCGGCGACGACCCGTGCATCGACCGCCGCCACGCCGGGATGACGGGCGACGAACGCCGCGAGCCCCGGCATGACGGGCGTCGTCCTGACGGCGAGGTCGACCCCATCGGGAGCGAGGAGAACGTCCCGCTGCGCGACGGCCAGCTGGCGGGCTGTCGCTGAAACGGCCACCAGGCCCGCGACCCCAACGATGACGCCGAGGACCGTCAGGCCGGTGCGGACGCGGCGTCGCGTGGCGTCGCGCGCCACCTTCCGCCACAGCACGGTCACGCCGTTAATGCCCGGAGCGCGCGACCCGACTGTGACTCGACGATCTCGCCGTCCGCCATGGTGAGCACCCGCGGCGCGCGCGCGGCGACGGCCGGGTCGTGCGTGACCGTGACCAGCGTGCCACCCCGGCGCCAGTAGCCGACGAGGAGGTCCAACACCGCGCCGCCACTTGCGGCGTCGAGGTTTCCCGTCGGTTCGTCGGCAACGAGGAGCGGCGGCTCGTTCGCCAGCGCCCGCGCGATAGCCACCCGCTGCTGCTCGCCGCCGGATAGCTCGCCGGGCAGGTGGTCGGCAACGTCGCCGACGCCCACCGCGGCCAACAGAGCGCGCGCGTCGGCCCGCCGGTCGCCTTTTCGTCCGGCCAGCGCCATCGGGAGGAGCACGTTCTCGAGCGCAGTAAGGGTGGGAAGAAGCTGGAAGAACTGAAAGACGATCCCGACGTGACGGGCACGCCAAGACGCCAACGCGTCCTCACCGAGTGCGGTCAGATCCGCGCCGGCCACAATCACGGATCCCGACGTTGGGTGATCTAACCCGGTGATCAGGTTGAGAAGCGTTGACTTGCCGCTGCCGGAGGGCCCGACGACGGTCACCCACTCTCCCTGCTCGACTCGGAACGATACGTCGCGAACGGCTTGGAACATTCCCCGTCGCGCCGCGTACGCCCGGCAAACACCGTCGACGTTGATCACGGCCGGGGCTCTCCGCCGGCGCCCTCCCGGTGCGCCCCACTGTCCTCGGTTGGTCGCACCTCCCCCTCAGCGATGGCTCGCTCGGCTGAGGTCAGCGAAGCGGCTGCGAGGAGATCCGGTCGCCGTACGGCCGTGCGGCGCACCGCCTGCTCGCGTCGCCAACGGGCAACATTGGCATGGTGGCCGCTGAGGAGCACGTCTGGCACGGCGTGACCACGAAAGATCGCCGGGCGGGTGTAGTGCGGATACTCAACGAGTCCGTCCCGGTGCGACTCCTCGGCACCCGACGCCGCGTCGATGACGCCCGGAATCAGTCGCGCCACCGCGTCGATGACGACCATCGCCGCAAGCTCCCCACCCGTCAGGACGTAGTCGCCGATCGACAGCTCCTCGGCGCCTAGGACCGTCGTCACGCGCTCGTCGATCCCCTCATAGTGCCCGCAGATGAGGGCCAGGCGCGGTGCATTTGCGAGATCCTCGGCGACGGCTTGCGTAAAGCGGCGACCGCCGGCCGACAGGACGATGATGCGCGCCCGGTCAAGGTCCGGTCCGAGTGTCTCCTCAACGGCGGCCACGATCGGCGGCGCCATCATCACCATCCCGGCGCCGCCGCCGTACGGCGTGTCGTCGACAGTGCGGTGGCGATCGGACGTCCACGCCCGAATGTCATGGACGGAGACGTCGATGAGCCGCCGCTCGCTCGCACGGCGTAGGATGCTGGCGTCGAACGGCCCGGCAAACATCTCCGGGAACAGCGTGAAGAGATCGAATTGCACGGGCTCGGGCGGCGCCGGCTCACTCACGCGTGGGGCATGGCCGGGATCGGGCGGGTAACTCATGCGCACGGTCCGGGTTGGCTCAGTCACCGGCTGCGAGCATTGCGAGGAGACGGGGCGCCAGCCCCTGGAGGTCGCCAGCCATCAGGTCCGGCGCCTGGCCGTCCGGCTCGTCATCTCGCTCTCCCCGCAACCAGACCGTTCGCATCCCGGCACGATGAGCCCCTTGGACGTCGTACCGGTACGAGTCCCCGACGTGGATGCTTCGCTCCGGTGTGGCGTGAAGCGCATCCAATGCATGCCGGTAGATCTCGGGCCGTGACTTGTAGTACCCCGCACTGGCAGACGTGACGACAACGGCGAACGGCTGCCGGAGACCAATCTGGGTGAGTGACCACTCCACGAACGGGTGGTAGACCGCGCTTGAGACTACGCCAAGCGGGACCCCCGCGGCAGCCAGCTCTCGGACCGTGGTCGCCGCGCCCGGGATCGCGCGGACCTCGTCGAGCGTCTCGCGCATCAGCGCTGCAACGCCGTCACCGATCTCCTCTGGACTGACCAGGATACCCAACCCGCCAAGCACGCTGGCGACGCAGGCCTCCGCCGGCTGCTCGTGACCCTCCTCGGCGATTCGCTGCCTTAGACGCCGGTAGTCAACTCGGGCAGCGTTGAGGAGATCGGGCGCCGGTGGGTCACTTCGAGCGCCACCCGGCCACTGGAGGAACGCCGGAACCAAATCCCGCACTTCGAGCTCGAACCACCGATCGCAGTGCGCGAGAGTGTCATGGAAATCGAACGTGACGGCTTGGCCAGTCATGACGATCCCACGTTCCGCTCGCTCCGCGTTGCGCCGCGCGCAAACCTACCACCGGACCACGTCGGCGACAACGAGATGCTGTGCGGCGGACGGATCAGGAATTTATCTGGCGTGGGCAGTGCTCAGGCGAGCTTCGGTCGACGAGACCGGCGATGCCAGGGCGCGCTCAAACGCGGCGACGACCTGCGGGTCGAACTGCCGCTCGCTTTGCCTGCGAAGCTCGGCAAGGGCGGCCGCCTCGCTCATCGCGCGGCGGTAGGCACGGTCCGACGTCATAGCGTCAAACGAGTCGGCGACCGCGATGACCCGTGCACCGAGCGGGATCTCCTCACCTCGGAGCCCATCGGGGTACCCGGTTCCGTCCCACCGCTCGTGATGATGGCGGACGATGCCCGCGCAGGCCTGATACATCTCAAGGCGTCCAACGATCTCGGCGCCGATGGCGGGATGCTCCTGGATTGCGCTGCGCTCGTCGGGGGTGAGCGGTCCCGGCTTCCTCAGCGCGAGGTCTGGGATGCCCAGCTTCCCAAGGTCGTGGATGCGGGCGGCGGCGACAATTGCCTCGCTGGCGTCGTAGGAGACGTGCGGCATCTCGTCGAGCATAGCGCGCACATAGTCCGTCACCCGCATCGAATGTTGGTAGGTGTATGGGTCTCGTCGCTCCAGCGCGTCCGCTAGTCCCTCCATCGCGACCCGGGTCTCCTCCTGAACCTGGCGCATCGCCTTGACGGCGAAGTGGGGACCGATGAGTGGGAGGACGAGGATCGACAGGGCATACGGGGTTTCATCGATCAAAACCGGAACCAGGCTGCCGAGCGCTGGCAGCGTGATGAGCTCGACCACGATCCCGCCAAAGTTCTGTCGCCACATGACCTGTGGTGTCGTGCCGAGCACGGGCGCGACGATCACAGTGAGCGATCCGGTGTTGACGGCGATGAACACGAGCGCCGCCAGGATGACGGCCGCCATGTTCCGAAGACCACCGAGCGGGCTGTCGTGCGGGTTCGCCACTAGCTGGTAGACCATCGCGCTCGTAATCGTTGAGAGACCGTAGTTCGCAATATTGACCGTTGCCCGGAACGGGTTCCGCCGCGCGTAGAGCGACTCGGCCAGGTGGGCAAGCATGACGACGAGCGCGCCGTGGAACGCGCCGAGCTCAAGCCCAGCGGCCAGCGCGAGCGCGGCCCCAACCGAGACACCAAAGGCGAATGCACCGGCAAAGGGGATGTCGAAGAACTCGGCGAGGAGGATCATCCCAAAGAGGATGACCGCTGTCACCACCCGCTCGTCCGTCCAGGCGCCGCGCTCCGGGAAGGTCAGCGCGAGGCCCAGCGCGGTGAGGGTGGCGAGGATCAGCGCGTAGACCCGTGACCGACGCGGTACGGCGCCCATCAAGCCGTGCGGCTCCTCTTAATGACGGGAACTCGAATCTTCCGCGTATGCCTTATCAGGAGTGTACCAGACGGCGATGGCCATCAAGGGACGGTCTCACGCCGTCCCGCAAGCGTGTTTGAACCACGAACACCAACGTTTGGGCTGCGAATCGACTCGGACGGACGCCTCAGACGCTTATCTCGTCACACCGACGAACCGATAGGGATCACCACGGCGCCAGACCTTTCCCGCCGGAAGTCCCCACGCCGGCGATCTCTCTCAGTTGCCAACCCGAACACCGAACTACAGCCACTTGACGCCCTTCCACTTCATGGCACCCCTCCTTTCCGTTGACGCCCTGAGTCGTTCATCGACTAGCCGTGGCCGGCCCTGAGAGCCGACTGGAGCCCATGCTGGCCCCTAAAGCCACTTGACGCCCTTCCACTTCATGGTTGGCTCCTCTCATCCAGTTCGATCGAACGCCCTGCCACCGGCGCGAAGCCACCCCACACGTTGGGTGACTAAAGCCACTTGACGCCCTTCCATTTCATGGTTCGCTCCTTTTAGATCACGATCGGTCGAATGGCCCGCGACGGGAACGAAGTCACCCCACGCGCTGGGCGACTACAGCCACTTGACGCCCTTCCACTTCATGGCGGTCCTCCTTTCCAGTTACCCGCTACCGCTTACGCGGCATGCGAAACACCGGGGGAACGAACGTCTACTCCGTTACGGCCTCACCGCCGCCTTCCACTTCATGGCACTCTCCTTTCTGATCTGGCATACCGACACGAGTCGTCGAGGCACGTACGGCGAAGACCGGCAGGGAATCGAGTTAAATTGAGTGATTCTGCCAGTTCCTCCCTTCATTCGAAGGCTTTCTTCTCTTACCGGCTACGATAGTGCTATGTCAAGGAAATGTCAAGTGGTCATAGCCAATTTTACCTAGGTACGCCTCGTAGAGGTTGCCGCACCGGCCCGTGCTATGCTCATCTTCTGCTTCTAGGCGGCGGCAGCGACGTGCGCGAGCGCGGCGTCCCGTGGTCGGTGTCTTTCGCCGGACGGGGCGATCGAATGGCCCTTGCAATCGATGTGGCAATCGCCAAGACGAACAAGTATGCCAGCCGCGAGAGCGGCGACACTGCCGAACTCGTCGAACGGCCCGGTGGCGGCTTTTCGGTCGTCACGGTCGACGGGCAAGGGTCGGGCCGCGCGGCCAAGAGCCTCAGCCTACTCGTCACGAGCAAAGCGGTCGCCCTCCTTAAGGAAGGGGTTCGCGACGGCGCCGGTGCCCGCGCCGCCCACGATCATCTCTTCGCCTACCGGCACGGTCGGGTCTCGGCTACGTTGGATATCGTTTCGGCCGACCTGTCATCGGGTACCGTGGTGGTCACGCGCAACGCCGGCACGCCGATGATCGTAGGTCGTTCCGGCGTCTACGAGGCCGTGCCGGGCGGTTCGGGACCGATCGGCCTCTACCATCTCACCCGGCCGGCAGTGACCCAACTGCCGATCACGGCCGGCCTGCAGATCGTCCTCTGCACCGACGGGGTGGTCATGGCGGGGGAACGCAGTGGCCCGCATGGCCGGTTCGATATCGCGTCGTTCGCTCGGGTGACCTTTACCGACGGGATGGGCGCGGAGGAACTTACCGATTGTCTGCTACAGGAGGCAATTCGGCGAGACGAGGACCGTCCTAGCGACGACATGACCGTCGTCGCCTTGGCGCTCCGCGAACACACGGAGACGACGATTGTGCGGCGCCTCGCCGCGTTCATGCCCTTGCCCTAACCCGCGGTGGTCGGAGCGAAAGGTTGAATATCGATGGACGGCGCCTTTCGACCGATGCCGGATCTGCGCCGCATTGTGGTTATCGGGCCGTGTGCCTCGGGCAAGAGCACGCTCGTCGAGGGATTGCGCCGGCTCGGCTACCAGGCGACGGCCTGCGCCCAGGAGCACAGCGAAATCCCGACGCTCTGGCGACACGGCTCGCCCGACGTCGTGATCGCGCTAGCGGTCGACCTCCCGACCGTTCGGCGCCGACGCGGCGAGGACTGGCCGGAAGTAATCTACCGGACGCAGCAACGACGACTCGCCGCCGCGACGGCGGCGGCCGCCGTCGTCCTAGACACCTCGGTCCTCGACACCGCCGAGGTCCTGTCGCGGGCCGCAGCCGCCTTACAGCAGTCAGCGGAGCGGATTTCAGAGTCGGGAGAGGCCGCACCATCCTGAAGATAGTTCGCGAGCTGCGTCTAACAGCGCCAGAATCACGGCTTCCGTGCCCAGCAGCAACCGGGTCGTCTAAACCGGATGGAAGCGCCGGCCCCGATTTGGTTAGCCCAGAATCTGCTATCCGGCCGGTCGGGAGTTGCGCTGCCCCCGCGGGTGCGGACAGGCGGGTCCTGCTCGCGCGGGCGAACCCGGGCGAGCGACGTAAGGTGCTCCGTCGTGGCGTTGGCCTCGGGGAGCCACTGCTGTCCCGTGCTGTGGAGCAGTACGCAGGCGGCCAGCACGGAGGTGATGTGGGTGGAGGTATCCCCCGCCTGCCTTCGCGGACCGCTCACAACCGTCGCTCGTTCGCACCCATCGAGGATGGGAGAATGCTCGTGGACCGCGCGGGCGGCGAGATCGAGTGCGGCACCGGCGCCGCCAATCAGCTCATCCAACCCAAACCCTTTGCCGGTGAGGTGCGACTGCGTGCGGTCGCTGCCCAGGACGCCGAAGCGCCGGCCCACCACCGCGGCGATCGTCGGCGTATTTCCGGGCATGGACGAATGCCGTTATCGTGCCCATCTCCGGCGTGTCACGCTCGTCCCCGACCTGCGACCGGTATCGGCTTCGGACAACGCCAAGGGTCAGTGCGAGGCCACGCTGCTCCTGCATGAGGCGACGATACCGCTGCTCCAACGGATGAAGCGGCAACGCCATCCCCGGAAAGAGGACGACACTGAGCGAGAAGAGCGCAAGCCGCTCCTCATGGCGGCGCGATGCCGGCTCAGTGACGGCCATTTCGACTGGATACTTGCGCGGGGTGCGGCGCGAGGCGAGACGAGTCCGACCTCCATCCACCCTAACCCCTCCCTCAACGCCGCCGGTCGCTTCAATGACACGACCGTCGCGGTACCGCCGGAAGACCACGAACAAGGCAGGAACGACCGGCGAACCCGACCGGGCGGTTTGTCGCCGTCCGGCTCGACCACTAGAATCGGGGCATGAAGACCGGTTCTGGCGTTGCTCTCGTCATCCGTCCCCTCCTGTTGGTTGTGTTAGCGACGCCCCTGGCGCTCGTGCTGGCTGCGCCGCCTCCCGCGCCGCGGACGGCGGCCGCCCCGCCGAGTGCCGTTCTGGCGGAGGACGGGACGCCGGCGAGTGGCGAGCCGCTGGTCATCCTTGCTCGTGATGAGCCGAGGGTCGCCACCCCAACCGGCGAGCAGACACTTCGGTTGGCAGGCCCGCGCGAGGGTCCCGAGACGCTCGATCCCGCCCTGGCCCGCGATCTCCAGTCGACGTTTCTGGTACGGCAGGTCTTTCGTGGCTTGACGCGCTTCGACGCGAACCTGAGACCGGTCCCCGAGCTCACCGAGCGGATCGAGGTCGCGGCCGACGGCCTAAAGTACACGTTCACCCTGCGGGCCGACGCGAACTTCCACGACGGGCGCCTCATCACCGCTGCGGACGTCGTCTTTTCGCTCAGCCGCGCCCTCGATCCGGCGACCGCCGGCGGCGAGGCAGCACTGCTCGCTGGCCCGACCTACCTCTCCGACATCGTTGGCGCCGCGGACCTCATCGCTGGACGCTCAGCAGAGCTGGCGGGTGTTCGGGCCGTGGATGAGCGGACGGTGGAGATCCGGCTGGTCGGCCCGCGTGCGACGTTCCTCATGAAGCTGGCGGGTGTACCGGCGTCCATCGTCGACGCGTCAGACGTGTCACGGGGGGCCGATTGGTGGCAAGCACCCAACGGTTCCGGCCCGTTCCGCATCGCCGACTGGGCGGCGGGGGACCATCTCACCTTCGTGGGCTACGAGGAATACTTCGCGGGGCCACCGCCGCTGACGCGGATCGAGGTGCGGCTCGGCGGCAGCGCGTCGCAGCCGTTCAACCTTTACCAGGCGGGTCAGATCGACGTCAGCGGCTTACCGGTCGATGCCGTCGACCGAGTCACCGACGCCGCAAATCCAATGCGGGACGAGGTGACCGAAACACCCCTGTTCGCGCTGGGCTACATCGCGTTCCGAGCCGACACGCCGCCGATGGACGATCCCCACGTCCGCCGCGCGATTCAACTCGCCTTCCCCCGGGATAAGATCGCGTCCGTGACGTACAACGGCCACCTCGCTCCCGCCCCGGGACCAATCCCACGGGGGATGTTGGGGCGGGAATGGCCGGTCGACGTCGAGCCCTACTCGCTGGACGAAGCGCGGAGGGAGATCGCGGCCTCGCGTTACGGGACAACCGCCGCGATGCCGCCACTGCGCATCTTCGGTGCCGACTATGGTGGCGCTGAGGCGCTACGAGAGGTGCTCGAGACCGACCTGGGCCTCGACGTGGAGGTCATCTCCGTGCCGTGGTCGGAATACAATGACGGTCTGCGGCGGCGCAGCTACCCCGCGTACGAGCTGTACTGGGGCGCCGACTATCCTGACCCGGAAACGATTCTGTGGAGCTTGTTCGGCTCCGACAGTGCGGACAATTACATTGACTACCATGACGACGCGTTCGATGAGCTGCTGCGCGCGGCGGCGCGGGAGCAGGATCCCGATCGCCGGGCGCCGATCTACGCTGAGGCGCAGCAAGTGCTCATGGACGACCACGTTGTCATCCCGCTGTTCCACGACGTTGCCTACACCCTCGTCAAGCCAGGGGTGAAAGGGTTGGAGATCACCTCGCTCGGCGTCCTTCGACTCGAGACTGTGTGGATGGAGCGGGAGCCCTAGCGGTGTTCGCCGAGGCGGAAACCCGGACCCCGTCCGACCTCGAAACCGAGGTGCTCCTCCTGACGCCCGAGGCCGTTGGGCAGCTAGGCTTGGGCTTGCGCAACCGCGTCGGTGCAGGTGACGCGCGAGCGATTCTTAAGACATACCCTGGTCGCTCGGTTTGGACGCCCGAGACCCATGAGTACGCGCTGGTGGCACCCTGGCGACACCGGTGCGACATCGCGGCTGTCCAGGAGCTGGCGGCGGTTCGCCATGCGGAAACGCTGCTGGCGGCGGTCGTGGAACGATGCCGGGCGGCCGGGGATGCCCTCGTGCTGGTCGTTGAGCTCGATGAGACGCGGCGGCCCGCCGCCTACGCTCGCGCCGGATTTCTCCCCATCGAGGAGGTCGTCACCTACGAGCTGGAGCGTCCCGATGCCACGTCGCCGACCGGGCCTCTCGCCTTCACACCGGTGAGTTCCACCGAGGGCGAGGACTTGATTGACCTCCTCCGAATCGACCACAGCGCTTTCCCGTGGCTCTGGTGGAACAGTGAGGCGGAGTTCGCCTCCTACATTGGGGCGCCCGGCGTTGAGGTCTTCCTCGGCCGATGGTACGGCGAACCGGTCGCCTACGTGGGCGTCACCTCGTACGGTGCGTGGGGACACCTCGACCGGATTGCGGTCGACCCACGGGCCCAGGGCACGGGGTTGGGCCGGCAGGCGCTCGGATTCGCCTGCGCCACGCTGGCGACGCGTGGGGCGCGACGGGTCGGTCTCAGCACCCAGCGCGACAACGTCCGCTCACAGCGACTCTACGAACGTTTCGGGTTCCGGCGTTCCCGGGCCTACGACTACCGACTGTATGGGGCGGCCCTACGCGACCCGGCGAGCCACCAGGGGTTCTGAGTGCGTAGCGGGTGGGGGAACCCAGCGACGGATGGCAAGCAGCTTCGGCCGGATCTTCAAGCTAACCACCTGGGGGGAGTCGCACGGACCGGCGCTCGGCGTCGTCGTCGAGGGGTGTCCCGCCGGACTACCGCTCACGGTTGAGGAGATCCAGTTTCAGCTCGACCGGCGACGTGTCGGCCAGAGCAGGGTAACCTCGCCCCGGAACGAGGGGGACCGGGCCGAACTCCTTTCGGGCGTCTTTGAAGGGATGACGACCGGCGCGCCAATCTCCTTGATCACCTACAACAAAGACGTTGACTCCTCCAAGTACGAGCCGCTACGGGACGTCTTCCGGCCGGGCCACGCCGACTACACGTATTGGAAGAAGTACGGGCATCGCGACCACCGGGGCGGGGGACGCTCCTCGGCGCGGGAAACGTGGGGCCGCGTGGCGGCCGGGGCAATCGCCCGAAAGATCCTGGCGACCGTCGGCGCGGAGGTCTACGGCTTCACGCGCGAGCTCGGCGGTATCGCCATGGAAACGTTCGATCGGGCGGAGATTGAGCGCAATCCGGTCCGCTGCCCGGATCCCAACGCCGCCGCACTGATGGTCGAGGCGATCGAGCGGGTCAAGGCCGACAGCGACAGCCTGGGCGGCGTCGTCGAGGTCCGAGCGACGGGCGTGCCGCCCGGGCTCGGGGAGCCGACTTTTGACAAGCTCGACGCGCTCATCGGGCAGGCGATGCTCAGCATCCCGGCGGTGAAGGGGGTTGAGCTCGGCGAAGGCTTCGGCGTCGTGCGCTCGCGCGGATCTGAGGCCAACGACGCTTTCTACGCCGAGGACGCCCGGGTGCGAACCCGGACGAACACCGCCGGAGGCACGTTGGGTGGCATCTCCTCTGGGGAGGACATCATCGTCGGCATTGCCGTGAAGCCGACCTCATCGGTCGCCCGGCCCCAGGAGACGGTTGACGTCAACCTTCAGCCTCGAACCATCCTCGTCGAAGGGCGTCACGATCCATCGGTCCTCCCACGCGCGGTGCCCGTGGCGGAGGCGATGCTCGCCCTCGTGCTGGCGGATCTGCTGCTGCAGAACCGGGCCTCCCGCATCTGACTGCACCCGACGTCAGCGGCCTGGCCTTGCGCCTCACGGCAGCGCACCGCAACCGTCGGTGCTTCCCGGAGCTGCGGAGACGGGCGGATGACGGTCGATTCAACCGCGTCCTGATGCAACCGTGCGGGGCTAGGTAGGTGGCGGCGCGCTGGATGCCGTCACCTCGGCGGTCACCACGATCCGGTCCGCCCCATCGTCGTAAGGATCGAGGTCATAGCTGCCGTAGACCTGCCATTCGGCGAACCCCGCCAGCTCCAGCATGAGGTCGAGCTCGGCCCGATACACATAGCGCAGTTGGTAGCTGGTGGTGGTGCGGCGAACGACGCCCTCCGGCCCGATTCGCTCGTACCACAATTCCGTTTCAATGGTCTGGCGCGCGGCTGAGAGACGACGGGCGGCGAACTTATCGACCCGATCCCCCGCGGCGTCGTGCCAGGTGCCCTCATGGACGAGGCTTTGATCGAAACCGCGCAACGTGTCCGGCGTTGGGTTGAGGACGTCGATGACTAGTTGCCCACGAGGATCCAGGGCTCGGCGTGCCGCGGCGAACGCCTCCCGCTGGGCAGCTGCGGTCGGGAGGTGGAGGAGGCCGTTGATCGCGACGATTACGAGGCCAAACGGCCCCCCGGGGGCGAGGTCGGCGTCGGTCATCGCCCCGCGCTGGAGGGTGACGCGGTCGAGCACGCCGGCGGTCTCGGCGAACTGCCGCGCCCGGTCCAGCATCGGCCGGGAGAGATCGATGCCGGTGACCCGGTGACCCGCCTCGGCGAGCGGAATGAGGAGGCGGCCGGTGCCGCAACCAAGTTCAAGGATCGGGTCGCCGGTGGCAACGGCAAGGTTGAGATAGAGATCAAGGTCGTCGTCGTAGCCCACGTGCTCTATGTCGTAGAGCGAAGCGATCGCGGCGTAGGGGTCTTCGGGGTGGCGCCTGGGCGTGACCATGAGCGCGATTGTACCCGGTACCCGGCAGGCTGCCCGGTGAACCGGCGACTGGGCGGACCATCCAGACACCGGATCAGCTCCGGAGGAGAACCGGCGTGACGCGGCGGTGGTCAGTGAATCGGCGTGCTGCTGGCGCGATGGCACCGCTCCGCCTCCCGAGCGTCCGTCAGCCCGGTGCCGTCCAGCAACGTGCGGGGCCTCGGCGATAGGCGGACGAACCCGGCGGCGGTTTGACGCTCTCGCTCGGCCGCACCTATAGTCCGCCGCATGGCGACGAAGGCGGCCGTGACGAAGACCACGACGGACGGAAACCAGCGGCGCGCCGACCGGGTGGTGACGACGAACCGGCGGGCGTTCCACGATTACTTCGTGGTTGAGACGCTGGAGGTCGGGATCGTCCTTTCCGGCACGGAGATCAAGTCCATCCGCGATGGCAAGGCGACGATCTCTGAGGCATACGCTCGGATCGAACAGGGCGAGCTGTGGCTAATCGGGGCGCACATCTCGCCGTACCGCCACGGTAGCCACTCGAATCATGAGCCGGACCGGCCGCGGAAGCTCTTGGCGCACAAGCGCCAGGTGCGCGAGCTGCAGGCCATGGTCGAGCAGAAGGGGATGACGCTGGTCCCGTTGCGCCTCCTGCTAAAGCGCGGACGGGCGAAGCTCGAGCTAGGGATCGTGCGCGGCAAGAAGCTCTACGACAAGCGGGCGTCGGAGGCCGAGCGCGAGTCCCGGCGCGATGTCGAGCGAGCGTTACGGGAGCGGATCTAAGCGACCGGCGGACACGCGGCAATCGGGGCACAGATTGCAACGTTATCCTCCTCCGGGCCGTGCTCATCCGAGCGAAGCCAACCGTCGACCTGGAAGCAATGGAGTAGCGACGCTGTGGCGTCGCAGCCCTACCGAGCTCGATTCCCCGCATCACCGACTGCCACTCGGCGAGGTAACACTAAGCAGCCTGACAGAAGTTCTGGACCAGGGCGATGCCGCCCGGGTCTGGCTGGCAGGACGGCGGCTCCATAGGCCAGCAGGTCGGCCCACCAGCGATGGCAGCTCAGCTTGTCCTTGAGGTGACGCCAGACGCGCTCGATCAGGTTCAGCTCAGGCGCGTAGGCGGTGCGGGCGGACCCGGTCCTGCTGGGCCATCCACCAGTCCTTGGCGCGCCGCCCCTTGTGGTAGCCGACGTTGTCCAGGACCATCGCCCGCGGCCAGGTGGTCGAGGAAGGCGACGAAGGCGGCGCCGTCGCAGTCGAGCGGCGAACTCGGCGCGCTGGCAGGCGCGGGCGGCGAACCGGCTGGCGCCGCTGGGCCTTCGCCAGGCGGGTGACGGTGGTCCTGCTCGCCTTTTTTCGCCGCCACGCCAGGACCTGCCGCCGCGACCGCCTCGTCCTGGCGGTGCCGCAGGTGGGCGGCGTGGCCATCGGCGCACGGTCGGAACCCGGACACCCAGGCGTGCCGCCACCGCGCAGGTCGCGGATGCTCCAGACCGTGACCGCAGCCCGTACGCCTGGGGCTCGCCTCCAGCGCCTCCGCGAGGAACGCCAGCGCCGCGGCGTTCAGCGGGCGGACCCGCCGTCGTGCGGTTCGGGTCTCGAACAGGCGCGCGACCGCGGCCACGGTCCGCCCCTCGGCGACCAGCAGCAGGGCGTGCGCCCGCCGACGCACCGCGGGTCGCCCGTCCTGGGGGCCATCGCAGCACCTCCGCCCCCGCCGCCGCACGCACCGGTCCAAGACTTCTCTGAGGCTGCTTAGGGCGTGTCCGCAAACCCCGCGGGGGGCGGATGTCTGGCGTCCTCCCGAAGGCAGGACCGCTCCATAGGGGGCACGCTCAGCGGGCGACTGCCGTCGGTGGTACGGTGCGCGTATGAACGGTCCGAGCCCATCGCCCTCGCAAGCTCGGGCGCCGGCAGCGGGCGGCGAACCGGCTGGCGCGATGGGCCTGGCTGGTCCTGCTCGCCTCGGTTGCCCTCGCGCTCGTGGGCGGCGTGGCCATCGGCGCCTGGAACCCGGAGACCGAGGACCCCGAGCCCTACGTGGACGAGTGCGCGGACCCGCCGTGTTTCGGATCGGCCTCGCCGACCTCGCCGCCGTCCTCCCGTTCCCTACCCTCGCGATCTTCCTCGGCGAGCCTGCTCGCCGGCGGCTGGGACGTGCTGCGGCGGGGCGCCGGGCGGGCGGCGGTTGCTCGTGTTCGTGGGGCCGGTGCTGGTCGTGGTCGCGAACTCGTCCCCCACCTGGCGAGCCCCTGCCTGCCGGCGGAACTGGGTGCCGACTGGGTGCCCGGGGTCTGCGAGCGCCATCCCGTCCACGGGTGGGACATCGAGGAGCGGTGGCACGCGCTGGACCACGCGCTCGTCGGCGGTTTGCCGATGGCGGCGCTCTACCGGCTGTCGCTCCGGCGCTGGCGCCCCGACGTGGCGCGGCGCCGCGGGGTGGGATCCCCCGTCCTGCCGCGGAGTTGAGCCATCTCCGGCCTCCAGGCGCCGGTTTGCCGACACGCTCTTGTTCACCGTCCACTTGGGTTTGCAGTGGTCGGGTAGAGGTGGCGCAACCGGATCCGGGCATCCGCGGTGCGGAACTGCCAGTCGACCGTCGCCGCCGCAGTCGCCTACGCCCACCGCCAGGGGCTCGTCTGAGCCGCTAAGCCCGCGTCGGCCGGGGCCGAGGAGTATCATCTCCCTGTACACCAATCAACGGCGCGGCGAGGGCGGCGGCGCCCGCGAGCGCCGGCGCGCGAGGCGACGGTAGACCGGGATGACCACGAGCCGGTCGTCGGGGACAGATTGGGCCGCGAGCGGGGGAGCGTCGCTGGCGGCGCTGCCGATGCGGCGGCGGTTCGGGGGGCGCTGCCCGCCTCCCTCTCGCCGCTCCTCGGCCGGGAGGCGCTGGTCGCGGTCGTTCGCGCCCTGCTGGAGGACGAGGGGGTCCGCCTCCTGACGCTGACCGGTCCCGGCGGCACGGGCAAGACCCGGCTGGCCCTGGCCGCCGCCGCCGAGCTGGAGCGCGCCGACTGCTTCCCCGACGGCGTCGTCTTCGTCGCGCTGTCCCCCTCGCCGACCCGCCCACGTCCTCCCGGCCGTCGCCGCCGCCCTCGACCTGCGTGACATGGGCGAGCTGCCGCCCGCGACCGTCCTCGCCGCGGGGCTGGGGGAGCGGCGCTTGCTGCTGGTGCTGGACAACTTCGAGCACCTCGCCACCGCCGGCCCGGCGGTGGCCGCGCTGCTGGCCGCCTGCCCGGGCGTCGCCGCGCTGGTGACCAGCCGATCGCGGCTGCGGGTCGGGGGAGCGTGCCCTGCCGGTGCCGCCCCTGGAGCTGCCGCGGCCGGGTGACCCGCCGGCGGCGGTGGCGGCGAGTGCGGCGGTGCGCCTGTTGCTAGCGCGGGCCCGGGCCGCCGACCCGGCGTTCGCGCTGGGGAGTCTGAGACCGCCACAGCCGGCGAGATCTGCCGCCGGTTGGACGGTCTGCCACTGGCGATCGAGTTGGCGGCGGCCGGGCTGACACTGCTATCGCCGGCGGAGCTGCTGGCCCGGCTGGAGCGGCGGCTGCCCTGCTGGCGCGCGCCGACGCGGACGCGCCGGCCCGCCAGCGGACGATGCGCGAGGCCATCGCCTGGAGCCACGACCTCCTCGCCCCCGGCGAGCAGGTCCTCTTCCGCCGGCTGGCCGCCTTCGCCGGCGGCTTCACCCTAGAGGCGGCAGAGGCGGTCGCTGGCGAGGCAGGCGGCGACGCCCTGGAGGGGCTGGGCGCCCTGGTCGACCAGAGCCTGGTCGGGCGGCAGGCCGACGCGGGGCGCGAGCCGCGCTACGCGATGCTGGAGACGGTCCACGAATTCGCGCTGGAGATGCTGGAGGCAAGCGGTGAGGCGGAGGACGCCGGCCGGCGGCACGCGGCCTTCTTCCTCGCCGTCGCCGAGCGCCTCGCGCCGGCGCACGTCGGCCCCCACCCGGTCGCCTGGCTCGACCGCCTGGCCGCCGACCACGACAACCTCCGCGCCGCCTTCGAGCTCCTCTGCCGCGCCGGCGCGGCGGCGGCGCGCCTGCGGCTGGCCGCCGCATGCGGGTGGTACTGGTTCCGCCGGGGGCACATCGGGGAGGGCCGGGCGCGGCTGGGCCGCGCGCTCGCCCTCGCCGGCCCGGAGCCGACCGCGGCCAAGGGCCGCGCCCTGCGCTGGGCGGCCGAGCTGGCGCTCTGGGGGGACGACCTGCCGGCGGCCGCGGCCCTCGGGCGGGAAGGGCTGGCCGTCTGGGACGCCGTCGGCGATCCCCGCGGTCGGGTCCTGGCGCTGCACGTGCTCGCGCTGGTCGAGCAGCACCACGGCCGCTGGGACGAGGCCGCCGCGCTGTTCGGGGAGGAGCTCGCCTACTGGCGCGAGCTCGGCGAGACCGGCGCCGTCGGCGTGGTCCTTATGTTCCTCGGCATGGTGGCCTACGGGCAGGGCGACCCGGCGCGGGCGCGGGCGCTGGTGGACGAGGCGGTGGCGCTCTTCCGGGCGGCCGGCGACCGCACGTGGCTGGCGGCCATGGACGCGTACCTGGGGCTGTTCGCGGCCGCCGAGGGGCGCCTCCCCGAGGCCGCCGGGTGCTACCGAGCCTGCCTGCCCGGCTTCGCCGCGGCCGGCGACGCCTCCTTCATCTACACGCCCCTGCCCGGGCTGGCGGCGCTGGCGGTCGCGGTCGGGCTGCCGGAGGCGGCAGCGCGGCTGCTCGGCGCCACCGACGCGCAGCTCCAGCGCACCGGCGCCGGGCTGCCGCCGTTCCGCCGGCCGGCGTACGAGCGGGCCGAAGCGGGGGCGCGGGCGGCCCTCGGGGAGGCGGGGTTCGCCGCCGCCCACGCCGCGGGGCGCGGCCTCGGCCCGGAGGACTGGTTGGCCGAGGCCGACCGGATCGTGGCGGCGGTGGAGGCGGCAGCCCAGCCGGTCCGGCCGCCCGGCACCGGCGCGCAGGCGGGCCTGACCGCCCGCGAAGTGGAGGTCCTGCGCCTGCTGGCGGCGGGGCACTCCAACCAAGACATCGCCGACGCCCTGTTCTTGAGCGTGGGGACCGTCAAGGTCCACATCACCCACGTCCTCGCCAAGCTGGGGGTGAAGTCCCGTTCGGCGGCCACGGACTACGCCCACCGCCATGGCCTCACCTGAACCACCCGCAACCCCATCGCCAAACGCCGCGTCTATGACTTTAGTCGTAGTCGCGGTGAAGCGGTGCTCGCGACGAAATATGTCTTTCGACAGACGCGCACGTCACGCGCCCGGCCCATAGTGGTGAGCAGAATCCCATCACGTTGAGGAGGCCCTTCCTCGGGACTGGGTTCCTTGGGCCACCACCACCTGGTGGTGCCTGGCGCAAGACGCGGGGGATGTCGTCGTGAAGAAGCATCTCTTGGTTTTCCTGGCGGCCCTCAGCCTGTTCGCTGTCCTGGCACCGATGGGCGCGTCTGCCCAGGGCAACAGCGAGGCGGCCCAAACGTGTCAGCAGGGTGGATTTGCCAACGTGAGCGCCCGCGCGGGCGGCCCGCCGTTCACCAGCACCGGGGAGTGCGTCAGCGCGGGGGCACAAGGGACGGTCTACCCGGCACCCACCATAGTGATCGAGCGCGCTGGGACCTCTGATGACTATGGTGATCAGACAAAGGACGACTATTGCTTCTACTGGAAGACGTTCTACAACTTCGTCGAGCTGGGCGAGTTTGACGGCTTTCCCCTCGAAATCGCCTACTACCACGACGGGGTGCTCGAATCGATCAGCGGCTACGACTACGTCGAGAACGGCGTGCAGCGGGGCGACATCGTTCCGTTCGGAGTAACGCAGGTGATCGTCGTGACGGACCGGCAGACCGGCGAGGTGCTCGCCACGGGGGCGCCGCAGGTCTGCGAGGCGCGCCCCTAAGCCCGGACGTCGGGGTGCTGCCTAGTCCCGGCGACACGCCATCACCCAGCCGTCACTCGTCGCCCCGCACCTCGCGTGCGGGGTGCGAGCAGCGGTGTAGCGAGACAGCGCAACAGGAGGGACCTCGATGGATGCGACCCGCTTTGACGCGTTGACCAAGGCGCTGGCTGCCGGCACCTCCCGCCGCCGCGTCCTGCAGGGCCTCCTCGGCGGGGCGGGGGCCGGAGCCCTCTCCCTGGCCGGGCTCCGGCGCGCCGGCGCCAGTCACGGTCGTCCCGCCGGCGCCACCTGCCTTGGCAACGAGCACTGCGCCTCAGGCTTCTGTGACCCGCAGACCCGGCGCTGTACCTGTCCGGGTGGCATCGCCGCCTGTGCCGGCGCCTGCCTCCCGACCGGCGCCTGCTGTACCGCCGCCGACTGCCCGCCCCCGACCGCCGGTACTTGCCAGGGGGCACGCACCTGCACGAACGGCACGTGCGGCTTCGCCCCCGCACCACCGGGCACCGTCTGCCGGGCGGCGGTGGGCGAGTGCGACGTGGCCGAGACCTGCACCGGCAGCTCGACCGCGTGCCCGGCCGATGCCTATGCCGAGGCGAGGGCCGCCTGTGGGGCGAGCGTGAGGTGCGTGGAGGGCACCTTCACGCCCGGTGGGACGTGTGACGGCGCGGGGGCCTGCACCGCGGGGACGCCGGTCGCCTGCGCCACAGGCGTCTGCGACGCGACGGGGACGGCCTGCCGGCCCTGCGGCGGCGCCTGCGCTCCGATCTACGAGTTCCCCTGCCCCGCCGGCTGCGTCTGCTCCGACATCTACAGCGGCACGTGCCAGGCGGCGCCGGCGCCCGGCACCTGCGGTGGCGCCTGCGCCCCGCGCTACGGGGTCTACTGCCCCGACGGCTGCGTCTGCTCCAACTACATCAACGGCACGTGCGTAGCAGCGCCGGCATAAGACACGCCCCTGCGGGTCGCAGTCCGAGGTGGCGACCCGCGGGGACGGCGGGCACGGCGCGGGGGACGGCGCGACCTCCGGTGTTCGCCACCGCGGACGACGCCGGGGCCGTGCCACCCGGAGCGCGCGGGCTGGTCCGACAGCATGCACGCGAGGGCGTCACCTGGCGCCCCCTCGCCGGGTCAGGTCGTCGGTCCTGGGTCTCGCTCACCGGTGCCGGTCGGGTCCAGCCCCGTCCGAGGGGTGGTCGGCGATCCCGCAGGCGATGGTCACGGGGCGGCCCACGTGCTCCGTGACCTGACCCCCCCACCCCGAGCGCCCCGATGCACGCCCGCCCCTCCGCGGCGCCACGGCGCACGCCGTTTTCAAGAAATCTCAAAAAACACCGGCACCCCCGCAGGCTAGCCGCTCGGCACGATCGACCCTTCCACCGGGATGCCGCCACGATGCCCCAAAAACCGGCGATTGCGGCACCGGCGCTCCCCATCCTGACCATGCCAATACCCCCCGGCAGCGGGCGCAGAGACGGCGGGCGCCGGCACGCAAGGGCCGCCCGCACCCGTCGCAAGGTCGCGGCGCGGGATCGGCCGGGATTCGGACGCGCGGCCACACGGCGGGCACGCCACGAGCATCGCCATGACGTGATCACCTCCGCGGGGGTTTCCGGTCGGTTAGGGCGTGTCCGCAAAGTGCAGAGACGCTTCACCGGTTCGGAGGTGTGCGACGCCACTGTGGCCGCCATGGGTTGAGAGACGCTCCCAAGGCAAACAGGGCGACCAACGTTGCGGGAGGCGACGTCCGGCATGAGCCACATCCGCACCGCGACTGGTCGGCGCATCTACTACGGCGAGTCCGGGACTGGCCCGCCCGTCCTTCTGATCCCGGGGCACGGGGGATACCGGCCGGGCAGCCTCATCTGGCTGGCCGAGGCCCTCGCCCCCCGCTTTCGGGTCGTGGCCATGGTCAACCGCGACGCCGGCGAGAGCGAGCCGGAGACCGCGTACTACGGACTTGGGGACATGGCCGGGGATGCGGCCGCGCTCCTCGCCGCGCTCGGCATCGACCGGGCGCATGTCCTCGCCCCCTCGGTGGGGGGCTATCGCCCTGCACCTGGCCCTCGACCATCCAGCTCAGGTCGATCGCCTCGTCCTGGTCAGCCCTAGCGTGGGCGGGGAGCCGGGGCACCGGGCCAGTGAGCCGCTGCCGCCTCCCGCCGAGTCGTGGATCGATGATCCTGTCGAGCGCTTGCGCCTCTTGCTGCCCGACATCCTCGGTCCGGACTACCGAGCGCGGATGAACGAGGGGGACGAGGCGGCTATCGTCGACCTAGAGCGGGGAAACCGGACCACCTGGGCGGGGGCTATGCGCCAGGAAGCGGCGGCGGGAGACGACCGGATGTCGAGCCGGCTCGCCGAGGTCCGTACGCCGACGCTGGTGATCCATGGGGATGCCGATGTCGCCGTTCCGCTTGAGCGGGGCCAAGCACTGGCCGCCGGCGTCTCTGGCGCGCGCTTCGTCGCGCTCCCGGAGTCGGTCACTGGCCCTGGGTGGAGCGCCCCGACGCGACAATCGGCGGGATCCTGGCCTTCCTCACCGAGGTGGTCGAGCCCGCTCCTGCGGGCTGGATCACCAGACTGACAGGCGCGTGCTATCCCGGGCGACACCCACGCCAAGCATCAACAGGTGCTCGACGTCGGGCGGTCAACTACGCAATCGCGCTGGGGCGTGCCACCGGCCGAGGCGTGCTATAATCTTGTGCGGTTCATGGGGATGTTTGGTTTCGACAGGGTTGTAGGGACGAGGATTGCACGCCGAGGCGCCCGGGTTCCTCGTAAAAACGGGCAAACCAATAGCTGCGGATAACACCCAGCTTCTCGCTGCCTAAGTCACTGACCTCTAGGTAGCGCGTCCGTCCGGACCTTCCCCTTCCGGGACCGGGTACGGGCGTCACCAAGGGAAGGGTGCGGCGGTCTAGTTCGCCGGAGCGCGACCGCCTAAGACAGTCCGGCTCACCGTCGCGGAACCCGGTCGGCGGGGTCCGCGGCGGCACGCAAACGCCGACTAAGCGTGTAGGAGATACCCGGCCGAAGATTCTGGACGGGGGTTCGACTCCCCCATCTCCACCAACCGCGGAGGGGCCGACCGGTGAACCGGTCGGCCCCTCTGTTGTGCGTCGAGCTTCGCGGAACGAACCTGCTGACGCGCTAGCGATCGCGACGACGCCGAGCAGCGCGCCGTCCGCGTTTCGCACCGCGGCCCAGCAATGGAGCATCCCGTGCGCCCGCTCCCGGGAGCGGTGAATCAGTCACTGCCGCATCTCCGGATGAGTACGCTCCCAGTCGTCACGGCTGACACGGGCAAGGAGTCATCAGTCGGTCTGAGATGTTCATCCGCCGACACCGAGTTTCCGGTAGCTCGACGGCCGCGGCCTACCACCGGGCGCTTGATCCGCGCTTGCGGCCGGCTGGCTTGCTGGGTTCCGGGCGGAAGAACCAACGGACAACCGGGCGACCACCTGCGAGGTGCTCGCGCACGATTTCCTCGATCGCCTCCGGGGTGAGATGGTTGTAGAAGACCGGTCCGGGGTAGACGTTCATCGACGGGCCGTAGTCGCAGCGGGCACGACAGGAGACAGCGGTGATATCGACCCGGTCGCACAGACCGGCGCGCGCGACCGCCGCCTCGAGAACCGGGAGCAACGAACGACTGCCTCGCGGCCTGCAGTTCGGGCCGAAGCAGAGGTGGACCCGGTAGGTGGCGGGTGCCTCGACCGCGTCATCCGCCAGCTTGTCGAAGAGTTTGACCACCAACTGCACCAGCGGGAACCCGAGCTTCGATCGCCTCGCGGACGAGACGATAGTCGGCATCCCCGATTACGTGGACGTTACCCTGGAAGGCCAAGGTCCAATTGTCTGCCGGCCACTTGGCGACGTAATGCATTCGCCTCGCCACCCCTTCGGCCGGCACGAAGTTCTCCTCGCTCAGAATCACGTCAGGCGCCATCTGGACGCGGAACGGGTAGTCCTCGGCCGCCTTCTTGGGGTCGTTACTGGCCCAAATCCGCTCCTGGCTCTCGAACGATCGCGAGGTGACAGTCGCGATTCCGGCGAAGGCCTTGAGACCCGTCACGTAGTACACGATCTTGTCGCCCGGGGCCATCCGCTCGGCCTTCTTGCGGTGCCGCGACTTCACTCCCTGCACGGTAAAGCCGAGTTCGGCGCTGCGCCGAAAGTTGTCCAACGACCCCACGACGATCCAGTATGTCGGCCGCCCCTCGTCACTCGCCATCCCAATCCTTCCTCGCGCATGCAGGCGGCCCGGAGGTCCGGTCGCTAGGCTGCGAGCGGGGCGTTCGTCTAGTATCGCATGGTCGGAGGCGTGGACTGCCCGTGCGATACTTAGTGGATCGCGCGGTGCCACGCGCCGGCTTCCCCACCTGATCCTGGAGCCCGGGATGAACCGCGAACGCCTGATCGAGCGCCTGGAACGCATCGTTGGCCGCGGGAGCGTCCTTCACCGGCCGGGCGATATCCTGGTCTACGAATACGACGGCAGCGTCGACGGCGTGGTGGACACCGCGGCGCCGGCAGCCGTCGTGCTGCCGACGACGATGGACCAGATCGCCGCGGTTGTCCGTCTCGCCAAGGAGGCTGGGCTGCCTGTGGTGGCGCGGGGCGCCGGAACGGGGCTTTCGGGTGGCGCGGTCGCACAGCGTGGGGGCATCATCGTATCGATGGCGAGGATGAACCGGATCCTCGACATCGATCATGAGGACCGGACCGCGCTCGTCGAACCGGGAGTCATTAACCTCGAGCTGTCGGAGACGACGCTCCCGCATGGCTACTTCTTTGCCCCGGACCCGTCAAGCCAGCGCGCCTGCACCATCGGCGGCAACGTCGCCGAGAACTCCGGCGGCCCCCACTGCCTCAAGTACGGGGTCACGACCAACCATGTCTTGGGGCTGGAAGTGGTACTGCCCGATGGGCGGGTGGTTTGGCTGGGTGATCGCGCGGGCGGCGCTGCCGGCTACGATCTGACAGGGGCCATGGTCGGCTCGGAGGGAATGCTCGGGATCGTGACCAAGGCGCTGGTGCGACTGACGCACGCTCCCGAGGCGACGCTCGTGTTGCTCGCCGCGTTTGGCGACATCGACAGCGCGTCTCACGCGACGTCGCGCATCATCGCCGCGGGCATCGTCCCCGCGGCGCTCGAGATGATGGACGCGCTGACGATCCAGGCGGTCGAGCCCGCCTACCATGCCGGCTATCCACTGGACGCTGGCGCCGTCCTCCTGATCGAGATCGACGGCATGGCGGAGGACGTCGAGGTCACGGGCGAGGAGATCGCCGAGCTCTGCCGTGGGGCAGGCGCGACGGAAGTCCGCAGCGCAAGTGAGCAGGCCAAGCGCGATTTGCTCTGGAAGGGACGCAAGATGGCGCTCGCGGCGATGGGTCGGCTGGCGCCGAACTATTACCTGCATGACACCGTCGTGCCGCGGACCAAGCTGCCGACGACGTTGCGCCGTGTCGGCGAGGTGTCACGGGAGTTTGGACTCCCGATCGCCAACGTTTTCCATGCCGGCGACGGCAACCTTCACCCGCTGATGCTTTTCGACCGGCGGCGACCTGGGGACGTTGAGCGCGTGCTGGAAGCGAGCAAGGAGATCATCCGCTACTGCGTCGAGGTCGGCGGCGCCCTCTCCGGCGAGCACGGCATCGGCACCGAGAAACGCGGCTACCTGACCCTCGTCTACACGGCGGACGACCTCGCGGCGATGGCCGGCGTCAAGAACAGCTTTGATCCGGCCGGCTGCTTCAACCCCGAGAAAATGTTTCCCAAAGGCTACATGTGCGGCGAGGTCCGGGCGTTACGGGCCCAGGCCATGGCGCAGAAGCACGGCATCTATGCGCTCTGACGTTGCCACCACGACCACCGTCCGTCCCGCCGCGATCTTGCCCATCGATGGCCGGCGGCCAACCGTGGTGGTATCGCCGGGAACCGCACGGGACGTCGCCGAGACGCTGGCGGACGCGGCGAGTCAGGGGCTGGCCGTGGCACCTGTGGGCGGCGGAACCTCCCTAGCGCTGGGAAATCCGCCGCAGCGGCTGGATGTCGGCCTGTCGACGACTCGCCTGGACGGCATCCTCGCGTACGAACCGACCGATCTCGTGGTGTCCGTTGGCGCCGGCGCGCGACTGGCCGACGTCCAGACGGTGCTCGCGGCAAAGGGACAAACGCTGCCCATCGATCCGCCCGGAGCCGATGGAGCGACGATCGGCGGCTTGATCGCGACGGGTCTCGCGGGACCGAAGCGTCTCAGCAGCGGAACTCTGCGAGACCT
Organism: Thermomicrobiales bacterium; assembly: GCA_030447415.1. Taxonomy (GTDB): domain Bacteria; phylum Chloroflexota; class Chloroflexia; order Thermomicrobiales; family UBA6265; genus JAUJOZ01. The sequence continues at coordinate 119,565 of JAUJOZ010000008.1, read as the reverse complement.
CCTCATCGGCATCGCGGTCGCGCATCCTAGTGGCAGCGTGACCAAAGCCGGCGGCATGGTGGTCAAGAACGTCACCGGCTTCGACCTGCCACGTCTCTACCTCGGTTCGCTCGGCACGCTTGGCGTCGTGGTCTCCGCCAACTTCAAGGTGCTGCCGCTGCCGCGCGCCGACGCCACCCTCGTCACCCACTTCCCTTCGCTCGACCGGGCGCTTGACGCGGCACAACGCGTTCGGACCAGCCGCCTCCAACCGGCGGCACTGGAAGTGGCGTGGCTGGACGAGACGTGGCTCGCGGCCGTCCGATTGGAAGGACGTGAAACTACGGTTCGTGCGCTGGAAACCGAACTTCACGCGCTTCTTGGCAAACCCGACGGCACGCTGAAGGGAGCCGAGAGCAGTCGGTGGTGGGAGAGCTATGTCAACCACCAGACCCCGCGATCGACTGACGGTGCGATCCTCCTGCGCTGCGACGTCCGTCCCCGCGCGACGGGCGGCCTCGCTCGCGGGATCGTCGGCATCACCACGGAGTTGGGACTCCGCCTCGCGTACCTTGCCGCGTCTGTCGGCACCGGATCAGTGATTGCCCGACTGACCTTCCCACCAGGCACCGGCTCGGCTTTCGCGTTGCAGGGTCTTCAGAACCGGTTGCTGGCGGTGGCGGACCACGTGACGATCCTTGCGTCCCCCACCGAATGGAAACACGGGCTCGATATCTGGGGCCGACCTCCTGACGCGCTGGACGTGATGCGCGCGCTCAAGGAGCAATTCGACCCGTGGAGCGTCCTGAATCCGGGTCGTTTCGCCGGGGGAATCTAGGGGTCGCAGGCGCGGAACGGCGGCGCAAACAGCGTCATCAAAAAGCTGTGAACGCTCGGGCGCACGGGATGTCACCACAACTCCTTCCCGCGGCCCATCAGCCTACGGGTTCACGGAGCACGTTAGAAAGGCAACAAGCCAATGGTGGTGGTCGAACACCGAGACTACAACCTCGACCTCGACACGGGACGGATCGTCGGCTACGCGGGACGCGATGTGCCTGACGACGACCTGTTGCGCACCTGCGTCCACTGCGGGATGTGCCTCCCCTCCTGCCCCACGTACCGCCTGACGGGGCAGGAAGCGTCATCCCCGCGGGGACGGCTCTGGTTGATGCGCGCGGTTGCCGATGGTCGCCTGGAGCTCCTCGACCCGATCTTCGATGAGCAGATGTATCAGTGCCTCAACTGCCGCGCCTGCGAGGCGGTCTGCCCCTCGGGGGTCCACTACGGGCCGCTCGTGGAAGCATCGCGGGCGCAGCTTGAGCAGCACCGACCCCGCCCGGGCCGGGAACGCCTACTGCGCGGCGTGGCGATGGGTTGGCTGTTCGGGGAGCCAAAACGGCTCCGAACGCTCGTCGCTGGACTTCGGTTCTACCAGCGAAGCGGGCTGGCGGCGCTGGTTCGCCGCAGCGGCCTCCTCAAGCTGACCGGCACCGCGGAACTCGAAGCGATGATGCCGCCCGTCTCGAAACGATCGCTGGTACCCGGCAGGGAGCGGTGGTTGCCGAAGCGCGCCGAGCGAACGGCGCGGCTCTTCAACGGCTGCGTGATGGGAACCGTCTTCGCCGACACCAACCGCGCCGCCGCCCGGGCGATGGGTCACAATGGGACGGCGGTGGACGTGCCGGTCGGGCAGCGGTGCTGCGGCGCGCTGCACGTCCACGCTGGGATGATGGAGGAGGCGCGGACCTTGGCGCGGCGGAACGTCGACGCCTTCGAGCCGTCGGGCCACGACCCGGTAGTCGTCACGGCCGCCGGGTGCGGCGCCGCGCTCAAGGAGTATGGCTTCCTGCTCAAAGACGATCTAGCGTATGCGGATCGTGCCGCTCGCTTCAGCGCACGGGTGCGCGACGTGACCGAGTACCTTGGTGATCTTGGCCTACGGCCACCAAGCCATGAAGTCAACGCGACGGTGACCTACCAGGAGCCTTGCCACCTCGCTCATGCGCAGCGGATCACGTCGCAGCCGCGCGCACTGCTCAAGGCGATCCCGGGACTGAAGCTGTTCGAGATGCGCGAGTCGGCGCTGTGCTGCGGCAGTGCCGGCATCTACAACCTGATCCGGCGCGAGATGGCCGAGCAACTCGGCGATCGAAAGGCGCGCCACGTGATGGAAACACCGGCAACCACGGTGGTCACCGCCAACCCCGGCTGCGCCATGCAGCTACGTGCGTCGCTGGGGCGCAATGGGGGCACGGCGCAAGTTCGCCATATCGTCGAGGTGCTGGACGAGGCCTACGGTGGGGAACGCGCGACGCGCCGGCAGGGGTGGACGCCTGAGGGCGAGCGGCGACTGTCGCCGGAACCGAGTTAGTTGGAGGAAGCGCAAGATGCCACGCGGCGAAATCCGCCCCGGTCTTGTAATTAGAGCCTGTGGTCAGTCTTTACCCGGCAGTCCGCTTGGTTGAGAGGCAAGGCCCAGGGGAACTCTCCTAGCCCCCGCCCTCCCCGTCGCCGACCGGGAAGGTCAGGGTCGCAACCGTGCCCGTATCACCAGAGCGAATGTCGAAGCGACCTCGCAGGTCGGATGTCACAAGGCGCTGGACGATGCGCATGCCGAGTCCCTGGCTCTCTGCTGGATCGAAGCCTTCGGGGACGCCGGCGCCGTCGTTCGCTACCTCCACGTTGGCAAGTCCGTTGACGCGCTCCGTGCGGACCGTGATCCGCCCGCGATCTCGGCCCTCAAACCCGTGGCTGACCGCGTTGGACACCAACTCATTGATGAGCAGGGCGAGGACCGTCGCCTGACGCGAGGGAACCTCGATGTCACTCGGTGCGATGTCGAACTCGACCCGGAGGCCGGGCGGGATCAGCGTGCCGTGCGCCTCGTCCGCGACGTGCCGGGCGATGACGTCGACGGTGGTTCCTCCCAGGCGGCTCTCGTCGCTGAGAAGGTCATGCACGGCGGCAATGGCCTGCACGCGGCTGACGGCCTCTCGCAGGTGAACGGCCCAGGGCGCGTCCTCCTCCTGGCGGAGGTGGATGGACAGCAGCGCGGCCACCGTCTGTAGATTATTCCGCACGCGGTGGTGCATCTCCTGAAGGAGCGCGGAGACGGTCTCGAGCCCGTGGCGCGCGTCCTGGTAGAGCTGCGCGTTTTCGATCGCGAGGGTGGCAGCGTCGGAGAAGGCCTGAAGCAGCCCTAACTCGTCCTCCGTTAGCTCGGTACCTGCCCTGAGTCGGAGGCAAAGGGCGCCCAGCGTTTCGCGGGCCGAGCGGAGGGGGAGGCAAAACAGGCGGTTGGACCCGTCCGCGTACGCGTTGTCGATCGCCTGCGGCGCGCCAGATCGAACCACCTGCCAGATCAGGTGGTCACGATCCGATTCGTCGACGAAGTTGCCCGCGTGCCCGACCCGGTACTCGACGGTTGGTGCGACCTCACGGCTGCTGCCACCCGAGCGATGAGGGACACGGAAGATGGCCGCTGCCTCGGCGTCCATCAATTCAACCGCCTGCTCGGCGATCAGGCGCAACACGCGGGGCAGGTCCAGCGTGGAGGCAATGGTGTGAGAGACGCGCTGGAGGGTGCCCAACTCGGCCACCTTGCGGCGCAAACGGGCATCGAGAGACGCGCTGGAGGGTGCCCAACTCGGCCACCTTGCGGCGCAAACGGGCATCTGTCCGGCTGTAGAGGCGAGCGTTCTCGATGCTGATCGCCAACTCGCCAGCGACGGTGCGGAGAAAGGTGATCTCCTCGTCGTCAAACTCGCGGCGATCCACGGTCAAGATATTCAGAACACCCACCAAACGGTCCCCGTCGTTGGCAACACCAGGCCTCACGTCATCACCGCCACCGCGCAGCAGCATCGGCACCGACACCTGGGATGCGTAGACGTCCTCGCCGATAGACGCGAGGGGCATGAAGGCGGGATGAGCGTGGGCGTCCGGCGCCGCAATCGTCCGACCCTCCGCAGCGGCCCGCCCGGTGATACCGTAGCCCGGCCGGAGCGTGACCGCGCCGACGGAGGCGGGATTGAGACCGACGGCGGCACGAAGGGCGAGCGAACCGGTGGGCGCGTCGTGGAGAAAGACGGCACAGGCATCGCTGCCGGTCGCCTCGGCAACCACCCGCACCGTCGTCTCGAGCATCTCCGACAGCTTCAAGTTCGCCGTTGCCGCCTGGTTGATTCGGTGGAGCGCGGACAACCGCGCCACCTGAGACGGCAGGGCCGGCTCTGGGGCGGCGGCTCCGTCCTCGCACCCGTCGCTGTGGTAGGCGCGGGCGATCGCGGCGAGGGCAATCCCGGCGGCGAGCATCGTCGCCGGGTCGGACGCATGGCCGCCGACCCGCTCGAACAACCCCTGCAGGGCGTCGACGCCGGCCGCCATGGCGTCCTCCAGGGACACGCCCGCCCGCGCCGCATCCCGAGCGTAACCGGTAAAGGCGTCGCGCAACGGCTGCGTACCTGCCGGCTGGGCTGTGGTGTCCGGTCCGTACGCCCCCTGTAGCTCGTGACCGAGTCGTGTGGTCAGTTCCTGAATCGAGGTCGAGGTAGGCATCGGCGCCTCGCTAGGCGGTGCACGTTCGTCGGAAGACAGGACAATAGGGCGACGTCAACGGGGCGTGCTCTCGGTGGGGCGCGAATGGAATCCTACGTCCCACTGCCGCCAGCCACTCATATATGCGTGTCGAACCAGCCGATCAGGTGGTGCAATCTGGCAAGGCGGCGGCTTGGGGTACCTGTGCGCGAGAGGTTGTGGTCCTCGTCGGGGATGCGGACAAAGGCGACCTCGCGCCCGAGCTTCTTGAGAAAGACGAAGAGCTGCTCGGCCTGCTCAATCGGGCAGCGTAGGTCCCGCTCGTTGTGGATGATCAGCAGCGGCGTCGTGATCCGTTCGACGTAGGAGATCGGCGAGTACTTAAGCAGGTGGTCAGCATCGTCCCACGGCGTGCCGCCGAACTCGTACTCACCAAAGGTAAAGCCGATGTCGCTCGTGCCGTACATGGAGTAGAAGTTCGAGACGCAGCGTTGCGTGACGGCGGCGTGGAAGCGATCCGTGTGGCCGACGAGCCAGTTAGTCAGGTAACCGCCGTAGGATCCACCGGTGACGCCAATGCGTGCTTCGTCGACGTAGCCCTGGGCCAGGATGGCGTCGACGGCGCCGAGAACGTCCGGCGTGTCGGTCTCGCCCCAACGGCCTCGGGTCGAGCCGGTGAAGGCTTCGCCGTAGCCGGCCGACCCGCGCGGGTTCGTATACAGAACGACGTAGCCGCGGGCGGCCATCAACTGCATCTCATGGAACAGGGCTTGGCCGTACATCGCGTGCGGGCCGCCATGGATCTGGAGGATCAGCGGGTGCTTGACCCCGGCCCCTTCGCGGAAGCCTGGCGGCTTGAGGACCCAGCCCTGAAGCTCAACGTCCCCGGCCTGGCTGGCGAAGCGGATCTCCTCAGCGGGACTCAGCGCGACCTCGTCGAGAAGCGCGCGGTTGTGGTCCGTGAGCCGACGCTCGCCTTCGCCATCGCTGGCGGCGGCGAACAGTTCAAAGGGATGACTCGCATCGCCGGCGGCGTACACCAGGCGACCGTCGGCGGCGAGAGCGAAGGCCGCCAGCCGGCGGGGACCGCCGGAGACCGTGGTGACCTCCCCACCATCGAGGTCCACCCGGTAGACGTGGGTGCTACCCGAGTCGGAGGCGAGGGCGAAGACCGACCGTCCGTCGGCCGACCAAATCGGCCGGTGCTCGGATGCAACGTAGACGTCGCTCATCCCGAAATCACCGAACGAACGGTCCCAGGCGACCGTGTGGTTGGTCGGCTCACCGCCGGCGGCGGGAACGGTCCAGAGGTTCGCGTTCTTCGCCCCGCCGGCCCGGGGGTCGGTGTGGCCGAGGAGGGCGATCTGGCTCCCGTCCGGCGACCAGGTGGGCGCGGAGAACGCGACCTCGCCTTCGGTCAGGCAGCGGACGTCCCCGCCAGCGGCAGGCACGACATAGAGCGCGGAGACGTTGTTCGTCTCCCGGTCCGGGGTGCGGTTGCTCACGAACGCGATGCGGGCGCCATCCGGCGACCAGGCGGGCTCGGCGTCGTCCGCGTCGCCCCCGGTAAGTTGCCGGGGCCCGGCCGGAGCGTCAGGAGCGGCGGGGATCGTCCAAACGTGATTGTAGCGCTCGTCGATGAAGCCGCGACCGTCGGATCGGTAGGCAATGCGGGTGATGATCCGCTCATCCGCGATGGGCTTAGGCGGCTGGTGGGTCCAGCGACGGTCCGGATCGTCGTCGGGGTCCGTCGGTGACAGGAAGGCGATGGCGCGACCGTCCGGAGACCAGACCGGGGAGCTCGCGCCATGTTTCTGGCGCGTGAGTTGGCGCGCCTCGCCGCCTGTGACGCGGATCAACCAGAGCTGCATCTTCGGCTTGGCTTCCGCAGCTTTAGCGCGCTCCTTCACTTTCGTCTGCGTGCCGCTTCCCTCGTCCCCGGCATGGGCGTCATCACCATCGTCATCCGGCGTCGGCGGCGGATCACCCGGACGATTTGAGACGAAGACGAGCTGTCTGCCATCGGGGGACCAGCGCGGGTTCGTGTCCCGCGCGGCGCCCGACGTCAGCTGAACCGGCTCGCCACCGTCCGTTGGCACCAGCCAGATGGCGGCGCGGTAATCGTCTGCCTCCTTGTCGAGGCGGGTCACGACGTACGCAACGTGGGCGCCATCTGGTGATACTTGCGGGTCGCTGACGAGACGAAACGCAAAGAGATCTTCGGCGGTGATAGGACGGCCGGCGGGGCCTGGATGGTCGACGGCTACCACAGACGGGGACCCTCCTCAGGGACATTCGAGGGGACGGCCGGAAGCTGCGGCCCGATTGACGCAAGAGGGCCAGCATAGCCGAGCCCGGCTGTCGCAACAACGGGGCGAGGACCGTCGACAGTACGACGATCTCGCCCAGCCGCAGCGGCCCGAACGCTCGTTTGAGAACCAACGCTGTGCTATCGTCGCCGCCGTCGTTCACCGAGGGCGAGCGGGGGCGGGCTACCGAGCCGGCCGTCCAGTCCAACGCTCGCGCGAGACCAGGAGTCGTTGTCATGGCGCAAACAGTGGAATCAATGGCGATCGCGGCGGTTCGTCGCGCCGTCGTCGACGCGATCGATGCATCGACGGCTGAGCTGATCCAGCTCTCGAAATTCATCCACGATCACCCTGAGGTCGCCCTTGAGGAAGTGCGGTCGAGCGCCGCGTGCGCCGAATTCTTGGAGCGGCGGGGCTGGTCGATGACCCGAGGCGTCGCCGGCCTGCCGACCGCCTTCCGGGCCGAAGTGGGGACCGGACGCCCGGGGGTGGCGTATCTCTCCGAGTACGACGCGCTGCCCGGGCTCGGTCATGGGTGCGGCCACAACTTGATCGCCATCGCGGCTATTGGGGCCGGTATCGGGCTGCAGGCGGCCGTCGATCACATTCCGGGTACGGTCCTCGTGTTTGGCACCCCGGCCGAGGAAGCGGTGGGCGGCAAGATCATCATGGCCGAGGCCGGCGTCTTCGACGGCATCGACGCCGCGATGGGCGCCCACCCGGGGACGATTGAGGCGTCCTGCCCAACCGTCGAGGGGAGCGGCCAGGCGCTCGCCTGCCAGGCGGTGCGGATCGAGTTCCGCGGCCAGGCCGCGCACGCGGCAGCCGATCCGTACAATGGGATCAACGCCCTCAACGCCCTGATCGAAACGTTCAACGGGATCAACGCGCTGCGGCAGCATGTTCGAACGGACGCCCGCATCCACGGCATCATCACCGAGGGCGGCGATGCGTCGAACGTCGTCCCGGACTTCGCGGCCGGTAATTTCCTGATCCGCGCCCAGACGCTGGCTTACATGAACGAGCTCGTCGCCAAGGTGCGCCGCATCGCGGAGGGGGCGGCGCTGATCACTGGAGCGGAGCTGAACTACGTGCTGGCCGAGCGTCCGACCTACGACATGATCACCAACCACACGCTGGCGCGTCGGATCAAGCGCAACCTCGACGACGTCGGCCTCCCCCTGCCCGAGGCGCGACCCGAGGACGGGTCCGGCTCGACCGATTGGGGCAATGTCAGTTACGTCGTCCCCTCGGTTGAAACCGGCTACCCAATCCTTGACCGCGTCTGCACTTGGCACTCGCGCGATGTCGTCGAAGCGGCCGACTCGGAGATGGGTTATGCCAACACCATCTCGGTCGCGAAGTCGATGGCGCTGACCGGCCTCGAGGTGCTGACCGAGCCAGAGCTGCTCTCACAAGTCAAAGGCGAGTTCGAACGAGCGAAGGCGGCCCGAGCGGCTTGATTTCCCACGGATGGGGTACCAAGAAGTTGGCTCGACTCTGAGGGGAGGCTCAGGCCGCCCGTCAGGAAGTCGAGCCGCACCCCTTCGCCCGGGTGGACGAGGACTGCCCACACCGGGTGGTCGAGGGTTGGGCCGACCTCCTGGCGGAGCTGTCGGCCGGACACGGTCTCGGCGCTGACCGCCACCGCCCTGGCGTCGACGGCATCGACCGCTTCCTCCGAGTGGCCGCCGATCAGCACGAGGGCGGAAATCGGGCCGAGATTGGAAAACTTCGACGCGTCTTCCCCGTCTGAAAGAACAACGACGGTCGTGTCCCCGCGCCGGATGATCGCCCGCCATCCGAGCTGCGGGTCCTCCCCGTCGGTCCCGGTGGTGACGACCTCGACGGTCACGGTGACGTCTTCGCCGAGGCGGATCATGCTTGGGGCGTCGAGAACCGGGAGTGAGGCCGACGCCGCCGCTCCTCCCGCGTGCGGTGCAAGCGAGGCGACGTAGCGGACACGGTCATCCCCCTGGACGTGCGAGCTCACTGGTTCGTCGCGGCCGAGGCCGGTGACGAGGGCCACGTCGAGCCGCCGGGTCGTCATGCGACGGGCGCGCTCGAGCGCGTTCGCGAAAGCCACGGGGTCGTCACCCGCCGCGATCAAGAGCCGAGCGTCACCCGCCGTAACCAGGACCGACAGGCGTTTCCCCGCGCCGAGGAGGGTTAGGCGTGGCGCCCGCATATCACCAGCCCAGGCCGATGCCGCCCAGGCTGAGGTGCCGGTCGACAGCACGAACACCGTGGCGGCGAGGATGAGTGTTCCGCGCCATGGCGCGCGCGGCGGCCTCACCTGGAGCTGTTGTAGTGAGGGTTCCGGCGGCACGCTGAGGCCAGATACTCCTCTCCGCTCGTATGGCCGCCGCCTACCGCTTGAGCCATCCGCTCCTGCACCGGCGGAGCTCGAACCGAGCGCTACTGCACGTCCAGCACGCTGTCGTAATAGAACAGGGTGATCCGGCTGCCGCGCGGCACCCAGGCGTCGAAGTTCGCCTCGACCCCCTCGGCGGCGACACCGACGACATCGCCGTCGCGAATCTCCTCGAGCGCGAAGTCAACGCCCTGGCCTTCGATCTCGTCACGGTCGACCCCGACACGATCGACGACCTCGAGTCCGAGACCGGCTAGTTGGGTCGCGGCCTGCTCGACCGGCTGCCCCCGAATGGCCAGCGGGATGCGGACCTTGTTCCCAACACTTACCTCGAGTCTGACGACGTCGCCCACGTTGGCGGTGGCCGGTGGGTCGACGCCGACGACGATCCCTTCGAGGACATCGACGCTACCGACCTCCACCCGCTCCACGCCCAGGTTGCGCTCCTGGAGAAGCGCTTCGGCTTCTTCCGCCGACTTCCCGACGAGACCGAGACTCGCGAGGTCTACCGCCGATGATCCTTGGCTGAGCTTGACGACGATCGTTTCGCCCTGTGCCAGTTGTTCCCCCGCGGGTGGATCCTGTTCGGCCACCGCGTCAACCGGCACGGTGGCGGAATAGACGCGAACGTCCTCCCTAACCAACAGGCCGACGCCATTGGCGGCGTCCGCGGCCTGGTCGAAGGTCATGCCGCGGAGCTCAGGGACGGGCACAGTAAGCGCTTCCGGCGCGGCGGGCACCGCGACTGTTGGCGCGAGGGCAGTCGGGGCGGTGGACGGGGCCCCAGCCGCCTCATTAGCGGACGGCTCCGTCACCGCGATCGTCGGATCAGGCGAGTCGGCCGGAGGACCGGCAAAGCTCGGGGAGAGCTGGAATCCAAGCCAGATGAGGGCGACGACGCCGAGAATGATCCCCGAGCCGACCAACCACGTCACGCACCCTACCTCGTCCTCGGTTGCCCGCGATCTGGGCGCCGAGCGCGCCTGCTGGGCCACGACGGGCGCGGCAGGACGGGCGGGAGCGAGTCCCCGGGGCATCGCCACTGTTGCGCCGCTACCGGCTGGCCGGCCCGCCGCCGGGGGGACAACCGTCGTCACTGGCTCCCCTTGGGCTGGGGCCGACCGCTGCTCCTCCACCGGCGGGTAACCACGCCAATCGCTCATTGCCCGGGCGAATTCTCCCGCCGAGGGGAAGCGTCGCGTTGGGTCCTTTGCCAGCGCACGGAGGACAATGGCGTCGACTTCCGGGGGTACGGCCGGGTTGATCGAGGACGGGGCTGGAGGGGGCTCGTGGATGTGTCGCATCGCCACGCCGACCGCGGTGTCTGCGTCGAACGGGAGGGCGCGAGTCAGCATCTCGAACGCGACCACGCCGGCGGAGTAGATGTCGGAGGCGGGCGTGGCCATCAGCCCACTTGCCTGTTCCGGAGAGATGTAGTGGACGGTGCCGAGCCCAGCGCCCGCCTCGGTTAGGTTGCTGTCGGCAAGGCCCTTCGCGATGCCAAAGTCAACGACCTTCGCGACCCCGCCGGCGTCGACAAGGATGTTCTGGGGCTTAACGTCACGATGAATGTAGCCACGGTCGTGGGCGTAGTCGAGGGCGGCGCATACCTGTTCGAGGAGCGCGGCCACGTCGTCCGGATGGAACGGCCCCTCCTGCTCGATGACCTCCTTCAGCGTCTCCCCCGGGACGTACTCCATGACGATGAAGGGGGCACCGTCTTCTTCCCCCACGTCGTAGACGTCCACGATGTTCGGATGGGTGAAGCCGGCGGCCGCCTGCGCCTCGCGCTCGAAGCGGGCGCGGAAGTTTGGGTCAGTCGCGAACTGGGAGCGAAGTGCCTTGACGGCAACCTGACGGTGCAGCAGGAGGTCGCGGCCGAGGTAGACCTCGGCCATGCCCCCGTCCCCGATCTTTCGCTCCATCTCGTAGCGCTGGTTAACTGTCGTCCGATTCATCATCCCCATCGCCCGAACCGCCGCGATGGCCCTCGGGATCGCGTATCATCGCCCCTTTCGTCACTCATCACGTTCGCGGCGCGTCCAGGGGGCCCACGCGAACGCGGTGGTCGCGCCCGCCTTAGAGCAAGCATGACGCCATTGGGTTAAACGCGCGGTGGCGGTTGGCCGTTCCTTGGAAGGGGCGTCCCTCAAGTCTACGCCGAGTAGACCCCGGGCGGTTTGGACACAGGCTGGCACACCCCGACCCGCGCCCGTGACTGCAGGAGGCGGGTCAACTCACGCGCCATACGCCACGCGTCCCGCTCGTCACCGGTGACCGTGAAGTGGCTCGGTCCCGCCCCGGACAAGGCGACGACGGGCGCGCCTACACGTCGCATCGCGTCGCCGATGGCACTTAACTCCGGCCGCAGGGCGACGAGCGGGCGCGCGAAGGCGTTGACAAGGAGTTCTGGATCGAGTGGCAGACCCGCGCGCAGGCGATCGCTTTGCTCCCGGACTCGATGGCCCGCGGTGAAGTCGGGCGCGGTGAGGGCCGCGTAGAGCGTTGCGGTCTTGCGATGGATCCGAACCGCCGGCACGACGACGACGAACCAGACCGGGAGTAGTGGCGGGAGCGGCTCGATCCGCTCGCCCCGCCCCGTCGCGAAGGCGGTGCCCCCGCGGAGGAAGAACGGCACGTCGCTCCCCAACGCCGCGGCTAGGTCGCGGAGCGTCGCGTCGCCGACGGGCGCTCCCCAAAGTTGGCGGGCAGCGAGGAGCGCCGCCGCCGCGTCGCTGCTGGCGCCGCCGAGGCCCGCCGCCACCGGGATGCCTTTCGCCAGGTGAACTGCCGCCCCGCCGCCGACGCGCGCGCGCTCCCGGAGACGCCGCATCGCGGCGAATGCCAGATTATCGGCCCCGCCGAGAGAAGCCCCGGACACGCTCAGCCGGAGGCCGGTGGCCGGCACCATCGTCAACTCGTCGTAAATCGACACGGCTTGGAAGATCGTGACGAGATTGTGATAACCGTCGGAGCGGCGACCGGTGATCTCGAGACCGAGGTTCAGTTTGGCGCGCGCCCGCACGGTCAGCCGCGTCATTGCGGCGTCCGTTCGGGGACTGGGATGGAGCGGGTCAGGGACACCCAGTCCGCGACGGTCAGCGTTTGCGCGCGGCGCATGGGGTCGACTCCGGCACCGGTCAACCAGTTCGTGACCGTCTCTTTCGGCAGATCGAGTTCGGCCGCCAGGGAGTTAGCGACCTGCTTTCGCTTTTGACGGAAGCCGGCATTCACCACCCGGAAGAACAGCGGGTGCTCGTCGTCGGGCAGAGGCAGTGTAGAGCGAACCTCAAGGATAACGACGGCCGACTCGATGGTCGGCGGCGGGATGAACACGGTTGGCGGCACGTCGAAGGCTAGACGCGGCTCGGCGTAGAACTGCGCGGCGACCCCAAGGATCGACATCGCCGGCGGCCGGGCAACAAGTCGCTCGGCAACCTCTTTCTGCAACATCAGGGCAAGGCGCCGCGGTCGGTGCCGTTGCTCCAGGAGGTGCCGTAGCACCGCCGAAGCGACCGCGTAGGGGAGGTTTGCCGCGACGACGAACGGTCGATCGGAAGGGATCAGGTCGTCCGTGGATAGCTCCAGCGCGTTGCCTTCGACCAGCCGGAAGCGAGGCTCGGCGGCGAACACCGCGCGGAGGTGCTCCGCCAGGCGCCGGTCGAGCTCCACCGCCGTCACGGCGTCCGCGCGACGCAGCAGCTCATCAGTGAGGATTCCAAGGCCGGGTCCGACCTCCAGCACGTGGTCGTCCTTCCCGATGCCCGCGACCCGGACCATCCGCTGGACGATCCCGCGCTCGTACAGAAAGTTTTGCCCCAACGCCTTGCTCGGTCGCACGCCGAGCCGGTCGAGCATCGCAGACCACTCGCGGCGGGACGTCGGCAAGCGATCGAGGCCGGGCTCGTTCATCCCGCCAGCACAAGCGCGCCGGACACCACGGAGAAGGTCACCGGCGTCGAGGCGACCACTTCGCCGTCCAGCTGCACCCGCGCGCCCCCTCCGCTCTCGACGTGGACTCGTTCGATCGTTCGGTGGACAAACTTGGGGTGGGTAACGTGCGTCCCTCGGTAGACGCGCGGTACGTTGCAGAGCAGTTCGACCTTAGAAAGGTCCCCCAGGATCGCGAGGTCGAGCCGGCCATCGTCCAATCGAGCACCGGGCACGATCCGCATGCCGCCCCCGAAATAGCACCCGTTGGCAATGACGACCGCCATCACACGCCCCGCAATGGGGGTCCCATCGGCGCGGAGGGCTACCGGCAGGTTCTGGTAGCCGACGAGGGTGCCCAACAACCCATGCAGGTACGGGATCGTACTGCCCGGCAGCCGGGACCTGGCCGCCCGCTCCGCCACCGCCGCGTCGAAGCCGAGACCGGCCACATTGACGAACGCGCGGGTCGTGCCGTCCGCGAAGGCGGCCCGGCCGACATCAATCCGGCGGCGCGTCCCACGAACGATTCGAGCGAGCGCGACGTCCAGCTCCCGTGGCATCTCCAGGCTGCGGGAGAAATCGGCGCCACGCCCGGCCGGCACGACGCCAAGGGCCGTCGGTAGGCCGCTGTCGAGCAGTCCGTTGGCGACCTCGTTGACCGTGCCATCACCGCCGACAGCGACAACGGTGTGCACGCCCGCGGACGCGAAACGACCGGCGACATCCATCGCTTCGCCAGCCGCGCCGGTGACGTGTATCTGGTGCGACTGCTCGAGGCGTCGGAGTGCCGCCACAACCCGCGGCAGCAGGCGGAGCGCCCGACCACCACCGGCCGTCGGATTGAGAATAACCCCGACGGTCCGGACATTGGCGCTGCCAGCCCGCGGGGCCTCCACGCGCGTTCTCAGGCGCCGACGACGATGCCGGCGCCGGCCACGACCTCGCCAATCTCCCAGAGCGACACATCGGCGCCGCGGAAGGCGGAACGCAACGCCTCACCGTCCTCGGCGGCGATCGAGAAGAGGAGGCCACCGGAGGTTTCCGGGTCGTACAGCAGCGCCTCCAGGTTCGGATCGACCCCTGTCTCGATCGTGATCCCCCCATCGGACGCGGCAAAGTGATCCCGGTTGCGCCGCATGCCGCCCGGAAGGTGGCCGCCCGCCGCGTATCCCAACGCGCCGGGCAGCAGAGGCACTCGCTCGCCGGAGAACCGCAGACCGACCCCACTCCTGATGGCCACCTCGGCTCCGTGGCCGAGGAGGCCGAAACCGGTGATGTCGGTGCAGGCGTGGACGTCGAAGTCGCGCATGGCGAGGGACGCCGCGCGGTTCAGCGTCAGCATCGACGCGACGGCGGCCTCCACGTGGGTCGGCTCCGCCCGGCCGTTTTTGATCGCGGTCGTGATGGCGCCCGTCCCAAGCGGCTTGGTCAGGAAGAGTCGGTCACCGGCCCGCGCCTCAGCCTTGGTCAGGACTCGATCTGGTCTGATCGTGCCAGTGACGCAGAGACCGAACTTCGGCTCGTCGTCCGTCACGGTGTGGCCGCCGGCGATCACGCCCCCGGCCTCGGCCACCTTCGACGCCCCTCCCTCGAACACCGCGGTAAGCACCTCAGGCGGGAGATCGTCCGGAAACGCGGCGATGTTGAGGGCGAGGAGGACATCGCCACCCATCGCATAGATGTCACTCATCGAATTGGCCGCCGCGATCGCCCCGTACGTCCATGGGTCGTCGACCACGGGGGTGAAGAAATCGACCGTCTGGACGATCGCCAGATCGTCGGACAAACGGTAGACAGCCGCGTCGTCGCTGGTTTGCAGTCCGACGAGGAGGTCCGGATGCGTGTGACGGGCGAGCGGGCGCAGCACCTGCGCCAGGGCCGCGGGGCCCATCTTTGACGCTCAGCCGGCGCATCCCGCGAGAGTCGTGAGCCGGATTTCGTCCCGGGTGTGGGTCGTGTCTGCCATCGCCGCGTGTCCTGCTGCGACCGCACCGGTGTTCGACCGATGCGCCGGTCCTCGCCAATGGCTTGAGTGTACGATGAACGAGTGGCATCGTGCGGCCGCGACCGGCGCGCCGGAGGGTCGATCATGGTGAAGCGGACGGGCTTATCGACCGACGAGATGATGCGCCTCGGCCTGGATCTCGCCGGGATGGCGGAGGTTCCCGGTGACAGCGCGATCTACGTGCCGGGGGATGGTCTCCGCCGGGTGATGATGGGGGTCGACATCGGCGCGGCGGAATTGCTGCTGGCGCGCCAGGTTAGTGTGGACGGCGCCATTGCGCACCATCCGGCCGGCGGCGCGGCCCAGCTGAACTTCCCGAAGGTCCTCGCCCGCCAGGTGGAGCTGCTAGTCGCGGCCGGCGTTCCGATCGAGGACGCCAGGCGTGTCGTCCAGCCAATCATGACCCGGGCGCTTCTCCGTGCTCAGGCGATGAACGTCGATCACGCGCCTTCGATCGCTCGCCTGCTCAGTCTTCCGTTCCTCAACGTCCACCTGCCGCTCGACGAGGTTGGGCGCCGGATCATGGACGCCGCGATCCAGGATCATGTCAGCGGGTTGGGACGGAAGCCGCTGGTAACTGACATCATCGACGGACTCCTGACCATCCCCGAGATCCGAGACGCGCCAACCCGGGTGATGGTGCCGGTCGGTCGGCTCGATAACCCTGCGGGGAAGGTGGTGGTGTTTCACGGGGCCGGCACGAACGGTGGCTTTCCGATAGCGGAGGCGCTCTTCGCCCATGGGGTCGGCACAGTCGTGTACATCCACCTCGCCGCGGAGGAAGCCGAGCGCATCCGGTCTCTCGGCCAACCCGGGATCAACGTCGTCGTTTCCGGCCACATTGCCTCCGACCTGATCGGAATCAACCGCTTCGTGTCGGAGCTGGAACACCGGGGAGTCGAGGTCGTTCGGATGAGTGGGCTTTAGCGAGCGGGGAGGAGGCGCGCGATGTGGCTCGCGACCGCCGCGTTGGTCCTTCTCGGTCTGCTACTGGCTTTCGTATTGGCGACGGACGGCCGTTACATCGGCCGCGGACTCATGCATTTCGCCTACGATCGGGTCGGCGCCGCGGCGTTCGGCTCACGCTCGGAGGGCGACCGCTGGCGCGCGTGGGCCTCGTGGATCCCGCTCCGTGGGGGTGAGGCGGTACTGGATGTCGGCACGGCCGTCGGCGACCTACCCCTCACGATTGCGGCGTTGCCGAACTTTCATGGGCGGGTCGTGGGCATTGACCGGTCGCCACGGATGATCGCCGCGGCAACCGCAGAGGCCGGACGGCGACGCCTGGGGCACCGGGCCGCGTTCCTGGTGGCGGACGCAAGCGAACCACTTCCATTCGATGACGCTGAGTTCGACGTCGTGAGCCGCCTACGGCTGCTTGAGGCGGTCCCCAACCGGATCGGACGCTAACCGAACTCGCGCGCGTCCTGTCAGACCAGGGCACGCTGGACCTCACCCTGTGTCGGCGGGCGATATCCTCGCCGTACGTCCCGGTTGTGGATTGGAATCGCCGCCCCTCGGAGGCATCTGGCTTCGCCTGCGCCGAGGTGGTCCCCTTGCCGCGCAGCCAGCATGTCATCCTGAAGCACCGCGTGGGGAATTGACGCCGCCTGCCACGGAGCCGGGTCACTGGCACGGCCCATGCTCCGATGGCCCGTGGCGGCGGCGGACGGCGCCGCGGTCGGTGCATTAGGAGGTCAGGTTCCATGGATGCGATGACATCACCGATTGGCGAGGCGCGGCAGGGGATTGTTTGTCCAAACTGCGGGCTTGAGCAAGCGATCGAGGCGACCGCCGACCCGCGCTGCGAGCGATGCGGCCAGGTCCTCAGCGCAAATGCGAGCGGCGTGGAGGGCCAGCCGTTGAGCGGCGTCTTTCCGGCCCAGGCCGACCCGATCCATGTTCCGGCGCCGATGGCGAGCGGCGGTATCGGCGGGACCAGCGACGGGACGCAGGTGACCCACAGCAGCACCAGCGCCGTGCCGGGCAAACCCGTGGCGCCGATTGCCGACGACCCGGCCGGGAACTCGCCCCTCGAAGGCCAGGCGATGGACCCGCCCCTGGGCGCCCCCGCCGAGCGCGGCGGCTCCGGGTGAACGACGGCGCGCGCCCGGCACCGCCGACGAGGACCACGTTTCACCTCACTCCAGATGAGGTGTGGCAGGATCAGGCGGGGACCGCGACCTACACGCCGGAAGCGTTCGAGTCGGACGGGTTTATTCACTGCACGGACGGCGAGGCAAACCTTCTCGCAGTGGCCAACGCCTTCTACCAGGGCGACACGCGGCCGTTCCTTGTCCTCTCCATCGATCTGGATCGCCTCGCCGCCGAGGTGCGATACGAGGATCCGAACCGGATCTATCCGCACATCTACGGGCCGCTGAACCAGAGCGCCGTGGTAGACGTGCGACGGGCTATTCGACTCGCTGACGGGTCGTTCGCGAAGATCGAGTAGCAAACCCGTGCCGCCTGCTTCTCAGCAGGACGATGAATACGGCATCCGGGTGACCACCGAGCGCTCCCGTCACGGACGGCGGTCCTCACCCCCGACCGCTCTCCCGATGCACGGGAGAGGGGGAGCTCGTCCGAGGTCGGCGGGGCAAACGCCTGGCTATCACTCGGAGACCGAATAAGGCGCACCGATTCCCGGCGAACGACACGACCACGGGCGTGCACGCGGCGCGCCGAAACATGGCCGGTACGGCCCCGGTCGAGGTATCGGATCGCTCGTGCCGGCATCGCTCCGCGTCACTCGGCATCATCCTCGGGCGGCGGCCATCGGCTAAGGTTCCGGCCGGCGTCCGTAGCGTCCGCGCTAGGCCCAGCCGCAATTCTGTTCCACCCTTTGCGGCGGCTCCCTCTTGGGGAGTCCCGCAGCGTATACCGTTCCTGTCAATCCTGGATCCCGGAGGCACCTTGTTCGCGTTCCTCGGCCGCTTCGCGTACCGGTGTCGGTGGCCCATCATCGCGGCGTGGGCGTTGTTGCTCCTCGCGGCGGTGCCCGTGCTGCCCCGGATCGAGGAACCGATGAAGGTCGGCGGCTTCTCGTCCGCGGAAACCGAAGCCGCGCGAGCCCGGGAAACGCTCGAGCGCGAGCTCGGTTTCAGCCCCTCGATGATGGTCGTCATCTTCCAGAGCGACCGCTTCACCGCCACCGACCCCGGGTTCGTCGCTCAAGTCGAAGCCGCCGTCAGCGGTGTGCAACGATTGCCCCATGTCACGGACGTCCTGCTTCCCCGCGACGACCCGAGCCTCATCTCCGCTGACGGCTCGACGGCTTACGCGCTCGCGGGACTCGACCTCCCACCGGAGGTGGCCCAACGGCAGGTTCCCGCGTTCCGTGCCGCCCTCGGCAATCCCGCGGACTTAGAAGTCCTGGTCGCCGGTGCGCCGGCCTTTTATGCCGATATCGAGACGGTGAGCCAGCGCGATCTGCGGCGGGCGGAGCTGATCGCCTTCCCCTTTGCGCTGGTTGCGCTCCTCGTGGTCTTCGGGTCGGTCGTCGCGGCGGTCGTGCCGCTTGCCGTCGGCGGTCTTGGGGTGGCCGGGGTGCTGCTCGCGCTCTACCTCGTCGCTAGAGCAAGCGACCTTTCGATCTTCGTCCTCAACTTGGCGACGATGCTCGGGCTTGGTCTGGCGGTCGACTACTCCCTGTTCGTCACCAGCCGCTTCCGTGAGGAACTGGCTCGACGAGCGGACGTGCGAACCGCCGTCGAGCAGACGATCGCCACGGCCGGTCGGGCGGTCTTCTTTTCTGGGCTGACGGTACTGATCGGTCTCGCGGGTCTCGTCTTCTTCTCGTTCATGTTTTTGCGCTCGGTCGGCGTCGCTGGCGTCGTGGTCGTGTTCTTTTCCGTCCTGGCGGCCTTGACGCTGCTGCCAGCGATCCTCAGCGTCGTCGGGCACCGCATCGACTGGCTGCCAATCGTGCGCTCACGAGATCGAACAGGCGCGGCTGAGGCTGAGGAGGGGTTCTGGGTCGCGCTCTCGCGTTGGGTGATGGCTCGGCCGTTCCTCGTGCTGGTGCCGACGCTGGCGCTGCTGATGCTCCTCGGCGCTCCCTTCCTTCGGGCTGAGGTCTCATCGCCCGACGCCACGATCTTGCCGACCGACCTTCCCTCCCGCCAGGGGTTCGACGTCTTGAGCGAGAAGTACGGACCAGGGGAAATCTCGCCCTTCGTCATCGCCGTGCACTCCTCGTCCTCCATCTTTCGGACTGAAAACCTGGGCGCGCTCTACGATTTCGCCGACGCGCTGGCGCGTGATCCGCGAGTGCTCCGTATCCAAAGCGCACTGTCCTACGGGCCGGGCACGACGCGAGAGCAGGCCATCGGGTTCCTCGGTGCCCGTCGCGGTTTGGGCGCCGTCGGCGTGGACACTCGGCTTGACCGATTCGTCAGTGACCAGACCGCGGTGGTACTCGCCTATACGCGATACCTCCCCAACGACGACCGAAACAAGGCGCTGCTGGCGGAGATCCGGAGCACCCAGCTCGGCGGCGACTTATCGCTCCTCGTTGACGGAGGCACGGCCGAGATCGTCGACGTCGTCGACCTGATGTACCGGGATTTTCCCCGCGCGATTGCATTGATCGTCATGGCGACGTACCTGGTCCTGTTGGTGTTGTTCCGGTCAGTGCTCCTCCCCCTCAAGGCGATCGCGATGAATACGCTCTCGATCCTTGCCTCGTACGGTGCTCTGGTCTACATCTTCCAGGAAGGGCATTTCAGCGGTGTTCTCGGGTTCACGCCGCTCGGATTCGTCGAGGCGTCCTTGCCGGTGATCATGTTTTGCGTCCTGTTCGGCCTCAGCATGGACTACGAAGTCTTTCTTCTCTCCCGAATTCGGGAGGAGTGGGACCGAACTGGCGACAACCAGCGCAGCGTCGCCGTGGGGTTGGAACGAAGCGGGCGGATCATCACCAGCGCCGCACTCATCGTTGTGGTGGTTACCGCATCGTTCGTGACGGCCGACGTCATCTTGATCAAGGCGCTCGGCCTAGGCATCGCTCTGGCGGTATTCCTGGACGCTACCGTCGTGCGTGCCCTGCTCGTCCCAGCGACGATGCGCCTGCTTGGGGCGTGGAACTGGTGGGTACCATCTTCGCTCCGCCGCTTGTTGCCGAAGCGGTCGTTCATGGAGGAGTCGGCGTAGATGCGCCCCGGTCGGATCGTTCGCGCCCGCACGATCCCACCGCTCGTCGGTTGGACTCCTCGCCCCGGTTGGTCTGGCCGTCCCAGCGTTCGGGGCGGCACCCCGACGGGGTCCGAGTAGAGTGACGGGGGCGGACGAGCACGGCCGCCCTGATGATTGTGACGTTGCGGCCATCGACCGGCCACGTGAGACGCCGCGCTTCCCGACGAGGGGCCCGAGACTGAATCGGCTCCGACGCTTTCCAACCAGCAGCGCGATACCGTCCGCACCGCCGGCATGACCCGCTGGCAGGGCGAGGTGAAGGTGATGCGAAGCTACCCCCGCAATGCAACGAAGGGTCTGCGCGGCGAGGAAGTGACGGGGTATCCTCCGGCCCGCGAAATCAAACTGCCGTCGCGGGATTCCGGTGGCTGGTGGCCCTCAGGGAGCGAGAGCAGCGAATGGCCGTGAAGCAACGTCGCCCGGTGGACATTCCAGGCCTGGACGTGCCCAAGGCGAAACGCTACAGCCGGACCCGGCTCGCGGTGCTGCTGATTAGCATGGCATGGAGCGTGACGCGGCTTGCCTGGCTCGCCTTCAGCGGGCGCTCCGCTCGGTTGCGCGACGCCACCCGTCAGGCGGTGCCCGACCCGCGCCTGGCCACGCCCGCGTACCTGGCGGTCGCCTCCCTTGTCTCCTGGCTGACCGAGTTGCCGTTGGCCTACGTCGGCGGCCACCTGGTCGAGCGCCGGTTCGGATTGACCAAGCAGAGTGACCGGGGGTGGCTCGGCGACCAGGTGAAGGGCTTGTTGGTCGTGCTGGCCCTGCAGGTGCCGTCCACGAGCGCGGCGTACGTGGTCATTCGACGGCGGCCGCGCGATTGGTGGCTGGTCCTCGCCTCGGGCATCGTCCCGCTGGTTGCCGTGCTCAGCCACCTGGCGCCCGTTCTCATCATGCCACTGTTCAACAAGTTCGAGCCGCTCCGGGACCGAGATCTTGATCGGCGGGTACGTGACCTGGCAGCGCGCGCCGGTGTCCCTATCGCCGATGTCTTCCAGATGGACATGAGCCGCCAAACGGAAAAACCGAACGCCTTCTTCGCCGGTCTGGGCAACACGAAGCGAGTGGTCCTTAGCGACACGCTCATCGAGCGGTTCGAGCCGGCGCAGGTCGAGGCGGTTGTGGCCCACGAGCTGGGACACCAGGCGAACGGTGACATCTGGCGGCTCATCGCGTTCACCGGCGGGATCGGCTTCGGCGCCGCCTACGCCGTCTACCGATTGGTGCCCCCGTTTGTCCAGCGGACCGAGCGGCGAACTGGCGTCCGCGGCATCGAGGATGTCGCGAGCTTTCCGCTTCTCGGGCTTGTCATGGTCCTTACCGGCTTTGTCGCCACTCCGGTCCAGAGTGCGTTCAGCCGCGCGATCGAGCGACGGACGGATCGCTTCGCGATGCAGCTTACTGGGGACGGGCTGAGCTACGCTTCGACGATGGCGCGGCTCGCCAGCCAGAGCTTGGCAGACCCCGACCCACCGGCACCAGTCGTCTTCTTCCTGTACAGCCACCCGCCGATCGCCGAGCGGATCGCCGCCGCCCACAGCTTCACCGAGGCCCGGGACCGAGGCCTCTGATTCCACTCCGGCAGATGGTCGGAGGGTCTATCCAGCGCACAGCCGTTGCGCTAAACTACGCTCCCCGCATCCGCCGCCGTCGGGCGGCAACGCAACTCCGGACGCGAAGGTTCCGGCCCATTTGTCGAGCGGCAGCGCGACCGGCCGTCGCGGCGCTCCGTGTGTGCGGAGGCGTCCGCACGACGACCCAACGGAGGAGATGCCATGGCGGGCACCGCCATCTCCAGTGGAGACCAGTTCATCTGGCGCCAGGGGCGGGCGGAGGTCACGCTGGAGCGGGCGGGTGACGCTTGGAGTGTGGTCTATACGTCGGCCGGACGACTGCTTGGACCGCGCCAGATCATCTATCGCGGGAGTCATCGCGTCATGCAGCACGCCGCCTGGGACGTGATGGCGCGGGTCATTCGAGCCTGCCGCGACGAAGAGGAAGGGTTACGCGTCGGTCGGTCCGCCGCCCAATGGCTGCGGGCCCATGACATTCCCGACGACGAGGACGAGGCTGAGTCGGGCGGACGGTAGGGCGCGCGGTCGAAGGTTGGCGCGCCACGCCTGCAACGTTGCCGCGCCGGTGTCATGGCACCGTGGTCGTGTGTCTGACCTCACCGTCGCATCAAGGACCGTGACGTGCCCGAGCTTCCAGAGGTCGAAACGATCCGGCGCATCGTTGAACGGGAGCTCGTCGGGCAGACGCTCGAGGCGATCGGGCTGCGGCTACCCAAACTCATGCGCGCCTCCCCGCTGCCAACCCTCGATGTGCTCGTTGGCCGGAGGATCACGGCGGCGCGACGCCGAGCCAAGGTGTTGATCATCGCCTGGACTGGTGACCTCAGCTTGATGATTCACTTCAAGCTTGCCGGGCAGCTCGCCGTGCTCCACGCCGACGGCAGCCGGCACGTCGCCGGCCATCCTGTCCCCGACCCGACGGGCGACTATCCCCACAAGACGACGCACCTGATCGCTCGGTTCGGCCGTGGCACCTGCCTCTACTTCAGCGACGTCCGGCAGTTTGGATGGCTGCGCCTCCTCCCAACCGCGGACGTCGAAGTCGCCTTGGCGGCGTTCAAATTCGGTCCCGAAGGTATCGGCCACGGGACGCCGACCCCGGAGGAGTTGGGGGCGCGGCTGGCGCGACGCCGCATCCCGGTCAAACTCGCCCTGCTGAATCAGAGCGTCGTCGCGGGGTTAGGGAACATCTACGTCGACGAAGCTCTCCACCGGGCGAAAATCCATCCGCTCCGCCCGGCGAACGCATTGACCGACGCCGAACTCGATCGGTTGCACGAGGCCATCCCGTGGTCACTGGAGCGCGGGCTGGAGCAGGGCGGCGCAAGGATCATCCGCCAGCGCGCGTACCCCCAGGATGGGTTCCCCCAGGTCCACGCTCGGGAGAATGAGCCCTGCCCTTCCTGCGGCTCGCCGGTTCGGAAGATCCGGGTCGGCTCGCGGGGAACGTATCTCTGCCCCACCTGCCAACCGGCTCCGGGGTAAGTCGGGGCCGAATCTACCGATCTGCTCCGCCGACCAGCCGTCTCCCACGCGGTGACGTGCCCCTCGGGCGGAACCCGACGCCACCGAACTCAGAGTGCAGCGCCGTGTCGGGAGACAGGGACATCGTAGCCGACCGGTGTTCCTCGCCGCCTGGCCGCCTCGCCGACGCCCTTAGCTAGGGCCGAAAGTCGGACGCCGGGGTGACCGTGCGGACAAACTCGGCCACCAGTCGGGCGGCATTCTCAAGATCCTTGAGGCTGACCATCTCGTTGGGGGAATGCATGTAGCGGTTCGGGATCGAGACGAGGCCGGTCGCCATACCGGCCCCGGCGCGAATCATGGCGTCGGCGTCGGTGCCGCTGGAGCGCGGAGCACCCTGAACCGGGCATTCCAGCCCGAGTCGCTCACCCGCGGCACGGAGGCCCTCGAAGACCAGCGGATTGATCGAGGAGCCACGGGTGAGGACCGGACCACCGCCCAACCTCACCTCGCCGTTCGCCTTCTTGTCGGCCCCGGGATAGTCGGTCGCGTGCGTCACGTCGAGCGCGATCGCCACCGCCGGAGCGACCTGAACCGCGGCCGTGAACGCGCCGGCGAATGAGATCTCCTCCTGTGCCGTCGCTACCGCGTAGACATCTGCCGCCGGCCGATCAACGGCGAGCAGCCGGGCCGCTTCAAGCGCGACGAAGGCGCCAACGCGATTGTCCATGCTTCGAGAGACGCAGAAATCGTCCGTGAGCTGGACGAACGCGGCATCGACGACGGCGGCGTCGCCGACGCTCACCCGCCTCTTGGCGTCATCCCGGTCCTTCGCGCCGATGTCGATCCACATCTCCCGGATCTCCGTCGGCTTGTCACGATCCTCCTTGCGCAGGAGGTGCGCCGCCTTCTTGCCTATCACGCCCGGCACGTCACCGTTGCGGCCGGCGATCCGGATTCGCTGTCCGACCACGACCTGATCGTCCCAGCCACCGACGGGCTCAAACCAGAGGAAGCCTTCCTCGTCGATGTGGGTGATGAGGAAGCCGATCTCGTCCGTGTGGCCGGCGATGAGCACTTTGGGGCCGCCCTCGTTGCGGACTCGGGCGTACGAGTTGCCGGTGACGTCGCCGAAGACCTCGTCGGCGAATGTTTCAGCTTCCTCACGCCAAGCGCGAGCAGGCGCCCGCTCGTATCCCGAAGGACCCGGCGCGTCGAGCAACCGCTTCAAGAAGTCGACGGCACGTTGCTCCATGTGTAGCCCCCTTTCGATCTTGGCCGTGGGAAGCCGCAAGTGGTCGCGACCCTTCCGTCAAGAACCGGTCACATCGCCGTCAATATCGCTGTACTGCGCAACAGCGCGGCGATTTCCGTCCGCCTCCTCCTCCGCGGTTTGCTTGTCGTCGCGAGCCGCCTCCAGCGCCCGTTCGATCACCGGCCGGAAGAGCGCCGCGAGCCGCTGGTGCCCGGCTGGACTCGGGTGGAAGCCGTCGGGCCCGAAATAGTCGGGGCGGCCGGTTAACTCCTCACCCTCAGCGAATAGGTCGACCAGCTCCGCGCCAAAGGCGAAGGCCAGGCGAGCGACCGCGGCATTCCAGTGCTCAGCCGAAAGCCTGAGCAGCGTGGCCTGATCGGCGATGGCGCCAAGCGCGGGTATACGGGAGAGATCCGGCACGTTCCCGAGCACCACTCGGCAGCCAGCGTGGCGAAGCGCAGCGAGCAGAGCCGCCAGGTCCCGCTCGTAGGCCGACAGAGGAACCCCGCCGAGCAGGTCGTTGACAACAAGCCAGCAGGAGACGACGTCCGGCGAGGTGGTCAGGGCTCGTGGCAGCTGCTCTCGACGGGCGTCGGCCAGGTAGCTACCACTGACGCCGAAGTTGTGCATGACGACATCTGCCGGCAGCACCGCGGCGAGGCGGGCGGCCCAGCTGTCGCGGGCGGGATTTGGCGTGCCGTGGCCCGTGGTGTCGGAGGCGCCAAGCGCGGCCCAGACAAGCGGATCGCCCACGCGTCGGACCCTTCGTCGAGGATGGCTACCCGCCTCATCGGCCGCAAGAGCCAGGATCACCGCCGCGATCGCGCAAGCGAGCATCGCCACCACCAGCCAATACCCCATTACGCGGCGCTCGCGATCGCGTCGCGGAGTCCCGCGACCGCATGCTCAACGGCCAGCCGGTCGACTCCCGTCTCGATCCCCCGCCCTGCCAGACACGCGAGGAGTGTCTCGGTCGCGAGGTTACCGGGGGCGCCGGGCGCGAACGGGCAGCCGCCGAGCCCGCCGGCCGCGCTGTCGTAGATCGCGATCCCGTGGTCGAGCCCGATCGCCACGTTGTCGAGCGCCCGCCCGCCCGTGTCGTGGAAGTGCAGGGCAAGCCGGTTCCCTGGGAGGTCGCGCAGCGCCACGTCAAGGAGCCGCGCCACGTCGCCCGGCGTGGCGGTGCCAATGGTGTCCGCGAGCGAGACCTCGTCGCAGCCGAGGTCGAAGAGGCGGAGAGCGACGTCGCGGGCCGACTCCGGTGCCACCCGCCCGCTGTAGGGACAGTCGAAGGCGACCGACACGTACCCGCGGAGCCAGAGGCCGTCGGTGCGCGCTCGCATGGCGACCGGGCGGAAGCGCTCGAACGTTTCGGCGATGGAGGCACGGACGTTCGCCTCAGCGAACGCTTCGGTGGCCGCGGTGAAGAGCGCCACGGCGTCGGCACCGGCCGCGAGAGCCCGCTCCAGCCCGCGTTCGTTGGGGACGAGGACAGGATAGCGAACGTCCGGCCGGCGCCGGAGGGAGCGCATCACCTCGTCGGCGTCGGCCAGCTGCGGCACCGCCTTCGGGCTGACAAAGCTGGTGGCCTCAACGACCCGCAAGCCGGCGCCGGCGAGTGCCTCGACAAAGGACACCTTCGCCGCGGTGGGCACCCGGCCCGGCTCGTTCTGGAGCCCGTCCCTTGGACCTACCTCCACCACCGTCACCCGAGGTGGGGGCCGCTCCACGCCTCCCGTCACGAGGCCGTGCCCTCCGTCGTGCCGAGCTGCGCCATGCCGTCCAGAGCCATCTCGACGAGCACCTCTCCGGCGTCTACCAACTGGCCAGGTGTACACCGGACACGACCCACTGTGCCAGCGGCGGGTGCCGAGCACCCGAGCTCGATTTTCATCGCACTGAGCGTTACCAGGGAGGCACCGGCGACGACATGGTCGCCTTCGGCGACATCGACGCGAAGGACCTTTCCTGGCAACGGCGCCCGGATCCGGCCGTCGCCCGCGAGTGAAGCCCGTTGCGCGGACCGGGCGGGCATCGCCCCGGGGCGGAAACGCCATCGACCGCCGCCGCTCGCGACGTCGAGCACGCCGCTGTTCTCGATGACAGCGGCCCGCGCCACGACCCTTCCGAACGTCACCGTCCAGACATCGGCCACATCGCGCCACCAGCGGAGATGACCTTCGGCTCCGTCGATGCGAAGCATCCACCCGCCAGGGCCTTTCCAGACGACGGCGCGCTCCTCCCAATCGTCGCCGTGGAAGAGGAGTGCGGTCTCGCCGGACACGCGAAAGGGGCCGACAGCCATCCAGGGGTCGGCCGTCGGCGGTCGGTCGAGGGCCCGGGCCACGGCCGCCGCGATGGCGAAGGCACGGGGTGGCTCGGGGAGAGGGACGCGCGTCGCCGTCGCCGTGGTCACCCGACCGCCGGCAACCTCGGGCTGCGCGAGGGCGGAGAGCAACCAGGCGACGTTGGTCGTGACGCCGGCGACGACCACCTCTCGTAGCCCGGCGCTGAGGGCGGCGCTGGCGGCGTCGCGATCGGCTCCGTGGCCGATGAACTTGGCAATCAGTGGATCGTACGCGGTCGGCACCGTGTCGCCCAAGGCGTACCCGGCGTCGACGCGAAGGTCGGGTCGGGTCGGCCACACCACGGTCGCCAGCCTGCCCGGGCTTGGCAGGAAGCCTGCCGCCGGATCTTCAGCGTAAACCCGCGCTTCGATGGCGTGCCCCCTCGGGGCGGGCCCTCGCAAGCCCCTCACGCCCTCACCCGTGGCCAGGCGGAACTGCCACTCGACCAAGTCCAACCCGGTAACCACCTCAGTGACCGGGTGTTCGACCTGGAGGCGCGGGTTCACCTCCAGGAAGGCAAGGAGCCCATCCCCGCCGAGAAGAAACTCGCAGGTAGCGACGCCGCGCAGCCCAACTGCACGAGCGACCGCAACAGCGTGGGTGTGAAGCGCGGCTCGGGTCTCCGGCGAGAGCCCCGGCGCGGGCGCCTCTTCGACCACCTTCTGATGCCGTCGCTGCAAGGAACAGTCACGGTCGCCGAGGACCACGGCATCGAACCCGTCGCCCGCTAACTGCACCTCGACATGACGCGGCTCGGCGAGCTCGCGCTCAAGGTAGACGACATCCCCCGCGCCCGACTCGCCACCCTCGCGACGAGCGGCGGCAATCGCATCGACGAGCGCCGCCGGGCCGACCACTCGACGCATCCCCCGGCCGCCTCCGGCGGCGGCCGGTTTTACCAGAAGTGGGTAGCCGACGTCCTCGGCGGCGGCGTGCCAGGCGGTTGGCTCATCGCCCAGCGGTGGGCTAGCCGGAAGCAGCGGCACGCCCGCCCGCTGCGCGGCGAGACGGGTTTGAAGCTTGTCGCCACAAAGTTCAAGGGTGGTGGATGACGGACCAACGAAGCAGATGCCCGCGTCGTCGCACGCCGCAGACAACTCGGCGCGCTCACTCAGGAATCCGTACCCCGGATGAAGCAAGTCCGCTTCCACACGACGCGCTGCCGCGACCACACGAGCGACGTCCATCTCGGATCCAGCCGAGCCCAGGGGTTCGACCAGCCCGATGCTCCGAGCCGCGTACCCATCGAGGTCGGGTTCGCCCGCGAGGAGCACCGGAATCATGTCAAGGCGACGGCAGGTCGTGGCGATACGGACGGCGATCTCGGCCCGGTTGGCAATCGCCACCCGCCGGCCCCGCAGGGACTCGGTCATGAGGCCGGGTCCGGTGGGACTGGGGCCCAGGCGGGCGGCCGCTTGGCGACGAAGGCAGCCATTCCCTCCTGGCCCTCCGCACTCGCTCGCCGCTCCGCAAGCAGGTCCATCAACTGGCCGCGGACCTCGCTCGGCGGCCGCCCCGCCACGTCCGGCACGAGCCGCTTGATCGCCGCGAGGGCACCCGGCGCTCCATGAAGCAGATGAGTGACGAGGCCCTCGACCGCGCCGTCGAGTTCCGTTGACGCCACCACTTGGTGAACGAGCCCGACGCGATGCGCCTCTTCGACACCGAACGGCGCCGTCAGGAGCATCCGCGCTTTCGCTTCCCGTTGGCCGAGCGCCGCCACGACGTACGGTCCGATGACGGCGGGAACGAGCCCGAGCCGCGCTTCGCTCAGCGAGAACTGCGTTCCGGTCTCGGCCACCGCCACGTCGCCGGCGCAGACGAGGCCGACTCCACCTCCGTACGCAGCGCCGTGGACTCGGACCACAATCGGGACCGGGCACGCGGTCATCGCCGCAAGAAGATAGCTCAAGCCCTCGCCGTCCGCGCGCAAGCGTTCGGAATTCCCAGCCTCGGCGAACTCCGTCAGGTCAGCACCCGCGCAGAAGACCGGCCCCTCGCCGGCCAGCACAACGACGCGCGTCTTGCCGCCCTGTCCGACGGCCGAGAACGCGTCGGTCAGGGCGGTGACGAGCGAGCGAGCAAGGGCGTTTCGGCGCTGAGGCCGGTCAAGGGACAGACGAAGAACCGGGCCGTCCTGGACGATGGTCAGGCCCACCGTCCGTACGTTTTGGGTCATGGGCGCTCCTCGGCAAACGTCGCCGGCGTCGCCCCAAGAGGAGGGTGGCAAACGACGCCCGTATACGCGACGTGCGCGGTGGCAGCGCAGTCGGGCGCGCTCCTAGCCCGTTGGAGCGGGGGATGGATCGACCAAGACCCGGCGCAGCGTAGCCCGAGCGCGATCACATGCGCAACACGCCGTAGTCGGTCGGCGGGATCGGTGCGTTGAGGGACGTGGCGAGGGCGAGACCAAGAACCTGCCGGGTCTGGCGCGGGTCGATGATACCGTCATCCCAGAGACGGGCGGTCGCGTAGTACGGGCTCGTTTCCTCCTCGTACCGAGCGGCGACGTCGGCGCGCATGGCAGCGACGGTCGCCTCGTCGAGGTTTTCGCCCCGTCCCCGTGCGCTCTGCTCCCGGATGGTCGCGAGGACGCCGGCCGCCTGCTCGCCGCCCATCACGGCGATGCGGTGACTCGGCCAGGAGAAGACGAACCGCGGGTCGTAGGCGCGGCCGCACATAGCGTAGTTGCCAGCACCATAGCTGGCTCCAATCATGAGCGTTAGCTTCGGGACCTGCGCGGCCGCTACGGCGGCGACCATCTTCGCGCCGTCGCGCGCGACTCCCTCGTGCTCATAGCGGCGCCCAACGATGAAGCCAGTGATGTTCTGGAAGAAGAGGAGCGGTACCCGCTGCTGGGCGCAGAGCATCACAAAATGGGCACCCTTGCGAGCCGAGTCGGGGAAGAGGACGCCGTTGTTTGCCAGGATGCCGACCGGTATGCCGTAAAGGTGCCCGAATCCGCAGACAAGCGTCGCGCCGTAGTCGGCTTTGAACTCCCGTAGCCGGCTGCCGTCCAGGACCCGCGTTAGCAGCTGGCGCACGTCATATGGCCTGCGCGGGTCAGGCGGGACGATATCAAGTAGCTCGTCGGGGTCCTCGACCGGTTCGGTGATCGGCTCGCGCTGCCACGGCGTAGGCGGCGGGGCTGGCCGTGGGGCGCTCATGAGGTCGCGGGCGAGCGCTAGAGCGGCCGGCTCGTCGTCGGCGATGTAGTCAACCACGCCGCTGATTCGACCGTGGACGTCGGCGCCCCCAAGTTCCTCGGCCGAGACCTCCTCGCCGGTCGCCGCCTTCACTAGAGGCGGTCCCGCGAGGAAGATGGTGCCGGCCCCGCGCACGATCACCGCCTCGTCGCACATCGCCGGCACGTAGGCGCCACCGGCGGTGCATGAGCCGAGGACAATCGCCACCTGGCGGAGTCCTTTCGCCGACAGCAGAGCCTGGTTGCGGAAGATTCGACCGAAGTGGTCGCGGTCGGGGAACACCTCGCTTTGGAGCGGGAGAAACGCCCCGCCCGAGTCGACGAAGTAGAGGCACGGCAGATGATTCGCCTCGGCGATCTCCTGCGCCCGAAGGTGCTTTTTCACCGTCAAAGGGAAATAGGTGCCGCCCTTGACAGTCGGGTCGTTGGCGACGACCACGACCTCACGCCCGCCGATGCGACCGATCCCCGTGACGATACCGGCGCCCGGAGCGGCACCGTCGTAGAGTCCGTCGGCCGCGAGCGGGGAAAGCTCTAGAAAGGGAGACGCGGGGTCGAGCACTCGGTCAATTCGCTCCCGCACGGCAAGCTTGCCGCGCGCTCGCTGCTTGGCCTGAGCTTCCTCGCCCCCGCCGGCCGCCGCACGCGCCAGTCGGTCGCGCAGTTCAGCGATTGCGGCCTCATGGACTGTCCGGTGCTCGCCGACTCCGGCGAGGGCCTGCATCGCCTCAGGTGCCTGACTGGCCACCGCCATTGCGCACGCCTTTCGCCTCGCTTCGGCGCCACACGTCCTCGTGCGGGGCGGTCATTATACGAGCCGGGCCCAGCCGCGCCCGGCAGCGAGTGCAGGAGCGCTCCACCAGGTAGGACATACGTCCCATTGCCGTCCGACCACATGCTCCCTTAGCATCGACATCGGGCGGCGAGGACCAGTGCCGGCAGCCCTGCCATGTTCCAGGGCCGTCCCTCGGAGTGAGGTCGTGGCCGATCCGCAACTCGTCTTGGACTCCACCGATGCGCCGTCCGCCCACTCTTTCCCTGCGACCGTGATCTCCCACGAGCCGACACCGTATTGGCAGGCCTCGTCCCGCGACCGTGACGCGGTGGCTGGCCCGGCAGCCGTCTGGGCGCTCCTTGCCGCCACCGGCCCCCGTGAGGTATGCCGCGCCCTTGCGGAGGCGGGGGCGCGGCTTGGAGACGGTGCCGTTGCCAGCTTGACGGGCAGCACCGGTGGCGTTTGGCGGTTGAGTGCCGGCCGCCTCGGTGAACCCTTCGCACGTCTCCTGGACCCAGACGGCGACATCATCGAGGCGCTCCTTCGAGCCAGCGACGACGGTCTGTGCTCCTTTCGGGTTGAGCACCTCAGCGGCGAGGTCCGTCGGGTGCTGGAGGCGCTCGGCGTCGGTGGTGGGGCGGCAGCCCGCCTGTCCCCCAACCTCGGTGCGTCGAGTATCTTCATTGTGCTTGACACCGCATCGGATCTGGACGGTGCCCTCGCCGATGCGGTGTCCCACCTGGCAGAGCTCGCATCGATCGCCGCTGGACGAGCGCTCGCCGTGGAGACCCAAGCGGATTTCGAGCGCGCCGCAGTAGAGGAGACGGTGAGAGCGCTCCTCGGACTGCTGGGTATCGAGCCGGAGGGTTCGCTCCGTGTGGGCCATGTCGCGGACTCCACTGACGCGGCGACACGGAAAACGACAGGGGTTCCGCTCAGCGGCTGGGTTGACGAGTTGGGCGCGCGCACGTTGGAGGTGATCAACGCAATCGGGCGTCACGTCGCCATGATCCCGAATCTACCGGCCTACTTAGAGACCGTGACCGCCGAGATCGCTCGCCTGACACCTGATGCGTCGTGCACGATCGAGCTCTCGACCTCGGAGTCCAACGCCCTCGTTCGAGATGGAAGCGACCCACCAAGCGGGTGGACCGTCGGACACCCGCACCAGCGTGGGAACGGCCATCCATCCTCAAATCACAGCTCAGTGCGCCGGCCCGGGGCGCACCCGGCCAGTGGAAGCGCGCGTCAGCCGCGGACCGTTGTTGGCCCGGGGACGGCAGTCGCGGAAATCGCCGCACCGGTGGCGTGGGACGATCGGCTCCTCGGCGTGGTGGTGCTGCGTCGGAACCAGAGCGACTCCCCGCCGTTCACCGCGGCCGAGGAACGTGCGCTCGCCCAAGTCATCCAACGGTTAGCGCCAGCCCTCGCTGTCGCGCTTCAGCACGAGGAGCTGAAGCGGGCGGCCGGGACCGACGCGCTCACGCGACTGTCAAACCACCGGGTCTTCTACGGGGCGCTGAAGGAAGCGTTGGCGCGAGCCGAGGGAAACGGCCCGCCGGTGAGCGTCGTGCTGTTCGATATTGAGGGACTCAAGCTCATCAATGACACGCAGGGCCATCTCGCCGGCGATGCGCTCCTGCGCCAGTTCGCACGGCTGCTCAAGGGGAGCGTCCGGTCGGCCGATCTCGTTGCTCGGTACGGCGGCGATGAGTCCGCCCTGGTGATGCCCCACGCTGATGCCGAGCAAGCACGGGCCGCCGGCCTTCGCGTGCGCCGGGCGCTTCGCCGGCGCTCTGTTGCGTCGCCGCTCTTGCAACGCGTCGCGGTGACGTTCGGAGTGGCGACGTCGCCGGCCGACGGGACGAAGGCCGCCGAACTCGTAGAGACCGCCGACCATCAGCTGTATGCGGCCCGGGGCCAGCGGGCCGATAACCACCGGGGCGAGCCACTCTCCCCCCGTGGGCCATCTCGACCAAGCCGCTCTCCCCGTCCGTAATGGCTTAGGGTTGGTTGACCAACGCCACCCCGTGACTACCCCTTCGAGCAGCTCCGGCCGAGCGGGGCCGATCTCATCTGCTCCCGTTCATCCACCATGATCTGGGAGAGGCAGAGGTTCTCCGAGCCACCTACGTGAGGAGCTCGCGTCGCCGATGGGTTTCCCGTCGCCGCGCGCTCGGCACGGTTCCTCAGTGCCCGCTCCACTCCGCGGGGTCGCGCCGACGCTGGACACGGACGGGGAACGTCGCTCGATCACCCACCGGCAGCGAGGGCTATCCAGGCGGCGGACGCAGCGGAGCAGAGGTCGGTGCAGCCGGGAGAGCGCCCGAGACGGGTGTCGGGCTGGCAGTGGCGGTAGCGGTCGGCGACGGGACGTCGGTGCCCGTGGCCGGCGGTGGGGCAGCCGTCGCGGTCGGTGTCGGCGTGCTGGTCGACACGCGCAGCGGTGGGGCAACGAGCGGGCTTGACGTGGGTGCTGGGATGAGTGTGGGCGTCGCGGGAGCTACCCTCGGCGTCGCCGGCGGGGGTGCGGTGGCGGTGGGAATCGCCGCTGCCGTCAGCGTGCCGGTGGCCGCCGGAGCAGGCGGGGCGAGGAGCGCACTCGAGGTCGGGGCTGGCGCCGGGGTCGAGGTCGGAGTTGCCGCAGGCGTTGGTGGGGGTGTCGGGGTGCTTGTCGGCGTGGACGTCGCCGCGGCTTCGACCACCGGCGTAACGGTTGGCGTGGCGACGTCGGCGGCTCGCGGCGGCGCGAGGAGCGCGGATGACGTCGGCGGCGGAACTTCGGTTGTGGTCGGGGTCGGTGGGACAACTTCGGTCGGAGGCGGCATGACCGCGGTGGTCGCCGGAATGGCGGGTGCCGTCGCGACATCGCTTAACGCGGGCTCCGGCGTAACGGCAACCGTGGGCGCTGTCTCCGTCGCGGTGGCCGCCGGCGCTTCTTGCGTAGCCGTGGGCACCCCCGTCATCGGTGTCGGAGCGGCTAGGGCTGGAGCGACCGTGGTCGCGGCCGCCGTCGCGGTCGGCGCCGTCTCCTCCGACCGACCGCAAGCAGCGAGGAACACCAGCAGGAGAAGCCCGAGAAGGCCATACATACGTCCGCACGCTACGCTTGCTCTGCACCCGTCGCATCTTGAACCCTTCCAGGCGGTGCCTCGCGCCACAGCCCTATCCGCGAGCGTGACATGCCAAAACGGGCGGTCCCGAGCGTTAGCGCTATGCTATGGCCCCTGTTCGGGCGCCGCAAGCAGGTCAGCGAGGCCTCCACGCTCCCATGGTGGCACCGTAACAAGCAAGGCGCGCCGACTCGGCGGCTTGCCCTCCCTACACCGCTGCTTGACATACCGGGACGCCACTGCTAGAGTCCCGGCTAACCTAAGATGGCGATCTGCGACGATCGGAACGAGTAGGCGCCGGCACGCGAGGCCTAGCGAGCTGGGGAACGGTGGGAGCCCAGCGTCCCGCGGGCGCCGAATGGATCCGGGAGTTGTGCCTCGAACGGCTCGGCCATCGGCCGGCCCAGTAGACGGCTCCGGCTTCTCCCCCGTTATCGGGAGCGGCGTATCGGCCACGACTGGATGTTATCCGTCCCGGCCCGTACGCGCGGAGTGGGGGCCGGCTCACCGGCTCCAACGAGGGTGGTACCGCGGGGCGTGCACGGCGCACCTCCGTCCCTTACCGGGACGGAGGTTTTTTTGTTTCCCGGCCCCCGGTGCTCGCGGTCGGTACGCGGCCCGATCGCTGAAGTCGGCGATGGAGGACGACCTTGATGGCGCAGGCAGTTCCCCTCGCCCCGCGGCGATTTGGCGACCGGTCGGCGCGTCGCGGCGTCCTGACGCCGACGCTCGAGGAGGTCCGGGCGCTCGCGGAGAAAGCGTCAGCTGCTGGGGTCCACGGAACGGTGCCGGTCTATCGCGAAATCATGGCCGACCTGGAGACGCCGGTTTCGGCGTTTCTCAAGATCCGGCGCGACCGTCCAGCCTTCCTCCTTGAGAGCGTCGAGGGGGGCGAGCGATTAGCTCGGTACTCGTTCATTGGAGCGGACCCTCTGGCCGTCCTGACCCTTGCCGACGGCACCGCCACCGTTGCGTCCGGCCACGGGGTGCGGACCGAGTCCTGTGCCGACCCGCTCGCGGCGATAGCGCATCTGCTGGAGCCGTACCGGGGGACGCCGGTCCCCGGGCTCGCGTTGCCGCGCTTTGTCGGAGGAGCGGTCGGCTACTTGTCGTACGAGGCGGTGCGAGCGTTTGAGCCTCGGGTGTCGGCGGCGGCCGGGCCGGGTCTTGGCTTGCCGGACGGCACGTTCCTTCTTGCGGACTCCCTCCTCGTCTTCGACCACCTAGAGCGGACGATCAAGGCCGTCAGCCACGTGCGACGGGAGGCTGGGTCCACCTTCGAGGAGGCGTACGCGACGGCCGCGACGCGGGTCGAAGGCCTCATTGCGCTGCTCCGCTCAGGGACGCCGCAACTGCCACACGGCGGCGTGCCGGTGGACATCCCGGTGGAGGAGCGGTGCCGGCCAAACACCAGCCCGGAGCGTTACCGGGAGATCGTCGAGCGCGCCAAGGAATATATCGCCGCCGGCGACGTGATTCAGGTCGTGCTCTCGCAGCGGGTGGACGTGCCGACCCCGGCCCACCCGTTTACCATCTACCGCGCCCTGCGGACGATCAACCCGTCGCCGTACATGTTCTACCTCGACTTCCTCGACCACCAAATCGTCGGCGCCTCGCCCGAGCTGCTCGTTCGACTCGAGGACCGGATCGTGACGAATCACCCGATCGCCGGGACCCACCCACGCGGCGAC
Organism: Thermomicrobiales bacterium; assembly: GCA_030447415.1. Classification (GTDB taxonomy): domain Bacteria; phylum Chloroflexota; class Chloroflexia; order Thermomicrobiales; family UBA6265; genus JAUJOZ01. Next base: position 83,808 of record JAUJOZ010000008.1, on the reverse strand, counting down.
ACACCCGAGATGGACGCGGCGCTCGCCGAGGACCTAGCGGCCGAGAAGGAGCGCGCCGAGCACGTCATGCTCGTCGACCTCGGCCGCAACGACATTGGCCGTGTCGCCTCACCGGGTACGGTGCGCGTGCCACAGTTGATGGGCGTCGAGCGGTACTCCCACGTGATGCACTTGGTCAGCCATGTCGAGGGCGAGTTGGCTGACGGACTGACCGGGCTCGACGCGCTGCGCTCCTGCTTCCCGGCCGGGACCGTTTCGGGCGCGCCCAAGGTACGCGCGATGGAGATCATCGCGGAACTGGAGACCGACCGGCGTGGCCCGTACGCCGGGGCGGTCGGCTACGTCGATTTCGCCGGCGGGATGGACACCGCGATCGCGCTGCGCACGATGGTCGTCAAGGACGGGATTGCGTCGATGCAGGCTGGCGGCGGCATCGTCGCCGACAGCACTCCGGACGGCGAGTACGCGGAAAGCCACCACAAGATGCGCAGCTCGCTGCGGGCCATCGAGCTGGCCGAGGCGCTCGAGGCGAGCGGCGAGTAGCCTGGAAGAGGACCGAGGAGGCCCGGCAATGATCTTCCTGCTCGACAACTACGACTCGTTCACCTTCAACCTCTACCAAGCGCTGCGCGAATTGGGCACCGATGTCACGGTGGTCCGCAACGACCAAATCTCGCTGGAGGAGGTCGAGGCGATGGCGCCGCGCCTGGACGGCATCGTCGTGTCGCCTGGGCCCTGCACTCCGGCGGAGGCGGGGATCGCGGTCCCATTGATTCGACGCTTCGCGGGGCGGATGCCGATCCTCGGGGTCTGTCTTGGACACCAGGCGATCGGCGCCGCCTTCGGCGGGCGGGTGCTCCGCGCCCCGTCGCTGATGCACGGCAAGACGTCCGCCATCAACCACCTCGGCCTTGGTGTCTTCGAGGGGCTGCCCAACCCCTTCGCCGCCACCCGGTACCACTCGTTAATCGTCGAACGCGCCACCCTACCCGCCGTGTTGGAGGTGACCGCGGAGACGGACGACGGGCTCATCATGGGCCTCCGCCACCGGGAGCTGGACGTCGAGGGGGTCCAGTTCCACCCGGAGTCCATCCTCACCCTGGCGGGCAAGGACCTCCTCACCAACTTCGTACATCGGCCACGTCGGGCGCCGCTCCCCTCCCAGGAGCCGGCCGCTATCGCCGTCTAGGGAGAGGGTGATGGCCGAGGTCGAGCTCGACATCAAGCGCACGATCCAGGCGGTGGTCGACGGCCGGGAGCTGTCGACGGCGGAGGCAACCACCGCCATGGACGCGATCATGACCGGGCAGGTGACTGGGGCGCAGATTGGCGCCCTGGTGACGGCGCTACGGATGCGGGGCGAGACGGTGGAGGAGATCGCCGGTTTCGCCACGGCGATGCGGCGCCATGCCTTACGCGTCGAGATCGCGGACGGCGGCCAGCCGCTGGTCGACACCTGCGGCACCGGCGGCGATGCCGCCGGCACGTTCAACATCTCGACGACCGCCGCCTTCGCGATCGCCGCGGCCGGGGTGCGGGTCGCCAAACACGGCAACCGCGCCGTGACGTCCAGGTGCGGCTCGGCGGACCTGCTGGAGGGATTGGGCGTTCAGATCGAGCTCTCGCCGGCCGCGGTCGCGCGTTGCATCGAGGAGGTTGGGATCGGGTTCATGTACGCGCCGGCCTTTCACCCGGCGATGCGATTCGTTGGGCCGGCGCGGCGCGAGATTGGGATCCGCACCATTTTCAACGTCCTGGGCCCCTTGACCAACCCGGCGGGCGCACGTCATCAACTCGTCGGCGTTGGGCACCCGGACATCGCTAAGAAGCTGGCCCAGGTGCTCGGGGTCTTGGGGAGCGAGCGGGCAGTTCTCGTCCACGCCGACGAGGGCCTCGACGAGTTGGGCGTAGCGGGTCCCTCGTTGGTGACGGAGTATGACGCCCGGGATGGCGAGATTCGAACCTGGTCGGTGACCCCGGAGGAGTTCGGCCTGGCGCGGGGAACCCCAGCGGATCTCCGCGGCGGGAGCGCGGCGGACAATGTCAAGATCACGCGAGCGATCCTAAGCGGGGAGAATGGTCCGCGGCGCTCGATCACTCTCCTCAACGCCGGCGCCGGAATCTACGCGGCGGGCGCGGCGGGCTCCTTCGGTGAGGGGATCGTGCTGGCGACCGAGGCAATCGACTCCGGCCGTGCCCTCGCTACCCTTGAGGGGTTGGTGAAGCTCTCGCAGCGGCTAGCTAAAACGCCGCCCGAACCGCTCGCGTCGGCGACCATCACCGACCCGGTGTCCGCATGATCGCTCACCGAGCGACGGGGACAATCCTTGACCGTATCCTGGAGCGAACCGCGGCGGACCTCTCCGAGCGGAAGACGCGGGTGCCGCTGGCCCAGCTCGAGCAGCGAGCCGCGAATCGTCCGAATCCGATCAGTCTTCGGGCCGCACTTGAGGGGCCGGGGGTCTCGGTCATCGCCGAGATCAAACGCGCTTCGCCGTCACGCGGGATCTTCCCTGTGGACGTGCGCCCCGCCGACGTGGCAAACGCCTACCTTTTGGGCGGCGCCGCCGCTCTGTCCGTGCTGACCGACGAGCCGTTCTTCCGCGGGTCGCTTGCCGACCTTGAGGCCACGGCGGCGATCGCTCACGAGAGGCCGAAGCAGGCCCCGGTGCTCCGTAAGGACTTCGTTCTCGACGAGTACCAGATTGTCGAGGCGCGGGCGCACGGTGCCGACGCGGTCCTGTTAATTGCGGCGGCGCTCGACGACGCGGCGTTAGGGGCGCTGCTGGCGGCAACCGCGGCATACGGGCTCGACGGACTGGTCGAAGTCCACGACGAGGTGGAGATGGATCGGGCGGCGGCGGCCGGTGCACCCCTGATCGGTATCAACAACCGGGATCTGCGGACATTCGATCTGGATCTGGCAGTCTCTGAACAGCTGGCGCCACGGGCTCCGACCAGCGCGATCGTGGTCGGGGAGAGCGGCATCTTCACGGCCGACGATGTGGCGCGGCTGGAGCGGGCGGGGGTATCGGCGGTGCTCGTCGGTGAAGCGCTAATCCTCGCTCCTGACCGTGCAGCCGCAGTGCGGGCATTGTGCGGGAATCAAGGCGGGAGCCCGGCGTGACCGTCCGAACGTCCGAAAGTCGAGTAACCGGGGATACGCAACTGGTGGACTTCACCCGAGCTGCGGAGATAGATGTGGCGTTAGGAGCCGCAGATGCGGCCGGTCGGTGGTCTCGATGACGCTTCGGTCGTTTGCCGCTACGAGACGGATCTGTTCCAGACCGGCGGCCTCGTGAAGATCTGCGGGCTGCGAGAGCCGGTCCACAGCCGCGCCGCCGTGACCGCGGGCGCCGATCTCCTCGGCTTTATCTTTGCTCCCGCCCGCCGCCGGGTCACAGCGGACATTACGCGCGCCTGCGTCGAGGCGGCGCGTCAGGAAGGAGGCGACCGGCGGGTGCTGGCGGTCGGCGTCTTCGTCGACGCCAGCGCCGACGAGATGAACCGAGCTGCGGATGCGGCTGGCCTCGACCTACTCCAGCTTCACGGTAACGAAGAGCCAGCGCAGCTCGGATTGCTGAATCGACCGGTCATCAAGGGAATCCGCGTCGCTCCCGGTACCCCACCGCACGCGGTGAAAGCGCTCGTCGCTCGGTACCGCGATGCCGCCAACGCGCCGGTCGCCTTCCTGGTCGATGGGTACGCCGCCGGGGCGCATGGCGGGACGGGCGTGAAGGGGGATTGGGATTTAGCCGCGGCCCTGGCACATGAGCATCCAGTCGTCGTCGCCGGAGGTCTCGATCCGGACAACGTCGCCGACGCGATCAGCATGATCGCGCCGATGGTGGTCGATGTGAGCAGCGGCGTCGAAACCGGGGGCGTGAAGGACCCGGCCAAGATCGCGGCGTTCGTGGCCGTGGCAAAGCGAGCCTTCGGTGCGATCTGACTCGGTCGCGGTCGGACCTTCGATGCTCCTCAGGGGTGTTCGACAGCGTCGGCCGACGGGGCAGGAGACGCCACCACGCGGTAGACGCCTGCCTGCCGTGACATGTAGCCAAATTCGACCAGGTCTCGGCGCAGTGTGGCCACGTCCTCATGCGCCTCACGCAGCAGGGCGTTGACCTCGCGCTCGGGATACTCGCGGCCGGGCTCGAATCGGCGGAGAAGGTATTCGAGGATCACCAGCAGCTTCCTGCGCTGGGTGGGGATCTGCTTCAGGCGCGGACCGACGAAGAAGTCACGGAGCGTCTTGGCCCGTTCGGCCGCGGAGGTCGTACCCGGGTGCTCATCCGAGTTGGGCCGCTCGTCAAGTCCCGGCGGCGGCGGTCGCTCCGGCGTGGCGCTCTGGGCTAGCGCCCGAAGCGTCGTCTCGTCAAGCGTATAGCGTCCAGTCCCACCTTCAGGAATGACCACGAGCCCGACCTCGGTCAGCTTCGCCAGGTGACGCATCACCTCGCGTAGGGAAAGACCAAGGCGTTCGCTCAACTCGGGACCGGTCAATGGCCGCTCGGCGAGCGCTCCGAGAAGCCGCAGGCGAGCGGGACTGACCATCGCCCGCACCGTGTCGCCCATTCGAGGTTGTTCAGGCGCGGAAGAATCGATGCCCACGAGACTCCCCTCGTTCCTAAAGGTCAGTGGGAACCTTATCCCAATCGTCGCCGAGGCCGCAGAGCCAGTTGAGGGCGCGGTGCCGTTGAAAGGCGATTTCTCCGAGCGTCTCGACGGTATCCGACGGGAGGTCTCGGTACGGACGGCCGCCGACCGCGAAGTCGTCGTCGCGGATATCGAGGATGAGGCCAGCCAACAAAGCCTCCACCGCCACGTCCCGAACGGCGTCGCGCAGCCCGTCCTGGTCCCGGCGAGACAGTCGCGGAGCAAGCTCTGCGGTTGAGGCTCGCCAGTGCCAGAGCTCGGCGCGCTCCCGTTCGCGCGCCACGTCGTCTTCCGAGCGCAGATGGACACTCCGCCGAAACGCCGTGGTCGTATCCCACGGAGCAGGGATCAGGGCGAGGGCGGCCGCGGGATCGGCGGGGATGTCGTATGGCGGCACGGCGGTCACCATGACCGCCGCCCAGCCGAGGACAGCGAGTCCCTCGGCTTGCCAGCTCGCCGCCTCGGCCTCGTCCGCGGCGAGCCGGCCGACCCGTGTCGTGAGCAGTTGGCGCTCAACCGGTGAGACGGCTGCGTCAAGGTTCTCCGTTCGCAGCCACGCGAGGAGATCGAAGCGCTCACCCTCCGCGTCGTCCTCCGGTGCATCGGTCGTCTGCATCTCTAGGAAGGCGCGGCGACATACGGAGGCGAGGATTACGAGGCGGTCAGCAAGCTCCACGGGAGTGCGTAACTCAATCTCAACGTCAAGGTCGGGGTCCTCGAGCCCGTCCGTCACGCCTCGTCGCCCCGTCGTGTCGCCACCTAGACGTTGAACAAGAAGTTGATGACGTCCCCATCCTGTACCAGGTAGGTCTTACCCTCACGGCGAAGCAGCCCAGCCTTCCTCGCCTCGGGCAGCCCACCGGTGGCAATGAGATCGTCGTAGGCAACGACCTCGGCGCGGATAAAGCCGCGCTGGATATCCGAGTGAATCTCGCCCGCCGCCTCGACGGCCGTCGCACCGCGACGGATCGTCCACGCCCGGCACTCGTCGGGCCCGACGGTGAAGAACGGCATCAGCCCAAGCAAGTCGAAGGACAGCCGGATCACCCGATCGAGGCTCGACTCGGCAATACCAAGATCAGCCATGAAGGCACGAGCGTCGTCCTCGTCGAGGCGCCCGATCTCCATTTCGATCTGGCCCGAGAGTGCGTCGAAGGCAACGCCGGGCCTGCCGAAGCGGGAGACGGCCTCGGCCACGAGCTGTTGCCCGGGCTCCCCGAGCTGGTCCTCGCCCAGGTTAAACAGCACGAGCAGCGGCTTCGCAGTGAGGAAGCCGAAACCCCGCAAGACTTTCGCATCATCGGGGTCGAGGTCCGGCACGACCTCGCGGATTGGAGTGTCATCCTCCAGCGCCGCCTTGAGGCGGGTCATCACGACCTGCTCCCGCTCCGTCGCCTCGCGTTCTCGACCGGAGAACTTCGGGAGCTGGGCCGCGATGCGCTGCAAGCGCTTGTCGACGGCGGCCAGGTCGCTGAAGAGAAGCTCCAGATCGAGCGTCTCGACATCACGGAGCGGGTCGACGCTTCCCTCCGGGTGGGGAACGTCCTCGCTCTCGAACGCGCGAACGACGTGGAGGAGAGCATCCGCCTGGCTCAGGTGGCCGAGGAGCTGACCGCTCATCCCCTTCTCGGCGATCCCCTTGGCAATGCCGGCCACGTCAAGATATTGAACGTCGGCGGGGACCTTTCGTTGGGGCTTGAACATCGTCGTGAGAAGATCGAGGCGGGGATCGGGCACCTTCACGGTGGCAAGGTTAGGCGCGTCCTCGGTTGCGGTGTAGGTACCGGTCGCGGCCTCCGCGCGCGTGAGGGCGTTGAAGACCGTGGTCTTGCCGGAACCCGGCAGACCGATGATGACGAGGGTCGTGGCCACGATAGGGGTCCATTCATCTGGGGCTCAACACGCCCGGCCGCTGGGCAAACCGCGGCATTATGACCGATGGTCGACGGGGGTGCCAGGCGCCCTCGGCTTCCAGGGATGGTTCTCGTCAATTGCCGTCAGGAAGGAGGACCGGCAACCGGAAATCAGGGAACCGGGGGCGAACCGTCGCGCAGTGCGTGCCAGACCTTGAGGCTCGCAAGGTCACGCTCCGTCAGGTGGCGAAGGTAATCGCTGGTCGTCCCTTCAAGCTCGGCCCGCAACCCTGGGTCGAGTCGCAACTTGGCGGCGGTGGCCAAGCCGTGGCGTTCGAGGGTGCGGAGGTACTTTTGCGCGTTGACCGAGAGCATCCGGCTCCCGCCGTCCGCGCCGCGGCATAGGGAGCAGAGCACGCCGCCCAGGCGCGCACTGAAGGCATTGCTGACCGCGGAGAGATCGGCTTCACACGAGACGCACCGGTAGAGCTCAGGTTTGTATCCGAGCAGCGTCAGGAGCGCGAGCTCGTAGTGACGCGTTACGGCGAACGGATCGACTGCGTCGGCCAAGAGATGCAACGAGCTGGCGAGCAGTTCGTAGGCAGCCCGGTTCTCCTGACGGTCTTCGGTGAGGCGATTGAGCACCTCCGCCATATGCGAGGCGTGGCCGAAGGCATCCAGGTCCGCGCGCAGCGGGAGGAAGGCGTCCACCGTTTCAGCACCGGTGACGGTATCGAGCTCCCTCCCCTTCGCGACCATCAGCTGGCATCGGGTGAAGTACTCCAGGTGCGGACGCAGGCGGCTCAAGGGGCGGCGCACGCCCTTCGCGATCACGCGCAGCTTGCCGCGCTGCGGCGTGTAGATCGTGAGGATGCGGTCGGCCTCGCGATAGTCCATGCGGCCAAGGACGATCGCCTCTGTTCGGTAGAGCCGTTCTTGGAGCGGGACCGCCACGCCGCATCTTCCTCCGTAGGTCACTGATTATGTAGAGCCTAGTATACCGCGCCGCGGGCTCGGGCACGGCTGCTGGGCCGCGTCGCGGATGATTGACATGGCGGAAGTGGCTGGAGTAGGTTTCGGCCCATGATCGCGGACGTCTCGCTCGTTGCCGCGTTCGTGGCAGGCGGGCTTTCCTTCTCGTCTCCCTGCGTGCTGCCGCTGGTTCCGATCTACCTCGCACACCTCGCGGGCGTATCGGTCGGTGACACCGGGGCGCGCGCCCGCGCGCGGGTGCTCGCGAGTGCGCTGGCGTACGTCGCGGGGTTCTCGCTCGTCTTTGTCCTCCTCGGCGTCGCGCTCGGCGCGGCCGGGGCGCTGGTCGAGACGGGGTCGTTGGTTGCCCGCAACCGCCTCTGGCTCGTCCGGCTCGGCGGGGCCCTCCTTGTCCTCCTAGGGCTGCATCAGATCGGGCTCATCAGGCTCCCGTTCCTGGAACGGGAGCGACGCTTCCGCGGCTCGCTCGGCCCGGGCCCGGTGACCTCATCCTTCGTCGTTGGGGTCACGTTCGGCGCCGGTTGGTCGCCATGCGCGGGGCCGATCCTTGGCGCGATCCTGACAATGGCGACGGGCCAGGGAAGCGTCGAGCGCGCGGCGGGGTTGCTGGCCGCCTACGCAGCGGGGATGGCGATCCCGTTCCTGCTGGCGGCCGCTGCCTTTGGCTCTTGGCCGGGCGCAATCCGCCACATCAACCGGCGACTCCACCTGGTGTCAAGCGTCAGCGGAGCCTCGATGCTCGCCGTCGGGATCATCATGATCCTTGGCATTTACCAGCAGGTCTTTGCTCGTCTGGTCAGCCTCGCGCCGTGGACGCCGTGGGAGCCGCGCCTGTGACCCGGCCCAAGCCACGCTGGAGCCGCTCAAGACCCAGTTCGCTCCGACCCCACGAGATGCGGAACTGACGCCGGTGGCTCAAGCATCGCTGCGGCCCCGTTTGGCGCGCCGCTCCTCTGTCGAACTCGTCGTCGATCGGACGTGGCGGTTTTTCTGTTCAGTGCGCGCCGCGGTCTACGAGATCGTCGTGCTCGCCGTCCTCGTGTTGCTGGGGACGCTGCGGGGCAGCTCGGTTCCCCGTTGGATCGCCGACGGACTCCCAGTGACCAAGCCGGTGGTCGAGGCGTGGTACGCGTGGGACGTCTTCCACTCGCTGCCGTTCATGGCCATACTGACGGTGCTGGCGATCGCGATTGCAATCTGCACCATCAACCGCGCACCGGGAATCTGGCGAAGCATCGCCCATCCTGCGGTGGCGACGAGTCACGGCTTCCTGCGCGGCGCGGAAACGTCAGCTCGGCTAGTGTCGACGGCGCCCGCGGATGAGCTGACGACGCGACTCGTCGAGTTGATGCGGGAGCGCCGCTACCGGGTGCTGACTGAGCAGCGCGGTGGTGAAACCCACCTGTATGCCGACAAGCACCGCTACGCCAAGCTCGGGACGTTCCCCTTTCACCTGGCGCTGATCCTGATCCTGGTCGGCGGCATCGTCGGCGCCCGCTGGGGCTTCCGAGAAACGGCGTTCATGGTGCCGGAAGGGTCGGTGCGGGATCTGGGACACGGGACGGGTCTCAGTGTCCGGCTCGACGATCTGACCGAGACGTACCGGGACAACGGCACCGCCAAGGAGTACCGTAGCGACCTGGTCCTCATGCGGGACGGCAAGCCGGTCGAGACGGGGTCGATCACCGTCAACAACCCGTTGACCCACGGTAACGTGGTGTTCTACCAGTCGGGCTTCGGCCAAGCGGTAGTGCTACGCGTGACGGACGCGAGCGGACGGGTGCTGTTCGACGACGCATTGGAGGTCGGGCCGTTCCAGGACAAGAAGAACCCGGACGCCCCGGCCGGTCAGAAGGCGCTTCCGGCTGCCGGGGTCCTCTTGAACGTGATCGCGCCGGACGCCAACCCTGCCAGCCGGCCGGAGCTCGACACGCGCGGGGTGCGCACGGGGCAGCTGTTTGTCCAGATCATCCCCGATGGGTTGCCGGCGGGCGCGGAGCCGCCGTCCGGCATCGTCAACCAGGGGAAGTCGGTGACGGTGGCGGGGATCACGGTGGAGTTCTTGCGGGAGCGGCGGTTCACGGTTCTGCAGGTAGCGCGGAACCCGGGCATCCCGATCTTCTTCGCCGCATCGCTCCTCCTGCTTGGTGGGCTCGCGGCAACGTTCTACTTTCCGCACCGCCGGGTGCGTGGCATCGTCGGGGGCACATCCGACGGAGGCGGACGAGCGCACCTCGCGCCGCTGGCGAAACGGGACTGGAGCGGGCAGCGAGACTTCGAGCGGTTGCTCGCGGCGGCGGAGAGCCGCCTGGGGGTTCGCGTGTCGTCGGGGTCCGCTCCCGTGGACCGCCCCGACCGTGGCGGTGCGGGCTCCGGCACGACGGCCGTGTCGGTCCCCGGCGCGGGCACAGCCGATTAGACTAGTCCCGACACGACCGCGTCCTTCAGGAGAGCAGCGGGCCATGGAAGCACTCGTCAAGCTGTCGTTCTACTCCTTCGCGGCGAGCTCAATCGCCTTAGGCGCGGCGGCCTTTTGCTACCTCATCTACACGCTCGGCCGGGTCCGAGTGCGGCAGGCGACGATGGCAACGACCACTGGCTTTACGCTGGTGGGACGGAGCGTCGAGTTGGCGCCGGAGGCGCTCGGTCCGGGTCGGTTCGGAACCATGCTGGCGTGGTTCGGCGCACTGTTCGCCGGGCTCGCGGTCCTGCTACGCTCGCTGGCGGCCGGGCGCCTACCGCTGGCTAACATGTACGAGTTCAGCCTGACATTCATCTTTTTGGTGACACTCGTCTACCTTCTGTTCGAGCGAGCGTACGGCGTACGCCAACTCGGGGCGATCGTCGTGCCGATCGCGATTGGGATGGCAATCTACGTGTGGTCCCTGCCGGTCGAGTTGCGGGAGGTGGACGCACTGATCCCGGCACTGCAGAACCGGCCGCTGATGACGGCCCACGTCTCGATGGCCATCCTGGCGTACGCCACGTTCGCCGTCTCGTTCGCCGCGGCGATCCTCTATCTCATCGCCAACAAGCGGCAGATCGCCTGGCTGCCGAGCGCCGACATGCTCGACGATATCGGATACCGGGCCGTAACGATCGGCTTCCCGGCATTGGCGCTGGTACTGATCCTCGGCTCCGTCTGGGCGTATCGGGCGTGGGGCACCTACTGGAACTGGGACCCGAAGGAGACGTCGGCGCTCTTCACCTGGTTGGTCTACGGCGTGTACCTGCACACCCGATCGCTGCGGGGCTGGCGAGGGACTCGCAGCGCGGTGATTCTGCTCCTTGGATTCGCCGCCGTGGTCTTCACCTACTTCGGCAACTACGTCTTCGGTGGGCTCCACGCCTACGGCGGCGTCTAGTGATCGCGTCGCCGGAGCCACTGGACGCGGCGTCCGGGACTCGACCGGATGGTCTCCCCTTCCCACCCGGCGACGCACCCGAGCCGAGGATCGATCGCGCGCGGCGGTCACAAATTGCGGCGAGCTTGGGCATCGCGTTAGCGATCGTCATCGCCGCTTGGTTCGTGGGCGGGCGCTCGGGCTTCAGGACGATCGGCGAGGGGGGCGTGAACCAGCGCCTGCTGCCGAAAGTGGGCGAGGTCGCGCCCGACTTCGAGACACGGGACGTCTTTGGGAACACGGTTCGCCTGTCGGACTTCCGAGGGCGACCGGTCTGGCTCAACTTCTGGGGCTCGTGGTGCCCGCCCTGTCGGGCGGAGATGCCAGAGATTCAGGCGGCGTACCAACAACTGGAGCCGGAGGGGCTGGTGCTGCTGGCGATCAGCGTGCGCGAGCCGCCCGAGGACGCGTTGCGCTACGCGCTCCAGAACCGGGCAACGTTTCCGATTTTGACCGACCGCTACGAGCAGGATACGGGCGCCTTCTACCCGCTCTACAACGTCCCGACGCACATCTTCATCGACGCGGACGGCGTCATCCGGGCTGTCATCCTTTCCGACATGAGCCTGGACCGGGCGCTGTACGCGGGCCGGGACGTGATCGAGCGGAGCCTGCCCGATGCGTAGCGGCCGCCGGGGTGGTCGCCGACGGCGCTCCTGTCTCGGCAGCGTCCCGGGCTCCCACGTGTAGGACCAGCGCGGAATCGACGAAGCACGCCGGAGGTCGGCTCCCGGCCAAGATTGACGGCTACCCGCCGCATCAGGCACGCCGCACGGTCGCGGAGACCCCACGTGCTCAAACCGCTGACGCCTTGCGTGTCGGCGAGACCGGGGAGCGATACGCGGCGGCCCGGGGATGACGGCCCGGTGGCGCGCGACGGGGAGGGACTCGGCGTATCTCAGGTGAGCTCTGGGGTCCACGATGACGGGTGGACAGGTCCCGGGACGGCATCGGGCGCTGCCCAGGTCCCGCTCGCCACTCCGGGAGCAGACCGCTTGGAAACACATGTACTACTTGATCGGGTAACGTCAACAGATTGAGGAGAAAATGACGGACGGGAACAGTGGCATCCTTCGTGGCACTTGGAGGGCCCCGGAGGTCATCTCATGCGGGCGTCGGCGACGATCCGGGTCAGGTGACGGGCGCGTTCGGTGAGCGTGGACCAGTCGGCGGCGGCGACCGTTTTCGGGTCGACGAGGTGGCCGCCAAGCGCGACAGCGACGGCGCCGGCCCGGATGAAGTCGGCGGCATTATCAACGCTGACGCCGCCGGTCGGGACCAGCTTGAGCTGCGGTAGCGGACCAAGGATGTCCTTCAGATAGGTCGGCCCGCCGAGGCTCGCGGGAAAGAGTTTCACGTAGGCCGCGCCGGCTTCCCAAGCGGTGAGAAGCTCGGTCGGTGTGAGACCACCGACGACGATCGGCACGCCATAGCGGTTGCACATATCGATGGTCCGGGTGTTGAGTGTTGGGGTGACGATGAATGTCGCCCCAGCGAGGATGGCGGTCCGGGCGGTCTCCGGGTCGAGGACTGACCCGGCACCGACCACGGCGCGCCCATTGCAGGCTGCCACCGCGACCTCGATAGCGCGGGCGGCGGCCCGGTTGGTAAAGGTGAACTCGACGGCGCGGACTCCACCGGCTGCCAGCGCGTCCGTCAGCGCCACGGCCGGCGCGAGATCATCGAGTCGGACGACGGCCACGACGCCGCCCGCTTCGATCATGCCTGCCTGCTCCATGGCACGTCCCCCGGATTTGGCCCCGTCGCGTCGTCCGTGCCTGCCGGGGGTCAAGACTAGCACGCGCGGTCGGACTACCCAAGCGCCTGACCACCCCGCGCTCCATCGGGAGCGGCAGCACCGGCTGCTCATGGCGCTCGCCGCCGGTCACCCGCAGCACCACCGGGTTACCGCCGCCTTCAGCTCACAGGTGGAGTCACGCTGAGCAGTCACCACGGCCCCGTCCGCGCGCCTCGACCGCGGCAGCCTCCCGTTTGCCCTAGCGGCGTGCTGGTGCGCACCACCGACGGTGCAATTGTCGAAATGCACACTCCAGGCGAGCCGCCCCTCGGCGTCGTCCTACCGCTGCAACACCGCCAGGACGCGATCCCAAACCCCAGCCGGTCACGAGCGGTAGACGCGGCTGGAGTCAGTCTTCCACGAACCGTAGCGATCCGGGAGCCGGGAGCCAGCGCCATGAGCTGCCCAGGCACAGAACCCAAACGATGCCGTCGATCACGGTCCAGTGGTCCTTGGCTGGTCTGCCACTACAGGGCTTCCGGGGTCAGCAGTGGGCGAAACCGCTCCCACTGTCCGTCGGTCAAGTCGCTCGTGACCATGCGACGAAGTGCCGGGCGTTCCTGGGCTTGCAGACACGATCACGACATAGGTGGGTGGGTATCCTGATGTGTAGAAGAGGCCCTAACCGCCAGTCCCTTGGGACATGCCAGCGACTCACATGAGGAGGGAACGTTTCGGCCGTCATCGCGGCCTCAGCCGATGACCGCCGCTCGCCAGGACAACTCCAGGGAGGATCCAGTTCGGGGCGGGCTTTGGGTGGCGTCCGAGTTCCGGTGCCGTGCTCGTGCGCGAAGGGATGAGGGCGGGGTGGTCGGTCTAAGTCGACGGACGGTCAACGTCTGGCGCAACGACATCCCGCCTTCCAAGCGGCGTTGACCCGGCGCCGGCGAAAAGTATGGTGCCTGGTCAACTGCTGACTCCGTAGTCTCACGCCATGGGCGCTCAACGTGCTGCACGGCGCGGTCGCCGCTGGCGTGGGCCCGAAAGTTGCGCTGAGTATCGTCGAGCTAGCTGGACTGGCCGGTCAGGGGGATTACCTTGGCACCGCGGGGTTGATTCCATTCATCCGGAAGCGGTCCTCGAGTTTGAGGCTCTAGGGTGGCGCCGCAAGTACAGCCAACTGGACGGGCTGATTAGCGGTGGCCGACGACGGCAACCGTGCGGCGGGAGCTGATAGGCGAGCTGGCGGCGTTCACCGCTCGGACCGATCACGATGGATCGGACGCGGGGAGCGCAACAAGAACACCATGACCATGGTGACCACTGCCCGGTTGATCGGCGCGACCTGCCCCCTCTTGTCAGTACAGCCCGCGTGGTCTGCTGCGAGCCTGCCGGCGGACGACGGCGGTGCGGGGAGGACGAGGATCCAGACGAGGGGGACCATGACGCTTGACCTGACGGACGAGGAGCTGCTGTTGCTCCGAGTATCCGTGGAGCAGTACGCCCACGATCTCGACCTTCGCATGCACGACCGGCGCCGCGCGGCCGGGAATGAGGGCCCCGCCCTCCGCGACGCCCTAGTAGCGCTGCAGACGAAGATCGCGACGGCGTGGGCGCCGGAGGGTGTCGAGCCGAGCCGTCACGGATAGCGGGGCGGTTTAGGGCCACCGGGGGGTGACCCACGACCGCGGTCCCGTGGTTCAACCCCTCGGCAGTGAGGCGGTACGCGATGGATGGCTCCGCGTTGGCGTTCGCGGCCGCGGCGAGGTCCGGCTGACCGCTCGGCCGCAGTTTGGCGATGATCGGGTCGTGGAGCTCCAACGGCGGATCTCCTTCTAGCGGTCGGCTAATGCCACTTCACCAGTCCGCGCTGAACCGTCGCAGCGCGGTGCAGCGGGGCGGTGGCCCGTTGCCTAGGTACAGGATCGGTGTCAGCGCCCCGCTGGTGGTGCGTCGAGCGTCAAACGCCGGGTAGAGGCGCCGGACTTTGTGCGCGTGGCGGTGGTGAACCACCAGTCGAGCGATGCCCACCCCGGGGCTAGGCCTGCCGGCGCCTCTCCGTCCCTCACGACCCTGACCGGCGGGCCGGCCTACGCGGTGGCCGGGACACCCATCGGCGCGGCGGTCAGTACTTCCTCGCCGCGCGGGCCGTGGACGACGACGGTGATCTCGGCCCCCGGCACGAACGGCTCAGAGAAGTGGCTGACCACGGTGGAGCCGGCGAAGAAGCCGACGACGCGCAGGGGCTCGTCCCCGACGTTGCGCACGTCGTGGGGCGCCATCGCCGGGACCAGCGCCAGTCCTCCCGGGCCGAGCCGTCCCCGCTCCCCATCGACCTCCGCCTCAGCCTCGCCGGCCAGCACCAGCAGCACCTCCTCGGCGCTGTCGGTGTGGCGGCCCAGGCGCCCGCCGGGGGCGACCTCGAAGTAGACCACGGCGGAGGCGGCCGCCCCGGTGGCGGCGTAGATGGGGAAGGCGAAGCGGACGCTCACGGTCGGGTCGTTCTCGGCCCGCACCTCGCCCAGGTCTAGCTTGTTCACGTTCGCGGTGAGCATCGCGTGTCTCCTTCTCTCGGGCCGGTTCGGCCCATTTTGACGGGCGATCCTGTACAAAGATCTTTGCCGCATCATACCGGCGGTTGGACGCTTTGTCAATATCCCTGAACGGAGGTGTCCGCGAAATGCCGCGCAAGTACCAGTTGCGTCGGCGCGCCGAGCGCCAGGCCGAGACGCGGCGGCGGATCGTCGAGGCGACGGTGGCGCTGCACGAGGCGCAGGGCGTAGCCCGGACCTCAATCAGTGACATCGCCGAGCGGGCCGGGGTGGAGCGGGCGACCGTCTACCGCCACTTCCCCGACGAGCGGGAGCTGCTCACCGCCTGCACCGGGCACTACGCGGCCCAGCACCCGCAGCCCGACCCCGCCCCCTGGGGCGAGATCGCCGATCCGGGGACGCGGCTGCGGACTGGGTTGGCCGAGGTCTACGCCTACCACGGCCGCACGGAGCGGATGGCCGACCGCGCGGGCCGCGACCTGGCGGACCTGCCCGTGCTGCGGGAGGTGCTCGCGCCGGAGTTCGCCTACTGGGCACGCGTCCGGGACGCGCTCGCGACCGGCTGGCCGGTGCCGGAGGGGCGGCGGGCGCTCGTCGTCGCGGCCGTGGGGCACGCGATCGCCTTCGCGACCTGGCGCTCGCTGGTGCGCGAGCAGGGCCTCGATGAGGCGCAGGCAATCGAGGCGATGGTCGCCATGGTCCGCGGCCTCGCCGCCGATGACTGAGGCCGTCCGGGTGGACTTGGCTGGAGCGAACGGCCTGACGCCGCAGGCCCACCCCTCCGGCAATCCAGGGGTGACGCACCACTGAGGCGGGTCCGCACACCTTTCTCAAGTTCGGATTCGGAGGCCAAGGACCTAAGGACCAGGCCGGCGCCTCGGAGGGCATCGGGACGCTTCGACGTTTAGTCGACGATGCCCGGGTGCGCTGCCACGATCTCGGCGGCCAGCGCGAAGACGCGGTCGTACAACTTGTGCGCTTGCTCAAGTTTTGCGACCCGCGCGTCGGCGCTGTCGAACCCGAGCTCCCGCAGCAACCGCGCTCGGCGATCTTCGAAACTGGACCGCTCGGCCTGCGGGCCGTCGACTAGGATGACGTCCGTTGCGGAGTAGTAGAACGCGATGACCCAGTGGAGGGCCTCGCGGTGGTGACCCTCGTCGATCATGCTCCGGCAGGCGTCGACGAAGTAGGGTCGGAGGTGGGCGTGGAGCTTGTGCTGGAACGGATGCGGGGTCTTCCGCACCTGAACGGCCACGTCGAAGACCTCAGCTCCCTCCTCCAGGAACTGGTTTACCCGCTCCCGGGGGATGTCGCGCACGCCCAAGAGCGCAAGGACATCGTCGTGGAGGTCGAGCCGACCGTGCTCCGCGAGGAGTTCGCGTAGGTGGACAAGCGCTCGGCCACCGATCTTCGGCGGACGGAGGGTCGCCACGGACAGCGCTGCCGCGAGGTAGGTGGTCGTGTATCCGAGGAGGTTCAGCTCCCCTGATGCTCCCCACACGCCGCGTGCGATCAGCAGGAGGGCAAGGGCGCCGGCCAGCTCGTTTCGCTCGTGCTCAAGGCGTGCTAGGACCCATCGCCGGCGCCGGTACTCGCGTCGGGCGGGCTCCTGTAGATCCCGCAGCCACCCGGTGGGGTCGTAGAGCAGGCTGTCGACCGTGAGGTGGTAGGTGATCTCGGGGTTGGCCAGCACGGCCTCCGGCGAGGCGTACTCGGCGACGGACTTGACGCCGGCTTCGATCAGCAGGCCGCCGAAGGAGACTTCGAGGACGTTCAGGAACGACCCGCTGGCCTGCAATGATGGGCTGCCCTCGTCGAAGACGAGATGGATGTCGATGTCCTTGGAAGCCGGGAAGGGCGCGTCGTCCGGCATCGATGTGATGCCGCCCACCAGATGCGCGCCAATGAGGCCGGGCCAATCCCGCACGTTGGTCTCTACCCACGCCCGTGCCACCTGTTTGACCTGGCCCGCGTCCATGAAACGTCCTCCTCCCAATCATGTGGCCAGCGACTCGGCGATGCCCACGACACGCACCGCACGGGTGCGGACGGATGCGGGATGCCTGGGAGACGGAACCGTGTGCCGGCGCCAAGGCCGAGGGGTTCTGGGATTTCCTTCACGCCGATCAGCTTATCAGTCCGAGCGCCTCAAGCGCCGCTGGTCCCCGAACACGGGTTCACCGAGTCATGCTGAGCAGAGTGGTCGTTTCTCTGCCGCGAGCCGTTCGAGAAGCGTGACGGCATGCGGCGGACCGGGTAGGGCGGCGATTTCGTCCCTGAGGCGCTCGGCGGCCCGCCGATAGGTTGGGTCTGCCAGCGCGTTCGACACGGCCTCGCGCACGGTGTCCGGCGTGGCCTTCACCGCGTCAAGCACCCGCCCAACCCCGAGCGCTTCACAACGTGCCGCGTTCAGCGGTTGATCGGCGCCCATGGGGATCAACACCATCGGCAGACCGTGCGCCAGAGCGCCGATGACGCTGCCCGATCCGCCGTGCGAGACGACCAGGCTGCAATGGGGGAGGAGCAACGCCTGGGGGATATACCGCTCGATGTGGACGTTGGCCGGTTGTGAGCCGAACTCCTCGGGGTCGATGTGGCGTCCCACGGTGACCACGAGGTTGATCGGCAGGTCCCGCAACCCCGCGAGCACCCGCGCGAAGAGATCGCCGGACTCCATGTTGAACACGGTGCCGAGGGTGAAGTAGACGGTCGGTGCGCCGGGCAGGACCGCAATCCACGGTGGCGCCGTGTTGTCCCCCGCGGCACCGAGCGCCAGCGGACGGAGGGAGTGGGCCGGGGCGAGCAGCGGAAAGGCAGGGTCCCGATAGCTGGGCGGGAAGGGCGACAGGACGAGGTAGCGGCTAAGCATCGCCAAGCCGGAGTCCGGTGGCAGGCCGTGTTCAGCGCGCAGTTCGTTCAGCGCGCCGGCCAGCAGCTCGGTACGCACGAAGGAGCCCGAGGCGATCACGAGCACGGTCGCGTACGGGAGCCCGAGGCGTTCGGCCGCAACCATACTGCCGAAGTCGATCTCATCGCACACGATGAGGTCGGGCTGCCACTCGGCGCACAGTGCGAGGATACCCGCGGCTCGATCACGCGCCGTGCGACGGGCGAAGCCATCGCGAAGAGCCTGATCCTCCCGTTCGGCGTCGAGCTCGAGGAGCGGGAGCCGCTTCGGCGGGCCAAAGGTATCCCCTCCGGTGTCAAACGCGGGGAAACCCGCCGCCTCGACCGCCGGAACCATCGCAGGCTGGCCACCGAAGGCGACCGTGTGGCCCGCCGCCTCGGCGGTGCGGGCGATCGGGACGAGTGGGTCCAAGTGGCCGCTGCCGCCGGCGAAGGTGAAGAGGATGCGCAACGCGGTCTCCATTCTTGCGCTCCGGGTGGGCTCACCACCGCCCGCGACTGCTCTGCCCGGTGCCGCGCGCTGGTGGCGAGCAAATACCTGCGGTGGGGCACGTGCCAGCGCGATCCCGCAGAGTCTGCCAGAAAAGCGAGTTGATGCGGGTGTTGAGGTACCGCGACTTGTGACCGCTGCGGCCCCCGCTGTGGGCCGCTCGACGTTCGTCGGCGTCGGCCCCAAGAAGTGTCATCGTTTCCGCTGCCAACCCTACCTCGACGACCCGCTCGGCAATGAGCCCGAGAACCCCGCGACCGTTCGTCAGGACGCTTTGCGTGGCCGCTGCGGTGCGGGTACGCGGCCGGCGCGCCATCGTGCTCCTCTTCCCATCCTGACACTGGGCAACACGGATCGGGAAGGCCGAGGGCTACGTGGGGAGCGGCTGCGCTGTTCACAGAAATTTACGGGCAGAAGACCATGCCGGCCATGTTCCGCGTTGCCGGGTAGCTGGTTGCGCACTTGTCCTGGCACGTTATAACCTGATGCTCCTGCTCCACTGAGGCCCGCGACAGCGCGCCCACCGTTCGCTTCCCGTAGGCCCGGCAGGCGAGCGACAGCTGCGGCTGCTGGTCAGGCATCGCACAGATAACCACGTCGCTTCTACGCGCCTTGAGGAAATGCCGGAACGCCGGGCCGCTGTACCCCTGGCCGACGACCGCCTCCTATGCTGGCACCCGTGGCCGGCCCGACCTCGGCGCTTGACCGCTGCCTGCTCGATAAGGGGGGCCGACTACGGTCTGCTCCTGTCCGGGGTTTTCAGAGCCGCAGCACTGGCTTCAGCGTGTGCCATTGGTCTCTTATCATCTCCATCCGCATGATGCTGGCGAGGGTGACGCGCTAACGGCTCCGGGGACACGGTCTTCCGGCGACCATTACACACTGGCTGGCAGGACGAACGCGCTCGTTGGCGGGCCGTGGGCGAGCTTGACGCGGAAACATCTCGCTGAGGTCGCCGTCCCCGTCCTGGACGTGCTTGCGCAGGGAAAGGGTCCCGGATGCGGTCGCGGCGGAAGCCACGCTACGACTCGATTCCGCTGCCTGAAGGGATCGACGGGCGGAGATTGGTGCGTTTGGCTCTGACTCTGGAGTGGCGCCACCGGCCCTGACCGCGATGCGATACGGAGTGGAGTCATTCCGAGCATGGCGACGCCCCCGCCCAAACGCCGGGGCCGTCGTCTCGAAGTGCCCAGGCGGAATGGGCCCGGCTGCTCCCCTGAGGCTAGGCGGCGCGCCGCCGCCGGGTGTAGGCCGCGGCAGCAAGGGCCACGACGCCGAAGGAGCCGAGGAGGAGCGCCGCGCTCCCGCCCTGGTCCGCCACCAGCGGGCCGGAGCCGGTCGAGGGCAGGGTCGTCGCGTCACCGGACGTGGTCCCGCCGGTGTCGGTGCCATCGTCCGTGCCATCGTCAGTGCCGTCGTCCGGCTTCTCGGACGGGGCGGCCGTCGGGGCCGGAGTCGGGGCGGCGCCGGCGTTGAGGACGACGATCTTGGTCACCGCGTCGATGTCGATCGTGAACTGCGCCTCAGCGCCCGACACCCACTCGGTGAGGATGTGCGGCACCGAGTGCGTCGTCGGCAGCTCGATCGTACCGATGCCACTCTCGTCGACGCTGAACGGGATGGCGTCCATCTCCGGATCGCTGTACGGCTGGATCGAGAAGTCGGCTGCGCCCGGGACGCAGGTGTCGGGCACCTCGTCCTCCCCGGCCGCCGCGACGGGGCCGAAGACGAAGATCTGGGTCTCGGCGATCTCGTCGCCACAGTAGAGCTTGACGAGCTCGAGCGTGCCCGTCGGGGCCGCGGCTTCGGCGACGAAGTTGATGACGGTGATGAACTTGCCGTCCGCCGTCAGGGTGAAGTCGAACTCAGCGCCGCTGCTGTCCTCGACCAGCGTGTAGGCATCCGGCGCGACGTCGAAGAAGACGAGCAAACCGTCCTCGTCCGTCGTGCCAGCGTCGACGACGGCGCCGGTCTCGAAGTCGAGCAGCGTGAAGTCGTAGTCGGCGCCGACGGTGCAGCCGGAGTCATCGCCGGCTTGCGGGACGAAGGCGTCGAACTCGACGCGGCTCTCGTCCTCCGTCGGGCAAACGAACTTGGCGACCTGGACGTTCGGGATGGTCTCGTCGTCCACGACCGGGGCTGGCGTCGGGGACGGCGTCGGGGACGGCGTCGGATTGGCGCCCACAACGTTAAAGAGGGTGACGGAGGTGGGACCGGTGACGGCAGCAACCTGTAGCGGGTTGTTCAGCGGCGTCGACCCGATAACAAGCGTCGTTTGAGCAACCGTCACCGCGGTGCCCATCTCCACGTCCAGCATGAACGATCCGCTGGCCGAGGTCACCCCGGTCCCACCGGGAATCACTGCACCACCAGCGGTGTTCGTGACCGTCAAACCAACCCCTTGCACGGGGGTCGTGCAGATTGCTGTCGTGGCCGTCTCGGCGGTCGTGCCCGCCGGGCAATTGAGGACGGTAATCGTGAGCTGCGTGGTTGCTGCGGCGTTGAAGCCGTCGTCCTGCGCCGCGGCACTGCCACGGAGCGTGACAAAGGCGCCGGCGACCATGAGCAGCATGGCCATCAGGCGCAACGTGGTTGCGATTCGCTTCATGTGATGGGTTCCCTCCCAAGCACGGGGTCTTCCCCAGGACCCCCGTCCCCGTGACGCGGCCGCCGGGCGGCGGCGCTGCCTTCCCCGAATCCCACCTCCTTCAGTCAGCGGCCCAACTGACAGTCGGCCCGCCCTCATCCTCGCCCACGCCAGCCCCAATACGGGCGTTGGGCCACAGGGTTGTTTGGTGTCCCCCGCGGAGTGGAGGGCGCTGGACCGTCCCGCTGCGCCGGTGCTGGAGCCGCTTGGCTGCCCGACCGCATCAGCTGACGCGCTGAGCGGGGGCACCACCTTAGCCCCTGCGGTGGACAGACTGTACGTCCATTGTGCCTCATCGTAACAATTTTTCCCCCCTTACACAAGACGCCCGGGTGCTCTGGCAACCGCTACAGCAGCGGCGAGGCCTCGTTTGCCCGTGCCGCGACGGCTCCCGTACACTGCACCGAAGGTGCTGGAAAGCCGAGGGAGCAGCCCCATGCGGGATCCCGTCGTCCCCGACGCGCCGGTCGCGAACGTGATCCCTGTCGTCGGAGACGATGGCGGCCAGGACGCGATCGGCCCGAGCCTGGACGTTCGGGTGGTCCTCTTCACCATCGCGGACGGCCGGCTTCAAGTCGTCCTTCACGACGAGGCCGGCCATGCGTCGCTGCCCCTCGGGACGCCGGCTCCCGCCGAGGCGCTGGACGGGGCCGCGCGACGGATCGTGCGCGGCGCAGCCGGACTACGGGAACGCTACCTGGAGCAGCTGTATACCCTCAGCGTCGGGGAGCCACCGGCCTGGACGGTGATCGTGGGCTATCTGGGTCTCGTCGGCGCCGGCGAGCCCCGGGCGTTGCGGCCGGGTGGGGAATGGCACGACGCGGCGCGGCTGCCGCAACTGTCCGAGGCGGACCGGATGGTGGTCGAGTACGCGCTGCTACGATTGCGGGCGAAGCTCGGATACACCACCATCGCCTTCCATCTGCTGCCGGAAACGTTCACCTTCAGCGAGCTTCAGGGCGCGTACGAGGCCGTCCTCGGCCAGCCGCTCGACAAGCGCAACTTTCGCCGGCGGGTGATCGCCGCGGGCATCCTCGCCCCGACGAACGCCAAGCGACGCGAGGGAAGCCACCGACCGGCCATGCTGTATCGCTTCCGAGCGAGGCACGATCGCGAGACGTACCTCACGCCGCCCTGGTCAGAAGGAGCGTAAGCAGTTGGACGGCACCAGGGGAATCGAAACGCCGGGAGCCCATTTTGGCCGATAGCATCGGGCTGGTCGCGGCACGAAGCAAGGCGGAGGCGACGGAGCTTTCAGCCGAGGTCGCGGCGTGGTTGGGCGAGCGTGGATGCGAGGTGGTTCCCGAGGAGCGGCTAGGGAGCGACGGCGCCGGGTCGGTCCAGGCGATCGTCGTTCTCGGCGGCGACGGTCTGATGATGCGCGCCGCCAATGCGTACCCGGACGTGCCGCTGCTCGGCATCAACTTCGGCAAGGTCGGCTTTCTGGCGCTCGTCGAACGCCGGGCGTGGCGGGAGGCGCTGGAGGCGCTGGTCGAAGGTCGCTACGCGGTGCAGGAAGGGGCCACGCTGGCGGCAACGGTGCGGCGGGACGACGCTGTGCTCGATCAGGGGTGGTCGATCAACGACGTGGTCATCCGCGGCGGGATCCGCATGGTGGACGTCGAGGTCTACATCGACGGCCACTATGTCAATACGTATCCCGGCGACGGCATGATCGTCGCCACGCCCCACGGGAGCACCGCCTATTGCATGGCGGCGGGTGGCCCGATCCTGACCGCCGGCGTGCGCGGGTTCGCCATCGTGCCGATCTCGTGCCACTCGCCCATCCGCACACCGTTCGTTGCGCCGGAAGAAGCGCTCATCGAGATGCTCCTCGCCAACGACCGCGAGGCGTCGTTGATTCTGGACGGCCGCCACACGGACGAGCTGCGGCGCGGCGACGTCGTCGAGGTACGCCGCGGCGTCCATACGTTCCGGCTGGTAACTCTGGCGACGACGAGCTTCTATGAGGCGTTCCGCACCAAGTTCAACTTCCAGATCCGCCCCGACGCGGTGCCAACCCGGAGGCCCAACCAGCGCGCGCAACGTCCGGGTTAGACGCGGACGACCAGCGTTCTAGCGCCGTCCCTCGACGTTTATTGGCTCACGCCGCCTCATCCGTCCACCGGCGGTAGGACCGAATCGCGGGGTCCATGGCCCATCGCCCCGGCGATAGGACCGGAGAAGGGGGGAGACTAACAGCGCGTTGCAAAACCCGAGCGGTGTGGCATCATCCGGCCCATGAAGCACGCAGAGTTGGTGTCCGACGTTCTCTGGGAGGCCATCGAACCGTTCCTCCCCAAGGAACCACCCAGGCCGAAGGGCGGCCGGCCGCGTGTTCCCGACCGCGCCGCCCTCGCCGGCATTGTCTTCGTCCTCAAAACTGGCATTCCTTGGCGGATGCTCCCCATGGCACTCGGTTGCGGCAGCGGCTGGATCTGCTGGCGACGCCTACGGGACTGGCAGGCGGCCGGTGTCTGGGAGAAGGTGCACGAACGGGTCTTGAACTGGTTGGGGGATCAAGCGGTCATCGACTGGAGCCGCGCGAGTCTGGACAGTATCAGCGTCCGGGCCAAAAGGGGGGCGAGCAGACCGGCCCGACCCCGGTCGACCGGGGCAAACGCGGCTTCAAGTACCACCTGGTGGTGGATCGGTACGGCATCCCCCTGGCCGTCCGGCTCTCGGCGGCCAACACCCACGACTCGACCCAGCTCCTCCCGTTGGTCGATGCCATCCCCCCAATCATTGCTCCACGCGGCAAACCCGGCCGACCCCGGAAGCGCCCGGCCAAGCTCCATGCCGACAAGGGCTACGACTACTCCGTCCTACGCCGTGCGCTCCGTGCCCGCGGCATCACCCCACGCATCGCACGACGCGGCATCGACTCGAGCGAGCGGCTTGGCCGGCATCGCTGGGTGGAGCGGACGCAGGCGTGGCTGCTGCGGTGCCGTCGGCTGGGAGTGCGCTACGAGCGACGCGCCGACCTGCTCCGGGGGCTACTCCACCTGGCCTGCGCCCTGCTCTGTCTGCGCTTCCTCGCCCCGGGGACTGGCTGACCGGGCCGGCACGCGGTCGGTGCGACAGGCCAAGGCGGAGCGAGCGCTGTCCGATCTGCGGTTACCCCATCGCAGGGTTGCGGACGCTCCAGCGTGAAGCATGGCGATGGCGCGCGCTCCGGAGCCGTCGGGAGGTGCGATCCGGGGCGGCGCGGGGCGGCAGCCGCCATCGGCCTCCCGGGTCGCGTGGCTGGCGCCGCCCGCCTCGACGGGGCCGTCTACGCGGAGCTCCGAGAGGACGCCGATGCGACTCCGCACGCCCTCTGGCTCGTGGCACTCCTCGGCGTGGCGCACGCGGTTGGGGGCGTGATGCGGGGGCTCGCATTCGGCTGGAACCCGTGGGAGGGCGCGCTGTTCGGCCTGGCAGGCGAGCTCGTCTTCTTCGTCGCCGCCTCGTCCGCGATCTACCTCCTGGGCCGATTCGCGTTAGGCGGGTCGGCGACCTGCGGGCAGGTGGTGCGCCCGCTCGCGTTTTCGTCCGTGCCGGGCTTGCTCGTCCTGGCGGCGGCCGCCCTCTCCCTGGTATCGCAGCCGGTTGGCTTCGCCGTCTTTCCGGTCATCATCGCGTGGCGGCTGGCGGCCGGCTTCGTCGCCGTGCGCGAGGCCCTCGGGTTGAGCAAGGTGAGGAGCGCGATCACCGTGGTCGCCGGTGCGGTGTTGGGGGTGGTCGCCGTCGGCGTGGGAAGCGGTGCGCTGGTCCTGCTGCTCAAATGGGCGGGTGCCGAATCCTAGGCCAACACAGGCGTCGGGAGGGTTTTGCAACACGCTCTAATACGGCACCCGGGTGACCACGGAGCGCTCCCGTCACGGCCGTCGGCCCTCACCCCCGACCCCTCTCCCAGTGCGCAGGAGAGGGCAGCTCGTCCGGGTTCGGCGGGAGCCTACGCCAAGCAATCACCCGGAGACCGCAAAGGCGTCTTAGCGGCGGGATCGAAATCAGCCGCCGCCCGGGCCGCATCGCCGTGGCGCCGGTCCCTTGGGTAGCTCGTCGACGGGTCGGTTAGTCGCGGTCGACCGGGGGCTTGGCGAGGACGAGGTCCCGCTTGCCTGATTCTTCAGCGCTCCCAGCTGGGTCCGCCGGCACCAACGTCAGCGGCTCCAGGTGCTCGAGCTCGGGGTCCACGGTCGGCTTGCGACCGTCGCCTCTGCCGTTGCCGCCGTGACCATTGCCATCGGTGCTGGGCGTCACAACCCCGTCGCTGCTCGCCAGCGAGCGGCCGCGCCCATTGGTCAGTTCCGAGCGGAGCTCCACGCCATCGGCCGGAGCGGCACTCGCCACGCCATCCGTCGGCGCAAGCGGCACTGGCCTCGGGTTCACCGGGGGGGTTGCGCGGCGCGTCCGGAAACGGTCGGTCGGTCGGACGACGTTTTTCGCTCCGGCGAACAGCGTCAGCGGTGCCGGCTGGGGCTCGGCCGCAACGCCGTCGTCGGGCACTGAACTGGGGAACGGCGGTTCGGCAGGGGCGGGCGCCGTCCCGTCGGCCGGCACGACCGTGGTCCTCGTCAGCACGGTCTCGGTCGCCGCCGCGGCTCCCGCTTGGGCAGCCGGCGTGATGGCCCGCCCGCTGGTTCGGGCAGACGGCGCCGTCCAGCGGGCGGCGGGGGCCTCCGCCCGCTCCGTTTCGATGGCGGTCTTGCCGTGCTGGGC
This sequence comes from Thermomicrobiales bacterium, assembly GCA_030447415.1. Classification (GTDB taxonomy): domain Bacteria; phylum Chloroflexota; class Chloroflexia; order Thermomicrobiales; family UBA6265; genus JAUJOZ01. The sequence goes on along the minus strand of JAUJOZ010000008.1, from coordinate 57,864 downwards.
GGCCGCGCAGTAGGGGCAGAGCGCCCACCGCAGATCGACCAACCGGCTGCAGCTGTGGCACGGCTCACGAAGCTGGACGTGACAATTCGGGCAGAGGACGAAGTCGTCCTCGACGTACCGACGGCAGCCGGGACACAGCGGAAGCTCTTCGAGATCCTGAAGGAGATACTCCTCCTCCAGCGAGCGCTGGAACGTCCCATCCAGCGTCTCCTTGGGGCGCAGAATCAGGTAGAGGAGGACACCGGGGACGAAGAAGAGGACCACCATCAGGGTCGAGACAACCTGGGTGACGACGTTGCGGCTGCGAGACTCGATGTCGCGGAACGTCCAGACGACGAGCACGAACCAGAGCGCAACAACGTACGCCCCGGCGAGGGCGATGAGGAGTTGGGCGCTCTGGGCCAAAATCTCCAGCATCACGAATTTCCTCTTCCGCGGTGCCTCCCGCCTCACGTCCGGCCGGTGACGCGACTGTCCCTTGGCCCCGACGGCGAAACGGTCAGGCGATGCGCTCGTACCGCTCCACGCCGAGGACGAAGACGGTCGCGCCGCCGATCTGAACCTCGATTGGGTTGGCGACGTACGACTCGCCCGGCTCGACGATCGGCATCAATGGGTTGACGAACTGGGTGCGCGCGTGGCAACTCTGCTTGATGAGGCGCAAGACCTCCGCCACGTACGCTTCTTGAACGCCCACCAGTAACGTGACGTTCCGCTCCCGTAAGAACCCACCCGCGCTATTGATCTGCGTCGCTCGAAACCCCCGCGCGGTGAGGCGTTCAAGAAGGCCGTCGGCATCCCGAGCCTGAACGACGGCGATGATCAGCCTCATGACCGGGCACCGGCCATCCCGCTGCGGGCGCCCTCCCCGGCACCGGTGGCGGCGAGACGAGCCAGACCAAGACGGGAGTGTACCGCATCGGCCACGAGGCCGGACACTTCGCCGGGCACCCCGCTGGCGTCAAGGACCACCCAACCGTCCGGATCGGCGGCCGCGAGGTCAAGGTAGGCCTGGCGGACGCGCTGGTGGAAGGCGATGCCCGCGGCGTCGAGGCGGTTGACCTCGTCCGGTGCACCGAATCGGCGCGCGAGCCCTACCTCGACCGGAAGGTCGAGCAGGAGGCGCAGATCGGGGAGGAGGCCGCCGGTGGCGAGTTGCTGCACGGCGAGCAGGGCATCAAGCGGTAGACCGCGGCCACCGCCCTGGTAGGCGATCGTGGAATCGGCGTAGCGGTCGCAGACAATGAGCTCTCCGGCGGCGAGCGCCGGGCGCAGCACCTCGCCGACGTGCTGAGCGCGGGCGGCTCCGTACAGCAATGCCTCGGTCGCCGCGAGCATGGCGCCGTTGGCGTGATCAAGCAAGATCCGTCGGGTCTGCTCGCCGATCGCCGTCCCGCCCGGCTCCCGCGTCAGGCGGACGGGGTAGCCCTCAGCGCGAAGCAGGTCGGCGAGCAACCGCGCCTGGGTACTCTTGCCGGCACCCTCGGGTCCTTCGATCGCGATGAAGGCCCCAGGGTGACGTGCTTCGGTGTCTCGTTCAGGCACGACCTACTGCAGGCCCTCGCGATAGATCTCGACGCGGCGGTTCGGCTCGCGCCCCCGGCTGCGCGATCCAAGGTTGTAGCGGTCGGCCAGTTGGTGCTGGAGGCGGCGGACGTAGGAGCCCTGCGGCGCCAGCGCGACGGGCGGTGCCCCGTCGATCACGGCGCTGATCGCCTCCTCCGCTTCGAACATGGCGTGGGAGACCGGATCCTCACCGTCCCGTCCGGTGTCGCTCGCCGGGATAGGAGACATGCTCGGCCCGGTCTGCCGGCTCGCGGCCGCAGCGTTCGGGAAGAGCCCGGCCAGGACGTTTTCCATCTGGGTTCCGGTGTTGGCGCGCAGCACGTAGACGGGGGTGCCGCGCGCTTCCGCCTCGCGGAGCGGCTGCGGCTTCCGCCGGTAGTAGTTCTTCAAGGTGACGACGAGGTCGGCCTCCCGCTGGTCCCGCACGATGACCGCGGGGACACGGAGCTGCGCGATCGCCTGCTCCAGACGGTTACGGCTGACGCCGAAAGGATAGAGCCGGAGCGGTTTGCCTTCCACGCCGCGGCCGCGCGGCAAAAAGGGCGCAACGTCGCCGGCCGTTGGCTCGGCGGCGGGTGCCGGACCATACGCCGCGTCGCGCGCGGGTTGTCGCGTGGTGATGTCGACGATGCCCCGCCGCTGTGGTCCGGACGCCGCCGGGAGCTGGCCCTGCCCGGCCTGGAGCGAACGCACGGCGGGTTCGCGGCGCGCGTCGTCGGCGGTCGAGATGGCGACCTCGCCGTCGTCCTCGCGGCGACGGGTCTCGGTGCGCGGTGGTGCGTTGCGGAGGATGGCGTCGACCGTGGCGGCGACGTCCCGATGGACGGCCACCTCGTCCCGGCTGATGATCTCGATCATGACGCCGAACGTCGGGGGCGCCTTGCGCTCCAGAATCGACTTCTGGGTGCCGCGGCGTCGCGCCTCCTCGTCTGACAAGGTGACCGACTGGATGCCACCGATCAGGTCGGAGAGGGTCGGGTTCATCATCAGGTTTTCGAGGGTATTGCCGTGGGCGGTTCCGATCAACTGGACGCCGCGCTCGGCGATGGTGCGGGCGGCAAGTGCCTCCAGCTCCGTGCCGATCTCGTCGATGACGATGACCTCCGGCATGTGGTTCTCGACCGCCTCGATCATCACCGCATGCTGCGCGGTGGGCGTCGGGACCTGCATCCTCCGGGCGCGCCCGATCGCCGGGTGAGGAATATCACCGTCGCCGGCGATCTCGTTGGACGTGTCGACGATGACAACGCGCTTGCCGAGCTCGTCGGCAAGGACGCGGGCCGTCTCCCGCAGCATGGTCGTCTTGCCAACCCCCGGTCGACCGAGGAGCAGGACGCTCTCGCCGCTTTCAATCAGGTCGCGAATGATGGCGATGGTGCCGTAGACGGCACGACCGATGCGGCAGGTGAGACCGACCAACTCGCCACCGCGATTGCGGATGGCGGAGATCCGGTGCAGCGTGCGCTCGATGCCGGCGCGGTTGTCGTCGCCGAAATGGCCGATGCGGGCGGCGACGTACGCGAGGTCTTCGCGGGCAACATCGCGCTCGGTGATGACGGCCTCGCCATCCTGGTATCGCGCCTCGGGCCGCCGACCGAGGTCCATGACGATCTCGATTAGACCGCCATGGGTCGCATCGCCCTCGGCCATGCCGATCGCTTCGGCGATGTGTGGGGGCAACACCGCGAGAAGATCTGCGAGGTTGTCGGTGATCTCGAGTTCGTAGTCTTTCCGATCGAAGGATGGGGTACGTGCCTGGGGCATGCTACTCAATCGTCACCTCTAACGGTCAATGGTGCCGCAGGGGAACGGCACCGGCCGGCGGGAAAAATCGCTTCCCGGCGCAAGGGGGGCGAGCGCTGACAATCTCCTCAGGTCGCCGACTCGTCGCGCGGTTGGCCGTGGAGGAAGGAAGGGACCCGCTTGGGCAGCTTGTCCCTGACCTCAACCCGGAACGGTACCGTCTCCCAACTCGGAAGACGGACGTTCGCCGTCGTGTACTTAATGTGCAACTCCTGTTCCAAGACCGGAACAAAGCCGCGGGCCGACAGTACCCTCGCCGCCTCGGGCTGGTAGTGGCGGACGGCACAGTAAAGTCGCTTGGCTCCCGACGCGGGTACGCGCGCCACGAGGCCGTCCACCAGTGCGTCAAGCACGTCCGGGCGCTCCGGGTGGTAGACGAGCTCCATGACATGGGTGCTGCCCCGGGACGAGAGTCGAGCGTAACCGGTGACGTGGTGGCCCTCCTCGACCAACCAGCCGGTGGCGACGGGACCATTCCGGCGGGTACCGCGCACGCGCGCGTCCCAGCGATGACTCGTGAACGCTTCGGCGTACTGGACCTGACGCGGAACGGCCGCGTTGTAGAGCTGGTGGATCGCCCAAGTGTCAGACTGCTCCTGTGAGCGCAAGGCCGCCGACTCACCAATTCGCTCGATGTCGTAGGCGACGAAGAGCGTCTCGGTGCCGAACGGCGCCCACCCCACCGCACGGATGGCGGGTGTCACCGGGGAGTCGACCGGCGCGCGCACGTAGAGTCGCTTCACGCCGCGCCCGCCAGCGCTCTTGACGCCGTGAGCCAGAAGCTCCTCCCAAACCGCCTGCGCGTCGCCACCGGCTGCCCCCAGGGCAACCAGATGCCACCGCTGGTCCGGACGGACCGGCAGGAACTGGGCGAAGCCAAGCAAACGATCGTTCGCGCTGGCCAGGAAGAGTGGCCGCTGCCCGCGGAGCCCGGGTACAAGAGCGGTGAGGCCGGCACGGAGCGGGCTGTAGGGGGTGAGCAGCGCCTCCGGCTGGTCGAGCCGGTGGACGACCGAGAGCCGTCGCAGCGCCGCCACGTCCCGCGCGCGAACACCGTGGACGTCCACCGCCGAAGCAGGTGGGGGCGGTTGATCGCCGTCCTCGGCGTCGGGTGCTCGCGTGGGTGGGGCGAGAGGAGCGACCGAAGGGTCAAGCCGCGGCACGGCGCCCGCTGTCACACCCTCCCGCTCCGTTGAGGCGGGCTGGAAGCTGACCACGCCGACAACCGCTACGTTCTCCATCTCTCTCGATTCTACACAGCCGAGGGACACGCCGCAACCAGTGGTGCCGCATACCGCGTGCCGCGTGTAACCTCACGGAGTGAGCGGCCGAGTCGTCAGTGATCGGTCTACCCTCCTCGGGGGGGCGGCATGGGCGTTTCATGAAGAACCGCCACGTGGTGTCGACGGCGACCTTTCGGCCACCAGCACATTGCCCCGAGTCCTCGGAATCAGAGGGCGCGGCGGCCGCTCAGAGCACGACCAAGGGTAATCTCGTCGGCGTACTCCAGGTCGCCGCCGACGGGGAGGCCGCTTGCCGGGCGGGTCACATTGACACCGAGGGGCACGAGGAGGCGGTGGAGGTAGGTGGCGGTAGCCTCACCCGGCAGGTCGAGGTTGGTGGCGACGATGACTTCGTCGGGATCCTCCCGCCGGACCCGCTCGAGCAACTCCCGGATCTTGAGCTTATCTGGGCCGATCCCTTCGACCGGGGAGATGGCGCCGTGCAGGACGTGGTAGCGGCCCTTGAGTTGCCCGGTGCGCTCGAGGGCAACCACGTCCAACGGCTCCTCGACGACGCAGATTGCCTTGTCACGCGTTGGGTCGGCGCAGATTGCGCACGGATCGCTCTCGGTGATGTTGAAGCAGTTCGAGCAGAGCCGGATGCGCTCCTTGACATCGAGGATCGCCTCGGCGAGCGCAGTCGCTTCCTCGCGCGAGCCGCGGAGCAGGTAGAACGCGAGGCGGGAAGCGGTTTTGGGGCCGACGCCCGGCAGCTTGGCAAACTCGTCAATGAGCCTGGCCACCGGCTGCGCCGTGACCGAAGCGCCTCGGACCGACACCCTACACCCTTTCGGCTCAGCGCGGACCGCCCCGCGGCGGCCCCGGTCGAATGAGGACAGACGTTCGATTTTACCACGACTGGGGCTTTGGTGAACCCGACGCCGCGCCAGCATTGGCGGCCGGCGGAAAAGTGGATGATTGCGGATGCTCCACAAAAGGTGATCACTTCCGCGCTTTCTGAGGAATTAGGGGAGTATTGCGTCGCACGGCAACGGGTGATACTGTGGGACTCATCTCGCCACGCGCGTTCGCCGATCCCGCAGCGGCCCGCCGGTCCCTCATGCCGGAAGCCCTTCGTGGCGAACGCCGCGGGGCCGCCGCGGCTCGGAGGAGAGTGACCGGTGGACTTCGCGGATCGCACGCTGACCTGTCGGGACTGCAACCAGCCGTTCATCTGGACGGCCGGGGAGCAGCAGTTCTACCGAGAAAAGGGGCTCGTCAACGTGCCGGCCCGCTGCACCGATTGCCGCGCCGCCCGTAAGGCTCGCCTCGGCCTCCATGAGCGGCCGCAAACGGAGGTCATCTGCGCCGAGTGCGGCGAGACGACCACCGTCCCCTTCGTCCCGCGCAACGGCAACCCCGTCTACTGCTCGCGCTGCTTCGACCAGATCCGCACCCAGGGGCACGATCCGGGGCAGACCCAAGTCGGCGGTCAGGTGAGCCTTCTCGAGCTGTAGCGTCCGCGCACCAACAACCTCGAGCTCCGGCAAACAGCCGTCACCGTTGACCCGTCCCTGCTTCGGCTGGGGAGGGCGGCAGGCGTCGGCGTTCGCCATCCTCCCGGTAAGCTGCCGGAGGCGCCGCTTACTGTTGGGCGGCCGCACCTGCCAGCCCCCGAGACCGCGCGGCCGCGGCGGGACGCCGGAGCCGCTGCCCGAGGTGCCACCGCGCATCGTCATGTGGCCGCGGGTCCTTCTCCCGTCCGCCCCGCCGCGCGCAACTCCCAGCGCAGCATCCCTTCTGCGGGGCCAGACGCCGCATCCCCACCTTCTCAAGCACATGGATCGAGGCGGCGTTGCCGGGTTCGCACGCGGCAACGACCCGGCTCACCCCGGCCGGCGAACGGCCCAGTCAACCAGGGCGCCGACGGCCTCAGTGGCGTACCCCTGGCCACGGTAAGCGGGGATGATGCCGTACCCGATCTCCACGGTCCCCGCGGCATCGGGTCCTCCCTTACACCCCATCTCCCCAATGACCACGCGATCCACACGATGGAGGATGAGTCCGCTCCAGGCGCCGTCGTCCCGCGCCGGGTCGCGCTCGGCCATCGCGACGAGGAACGGGAGGACCTCGGCGTAATCGGGGTTGGGCCACTCGTCGGGGAGTCCGGCGTCGATTCGGCTGGCAAGCCCCGCTCGATCGCGAAGCGCCAACCGCTTCAGGTCGAGGGTGAAAGGGAGGACGATGAGCCGTTCGGTCTCAAGGCGTGGCACGGAGGTCGCTCCCGGTGGGCCGCCGCGAACGATCAATCGTCGCCGGCGAGGAGCGAGCGACCGCGCAGGCCGTCGGCCGGGCCGATGATGCCTTCGTCCTCCATCCGCTCGATCAAGCGGGCGGCCCGGTTGTAGCCAACCCGCAGCCGGCGCTGGAGCATGGATGCGGAGGCGGTGCCATGCTGGCGGACGATCTCCAGGGCCTGCTCCATCAGCGGGTCATCCTCGCCCCCTTCCTCGTCGGGGTTGGAGCTTGGGAGATCGAGCCACTCCTGGGCATAGCGAGGAACCGGCGCGACGGCGTGCCAGTGCTCGACCACGTACTGGGCGTCTGGGTCGTCGATGAACGCACCCTGGATGCGCTGTGGCTTGGCGGCGTCGGGCGGCAGATAGAGCATGTCGCCGCGGCCGAGGAGTCGCTCGGCCCCCGGCAGGTCGAGCACGACCCGGCTATCGGTCAGGGACGAGACGGCGAACGCAATGCGGGCCGGTACATTCGCCTTGATAAGCCCGGTCAGGACGTCGACCGATGGGCGCTGAGTGGCAATGATGAGGTGGATACCGGTGGCGCGCGCCATCTGAGCCAGGCGGACGAGGAGGGTCTCGACCTCGTCGGGGGCGGTCATCATCAGGTCGGCGAGCTCGTCGATGATGACGACGAGGTACGGCAGACGCTCGGCGCTCGGCTCGTCGGCGACCTTCATCTTGTAGCCGTCGAGGTTGCGCACGCCGAGGCGAGAGAAGAGGGCATAGCGACGCTCCATCTCGCGCAGGACGAGGCGGAGCGCGCCGACGACCTTGTCCATCTCCGTGACGACGGGGCACTGCAGGTGAGGCACGCCGTTGTAGCCGGTCAACTCGACCATCTTCGGGTCGATCATCAGCAGCTTGAGGTCGTCGGGCGACCGGGTGAGCAGGAAGGTGGAGATGATGCCATTGAGGCAGACGCTCTTGCCAGAGCCGGTGGCGCCGGCAATGAGCAGGTGGGGCATGCGGGCGAGGTCGCCGACGACGTAGCGCCCGTTGACGTCGCGACCGAGTGGGATCGGGAGTTTCGCCTTGCTCTTGGCGAAGGCGGTCGACTCGAGCGTCTCCCGCAGGCCGACGGTGGCGATCTGAGCGTTGGGAATCTCTAGCCCCACGCGGGCCATGCCGGGGACGGGCGCCTCGATCCGGATGCTCGGCGCCGCCAGCGCCAGCGCGAGGTCGTTCTGGAGCTCGGTGATGCGTCGGACCTTGATGCCAAGGCCCGGCTCCAGGGCGAACTGGGTGACGGCCGGCCCAGGGTTGATCTCCCGCACGCGAGCCTCGACCTTGAAGCTGGTCAGCGTTTCCTCGATCAACCGCGCCTTAGCGTGCAGGGCCGCGGTATCGGGCGCGACGCTGTCGTAGTAGGCGAGATGACGCAGGTCCGGTAGCGGCAGCGGCTGCCCGGGGGCGGCCGGGGCTGGCTTTGACGACGCCTTGGGTTGGTCCTGGTCAGCCCGCGTCTCGCGCTGCGGGACGTTGATGACGCGCTCGGCACGGGATGTCTCCCGGGGAGGGCCGCCATCCGGCGCGGCGTCGCGGAGCTGGACCGGCGCTGGTGGCGTGGCATCCACGGCTGGTGTGGGGTCGTCGGCCGGTGCGGAATCGTCCGCGGCGCGCCAGCGGGGAACGACCGCGCGAATGCCGCGCCACAGGAGGTGAGCGACGACAGCAAGGGTGCATCCTAGAGTCCAGAGGCCGCGCCAGAGGACGCCGAGGAGCGCGCCCAGGTCGTCCCAGAACGTTTGGAGGTCGGTGTCGGCCAGGAGGAAGACGGCGAAGACGCCGGCGACCAGGCACAGCAGACCGGCACCGATCTGGCCGAGCGCACCGCTCAGGAGGGAAGCGACGGCGACACCGAGGTAACCGCCGGCGTCGGCCGCGGCGCCGCCGTCTCGATCGGCGGCGGCACGGAGCTGGAGGAGGCCGACGACCGCCGTGCCGAAGCCGAAGCCGCCGACGTAGTGACGGGGCTGGAGGACCGGACCCGGCTGGCTGCCGAGCGCGCGGAGGGCGACGAGGCCGAGGAAGATCGGGACGAGCGGGGCGGCGCGGCCGCAGCAGGCGGCAAGCGTCCGTCCCCACCACGCCACCAGTTGTCCCTCGTCGCCGCCGCGACCGAGCACCCAGGCGCTCATCAGTGCGACGAGGACGAGCCCGATGCCAAGCACCTCTCGCCGCAAGCGGTGCGAGCCGAGGAAATCAGGCACCCGGCGCAGGGTCGCGGCAATGCGTCGCAGGCGAGCCGTGATGACAGCCACCGGCCCGTCGTGGGCACCGCTAGCACGACGAGTGCTGGCCCGCGGGGCGGCGGTGGTGCGGATCTTCGATTGGGTTGCCATTGACGCGGTCTCCGTCACCCGAGCCGCCAGCGTGGGACCGGGACTCGACGCGGTCCGACGGCGGGGGGACGCCGCGGGGCCGGGCGCGGGGATGTACGTTCGGTGCGTACGAGTATACACCAGCAGTGAACGGACATCCCCCTTGCGCTTATAGAACATATGTTCTAATCTTGAGCGCGGGTCGGGAGTTGACGGCCGAAGCAGCCGCGCCAGCCCCGATCGGGAAGGCAACGGAGGGAAGCCGATGCCAATCGCCTGCGTGCGCGTCCCACACTTTACGTTGCGGGTCGCGCTGCTGGAGCGACCGGAGCTGGACGGGGTGCCGCTCGTGCTCGGTCCGGCGGCGGGCGGGCGCCCAATCGTAACCGACGCCACGCCGGAGGCGGCGGCGCGCGGTGTCCGGCCGGGGATGGCACTGCGGGAAACCGTCGCGCTCTGCCCGGAAGCGGTCGTCGTCCCGCCCGATCCGGCGCGCGACGCGACCGCCCTTGGCCGAATTGTCGCCGGATTGGAGGAGTTGAGCCCGCTGGTCGAGCCGGATCTGGACCGACCCGGCTGCTGCTACGTCAACCTGCGAGGGCTGGAGCGACGCCTGGGTCCGCCGGCAGAAGCGGCGCGGCGCCTGCTCGCAACCGTGCCGCCGATCCTGCGGCCGCGGGTCGGGGTGGCGCCGGGGAAGTTCGCGGCGCGGGTCGCGGCCGGGCGGGCCGCGCCGGGAGATGCACGCGTCGTCGCCCCGGCACGGGAAGCGGTGGCGGGGTTTCTGGCAGGGGCACCGATCGCCTGGCTGCCGCTCCCGCCCGAAACGCTGCGCCGGCTGGAGCGGCTCGGACTGCGCACGTTGGGTGACCTGGCGGCGCTGCCGGCACCGGCGGTCCAGGCCCGGTTCGGCCCGGCGGGACGCCAAGCCTGGGAGCTGGCGAGTGGGGTGGTCGGAGGAGACGACGCCCGGGTGCGGCCACGGCCGCGGGAAGCGACCGTCGTCGAGGAGCTCGTCCTGCCGGCTCCGGCGGTCAGCCTGGAAACCCTGCTGGTCGCCCTGACACAACTCGGACTGCGCGCCTTCGAGCGGCCGGCGCTGCGGGGGCGGCACGTCCGCCAGGCGCGGCTGCGGGCAACCGTGGAGGGGGCGCGCTCCTGGGAGCAGGTGGTGACCTTGCGCGAGCCGGGCGACCAGAAGCGGGTCGTGGAGGCGCTCGGCTACCGGCTCCAGACCGCCACGCTGCCGGGACCGGCGGAAGCGCTCACGCTGGAGCTCTGGGGTCTGATCGACGCGACGGGGCGGCAGGAATCGCTGCCCGGGTTCCGCTCAAGGCGACCGCGTCAACTGGCGGAAGCGAGCCAGCAGCTCAAGCAACGTTACGGCACGTCGGGGTTGTATCGGGTGGTGGAGGTGGAGCCGTGGTCCCGGATCCCGGAGCGGCGACGGGCGCTGATCGCCTACGACCCCTGAACCTACCCCAGCCGGTGCGGGTGCTGGCACGGCGCCGGGGTGGCACGCCGGCGGTCCTGGTGGAGGACGGACATCGTCACCGGGTGGAGGAGATCCAGGATAGCTGGCGAATCGATGATGAGTGGTGGCGGGCCCCGATCAGCCGGCGTTACTACCGGGTGGTGCTGGACGATGGCAGCCTGCGCACGCTCTACCATGACCTCCTCGACGGCTCCTGGTACGAGCAGGGGTATTGAGGGGATGATGCCCTTACTCCTCACCCCCCCTCTCCCGGCATTGGGAGAGGGAGACTTTCCCCCGCCGGGGTCTGCTGCCGAGCGGTCGGTCCCGACCCTAGCCGGCAGACGGAGCTCTCGCGCCGCGCACACAACCCCTCTCCCCGCTCCCAGCGTGGGGCCGGGTACTCACCGGGGGATCGTTGGGGACGAAGGTCGTCAGCTGGCGAGAACCCGTCCCCTGCTGCCGCTCCATCGCCGCCATCCATGACTCCACGTTACGTCGAACTGCATCTCCACACGGCCTACTCGTTCCTAGACGGGGCGTCGCTGCCGGAGGAGCTGGTGGCGCGGGCAGCGGAACTGAAGTACGAGGCGCTGGCGATCACCGACCACGACGGGCTGCACGGGGCGATGGAGTTCGCGCGCCTCGCCCGAGCAGCGGGGATCGCCCCGATCACCGGGGCGGAGCTGACCCTGGCCGACGGGACGGCGGACGACAGCCACCTGACGCTACTGGTCGAGAGTCCGACCGGGTACGCCAATCTTTGCCGGCTGATCACGGCGGCGCACCACGGACCGTACGGTGGTCCGAGCGGCGCCCCAGACGGTCTTCTCGTCTCCCCGATGCTTGAGGGAGACGAGGACCCACCCCTTCTCCGCCGTGGGGGAGCGACGAGCCCCCTGAGTCGGCTCGCTGGCGCTCGCCGCGGGAGAAACGCCCCGAAGACAGCCGGCCCTTCCCTACGAACGGCTGGATGCGCGGACGGTTCCTCCGGAGTATCGGAGGAGTTGGAGGAACACGCGAGGAGCCGCGTGCCGCGACTCGATCCAGCGCTGCTGGCGAGGCACGCCGAGGGACTGGTCCTCCTCACCGGCTGTCGGCAGGGGGAGCTGGCGGGGCTCGTCGACGCGGGGCGCCGGGCGGAAGCCGAGGCGTTGCTACGCCGGTATGTCGCATGGTTCGGGGCGGCGAACGTGGTCGTCGAACTGCAGCAAAACCTTGTCTTCGGCGACACGGCACGCATCGCCGCCCTCGTCACCCTGGCAGGGCAGGTCGGGGTCCGCTACGCCGCGACGGGGAACGTGCATTACCACCGGCCGGAGCGGCACCGGCTGCAGGACGTGCTGGTGGCGATCCGCCACCGCACGACGCTCGACGGCGCCCATCGGAAGCGGCGGGCGAACGCGGAAGCCTATCTGTGCACCGCCGAGGAGATGGCGGCTCGCTTCGCGCGCTATCCGAGGGCGTTGCAGACCACCGTCGAGCTGGCCGAGCGCTGCGCCGGCTTCGACCTATCGCGCGACCTGGCCTACGCCTTTCCCCGCTACCCGACGGCGACGGCCGAGACGCCGGACGACGTGCTGGCGCGGGTCTGCCACGACGCCCTCGTCCATCGTTACCCGGAGCGGGTGCGCGCCGCGGCGACGGCGCGGCTGGAAGAGGAGTTGCGGCTGATCGCACAGCATGGGCTGGGCGGCTTTTTTCTCCTGTACCGCGACCTGCTGGCGCTGGCGCGGGAGGTGGCCACCGAGGTGCGCGACCCCGGCACTGGGTCCAGCACGCTGCCGCCCGGACGGGGGCGGGGCTCGTCGGTCGGCTCGATCGTCTGCTACTTGATCGGGTTGTCGCACGTCGACCCACTGGCCCACAACCTGATGCTCGGACGCTTCCTGAACGAGGAGCTGAGCTCGATACCGGACATCGACCTCGACTTTCCGCGCGAGATCCGGGAGAAGCTGATTGAACGGGTCTACGAGAAGTACGGGGCCGATCACGCGGCGCTCGTCTGCGCCTTCCCGACGTACAAGCTCCGCTCGGCGGTGCGCGACGTCGGCAAGGCATTGGGACTGCCGCCGACCGACCTTGACCGCATCGCCAAGTTGAGCGAGCCACGCTCGGCGCGGGCGCTGGGCGAGGAGCTGGCACGGATGCCGGCCTACGCCGCACGCCTGGGCGCGCCGCCCTGGAAGCACTTGGTTGAGCTGTCGGAGGAGCTCGCCGGCTTCCCGCGCCACGTCACCCAGCACTCGGGCGGGATGATCATCTCGTCGACGCCACTGGTCGACCTGGTACCGATCCAGCCGGCGGCCATGCCCGGGCGCTTCCTCTGTCAGTGGGACAAGGATTCCTGTGACGACGCCGGGTTCGTCAAGATCGACTTCCTAGCGCTCGGGATGCTCTCGCTGGTGGAGGAGTGCCTGGGTCTCATCCTCGATTCGGGGAAAGAGCCGGTCGACCTGAGCCGGATCGACTTCACGGACCAGCGGGTCTACGACATGATCTGCGCCGGGGACACGATCGGGACGTTCCAGATCGAGAGCCGGGCCCAGATCCAGACGCTGCTGCGTACCCAGCCGCGTTGCCTGGAAGACCTGGTGGTGCAGGTGGCAATTATCCGGCCGGGGCCGATCATCGGCGGCGCCGTCAACCCCTACGTGAGAGCCCGTGAGCAGATGCGTCGGGGGACGGTCTTTACGCCAAGCTACGACCATCCGGTCCTGGAGCCAGTGCTGCGGGAAACGCTGGGGGTCATCCTCTACCAGGAGCAGGTGCTGGGGGTGGCGATGGCGCTGGCCGGGTTCACGGCCGGCCAGGCCGACATGCTACGGCGGGCGATGAGCCGCAAGCGATCGCGCGAGGCCATGGTCCGCCTCTGGACCGAGTTCCGCGACGGCGCGCTGGCGCGGGACGTCTCTGTGGAAACGGCGAAAGCGGTCTTCCGCAAGCTGCTCGGCTTCGCCGAGTACGGCTTCCCAAAATGCCACGCCGCCGCCTTCGCCGTCCTCTCCTACCAGTCGTCCTGGTTGCGCTGCTACCACCCGGCGGAGTTCACCCGCGCGCTGCTGAACAACCAACCGATGGGGTTCTACCCGCCGCACGTCCTGACCAACGATGCCAAGCGTCACGGCGTACGGGTTCTTCCACCAGATGTCAACGCCAGCGGCGCGCGCTGCACGGTCGAGGAACGCGCGGTGCGGGTCGGCCTCGGCTACGTCTCTGGTCTTAGCGAGGAGGCCGCTCTCCTGATCGTAGGGGAGCGGGACACGAACGGTCCGTACCGGTCGCTCGCCGACCTCGTGCGGCGGGTGCCGCTGCGCCTCGAAGCGGCCGAGAACCTGGTAGCGGTCGGCGCCGCCGACGGTTTCGGCCTGGGGCGGCGCGAAGCCCTCTGGCAGCTCGGATTGTTCCTGCCGGCGCGGGCCTTCGGTCGGGCGGACGGTGCCAAGATACTGGGCAAGCAGCTGCCGCTGGTGCTGCCAGTCGAACAAGACATGGCCGGGCTGGAGCTGTGGCCGATGGGGCCATGGGAGCAGATGGCGAGCGACTACGAGACGCTCGGGCTCTCGCCGCGTTACCACCCGCTCGGTCTACTCCGGACGGTCTTGCCGGCCGGGGTCGCCGCGTCGGCCGACCTGCCGCACCTCCCGGACGGCACGAACGTGCGGGTGGCTGGGCTGGTCGTCTGTCGGCAGCGGCCGGGAACGGCCAAGGGGATCACCTTCCTGCTGCTGGAGGACGAGCACGGGTTGATCAACGCGATCGTCTATCCGTCGCTCTACGACGCGCGGCGCCACGTCGTGCGGGGCGAGCCATTCCTGCTGATCGAGGGGCGCCTGCAACGGCGAGAGGGGACGATCAACGTTCTCGCGCGGGAGGTGCGACCGTTGGAGGGGGCACGCGAGGCGGTCTCTCCGCTCAGCGCCAGCACCCCGACCGCCCGGGAGATCAACGTCGTCACCAATCAGGCGGCGGAGCCGCGTCCGCAGCGGGTGGAGGAGCTGCGACCGATCGCGCCGGCGGCGCACAACTATCGGTGACGGCCGACGGTAGGCGACCGGCAGGGTTGTAGCGGCACGGCGTGCCGTGCCCTCTGCGCGCCCTCTTTCGGCCGCCACGGGCCGGAGAAACGGCGAGGTGAATCGCGCCCTCACGCCATCCGCGGCGCACGGCTTCCGGCTGGGCCGATTAGACCTCCATCACCATCGGCAGGATCATGGGGCGGCGACGAGTTTCGCGGAAGAGGTAGGTGGCGGTGGCGTCGCGGATCTGGCGGCTGAGGTAGCCCCAGTCGTCGGTCTGGTGGCCGTTGGTGTAAGCGCCGAGAACCTCGCGCACGTGCGCCTTGGTCGCGTCGATCAGCTCGCCCGCCTCCTTCAGGTAGACAAAGCCGCGGGTGGCGATCTCCGGCCCGGCGACGATCTGGCCCGTGTCCCGGTCGACGCTGACGATTACCATCAGGATGCCGTCGCGCGCCAGGGCCCGACGGTCGCGGATCACCACGTCACCGACGGCGCCGACGGTGACGCCGTCCACATAAACGTAGCCGGCCCCCACCCGATCGGTGACGGCGACCTTGTCCGGAGTGATCTCGATCACGTCGCCGACCTCGGCGAACGTGATGCTCTCGCTCGGGATGCCGGCATCGAGGGCCAGGTCGGCGTAGAGGGCCATGTGGCGGTGCTCCCCGTGGAAGGGGAGCACATGGCGGGGACGGGTCAGATCGAGCATCCGGCGCAACTCGTCGCGACTGGCGTGGCCGGACACGTGGACGAGCGCGCGGGCGCCGTAGATCACCTCAGCGCCGGCGCGGAAGAGCTGGTTGATGACCCGGAAGACAGCGGTCTCGTTGCCGGGGATCGGCGTCGCCGAAACGATCACCGTATCGCCGGCGCCGATCGCCACATCTCGGTGGTCGCCGTTGGCAATCCGGCTGAGGGCGGCCATCGGCTCGCCCTGGGCACCGGTGACGACGTAGACGACCTGCTCATCGGGAAGCTGCGCCGCTTCCCGTGACTCGATCAACACGCCCTCCGCGTCGGTCAGGTAGCCAAGCTCCTGCGCGATCCGGACGTTGTTCTCCAGACTCCGTCCGAGCGTGGCGACCTTGCGCCCGTAGGCGGCCGCGGTGTCGATCACCTGTTGGACGCGGGCGATGAGGGAAGCGAACGTAGCGACGAAGATGCGGCCCTCGGCGGCGGCGAAGACCCGATCGTAGGTCTCGCCGATCACCCGCTCAGACGGGGTGTGGCCGGTGGCCTCGACGTGCACGCAGTCGGAGATGAGGAGGCGGACCCCGCGCTGGCGGAACTCCTCTAGCTTGGCCTCGTCGGTGAGGCGGCCGTCGATCGGGGTTGGGTCGAGCTTGAAGTCGCTGGAATGGACGATCAAGCCGGCCGGGGTGGTCATGCCGAAGCCGACGGCGTCGGGGATCGAGTGAGTGACGCGGAATGGCTCGACGGTGAACGCACCGGCGGCGATGGCGGGATGAGCGTCCGGGTCGAAGGGGCGCAGGTCGGCCCGGCTGAGCAACCCCGCCTCCTCCAACTTGGCGGTGATCAGGCCCAGTGTCAGCGGGGTGGCGTAAAGGGGAACCGGGAGGAGATCCGGCAGCAGATACGGCAGGGCACCAATGTGATCTTCGTGGCCGTGGGTGACGAAGATGGCGCGGATGCGATCCTTGCGCTCCCGTAAGTACGAGATGTCGGGCAGCACGAGGTCAATGCCCAGCTGCTCCTCCTGCGGGAAGGCGACGCCGCAGTCGACGACGATGATGTCCTCCTCGCACTCGAGCAGGAACATGTTCTTGCCGATCTCGGCGAGCCCACCGAGGAAAATCAACCGTACTCGGTTGGCGTTGGGCGTGTCAGCGGTGGGCAATGAGCTATCGACTTTCGGCGGCCGGCAAGTGGCTAAAGTGACATCTGTTCGGAGCGAGGGTCCTCGCGCCTGGTCTCAACTTCTCGGGTCCGCTCGGCTTCGGCGAGGATCTTCGGCAGCTTGGCGAAGTCCTCCTCAATCGCCCCGCGCAGCGCGCTTTGGTGGAGAGCGGCGGCCGGATGGTACATGGGGACGATCAGACGACGGCCCTCACGCGCTTGGGTTGGCCGTGGATGCGGGAGATGCGCTCCCCGGGGAACCAGCGCGCCATCGAGAAGCGACCGAGGGTGACGATCACCTCCGGATCAATGGCGGCAATCTGCCGGTCGAGGTACGGAGCGCAGGCGGCGATCTCGTCGGGTAGCGGGTCGCGGTTGCCCGGCGGGCGGCACTTGACGACGTTGGTGATGAAGACGTCTTCGCGCTTGAGTCCCGCCTTGGCGAGCAGCTCGTTGAGGAACTTGCCGGCGTTACCGACGAAGGGGCGGCCCTGCTTGTCCTCGTGCCAGCCCGGCCCCTCGCCGATCAGCATGATCTTCGCCTGGGGATGACCCTCGCCAGGGACCGCGTTCGTCCGCGTGCGCGCCAACTCGCACTTTGGGCAGACCCGGACCTCGGCGGCCACCTGCTCCAGCTCGACGACGGCCCGCTCGTTCGCTTCGACCACGAGGTCCCTCTTCGTCCGATCCGCGAACGCCTTCAGGGCAAGAGTATAGCGGAGGTCGCGGAGCAGGGAGAAGGCGAGATGGGACGGGGGCCCTACCCCTTGACGGCGCCGGCGGTGATACCCCGCACCAGCTGCTGCTGGAAGATCAGGAAGACGACTGTCAACGGGAGGAAGATGATGGTCGACCCCGCAGCGATGACCGGGAGATTCGAGGTCCACTGCTGCTGGAAGTTGAGGAGGCCGACGGGAAGGGTTTGATACTCAGGCTCGACCGAGACGACGAGGGGGAGGAGGAACTCGTTCCAGGTCCAGACGAAGAGCATCAAGGCGAGGGTGCCGAGGGCAGGGCGGGCGAGCGGGAAGAGGATCCGCCAAAGCGTGGTCCACGAGCTGGCGCCGTCGACGATCGAGGCTTCGACCACCTCGCGCGGGATGGCGACGAACGCCTGGCGCATCAAGAGGGTACCGAATGAGAGGCTCATCGCGATCTGCGGCAGGATGAGGCCCCAGAAGGTGTTGAGCAGGTGGAGCTCCCGAAGGAGGTAGAAGAGCGGCACGACGAGCGCCTGAAGCGGCACGACGAGGCCGAGGAGGAGCACACCGAAGATGATCCCCGATCCCGGAAAGCGGAAGCGAGCGAAGGCGTAGCCGGTCATCGCCGAGAGCAGGACCGACGGCACGACGACGAGGACGGTGACGAAGACACTGTTGAAGAAGAACCGGCCGAGGTTGCCGTCAACCCAGGCGGTGACGTAGTTCTCGTACCGCCAGGTTTCCGGGAGGCGGAACGGGCCCTGCACCAGCTCGACGCCGGCCTTGAACGAGGCGAGGATCGTAACCAGGAAGGGGGCCACGGCGAGGACGAGCCCCAGCGAGAGCACTACGTAGGAAAGCAGGCGCCTAGTCATCGAGGCCGCCAACGAGGCGCAGAGTCAGCAGCGAAAGGCCGAGGGTGACGACCGCGAGGAGGACGGCAAGCGTCGCGCCATACCCGACCCGGTTGATGCTGAAGGCGTTTTCGATCAGGTACAGCGCCACAACGGAGGTTTCTCGGCCGGGTCCACCTCTGGTCGTCGCCTGGATGACGTCGAAGACCCGGAGGGCGTTGATCAAGTTCACGGAGAGGACGACGGCCATCTCACGTCGTAACCCCGGCAAGGTGATCGCGCGGAACTCCTCGACTGGGCCGGCGCCGTCGAGACGAGCCGCCTCGTACAACTCCGCCGGGATCTGCTGCAGGCCGGCGAGGAAGACGACGTAGCAGAAGCCGTAGGCCACCCAAGCGCCGATGAGGCCGACGGTCGGCAGCGCCAACGCGAAGTCGCCCAGCCAAGTTGGCTGCGGCAGGTGGAGCGCGTCGAGCAGGGCGTTGACCGGGCCGAATACGGGGTTGAGCAGCCAGCGCCAAACAACTCCGATCAGGACTCCGGGCATGATGTAGGGCAGGAAGAGGCCGACGCGGAAGAACGTGGCGCCCCGCAGCCGCTGGCCCTGGACCAGCACGGCGGGAAGGAGACCGAGGAGCATCGGCAGCAGAACGAAGTAGGGAATGAGGAGCAGGTTGTGCCAGGCGGCCTGCCGAAACTGCGGGTCGCGGACGGCGTCGAGGTAGTTGGACAGGCCGGTGTAACTCGGGGCGCCGTAGCCGTCCCACTCGGTGAGACTGAGCCCGATTGTGCCGAGCAGGGGAACGACGACGAACAGACCAAAGAGGAGGAACGCCGGGAGCAGGTAGAGATAGGGTTCCCAGGGGGAACCGCCCAGGCGGGGTTGGGACCAAGAGGCGGAGCCGGCTGCCGGGCGGGCCGGCTCCGCCGCGCCGGGTTTGCTAGGTTTGCTCCGCGAGGAAGCGAGCATAGTCGTCCTGGAGCGCCTTGGCGAGCGCGTCGGGCGAGCCCTGGCCCGCCAGGAGCTCCTGCAACCCCGCGGTGAGGGTGTCGTAGAAGGTGGGAGTCGCCCAGTCCATGTAGTGACCGACGGCGTCGGCGGCGTTGGCGGCGTTCCAGGCCGAGTAGAGATCACCCGCGAGGGTGTTCGGCTGGATCAGTTCCTGGGGCACCGGGCGGGCGGGGAGAGCACTGCGCTCGACCATCAGCTGGAGGGCCCGGTCGGAGACGAGGAAGTCGATGAATCGGGCGGCGAGGTCGGGATTCTCCGCGTTCTTGGTGATCCCATAGGGGATGCCGACACCGCCGACCTGAAGGGCGGGGCGGGTGCCGGCCGACGGCATCAGGAAGAAACCGACGTTGTCCCCCATGGCGTCGGCAAGGTCGGGGGCCAACCATGAGCCCTGGAGGAGCATGCCCCCCCCGCCCTGAGCGAAGAGCGGCCAAGCGTCGTCGCTGCTCAAGCCCTCGTAGCCCTGCTGCAGGAAGCCCTTCTCGTCCCACTCCTGGAGCTTGGCGGCGGCCCGCTTGATCTCGTCGGTGTCCCACGACTGGTTGCCCCGGCGGTAGATGAGGCCGTCGAGGTAGTCGCGGGTCGTCATGGTGCCGTGGATGGCGCCGTAGAGGTGGATCGCCGGCCACTGGTCGAGGTTGCCAAAGACGAGGGGGGTGACGCCGTTCTCCTGGAGGGTTTCCATTGCGTCTTCGAGCTCGGCGAACGTCGTGGGAACCTGGATACCGTTGTCGGCGAAGATCTGGCGGTTGTAGTAGAAGCCGACGATCTCGGCGGTGGCGGAGACGCCCCAGAGGGTGCCATCGCCGAAAGTCTTGCCATCGTCGCTGTACTGGTTGCGGGCGAGGAGGCCGGGTGAAAGGAGCTCGGTCCAGCCGTACTGCGCGGCGTAGTCGTTCATTGGCACGAGAAGGCCCGCCCGCACCATCGGACCCATGCTGTTCTCGCCGTTGTTGACCTGAGCGATGTCGGGGCCCTCGCCGCTGGTGACGGCGCGCTGAAGTGCGTCTTGCAGCTCGGTCGTTTCGAGGCCGCGGTGCTCAACCGTCACACCGGGGTTCTGCTCTTCGAACTCCTGGGCCAAGGTCTCCACGATTTCGGCCTGGACGCCGGAGTTGTTGCTGTCCCAAAAGACGAGCTCACCTCCCTGAGTCTGGGCCGACCCCGCGCCGGCGGACGCCGCGAATCCGCCGCCGAGGGCGAGGAGTGCAGCCAGGAGGACGATCGGCAGGCGCAGGAATCGGGCGGTCCGCGACGACGCTGGCATAGCCATGGATCTCCCTCCGAGGGCGATGCGCTCCGCGACGATCGGCGGGCGCCAACGTGGCGGCGAGTGTGTCACACGGCTCCGGCACCGTCAACGGACGGTGAGACGGCCACGTCGCGGACGGGAGCGTCGACGCGATCACCGCGCCACACGCCGCAGGCATCGCCGCCCGGTGATGGCCAACGGGCCCGTTGGTCCAGTCATGATGAGGCGACAGGGCGGCGGCAACGCCGAAGCTCTGAGGACGGTGAGCATGGGCGGGCAGCGGCATCAGTGATAGGAGGAGCGAGTTCGGTTCCCTGCCGCTGGCGCTGAGGGCCACAAGGCGCGGGGGTGTCCAGGTGCCGCGGGAGGGAAAAAGTTCCTGACGTCCGCCATCCCGAAGGGCATGGTGATGAGCGGCGGGCTACCGAGTTCCGACGGTGCCGCTTCCGGCGCCATGACCTCCCTTGGAGCGGCCGGATGAACGCGTCGCGCTGGAACCGCGAAACGGTGCGTTGATGAACCAGGTCAGGACGCGAACCGCGTCTACAGCGTCTCAGTCACCGGGACATCGTCGACGGCGGAGGCGTCGGCGGACTCGGCGGCCTCCAGCGACCTGGCGTCGAAGGTCAGATCGGCGTCGGAAAGGGTGAGGGCGCGCAGCGCGAGGTCGGGCCAGTCGGGATGCGCGGGCGGGGGGTTGAGGGGGAGGATGGCGGGGTGCCCGCCATTCCGAGCCAGCCAGCGGTTCAGGATGTTGGCCTCGTCGACCGTGTCGTGGTCGACGCCGGCGATCCCAGCGGCGAGGAGACGGGACCAGGAGCGGTTAAGCCGGGAGGCAAGGTCGGCGGGATCGTCGCGTAGCACGCGAAGCTGCGCCCAAAGTCGGCCGGCGGCGATCAACAGGACCTCGCGCGCCGCGGACTGGGATGAGGGGAGGACGAGAAGGACGTGGTTAGTCTCCGCCGCTTCCCGAAGATGACGCTGGGCGGCCACGACCTGGTTGACCTCGCGGAGGTCGTCACGCAGGCGGCGCGCCCGCTCAAAGTCGAGGCGATCGGCGGCGTCTTCCAGGCCCCGCCAGAGGCGCTCGTAGAGCACGGCGTCCCGGCCATCCAAGAATTGGACGACCTCGCGGACCAGCGCGGTGTACGCGGCGCGGTCGGCACGACCGACACAGGGGCCGAGACAGCGCCCGAGGTCGAGCTCGATGCAGGGCGAGCCATAGGAGCGGGCGTCCTTGAAGGAGCGAGAGCAGGTCCGCAGCGGCACGACGCGGTTGATCAACTCGACGGTTTTGCGCGCTCCACTCGTGTTGCGGAACGGGCCAAAGTAACGGGCGCCGTCGTCTTTGCGCACCCTCGCAAGGGTGACACGGGGCCAGGGGTTGGCGACGTCGACGCGGATAAACGGATAGCGCTCGAAGGCGCGCAGCGCGGTGTTGTAGCGCGGCTGGTAGCGCTTGATGAGCTGCGACTCCAGCAGTAACGCCTCCAACTCCGAGCCGACGACCACGGTGTCGATCGTCGCCAGGTTCTCCAGCAGGCCGTCCATCTTGCGGGTGTAGCCGAGCGGTTGGGAGTAGTACGAGGCCACCCGGTCCCGCAGGTTCTTCGCCTTGCCGACATAAACGACGTGGTCGTAGGCGTCGCGCATCAGGTAGACACCGGGCGCCTTCGGGATGTCGGCCAAGAGCGACCGGTCGAGGACGGATCGACCACGTCCGACGTGGTCTCTTGGACGGCGGGGACTGCTGCTCACGAGCGCCTTCAAGTCGTCGAGCGAGCGGACGCCCTGGTCCCGAGCCCGGTCGACAAGGCGATGGGCGACCTCGGCGGTGAGGCGCGCGTCGCCGCCGGCGCGGTGGAGCTTGCGAGCGCCGGGGGCTACGTCGAGGACATGGGCGACCTGCTCCAGGTTCGGCTTCCGCAGCTTCGGAACGAGCTTGAGCGCGAGACTCAGGGTGTCAAGGCGATCGTTGATGAGTGCTGGACGGCCGAGCCGCTTGAGCTCCCCGTTGACGAAGGCGATGTCGAAGCCGACGTTGTGCCCGACGACGAGGGAGGAGCCGACGAAGCTGACAAGGTCGTCGGCAACCTCGGCGAAGCGGGGGGCGTCGGCAACGTCGGCATCGGCCAGACCGGTCAAGCCGGAGATGTATTTCGGGATGCGCCTTTCAGGGTTGCAGAGGGATTCGAAGTGAGCGACCTCGACGCCGTTCCGGTACCGGACGGCGGCGACCTCGATCACCCGCTGGTGGAGGGGCCGGAGACCGGTCGTCTCGACATCGAGGGCGACGAACTCGGCCAGGAGCGGCGAGTCGTCGGTCGCTTCGCCGTCGCGGAGCGTCCAGAAGCCGTCTGCACGCAGGATGAGATCGTCGCCGCCGAGGATCCGGCGCAGCAGCGGCCCCCAAAGCGCGGTGGATCCGGCGGAGCCGAAGACGTGGGCGACGAGCGCATCCTGATGGACGGTGCCACCGTGGGCCCGGACGAACGCGTCCGCACGCTGAGCAAGGTGGGCATAGCGGTCGGTCTCCAGGGCGGAGGCCGACTGGTCGGGTGGCGGATCAGGGTCCGCATCGAAGCCGGAGTAGCGGAGGTCCACCGCGCGCTCACGATCCAATCGACAGTGCAGGACGGTTGGCCAGCTTCCCCGGGGTGGACGATGGTGGCCAGAATCAGCGCCGGTCCGAGGCGACGCTTGGGTCCAGTGGGTCCACGTCCGCGTCGCCCGCGAGCTGCCCGGGAACGGAGCGGTCACCGACGCCATTACCGAGCCATCGGTGGCGTTCGGCGGCTATGCTAGAATGCCGGCAGCGTACGTTCACCGTGTTTTCCGCACCTTATAGCATACGGCGTCGGAGGTGGCACGGGCTTGGAGGGCGAGCAGGCCACACCGCTCCAGCGGCGCGTCGACGAGCTGCGGCACACCATCGACCGCTTGAACTACGAGTACCACGTCCTCGACGCACCCAGCGCGACCGACGCCGAATACGACGCGCTGATGCGCGAGCTGCGGGAACTAGAGGCAGCGCATCCCGAGTTGGTTCATCCGGAGTCGCCGACCCAGCGGGTGGGTGCGACGCCGCAGTCGGGCTTCGCCGAGGTGCGCCACCCGCGGCCGATGCTCTCCCTAAGCAACGTCTACAACGAAGACGAGCTCCGCCGCTGGGCCGAGCGGGCGCGCCGCTTCGCCGGCGGCACCGAGCTGACCTTCGTCACCGAGCCCAAGATCGACGGGCTGGCAGTCGCCCTGACCTACGTTGACGGGATCTTTCACCACGGGGCAACGCGTGGCGACGGCTTCGTCGGCGAGGACATCTCGGCCAACCTCCGCACCGTCCGTAGCCTCCCGCTCCGCCTCCGCCACCCCACTGGCGTGGCGCCCCGGGTCATCGAGGTCCGCGGCGAGGTTTACATGCGAAAGGTTGACTTCGCCGCGCTGAACGCCCGGATCGAGGCCGAAGGGGGCAAGGGCCGGGCCTTCATGAATCCGCGCAACGCGGCCGCCGGATCGCTGCGGCAGCTCGACCCGCGGATCACGGCGCGCCGACCGCTGCGCTTGTTCACCTACGGCATTGGCTACGTGGAGGGGGGCGACACCCCGAGCACCCACTGGGAGGCGCTCGCGCTTCTCCGCGAACTGGGGTTCGACGCCTCGCCGGGCGCGACCCGGCATGAGGCTATCGACGAGGCCTGGGATCGCTGCGTCTGGTGGCAAGCGCGGCGCGGCGAGATCGACTACGAGATCGACGGCGTCGTCGTCAAGGTCGACGATGTGCGCTTGCAGGAGGAGATCGGGTACGTCGCGCGCGAGCCGCGGTGGGCAACGGCCTACAAGTTCCCGGCGCTGCAGCAAACGAGCGTGGTCAACGACATCGTGATCAATGTCGGGCGGACCGGAACGCTCAACCCGCTGGCGCTGTTGGAACCGGTGAACATCGGCGGCGTGATGGTCAGCCGGGCGACGCTGCACAACGAGGACGAGATTGCCCGCAAGGACATCCGGGTCCGTGACGTCGTCGTCGTGCAGCGCGCCGGTGACGTCATCCCGCAGATCGTCAAGGTGATCGAGGAGCGTCGGCCACCCGGGACCGAGCCGTTTCGGATGCCCCAACGGTGCCCCGCCTGCGACGCCCCGACCCACCGCGAGCCGGGTGTGGCAATGCGCTACTGCACGAACGCCGCCTGCCCGGCACAGCTCAAGCAGCGGGTCCACCACTTCGTCTCCCGCAACGCCATGGACATCGCGGGGCTTGGGGAAACGCTGGCCGATCGCTTCGTCGACCTCGGGATGATCCACGATGTGGCTGACCTCTACGGCCTGGACTGGGAGGCAATTGCGTCACTCGAGCGCTTAGGGGAAAAGAGCGCGGCGAACCTGCGCGACTCGGTGGAGCGCAGCAAGGGGCGACCACTCGCGCGTCTCATCTTCGCCCTCGGCATCCGCCACATCGGCGAGCGTTCAGCGGGACTACTCGCCGACCGATTCGGCTCCATCGCGGCGCTGGCGGCGGCGAGCGCCGAGGAGATCAACGCGGTCGGTGGCATCGGTCCCATCCTCGCCGCGAGCGTCTTCGACTTCTTCAAGGAGCCACGCAACCTGGAGGTCATCGCCAAGCTGGAGGCAGCCGGGGTGCGGACCGTGGACGAGTCGGCCGCTCGCTCGCGGTACGACACGATGCCCCTCGCCGGCAAGAGCTTCGTCCTGACCGGCCGCCTGACGACGATGACCCGCCCCGAGGCTGAGGAGCGGCTGCGGCGCGCTGGCGCGGCGGTCAGCGGCTCCGTGTCGAAGAAAACCTCCTTCGTGGTGGCGGGTGAGGATGTAGGGAGCAAAGCAGATCGGGCGCGGGAGCTGAAGGTCCCGATCATCGGCGAGGAGGAGTTGCTCGCACTGCTGGCGGGGAAACCGGATACGATAGCAGCGAACGGGGCAAGCGACGACGGCGCGCTCGCTGGTGCCGTGGGCCGAGCCGATGAGGCAGGGAACCGCGCGAACGGGCAGGGTTGAGGGAGGCTGGCATGAGCGGTTACGCGGTGGCGTCCCGCGAAGACGACCCGGTCCATACGGTTCGCACGATCGCGCGCATCGCGCAGATGCTGATCGAGCTGCGCGACGAGTACGTGGCGCGTCCACGCCCGGACATCCTCTCGCAGATCGAGCAACGGCTCGATGACCTCCTTGCTCAGCGTGAAGACCTGAGACAGCGGATCGCGAACTCCGCACGAAGCGAGGAGTAGAGCGAAACCGCTCGCCGGACGAGCCGGCATCCTTGTCATTCCCGCGGGAAGCTCATTCGGCGCTGGCCGTCCTGACGCATCGCTGTTGCGCGCGGCGAACGACTGGTCGTTCACCGAGGTAGGACTACTCGACGGGCGGGTCCCATCACCTGGCCCAGGCGATAACCGCCCGATGTGGCACGCTTGCGGCCGCGCGACGAAGTCGCTACCATCGGCCGTTCCCGGCGCGTCAGGGGTGGTGCCCGTTGCCGCCGCTTCTTCGCGTGTGGACATCCCGGCTCACGTTCGCACCTGCACGGGAGGTGCCCAATCGTCCACCGGGCCAGGCTGGTGGGCTCGAGATGAGTCGCGCGTCGTATTCGTGCATAGCACGGGGAGGAATGGTTTCCATGCACCGCGTTTACGCGATCGTTGCCGCGCTGCTGCTGACGCTCGCGGTAGGTTCCAGGATCGCCGTGACGGCCTAGGACGAAGGGGCTTCGGACATCCCGGCGGTCGGGACGACGGTCCCGTTCATTGGGCTCGAAGGCGATGAGGTCGCTCGCCTTACGGTTCGCGAAGTCGTCGATCCGTTCGAGGACTACGACCCGAGCACCCCACCCGAACGCGGGAACCACTTCGTGATGGTTCGCCTGGATGTGGAGAACACCGGCTCCCGTCCCTTCTCGTTCGATCCCTCCGGGATCCGGCTCCAGGACGCTGACGGCTTCCTCTACAGTTACGGCTTCGTCTACCGCTCACCCGAGGAAACCGAAGCCGACCCAGACCTCCAGTTCGGCGACATTCCCGCCGGCGAGACCGTTTCCGGACCGATCTTCTTCTCGGTGTTCAACGACGCTCAACTGACCCGCGTGCTTTACCAACCCGACTTCGACCGCCTCGTCTTCCTCGCCGATCTGACGTTGCCCGGCGCCGCTTCGCCGGCGACCCCAGCCGCCGACGGCGCCACGCCCGCGGCCGCGACGGACGCCAACGCCGCGGCCGCAGCCGCCGACTGCGCGGGTGTCGAGGAGTGGTTCGAGCAAACCGACGGGGTCATGTCTCCCGCGAGCTCGGTCCTCGGTAGGTTCTCGGCCGGTGATCTTGTCGACCTTTCGGCGCAAGAGCTGGGGGAAGTCGCATCGCAACTCGAAGAGCTGACCGAGACCCAGCGCAGCGTTGAAGTGCCCGCCGGGGCGGAGGAGGCGAACGACCTCATCCTCCAGACGTTGGAAGCCTTCTCGGACGCCGTCGACCAGGCAATCGCGGCCGACGGCGACGCCGACGCGCTCGACGACGTGGCCGAGGACGTCGACGACGCCACGGATCTGTTCCTCAACGAGGTGATTCCCGCCATCCAGACGCTCGGGACGGACTGCGGCGTCGAGCTCTAGCCAGTATCGGACAGAGGCCCCCGTCCGCTCGGCGGACGGGGGCCTCTTCATGCCGACTGGACTCGTCTAGCTCCCGGCAGCCGGGCCCCAAGCGGTAGCGATGGCGCCCGTCGTGTCGGATCGGGGGCGGGCTCTCGTCGTTTCACTTCATGCCGCGCGCCACGCCGAGCGCCGAGACGGTGGCCCGAGCGCCGAGAACCCTAGCCTAACTGGGCACCGCGGTCGTTCCCGGTTTAGCAAGGGGGACTTCGGCGAAGCAGAGGGGACAGTCGGCTGGATCCCAGGTGTCAACATCCATCGTGGCGAGCGCGACGAGTGGCGCCTCCAGCTCTCGGGCGACGCGGCCACCGCTGCGATCGACAAGGACCGCGACGGCGACGACGTCGACCGGGTGCAGCCGTAGCGCGGCGAGCGTCTCGCGCACCGAACCGCCCGTGGTCAGGATGTCGTCGACCACGACAACCCGCTGGCCGGGCTCGAAGGTGGTCCCTCGGCGAAACTCCCGGCCGGGCTCGCCGTCCCCACGGCGCTCGGCATACGCGGCCGCGATCCCGAGCTGACGTCCGACCTCAAAGGCGAGGAGGACACCACCGGTCGTTGGGCCGACCGCGACGTCGATCCGCTCGTGGCGGAACCGGTCGGCGAAGCCCCGGCAGACCGCCTCCGTGTCCCCCGGTCGCCGCAGCAGGTCGAATTTCTCGAGGTACCGGTCGCTGTGTCGGCCCGAGGCGAGGAGGAAGTGGCCCTGCTTCAGGGCGCCGACTTGCTTCAATCGATCGAACAGATCTTGTCCATCCATGGCAGATGCATCCGTCGCGGTTAGGGAACGAAGAAAAAGGCGATGCCGAGGATGAAGTAGCGACCGACCAACTCGGCGCCTTCGAGCCGGTTCGACTCGCCATCGACGGAGATGAGCACCGCGACCAGCGTCGCGCCGACGAGCGCCATGAGTTCGTAGGAGTTGAAGACCAGCGTCATCGGCTCTCCGAGCAGGATGCTGACCAGGACGAGGACCGGGGTAACGAAGAGGGCAATTTGCAGGCCGGAGCCGATGGCAATGCCCAGGCTGAGGTCCATCTTTTTGCCATAGGCGACCTGCACCGCCACGAGATGCTCCGCGATGTTACCGACGAGCGGGACGAGCATGACGCCGACGAACAGTTCCGTTAAGCCCCAGTCCTCGGCCGTCGGCTCGAGCGCTCCGACGAGGATCTCGCTCATGAAAACGATGGCGATGGTGGAGACGACAAGGACGCCGAGGGCCACCGGTAGCCGCATCGTGCGCGCATGCTGGCCGTGCTCCTGCTCAACTTCGGCCGGTGACTTCTCTCGCAGCGAGAAGATCAGGTAGAGGATGTAGACGATGATGAGAACCACCGCGAGGCCGTCGCTGAGTCGCTAGATGTCGTGGTCGCTCGGCCGCAGCCCTTCGCCGCCGAGGGCGAAGACGGCAGGGATAACGAGGGCGCCAACGCCGAGGCGACGAAGACGGGCGCGTGGCCACCGATGTGGCCGAACTCAAGGACGAGGCTGATGGGGACAAGGATCAGGAGGAGGTACCAGACCCGCATCAGTCCGCTGTCGGCCCCGATGGCGGCTAGGAGTCCACACCGTGGCTGAGCTTCCGCCCGCACTCCAACTCCACTCATCCGGCTGCCACCGACCCGAGCACCAACTCCGCCTCCTCCGCTGCCTTCGCTTCGCCCGGCCGGCCCCGCCGACGGGCACCATGGGCCGCGCCGACGATCTCGGGCAGCGACCGCGCGCCTTCCTCAGCCATCCAGCCGGCCAGGTCATCGATCAGCCGCGTCAGCATTCCCGGCTGGACGAAGATGGCGGTGCCGACCTGGATCGCGCTAGCGCCCGCCATGAAGAACTCGAGGGCGTCGTCCAGCCCCATGATGCCGCCCATGCCGACGACCGGGATGCGGACGGCGGCCGCGACCTGATAGACCATGCGGAGGGCGACCGGTTTGATGGCCGGACCAGACAGACCGCCGGTCGCGTTGGCGAGGACGGGCTCGCGACGCTTCGTATCGATCGCCATCCCAACGAGCGTGTTGATCAACGACACGGCGTCGGCCCCCGCCTCCTCAACGGCCGACGCGACCGACACGATGTCGACGGCGCCGGGACTGAGCTTCACGATCAGCGGCAGGGTCGTCGCCGCGCGGACGGCGCGCGTGACCTCAGCCGACATCCCGGCGTCCCAGCCGAAGCAATAGCCGCCCCGGGCGACGTTGGGGCAAGAGACGTTGACTTCAATGCCGGCGATGCCTGGCTGCTCGTCGAGGATGGCAGCCATCATCGCGTAGTCCTCGACCGCCTCGGCCGAGATGTTGACGATGGCCGGGACGCGCCAATGCTGCCAGAGCTTCGGGTACTTGCGGACGAAGCCGTGGATGCCGGGGTTCTGGAGGCCAATGGCGTTGAGCATCCCAGCCGGCGTCTCGGCGATGCGCGGCATGGGGTTGCCGCCACGCGGTCGCGGTGTGATCCCCTTGCTGACGAAGGCGCCGAGCCGCTGGACATCGACGACGTTCCCGTACTCCTGGCCGTAGCCAAAGCAGCCCGAGGCAGCGACGACCGGGTTCGCTAGCCGCAATTCCCGAGGGTTGTTCGGCGCCAGGTCGACCGAAAGGTCAGGGACGTACCCACCAGGCATCAGCAGTCCGCTTTCAGCGTTGGGCCGAGCGCCTCGACCGTCCTGTTTGCCGTAACGATCGGCAGCCCGCGACCAGCCGGCACATGACGGTTGACCGCTACGACCACACCAGCTCATCCATATCGTAGACGGGGCCCTCGACGCAGGAGGTCTGCATGCCGTGACGGGTCTCGACGACGCAGCCAAGGCAGGCGCCCAGTCCGCAGGCCATGCCCCGTTCCATCGACACCTGGACACGCGGCTTGCCCGCCAGGCGATGCGGGTTGACCGCGCTGCGCAGCGAGCGATACATCGGCTCCGGGCCGCAGGCGAAGATCTGGTCGGCCCAGGGGACGAAGTGAGCGACGAGGTCGGTGACGAAGCCAGTGTGCCCCTTGCTGCCGTCGTCGGTGGCGACCACGTACTCGACGGCGCTCGGCAGGTAGGATGGCGCCAGCAGGCCCGCGGCGTCCGCCGCGCCCATGAGATAGGTGACGTTGAGGCCTTTTGCCACGGCCTGGTCGGTCAGCATGACCAGCGGAGCGGCGCCGACGCCGCCGGCGACCATGAGGAGGTTGCGGGAGCGCAGCGAGATTGTGTAGGTGTTGCCGAGGGGGCCGAGGATATCAAGGATCGTACCCGCCCTGCGACTCGCCAGCCAGGCGCTGCCGCGACCGAACGGGCGGACGAGCAGGGTGGCCGTGCCGGCGCGGGGATCGACGCGGAAGAACGAATAGGGGCGGCGCAGCAGCGGGTCGTACGAGCCCTCGACGCGGCAGAGGACGTCGACGAAATGGCCAGCGCGGACCTCGGTGGCCATCGGATCCGGAATCGCCAGCGTGATGAGGACGGCATCACCCATCACCGGCTCGACCGCGATGATCTCGCTGTTGAACTCGCGCGCTCGCACCACGGTGCCGTCCGTCTCGTTGATTTCCATGTCCAGATGGTGGCTCGCGCCGAGCTCCAGGTCGACCATCGAGGGCGTGTCCTCACTCACGGGTGCGGTACAAATCGCCCCGTTAGTAGCCAAAACCGTGCCGCCGGTAAGCTGGTAACGGTTGCACAGTATAGACGGCGTTCGCCTTAGCCATCGCGTCGACGACGACTCGAGCAGTATCGATTGAGGTGATGCACGGGATGCCGCGCTCGACGGCCGCGCGGCGAATCTCCAGCCCGTCGAGTATTTCCTTGTCGGCCGGGCCGGGAGTGTTGATGACCCCGTGCACCGTTCCGTGGAGGATCACGTCGAGCATGTCCGGCTTGCCGCGGCCGATACGTTTAGTCACCATCTGGACCGGCATGCCGTTGCGCTCGATCAGCGCCGCGGTGCCCTCGGTGGCGTAGAGCTTGTAGCCGAGCGTCACCAGCCCGCGGATCATCTCGACGGCGTCGGCCTTGTCCTCGTCGGCGAGCGTGAGCAGGATCGAACCCTCGGGCGGCAGCGCCAGACCGGCGGCGATGAGGGCTTTGAAGAAGGCGGGCTCGAAGGCACGGTCGATGCCCATCACTTCGCCCGTCGACTTCATCTCCGGCCCAAGGTGGACCTCAACCCCTCGGAGCTTGGCCATCGAGAAGACGGGGGCCTTGACGGCGACCAGCGGCTGGCGCGGCCAGAGGCCGCCCGCGTACCCCTGTTCGGCGAGCGTGCGACCCAGCATGACACCGGTTGCAAGCTTGACCATCGGTACGCCCGTCGCCTTGCTGAGGAAGGGGACTGTCCGCGAGGCGCGCGGGTTGACCTCTAGCACGTAGAGGCGACCGGCGTGGATGACATACTGGATGTTGATCAGGCCACGGGCGCCGAGGGCGAGCGCGATGCGGGTAGTGTAGTCGACGATCGTGTCGACCTCGGCCGGGAAGAGGTTGATGCCGGGGTAGACGGCAAACGAGTCGCCGGAGTGGACACCGGCGCGCTCAATGTGCTCCATGACGCCGGGGATGAGAACCGCCTCGCCGTCGCAGACGGCGTCGACCTCGACCTCCTTGCCGAGGAGGTACTTGTCGATCAGGACCGGGTGCTCCGGGGTGAGACTGGCGGCGTTGCGAATGTAGCGCGCAAGTTGATCCGGCCCGTAGACCACCTCCATCGCCCGCCCGCCGAGAACGTAGGAGGGACGGACAAGGACGGGATAGCCGATCCGGTCGGCAACGGCTTCGGCCCCGGCGAGGGAGGTGACGGCGGCCCCCGGCGGCTGCGGGATGTTGAGTCCTCGCAGAAAGGCCTCGAATCGCTCCCGGTCCTCCGCGAGGTCGATGGTGTCGAGGGAGCTGCCCCAGATTGAGACGCCCCGCTCAGCGAGCGGCGCGGCGAGATTGATGGCGGTCTGGCCGCCGAACTGCACGATGACGGGCGGCACATCGCGGGCCGCGCCATTCACGCCCGCCTCGTGCTTCAGGATCTCGCCGACGCTCTCGGCGTCGAGCGGCTCGAAATACAGACGGTCGGAGGCGTCGAAGTCGGTGGAGACGGTTTCGGGGTTCGAATTGACCATGATCGAGGCGACGCCCGCCTCGTGCAGGGCGCGCGCCGCCTGGACCGCGGAGTAGTCGAACTCGATCCCTTGGCCGATGCGGATCGGGCCGGAGCCGACGACGAGGGCGCGCTCGCCGGGGAGTGGCGTCGCCTCATCCTCATCCTCGTAGGTGGAGTAGAAGTACGGAGTGGCCGCGGCGAACTCGGCAGCGCAGGTGTCGACCATCTTGTAGACCGGCGCCATGCCGAGCCGGTCGCGCAGCGCGAGGACTTCCACGGCTGGGCGCTCCGTGAGGCGCCCGATCTGCTCGTCAGAGAAGCCGGCGCGCTTGGCGGCCCAGAGGAGCTCGCCGTCGAGCGGCTCGGCCCGCAGCCGCTCCTCCAGATCTACCAGATGGCGCAAGCGCCAGAGGAACCAGCGGTCGATCCTGCTCAGCGCGTGCAGCCGCTCGGCCTCCACGCCCCGGCGGAGGGCC
The DNA here is from genome assembly GCA_030447415.1 of Thermomicrobiales bacterium. Taxonomy (GTDB): domain Bacteria; phylum Chloroflexota; class Chloroflexia; order Thermomicrobiales; family UBA6265; genus JAUJOZ01. Next base: position 25,270 of record JAUJOZ010000008.1, on the reverse strand, counting down.
GCCATCACCGCCCAGAGCCGCAGGTCGTTAGGGCGGGCGACGAGGTCGAGGATGACCTCCTCAGTCCAGGTCGGGTCCTCCCAGGCGGGGTCTTTCGCCGTCGTCTCCAGGGAGCGGGTGGCCTTCTGGATCGCGCCCTCGAAGGAACGATCGATGGCCATCACCTCGCCGGTGGCCTTCATCTGGGTGCCGATGGTCCGCTCGGCACGGGCGAACTTGTCAAACGGCCAACGGGGGATTTTGACGACGACGTAGTCGAGGGCGGGTTCGAACGCGGCGGTCGTCTGGCCGGTGACGGCATTGGTCAGCTCGTCGAGGCGGCGGCCGATGGCGATCTTGGCGGCCATGCGGGCGATGGGGTAACCGGTCGCTTTTGAGGCGAGGGCTGAGGAGCGGCTGACTCGTGGGTTGACCTCGATCACGGCGTAGGCGCTGGAGTGGGGGTCAAGGGCGTACTGGACGTTGCAGCCACCCTCAATGCCGAGCGCCCGGATGATCCGGATCGCCGAGGCGCGGAGCATCTGGTACTCGTGATCTGACAGGGTCTGCGAGGGAGCGACGACAATGCTGTCGCCCGTGTGGACGCCCATCGGGTCGAGGTTTTCCATATTGCAGATGGTGATGCAGGTGTCGACGCCATCCCGCATCACCTCGTACTCAATCTCCTTCCAGCCGACGAGGGAGCGCTCCAGCAGGACTTGGCGGATTGGGCTGGCGGTAAGGCCACCCGTGACGATCCGGTCTAGCTCCTCCGGGGTGCGGGCGACACCACCACCGGTGCCACCGAGGGTGTAAGCCGGACGGATGACCAGGGGGAGCGGCACCTGGCGAGCGAAGGCATGGGCTTCCTCAACGGAGGTCACCACAGTGCTGGCAATGGTCGGCTCGCCGATGTCCTCCAGCAAAGCCTTGAAGAGCGCTCGGTCCTCGGCCCGCTTGATGGCGGAGAGAGGGGTGCCGAGGAGACGGACGCCGTAGCGGTCGAGGATCCCGAGCTCGGCGACCTGGACGGCGAGGTTGAGACCGGTTTGCCCACCGAGGGTCGGGAGGATGCCATCCGGCCGCTCGCGCTGAATCACCCGACGGACGACATCGGCGGTGAGGGGTTCAATGTAGACGGCGTCGGCGACATCCTCGTCGGTCATGATCGTGGCGGGGTTGGAGTTGACGAGGATGGTGCGGATGCCCTCCTCGCGGAGGGCGCGGCAGGCCTGAGTGCCGGCGTAGTCGAACTCGGCCGCTTGACCGATGATGATCGGGCCGGAGCCGAGGACGAGGACGCTGCGAGGCATCTAGACGGATCCTCGCGAGACTTCGGCTCCCGACTTGCGCGCCTGGATCATCGCCAGGAACTGGTCAAACAGATAGCCGTTGTCCCAGGGACCGGGCGCGGCCTCAGGATGAAACTGGACCGAGAGCACGGGAAGGCGACGGTGAGCCAGTCCCTCGACGGAGCCGTCGTTGAGGTTCACGAGCGCGACCTGCCAGTCGCCGTCATGAGGCACCGTTCTGGCATCGACCTCGAAACCGTGGTTCTGAGCCGTGATGGTGATGCGGCCGGTGCGCGCGTCGCGCACCGGGTGGTTTCCGCCGCGATGGCCGAACTTCAGCTTGCCGGTCTCGGCGCCGATGGCCCGGGCGAGGAGTTGGTGACCGAGGCAGATGCCGAAGTAGGGCGTGCCGCGATTGAGCACCGAGCGAACGACGTCAAGCCCATCGTCGAGGTTCGCCGGGTCGCCGGGGCCGGGTGAGACGATGACGCCGTCGGGCGCCAGGGCCTCAATCTCGGCGTAGCGCGTGCCGTATGGGACGACGGTGACGCGCGCGCCCCGCGCGACGAGCGACCGGATGATGTTGCGCTTCACCCCACAGTCAACGACGACCAGATGCGGCCCGGCCCCGTCCCCAAAGCGTTCCCGCCGATCGTCGCGGACCTCACCCACCACGTCATGTTCGGCCGGAAGGGCGGCATAGCGCGCCCGCTCGACCAGATCGGCATCGGCCAAACCCGCCGCCTCAGGAACAAGGACGGCACGGGTATCGCCGACGGAGCGGATGTGGCGGGTCAGGGCCCGGGTATCGACACCGGCGAGGGCGGGAATGCCGTGGCGGCAGAGGTAGTCGCGCAGCGGCCCGGTCGAGCGGTAGTTGCTCGGCTCATCGCACAGCTCCCGAACCACCAGGCCGGCGATCCAGGGTCGGCGCGACTCGTCATCCTCGGCATTGACTCCGTAGTTACCAATGAGTGGGTAGGTCATGCAGACGATCTGACCACGGAAGGATGGGTCGGTGCAGACCTCCTGATAGCCGGTCATCGTGGTGGTGAAGACGATCTCGCCTTCGGTAGCGACCGGCGCTCCGAATGATCGCCCGCGGAAGACGCGGCCATCCGCCAACGCGAGCGCGGCGTCGGCGGCTGGTCGGAAGCGGTGTGGGGTGCTCGGCCCCGGTTCGGCCACGAGGACGGTCACGTTCGAAGACCCCGGTCGGAGATCCACGTCAGGCACGGTAGCGCTCCTGTCCGCCAACCAGGGTCAGCCTCGCACGTCCACGCAACTCCATCCCGAGGAGTGGAGTGTTTGGGCTCTTTGTCCTAAGTTGCTCCGGGGTAACCACCCAGCGCTCCTCGGGGTCGAAGACGACGACATCGGCCCGAGCACCGACCGCGAGGGTGCCGAGCGGGAGTCGGAGGAGCCGAGCGGGGTTGACGCTCAGCTTGACAACCAAATCGCTCGCGGTCAAGTACTCGGCGCGGACGAGCGCGAGCATGGATGGCAGCGCAAGCTCCAGGCCGCTCATGCCGAACGCGGCGGCCTCGAACGCGCTGCCCTGCTTCTCCGGGGCGGCGTGCGGCGCGTGGTCGGTGGCGACGACGTCAAAGGTGCCGTCGAGGAGGGCCGCGATGAGCGGCCGGGTGTCGGCGGCCAGCCGAAGCGGCGGATTGACCTTGGTGTTCGGGTCGGCCGCCGGGGCATACGGACCGGCAGGCTCGTCGACGTTTCGCAGCGTCCGGTCGCCTGCCACCCAGTCGTCACTCATGACAAGGTGATGAGGCATCACTTCGGCGGTGGCGCGAACGCCCTCCGCCTTCGCGCGGCGGACGAGCTCAGCGCCGCGGCCGGTGGTGACGTGGCAGACGTGCAGCCAGCCGCCGGTGAGGCCAGCGAGCATGAGGTCACGGGCGATGATGATCTCTTCCGCCTCGGCTGGGATGCCGGCGATCCCGAGGCGACGGGAGATGTCGCCCTCGTGCATAGCGCCGTCACCCGCGAGCGCCTTGTCTTCGCAGTGGACCATGATCGGGCGGTCGAGCTCGGCGCTCGCCGACAGCGCGGCCCGCATGATGGCGCTGTCCTGGGTGGTGTCACCATCATCGGAAAAGCCGACCGCGCCGACCTCCACCAGCGCGGCGAAGTCGACCGCCTCGCGCCCCTCCCGGCCCTTCGTGATCGCGGCGATGGGGTGGACTTCGACGCGCGCGTCGCGCCCAACCCGCTCGCTCAGATCGCGGAGCACCTCGACGCTGTCGAGCGCGGGTCGCGTGTTTGGCATGCAGCAGACGGTGGTGAAGCCGCCGGCCGCGGCCGCCGCGGTGCCGGTGGCGATCGTCTCCTTCGCCTCGTACCCCGGCTCGCGCAGGTGGACGTGCATGTCGATCAGCCCCGGCGCGACGAGCAACCCGTCGGCGTCGAAGACCTCCGCCCCGGCCACCGCACCAACGGACCCAATCGCCGCGATTCGGCCCTCACGGATGAGGACATCAGCGACCTCATCACGGCCATTCGCCGGGTCGACGACGCGCCCGGCGCGAAGGAGCCATGCCGGCGCCGTCATCGTGCCCGGTCCCCGGAACGGTGCGGCGGGCAAAAAAAACGCCCCGAGGTCCGAGCCGGACCTGGAGGCGCACCGCGCCGATGGCTTGTCGTCGAGCCGTTTCCGTGCACCCGTGACCTCTTTCGTACGTACGGCCGGTGAAGTATAGGCGGGCGAACGGAGGGGCGTCAACCGGACCCGCTGTACCGTTTCAGCCCGGATCCCGATCTCCCTGAACGGGTGGGCGCCGGCCGAGCTGGTGGACGTCACAGGCGTAAACTGCGGGGTTCCTTCCATCCGGGAGGATAGCGGCCCTGACCGCGCTGGCTGTCGTCGCCATTGCGGCGTGCACGGCGCAGCCAGGACCGGCAGGAACGGTCACTGACCTCGTCCACACCCGGCCGAGCACGACGGCCATCCCGCTGAGCCTCAACACCCTGCTCCCGCTACCGGGTACCCCGCCGGTCGTTCGCTACCCGGTTGAAACCGTTATCGGACTGTGGGTGGCGAGCCTGGCGGCGACCGCTCGGGACCCCGACACCGCCCAACGATTGACAACGAGTTGGGTCGACATGCCCAGCCGGGACGCCTGCCGCGCCGTTCAGGACCTTCACCCTACCGCGGCCTCAATTAGCGCGCTCCGGCATCGCGTGGTCGCCGACGGCATGGAAGTCAACGTGGCATCCTCACCGTCGAAGGCACGGAGCGGGGCAGTCGGGTGGCTACCCAATCGCGTTTTCGGACGAGAGTCGTCCGATCCGGGTGGGCTGACCGGACGCCCGTGTTACCCTGAAATGAGGATGTCCCCGCAGGGAGTGCCATTCCGACGGCATGACAGGCGGACCGTCCAGCCATCGCAGATGCGGTCCAGAACGTTGGAGTCGCCGGACGTTCGACATTCCGATATCCCATGGCGGACGTTTCGTCCCGTGAAGCCCATGCCTCCCCTTATGTCGCCTGCCCCCAACCGGCTTCGCTGCGCCGAACCCGCGCTTCACGCCGCCTACGGCCCGCGACGTTGGCGGCGCCACCTACCGCCGCTGGACGAACTGATCTTGACCGTCCTCTCGCAACACACCTCCGACGCCAACACGGCCCGGGCGTTCCAGTCCCTACGAGCCCGGTTTCCGACGTGGGAGGCGGTGCGGTCGGCGCCGACTACGGAGGTGGCCGACGCGATCCGGAGCGGCGGGCTGGCCGACCTGAAGGCGCCGCGGATCCAAGCGATCCTCGACAGCGTGTTGGAGGAGCGGGGGACGCTTGACGTCGACCATCTCGCGGGTCTGCCACTGGACGAAGCCAGGCGGTGGCTGGTGACCCTGAACGGGGTGGGGCCGAAGACGGCGGCGTGCGTGCTGCTGTTCAGTCTGGGGAAGCCGGCGCTCCCGGTCGATACCCATGTCCACCGGGTGGCGAAGCGGCTGGGGTTGATCGGACCGGAGGTCAGCGCCGACCAAGCGCACGCAGTCCTGGAGGCGGCTCTTGGCGGGGACCGGGATCGCGTTTACGCTTTCCACGTCAATATGATCGCCCATGGCCGGGCCCTGTGCACCGCGCGGCGCCCGTTCTGCGAGCGCTGCCCACTGACGGGGTGCTGTGAGTACTACGCCGAACACGCCACCGCCCGGTCGGGAGCCGGAGCGGCATCGGGGTCTGCGCCATCCGGCGGCGGGGGAAACGACCCTCTACCTGGTGCGCCACGGGCGAACGGCAAGCAACGTCCGCCGGTTACTCCACGGGATCACGGACGTGCCGCTCGACGCCTGGGGCGTGCGCCAGGCGCGGTGCGTGGCGGAGCGGTTGGCAGTTGAGCCGCCGCTGGACGTCCTTCTCTCCAGCCCCCTCTCCCGTGCCCTCTCCACCGCCCGGATCATCGGCGAGCGAATCGGGCTCAAGCCGATGGCGGTGCCCAGCCTCGTCGAGATCAATTTCGGCGCGCTGGAGGGCGCCACCGTCGAGCAAATCCTCGCGGAGCACCCGGAGCTTGCGGGCCGAATGCTGGAGGCCGACGGGTTCGATGTCGCCTGGCCGGACGGCGAGTCGGGCCGAGATTTCTATGACCGGGTGCTTGCCGCCTTTCTCGCGATCCTCGAGGATCATGCGTCACGGCGGGTCGTTGTGGTTGCCCACGGTGGGGTGATCGGGGTGTTTCTGGCCCAGATCCAAGGGCTCTCCCCAAACGACCCGCGCGTCTACGACGTCATGAATTGCAGCCTGACGCAGCTTCACGTGACCGCGGATCACACGCTGGTCCATCTCCGCAACGACATCGTCCACCTGGAACTCCTGGGTGAGCCGGACGCTGAGCGCGACGGCGACCTTCTTGGCGAGATGCCGGCATGAACCTGACCGTCCTCGGCGGCAGCGCTGCCGGCCCGAACACGGGGCAGGGCTGCTCCGGCTACTACGTCGAGGCGGGAGGCACCCGACTGGTGCTCGACCTCGGGCCCGCCACGCTGCCCGAGCTGCGCCGCCACACCGATTTCCGGACGCTGGACGCGGTGGTCATTTCCCACCTCCACCTCGATCACACCCTCGACCTGGGTGCGCTCCGCTTTGCCCTCGCCTATAACCCGGAGCGTCCGCCGGCCCGCGTGCCGCTCTGGCTCCCGCCGGGTGGGCGCGGCTTCCTCGATCGCTTCGCCGCGACGTTCGCTGAAACCGGTAAGGAGTCCGAGTTCTTCCCCAATGTCTTCACGATTTCCGAGTATGATCCGGCACAACCGTTGATCATTGGCAGCGCTCGAATCACCTTCGCTCCCACTGTCCACTACGTGCCGTGCTGGGCGATCCGCGTCGCTGACGACTCTGGCGCGGGAGACCTCCTCTACACCGCTGACACCGGCCCCACGGCCGAGCTCGCCGGTTTCGCCGCTGGCGCGCGGGTGGTGATCGCCGAGGCAACGTTGCTCGAGCCGACGCCCGAGCCGTTCGAGTCGCGGGGACACTTAACAGCCGGAGAAGCCGCCGAGCTGGCGCGAACCGCGGGCGCCGAGACGCTCGTCCTAGCTCACCTTTGGGAGGAGCGGGGACGCGAGCACTTCCGCGCGCGAGCGGCCACCTCCTTCCCAGGGCGAATTGAGCTCGCGCACCCCGGCCTCAACCTGACCTGGTAGAACGACCCGCCAGCTCCGCTCGGCTCGACACACGGGGGGAAACGCCAGCGGTCCAGCACCCGCAAAGCTGACCGTCCCGGAGCGATTGCTCGTAACGTCGATTGTCGGACCAACCTTGTGCTTGATCCCGCGGGGGTCGACCGGACGCGCTCGATGCGACGGATGCTTGGCGGGTCGAGCGGACCGCGACACCACCGGACCCTCGACGCCGGCATCGCCTTGGAGAGCGATGTGATCGACGTCGGCGTGTCTACCGCTCGGCACCCCGGTCGCCCCGCCGACGGGCGTGTCGGTGGGGCGACCGGGGCGGCCTGATCCGCGGGAGTCGCTGACAGGGGCGGTGGGTGGCACACCGACGCTCCGGGCCACTGACAGTGATCGTCTCGCCGGTCGAGCGACCGTGCGAGCACCCCGCCTGCCAACGGCTCGCGGTGGCCGGACACGACGTGATGGCCGCGGATAGTCGAGCCCGGCCACACGGTCGCTGATGGAGACTCGGTTCTGACCACCGAGCCGCGGGAGGAGTCTCCATTGGCCGTTGGGGGCCCAAGCCCGGGGGTGATCGTCTAGCTCGCGGTCAAAGGCACGATTGCCGACGCCACGGTGGTGTTGACCCGGGTTGCCGGGATCGACGAGTCGGACAAAGCAATCCATTGTGCGGTTCCGAGGGCCGGTGCTAGACTGCCGAGGTCGTGTCCCGTCCACTCGTCGTTCACGCCGGCAGCCTACCGGTGCTCCGTTCGGCACCCCGTCGCGACCGAGCCCGGTCCGTCCATCCGCGAGGCGACCCCTCCCGCTGCAGGTGGCCCGCGCCATGACGTACCATCTCTTGCCAACTCCCCCCGCGGTCACGTTCTCGACGCGGGCGTCCGGCCCACTACGGCTCCAGACCGCCTTCCGTATCGCGGCGGACGCGCGGGTCGACGGGGTGGATCTCGATCTCTCAGGGCATCTGCCGCTTCCGCCGCCGGAACGTCTGGCGTCGTGGTCCGCTGACCGCGCGACGCCGATTCGGTCCATCTGGATGCCCCGTGTGCTTCCCGGGCCGCTCGCCCGGTGGCGCCGGGAGGTGACCTCTGCTCACGCGGCCAACGTGGCGCGGGCAACGGGGGTACCGACCGTGATCGTCGATGTTCGGCCGGGGGCCGAAATGCGGTTCTCGCGCGCGGCCTTAGCCGAGGTCGCCGAGCCGATCCGGATGCACGTCGGTCCAACTGCCCGGGTGGCGATCGCGCTCCGCGCACGACACCTCGGCGGCGGGCGTGAACATCTCGCCCAGGTCGTGCTGCTACGCCGGTTGGCGGAGGAATGGGATCTTGACTTGGCGCTTGACCTCCTCGGGCCGATCAACCTTGGATGGGAGGCCGAAGCGGCCGTGACCCGACTCCTACCGCGACTGGCCGTGATCCGGGTCGGCTTCATGACGCCACGAAGGTCGGTGCCCGGCCGGCCCCGTCTGACGGCCCGTGCTCTGGCTGCTGCGCTTGACGGAGGCTTCGGTGGCGCGGTGGCGGTGGCGCCGGTGCTCCCGGCGTGGCAGCGCGGGTGGTCTCCAGCAATGGTGAACGCCTGCGCTGCAGCGGATCAGCACGTCCGCGCCCGCTTCGCGGCCATGCATGAGGACCGCGCGTTCAATTCCTCCCAAAATCCCGGCTTGCGCTACTGAGCTGGCAAGCGTGGCGGGCGGCGCGGCGCTGCCGTGAGTCGGTTTGTGCTGGCGGTCCGGGAGAGCGTCCCTCCCGATGCGCGATCGTCGCCTGGCGGGGGCGAATCTGCGCAAACAAGCGCGGGGTCGCATCGACCCCGCGCTCGTCTTCACGGCCAGCCTGCGGTTGGCGTCCCGCAATTACCGCTTGGTGTACTGCGGGGCCTTGCGCGCCCGCTTTAGACCTACCTTCTTTCGCTCCTTAACGCGTGGATCGCGCGTGAGGAGCCTTGCCCCTTTGAGGGTCGGTCGAAGTTCCTCGTCGAACCGGGTCAGTGCCCGGGCGATGCCGTGGCGAATGGCGCCGGCCTGGCCGGACACGCCGCCGCCGACGACGCGCACCGTGACGGTAAAGCGATCAAGGGTGCCGGTGACGCGAAGTGGCAACTGGATGTTGACCTGGTGGAGGTCTCGACCGCCGAAATACTCCCGCGCCGGCTTGCCGTTCACGATGATGCTGCCGCCGCCCGGATTGAGCCGGACGCGTGCGACGGCGCTCTTGCGCCGCCCGGTGCCATAGTGGTAGCTCTGTTCCGTCATGTCTGCTTCCCTTCCTGAATCGGTGAACCGTAGACGGTAGCCGGTCGTGATCGTGGAGCCTCGGTCAACGGCTTCGCTCTATGGTCTCCCGCCTGGCCACCTGGAACTAGGCCGAGTGTCGGGTCGCACCGGACCCTTCGACCTCCAACGGCTGCGGGTTCTGGCTGGCGTGGGGGTGGGTCGGACCGGTGTAGATCTTCAACTTCCGCAACTGCTGCTCACCAAGGACGTTACGGGGCAGCATGCCGCGGACCGCTGCCTCGATGATCCGCTCTGGATGGGTCGCCCGCATGTCCCGCACGGAGATCGCTTTGAAGCCACCGGGATACCCAGAGTGTCGGTAGTAATGCTTCTGCGTTTCCTTTTTACCGGTGACGATCACCTTCTCGGCGTTGACCACAATCACAAAGTCGCCCATGTCGATGTGCGGCGCGTAGACCGGTTTGGTCTTGCCCCGCAGCGTCTGCGCGATGACCGAGGCGAGACGGCCCAGCGTCTTACCTTCCGCGTCGACGATGTGCCATTGGCGCTGCGTGTGGGCCTCGCCTTGCTTGGGTGAGTAGGTTCGCCGCTCCACGGTTCCCTCGTCTTCCTTACGCGCTCGCCGCTTCGCGGCTCAGCGCCGATCCGTCCTCGTGTCCCACACCCGCACCGGCGACCGCGCCGTCCGGGAGTTCCTCACCGTAGCCGACGCGCCAGAGGGTCAGTCCGTGCGCCGGCGCGGTGGTCGGGCCGCGGCGCCGATCCCGCGCGGCCAGCAATTCGTCCATCCACGGCACCGGCCGGGCACCGCGTCCGACCTCGACCAGCGCCCCGGCCACGTTGCGCACCATCTGCGGCAAGAAGCCATCGGCGGCGACCTGGATCTCGATCAGCGCCCCGTCATCCGGTCCCCACCATGGCTCGGTGGTCCGGCAGTGGCAGGTGATCACCCGCCTCACCGTGCCCCGCGGCCGTTGCCCGCGAGCCGACCCCGGCACTCCCTGCCCGCTACCGGCCAGTGCGGCGAAGTCGTGCTCGCCGACCAGGCGGCACCCCGCCCGGGCCATCAGCGTGACGTCGAGCGGCTCAAGCCGCTGCCATGTCCACCGCTGGCCGAGCGGCGCCGGCCCTCCGTTCCAGATCCGATAGCGGTACTCGCGCCACCGGGCGTCGTACCGAGCGTGAAAGCCTTCGGGCTCCCGCCGCGCGTTAACCACGGCAAGATCTTCCGGAAGGCGGGCGTTGATCGCCCGAACCGTCGTCCCGAGGTCGAGGTCCGGCCGGCGGTCCGTGCAACTGGCGACCTGGCCCACGGCGTGCACCCCACGGTCCGTCCGCCCCGCCAAGATCACCCGTTCGGGCGTCCCAAAGAGCGCGGCCAGCGCCCGTTCCAAATCCTCCTGAACGGTCCGAACGCCCGGCTGAACTTGAGAACCGGCAAACGCGGTTCCGTCGTAAGCAAGCGTGAGGACCAACGTGGCCAGCCGACCGTTACTCCACGAACTCGATCAGCGCCATCGGCGCCGCATCGCCGCGCCGCGGTCCGAGCTTCGAGATGCGGGTATACCCGCCCGGTGTTCCTTCGTAGCGTGGCGCGATGACGTCGAACAGCTTCGCCGTGGCAAGCGGGTGGTCGATCTTCGACATGATCAGACGCCGGTGGTAGTCGGAATCCTGACGCGCGAGCGTCACAAGCTTCTCCACCACGGGCCTGATCGTCTTCGCCTTGGCCTCGGTCGTCGTGATCCGTTCATGCAGGATCATCGAGATTGCCAACTGGCGCAGCAGTGCTTTGCGCTGCGCCGGATTGCGACCGAATTTGCGGCCCGCCTTCTGGTGTCTCATCGCTGGTCGCCCTCCCCGGTGGCGCTGCCGACCGGCAGGTCGTCGCCGCGCAGCGAGGCGATGGCCTCGGCCACCTCGTTGGTCTCCGACGGGGCCAGCTCCTCGTCGCCGTCACCGCCCGCCGCGGACTCAAGGGTGTCGAGATAACTTCCGTCGCTCCCGAAGAGACCGACATCGCCCTCGGGCAGGTAGCCAAACTCGGCCAGCTTCTCCCTCAACTCGGTCAGGGAGCGAGGTCCAAAGTTGCGGATCGAAAGGAGCTGGTCGGGGTCCATGGTCAGGACCTGGCCCACGCGCTCAATCTGCCGGCTGCGCAGCGCGTTCAGAACACGCGGCGAGAGGCCGAGATCGGCAAGCGGCTTGTTCTGGACCTCGTCGGAGATGAACGGGCTGGCGCCGGCGGCCAGCTCTCGCTCCTTGCGGTTGAGTGCGGCAAAGACCTCCGCGTGCTCGACAAGGATCTGGGCGGCTTGTGCGAGGGCATCGTCCGGCTCGATCGTGCCGTCGGTCAGGACCTCCAGAATCAGCCGGTCGTAGTCGGTCATCGGGCCCACGCGGGTGTGCTCGACGACGAAGTTCACCTTCTGGATCGGGGTGAAGATGGCGTCGATCGGGATCTCGCCGAGCGAGTAGGTTTCCTGCAGCTCAGCCGGACGGTACCCTCGGTCGCGCGTGATCCAGATGTCCATGTCGAGCACGCCTTCGGGCGCATCGATGGTGGCAATCACCTGGTGCGGATTGATGAGGTCCACTTCCGACGGCCACTGGACATCGCCGGCGGTCACGACACGCTCCCCGCCCGCCTCCCCGCGGACGTAGAGATGGGCGCGGGCCTCACCGTTCATCTCCATCACGCGCTTGAGTCGGACGCGCTTGAGATTGAGCACGATCTCCGTCACGTCCTCACGGACGTTATTGACGGTTGAGAACTCGTGCCAGACGTTGTCGATGCGGATGCGTGAGACGGCCACCCCCTCCAACGAGCGGAGAAGGATGCGCCGCAGCGCGTTGCCGAGCGTGGTGCCGTAGCCCGGCTCCAGCGGCTCCGCCTTGTAACGGCCGTAGTTGAGCCCCGTCTCGACGGTCTCGATATGGAACTGTGGTCTCTCGAACACGCGGACTCGCCTCCTCGGTGGGCTCCGGTCACGGACGCGGCGTTGGGAGACACCGACCGGACACCCGAAACAGTGGGATCAGCCCCTGGCGCTCGGCCCCTGACCCCTGGCTAGCGGCTGTAGTGCTCCACGATCAGTGCCTCGTTGAACAGCGGAACCTCGATTTGATCGCGGCCCGGCAGATTGAGGACCTTGCCGCTCAACTCGCCCGGGCTCAGGCTCAGCCACTGTGGCGCCTGGCGAGTGTTGAGTACCTCGGTGAAGTCCCGGAAGTACTCGCGCCGGCGACTCTCGGGTCGGACGGCGACCACGTCGTTCGGCTTGACGATGTAGGACGGGATGTTGGTCTTGCGGCCGTTGACGACGAAGTGGCCGTGGCGGACGAGTTGACGCGCCTGCTTGCGCGAGTCGGCAAAACCAAGGCGGTAGACGACGTTGTCGAGTCGCGTTTCCAGAATTTGGAGCAGGTTGTCGCCCGTGACCCCGCCGCGGCGCTCGGCCTCGACGAAGTGCTTACGGAACTGGGTCTCCATGACGCCGTAGAAGCGCCGAACCTTCTGCTTCTCGCGCAGCTGCAGGCCAAACTCCGACGGCCGCCGCGTGCGCCGCTGTCCGTGCTGGCCCGGCGGGAAGTTCTTTGCCGGCGCCCGCTGCACGATCGGACACTTGGGGCCGTCGCAGCGCGCGCCCTTCAAGTAAAGCTTCAGCCCTTCGCGACGGCAGAGCCGGCAGACCGGCCCCGTATACCTCGCCATTGTGAGACTAATCCTCCTCAGCCTTTAGCTACTCCTCGACCCCTAGCCCATGTACCCCGTTCGTTAGACGCGGCGGCGCTTCGGCGGCCGGCAACCGTTGTGCGGGATCGGCGTCGTGTCGGTGATCGACATGACGGCAACGCCACTAGTCTGGAGCGACCGAATGGCCATCTCGCGGCCCGAGCCCGGGCCCCTGACGAAGACGTCAACCTGGCGCAGCCCGTGCTCCATCGCCTTGCGGGCGGCCTGCTCGGCCGTGACCTGGGCGGCGTACGGGGTGCTCTTGCGGCTTCCCTTGAACCCGTTCGAACCCGCGCTCGACCAGGAAACGACGTTGCCCGCCGGGTCGGTCAGGGTGACGATGGTGTTGTTGAACGTCGACTGGATGTAGGCCTTGCCGCGGGGATGTTCTTTCGATCCCGCCGCCGAACCCGCGTCTTCCCCGCCCTGCCGGGCACCGCCTCGTCGCTCCGCCATCCCGCGCCGTCCTTCTCCTTAGACGCCCCGGCAATCCGCTCCAGGGCCGCTCTCGATGCTGGGGCAGACACCCAGGCCGGCCCCCACTGCGTTACTTCTTCTTCCGCACGCCGACCGCCCGCCGCGGCCCGCGCGTGTCCGCGCGTTGGTGCGTGTGCGCTGGCCGCGCAGCGGCATGCCACGGCGGTGGCGGAGGCCGCGGTAGAGCCGATGTCCATCAAGCGCTTGATGTTCATCGACACTTCACGCCGGAGGTCACCCTCGACGCGCATCTCCTTGTCGATGATGTCGCGCAGGCGGTTGACCTCGTCATCGGTCATGTCCCGCACGCGCGTGTCGGGATTGACGGCCGTCCGCTCCAGCAACCGTTGGCTGGTGTGGAGGCCGATGCCGTAGATATAGGTCAACCCAACTTCGACGCGCTTCTCGCGCGGCAGGTCGACGCCCGCGATCCTGGCCATCCTTGCCCTCTGCCTACTCTCCGCCGCCTACGGCCGACACGCCTAGCCCTGTCGCTGCTTGTGCCGGGGGTCGAGCAAATGACGCGAATGACGCCCTGCCGCCGGATCACCTTGCACTTCGCGCAACGCCGGGTCACCGATGCCGCTACCTTCATGTCCGTGCTCCCTCGCTCGCGTTGCATAGTTCCTGTCATCGTCGGGCCGCGGGTGCGGGGTCTTCGTCCCCGTCTGCCATGTCTATCCCCGCGCGGCACACGGCGACGGCGCATGCCGGCCAGCATGCGCCGAAGTCCTCAGTATACCACGGGAGCGAGTCGCTCGGTCAAGACCTGGGCCTCGCCCAGCGTGATCGCCACCGTGTGCTCGAAGTGGGCGGAGAGCGAGCCATCGGCCGTTACCACCGTCCACTCATCGGCGAGCACCCGCGTCTCCTCCGTGCCGACGTTGAGCATCGGCTCGATGGCGAGCGTCATCCCGGGACGGAGGACGACACCCTTGGTCGGGTCGCCGTGGTTGGGGACGTGAGGGTCCTCGTGCATCTGCCGGCCGATGCCGTGGCCGCCGTAGCCGCGGACGATCCCATACCCGCGCGCCTCGCCCAACCGCTCCACCGCATGCCCCACCGCGCCCAAACGATGGCCCGGCCGGGCGGCGGCGATCGCCTCGTGGAGCGCCGCTTCGGTCGTCGCCAGCAGCTGCGTGGCTTCTTCCGAGATGCGACCGACCGGATACGTCCAAGCGGAATCGCCGTGGTAGCCGTTGACGATGGCGCCGACGTCGATGGAGACGATGTCACCCTCGTGTAGCACCCGTCGCCCCGGGATGCCGTGGACGATCTCGTCGTTCACCGACGCGCAGATGTGCCCCGGGAAGCCGTAATAGCCGAGGAAGGAGGAGACGGCACCCACCTCGGCGAGCGTGTCACGGGCGATCGCGTCGAGCTCGCCGGTGGTGACGCCCGGGCGAATGGCCTCCTCGATGCGTCGGTGGACGAGGACCACGACCTGACCCGCGTCCCGCATGCGGCTGATCTCGGCGGGGTTCTTGATGGTGATCGGCGTGCGGGTCAAGGCGCTACCCTTCGACTTTCTGACCGGCGCTCCGGCGCTCGACCGCGCGGGCGATCTCCTCGGTCACGCGCTCGATGGGCTGATCTCCGTCGACTTGCTCAACGAGCCCACGGTCCCGGTAGTCGGCGAGCAGCGGCGCGGTTTCGGCGAAATAGAGGTCGAGCCGCTCCTTGATTGGACCGGGCTTATCATCATCCCGCTGGACGACCGCGCCCCCACAGCGGTCGCAAACGCCCGGCTGGCGCGGTGGGTTGGACTCGACGTTGTAGACGGTGCCGCAGCGCTTGCATACCCGCCGCCCGGTGAGGCGAGTGATGAGCGTCTCGAGCGGCACCTCGATCTGTACCACGCGATCCAGCCGCTCCCCGCGGGCCGCGAGGGCCGCATCGAGCGCATCGGCCTGGGCGCGGGTCCGCGGGAAACCATCGAAGAGGGCACCGGCCACGCCCTCGCCGAGCGCTCGCTCCCGGCGGATGTCGTCGAGCTTCTCCTCGACCAGTCCGACAGTGATCTCGTCGGGTACGAGATCACCGCGGTCGTAGATCGCCTTGATCCGCCGGCCTAAGTCCGTCTGTGCCGCGATGGCGGCCCGAAACAGGTCACCGGTGGCGACGAGAGTAAGTCCGAGGCGCGGCGCCAGCCGCGCCGCCTGGGTCCCCTTTCCCGATCCCTGTGGCCCCATCAAGATGACGTACATGATTCGCTGTCAGCTTTCGCCGGTGAGCCGTCAGCGCTCTGCGGTCGGCCATCGGTGCCCCGGAGTCCGGCTCGAGGCCGGCACGCACGAGAGCGGCGCCCCCGTCCACCCCGGTCGGGTCGATGGCCGATCGCCGAACGTTGCTCGCTACCGGATGAACCCCTCGTAGTTGCGCATCATCAGCTGCGCCTCGAGCTGCCGCATCGTATCGATCGCCACACCGACGACAATCAGCAGCGACGTCGCACTCAAGAGGAGCGTCTGCACACCCGTCAACGTCGAAGCGATGTATGGCAGGATCGCCACGATGCCCAGGAAAAGCGCGCCGATGAGCGTGATCCGCGTCAATACACCCTGCAGGTAGAGCGCGGTGTTGCGCCCGGGGCGGACACCCGGGATAAATGCCCCCTGCCGCTGCAGGTTCTCGGGGATCTTCTGCTGTTGGAAGATCACCATGGTGTAGAAGTACGTGAACCCGACCACCATCAGAAAGTAGATGACCTGATACTGGATGGTGTTCGGGCTCAGCCAACGGCTCAGATCGCCCGCGAAGTTCTGGACCCAGTCTCGGTTGGAGGTGGCCAGGAATTGAGCGATCAGGCCAGGGAACACCATGATGCTGACCGCGAAGATGAGCGGAATCATCCCGGCGGAATTGACTTTGAGCGGGATGTGCGTCGTGTTGCCGCCGTAAACCCGGCCGGAGCGCACCCGCTTGGCGTGGTGAACGGGGATCCGGCGCTGCCCCTCGTTCACCAGGACGATACCAACGATGGTGATCAGGCCGATGAGCAGGAAGAAGATCGTGCCCATGGTGTTCTGACCGGTCGAGCCGCCGGTCAGCAACTGCCCGATGCTCCCGGGCAGCGACGCGACGATGCCACCGAAAATGATCACCGAGATCCCATTGCCGATGCCGTTTTCGGTGATCAGCTCCCCAATCCAGACAAGAACCATCGTCCCGGCGGTCATCGACAAGAGAATGGCCAGGGTATTGAGGAACGTGTCACCGTCGAACAGACCGAAGTTCCGGAGCAGCGGCCCATTCGGGCCGCTCGTCTGCGAGAAGAGGGTCGCTTGACCGTACCCCTGGAGCAGCGCCAGCGGGACCGTTAGCCAATGGGTGTACTGGTTGATCTTGTTCCGGCCGCCCTGCCCCTCGTTCGAGAGCTCGGTCAAGCGCGGGATGATCGGCGTCATCAACTGCATGATGATCGAGGCCGTGATGTAGGGATAGACCCCGAGTGCCGCGATCGAAAAATACGCCAACCCGCTGCCGGAGAACGCATTGAGCATCCCGAGCAGTTGGTTGTTCAGCACGTAATCGCGCAGCTCGTCACGATCGACGCCCGGCACGGGAATGCTCGCGATAAAGCGAAAGATCACGAGCATGGCCAGCGTGAAGAGAATCTTTCGGCGCAAGTCCGGGATCTTGAAGGCGTTGACGACGGCCTGGAGCATCGCTTAGGCCTCCCCGTTCCCCTGAGTGCCGCGCGCGGTAGCCTCCAGGGCGTCCTTCCGGCTCACGCCCCCGACCTTGCCGACGCGGGCGCGCTTGAGCTCGCTGGTCAGCGGCAATCGCCGGCTGCGCGGACGAGCGCCGGTCCAGCGGTCGGTCCGCTCCAACGTCTGGACGGTACCGCCAGTCGCCTCGATCCTCTCCCGGGCCGAAGCCGAGAACGCATGGGCGCTGACCGAGACGGGCCGGGACAGCTCGCCGTCCCCAAGCACCTTGATTGGAAACTCGAGCCCCCGGATGGCACCGCGCGCGTGCAGCACCTCCGGCGTGATCGGTCCTTCCTCCGCCAGCTCCTCGAGCTGGATCAGGTTCACGACCTCCCACTGGGTCTTGTAGATGTTGGTGAAGCCGCGCTTGTACGGCAGGGCCTGCTGAATCGGGAGCTGCCCGCCCTCAAATCCAACGCGCGGGCCACGACCAGAGCGGGAACCCTGGCCCTTGGTGCCGCGGCCGGCCGTCTTACCCTTGCCGCTGCCGTGCCCACGACCGAGCCGCTTCGGCTCCTGCCTGGCTCCCGGGTTCGGGCGTAGATCGTCGAGTGTCATTGGCATCGTGTTGACCCTACCTCTCGTCGCCTGCAGCGCCGGTCAACTCTTCGACCTGAACCAAATGGTGGACCTTGGCCACCATGCCGCGAATCGACGGGTTGTTCGGACGCTGCACTGTCTGTCGCAGGCGGCGTAGCCCGAGCGCGCGGATCGTCAACTCTTGGTCCTTCGGGCGGCCGATGGTGCTACGGACCAGGGTGATCCGCAACGCTCCCGCCGCGCCATTCCCCTGCTCGCTCATCCTCGCTCACTCCTGCCCCCGCGGCCACGGCCCGGACCGCCTCGACCTCGCCCGGGTCCGCCGGCCGAGGTCTCGCCGCCGGGCGTCGTGCCGCCCTGGATCGGGCGTGCCACCGGCACGGCAAGCGCCTGGGAGGCAGCAGTTGGCCGTCGCAGCGGACGCTGGCGTTGGCGCCGCGCGGCCACTGCCTCAGCCGACTCCAACTCCTGCAATGCCTTGAGGGTCGCGCGAACGACGTTCACCGGGTTGTTGCTGCCCTGCGACTTCGTCAGCACGTCTTTGATTCCCGCCGCCTCGACGACCGCGCGGACGCCACCGCCGGCGATGACGCCAGTTCCCGGCGCCGCCGGCTTGAGCAGCACGCGGGACGCGCCGAATGTAGTCTGGACCTCGTGCGGGATAGTCGTGCCGTCGAGCGGCACGCTGACCATTGCCTTCTTCGCGGCCTCGACGCCCTTCCGAATCGAGTCCGGGACCTCGTGCGCCTTGCCAATGCCCGCGCCAACGCGTCCGCGGCCGTCACCGACGACGATCATGGCGCCGAAGCTGAAGCGGCGGCCGCCCTTGACCACCTTCGCCACACGGTTGATCTGGACGACTCGTTCTTCGAACTCGCCGCCACCCTCGCCGTCTTCGCCGCGACGCCGCGGCCCGCGATCCCCGCGGTCTCCCCTATTTCGATCCATGCCCTGCTCCGTCCCGTACTGTCGACCGTTCGCTGCCCGCTGGCTGATTAGAAGATGAGACCGCCCTCGCGGGCACCGTCGGCGACGGCCTTGACCCGACCGTGATAGAGGAAGCCGCCCCGGTCGAAGACGACGCTGTCGACCCCCGCATCCTTTGCCCGCTGAGCGATCGCCTCACCCACGGCCTTGGCCCGGGCAACCTTCGTCGCGCCGTCGCCGGCGCGCTCCCGAATGACCGTCTCCAGATCACTGGCGGCGACCAAAGTGTGCCCCCGAGTGTCGTCGATCACCTGGGCGTAGATATGGGCCGAGGAGCGAAAGACGTTGAGCCGCGGCCGCTGCGGCGTCCCGCTGACCTTAGCGCGAACTCGGACGTGACGCCGCTTCCGCGGCGTGAGCGCCTTCCTATACTTGATGCGCGGCATGTGCCGTTCTCCTTACGTCGAGCTGGTGGTCGGACGTCGGTCGCGAGCGGTTCGTCCCGAATGGTCCAGGACTAAGGTCGCGGTGTCACCCTCCCGGGATCCGTCCGAGCTCCAGCTCCTGCCTTACTTGGCCTTTCCGGTCTTGCCAGCCTTGCGGCGGACGCGCTCCCCGGCGTAGCGGATGCCCTTGCCCTTGTACGGCTCGGGCGGCCGCACGCGGCGGATGCGAGCGGCTTCCGCCCCGACGAGCTGCTTGTCGATGCCGAGCACCGCGACCCGCGTCGCGCCGTCGAGCGCATAGGAAATGCCGGCTGGTGGATGCATTCGCACCGGGTGGGAGTAGCCAAGGGTCAGCACGAGGACGTTGCCGTCCATCGCGGCTCGGTAGCCAACCCCCTGGATCTCCAGGTCCTTCCGATAGCCGTCGGTCACCCCGACGACCATGTTGTTGATCAGCGTCCGAGTCAGACCGTGCAGCGACCGGTGCTCGCGCTCGTTGTCCGGCCGCTCAATCAGCAGCGTACCGTTCTCCCGCGTGAGCTGGAGTTCGCGGCTGAAACTGGCGGCCAGCTCACCTCGCGGGCCCTTGACGCGCACGGCGTTGCCGGCGTCCACCTGGACCTCGACGTTCGCCGGGATGGTGATGGGCCTGCGTCCAATTCGGGACATCGTCGTTCTCCTCGCCCGTCGCTCGTTGCCGCCTTTGGCTAGAAGACAGTACAGAGCACCTCGCCGCCGATGCCACGGCGTCGCGCCTCGTATCCGGTGAGCACGCCCTGCGGGGTGCTGACGATGGCGATCCCGAGGCCACTGCGGACGCGGGGAATCGCGTCCTTGCCGGCGTAGACACGCAGGCCAGGCTTGCTCACCCGCTTCAGCTCGCGGATCGTATGGCGCTTGTCGGGGCCGTACCGGAGGCCAATCACCAGCTTGTCTTGGGGCCGCTGCTCCACGACGTGGTAGTCAGCAATGTAACCCTCCTCCTTTAGGATCTGGGCAATGGCAACCAGAATCTTGGTCGAGGGCATCGTCGTCTCCGCCTTCCGCGCCATGCCGGCGTTGCGGATGCGGGTCAACATGTCACTGATGGGATCGTTTACGCTCATGCCTCGTGTCTCCGTCTGCAGAAGAAAGGACGCAGCGAGCAGCGCCCCGACAGCGTGCCTACCAACTCGACTTGGTGACTCCAGGCAGGCGGCCCACCGAAGCCAGCTCGCGGAAGCAAATGCGGCAGACGCCGAACTTGCGCATGTAGGAGCGGCCGCGGCCGCACAGTCGGCAGCGGTTGACCGCTCGCGTCTCGAATTTTGCCGGCCGCTGGGCCTTGACGATCAGGGACTTCTTCGCCATCTCGGATCTCCTGCCCTAGCCCTGCCGCTCGCTGCGGGCGAACGGCACCCCGAGCAACGCCAGCAGGCGCCGCCCTTCCTCATCGTTGCGTGCGGTGGTGACGAAGCTCATCTCGAGGCCTCGCGTCTTGTCAATTCTGTCGTAGTCGATCTCCGGAAAGGCCAACTGCTCTCGCAGACCGAGCGTGTAGTTGCCCCGACCGTCAAAGCTATTCGGCGAAACGCCGCGAAAGTCGCGAATGCGCGGCAGCGCTACGCTGACCAGTCGGTCGAGGAACTCGTACATCCGCGGACCGCGGAGGGTCACCATCGCCCCGATCGGCATGCCCTCGCGCAGCTTGAACGCCGCGATCGACTTCTTGGCCCGCGTCACCACCGGCTTCTGACCCGTGATGGCGCTGAGATCGCCGACCGCGGCGTCGATCGCGCGGGCGTTGTTGATCGCTTCGCCGAGCCCGATGTTGACGACCACCTTTTGGAGCTTCGGGACCTGCATCACGTTCTTGTAGCCGAACTCCTGCATCAGCGTCGGAACCACGTCCGCGCGGTACTGATCCTGAAGTCTCGCCATGTCGTCCTGCTCCCTACCTGGCTGCCTCGTGCTTGCCGTTCTCACCACGTCGGCGTTGCTCGCCTGGTCCGCCCCCGATCGCCCGGGCTGCGCTCAGGCCGCCGCTCCCTTATCGAACCGATCTCCCTCGCGCTTGTCATGACGACCGCCGACTCAGGCGTCGGGTCGCGCCACGGTCTGGTCGCACTTCTTGCAGTAGCGCTCGTTCTTGCCGGCCGCACTCGGTCGGACCCCGACCCGCGCCGGCTGCCCGCAGTTCGGGCAGATCAGCAGCACGTTCGAGACGTGCAGCGCTGCCTCGACTTCGACGATACCGGCCTGTCGGGCGCGGCCGCGCTTGACGTGCTTCTTGACGATGTTGACGCCCTCGATCACCACCCGGTCCCGGTCCAGCAAGTTGACGCGGACGCGTCCCCGCTGACCCTTGTTCCGGCCGCTGGTGACGACGACTTCGTCGCCTCGCCGAATCTTCCTCATTGCCTCTTCTCCTGGTCCTTCGTCCGTGCCTACAGCACTTCCGGCGCGAGCGACACGATGCGCATGAACTGGCGCTCGCGCAGCTCGCGGCCGACTGGGCCGAAGATGCGGGTGCCGCGGGGCGCGCCCTGCGGGTTGATCAGCACCGCGGCGTTGTCGTCGAACTTGATATGGCTACCGTCCGGCCGCCCATACTCCTGGGCGGTGCGGACGATCACGGCACGCACGACATCGCCCTTCTTGACACCCGCGTTCGGCTGCGCCTGCTTGACGGCGGCGATGATGGTGTCGCCGACGCCCCCGTACTTGCGCGACGAGCCGCCGAGCACGCGGATGCACAGGATCTCCCGCGCCCCGCTGTTGTCCGCGACCCGCAACCGCGTCTCCGCCTGAATCACCTCGATACCCTCATTCTGTAGAAGGGCGCATTGCGAACCGCCCCGATCGGATCGTCCCGTCTACAGCTGGACGCCGCGCTCGACGATCTCTCGCACGATCCACCGCTTCCGCGCCGACAGCGGGCGCGTCTCTTCAATGCGAACGATGTCGCCGGGCCGACAGCTGTTCTGTTCGTCGTGTGCCAAAAACCTTGTGGTTCGCGTCATCCGCTTATGGTAGATGGGGTGACGCTTGACGAAGTCGACGGCCACCACGACCGTCTTGTCCATCTTGTCGCTGACCACCCGACCGATCTTCTGCGTACGCGCCGGCTGCAGCGTGGCTCGCTCCGCAGTGCCGCCCGGTGCCGCTGTCTGACTCTCACTCACCGCTGTGTCCGTCATCTCTTGCCTCTCCCGTCGCTATGCCTGGTCCGCCGGAGGCGTCCCGGGGTGGGTCGTCTCGACCACGAAGCGGCGGGTCGTGCCGGCCGCAGCCGCCGGAGTGATCTGAGCAGGCTGCTGGCGCTGGCCCAGAAACGCCCGGGTGGCCGCCTCAGTTTCCCGCTCCGTGCGAATCGTGTGGATTCGCGCGATCGTCTTGCGAATCTCGCGGACCCTCGCCGTGGCCGTCAGCTTGCCAACCGCCTCCTGGAAGCGGAGGTTCCGCCACTCGGCATGCAAGTCGGTCAGATGGTCGGCGAGTTGCGCCTCGTCCATGGCGCGAAGCTCGGAAGCCTTCATGCGACCACCTCCTCGTCCTCGACCACGGTCGGCACGCCGACGTGCTGCCGCTCGACGAACCGGCAATCCATCGGCATCTTCATGCCCGCCCGCTCCAGCGCCTCCTCGGCCCGCTCCCGCGGCACGCCCGCGATCTCAAACAGAACCCGGCCCGGTTTCACGACGGCGACCCAGTATTCGGGGTTGCCTTTGCCGGAGCCCATGCGGGTCTCGGCAGGCTTTTGCGTCACGGGCTTGTCCGGGAAAATGCGGATCCAGACTTTGCCGCCACGCTTCAGATAGTTGGTGATGGCACGGCGAGCGGCCTCAATCTGACGGCTGCTCACCCATGCCGGCTCCAGTGCCTGCAGGCCAAACTCCCCGAAGGCGATCGTGGCGCCCCGGCTGGCCCGGCCGGTCATCCGGCCTCGCATCATCTTCCGGTACTTGGTCCGCTTCGGCATCAACATGTCGTGACCACTCCAGTTGGCAGTAGGCAGTAGGCAGGAGACGGTGCGTGCCGCCCTGGTGCGAGTCCTACTCCCCGACGCCCTTCAATGTTCACCCTGCTCCGTCCTCGTCCAGTCGACTGGCTACTGCCGAGTGGTTACTCAGTCAGCGGGCAGGGCCGCCAGGTCGGCGGTCAGCGTCGCCTCCGTCACCGGGCGCCGCTCCGGCAAGATGTCACCGCGGTAGACCCAAACCTTGACCCCGATGCGACCGTAGGTCGTGTGCGCGTGGACCACGCCGAAATCGATGTCGGCGCGCAGGGTTTGGCGCGGCACGCGGCCGTCCATCTCGGACACGGTCCGGCTCATCTCAGCCCCGCCGAGACGGCCCGAGAGGGTGATCTTGACCCCCTTGGCGCCGCGTCTCATCGCTTGCTGCACGGCGTGCTTCATCGCCCGCCGGTAGGAGACGCGCCGACCGATCTGCTCGGCGATGCTTTCGGCGATCAAGCGGGCGTCCGTCTCGGGGACCTTGATCTCCTCGATCTTGAGGTGAACTTTTTTGCTCAGCTCCTTCTCGAGCATCTGGCGCAGGCGCTCAACGTTGGCGCCTTGTTTCCCGATCACGATGCCGGGCTTCGAGGTGTGCAGCGTCACGTCAACCTTGTTCGCCGCGCGCTCCAACTCGATCTTCGAGATGCCGGCACGGGTCAGGTCGCGCAGGATCAGGCGGCGGATACGCAGATCCTCGTGCAGCTGCTCGGTGTAGTTCTTGTCGGCGTACCACTTGGACTCGTGCTGGCTGACGATGCCGAGGCGAAATCCGATCGGGTTGACCTTGCGTCCCATCTAGCGTTCTTCCTCCCGGTCCTCGGCTATGACGGTGATGTGGCAGGTTCGCTTCTGGATGCGGCCAACGCGACCGCGGGCCCTCGCCTTGAAGCGCTTGTACGTCGGCCCGTCATCGGCGTAGATCGCCTTGACCCAGAGATCCTCAGGGTCAAGGTCATAGTTGTTTTCGGCGTTGGCCGCGACCGACTTCAGCAACTTCTCGACGTCCGCCGCGGTCTTCTGCGGCAGGAAGCGACTGATCGCGATCGCTTCCGATACCCGCTTGCCCCGCACCGCGTCCACGACTAACCGCGCTTTCCGCGGCGACACGCGCACGTTGGTGACGCTGGCCCGAACTTCCATTCCGTACCGTCCTCTCTGCCCGGACCGTCCGCTAGCGGCGCGCCCGGCGGTCGGCGTCCTTGCCGTGACCGCGGAACATCCGCGTCGGGGCGAACTCGCCGAGCTTGTGGCCGACCATCTGCTCCGTGATGAAGATCGGCACGTGCTGCCTGCCGTTGTGGATGGCAACGGTGTGGCCAACCATCCCCGGGAAAATGGTGCTGGCTCGCGCCCACGTCCGGATTACCCGGCGCTCACTGCCCCGGTTCAGCCCCTCAACCTTCTGCTGGAGCTTCGCGTCGATGTACGGCCCCTTCTTCGACGACCTCGACACCCGTTACCTCCTCATCAACGTGCGGCGATCGGCGCTCATTCCGCAGTCGCCGGCTGCTCGCCGCCTCTCTCGTTGCCTTGTCGACTACCGGCCACGCCGGGCTGGACGACGGCGCACGATCATCGTGTCCGTCCGCTTGTTGTTGCGGGTACGCTTGCCCTGCGCCGGCTTGCCCCACTTCGTCTTGGGTTTACCGCCGATCGGGGCCTTGCCCTCGCCACCACCGTGGGGGTGGTCACGGGGATTCATGACCGAGCCGCGCACCGTCGGCCGGCGGCCCATGTGACGGCTCCGCCCCGCCTTCCCGATCTCTAGGTTCTCGTGATCGACGTTGCCGACCTGTCCGAGCGTCGCCATGCACTCTAGGTGGACCAACAGTGGCAGCGCCCGAACGGCGGGTGGGTGCGGATCGACAGCGCCGCCGATGCACGCCGGCACACCGGCGCGACCGTCGGTGATGAGGAAGGGTGGGAGGGCTAGTACGTGGTGGCCGAGTTGGAACGCCCGACGAATTATCCGCCCGCCGCACCCGGACCCGGCGCGGTCGTCTGGAAGTGTCGGTGCGGCCAGCCGCTCGGGGTGGTCTACGCCGGCTGGCTCTACAGCCGCCACCGCGGGCGCAGCATCGAGGCCGCCCTGCCGGCGCGCGTGCAGTGCGAAGCCTGCGGGCGGAAGAGCCTACGCGGCTTACTTGACAGTAACCCCGCGATAGAGTAGCCTACTGGTATAGGCGCATATCCGGGCTATCGACGGCCCACGACGGCGCGGCTCCACTGCCGCCCCTCGTGGGCCGTTTTGCGTTGCCCGCGATGTCAGCGGTCG
>JAUJOZ010000120.1 GCA_030447415.1 Thermomicrobiales bacterium | reverse complement strand
GGGGCGGCGATCTCGCTCGGCACCAACCCGGGCTGGACGGAGGGGATCACCGCTGGCCGGGGCTGGATCGCGGTCGCCTTGGTGATCTTCGCGGGGTGGAACCCGGCCCGCGCCGCCGTCGGCGCCTACCTTTTCGGCGGCGTCGAGGCCGGGCCGTTCCGCCTCCAGGGCGCCGGCATCGGCGGCTCCTCCATCTTCCTGAACCTGCTCCCCTACCTCTTCACCATTGCCGTCCTCGTCCTCGCCACCCGCGAAGCGGCCCACCGCCGCCTCGGCGCCCCGGCCGCCCTCGGCCGCCCCTACCTGCGCGAGGAGCGGGGGTAGGGGCGATGGCGTAGACTGAGCCGGCGACGCGCATCCTGCCGAGGTGGGCCATGCTGACGACCGAGCCGGGATTGGACCTGATCGCGCGGGCGGATCCCTTTCGCCAATGGGAGCTGCACGACGGCGTCTTGCGGGAGAAGCCAGGGATCAGCGCAGAGCACGGCGACGCCTCGTTCATCCTCGCCAACCTCAACCAACCGCAGCTCGATCGGCGGGAATACCGCCTCCGGGTAAACCACGGTCATGTCCAATACACCTCCCGCAACTACTACATCCCCGACGTCATGGTCATCCCCGTCGCGATGGATCGTCCGCAGCGCAATCGACCGGGAACGCTCGAGTTCTATCCCGATCCGCTGCCACTCGTCGTCGACGTTTGGTCCCGCTCCACCGGCGACTACGACATCGAGACCAAGCTCGCCCGCTATCAGGCGCGCGGCGACCACGAGATCTGGCGTCTGCACCCCTACGAGCGAACATTGACCGCGTGGCGGCGGCAGCCCACCGGCGAGTACGAGGAGGCGCTCTACCACGGCGGGATCGTCCCAGTCGAGTCGCTGCCCGGGGTGTCGATCGACTTGGATGCGGTGTTCGCCGACCTGGATCTCGCCGCAGCCCCGTAACCCGAACCCTGCCGCGTGCCGCGGTTGTTGCCGTCGAACGCCCCATGCGCGTGGGCGGTGCGTCACCGTCGCGCTCCGGCGTGACTGCGGACCGGGACGTGAGTGGCTCGCCCCGCCACCCGACCGAATCCGCACTGCTCTATCCGTGGAAGGTGACGAGCGTGACGGTCAGCAGCAGGCCGAGGAGCAGCGGCCAGTAGAGCAGGTCGGGCAACAGGTTGTTCCGGTACTCGAGGAGTCGGAGGCGGACCGGCGAGTCGAGGAGGATCGCGTTCAACGAGACCAGCAGGATGGCCAGGTAGAGGATAAAGGGCAGCGCTTCCAGGTAGACGGTTTGCTGGGAGCCGACGACGGCACGGATCTGGCCGTGCTTGAGGACGACGGCGAAGAGGAGACCCGAGCAGGAGCCAAGAACGCCAAAGGTCGAAAGGCCCAACCGGCTCTTGATTTCGGCCGCCTTGGTCGTCAGCGCCAGGATGGCGAAGAGCAGCAAGGCGACCACCAGCGTCAGGACGATGTGGTCGAAAAACGGCCCGAGGAACTCCCGCTTGAGGCCGACGTTGAAGTACAGCTCGGGAATGGACTGCTGCACTTGGACGCCACGGTACCCGAAGTCGGCGTCGTAGCGATTGCGCACGAAGCTGAAGCCGGCGTAGTCGGGCGTCCAGCCGCCGTAGACGAACTGCGGATCGAGGCCGGGCAGCGCCGCCGGGGCGAGATCCGGGTAGGCGCCGAAGTCCGGCACCAGCACCACGCCCCGATCGAAGTCCCGGTGCCACAGCCGCAGCCAGACATCCTGGCGGTCGAACGGGTAGCGATCGTAGTCGAAGCGCTCCCGGAGGGTGGCCGTGACGTGCCAGCCGACAACCTCGGTGCCGTCCGCCTCGGTGAAGCGGTACGCGGGATCGCCCGGGTAGGTTCCGGTCACCGCCTCCGGCAGCACGAAGCCCCGCGAGACATCGGCCGGGACGGCGGCGGCGTAGCGCTGCCAGACGAAGCCGCTGACCTGGACGTCGTTGGGGTTGAGGAACTCGATCGATTCGACAAACACCCCGGTTGGGACGAAATAGGGCGCGCCGCCGCCGGGCGGCGGCGCGCCGAGCTGCGCGGCCAGGTAGGCGTCGCGGTCGGCCAGGCCGCGCAGCGGGG
>JAUJOZ010000119.1 GCA_030447415.1 Thermomicrobiales bacterium | reverse complement strand
GTTGTCGATAGCTTTTGCCGTTTTAGGCTATGGATTTGATGGTCTTCTTTGTCTTCATGTTCTTGTATGTCTTTTTGTGTTTGCCTATCTCGTAGACGTTGGGGTGCGTTCGCGTCCCTAACCACATCATCGCGGCAGCCGTTCCGCACACCCATGATGCGAACGCCGCGGTCGTGGTGAGGAGCCCGACCGTGACCACGAGCAGGACACCCCACGTCCGCGGGCTGAATCGGGGCACGTCGATCGGGACTCCATTCGGGGATGGTCGGCCCGGGCGCAACGGGCCGGGACGCCGTCACGGCGAGGCGCGATGTCCGCGGCCTCCCGAGTGACCGGGTGCCGGAGGATACCGGCGCCTGCTCGGGGCGCGCAATCGAAAGTGCCGGGCGCGCCGGGTGCGGTTCAGTTTTCTGCGGGCGACGAGGGGCGGTGATGGAGGAAGCGCCGGTTCCAGGGATGAGTCTTGGTCGGGCGCCCATTGACGACGGTCTTGGGGAGTGGCGGAGGCGTCTTCGTGGCCGGTGAGATGGTGACGAGGAGGGGGGCAGCCGTGTCGGGCGCGATCGTGGCGGGTGGCTGATCGGACTGAGCGGCAGCCGCACGGGCAGCGCGACGGTCGGTGGCGCGCTGGCGCCGCTGCTGGCGTCTGGCACGGTCGGCTGCTCGGAGGCGCGCGCTGATCTGAGGCCAGGCTTCCTCCCAGCGGTCGGCACAGACGACGGTCCGGAGGGCGAGCATCGGATCGACGCTCTGGGGAGCCCAGTGCATGCCGCTGCCCTTGAGACGATCCTCGACCACGACCTTGTTGGCGCTCTCGACGATGCCGCTGCCGATCGGATAGCCTGCTGCGCGGAAGGCCGGATACTGGAGGTGGGCCAGGCGTGGCTCCAGATAGCTGAGGGCGGTGTCGCGGTGCTCGCCGACGGGCAGTGCTCGCAGCGCGGCCAGGACCGGATCAGGTCCGGCATGCTTGAGGGTGTGGGTCTGCCGGGCGATCCACGCGCTGGTCGCGGCCGTGCCCGCGCCAGACGCCTCGTGGCCGGCGCGGGTCAGGTACTCGACGGCGTGCGGGAAG
The DNA here is from genome assembly GCA_030447415.1 of Thermomicrobiales bacterium. Classification (GTDB taxonomy): domain Bacteria; phylum Chloroflexota; class Chloroflexia; order Thermomicrobiales; family UBA6265; genus JAUJOZ01. Next base: position 1,030 of record JAUJOZ010000119.1, on the reverse strand, counting down.
TCCAGCACCCGGATGGCGTCGGGGCGATGGAAGTCGATGAACCGCTGGAGCCAGTCGGCGCCGTCCATGACGGCGACCACCACGAGCGCCGTGCCGACCCCGCGCCGATACGTCTCGACCAGCGCCAGCCGGCGAAACGCCGTATGCTCGGCCCGCCGCGAGAAGTACGACAGGTCCCGTGCGCGGACCGTGCCGTCCGTCTCCCGGACGATCGTCCCGATCGCCAGCGTCTTGACCTCGACCCACTGCTTGCCGACCAGGGAGATCATCGCCCCATCGGCACTGACCTGCAGGACGGCCGGCCCGGCCGCCTCGGGCGTCGGGCGCTGCTCGAGCGCCTCGACCGCCGCCGTCTGCTCGGCCACGTACGCCGCCCCGGCCGCTTCGGTCAGCCGCTCAGCGACCTGCCGCCTGACCACCGCCCCCGTCAGCCAGCCCAGTTCCCGCGCCGCGTGCGCGAATGGCATCCAACTGCCCAGGCGGACCAGGCTCGCCTACAGCCGGGGCGTCAGGCGCCCGGGGAGCAGCTCCAGTTCATCGTCCAGGGGGGAAAGTCCCGTCCCCGCAGGTGGGACAGGCCGCGTACGTCCGTTCGAGCCGTACCTCGGCTCCGCCCTGCGTCAGCAGCGTCCGGTCGCTCGCCCCCCGAGCTTGCAGGCCGGTCCCACACCGCTGACACGCCGGACGCTCCTCGCCTGACGCCCCCGCCACCGCCGCCGCCGCCGAGGCGAGCGCCAAGTCCGCCAACACCCGCGCTCGCACCTGATTCAGCCGCTCGTCCAACGCCGCCTCGATCTCGCTGAACGTCGCCTTCGGGTGGGCCGCTCGCCAGTCCGCCATCCCCGTCCACACCGACTCCGCGTCCCCGGCCCACCGCTGCGCCGCTCCCTCCAGACGCTTCCGCCTCGCCATCCCGCTCCTCCCGCTTCGCTCTCCCCCTATTCTCGCAGCTTTGCAGAATCTCGGACCGCACCCCGCATACGGGACCCTCTTGACGCGCTTTTCAAGATGGCGTAGTCTCAGGGCTCAG
>JAUJOZ010000118.1 GCA_030447415.1 Thermomicrobiales bacterium | reverse complement strand
TGCTCGTCACCTTCGTCCTCTTCGGCCACTGGATGGAGATGAAGAGCCGCAAGGGGACCAGTGAGTCGCTGCGCGCCCTCTTCGACCTCGTCCCGCCGACGGCGACGGTCGTCCGCGATGGGCGGGAGGCCGAGATCCCGACCGCGGAGATCGTCGTGGGCGACACGGTCGTGCTGCGCCCCGGCGAGAAGGTGCCGACCGACGGCGCGGTGCTCACCGGCAAGACCAGCCTCGACGAGGCGCTGGTGACCGGCGAGTCGCTGCCGGTCGAGAAGGGACCGGGCGACCCGGTCGTCGGCGGTTCCATCAACCGCGCCGGGGCGATCACCTTCCGGGCGACCAGGGTCGGCGGCGACACCGCGCTGGCGCAGATCGTCGCGCTGGTCCAGCGGGCGCAGGGGTCCAAGGCGCCCGGGCAGCGGCTCGCCGACAAGGCCGCGCAGTACCTGGTCATCCTGGCGGTCGGCGCCGGGCTGGTCACCTTCGCCGCCTGGATGCTCTTCGGCAATGTCGGCTTCGTGCTGGCCCTCACCTTCGCCATCTCGGCGGTGGTGATCGCCTGCCCCGACGCGCTCGGGCTGGCGACGCCGACGGCGGTGGCGGTCGGCACCGGCATCGGCGCGCGGCACAACATCCTGATCAAGGACGCGGCGACGCTCGAGAACGTCTCGCGGGTCACCGCCGTCGTCCTCGACAAGACCGGGACCCTGACCGAGGGTAAGCCGGCGCTCACCGACGTGGTGGCCGCGGGCGGGGGCGACGAGGCGGAGCTCCTGCGGCTCGTCGCCGCGGCCGAGCGGGGTTCCGAGCACCCGCTGGCCGGCGCGATCGTCGCCGGCGCCCGCGAGCGCGGCCTGGCCCTGGCCGACGCGACCGCGTTCGAGGCGGTCGCCGGGCACGGCATCCGGGCGACGGTCGAGGGCAGGGCGGTCCTGGCCGGCAACCGGAAGCTGCTGGCCGACGACGGGATCGACGCGGGCAGGCTCGAGGAGCGGGCCGCCGCGCTGGCGGGGGTGGGCAAGACCCCGATGTACGTCGCGCTCGACGGGCGGGCCGCCGGGCTGGTCGCGGTGGCCGACACGATCAAGCCGACCGCGCGGGAGGCGATCGCCCGGCTCAACGCCGCCGGGGTCGAGACGGTGATGATCACCGGCGACAACCGCCGCACCGCCGAGGCGGTGGCGCGCGAGCTGGGCATCGCCCGGTTCTTCGCCGAGGTCCTGCCGGCCGACAAGGCGCGCCAGGTGGCGGAGCTGCAGGCCGAGGGCCACCGGGTCGCCATGGTCGGCGACGGGGTGAACGACGCGCCGGCGCTGGCGCGGGCCGACATCGGGATCGCGATCGGCGCGGGGACCGACGTGGCGATCGAGACGGCGAACGTCGTGCTGATGAAGAGCGACCCGCTCGACATCACGCGCGCGATCGCCCTCTCCAAGGCGACCGTGCGCAAGATGAAGCAGAACCTGGTCTGGGCGTCGGTCTACAACGTGCTGGCGATCCCGGTGGCGGCGGGCGCGCTCCATCCGGCCTTCGGGATCATGCTGCGGCCGGAGTGGTCGGCGTTGCTGATGTCGCTCTCCTCGATCGTCGTCGCGGTCAACGCGGTGCTGCTCAAGCGCGTCGAAGGGGAGCTGGCGCGGTGAGCGCGGCGCGGCGCGATTACGTCTCGCCGTATGGTGCGAGGCAAGGCGCCGACATGCAGCCAGTGGGGCAAGACATACACCCTGAGGGAGTGCGGCGAGGCGGCATTGACCGCCCCCCAACGATGAGACGATGTACCAACGTCTGGAACTTCGCCTGCCGCCACCACGTTACTCTTGCAGCAGATGTGAGCGACGTACTGCTGCGCACCTTGGCATTGGGACGGCCGCAGCGGTTGAGGAAGGCAGGTTTATGACGGCTTTAGCTGGTCGGCAGCCGGTCAGCGTCCTGGCAACGCTGTTGGTGACGCTCACCTTGGTGGCGTGCGGCGTGCCGGCTGACGCGGGGGACGGTGCAGTGCCCACTGGCGTGGTAGCTAGCCCGTCCTCCCGACCGATGGGCGCGACGGCTCCAACCGCGACGAAGGGGCCGACATCCACCGCCACCTCGACCACCGGGCCAGTGG
>JAUJOZ010000050.1 GCA_030447415.1 Thermomicrobiales bacterium | reverse complement strand
CAACGTGCCGGTGGCCGTGACGGTTTCGACGAGCGTTCCGTCCGGCGAGGTGGTCGCTGTGAACTTGACGTTTTCAATGTGGTTTACCGTCAGACTGCCGCCGGGACCGCTGAAGACATGCTGATAGCGTATCCGCCAGATCTCGACGCCGCTGGGCCGCAACGAAATCGTGAACGTGCCGAAAACGTGTGCCCAGACGTCAAAGCCGCAGCGGTTTGTGAGCTTTGGCGCCTGGAAAGTTTCGTCGACGGGAAGCACGATCGGTTTGTTGGGCCCTGGTGCGGCTCCGACGGTGCCGGGGGAAGCCGTCAAAGGAGTTATGCCGACGAGAAAGGCCATCGCGAGCAAGAGCCAGCGTGTGCGCGACATGGCATACACCTCCGGGGTCAGCGAGCGGACGCGCCGACAGTTCCCGCGGAGGACGGCGCGGCGGGAGTGTTCGCCCCCCGCTCTTCTCTCCCTCCGCGACGGGCGACTGCGCCGCCCACGCCCGATCCGGCCAAGACTGCCAGCACCCGAACGTCCGCCAGCCGACGAGGATCGGAGTAGCCCCAGCATGCGCTGCGGCGGCCCCGGCGACATCGGGGGAACCGCTCATTTGGCTTGGGCAATGGACGCGGCGGCGTGCGTACTTCCGCGCATACGGCACGCGTGAGGCTCAGGCGAGATCGTGGGCGTGGGCGTAGGCGGCGGCGGTGCGGGAGCCGACATCGAGCTTGGTCAGGATGTGGAGGACGTGGCGCTCGACCGTCCGCTCGCTGATCGAGAGGCGATCGGCGATCTCTCGATTGGAGTGCCCGACGGCCACCAGCCGCAGCACCTCCAGCTCGCGCGGCGTCAGGCCGTAGGCGTCGGGCGCAAGGCGGGCGGGCGCGGCAGCCGCAGCCTCCAGCACCGCGCGGGCATCGGCTTCGACCGCCTCCGGTCCCTGCTCCCGTCCCACCGCGAAGGCGCGCTCGTAGGCTTCCTTCCCCAGCGTCCGCCGCCACCGCTCGGCGGCCCGCATGTACGCATCGGCCTCGGGCGGAAAGAACCCCGTCCCGCTCGCCGCCGCCTCGGCCGCGCCCAGCAGCCGCGCCGCCGCCTCATCCTGGCCGCCGGCGCCGCCAAGCACCGCCAACGTCGCCAGAAGCGAGTCCTGGTGGTGCCGCTGCACGACGCCACGGTCCAGGTCCCAACTCTCACTCAGGACCGCCGCCGCTCGACGCAGGTCGCCCTGCTCGGCCGCCACGAGGCCCAGGTGCTCCCGGCACCAGCCGGCGACGACCGCGTCGCCGGGCGCCTGCGCCCCCGCCAGGGTCTCCTCCCAGTGCCTGGTGGCCGTCGCCGCGTCGCCCCGGCCGTAGGCCACCACCCCGAGGTGGTAGGTCGTGATCGCCACGCCCAGGTCGTCGCCGATGCGCCGGAACAGGGCGAGGGCGCCGGCAAAGCGCGCCTCGGCCGCGTCGTACTCCCCACGGTCCTCCAGCACGATGCCGTGGTTCAGCACGGCGACCGCCTCCTCGACGGGGAGGTCGAGCCGGCGGGCCAGCGCCGCCGCTTGCTCCAGGCGCCAGATCGCCACCTCGCCGTCGCCCATCCGGTGGGCCAGGTGGCCCGCGCACTGCAGGGCGCGCGCGCGGGCGGGGGTCGGCGACTCCGGCACCACCGCCAGCGCCCGCTCCAGCCAGTCCCGTCCCTCACGGTAGTGCCCGGCGAGAAAGCAGAACTGGCCGATGGCCGCCGCCAACCGCAGCAGGTCATCATCCTGCCCGCTCCGCTCCAGCCATTCCAGTGCTGAGCGCAGGTTGGCAAACTCGGCTTCCAGGCCCTCGATGTCGCCCGGGTCGGAGGTCCCCCAAATGCCCGCCCCGACCGCCGCGGTGCGGGCGAGGCACCAGGCCGCATGGTGGTTGCGGGTGGCCGCCTCCTCGCCGCTTGCAGCCAAGCGCTCCAGCCCGAACTCCCGCACCGTCTCCAGCATCAGGTAGCGCGGCTCGCCGCCCGGCCCCTCCGCCGTCTGCACGAGACTCTTGTCGACGAGCGAAGCGACGGCCTCGAAGGGATCGACGCCGGGGTCGAGCGCTCCGCCGACCACGGCCTCCGCCGCCTCGAGGGTGAAGCCGCCGACGAACACGGCCAGCCGCCGGAACAGGGGTTGCTCCTTCGGCGAGAGGAGGTCGTAGGACCAGGCGATGGCATCCGCATCGATTGCTGCCGCACCGGCGAGGTCCCGTCCGCCTCCGCCCAGCAGTGGCGAAGCGCTTCTCCAGCCTCGCCAGCAGCGCCGCCGGCGGCAAGACCTTGATGCGCGCCGCGGCGAGTTCAATCGCCAGCGGCAAGCCGTCGAGCCGGCGGCAGATGGTGGCCACGACCGACGCCGTCTCGGGGGTCAGCGCGAAGTCCGCCTTCACCGCCCGCGCCCGTGCGACGAAGAGCCGGACCGCGCCAGAACCGGCCACGTCCTCGACGGAGGCTGCCTCCTCCTGCTCCGCCACCTCGAGCGGCGGCACGGTGTGCTCGTGCTCCCCGGAGACCGCAGCCGCGCACGGCTGGTGACCAAGACCTTCAGCGCTGGGCAGGCGGCGAGCAGGTCAGCGACAACCGGGGCGGCCTCCACGACCTGCTCGAAATTGTCCAGCACCAGCAGGAGGTGTTCGTCGCGCAGGAAGGTCTTGAGCCTGGCCTCCAGGGCTCGTCGCCCGCATCCCTCATGCCCAGCGTTGACGCGATAGTGGACGCGACGAGGGCGGGGTCGGTCACCGGGGCGAGGAGACGAACGCAACGCCATCGGCGAACTCGTCGGCCACGTCGCGGGCCACCTGGAGCGCCAGGCGCGTCTTGCCCACCCCACCGGGACCCGTCAGGGCATGAGCAGGCCGACGTCAGGCCGTCGCAGCAGGTCAGCGATGGCCGCGGCCTCCCGATCGCGTCCGATCAAGGGCGTGCGCGGCAGGGGCAGATTGTGGGACTGGTCAGGAGGGGTGCTGGGGCGGCACTCCGGGCATGGCGCGGCTCGGTCGGTCGGCGGGCGAACGGGGCGGTCGGCCCCGATGATGCCGAACGGTCGGCGTTACGTCAACCGGCTCCCTGCCTCGGCCCCCGGAACGCCAACGGCCGCGGCGAGGATGCCACGGCCGTGCTGCATCAGCGGAAGCGACGGGGATCGGTTGCGCGAGATAGACGCGGTGTCGCCGCCCCTGGTCCCCTTCCTCTACCCAGAGCCCGTCCTCCGGGCGCGTCGGCGCGGCGGCTCGGGCCGGTACGCCGCGGGAGCCAAGCGCGTCCGCATCCCGCGGGAGTGCTGGCGGGAGGTCGCCGCCCGGGCGGAACGGGAGGGGCTGCGTGCCGTCGCCCGCGACCTCGGGGTTTCACACGAGACAGTTCGTTCAGTGCTCCAGGCAGTCAGCCGGGCAGCCGAATCCAACCCCGCAATGCTGGGGAAGTGACGTGAAGTTGGGAGCATGGCGAAGGGTTGCGCCGATCGGCGTCGAGGGTCCGGAACGGCTCCGGGGGCAGTATGGATTTGGCCGTCGGACCCTCCTCAACCCTGGATCAGCGGCTTCATGTACTCGTAGGCCTGCCGCGCCACCAGGTCGGCCTCGACGTCGCGGCGGTTGAAGCCGATCTCCATCGAGAGGTAGCCCTCGTAGCCGACCTCCTTCAGGGCCGCGACCAGGCCGACGAAGTCGCACCGGCCCTGGCCTGGCGCGAGGCGGTCGAGCTCCGCCAGGTGGACGTAGTGCAGGTCCTTGCCCATCCGGTAGACGTAGTCGGTCGGGGCCTCGTTGCGGTACAGGACGTGGATGGTGTCGAACATCAGCTTGACGTTCGGCGCCCCGACCGCGCGCATCAGCTCGATCGCATCGTCGGCGCTCTCGATCAGGTTGCTGTCGGTCGGAGTCGGTTCCACGGCCACCGTGACGCCCACATCCGCCGCACTCGGCGCGACCTCGGCCAGGGCGTCGCGGCTCCACGCGAAGGCCTGCTCCCGCTGGGTGCCGAAGATCTGCCAGCCGGCGACGTAGAGGAGGGTCTTCCCGCCCAAGTCCGAGCAGAGCTCGGCCACCTTCTTGTATTGCTCGATAGCGTTGCGGCGCTCCTCGGCCAGCGGGGAGGCGACGTTGAACCCCGGTCCGCCGCCGGGCGCGGGCAGCATGGCGGACACCTCGATCCCATTGTCGCCGAGGGACTTGCGCAGCTCCTTCCGGCGCTCCTTGCTCAGGTAGTCGGGGTAGGCGTGCGGGGCAGCGGCGCCAATCTCGATCCCGTCGTAGCCAATGCGGCCGAGCCGCTTGATCGTCTCCTCCAGCGGGTAGGCGGGGACCCAGACTGGAAAGCTGGAGTACACCCAGGTATTGAACGCGAGCTTCATGCCGGCCACGAGGCCCTCCTTGTTCTCGTGATGCCCTCCCGAAGGGCACCCAACCCGCCCCCGGCTAGTCCCAGACGAAGACCGCCTTCTCCGTGAGGCGCTCGTCGAACATGCGGAAGGCCTCGGGCGCCTCACCGAGCGGGAAGCGGTGGGTGATGAGTTTCTCGACCGCCACCTTGCGGTCGACGACGAAGCGGGCGATCTCCGGCCACTCCCAGACCGGGAAATACCATGCCCCGATGACGGTCAGGAGCTTGCGAATGAACTGGTCGCTCGGGTTGAGCTCCGTCTTCCGCGACTCGCCGATGAAGGCGACGCTGCCGAACTTGCGGGCGCTGTCGAGGGCGGCGTTCTGGCCTGCCGGGTTACCCGAGGAGTCGATAGCGATGTCCACGCCCTCGCCGTCGGTCAGGGCTCGGAGGCGCGCGACCGGGTCTTCCTCCTTGCTGTTGACGACCTCGTCCGCGCCGAGTTCGCGCGCCAACTCCAGGCGGCTGTCGAGGAGGTCGACGGCAATGACCCGGGCGCCGCGCGCCTTGCCGACGAGCACGCCGGCGCCACCCATCGGGCCGAGGCCGAAGATCGCGAGTGTCGTGGCGCCCGAGACGTTCAGCCGCCGCTGGGCGTCGTGCTGCGTGCCCACCATGTCCGTCATGACGGCACCCACCTCGAAGGTGATTTGGTCGGGCAGTTTGAGGCAGTTGCGGGCCGGCACGACGAGGTAGTCGGCGTCGCCGCCGTCGATGTCGAAGCCGAGGCACTTCCACGTCGGGCACAGGAAGTCGTACCCCTCCAGGCAGTAGCGGCACTGGCCGCAGCCGATCGCCAGGTGGACGGCGACCCGGTCGCCGGTCCGCACCGCGGTGACGTCCGAACCGACCTCGACGACCTCGCCGGCCGGCTCGTGGCCGGGGACGACCAGGCCCTTGCCCGCCGCCTCGCCACCCACGATGTTGCTGGTGCCGTAGTAGAGGCCCATGTCGCTGCGGCAGATGGCGGAGGCCCGCGTTTTGATCACGACCTCGCCGGGCCCCGGCCTGGGATCGGGCCGATCGACCACATCCACCTGCTTGTTGCCGGGGAAAAGGACCGCCTTCATAGCATTCGCCTTTCGGAATGGAAGGCCCGCTACCGACGGGAGAACCGGCAGTCTGCGGTGCCAAGACGTTCAGATGCCGCCGAGGATCACTTCACCGCGCCGAGGGTCAGCCCTTCGATCAGGTGCCGGCGCAGCATGAGGGCCATCACGATGACCGGTGCCACGATCGTCGTGGCGGCGGCCGTGAGCGCGCCCCACTGCGTGCCGAACATCCCGGTGAACTCGTTAATGCCCACGGGGGCGGTCTTGACCTCCGAGCGCGTCAGCGTCACCGCGAAGAGGAACTCGTTCCAGGAGAGGAGCATGCTCAGGATCGCCGCGGTCGCGATGCCGGGCGCCGCCAGCGGCAGGACGATCCGCGGGATGATGCCCAGACGCGACACGCCGTCGATGAACGCGGCGTCCTCGATCTCCTGCGGGATCTGGCGGATGTTGCTACGCAGCGTCCAGATGACGATCGGCAGGTTGAAGGCGGCGTAGGGGATGATAAGCGCCGGGTACGTGTCCATCAGCCCCCACCGGCCGGCCATGATGAACACCGGGATGACGGCGACCACCGGCGGAAACATGATCGTCGAGAGGATCCACATCGCCAGGGTCCGCTTCCCGTGGAAGGGGATCCGCGCGAGCGCATAGGCGGCCAGCAGGCCGAAGGTCACCGCGATGATCGTCGCGCTCACCGAGACGATGGCGCTGTGCAGCAGGAGCGGACCGAACGCCGTGGCGGACTCCCCGCTGAGCACGGTGCGGTAGTGGTCCAGGGTCGGCCGGAAGACCCAGGTTGGCGGGATCGTCTGCGCGTACCCCTCCGGCTTGACCGAGGTCGTTACCATCCAGACGAGGGGGATGAGGACGACCGCGACGGTGGCCCACAGCACGACGCGCGTGGCCGCATGCCCCAACCGGCGGCGGGTTCGAACGGACATCTCAGGCCTCCACGAGGTCAGTGTTGCGGGCGAGCACCTTGAGTAGCTGCGGCACGACGAGCGAGAGGAACATCAGGAAGGCCATCCCCAACGCCGCCGCCGCCCCGACACTGAAGTCCTGGAGCGCCGTGCGGTAGATCGTCAGGTTGATGATCTCCGTCGAGATCCCCGGCCCGCCCCCCGTGAGCACCTTGATCGTGCCGAAGGTCTTGAACGCGTCGAGCGTGCGGAGCAGGACGGCGATCGCGATGAACGGCCGGAGCAGCGGCAGCGTGATATCCAGGAAGAGCCGCACGCCGTGGGCGCCATCGACAGCGGCCGCCTCCTTCGGCTCCTGGGGGATCCCCTGCAGGCCAGCCATCAGGATGAGCGCGGCGAACGGGGTCCACTGCCAGACGTCCAGGCTGATGAGTGTCACCCAGGCGGTCGTCGGCTCGCTCAGCCAGGCGATGGGTTCGTCGATCAGGCCCCACTTCTGCAGGTAGTAGTCCACCCAGCCGTAGTTCGGGTTAAACAGCTCCCGCCAGATCAGGGCGGAGACGACGGGGGTGACCGCCATCGGCAGGATCAAGATCGTGGCGGCGATCGTGTTCTCGCGACTCTGGCGCGCGAGGATGATGGCCAAGACCAGGCCAAGCGCCAACTCGAAGCCCACGGCCAGTACGACGAAGACGAGCGTGACCCAGAGGCCGTGGCGGACGTCTCCGCTGGTCACGATATGGCCATAATTGTCGAGCCCGACGAACTGCGCGGCGTCGGGGTTCATCAGGTTGTAGCGGCGGAAGCTGGAATAGAGCAGGTACACCGCCGGGAAGATCGTCATCGAGAGGAGGACGGCCACCGCCGGGGCGACGAGGAGCCAACCGGACCGGTTGGCTCCCCGTGCCTTGTGGTCCGACCCCGTCGCGGGGCGGGGAACCGCCCGGCCCAGGGGGAGCCGCGATGCGCGGCTCCCCCTCATGCCCCGCTCGACCCCCGTCCGCCCCACGGCAGCGCCGGTGGGGGTCGGCTTAGCCAACGGGGTAGCCCTCCTGCTTGAGCAGCTCGGTCACCTTCTCGGCCGCCTCGGCGAGCACCTCCTCCGCGGACTTTGCGCCGCTCGCGGCCTGGTTGACGGCGACCCAGATCTCCTTGTCAACCGCCCCGTAGTTGGTGAGGCGCGGTCGCCCGACACCCACCGCCAGCGACTGGCCGAGGGCGTCGTAGAAGTTGCCGAACGCCTGCGCGGCCGGGTCCGTCTTCGCGGCCTCGTAGACCGAGATGCGGCTCGGGTGGAGCTGGGTCTGGAGCATCTTGGTCTGCGCCTTGGCGCTTGTGAACCAGGTTGCCGCCCGGTATGCCCACTCCTTCTTCTTGGAGAACTTGTTCACGCTCAGCATCCAGGTGCCGAAGTGCGGGCCACGGGTTACCTGCTGCGGGACAACGCCGTAGGCAACCTTGCCCTCCACGTCCGGATTCAGGGTCACGGTGTGGTAGTTCATGCTCATCGCGGTGAGGCCGGAAGCGAACGTGGAGGCCGCCGTGTCCCAGGAGAAGGACGTCACCCCGGGCGGCGTGACCCTGTGCGTGTTGATGAGGTCCGCGTAGAAGGTCAGCGCCGCCACGCCCTCGGGGCTATTAAAGTCGAGCGTGAACTTGTCGCCGATCATGTACCCGTTGCCGCCCCAGCCGGCGAGGAGGGTCTTGAAGTCGTCGGTGGCCCAGTCGCCGTTGCCGGCCATCAGCGTCGTGCCGTAGAGTCGCTCGTCGGGGCGGGTGAAGAACTTCGCGACCTCCACGAACTGGTCCCAGGTCTCGGGGTACGTCAGCTCGCGGCCGTGCTGCTGGCGGAACGCCTCCTGCTCCTTCGGCTCCTCGAACAGGTCCTGCCGGTACATCATGACCAGCGCGTTCGCCTGGAGGGGCAGGCCGAACACTTCGAAGCCCTGGCCCGTGATCGCCGCGAGGTCGATCTTGTCGGGGGGCGGGAACTGGCGGTGCGGCTCCGCGGGGTGGTAGACCGCCGTGTCGAAGAAGACCTTGGGGATGAAGTCCTCGATCGCGAGGTCGGCGATGTCGTTGAGCGCCGGGTTCGTGAGGTAGGCACTGAGGGGTTCGAGCTTGCCGGTGAGGGCCGGGGTCCATGGCGTGTCGCAGATCATGACGTCGTAGAAGTCGCTCTCCGAGGCCAGTTCGGCGAACACCCGCTGCTGGAGGGCGTCGTAGGGTTGAGAGTCGAGCTTGACGTCGATCCCCGTCTCCGCCTTGAAGTCGGGGATCATCAGCTTGATCGCCTCGACGTCCGCCTCAACCGTGGCGTAGAGCATGTTGAGGGAACCCGGTTTCTCGGCCTCCTGGCGGGCGGCGGCGGCTTCGGTACCCCGGGTGGCGAGCAGCGCGGCGACGGCTGGCGCGGCCAGACCGAGAGCCGCCGCACGCCGCATGACCTCGCGTCGCGTCAGTCGCCCCTTGACCGACTCGGCAAGCAGCGCGGCGAGCCGATCTTCGTGATTTCCCATGGTCCAGCCTCCTCTTGGTGCGTCCGCGCCAATCCCGCGATCGGTCACGAACTCGGTGCAGGTGCTCGACGGGTGACGGACCGGCTGACCGGCAGCGTCGCGCACCCCTCCGGCAAGTCTGGTGCCACCTGTAGCCGATGCATCATCGTTCGATGACCGCCGGTTCCACCAACCGACGAGCGGACCTTTCCGGCCGGGGTCGTGGGGCAGGCGGGTCCGACCAGGAGCGAAGAGCTCATCGAGACCCGTCGCCGCAGCCCCGAGGTCCCCGGAGCGGTTGCTCAGCGAGAGCGCCGGATGAGCAGGTGCCGCGTGGCGAGCGGCAGCGAGCACTGGTGGACGGCCACGGCGCGGAGGGCATCGTCCCCCTCGGCGACGCCACCACCGATCACGATGAACGAAGGGTCAGGTGGCTTTACCGCGGCGACGAGCATCTGACTGACGAGGGGCCGAGATCGTTGCCGAAACTCGCGAATCACGAACGGGCCATACTATCGTCGAGGATGCCCGAGGCATGGGAGGCGTCGCCACCAATGGTGGCGCTCCATCCCGTGGCCAGCGGGCGCCGAGGCGCTCCCCGTCGATCCCCGCCAGGCGGCGGACATCGCGGAGCGCCAAGGGCGGGAGGAGACAGCCGTGGCCGAGGTGCGGTGGCACAAGCTGCGGCGCGACCAAGTCGCCCAGGCGGCGGCCGCGGGGGCGGTCCTGCTGCTGCCGATCGGCTCGGTCGAGCAGCACGGCCCCCACCTCCCACTCGACACCGACGCCAACGCGGCAACCGCGGTGGTGGAGCGAGCCTCCCGGCGCCTCGCCGAGCCGCCCGCCCTCGTCCTCCCGCCGATCTGGTGGGGCCTCTCGCCCTACTGGCTACCCTTCGCTGGCACGCTCAGCCTCCGCCCCGAGACGATCCTCGCCCTGATCGCCGACCTCGGGGCCAGCGTGGCCCGGCACGGGTTGCGCCGGATGGTGATCGTCAACGGACACGGCGGCAACGGGCGCGTGGTCGGCGTGGCGGCGACCCAGCTGGCCGACCACGGGGTCCGGGCGGCCGCCCTCTCCTACTGGGAGCTGCTCGGCGCGGAGCTGGCAGCGCTGGCGCCCGGCGACGGCGGCCACGTCGGGCACGCGGGGCAGACCGAGACCTCGATCCAGCTCTTCCTCCAGCCGGAGCTGGTGGCGCAGGCGCTGGTGACGCCCGACCTGTGCGCGAACTTGCAGCCCGCGCTTGTCTAACCGGGCGCGCTCAGTCGGGACCAGTGAGGAGAGGAACGTGAGTCAGGGAACGTTGGACACGACCATCGAGGGCGGGCTGCGGGAGCGGGTGTCGACCGAGCGCCTCCAGGCGCACCTGAACGTCTTCAGCACCCTGTTCCGCGACACCGGCAGCGAGGACGAGTGGACGGCGGCCCGCTACGTCGTCGACACGGTGACGGGCTACGGCCTCGAGGCGGAGATCCTGGAGTTCGACTCGCTGATCTCCTGGCCCCTGGAGGGCAAGCTGGCCCTCCTCGACGCCGAGGGACGGGAGGTCGAGCAGGTCCAGGTCCGGACCCGTTCCTTCGGCGCTCAGACGCCGCCGGGCGGCGTCGAGGCCGAGTTGGTCTTCGTCCCCTTCGCCCCCCCGAAGCCAGGGGAGATGATCTTCTCCCACCGCGCCGTCGCCGGCGACTACACGGGCCTGGACGTGACGGGGAAGGTGGTCATCACCGCCGACGGCGGGCCGGACGGAATCCGCCGGGCGCAGGAGCACGGCGCCGCCGGCCACGTCCACATTTGGCCGTCGGACGAGGACGTCGTGCACGAGATGATTGGCACGAGCGTCTGGGGCACGCCGACCCCGGAGTCGGCCAAGCGCTTGCCCACGATCCCGGTCCTCGGGGTGAAGAAGGCCGACGGCGAGCGCATCGCTGGGATGCTGAACGGCGGGTCCATCCGGGTCCGGCTGGAGTCGAACGTCAAGACCGAGTGGATGCACATCCCCCTGGCAACGGCCGCCATCCCTGGCGGCGGCAGCGACGACTTCCTCCTCGTCGGGGCTCACATCGACTCTTGGTACGAGGGCGTCACCGACAATGCGACCGGTGACGTGGCGCTCATCGAGATGGCCCGGATTCTGTCCGAGCACCGGGGCGACCTGCGCCGCGGAGTCCGCTTCTGCTGGTGGCCCGGCCATTCAACGGGGCGCTACTCCGGCTCGACCTGGTACGCCGACACGCGGTTCCGCGAGCTGCGCGACCGCTGCATCGGGTACCTGAACATCGACTCGCCGGGCGTGCGCGAAACCGAGACCTGGGACTGCCGCTACAACATGGGCGAGATCGAGCACGTCACCGCCGCGGTGGTGCAGGAGCTCTCCGGCCAGCAGCCCAACATCCGCCGGCCGCTCCGGGCGGGCGACCAGTCGTTCCTCGGCGTGGGGCTGCCGAGCCTGGGAGCGTACCGGATGCTGCCGGTCGACCATCCGGACCGTAAGGCGGTTGGCGGATGCGGCGGCGCCTACTGGTGGCACTCGCCCGAGGACACGCTCGACAAGGCCGACGCGGAGATCCTGGCGGAGGATGTTCAGATCTACCTGACGATGACCGCCCGAATGTGCCTGCCCGAGGTCATACCGTACAACTTCGTGCCCAGCGCGCAGGACTTCCTCGACCACCTGGGCCCGCTGCAGGAGGGTGCCGGCCAGCACCTCGACCTCACCGGCACGATCAGCGCAGCCGAGGCGTTCAGAGCCGCCAGCCAGCGCCTGAACGAGGCGCCGACGGGCGACATCCGCCGGCGCAACGAGGGCCTCAAGCGCCTGACCCGCATCGTCAACCCGGCGCTGTTCACTGTCGACGGCCCGTACGAGATGGACCCAGCGTTGCAGTTGCCGGTGCTGCCCGGGCTCGCACCGATGCAGGACCTCGCCAAGCTCGACCCGACGTCCAGCGAGTTCTATTTCCTGCTTACGAAGCTGCGCCGCCAACGCAACCGGATCGAGGACGCGCTGCTTGAGGCGGCGGAACTCGCGCGGCACCTGGCCCGGTGACGCGACCGTGACCGCCGGGGTCTGGGATCTGACTGACGATTGGATCCCAGACCAAGCCTCGTGCGGAAGGCAGGGCAAAAAACAAAATGCGTGGGACCATGGAGGAAGGGGCTGTCAAGCTTCGCCCGGAGTGCCTACCTCAACCCCGCGTACTGCCGTCTACCTATGTTGGAGTGGTTGAGCCACCAAATGGTGGTGTAACAGCTCGTCCCTCACCGATGGCCCACACTTGTATTTACCGCGGCGACAGCAAGATGACCAACCTGTCTCCCGGTTGCAGATGACCCCGTGCTCGCGCTTCCCAGGCTCGTTGAGACGTCATCAGTTCCACTACTGGCCTCCCCGCCGCGCTGGCGCTGTGTAGCCGATCTACGCTGCAGCGAACACCATCGTCGCGAGGGTATCCCGCTGGTAGTGTGCTCACGGGTGGGTGACAGTCCTACGGGAGACCGGTGCGATTACGGTCCCCGGCGACATCAACCTGGTTGTCATGAACCGGAGTCCAGGCGGGCGGGATTACTCACGAGGGTCTGCCGACCTGCGTGCCTACGCCCGAGGGTCGTGCCTTGTGCCATCCGAGGGCCAAGCTCCACGCGCGCGCGTCAGCCCGATCACGCAGTTGTTCTCCTACGCCTGAGGCTATTGCTACACAAGAGCCACTGATTGTGTACCCCGTGATGGAGCGTCTATCTGGCGGAAGCGACGGGGATCGGTCGCTCGCTCGCCCCTACGACCCGGGTTCGTCGTCGGTCGGCATCCCGACGGAGCGCCGGGCCGTGGGCACGTCAGGGCGGGCACCGTACCAGCGCCGCCCGCCGGGTCGCCTCACGGACGCGGAGCGCCAGACGATCCGGACTCTCGCCTCCTCCGCACCCTGCGGGACCTGGCGGCCGAGTTTGCCGTGAGTCACGAGACGATCCGGCAGGCGCTGCGCCAGGCACCGCGGTCCCGGCGTGAGGAGCGATGCACAATCAGCGCGTCCGCATCCCGCCGAGCACCAACCACGAGCGCGGTTCGGCCGTCGGCACCGACCGTCGGATCCCCCGCAGGCGGTGCGACATACAGCCGATAGGCAGCGGGGGAGCAGTCCACGCGGACGACTCCCCGCTGCTGGTGAGACCGGCGGGCACCCACCGGCCCGCGCGCGTCGGTCGCGGCGACTAGCGCGGACCGTGGTGCGGTTCCGACACCGGCTCGGTCCCGGCCGGCGGAGTCGGGATGGTGCCGAGCGCGGTCAGCAGCTCCCGCACCGACCCCGGCGTCAGCATCACGACATGGGTGGTGAACCGGCCGTCCACGACGACCGCTTCGACGTTGGCCTCCAGGCTCCCCAGGCCCAACTTCCGCCAAGGGTCGCTCGTCAGGCGAGCGAGGAACGTGACCCGGTCGCCGGCGACCGTGAGGCTGTCCTCCACCACCTCCAGGCGCTCCCCGTTCGCCAGACTCTGCTGGTACCAGAGGCGGAACTGCGCCTTGCCGAGGCAGACGCCGGCCGACCCGTCCGCCGTCGGGAGTGCGATGTGCACCGCATCGTCGGCGTACAGGGCTAGGATCGCCGCGAGGTCGCCGGCGTTGACGGCCGCGGCGTAGGCCTCGACCACGGCCGCTGGGTCATTGTTCGGGACGGGTCGGACGTGGTCCGCGCGGGCCGACCGGCGAACGCCGGCATCGCGAGGATGCCGGCCGCGATCAGGAGCAGGACAAACACGGACCGGAGGCGGCACGCGAGGGAACCAGCGGTGGAAGGAGCGAACGAACTGGGCGCGCATGGGTAGCTCCTTGTTGCGTAGGCGTCGGACGGCGCTGCGTTGGACCATCCCGGGTGGTGCCAACGGCTCCGCGGAACGATCCCATCATGCGCCACCGTGCGATCGCGCACATCGTCAGAAGGTGCGGGTTTCTGCCGCGGAGGTGCCGGGGGCGGCCCCGTAGAAATTGCGGGGACCGGGGGTCTTAGACGACTCCGAGCCGGACAGCTTCGGCTGCGGCCTGGCGGCGGCCGTCGACGCCGAGCTTGGTGAGGACGGCGGTGACGTGCCAGGCGACGGTGCGGGGGCTGATAGAGCGCCGCCGCGATCTCTCCTTGTCGGTCAGGCGCCGTGCCAGCAGCCGCAGCACCTCCACCTCCCGGGGCGTCAGGCCGGTAGGCGCGACGCGGGCGCCTGTTTGCCGCGGCGACTGCACCCGCGACGCCTCCGCCACTGCGTCGCGCGCCTCCTCCACTGCCCGCTCCCGTGACCACTCCCCGTCCCGCCTCCCACGCCGCCGCGAAGCGCAGTCGTCGAGGCGTGACCGCACGTCGGCGAGAACCTGCGCTCCCCGGGTGTGGTGCGGTCCATAGCGAACGCCGACTGACGAGCGCAGCATTTCGGCCGCGCCGAGCAGACTCACGGCCCGCTCCAGCTGCCCTAGGGCTGCAACCACCCCGGCGAGCCCGGCCGGGACTCCCGCCACCCCGGCCCGGTCTCCCAACTGAGCCGGATCGCCAGGACCTCCTGTAGAGCTGGGCTGCCCCCGCCTGGTCACCGGAGGCGCTGGCGGCCGCGGCAAGCGTCTGCAGGCCCTGGGCCGTTCCCCACGGCTGACCCGAGTCCCGCGCCCACGCGACGGCCCCGTGGCGAGCCGGGTGGCTCGGTCCACGTCACCCAGCCACAGCGCGCTGTCCGCCAGATTTCCCGTCAGGGAAGGCACGCGAGTTCCCCCACCGCAGCATCGGCGATCAGGTCCCGTGCGATCGCCAGTCCCTGCTCCTGAAGCGAAACCGCGCCTGCGAAGTCGCCCGTCCACTCCGCCACGATGGCACGCGCGATCCGGGCCTTGGCGGCGCGAAAGCGGTCACCCGCGGCGTCGGCCGCGGTGATGGCCTCATCGGCGAGCGCGGCGGCCAGGGCCAGGTCGGCCAGCGAGGAGATGCTGGCGACGGCCCAGATCGCGTCGACTCTCGTCTTCGGACTGGCATCCCCTGGACGGCGAGCGCGGCCGCCAGCAGTCTCAGCGCCTCGGCCGGGTTGCCGTGGATGTTCGAGTATGACCGGCTGGCCGTGCCGAGCCGGAGCGCCATCGCGAGTCGGCCACGGTCGAGCGCCCAGGCCGACGCAGCCCGCAGGTTCGCCAGGTCGGCCCCCAGGCGGCGAACTGCACCTGCTGCGCACCCTGCTCGAGCGCGACGAAGCGTTGGCTCACCGCCTCGGCAATGGCCGCAAAGTGCTCGGCGTGCCGCTCCTGGGTGATCGCCGCCTCGCCGCTTTCCATCGAGCGTTCCAACGCGAACTCGCGGACCGTCTCCAGCATGCCGAAGCGCGGCTCGCCGCTCGGCCCGACCTCCTGGCGCAGCAGGCTCTTGTCCACGAGCGATGCCAGGTCTTCCAAGACGTCGGCGCCGAGATCGCCCGTCCCAGTGCAGACCGCCTCGGCGGCCTCCAGTTCGAACCCGCCGGCGAAGACGGCGAGGCGGCGAAGAGCGCCTGCTCTTCCGCCGTCAGCAGGTCGTGGCTCCAGGCGATCGCATCGCGCATCGTCTGTTGCCGCGCCTGGCAGGGAGGTCGCGCCCGCCCCCGGTCAGCAGCGGCAAGCGCCGCTCCAACCGCGACAGCAGCGCGGCCGGCGGCAGCACCTTGACGCGGGCGGCGGCCAGCTCGATGGCCAGTGGAAGCCCGTCCAGCCGTCGGCAGATCGCGGCCACGGCCGCGGCGTTCTCGTCCGTGAGGGCGAACTCCGGCCTGACCGCCTGCGCCCGCTCCGCGAAGAGGCCGACCGCCCCGGACTGGGTCGCGGCGTCGGCCAGGGGAAACGGCGGCGTCCGGCGCGGAGCCCGAGCAGCGCACCGGGTACTCGCGCTCGCCCGAGACCCGGAGGCGGACCCGGCTGGTGGCGAGCGCCGTCACGCCCGGGCACGCGGCAAGGAGTTCGGCCACGAGCGGGGCGGCCTCGACGACCTGCTCGAAGTTGTCCAGCACGAGCAGCAGGCGCTTGCCGCGGAGGAACGCCGTAGCCGGGCTTCGAGCGGCTCGTCACCGGCCTCGCGGACGCCGAGCGCCTGGGCGACGGAAGAGGCGACGAGACCGGGGTCGGTGACCGGGGGCCGAGGCCGACAGAGGCGACGCCGTCTGGGAACGCGTCCGCAACTTGGGCGGCGACCGGAGCGCCAGGCGAGTCTTGCCCACGCCACCGGGACCGGTCAGCGTGAGGAGGCGGACGTCCTCCCGACGCAGCAAGTCCCCCCCGACGGTCGCGGACCTCGCGCTCCCGTCCGACGAGGGGCGTGAGCGGCACCGGGAGGTCGTGGTGGCGGTTGAGAGGCGGCGTGCCGGACATGGCGCGGCTCAGTCCGTGGGCAGCAGGTGGACCGACGTGCGTGCTCCGCATCATGGCGAACCGCTCGGATTAGGTCAACAGCAGCGCCTCGCACGAACCGTCAAAGGGGAGGCATGCCTCGTCCCGACAATGGTCGATCATTCCATATCCGCGTCGTTTGGTGGATGGGTTGTGCCCTCGCGCCCAGGACTTCCGTAGGCCACCCCACAACCAGACACGCACCAGCGCGCTGCCTCTGACATAATGCGTCACGGAGGCTTGGACCGTGGAGACGCATCCACCGGCGCGACGAGGCGCCAAGCTGCCCCTTTCCCTCCCATCCCGCGACTGTTCCCCGGTCGCTGGCCGGCCTTGCTTGTTGTCCTCGCCGCACTGCTTCCCGTCAGCGGGGAAACGCGCAGGCCGCAGCGGAGATGACGGATACTGCGGCGCCGGTCTACCTGGTCTCCATCACGGGTACCATTGACCTGGGACTGGCGCCGTACCTGGAGCGCGTGGTCGGCGAGGCAGTGGACGCGGGGGCGCCGGCCGTCATCCTGGAGATCGACACGCCCGGTGGCCGGCTTGACGCCGTGCTCCAGATGCAGGACACCCTGCTCGACGCCGACGTGCGCACCATTGCCTTCGTCAACCGGACGGCGTTCTCGGCGGGGGCGCTGATCGCCATCGCCGCCGAAGAGATCTACATGGTACCCGGGGCGGTGATGGGCGCAGCGACGCCGGTCGATGGGTCCGGTGAGACCGCGAGCGCGAAGGTCGTCTCCGCCGTCCGCAAGACGTTCAAGACCACCGCCGAGGTGCGCGGGCGGGAGCCGCTCATCGCCGAGGCGATGGTTGATCCCGATGTCGCCATCGACGGCCTCGTCGCGCGGGGTGAGTTGCTGACGCTGACTACGACCGAGGCGACGACCTGGGGCTACGCGGATGGCATCGTTGCCAATCGTGACGAGCTGCTCCAGGCAGCCGGGCTGACCGGCGCCGCTATCGAGGAGACGTCGCCGCGCCCGGCCGAGCGGTTCGTCCGCTTCGTCACGAATCCCGTCGTCGCCTCGCTGCTGATCAGCGCCGCGATCCTGCTCATCATCGGCGACTTCTTCGTCGGCGGCCTCGGCGCCATGGGGAGTATCGGGCTGCTGCTGCTGGCGACCTTCTTCTGGGGGCATATGCTTGCCGGGTTGGCCGGCTGGGAGGACATTGCGCTCGTCGCGCTCGGCTTGGTTCTGATCGCGGTCGAGGTCTTCGTCATTCCAGGCTTCGGTGTGCCGGGCATCGTGGGGCTGGCCGCGCTGGCGGGTGGCTTCTGGCTCGCGATGGTGGGGCGCGAGATCCGAACGCCGGAGGCGACCGAGCGGGCAGGGTGGTCCGTCGCCGCGGCGTTGCTCGCAGTCGTCGTCGGCACGGTCGCGTTGCTGGCGTTCCTGCCCCACCTCAGGCGCGCAGGGGGATTGGTGCTGCAAGCGCAGGGGGGCGACGCGGCACCGGCCGCTGCGCGGCCGCCGAGTGGGTGGCTGCGCTGGTTCGGCGGCGGGTCCGATCTGGGGCTGCCCGCCAAGCAGACGCCTCAGCGTGGACGGCCGGCGCAAGGGCGGCTGTTGGCGGGTACCAGCGGCGTCGCCCTGTCGGATCTGCGCCCGAGTGGGACCGCCGACATCCAGGGCCGGCAGGTCGATGTGGTGACGAACGGCGAGTACATCACCGCAGGGGAGGCGATTACTGTCGTCACCGACGAGGGCTACCGACGCGTGGTGCGCCGGGTCCACCACGCGGCCGATTAGGCGTCACGCGGGCGCGCGCCGTCGCCCACCGTACGAGGCGGGAGGACGCGACCCCGCATCGCAGAGGAGCTCCGATGGACACCGCCAGTATCACGCTTCTTGTCGTCTTTGCGATTGTCGTGCTGCTCGTCGTGTTCTTTCTCTACTTCGTGCCAATTGGGCTCTGGATCACAGCGATCTTCTCCGGCGTCCGGGTCGGGTTGGGGACGCTGATCGGCATGCGGCTGCGGAAGGTCAGCCCGGGCGATATCGTCAGGCCGTACATCAGCGCCAGCAAGGCGGGGATGCCGCTCGACGTCGGCCAGATGGAGGCGCACCACCTCGCCGGTGGCAACGTCGGGCGGGTGGTCCAGGCGCTGATCTCGGCCGACCGCGCCAACATCGACCTACCCTGGAAGCGCGCGACCGCCATCGACCTCGCCGGGCGGGATGTGCTGGAGGCGGTGCAGGTCAGCGTCAACCCGAAGGTGATCCAGACGCCACGCGTGGCGGCGGTGGCGAAGGACGGCATCCAGGTGATCGCGGTCGCCCGCGTCACCGTCCGTGCCAACATCGAGCGCCTCGTCGGCGGCGCCGGCGAGGAGACGATCATCGCCCGCGTCGGCGAGGGGACCGTCTCCTCGATCGGCTCGGCGGTGAGCCACAAGACGGTGTTGGAGAACCCGGACGCGATCTCCCGCCACGTGCTGGAGCGGGGCCTCGACGCCGGCACCGCCTACGAGATCCTTTCGATCGACATCGCGGACGTCGACGTTGGGCGCAACATCGGCGCCGAGCTGCAGACCGACCAGGCCGAGGCGGACAAGAAGATCGCGCAGGCCAAAGCCGAGGAGCGGCGAGCGATGGCCGTCGCCCTCGAGCAGGAGATGCGGGCCAAGGTTGTCGAGGCCGAAACGCAGGTGCCGCTTGCCCTGGCCGAGGCGTTCCGTAGCGGCCGACTTGGCGTGATGGATCACTACAGAATGGAAAACCTCCAGTCGGACACGCGAATGCGCTCGTCGCTCGCGGGCGAGGACCGGCAGCCATGACGCAGATCCTTCGGATCGGAGCCGCCTAATGGCCTTCCGCGGTGTCATCGCCGAGATGTTCGAGCAGGTGGCCGAATCGGCCCGGCGGCCATCCTCAGCCGAGGTCAATCTGCCAGAAGACCTCCGGCCGATTCGCCCACCGCCGGAGCCAACGTCAGACGAGGCGCAGCGCCCGGCGCCACAACGCCCGGTCCAGCCGGTTCAAACACCGGTGGGACGTCGAGGGGTGCGGCGGGCCGAGGTCGCCGCCGCCTTATCGTCGCCCTCCGGCGTGCGGCAGGCGCTGGTGTTGCAGGAGATTCTCGGGCCACCGATCGCGCTACGAGGGTGGGACGACCGCTGACCGAGGGGGCAGAATCCTGCTGGCCGGGGTTTCCTGGGAGGCCACCTCGCCTAACGGCCCTCGGCCATGCGTGCCGCAGGCCCGAGGACTACTGACTAGCAAGCCAGAGATCCCGGAAGCGACGGGGATTGCTTTCGCGTGCTCAAGCTGTCCGCCGCGCGTCGCGTAACCATGCCCGACCTGCGCGCTCTGCCGCGCCGGCATCGCTGCGGCTGGAGTGGCCGCCATTCCTCGCGCCCGGGCACTCACGCCGGCCGAAGAATCGGCCATCCGCGCGCCTCGCCGGGACCAGGAGCCGCCGCGACCTCGCGGCCGACTTCGGGGTGGGCCACGAGACGGTCCGGGCGCTCGGTCTTCGATCGGTTGAGGAGGAGGATCGAGCATCGGCGACACCCGCCCCGCTCGTCAGCGCGGCGTCCCCGGTCGCTCGGGGTCCGACCCCGACCCTTCGTCACCCTCCGGCCCCCGGCCGGGACGAGGGAGAGCCCCAGCTGCTGCGCCAGACCGTACGCGTCCCAACTGACCCAGGTTTCGGCCATCTGACGGTGCGCCACGCGGAAGACGGCCACCCCGGTCACCATCATGGTGCGACCGGTCCCCGTCGCTCCCATGGCCCGGCCGCGATGGGTGGCGCGCTCCGTGAAGCGGACGGCGACCCGGTCCCCGACGGCCACGACGTCGTCAAGGGTGACCGTGGCGTCCGGAAACGCCGCTCGATGTTCGGCGACGAGGCGCCTTATCCCGGCGGGACCCGGCGCGACGCGGGGGTGGTGGGATCGTGGTAGGCGTGGTCGGCGGCGACGAGCTCGTCAAGCAGCGTCAGGGTGCCTTGGTTCCAGACCTGGGCGTAGAAGCGGGCGACGAGCGCCGCATTGGCCTCCGCCTCGGCGGCGTGGTCGGCCCACGCCGGGTCTGGTGACCGGCGAGCGTGGACCAGCCCGCCGCCCACCGCGGCCAGGGCGACCACGGTGAGGCCGACCAGCACCCAGAAGGCGACCTTGGGCGGACGAGACGCGACCTGGGTCACCTGGCCGCCGGCGGGCATCCGGATGAGGCCGGCCGGCCGGGTGCCCGGGGCGAGTGGGTGATGCTCGGGGCGTGTGGCACACCCCTTGAGGCAGCTGGACACGACCGTCACCTCCCATGTGCGCCGCACGCCGACGCCGGCGCCGGGTCTCCTCGTCAACCCCGATGCCCTCGCGGCATTCGACGTCGGTCGGTGGCGCACGCCGGCGACGGCGGCTAGGCGGCGGGTCAGGGAGGAGGTCGTCGCCGACCGTGACGGCAGCCGCCTCGGTCGGGGACCCGCGCCCCAGACGACCGACCGGGTCCGGCTCCTCCCGAGCGGCAGGCGGTCAGCCGCACGCCAGCCGACCGCCGGTCCCGACCGCGGCGCCGAACCACGTCCCTGGGTCCGAATCGTCTGGGGGTCGGCTCAGTACGGCTTGCCCGGCATGCGCGGGCTGGAGGACCACTCGATCCCCGCCGTGGTGGCTCCGGTCACCGGAGCGCCAGCCGCGCCGCACCCCGCCGCGCCGGTGTCGGCGCCATCGCCGGGGGCCGCCAGGGCGAGCGGCCCGTACGCCAGCGCGGCCGCCAGCACGACGATCCCCACCAGCTTCCGCCCCAGCCCCATCTCCTGAATCCGCTGCGTCGCCTGCATCGCTCGGCTCCTTCCGTCGTTCCCGGTTCCGCCCGGTTCCCCGCCCCGCCGGCCGTCCGGTGGGCACGGTTCCAGCATGCCGGGGCCGGGGGCCACCCACATCCAGGAGTTCACCCAATCCCCGATCGGCGCGCACGGCAGTGGCCTGGGTGGGATCACCCAGGCGCCGATCAAAGGCGAGCCGCCGACGTCCTTAGACGAGTCCTTGGCGCACGGCGAGGTTGGTGGCGGCAGTGCGGTTGTCGACGCCGAGCTTGGCCAGGATGCCGGTCACGTGACGCATCACGGTGCGGGGGCTGATGAACAGCGCCGCCCCGATCTCCCGATCCGAGCGGCCCTCGACCAGCAGCCGCAGCACCTCCGCCTCCCGCGGCGTCAGGCCGTGCGCGGCGGCGGGCGCGGTCCCGGCGGGTTCGGCGGCCGCGGCGTCCCCGACGGCGCGCGCCTCGGCGGTGGCCCGGTCGAGCGGTAGCGCCCGGCCCGCCGCCCAAGCCGAGGCGAATTCCTCCGCCCCCAGCGCGGACCGTGCCGCGTCCGCCGCCCGCTCATAGGCGGCGCGCTCGGGCAGGTTGGCGGACGCCCCAATCTCCTCGCGGAGCGCCGCCGCCGCCCCCAGCGGGCGGGCGCGCCTCGCCTCCCCGCGCGGCGCCAAGGACGCCGAAGCAGGCCAGGGGCCTGCCCGATCCCCTCCCGGTCGCCGGCCGCCTCGCTCAGGGTGAGCGCCTCCGCGAAGCAGGCGGCGGCTTGCGCGGCGTCGCCCCGCTCGCCAGCCACCAGCCCGAGGTACCAGAGGACGGTGATCGTGGGGAAGGGTCGCCCGAGGTGCGCGCCAGGGCGAGCGCCTCCTCGAGTGTCTGGTCCGCCCGCACGAGGTCGCCCCGCCCGTAGGCCACGATCCCCAGATGGCCGAGCGTCAGGGACGCCAGGCCCGCGTGGCCCCCTTCCCGGTAGAGCGCGAGCGCCTCCTGCAGCGGCGGCTCCGCCCGCGCGTACTGGCCCCGGTCCTCCGCCACGACCCCGAGCAGCAGGAGTGCGGTGGGTGTCAGCCAGCTGCCGTCCACGCACCGCGCCAGCCCCAGGGCCTCCTCCAGGAGCGGGACGGCCCGCGCGTCGTCGCCCTGGTAGTGGGCCAGCCGCCCCGCCCCGTAGAGGGCCGCGGCGCGCAGGGCGGGCGGGGCGCCGCCCGCCCGCGCCACCGCTTCCTCCAGCCACCGCCGCCCCTCGCTGAAGTGGCCCCGCAGGTACCAGAACTGCGAGAGCCGGGTCGCCAGCCGGAGGAACGCCCCCGCGTCGTCGGCGCCCGCCAGCCACCCCAGCGCCGCCCGCAGGTTCGGGTGCTCGTCGTCGAGCACCGGCAGCCAGGGGTAGATCGCCGTGTCGCCGTGGGGCTCCAGCACGGCCCGCTCGGCCAGGGCCAGGAAGTGGGCCGCATGGGCGGCGCGGACGGCCGCTTCCTCCCCGCTGGCCGCGAGCCGCTCCAGCCCGAATTCCCGCACCATCTCCAGCATCCGATAGCGCGGTTCCCCGGTTGGCCCGTTCTCCTGCCGCAGCAGGCTCGTGTCGACCAGCGACGCGACGGCCTCGAAGGGATCGACGCCGGGGTCGAGCGCTCCGCCGACCACGGCCTCCGCCGCCTCGAGGGTGAAGCCGCCGACGAACACGGCCAGCCGCCGGAACAGGGGTTGCTCCTTCGGCGAGAGGAGGTCGTAGGACCAGGCGATGGCATCCCGCATCGATTGCTGCCGCACCGGCAGGTCCCGTCCGCCTCCGCCCAGCAGTGGCAAGCGCTTCTCCAACCTCGCCAGCAGCGCCGCCGGCGGCAGGACCTTGATGCGCGCCGCGGCGAGTTCGATGGCCAGCGGCAAGCCGTCGAGCCGGCGGCAGATGGTGGCCACGACCGACGCCGTCTCGGGGGTCAGCGCGAAGTCCGCCTTCACCGCCCGCGCCCGTGCGACGAAGAGCCGGACCGCGCCAGAACCGGCCACGTCCTCGACGGAGGCTGCCTCCTCCTGCTCCGCCACCTCGAGCGGCGGCACGGTGTGCTCGTGCTCCCCGGAGACCCGCAGCCGCACCCGGCTGGTGACCAAGACCTTCAGCGCTGGGCAGGCGGCGAGCAGGTCAGCGACAACCGGGGCGGCCTCCACGACCTGCTCGAAATTGTCCAGCACCAGCAGGAGGTGTTCGTCGCGCAGGAAGGTCTTGAGCCTGGCCTCCAGGGGCTCGTCGCCCGCATCCCTCATGCCCAGCGTTGACGCGATAGTGGACGCGACGAGGGCGGGGTCGGTCACCGGGGCGAGGAGACGAACGCAACGCCATCGGCGAACTCGTCGGCCACGTCGCGGGCCACCTGGAGCGCCAGGCGCGTCTTGCCCACCCCACCGGGACCCGTCAGGGTGAGCAGGCCGACGTCAGGCCGTCGCAGCAGGTCAGCGATGGCCGCGGCCTCCCGATCGCGTCCGATCAAGGGCGTGCGCGGCAGGGGCAGATTGTGGGACTGGTCAGGAGGGGTGCCGGACATGGGGCGGCTTGGTCCATCAGGCAAGAGCGACGCGAACGCGGTCGCCCCGGATCATGCCGAACCACCGGCGTGTGGTCAACCGCCGCCCCACGTCGCCAGCGACCCCGCTGCTGGCACGAGCCGCCGTGGCCTCACCCCGCGCCACCACCGCCGGGTGCGGTGGCCGCTCCCAGCACCCCGCCGCCCCGAGCCGACGGCGTCCCTGCATCGCCGACCGCCGGCCGCCGCTGCTCACCCCAGGTGCAGGTCCTCGGGCGCGGCGGTGACCTCGGCGCCGCACCGCGGGCACCGCGCCGTCACCTGGGTGATGGCTCCCCGCGCTCCCCGCACCACGCGCCGCACCGGGGCACGCGCCCCGTCGTTGGGGCAGGTGGCGTACAGCGGGTGGTGGAAGCCGGTCGTGGGGTCGGGAACGGTCAGCCGCCCAGCCGCCAGCGCCTCTCGCACGGCCGCGGCGTCGCGGGTGCGCTCCATCGTCACCTCCTCGCCGGATCGCCGGCGGCACGCCGGCACGGACGGGCCATGGGGCGGGGACGGCACGCGCACGGCTCCCCGCGCACGCCCTCCTCAGCGAGGTTAACGCCACCGGCCGCGGCAGAGATTTCTGTCATCGGAGCTGGACCTCGGTACCGCTCCACCGGACAATCCTCGTCCCGGCGCCCGACGTCCGGTCAGTTACGGGTGACACCCCATGATGGCCGGCGTGGCCGCGAGCGTGACGGGTCCGTTCCCCGCCACTACGCTCGTCGCCCGCGCAAGCTGACGCCGGCCAACAAGGCCGCCATCCGTGCCCTCGCGGCGACCAAAAGTCTGCGGGCGCTGGCCGCTGACTTCGGCGTCAGCCACGAGACGGTGCGGGTGGTGCTGCGGGCCACCGCGCGGGCTGACGTGGTGGCGTAATCTGGCGGATGTCCTCGCGGCTTGGTCGGCGGCCGCTCAATGAGCGCCGCCGCTCCCGTTTGCCCCGGGGATGGCGCAGGGAGGCGGCGAGGGGAACCCCGACGGCGGTCGTCGGTTGGCGCATGGTCGCGCCCATCCCGGTCATGCTTCCACCCGAGCGAACGTGGCGCGACCGGGGCAATGCGCCGGCCCGTCGACAAGTGGTCTCGATAACCGGGGAACGAATCAATTATTTGGAACCGGCTCCGCGAGCTGTCAAGCGTCGATTTGCTCGAGCCGGTTCCGGGCTGGGGCGTGACGGGAACCGTGGGCGGGGTGCAGTCGGGGGCACGGGGGAGCGCCGGACGGCCCGGTCCGGCCATGAAGCCGCCCGGGCGCGGCCGGCTCAGGCGTCCGCCTCGTCCTGCAGCGGCGGGAGCGTCCGCGACAGGACGAGGTACCCCGCCGCGCCCGCGACGACCGACCCGAGCAGCACGCCGATCCGCGCGAAGTGGGCGCTCGGGTCGCCCTCGTAGGCCAGCTCCGCGATGAAGAGGGACATCGTGAAGCCGATCCCGCCCAGCCCCGCGGCGCCGACGATGTGCCCGAAGGCGACGCCCTCGAGTCGCAGCGCGACGCCGGCCCGCACGGCGAGCCAGGCGAAGAGCGTGATGCCGACCGGCTTGCCGATCGCCAGGCCGGCGACCACACCCCACGTCACCGGGCTGCCGAGCGCGTCGCCCAGCCCGCTTGTCATCGGGATCCCGGCGTTGGCGAAGGCGAAGAGGGGCAGCACGACGATGGAGACCCACGGGTTGAGCCCGTGCTCGAGGTGCGTCATCGGCGTTTCGGCCTGTTCGCAGAGCCGTTCCAGCCGCTGGGTCGCGTGCTGCTGCGCCTCGTTGCTGAGCACGCTCCCCGGCGTGGCGCCCGCGCGCTCGACCTCGTCCAGCAGCTCCCGCCCGCGGCGGAGGAATTCGCCCGGGTTAATCCAGGAGCGGGCGGGCACGGTCATCGCGACCAAGACCCCCGCGATCGTCCCGTGCACGCCCGACTCGAACACGGCCAACCACACGCCGAGACCGAGGAAGGCGTAGGCCGGCCAGCGCTGGACGCCCGCGCGATTGGCCACCACGAGGCCGGCCAGGAGCAGGGCCGCGATCCCGAGCGCCCCCCAGTCGATCGCGTCCGTGTAGAAGACGGCGATCACCCCGACCGCCAGGATGTCGTCGACGATGGCGAACGCGGTCAGGAACACGAGGAGGAACGGGGGCACCCTGGCGCCCAGCAGGCTGAGAATGCCGAGCGAGAAGGCGGTGTCCGTGCCGATCGGGACCCCCCAGCCGCTGATCCCGTCGCCGCCCAGGTTGACCAGCGCGAAGGCGAGCGCCGGCACCACCGCGCCCCCCAGCGCCGCCGCGATCGGCAGCGCGGCCTGGCGCGGGCGGCGCAGCTCGCCGACCAGCACCTCGCGCTTGATCTCGAGGCCGATGGTGAAGAAGAACAGCGCCATCAGCCCGTCGTTGACCCAGTGCCGCAGCGACTCGGTGATCCCGACCTCCGCCGACCCGACGGTGACGCGGGCCTCCCAGAGGCGCTCGTAGGCGTCCGCCAGGCCCGAGTTGGCCATGACCAGCGCCGCCGCCGTCCCCAGCAGGAGGAGCCCGATGCCGGAGACGCTGGTCCGGACGAACTCCTGCAGGGGGCCGAGCGCCAGGGCGAGCGGCTGCGCCTGCGCGGTCCCGGTGATGTCCGCGATCCGGGGCGGCGCGTCGGCGAGCGCCTCGGCGCGCGGTCCAGACCCCCCGCTCCTCCGAGTCCCGCCAGCGCCCGAGGCTATGCTCGCCGTCGAACCGCAGCACCACCCGGTAGGTCCGGCCGCCCCCCCCGCGGACGGAACACGCGGACACCGAGGAAACCCGGAAAGCGCTCCGCCGCGCCGGCGATCCCCTCGAGGAACGCCTCGAACTCGGGCTCGCGGCCCGCTCCAACCCGGAGGGCCACGCTCAGCGTCACCGCCGCGCCGTCGCGCCCGTCCCTCTCCGTCACCGGTGCCACGCGTCGCACCTCCCCGATCACGCGGTCACCCACCGCGGCGCACCGCCCGCCGGTGCGCCGGTTGCCGCCTGCGCGCCGTGGCCCAACGGGAAGTATGGGGGAGCGCCACCGACTCGGGTCGCCCACCACGGGTCGCGGGCCATCGGCCACCCGGGGGTGGGCCCAGCCCGCCGAAGTCGAGGAAGAGCGGCACCAACTCGCCGACCCGGTGCTGCGTGGCTAGCGTATGGCCGATCGGGGTACCGCGCCCCTACGCCGACCGCCGCGACGGGCGGGGCTCCCCTATCCCGCCCGGCGCGCGGGAGACGCGCCGACCGACCGAGGGGCCCCCCGCAGCGGACGACCGACCGGCGGGGGCGAGCGGCCCCCGGCGCCGCCCCGCGGTCGGCCGCCTCACCCCGCCGACCGCGGCCAACCAGACGTCGCGCCGAACGGGCGCCGGGTCGGTGGTGGCGAACCGGTCAGTCGATCAGGGTGTTGGCGAAGATCTGCCACGCCAGGGCGGTCTTGGCCGTCAGGCTGAGGACGATATACGCCTTTTCCCCGAAGATGTAGTCGCGCCAGGGGCCAAGCCGCTTGTACTGGAGCAGCATGTTGACGGCAAAGCTGTTGAAGAGCACGAAGAGCGAGACGATGATCCCGTAGACGAAGGCCGGAACACCCGCGCCCGACGCCCGGTCCTCGGCGCCGATCACCTGGTAGGCGATGACCAGCCAGGGCACCGCCCCGGCCAGGCAGCCGAACAGGTAGGCGGTCCAGTCGGCGCGCGCCCCGTCGGGGTTGCCCCGCTCCATCAGCAACCCGAAGAGGATCATCGCCGCGTTGACGCCGAAGATGGCCACGATGGCGCCAATGTCGCTCACCCCGGTGACCAAGGCGATCAGGACGATCATCACCGAGGCGCTGACCGCGTACTCCCACCAGCGGGCGTAGTTGGCGCCCCGGCGCAGGTTGGCGTTGTACCAGCCGTTGACCCCCGGCGCGGCCGCGAGCAGGTGGTCGATCGCCGCCAGCAGCAGGAACAGCCCGACCGCCGGGCCGACCGGGACATCCCAGATGACCTCGGGCGCCGTCAGGTCGCTGCCGGGCGGTCCGGCCAGAAAGGCGGCGCGGATCGGCAGCGCGAAGTCGTTGCTGAGCGCGAAGATCGCCGCCGCCTGCGCCAGGTGGATCAGACCGACGAGCAGGTTGCCGAGGCGCAAGCGCGACGGCCAATCCTCGATGCCGGTCCGGGCTTCGTGTCGATTTGCGTCCCAGCGCATCGCGTCGGCGGTGCTCACGATCGGGTCCCCCCGCGACGATCTGGCCGGCTGGGCCCGCGTGCACCATGCGCCTCCTTCGGGCGGTCTGGAGGGGGAGAACGGCGCGATCTCAGCCCCCGGGCTCCTCCGCACGGGCTCTGCCATGGTCAGGTGCCCTCATGCGTCAAGCATGTCGTGGCGAGGCGTGAAGGGTGACGCCGCGGTTCGGGGAATGCGCGCCCTGGGAACCGGGGCCGGGAAAGGGAAACGAGCCACCCCAAGCGGCACCCCGGCGGCGCTAGCCCCCGCGCGGCCGGTAGGGGAGCGCCGGCGCCTCGTCGACGACCAGATGGAAGACGTCGGGGCGGGCGTAGTGGCCGGCGACGTCCAAACTGAAACGAGGCAACTGGCGCCCCGCACGCCGGCTCCGCCCGACGGCGCACAGTCCTCCCACGGTTAAATCACAAGCTTAGTGAAAGGAGGCGTCCGGCGCCCCTGCGCGATGTCGCCGGCATGGTCGCCGGTCTCCACGTCGGGGGAAGCTCGGTCGCGCGCCTCAGTTCGTGGCGAAGATGATGAGCAAGACGATGACGGCGATCGCCCCGGCGGCATAGATGATCGTGCGCTGGTTCATCGCGGTGCGCCCTCCGTTGATCCGCTGTGATTGGGATCGTGCCCAGCCCTCACCTCGTACCCGCCCGACCCAGCGGCAGCAGGCGGCCGCCCCGGCATCGCTCGCGCCAGAATCCCACGCCCGCGCGGGGTGCCGCACGGCGCATCACGCCGGAGCGTTGTCGGTCGTCGCTCGCGGCATCGGCCGCCGGCGCGGGTGGCGCCTCGACCAGCTCAGTGTAGACCTTGCCCTCGACGTCCCAGCTGCGGACGGTCTTGCCGGTGCGCTTCGCCGCCCGCGTGATCGATGCCGTGAGTCCCCGCGGCGTCTCTTTGCCGGTCGGCTCCACCCGCGTCGCCTTGCCAGGGGTGAGGGAGTGGACGAGCTCGTCGAACAGCCGGGCGGTGGTATTGGCGTTCGCGGTCTTCGGTTCAGGCGCCGTGGCCCGGTCGATCAGCGATGGTTTCATCTGGGGCTTCCCCCTCATTCCCGCATGGTAAGGCAAGGACACTCAGAGAAAAAGTCGATGCCGATAACGAGCGGTTCTCGCCCTTATTTGGCACCGACCGCGCCGCTAAGCGCACCGGCAAGCGCGTGCGCTCCTGGGACGTGGACGGCAAGGTGTACGCCGAGCTGGTCGACGCGCCGGAGCAATTGCCGATCGAGGCCGTGGCGGACGTTTCCGAGATCTAGACGACGGTCTTGTGCGGTGGGGGTGAGGGGCGGACAAGGGAGGGCAGACCCGCCTCCTTCTGTGCGTTCTGGAGCCGGTTGCCCTGCCGGGCTCGTCGGGTATTGACATATAGGCACAGCGTACGTATAGTGGTGCCCTGCCGATCTGCCGCCACGGGCGAAAGCCCGCTGCGGTGGTAGGCAGGCGGGACGCCGATGGGGTAAGCGCGCAAGCGCCCAACTTGTCGGCGTTCTGTTTAACCCCGGCGGCCGCCTCCGCGTCCTCCTCTCGGTCCTCGCGCTCGTGGCTTTGTGGCCGGACCGGACCCGTCTGTCCGGTTGCCCGCGCCCGCCCCCTGACCGCGCTCCAGATCTTCACGGAGCTGGCGTCACGTCTCGTTCGCCAGCACGTCCTCGATGCGCCGCACGAACGCGGCGAGGGGGAGGCCGAGGGCGGCGCAGACGGCACGCGTTGCGTCGCATCACGCGGCGTGGGATCGACTTCAGCGAGCGGTTGGGGCGGCACCGGTGGGTGGTCGAACGGAGCCTATCTTGGCTGCTTGGCTGCCGCCGCCTCGGCGTCCGCTACGAGCGGCGGGCGGATCTGCTCCAAGGGCTGCTCCACCTGGCATGCGCGCTGCTCTGCCTGAACTTCCTCGCCCCGAGCGGAGGGTGCTGAGCACCCGTGGGGCGCGCTCCGGGTGTACCATGGGCGCTGGTCCAGTCTCGGGGTCCTGCGGGCGGCAGGTGACTGGGGCGGGGACGTTGCGGTACGCCCAGCCCTGCCGCGGGCGGCACGGGCGGGAAGGGGAGGGAGCCGACCATGGGCACCATCGGATGCGGGTGCGACGAGTTTCGGTGGCGGCGGTTGGTGACGCGGCGTCACCTGCTCAAGAGTGGGGTCGGTTTTGCCGCGCTCGGCCTCCACCTGCCCGCGCTCCGCTTCGCGGCGCGGGCGCAGGAGGCGACGCCGGGGACGGCGACCGAGGGACGCGCCTTGATCCAGGGGCAGGAGACGTCGCCGATCGTCAACGGCTCCTACGTCAGCCCCCTCGTCGAGCTCTTCGGCGAGATCGAGATCGGGCGGCGTTCCTTCGTCGCCAGCAACACGATCCTCTACGCCGGCGAAGGCTTGCGCGTCAGCCTCGGCGACGAGAACAACTGCCAGGACAACGCCTACCTGCTGGCACGCGAGCGGAACCTGGCCTTCGGCGACATGGTTTCGATCGCCCACCAGGCGGTGATCGAGAACTCGACCGTCGGCGAGTTCACCTTCTTCGGCTTCCGCTCCCGTGTCCGCGACTGCGAGGTCGGCGAGGGGGCGATGGTCATGCACAACACCACGGTCGAGGGCGTCGCCATCCCGCCCAACCGGATCACGCCGCTCGGGGTGCGGATCACGACCCAGGACGAGGCCGACGCCCTGCCCGAGGTGACCGAGGCGAACGAGGAGTTCAAGCGCGAGGTGCAGGAGGTCAACGTCGCCTTCGTCGAGGGCTACATCGCGCTCTTCGAACAGATGGGCCGCGCCGGCATGGAGGGGGTCGGCCCGAACCCGGCGACGGAGTTCAACCCGGCCTCGGTCGAGCCCCAGATCGGGGCCGGCACCGCGCTGGCCGAGCTGGTCCGGATCGTCGGCGACGTTCGCCTCGGCGAGGGGAGCACCGTCGGCCAGCGGACGGCGATCCGCGCCGACGAGGGGACGCCGATCGTCATCGGCCGCCGCGCCCGCATCCAGAGTCGGGTGACCTTCCATGCCCTCAAGGGGACCAACGTCAGCGTCGGCGACAACGCCCGGATCGGCGACGGCAACGTGGTCCACGGCCCGGTCGCCATCGGCGACAACTTCGCCTCGGAGGACGATTGCGTCGTGTTCCAGGCCACGGTCGAGGACAACGTCACCGTCCGCGCCGGGGCCACCGTCGCCGGCGACTTCATCCTGCGCGAAGGGACGATCGTGCCCGAGGGCGCCGTCGTCACCACCCAGGCGGAGGCCGACGCCCTGCCGATCCGCTGAGGGCCTGGATCACGACCCGCTCGTTCCCGCCGCCCGAGTCGGGGGCGAGTCTGCGCCGCTCTACGGTGACCCCAGGTTCGCCGGTCGGCGACGACCGCTGGACGAGCCTCGGGTAGGTTTTGCAACACGGTCTTATGTCGCATCTCCTCGTGGCAGCCCTGGCCGAAGCGAAGATCAGCCGACCAATGCAGGATTGGGCGGCCGGTCATCCTTGGGCACAACGCGTTGACGTGGATGCGCACAGCGGGCGTCGCAGCGTAGTGAGTCCGGTCGTTCAAACTGATGGCTTCGCGGCCTCGACGAGCGCTAGCACCTCGTCGATGGCGTCGTTCGGAGTGATCGCTCGGACGACCACTTGATCCAGGACCGCTGCGTAGGTAGCCAGCCGTTCCTGGATCTCGATCGCGCTCGCCGCCCGAATCGTCGTCTCGCTGGGATCGACGCCCTGGCGACGGAAGTGTGCGGCGTAGTGGGGGAACGAACCATAGCGAGCGCACTCGGTCTCGAGCCTCGGCCGTGCGGCTGTGCCGAGCGCACAGCGGACGTAGGCACAGACGGTAGGAGTCCTGCGGCCCGCCGTGGCCGCCCCCTCTTCAATCCAGGCGGCCGCTGTCGTCGCATAGGCGGGTGTTAGCCAGTTGAGAAGCACCGTATCGGCCATCTCGCCGGCCAGGCGGACGCGGCGGCCAAGCGGCGCTGGGGCGTGCTGCCGAACGGGCGCCGCGAGGGCGGGCGGCGTCGCGCGCCGCGGACGGCGCGGCCGGCGCCGCGGGGCGCCGGGCCTCGTATCTTTTCGCCGTCCCAAACCGCCGGTTGGGGACGGCTCTCGTACCGGGCGGCTCTGTTGCGTTCGTGACGGTTCACGGGTAGGATGCGTGCACTCTCGATTCAACACAGCGGCCGAGCCAGAACGATATGGGAACCAAGGCGCGAAAGGGGGAGACGATGGGTGTGTCGAAACGGTGGACCCGCGTACCGGCGTCGCTCGTCGCAGTCCTCGCGATCGCTGGCCTCCTTGCCAGCGCCCCCGGAACGACCTCCGCCGAACCCATCGGGCCGCCCGACACGGGCGAACCGCGGCAGGGTGGCGAGTGGACGATCGCGATCACGGAGGAGCCCGACACCCTCGATCCCCAGAAGAGCGGCACGGCGATTACTGCCGCGATCCTGGACGATGTCTGCGATCCACTCATCGCCGAGAACTTCGACGGGGAGTACGTCCCCGGCCTTGCCACGGAGTGGA
>JAUJOZ010000117.1 GCA_030447415.1 Thermomicrobiales bacterium | reverse complement strand
CTACCCCCTGCCCCATTGCATAGTACGTAGCACGATGCCCCTTCATCACCGTGCCGGCCCGGCCAGGAGGCGGAGGCATCACCGCTGGGCTGTCCGGCGGCTAGTCGCCCTTCGGGGGATCGCGCAACCATTAATTGGCGCGGCCGGAACCGAATACCGCCCCGCTTCGTTTTCCTACGGGATCACGAACCAGGGACGCTCGGTGGGCGCGCTGGGATCGAGCACGCCCACCGGTGAGAATAGCTATACGTACCGTAGCTGGCCGGGTACAATCGGCGGACCGGCAGGGACCGATGAAGCGCACTGTGGGTGCGGGGAGGCAACGGGTGGGCGGACGGTGGCGGGCGACCGGCGTGCTGGCGGCGCTGGCGCTGATGCTGGCAGTCTAGGTGGTGGGGACCCCCCGCGGGGCGCGCGCGGCGGTGGAGCGGCCGACCTTCGCCGACGCGGCGTTCGAGCGCGTCTGGGAGCGCTACGACCGGCCGGTCCTCGTCGGTTCGGCCTTCCGTTCCTGGACCTGGGCCGGTGGGGTGACCGGCGCGGTGCAGGAGCCCTTCCGGGAGGGGCCGGGCGGGCGGCACCTGGTCCAGTACTTCGACAAGTCGCGGATGGAGATCAATGACCCGGGGGGCGACAAGAGCAGCCCCGTCTTCGTCACCCAGGGCCTGCTCGCCTCCGACATGATCATCGGGCGGGTCCAGGTCGGCGTGAACAGCTTCGAGCCGCGCCGGCCCGCCGCGATCCCCTTCGGCGACGCCGACGACACGGTCGGGCCGACCTATGCCTCGTTCAGCCGGCTGCTCACGGCGCCGGCCAGGGCGCGCGGCGAGGCGATCACCGCCTCGCTCGACCGCGCGGGCACGGTCGGGACGGTCGCCGATAGCCGGGGGGTCGTCTCGGTCGGGGACGTGCCGGGGAGCGGGCACAGCATCGCGTCCCCCTTCTGCGACTACCTTCGCGCCGCCGGCCCGGTCTACGATGGGGGGAACGAGGTCACCGAGCCGCTCTACAACCCGACCTTCTACGTGACCGGCCTGCCGATCACCGAGGCCTACTGGACCCGGCTCAAGGCGGCCGGCGCGACGAAGACGGTGCTCATCCAGTGCTTCGAGCGCCGCTGCCTGACCTTCACCCCGGACAACGCCCCCGAGTGGCGCGTCGAGCAGGGGAATACCGGGCTGCAATATTACCGCTGGCGCTACCAGACGCCGGTCGAGCCGACACCGGGCGTCACGCCGACGCGGCCGGGGCCCGGCGCATCCCCCTCGGCCGCCACCCCCACCTACCGCCCGTCCAACAACCGCATCGCTTTCCAGTCCGCGCGCGACGGCGGCAGCCCCAAGGTCGTCCTGATGGAGCCGGACGGCAGCAACCAGCTGCGGCTGACGGGGGGTGAGGGCGAGGAACTCGACCCGGCCTGGTCGCCGGATCGCACCAAGCTTGCCTTTACCCATCAGGGCTACCTCTACACCATCGGGGCGGATGGGACGGGGATCCAGCGGCTCGACCCGGCCGGGCGCTTCCAGAGTAGCGGCGACCGCCAGCCGGTCTGGTCGCCCGACGGCAAGCAGCTCGCCTTCACCCGCTGCCGCGACGGGATCTGCAATAGCGATGTCTGGGTCGTCAACGCCGACGGCACCGGCGCGCGGTTCGTCGCCGGCGACGGCTCCGAGCCGAGCTGGTCCCCCGACGGCAAACGTCTCCTCTTCGCCTCCAGCATCGGGGTCGACCTGGCGAAGCGGACCCTCTCCACGATCAACATCGGCGGTACCGGCCTGGCGCCCCTCACCGCCGCCGGCCCCGGCCGTATGCCAACCTGGTCGCCCGACGGGACGCAAATTGCCTTCGTCTCGCAGCGCGACGGCAAGGGGGCGGTCTATACCGCGAAGGCCGACGGCAGCGGCGTGAAGCGCCTCACGAACGCCGCGGCCGACGACTACGCGCCGAGTTGGTCGCCCGACGGCAAGCGGATCGCCTTCGCCTCGACGCGCGACCGCACTGCCGCCGCCCCCAATGCGGTGGCCATCTACATCATGAATGCCGACGGCAGCAATCAAACCCGCATCACCGACGCCGCCGGCAGCCATGCCATGCCGGCCTGGGCGCGGGAGGTG
>JAUJOZ010000116.1 GCA_030447415.1 Thermomicrobiales bacterium | reverse complement strand
CGTGGGCGGGTCGACGCAGTGGACGTTGCCGCCCCTTTCGGTGTCGAACACCAGCCCGTCGTACACGGCGGGCGTCGAGCACGTCTCGCGGGGGAGGGTGTAGGACCACGGTTGGGCGGTCGCTGTGACGTCGTCGGCGCCGGTAGTCTCAACGCTCTTCAGCCAGCCCTGCTGCTTGCCCCACCACGGGTCGCCGCCGGCCGTGAGGTAGACCCGACCCCCGTCGATCACCGGCATCCCCATGATGACGCTGGGCCCCTCGCGCCGGTTGCCGACGAAGCGGTGTACGTCCTGCTTCGGGGCCGTGGGGTCGGGGTCGAACCGCCAGACGTCCTTCAGTTCCGCCACCGCGCCCCCGGGCGACAGCGCGCTGGCGGCAAGCGGCTCGAACGCGTAGCACACCCCGTCCCCGCCACCGAAGAACACGCGCGGCCGGCCGTTGACCTCCGCGAGCGACGGGGAGCACCAGTTGACGTGGAACGTGACCGGCCCCAGCTGCAGGCCGTCGCGGCCGACGACCCGGCCGGTGTGCTTGTCCAGCACGACCAGGCTCGGCGCGTCGGGCGAGCGGATCTTGCGGTGGGTGTCGTCGACGCCGTTGCACGAATTGACGTACAGGAGGTCGCCGTGGATCAGGACCGACCCCTGGACTTGGTCGTGCGTGTGGACGCCGAAGTCCTTCACCAGGTCGGACACCCAGACGATATCGGCGTCGGTCGGCCCGGGCTCGATCGGCGCCTGGCCGCGCGGGGCCATGTGGCGGGCCTCGTCGCGGAACGGGCCGCCGTTGCCGTCGGCCATGCCGTTCATGTCGAGGCAGACGACCTCGCCGCGGTTGGTCAGCGTGTAGGCGCGGTCGCCCTCGACCGTCGGCGGCGACGCGAAGCCGATGCTTGGCCAGTCGAGGAAGGGGTCCTTCAGGTCTTCGGAGAGCTTCGGCACGACCAGTTGCCACACCAGCTTGCCGTCGGCGGCGTCGAGGCACAGGAGCACCGCGCGGTCGCCCTTGTGACGAGGGTCGCGCGGGTTGTCGTTGTTGGTGCCGATCAACACCCGCCCGCCGGCGACGATCGGGCTCGCGTAGCTGTGCGACCCGAGCTCCGCCACCCACTTGACGTTCTCGCCCGTCGCCGGGTCGAACGAGTCGGGCAAGCCGCGCTCGTCGGACACCATGTTCCGCGACCACGCCCGGCCCCACTGCGGCTGGTCGGCGGCCAGTGCAGCCGCGGGCGCAACAACAAGCGCGAGCAACGTCCACACCGCATGCCGCCGCGCCGGTTCGTTACACTGAAACATGGCGCGATTGTACGCGGCCTTGCCGCAGAGGGTGCACGGCTTCAGATAGTCGCGGTCATGTTTGAGAGTGTCCCGGATCCACCTTCGAATTGGCAGCTGCGGGCGTGTACAAGTAAACTTCGTCCGCCGGACGACTTCTGCTCGGCTCTGTATCGGCGGATCGAGGTCATCCTGCGGTAACCACAGACCGAACACCTGGCGGCAAGCCCTTTAGCGCACGGCAGCCGCACGTGTGGGGCGATCGCCGATGCGTTTTCGAGCTTGCGGAGGAACTCATGCCCGCCAGACCCGACCTTCCGACGCCCGACGAAGCGTTCGACGCTCTCACGGAGCTGTATGGGACCCGCAAGTTCAACTGGGAATACGTGGAGCTCTACGCACGATTGCTCCCAGCCGCATCCGACGCATTCCTGCGCCGCGCACAGGCGCTCACGCGAGCCGAGCACCCGGAGTTTCAAAGGCGAGCCAACATGTTAACCGCGGACGGGCGGGTGCTAACTCATGCCGTGAGACGTCAAGCCGCGGCAGTCGTAGCGATCATGGGGCGTGCGGCGAGCGAAGGCTGGCTGCTGTCCGACGAGTCCGGCGCGGAGCAGCATTTCCTACGGTGGGAAGGCCCCTACGACTTGATCGACGGGGGCAAGCTGGGGATGGCCTCACTCCAACGAGCCGCGCAGCTTCCTGGGATCTACCTGTGGACAATCCACTTCGAGGGTGCCTTTCACATTTGTTACGTCGGAAAGACTGACAGATCGTTCGCCCAGCGGTTCGATGAGGAGATTGATTACGAGCGATTCAAAGCTTGGAAGCACTTCGACGT
>JAUJOZ010000115.1 GCA_030447415.1 Thermomicrobiales bacterium | reverse complement strand
CTGCCAGTTGATCGCTGCCCACCTGTCCTGCCATCGTCGCTTCCCTCCTCGCCGACGTCCTCCGCGAACCGCACGTCTTCCGGCCGGCCACACCGAGGGGCTGGGCCCCTTCACCGTTGAACGCCGGACGATCCGGCTCGGCCCGCCGCACCTTGCTGATCGGCGGTCGGGCCACCTTCCGTGGACACAACGGACCGTTCGCTACGTCGCTTGAACCGTACCTGTGGAACCTTTGCTAGGCGACTGTACCATCGCGGCCAAGACTATTGGATCCCAGATCGCCTGTCCCGCCAGGGGAAGCCCGCCCCCACGCCGTGCCGGCGGTCGCGGCGGCGTCCTCCGGCGCCGCGCACCCGGCGTCATCCCGCCGGGAGGACCTGGCGCATCGCCAGCGCCAGCGCTCCCGGTGCTACGATCCCCGGTGTCGGTCGTGCAACCTGGACCCGACCTGCCAATTCCCACGACCGCCGGCGGGGCGGGCATCGGGCGCCGCCACAACACCCGGGCGACGCCACACCCCCGACACCTACCGTAGTACAGTTTCGTGGCGCAATCATTGGCAAACGTGCAGGGAAGAGCGCCGCGGCGTTTGTTCAAGCTGCACGGTAGCGCCGTGACGCGACACGACCGTCGCCGCCGACTACCGTCGCCATCGCTTCCCACCGGCAAGTCTCGTGATCGTGCGCGTGAGGTCGCTGTTCCGCGGCTGGGCGTTTATCTCCCGACGGGAGGGCCAGCGCCGATCGGCGTCATCGCGCGACCGCGCGGCGAGAGTGTCGGCGGTGTTCGCCGCGCTTTGCATCAGGTGGTCCGTTCCTGGCCGATGACCATGACCACGTCGCCCTGCTCGGTCTGGGCGCGGAACCGGCGCACCAGTACATAGCCGTCCAGGTCGGCGTGGATCGTCACCCCCGGCTCGTCGATCCGGTCGAAGTCGTGGAGCCGCGCCACCGGTGTGCCGGCGGTGACATAGGCGCCGAGCGGGACGAGCGGCTCGCTGACCCCACGGATCGGCGCGGTGACGTAGCGGTCGATGTCGGTCGCGACGACGACCCGCTGCCGGTCGAGACCCGGCGGGGTCAGGGCCTCGACCGGCGAGGCGAGGAGGCCGAAGCGCCGCAGCACGTTCAGGACGCCGTGGTGCGCCCAGCGGACCTCCCGCAGGTCGGTCGAGGCCCCGTAGCCGAACTCGCCGCCGATCGTGATCTTGCCCGTGGCCTCGGCCTGCTCGGTCAGCAGGCCAGTCCCCATGCCGCTCGTGTAGACCAGCACAAAAGGCATCCCGAAGAGGAGCGCCGTCTCCTCGCAGGCGCGGAAGAGGGCACGGTCGGGCACGTCGTGGAACGAGGCGCAACGGGCGATCTCGAAGCCGCCCCCCGCGGCGTGGATGTCGATCACCACGTGGGCGCGCGCCAGGACCTCGTCCGTCACGAACCGGGCGATCCGCTCGGTAATGGTGCCGTCGGCCCTGCCCGGGAAGACCCGGTTCATGTTCCGCCCGTCGAGCGGGGAGCCGCGCCGCGCCGCCCGGAACGCCGGCACGTTGAGCACGGGGATCACGATCAGGCGCCCGGCCACGAGCGCGCCGGGGTCGAGCGCGCCGATCAGGTTCTTCAGGCCGACCGGCCCCTCGTACTCGTCGCCGTGGGTGCCGCCGATCGCCACCACGGTGGTCCCGGGGCGCAGCGCGCAGGCGATGTAGAGCGGCACGCGCACCCGTTCCCAGGCGTCGTCGAGGGTGAACGGCACATGGTAAAACCGCCGCCCCGGCCGATCCCAGTCGATGGCTCCCGACGGGGTGATATCGTGCGACATCGCCGGTGCCCCCCACCGCGGTCCAGACGACCCTGCCGCGCCAGGCGCGCACGCCGGCATGCCGCGCGCCGATCGGCCGCGCGGCACTGATGCCCCGCCCCTGCCCGGTTGACCGGCGTGGACTCGCTAGCCGCGCACCGTGCCGAGCGCCTCGTCGAGCACGGCGACCAGGCGGTCGATCTCGGCCGGCTCGATGATCAGGGGCGGCGACAGGGTGATCACGCATTCGAGCCGCCGCACCGTCGCCGCGTTCTTCCCGACCAGCACGCCGCGCTCCTGGGCCGCGGCGATGACCGCGTTGACCTGGT
>JAUJOZ010000049.1 GCA_030447415.1 Thermomicrobiales bacterium | reverse complement strand
CGGCAGAGCGTCTCCTCGCCAAGTTCGGTGTGGACTCGCCTGGCTCGGCCCCCATCTCATCGCGTCCCGATATGAGCTGTGATAGAGTGCGGCAACGGTTCAGCCCCTCGGGTTCTTGACCTCCGTCGCACGGTGTTGTGCACCGAAGCCGGCAGGAGCTCAGACACTGAACCCTCCGCGTTCCTCGATGGATCAAAGCTGGGAGGCACGTCGATGAGCGATCCGCGACTTGAGCATCTGATTTCGGAACGCTTGAGCGGCCGTCTCACTAGGCGGGAACTTGCCCGCCGCCTGTCGATCTTGGGCATCGGCGTCTCGGCATTCTCGGCGGCGCTGGCGAGTCGAGGAGCGTCGGCCCTCGCGGCACAGGACGCGACGCCGGCTGCGACGCCTGGGGCTGCACCGTCAGACGAGATCATCACGTCCCCGAGTTTCGAAGGCCAGACTCTCGTCGTCACGAGCTACGGGGGAACCTGGGAAGAGTTCATGCGGGGCGAAATCCTCCCTCCATTCGAGGAAGCGACCGGAGCCAAGATCGAGCTGGCCGTCGGGCTGTCGACTGACTGGATGACGAAGCTTCGTGCCGCTGGCGCGGACGATCCGCCGTACGATGTCGTCATCGCCAACGAGACATATATCTCCACCGGCCGGATCGGGGGGTTCTTCGACCCGCTGCCGGCGGAGAAAATCCCGAACCTCGAGAGTATTCATGAATCGCTGCGGTTGCCAGACGACGTCGGCGTGTTCGCGCTGGTCGCACCCATCGGGCTCGGCTACATGACCGACGACGTCACGATCGACACCGCACCGGGCTGGCTAGATCTCGCGAACTTCCTGCCGGGACTCGGCATCTACAACATCAAGAACTCAGCCGCCGCCCAGCACATCATGATGACCGCCGAGGTTGTGACCGGCGACTACAAGGATTGGGAGCCGGGCTTCGAGTGGATCAGAGACAACCTGCGGGACGCGAAGCAGTCGGACTTCTCAGGCGACATGGAGACTCTTCTCACCGCGGGTGAGATTCAGGTCGGCCTGCTTGACTCTCCCGCCGTGGCACGGCTGAAGGGTCAAGGGATTGCCATCGACTGGTCGGGTCCCCAAGAGGGCCTGCTCATGTTCGAGCAGAACACGAACATCACCACGGGCAGCAAGGTCAAGGACCTGGGGTACTCCTTCGTGAATTACTGGCTTGGGGTCGACGTTCAGACGAAGTTCGCGGAGTCGTACTTCTGGACCCCGTCCAATATTCGCGTCGAGGTCGGAGCGGATCTCGCCGAGAGCATCCCGGTGACGCGCGAGAACCTTGACCGCATGAAGCACTGGGACTACGAGTGGCTGAACACCGGGCCGCGCGAGGAGATGATCCACCGCTGGAACCGGGAAATGACGTTCTAACGGGGGATCAGGTCCCGCATGTCCTCGATTCGCCTCAGCTCCCTGACCAAGAGCTTCGGCCCTCTCGTCGCCGTTAACAACCTGAACCTGGAGTTACGGCAAGGCGAGCTGGTCGCGTTCCTGGGGCCGTCGGGGTGCGGCAAGACGACGACATTACGGATGATCGCGGGGTTCGAGCGGGCGGACCGGGGTGCGATCTACCTGGGAGGGAGGGAGGTCACCGGCCTCCCTCCTGAACGACGCGACGCGGGAATGGTGTTTCAAAACTATGCCTTGTTCCCGCATCTGACCGTCTTCGAGAACGTCGCCTTTGGCCTCCAGATGCGGAAGGTGCCGAAGTCCGACATCAGGCAGAGGGTCGCTGATATCCTCGCGAAGGTTCAATTGACCGGTCTTGGCGATCGCTATCCGCCGCAACTTTCCGGGGGGCAACAGCAGCGAACCGCGCTTGCCAGGGCGCTTGTCTACAATCCGACCGTCCTGCTGCTGGATGAGCCGCTCGCCAATCTCGATGCAAAGCTTCGCGAAGAGATGCGGTTCTACATTCGCAGCCTGCAGCAGGAGTTCGGGATCACCACCGTCTACGTAACTCATGACCAGGCCGAGGCCCTTGTGCTGGCCGATCGGGTCGCCGTGATGCGGGGCGGCGTGCTCCAGCAAATCGATGCGCCGGAGGAGATCTACCGAAGACCGCGGAATGCCTGGGTTGCTGACTTCGTCGGGATCGCCAATCTCATCCCCGGCAGGGTCGTCGATGACTCCGACGGAGTGCATGTCGTCGAAACCAGTGTGGGGCGGCTGCGCGGTGTGGCGGGAGAGATCACAGCTGCGGATTCGGACGTCGTGGTCAACGTGCGTCCGGAGAGTCTTCGTCTTCACGTCCAATTGGAGACGGGCGGGCTTGATCGCTCCGGGGCGATTCCAGCAGAGAACCAGCTTAGTGGAGTTGTAGAGGACCGCGCCTATCTCGGGAATCTCGCGGACTATCGCGTCCGGATTGGGCCGGACGTCGTGGTTCGGGTTCAAGCCGAGCCGTTCCCGGTGTTTCATGTCGGCGATCGGGTGGCGTTGTCGTTCACGGCGGAGCAGGCCTGGATCATTAACGCTGACGGGGGCGTCGAAGCGTGAGCACGGTTGCGCAGCGAGCATCCGATCGCGTCAGATTGCCGTTCCTGCTCATCCTTCCGGCCTTCATCGTGCTTGGAATCTTCTTTGTCGTTCCGTATCTCTACCTGCTCTTCATGAGCTTCATGACTCACACGCCGAGCGCCGCGTACGTGCGCGATTTCACCCTCAAGAATTACGAGGAGACCTTGCGTGACACGTTCGTCTGGAAGGTCATCTGGCAGACACTACGGTTCGGGTTCCTGACGACCTTGGCGACGCTGGTGCTGTCCTATCCGCTGGCGTATCACATGGCGCGTGCCAGCAGCCGCGTCAAGGGGCTGCTGATGATCATGCTGCTGGCCCCGCTTCTGGTCGGGATCGTCATCCGCAGCTACGGCTGGATGATCGTCCTCTCCGACAACGGCCTGATCAACCAGCTGGCGACCGAACTCAATGTCGGGCCGTTC
Organism: Thermomicrobiales bacterium; assembly: GCA_030447415.1. Lineage (GTDB taxonomy): Bacteria > Chloroflexota > Chloroflexia > Thermomicrobiales > UBA6265 > JAUJOZ01. Next base: position 25,544 of record JAUJOZ010000049.1, on the reverse strand, counting down.
AGTCTCATGTACAACAGGACCGGCGTGATGATCGGCCTCGTCCACATCTACATGCCATTCATGGTGCTCTCGATCCTCGGCTCCCTTCAAGCGATTGACCCGGATCTCGAGCGGGCGGCGCGGTCGCTGGGGGCTGGGACCTGGAAGACGCTGCTGCGCGTCACCTGGCCGCTGAGTCTGCCGGGGGTGACGTCCGGCTCGGTGCTGGTCTTCGTGCTCACCGTGAGCGCGTATGTCACCCCCTCGCTTCTGGGGGGCTACCGCGTGCTCACCGTCCCGTTGCTGGTGGTGCAAACCGTGCAGGAGCTGTTTGACTGGCCCCTCGGCAGCGCGCTCGCCATCGTGTTCTTCATCATCACCATCGCCATCGTGGGCGCCTACCTCAAGCTCATGGATCGGCTCATGAAAGGGGTGGCGTAGTGGAACTCACCCGAGCCGGCAGATTCGCGCTCAATGCCGTCGTGGCGTTGCTTTACCTCTTCCTGCTCGCGCCGATTCTTATCGTCGTGATCGCAGCCTTCAATTCGGGAGAGTACCTGAGGTTTCCGCCGGAGGGCTTCTCCCTCCGATGGTTCAGATCGCTCCTCGCGAGCGAGCCATTCATTGACGCATTCCTGTTCAGCGTGCGACTCGCTCTCATCGTGACCGTGCTCTCGACCATCATCGGCACCGCGGCGGCCTTGTATGTCACGAGATACTCGCGTCGGTTCCGTTCCCTGATCCAGCTCATGATCATCTCGCCGCTGCCGGTGCCGGCGATCCTCACCGGCATCGCGCTGCTGATCTTCTTCTATGCGACGGACATCAGCACCAACAGCTTCGTCAACCTGATCATCGGACACACCATCGTCACGATCCCATACGTCTTCCTCGCCGTCAGCACGGTGCTGGTCCGGTTCAACCGCAGCCTCGAAGAGGCCGCCCGAAGCCTGGGGGCGGGACCGTGGACCACCTTCTATCGCATCACCCTCCCGATCCTCAAAGGCGGCATCGTTTCGGGGGCCGTCTTCGCCTTTATCATCAGCTTCGACCAGTTCCCCATCTCGTTGTTACTTGCCGGTGTCGGCAGCACGCCGTTGCCGCTCCAGTTGTTCGATTACCTGCGATTCTCCTTTGACCCCACGGCGGCGGCCGTCTCGACCGTGACGATCCTGATGACGGTTGCCGTAGTGCTCATCACGGAGCGTCTCGTAGGTCTGGATTCCCTCTACACTCGAGGCAGGTGATGACGGAAACAGCGCTCTCCTCGGCAACCCTCAACCCGCCGGATCGTTCCTGCGGCGGCAACCCCAAGCGCACGATCGGTGTCCTCACCATCGGTCAGTCTCCCCGGGCCGACCGGCTTGGGGACGACGTCCGCGCGGTGCTCGGGCCACAGACCAGGGTGGTCGAGCGGGGCGCGCTCGATGGGATGTCCGACGAGGAGATCAGGCGGATCGCGCCCAGGGAGGCCTCCGAATACCGACTCGTCACGCTGCTCAGCAGCGGTCGCGCGGTCGAGATCGGGAAGCGGGCGATCCTGGAGCGGCTCCAGGCGCAGATCCGCGCTCTGGAGGACGCCGAAGCGGTCGACGCCACGCTGCTGATGTGCACCGGCGCGTTTCCACCCTTCGCGCACACCAGACCGCTGCTGCTCCCCCAGGAGGCGCTCTACGGAGCCGTAATCGGCCTCGCGGGTGGTGGAGGCATCGGCGCGCTCATCCCCCTGGAGTCGCAGCGAGAGCAATCGCTGGGCAAATGGCGCGAACGCGGCGTGACAGACGCGCGGGTCTTCCCTGCAAGTCCCTACGATGGCGAGCCGATGGCCGCCATAGAACGTGCCGGTCGCGCGGCCCGCGGCGCCGGCGTCACGGTGCTATTCATGGACTGTTTCGGCTACGACCTGGCGATGAAGTCCGCCGCCCGCCGGAGCTTCGGCGGTCCGGTTGTGCTGGCCCGAACGTTGGCGGCCCGTCTGATCGCCGAGTTGAGCGAGTAGCCGCAGGCCCGACGCGCGGTCGGACGCCGGCGCCGATTCGACGATCGGTGCCGAGCAGGAGCGCCTATGGTGGCGACGAGATACGCGATCAGCGTCGACGTGGGCGGCACGTTCACCGACTTCGTCCTCTTCGACATGGATGCGGGCGCGACGGCGGCGTTCCACAAGGTGCTGACCGATGCGCAGCGACCGGCCAGAGCGGTGATTGTCGGGTGGCGGGAGGTGCTGGACACGGTCGGTGCGCGGCCCGATCAGATCCACTACGCCGTTCACAGCACAACCATCGTCACCAACGCGATCGTGGCCCGGACCGGCGCGAAGACGGGGCTGCTCACCACCCAAGGCTTTCGCGACGTGCTCGAGATCGGTATCGAGCAGCTCTACGATATCTACGATCTCTTCGCGCCGTACCCGCCGCCCGTCGTGCCCCGGGAACTGCGACGAGAAGTCGTCGAGCGCGTGACCCGCGACGGCGATGTCCTCGAGGCGCTGGATGAGGGGAGCGTTCGGACCCAGATCGGGGATTTGGTCGGGCGAGGGGTGCAGTCGATCGCGGTCTCGCTCATCCATGCCTACCGCAACCCGAATCACGAGCGTCGCATCGCGGAGATCGTCGCCGAGCTGGCTCCGGACGTCTCGGTGTCGCTCTCCTCTCGGGTGGCGCCCGTCATGGGGGAGTACGAGAGAACCTCCACGGTGGCCGCGGACGCGTACGTGAAACCGTTGCTGCGGAACTACCTGCAAGACTTGCTCGGCGAGCTTCGGCAGCTCGGCTACGAGCGGCCACTGTACCTGATGTTGTCGTCGGGCGGGATCACGACGGCGGAAGCCGCCATGGAGTTCCCGATCCGCCTGCTGGAATCCGGGCCGGCCGCGGGCGCGTTCGCGGCCGGGTACTTCGGCACGCTCGCCGGGCACGACCATGTGCTCTCCTTCGATATGGGAGGCACGACGGCGAAGGCCTGTCTAATCGAGCGCGGCAAGCCGGCGGTCGCCGGCTTGCTGGAAGCCGACCGCGTCCATCGCTTCAAGCCAGGGAGCGGCTTGCCGATCATGGCTCCCACGGTCAACCTCATCGAGATCGGCGCGGGCGGCGGCAGCATCGCTCACCTCAACGAGCTCGGTCTGCTGAGCGTCGGTCCTCAGAGCGCGGAAGCGGACCCCGGGCCGGCCAGCTACGGCCGGGGCGGTGAGCTGCCGACCGTCACGGACGGCAACACCCTCCTCGGGTACCTCGACCCGGGCTACTTCCTCGGCGGTCGGATGGCGCTCAAGCCCGAGCTGGCGACCTCGGCGATCGAGCGGCACATCGCGTCGAAGCTCGACCTTGGCCCAACGGACGCCGCCCGCGGCATCCACGTGACGGTCAACGAGAACATGGCGCAGGCGGCCAGAACCCACCTGATCGAGCGGAATCGGGACCCGCGGGACGTGGTGATGGTCGCCTTCGGCGGAGCCGGTCCAGCCCACGCGATCGAGGTGGCCCGGCTCCTTGGCATTCGCATGGTCATCGCGCCCTTCGGCGCCGGCGTTGCCTCCGCCATCGGCGCGCTCACCGCGCCGATGGCTCTCCCGCTGGTGCGGTCGTACATGACGACGCTCGCAGGGGCCGACTGGAGCCATGTCGAGCGCCTCTACAACGACATGCGCGAGGAGGCGAGCGCTGCCTTCTCGGGTGTTCCCGGCGCCGAGGCGCCGCAGTACGGCAGCGCGCTGGACATGCGGTTCGCCGGCCAGTATCACGAGCTCCGGGTTGAGCTGCCGGACACGATTCCCACCAAGGGCCGCGTCGGTGACATCGTCGGCGCGTTCCAGAAGCGATACACGGAGGTCTATGGTCGCGTGCCGACCGGGCTGGGCGTTGAGGTGCTGAACTGGCATCTCGAAGCGGAGTCCTCGCAGATCGTCTTCCATCTCTCCAAGGTAGGAGCAAGGGAGGGGGATGCCGCCGAGGCACGAAAGAAGGAGCGGGAGATTTACTTCGGCGCGCCGGAAGCCGGCTACCGGACGTGCCCAGTCTACGACCGGTACAAGCTCTTCCCGGGAGCGACGCTCTCCGGGCCCTGCGTGATCGAAGAGCGCGAGGCGACGGTGGTCGTTCCTCCCGACTGCACGGTCGGCGTCGACGGATACCGCAACCTCGTGATCACGCTGGGGACGGAGGCGTGGGCATGACGACTCGGGCGACGCCCGAAACCCACGACCCGTTCGATCCCATACACCTCGGGATCATCTGGAGCCGACTGATTGGCATCACCGACGACATGTGGACCACGGTCCTGCGCACGGCCGTCTCCACGATCATCGGCGCCGCGCAGGACTTTGGGTGCGAGATCCTGGATGCCGAGGGCAACTCGGTCGCCCACTCGAACCGCAGCATGCCGGTCTTCAACATCGTCATGCCGACGGTGACCCGGGCGGTGCTGGAACGGCATCCGGTCGAGACGATGCGCCCCGGCGACGTGTACGTCACGAACGATCCCTGGCTCTGCGCCGGTCATCTTGACGACATCGCCGCGATCACGCCAGTCTTTCTGGGCGATCGGGTGGTGGGTTTTGCCGTGACGATCGCGCACACCTCCAGCATCGGCGGCTCTCTGACCAGTCGCACCGTGCGGGACGTGTACGAGGAAGGGCTGCGCATCCCGGTCGTCAAGCTTTACGACGCCGGCGAACGCAATGAGGCGGTGCACGGCTTCATTCGGGAGAACGTCCGGACACCGGACATGGTGGTCACGGATATCGAAGCGCAGATGACGGCGAACGAACTTGGCGGGCGCCGCATCGTCTCGCTGCTGCGGGAGTATGAGTTGCCCAGCCTGACGGCTGTCGCCAGGCAGATCCAGGCGCACTCAGAGCGCGCGATGCGAGAGGCGATCCGCGAGATCCCGGACGGGACGTACCGAAGCGAAGTCGTGGCGGACGGCCTCGACCATCCCGTTCGGCTCCGGTGCGAGATCACGGTCGCGGGCGACGAGATGGCGATCGACTATGGCGGGTCCGATCCGGAAGAGCCTCGGGGCGGCATCAATTGCACGTTGACGTACACGCGGGCGCACACCGTCTACCCCCGCGTGCCTGCTCTCGCCGAACGTGCCCGCCAACGAAGGGGCATTCCGACCGTTCAGGATCGAGGCACCGGAGGGCTCGATCCTGAACTGCAACGTGCCGGCGTCGGTGGGATCGCGCACGCGGACCGGCTGGCACCTTCACCCGTTGATCTTCGGGGCGCTCGAGCCGGTCGTGCCCCACCGGGTGCAGGCCGGCAACGGGCTGATGCACTCGGTGCACGCCTACGGGCAAGAGGAGGACGGTCGCTTCTTCAATGCCCATTTCTTCGTCGCGGGTGGTCGAGGGGCGAGCAAGGGGAGGGATGGCATCGGCCGCAATTGCTTCCCAGCAGCGCGCGGAACGTAGCCGTCGAGGTGTTCGAGTCGCGGGTGCCGGTGCTCGTCCATGACCGCAACCTGCGGCCGGGGTCGGCCGGCGCCGGGACCTGGCGCGGCGCCTTCGGACATCGCATCGAGTTCGGCCCGCTGCCGGGTTACGAGCGGCCGCTGTCGTTCTTCCTCAACCCCGATCGGCTGCGGTTCCCGCCAAAGGGATTGGCCGGTGGCCACGACGGCCCGCGAACCGAGATTCGCCTCAATGGCGAGCTGCTCGGACCGGAGGAGATCGGCTCGGGTCAAATCACGCTCAAGACGGCCGACGACCGATTCGAAGTGGCGGTACCCGGCGGGGCTGGGTACGGCCACCCGGCCGAGCGCGACCCGGCGCTGATCGAGGCAGACCGCGCGTCGGAGCTTGTGTCCGACGGCTGATCGTAGCCTCGCCGGTCCGGGGCCACCACGATTCATGACCCGGACGGCAGGTTCTCGACCTCGTGTGGGCGGCTCGTCCCTGGACCGGCAAGGACCGGGACACGGTCCCCGGCTGGTGCCCGTTCACGCGGACGACGTTCCGCGCATGCTGCCGCGCCAGGCCAACCGGGATCTGCCAGGACGCTGCGACGTGGAGGTCGGGATCGAGCAGCACGCCGATCGGGCGGTCGAGTTGCTCTCAAGCGTCAGGCCAAGTGCCTTTGCAACGAGTCTTGCGCATAGTCTGGGAGCGACAAGGAGGGCATGGTAAGGGCCGTTATCAGGGGATGGTCTATCGGCGACAGGGCGGGCAGGACCGCCTATGACCGGGTTTGACCGCGGTGCCCGATAGGCGGATTTCCCGTACACTGCCGAGATTCAAGGGGAACCAGAACGCCAGACCGTGCCGCCCGCCTGGGCCGCGCCCGTGCCAGGAAGGCCAGAAAGGCTGGACGCCCGCGTGGACCCTGACCACTTGCGCGATTCTCCCCCGACCTTCCTCGGCTCCCAACTCGGGTCCCCGGCCTCGATGCGGTTCTCCGCGGCGGTCTGGTGGCCGGAGACACCTACCTCGTCACGGGGGAGCCTGGCACCGGCAAGACCACGCTCGGCAACCACCTTGCCTTCGCCCACGCCGCCGCCGGCGGGCGGGCCTCGTCGCGACGCTCCTGACCGAGACGCACGACCGGATGCTGGCTCACCTGCGCGGCTTCCGCTTTGTCGATCCGGCCCTGGTCGGCGACCGTCTCCCCTACCTCAGCCTGCTCGGCGCGCTGCAGGACGACGGCCTGGACGGCGTGCTGGACGCGCTGATCGCCACGATCCGGCAGCACGCGGCGAGTCTGCTGGTCATTGACGGAGCGGGGGCGGCCGAGACCTTCGCCCCGTCCGGCTTCGACGCCGGCCGCTTCATCCATAGCCTCCAGGCCCGGGCCGCGCTCTCCTCGGCTGCACCGTCGTGCTGCTCTCGGGCGAGGCCGAGGCGGCCGGGGCCGTGGGTCCCGTCGACGGCCTGCTTCAGCTCGCCAACGAGCCGTCCAGGTCCCGCGACGTGCGCTGGCTGCGGGTGGCCAAGCTGCGCGGCCGGGCTACCTCAATGGCCGCCACCAGTTCGCCATCGGTCCCGACGGGGTTGCGGTCTTCCCCGCCTGGAGGCGGCGCTGGCGGAGCTCACTCCACGCTGGCAGGAGCTGGCGGAGCCGGTGGCGTTCGGCGTCCCCGGCCTCGACGCGATGCTGGTCGGCGGCCCGCGCTCGGCACGTCCACCCTGCTCCTCGGCACGCCGGGGTCGGGGAAGACGCTGCTCGGGCTCCAGTTCCTGGCGGAGGGGCCCGCCGGGGGGAACCAGGGCTGTTCGCCAGCTTCCAGGAGACCGCGCCGGCGCTGGTCGCGACGGCCGATCGGGCGGGGATGGGACTCGGCCCCCACGTGGAGTCCGGACTGGTGCGGGTGCTGTGGCGGGCGCCGCTGGAGCTCTCCCCGGACGCGTGGGCCTGGCAGCTTCTTGAGGCCGTGGAGGAACACCGGCCCCGCCGCCTCGTCATCGACGCCTTCACCGACCTGGTCCGGCTCTTCGCGGATCCCCACCGTCAGACCGCCTTCGCCCAGGCGCTGGCCAACGACCTGCGGCACCGGGGCGTCACGACCCTCTTCTCCTTGGAGATCGACACCTTCGTCGGGCCGCAGCTGGCCGCCCCGGTGCCGACCATCTCGGCAGCAACGGACACGGGCATCCTGCTGCGCTCCGTCGAGCTGGGCTCCTCGCTGCGGCGGCTCGTCTCGGTCCTCAAGCACCGCCAGAACGCCGCCGATCCCACCATCCGGGAGTTCGTGATCGGGCCGCAGGGGATTGCGGTGGGCGAGCCCTTCGACGCCGCCGGGCTCCTGACCGGGACCGCCCGCCCGATCCCCTAGCCTGACCTCGACCAGGGGCACCCCGCGTGCGGGGCGGGGGGCATGGGCACGATCCTCGTCGTCGACGACGAACCCACGATCCTGGAGCTGCTGGAGGAGATCCTCGATGATGAGGGGCACACGACGCTGGCCGCGCGGGACGGGGTGGCGGCGAGGGAGATCCTCGAGCAGACGGTGCCGGACGTGGTGATCACCGACGCGATGATGCCGCGGCTGGACGGGCCGGGGCTGGTGCGGTGGATGCGCGGGCAACCGGAGCTGCGCCACGTACCGGTGGTCGTCCTGAGCGCGGTGGTCCGCGTCGACCCGGCCGAGCTCGACAACGTGGCATTCGTGGCCAAGCCGTTTGACCTGGCGACGCTGCTCGACGCCGTGGCGGCCGCCCTTGATCCACCGCCCGCCTAGGTCCCGAGGTTATCGGAAGGGCCGGAATCAGGGGATGAAGTGGGTGCGTGGCATGCCGGTCACCTGCAACAAGAACCGCGTGATGGCGTCCGGCTCCGTGTCATCGAGGGTCTCCAGAACGATGCGCTGATCCGAGCTCACGTTCGGCCGCGCCGACGGTCTCAGGGCGGGGGCGGGTCGTCGGTGAGGGCCCGGTCGAGGGCGCGGGCGAGGGCGACCGCTTCGCTCCAGCCCCAGCCGAGGTACGCGGTCCCCGCCAGCTCGTTGCGCAGCCCCACGGCCGCGACGCACGGGGCGGGATCGCCGGGGCCCGCCGGGCCGGCGTCTGACACCCAGTCCAGGAGCGCCACCGCCAGCTCCAGCGCCGCGAGGTCGTAGCCGCGCGGCCCCTCCGGCACCCCGGCCGCCCGCAGCCGGCGGTGCACCGCGGCCACCTCGCGCTCGCCCTCCGGTGTGGGGCGCGACCAGTCCATCGCCGGCCCCCTTCCCCGCGGCGGCTCAGTCCGGCGCGCCGCCGATCCCGATCGGCTGGCGGGCGTCGAGGTCGAAGCGGCGGCCGGGGCCGAGCACGAAGAGGTGGGAATTCACCACCGTCAGCACCTCCCCGACCGCCCGCTCGTAGTAGTCAGAGACGGCGTTGCGGCCGTCCACGATCGTCACCATGCTGGAGCCGAGCACCTCTAGCATCCCGTCCTGGGTGATCAGCACCGCCGTGTCCTCGTCGAGGCCGATCCCGAGCAGGCCGGGGTTAGCGGCGTAGGCAGTCATGAGCCGCCCCAGCCGCCCCCGCTGGCTGAAGTGCTGGTCGATGAGGATGTCCTGCAGCAGCCCGAAGCCGGCCACCAGCTCGACCATCCCCTTCCGGACCGCCGCGTCGTTGGAGTTGTGGGGCAGCGCGTTCTCCCCCGACATCAGGTGGGCAGGGAGGATCGAGGCGCCGGCGCTCGTGCCGGCGACGACCACGCCGTCGGCGTTGCGCAGCCGGATGCACTCCATCGCCAGCGTCCCGGCCATCAGGGCCACCAGCCGGGCCTGGTCGCCCCCGGTGATGAAGATCCCGGTCGCCTCCCCAAGCAGGTGCAGCGCCGGCTCAGCGTTGGCATCGGAGCGCTCCCCGATCCGCACCCAGTCCGCCGCCTTGGCGCCCAGCTCGCGGAACACCGCGACGTACCGCTGCCCCATCTCCTCGGGGTCCTCCGACGCTGTCGGGACGATGGCGATGCGAGCCCGCTTTCCTCCGGCCAGGGCGACGAACCGCTCCAGGATCTCGCGGCCGCCATCCTTGTCCTCGGCCCCGCCGATCGGCACCACCGGCCCCTGGCAGACCCGCCGCGCCTCCGCCGAGGCCACCGGCGCCGACAGCTCCCCTGCCCCTTGCTTGCCCATGGTCGTGCTCCTTTCGTTGTCGAACCGACGCCGACCGCGCTCGGTCCCCACCAATGATCCGCCCACCATGAGCCGTCGCCTCGCGTGAGGATCCACGACATGGGGTAGTGCACGGTCCACGCCACGGGACACCCCGCGACGGCGGCGACGGGCACGCGTAGCTCGGTCTCACCCGTATCGATCAAGGCGCACGACGCAAGAAGGGGATCGTGACGCCCAGGAGGCGATGTGCGGCACGGGCAAGATAAGGGCTGTTATCAGGGGCGGAGGACCCGCTCAACGGTGCGCACGGAGGCTATGCTGAGCTATCCGCGCTACGCACCGGCATGGTGCGGAGCGGATGCGTCCCGTCGACGTCAGTCCCGGCAGCCCGCCGACCACGGAGTCCGTCCATGATCACCACCCCGCTCTGTACGTTGCTCGGCATCGAGCACCCGATTCTCAATGCCTCGATGGCCGGGACCGCGACGGGCGAGTTGGCCGCCGCGGTCTCCGAGGCGGGCGGCTTCGGGATGATCGGGGGCACGAACCCGACGGCGCGTCGTGGCTGCGGGAGCAGATCCGGATCGCCCGGTCGCTCACCGGGCGTCCCTTCGGGGTGGGTTTCATCTCCTCGTTCCCGGACACGGCGGAGTTGGCCCGGGTGGCGCTGGACGAGGGGGTGGCGGCGATCAACCACTCGTTCGCCGACCCGACGCCCTTCATTGCCCCGGCCCACGCGGCGGGGGTCAAGGTCTTCGTCCAGGTGCAGACGCTCACGCAGGCCATTACGGCTGCGCGGGCCGGGGCCGACGTCATCATCGCCCAGGGTGGTGAAGCGGGCGGACACGCCGGCGCCCTCGGGACCTTCGCGTTGCTGCCGGCCGTCGTCGATGCGGTTGCGCCGGCACCGGTGGTCGCCGCCGGCGGGATCGCGGACGGCCGTGGCCTGGCCGCGGCGCTCCTGCTCGGAGCGCAGGGCGCATGGATGGGGACCCGGTTCGTGACCAGTCACGAGTGGGGCGGACCGTCCTGGGAACAGGACGCGGTCCTTGCGGCGACGTCCGACGACACCGTCCAGACGCGCCTCTACGACCTGATCGGGGAGCGCCCCTTCCCCGCTGAAAACCCGGACCGCATGCTGCGCAACGCCTTCATCGACCGCTGGACCGGCCGCGAGTCCGAGATTCCCGCCCATCGGGAGGCGCTGCAAGCCGAGGTTGCGGCCGGGCACGAGCGCGCCGATCTGGCGGTGGCCGGGGTGAGCGCGGGCGTTTCCGCGGGGCTGATCACGTCGGCGCAGCCGGCGAGCGAGATCGTGCGGGGCATCGTGCAGGAGGCCGAGGACCTGCTGCGCGAGCGGCCACGGATGCTCCTCGGCTGATCGTCCGCGCTGCGCTCAGCCCAGCTGAGTGAACCGGAATGAGGCACGTGCTGCAGCTGCCGGACGGTGCCACCGCGCCGCCCGCTCCCCTTCTGAGCGCGGACAACGACAGCACCACTGGCCGTCCCGGAAACGGCGGATATTGATACGTTCGGTTGACCCCGCTTCATGACCGGATCCCAAGCACGAGTTGGTGTCGCAGAGCCCGTCTCGGGATCAAAGTTGCGCAACCTGAGTCGATCTCCTGATTTTGAGACTCATCTGCGGTGCTTCAGATCGTCCTGATAAGGGCTCAGCCTGTTGAAAAAAGCGGAACGACCATCATCTCCGGGTCCAGCAACGAGCAACGTGGCCAGATTTGATCAAGATTTCTGGGGGAAATGCAGCGCACCCCGGCCTCCGAACGGTCCGGATGCGGCAGCCGACGAGTTTTTCAACAGGCTCGACCGTTATGGGAACCGGGGCGGCGCCGAGGTGGTGCGCGAGGTATGCTGCGGGCTCGTGGCGACCGGGATTCAGCCGGCGTGTCCACGACGACGACCGCCGTCGGCGCCTCACGCCGTTCCACGCCGACACGGTGGCCCAGTTGCCCGTCGGGGCGATTCCAGATCATGGAGGACAGGCATGGTACTCGCCGTGGAGACAGAGATCCGCTGCAAGGTCTGGATCGAGCGCGACGGCGACGTCCTCCTCTCCGATTGGCGCGTCGCCCTGCTCGGCGCGGTCGCGGCGGAGGGGTCCCTCACCCGGGCCGCGGCGTCGCTCGGTGTGCCGTACCGTACCGCCTGGCAGCGCATCAAGGAGATCGAAGCGCGGCTCGGCCTGCGGCTCTTGGCGACGGCAAGCGGCGGCGACGAGGGCGGGCACAGCCGCCTGACGCCGGAAGCCGCCGATCTGGTTGCCCGCTTTCACCGCGTCACCCGCGGCATCGACGAGGAACTCGCCCGCCGGTTCCACGCCGAGTTCGGCGACGCCTAGTCGTGAGCCGTGTTTTTTTGCCGTCGTTATGCACAATCGTGCAGGACGGATAGCTAGCCATGGTACGTTTCAGATCGGCCCGGGGAGTGGGCCTGTTGTGCTGAGCGGCAGCGGAGCGCGGCAGGGTGATCTCCGCGCGCTGATGCACAGGCCGGTTGCGTGAGGAATTCGAAAGGATGCGCGGACATGCCGATGGCGCGTCTCGGTTCGTTCGTCCCGATGGTCCGCCGCGTCGTCGTCACCACGCCGCTGCTCGGGCTGCTGGGTCCCATTGGGATCGCCCTCGCCCAGGATGGGACGCCGGCACCGCGTGGCGCACGGGACGTCATCCTTGCGACCACGACCTCGACGCAGGACTCGGGTCTGCTGGACGTGCTCGTCCCGCTCTTCGAGCGGCAGACCGGCTACCACCTCAAGCCCATCGCCGTCGGGTCCGGCGCCGCCCTCAAGCTCGGCCAGGAGGGCGAGGCGGACGTCCTGCTCGTCCATGCGCCAGCCGACGAGGAGGCATTCATGGTGGCCGGGTACGGCGTTGACCGGCACCTCGTCTTCTACAACGACTTTGTGATCGTTGGCCCGATGGACGACCCGGCCGGGGTCGCGGGCACCGCGTCGGCAGTTGAGGCGCTGCGCAAGATCGCCGCGGCCAAGGTGGCGTTTGTCAGCCGGGGGGACGACTCGGGCACCAATAAGAAAGAACTCGCGCTCTGGCAAGCCACCGGCATCACGCCGACGGGGTCGTGGTACGTCGAGTCGGGGACGGGGATGGGTGACACGCTCAACATCGCCAGCGAGCGCGACGCCTACACGCTGACCGACCGCGGCACCTACCTGGCCCTCCAGTCCCGACTCTCGCTCAAGGTCCTGGTCGAGGGCGACGAGGGGCTGGTGAACGTCTACCACGTCATCGCCGTCAACCCGGCCGCGCATCCTGCTGTCAACACCGCCGGCGCGCAAGCCTTTGTCGCCTTCCTCCTCGACCCGGCGACGCAGCAGGTGGTCGGCGACTTCGGCAGGGAGAGGTTCGGGCAGCCGCTCTTCACGCCGTGCGCCGACGACGCTTGTGGGGTCGAGGGCGCGGGAACCCCTGCGGCCAGTCCCGCGGCCGCCTAAGGCGGGCGGTGACCGGCGATGGACGACTTCTGGCGCGGCCTCGTCGAAGCGGTGCGGCTGCTCGCGACGGGCGACCGCGAGACCTGGGAGATCGTGGTCCTGTCGCTGCGGGTCTCGCTGAGCGCGACGCTCGTCAGCCTGCTCGTCGGCGTCCCCGTCGGCGCCGCCCTGGCCCTGACCCGCTTCCCGGGCCGGGCGCTCGTGATCGGACTCGTCCACACGGGAATGGGGCTGCCGCCGGTCAGCGTCGGCCTGATCGTCAGCCTGCTCCTGTGGCGCAACGGTCCGCTCGGCGCGTTCCGGCTGCTCTACACCCCGACGGCGATGGTGATCGCCCAGGCGGTAATCGCGGCGCCGGTGGTGGCGGGGTTGACGCTCGCGGCGCTCCAAGCCCTCGACCCGCGGCTGCGGCTGCAACTACAAGCCCTGGGAGCCTCGCCCTGGCGGGCGGCGTGGTGGCTGGTGCGGGAGGCGCGGCTGCCGGTGCTCGCCGGGGTGATCGCCGGGTTCGGTGCGGTCATCTCCGAGGTCGGCGCGGCGATCATGGTCGGCGGCAACATCAAGGGCGAGACGCGGGTGCTGACCACTGCCACCGTGCTGGAGGTCGGGCGCGGCAACTTCGACATCGCGGTGGCGCTGACGATCGTGCTGCTGGCGCTCACCTACGCGGTGAACCTCGCCCTGACGCTGCTCCAGCAGCACCGCCCGGAGTGAGCCGTGGGCGAGGTGACGCCACCGGCGCTTGAACTGCGCGGTGTCCAGGTCCGGACCAGGGACCGGGTGATCCTAGACGTGCCGGCGCTGGCGCTGGCACGGCAGGGACGGCTGGCAGTGGTGGGACCGAACGGCGCCGGCAAGAGCACGTTGCTCCAGGTGGCGGCACTGCTGCGCCGGCCCGATGCGGGGGAGGTGCTGGTCGAGGGGGAGCGGGCCCGCCGCGGCAATGCACGGCGGCTGCAGCGGCGGATGGCGGTCGTGTTCCAGGCACCGCTCCTCTTCGACACGAGCGTCATCGCCAACGCCGCCAGCGGCCTGCGGTTCCGGGGCGTGGGCGCCGGAGAGGCTGAGCGGCGAGCGCGCGGGTGGCTAGAGCGATTCGGCGTCGGGCACCTGGCAGACCGCAACACCCGCGGCCTGTCGGGCGGGGAGGCGCAGCGGGTAAGCCTGGCACGGGCCTTCGCCGTCGAGCCGACCCTCCTGCTGCTCGACGAACCGTTCGCGGCCCTCGACGCCCCGACCCGCGCCGTCCTAGTGCCGGAGCTGGCGGGGTGGCTGCGGGAGACGGGCGTGGCGACGATCGTGGTCACCCATGACCCAGCCGAGGCACGCCTCCTAACCACCCAGTGTGTCGGACTGCACGCGGGCCAAATGACGACCCAGCCACCGGTTGGGTAATTGGCGACAGAGTGCTCAAGTGCAATGCCAACTACCGCTGAAGATGACAGAGCCAGTGGGCTGTCAAGCATGAAACCGGGAGGCTGGGTCCGGCAATGGCCCAGCCTGTTGAAAAAGTCGAGAGCACGTTCGGGTGACGCTGCTCACGAGGGGCGGCGAGCCCGAATGGAAGAGATTTCGTGCTTCGCGTGCCGTCCGGGGATGGCTGTTGAGGGTCCTGAAACCGTGTCCGGGGAGTTTTTCAACAGGCTGGGCCGTTATGGGAACCGGTTGCACAACGCCTCGGACAGTGCCGGCTGACTCCCGCCGACTGGCGCGGCCGCCGTCAGGGGTACAGGGGTTGCTACGCTCGTCTCCTTCCTGATCGCGTGCGACACAATGCACCGGCACCAATGGCTGGCGGCCATCGCCGAGCTGGAGGCCGACGGGCTGGAGACGACCCCGTGCCCGAGCACCTTCCCGCAGCCGCTGGAGAAGACCGACGTTGCCTACCAGCTGTGGAACCAGTCGACCGGCACGGAGAGCCAAGGAGGCCGCTGGGCGCAGGGACGCTCGGTCGACGGCCGTGGCGACGTCCAGTACGTGGCGAACCCCCAGCCGCTGTTCGGCGAGCCGGTGATGGTCCCCGTCCCGCCCCGGTTGCACGGCACGGGCAAGCAGCCGGTGCCCCCATCGCCGGCGTGCCCGTCGCGGGTGACGGCGACGTCCTCGACAAGATCAAGGAGACCCTGTCGTCGCCGAGGCTAGCCGGACTCCGCGGCGGGGGCCACAACCCCTCGCATCGATGCTTGGTCGCGGTTGACCGCATCGCATCCCGGCGTCAGGTGCGCCGCACTGCTGAACCGCGAGCGCCCCCGCCTGGCCCCGCACCCGATCGCCGACGGTCGTCGCCTGTCCTTGTCGGGATCGCGCGAGGCGCAAGCACCCTGCTCAGTCCGGTCTGGTCCGCAACGACACGTGGCGTTCCTCGCGGGTCGCGCACCCGGCGTGGGACGACCGCGATCGAGCCTCGTGGCGCACCCGCGTCCCGATTCGTCGGCGTGGATCAACGGCGGGCTGGGCGATCCCTAGCCCGCCCCCTCGACCCGTCGGGCGCGCCGTTGTCGACCGCCGGCCGCCCCTATCCTGGCGCGCCCAGTGCCGACCCGGGCGGTCGCGTCCTCCGCTTGATCACCACCACGGTCGGCCGCGGCGGGCCGTCGCCGTCCGGCCAGCGGGTGGTGGGCTCCTCGAAGTGGCTGCCCTCACCCGGGTGCTGAACCGCGACGAAGAGCGAGGTGTTGTCCGGCGTGAAGACCGGGCCCGACACCTCGGCGCCCGGCACACTGCTGAAGAACTGGCGGAGGAAGCCGCGCTCCTCCCCCTCGGTGGGTACGACGAAGAGGCCGTCGTTGCCCTCCAGGGTGTTCGCCAGGCCGTCGGTCGAGATCCAGAGGTTACCGTCCAGGTCGAAGGTGATGTTGTCCGGCGACGCGATCGGGCTGACCGCCTCGGGATCGAACCCGGCGAAGTGGGTCGCTCCCTGCGACGGGTCGCCCGCCAGGATGAACATCTCCCAGGCGAAGGTGGTGGCGGCGTGGTCGTCGCCCGCCTCGGTAATCTCGATGATGTGGCCACTCAGGTTCTGCGGCCGCGGGTTGGCCGCGTCGGTTTCGTCCAGCGTACGCCGGCTATTGTTGGTGCAGACCAGGTAGACCTTGCCGGTGACGGGGTTGGTCTCGAAGTCCTCCGGCCGGTCCATCTTGGTGGCGCCAAGGGCGTCGGCGGCGAAACGGGTGCGGATCAGGACGTCCGCCTGGGACGTGAAGCCGTTGTCCTCCGTCAGTTCACCCTCGCCGAAGACCAGCGGCAGCCACTCGCCGGTGCCGTCGTCGTTGAAGCGGGCCACGTAGAGGGTGCCCTCGTCGAGCAGGTCCATGTTGGCCGCGCGGTCATCCGGGTCGTAGCTGCCGGCGCTGACGAACTTGTAGGCGTACTCGAAGCGCTCGTCGTCGCCGGTGTAGACCGCCACCTGGCCGCCCGGGGCCACGAACGAGGTGTGCCCCTCGTGTTTGTTGCGGCCCATCGACGTCCGTTTCTTCGGCGTCGACTTGGGGTCGTAGGGGTCGAACTCGACGCCCCAGCCGAAGCGGAACGGCTCGTTCGGCTCCTTGGCCAAGTCAAAGCGGTCGTAGAACTCCCCCAGCGCCGCTCGGACGATCCCTCCTCGACACCGAAGCGGTCGTGGGCGGCGCGGACCGGGTCGTCCTCGGCCAGCTGACCAAGATTGGCGAAGTACTGCTGGAAGTTCTCCTCGCCGGTGACGACCGTCCCCCATGGGGTGACGCCACCCGCGCAGTTGTTGAGGGTGCCGCTGACCCGCGTCCCGGTGTCGTCCTGCGACGTCTTGAGGAGGTCGGTCCCGGCCGCTGGTCCCGTCAGTGCCATCGGCGTGGTGGCGGTGAGGCGGCGGTTGTAGCGCGAGTCGCGGACCACCTCCCACTCGCCCGCGTCGGTGCGGCGGATCTCGACGATGCTCAGCCCGTGGGCCTCCAACTCGACGTCAACGGACGCCTTGGTCGGGTTGGTCAGAAACTCGGGGACGTCGGGCGGGGCGTCGTCGGACGCGGGGAGCTGGTAGTCGGGGTTGGCGGTCTGGTAGCCCGGGAACATCAGCTCCGGGTTGGTGAACTCGTGGTTGACCACGAGGAGCCCGTGGTCCGAGCTGTCGGAGCCCTGCGGCAGAGGGAAAAAGCCCATCCAGTCGCAGTTGTAGCCGAACTGCCGCGCCTGCGCCTCAGCCGTCTGGTGCTCGAGGTCGTGCGCCGGCGCGCCAGCCGTGAGGGGATCGCCCCACCGGAGCAGGGTGCAAGCCGGTGGCCGGGCGCGACCACGGGTTGGTCCCCCGTGTCGAGCGTGATCGGCTCGAACCCGAGCCGGCCGACCACCGTCCCCGCCACGGGCGAGGCGGCCGGCGTCGCGTCCTGGGCCCGGACCGGGGCCGGCCGCAGCCGCGGCCCGGTGACTACCAGGGCGCCAGTGGTGGCAACGCCCGCCTTGATCAGTCCGCGCCGGCTCAGCCGGCGCGCGAGGATGTCGGCGAACGTCTCACCCCGCCCCCCACGCGAATAGACCTGCGCCTTGTCGCCCTCGTACTCGACCTTCACGGACTCCTCCTCGCCGTGGGACCCGGCCGGCCGCCAGGCCCGTCCGGGCCGGGCCGTCCAAGTGGCGCACGCTACACCCGCGGCCCTCAGACGTCAACCGCCGCGTTCGGCGATCCGCGCGCGGCAGGACCGGGGCGACGGGCCGCGCACCAGGGCCTGATCGGAGCGCCAACCAAGGCATGCGACCGATGCCGGGAGTGGATCCCATCATGGCCCAGCTCGCCTCGCCACGACATCCTTGACCCATGTCTGCCGTCAGCCCTGGCAGAGCGAAGCGTGATGGGAGTTCTGGACTCGGGTTAGGTACCGACCGCGTCCAGTGGGAAGAGGGTGCGCGTCGCCGCGCCCGTCTCGACGGCGCGCTCGGCGGGGGATTGGCTTCAAGTCGCTCACCGAGCCGATCGACACGACGACGCCGGGCGGCAAGCTCGTCTTCCACGTCTTCGGGGCGCTCGCCGAGTTCGAGCGCGACCTGATCCGCGAACGGACGCACGCCGGTCTCGCGGCCGCCCGCGCCCGCGACCGGAAAGGCGGCCGACCGAAGAAGCTGGACGATCCGAAGCAAGTCGCCCTCGTCCAGGCGCTCTACGACGGCGGCCAAACGGACATCGCGACGATCTGCCGGACGCTCGGCATCTCGCGGGCGACCCTCTACCGCTCCCTCGACCGACTCAGGGGGCGACAGTTAGCGATCAAGGACAGCGACAAAGAGCGTTGAAGATGGCACCCACCCCGCCGTCAAGCGTCACGTTGGACGCGGTGGGCCTGAGAAGGGCCGTTATCAGGGGTCTTGGGACGCTCTGGCCGTGCGTCGGCCTACGTCATTTTGGGTGCTGCGTGGTGTGCTTCTCGAGCGGTAGGTAGCGGGAAGCCGTCGCGTGACGGTGCCGCGCCGATGCGCGTTGCCTAGCGCCCCATCCCCGCCTCGCGCGCCCGCACGATCGCCTGAGCGCGATCGGTCACCTGCAGCTTGTCGAAGATGCTGGAGATGTGGTTGCGCACCGTCTTGGGACTTAGGAAGAGGCGGTCGGCGATCTCGGCGTTGCTGAGGCCCTGGGCGATGAGCCCGAGGACGTCCCGCTCCCGGTCGGTGAGGTCCGGGAAGGCCCGCGCCTTGGCAATCTGCCCGGCGTCGGCGAAGAAGGTCATCAGCCGCTCGGCGACTGCCCGCCCGAACAGCGCCTCGCCGCTCGCGGCGGCACGCACAACGCGCAGCATCTCCCCCTCGTCCGCCCCCTTGACGACGTAGCCCCGAGCCCCCGCCCGCATCGCCGCGAACACGGAGTCGTCGTCTTCGAGCATCGTGAGGACGACGACGCCGACGCGCGGGTTCTCGTTCAGCACGCGCCGGGTGGCCTCGACCCCGTTCGTGCCCGGCATCTTGATGTCCATCAGGACCACGTCCGGCCTCAGCGCCGCGGCCCGGGCAACGGCGTCCTCGCCGGTGGCCGCCTCGCCGATCAGCTCGACGTCCGGGACAGAGGCCAGGAGGGCACGGATGCCTTGGCGGAAGAGGGTGTGGTCGTCCGCGATGAGGACCCGGATCGGCTCCATGTCCCTTGCGCCCTCCCCCGTCACACGCCTCGCCACGACATGCTTGACACATGTGTGCACTGGGCCGTGGCAGAAGAACCCGTGCTGTGGGTGTCCTCACCCCCCAGCGGACGTGCTGTGCCGGCGCGGTGAACGCGCGCTCGCCGGCGTCACGACGGGCCGGGCGACGCCCCCGCATCGGCGCCTCGCAGCGCGACCAGGCGGTCCCGCGCCGTCGCACCATCCGGCAAGGGGTCGGCGTGTCGGTGGACGACTTTCCATTCGCCCCCTTCTCGCCGGAAGACCGTCGTCACGCGCAGCGAGTAGGGGGCTGGGGGGGCGCCGCCGATCGACGCTGTCGTGTGCTCGAAGGCGACGAGGTACGCCAGGTCACCGCTCGCGCCGGCGGCGACGACCTCGATCTCGAAGGATGCGCAGTCCGAGAACCGCGACGCCAGCCAGTCGAACGCCGCCTCGATCTGCGGCCAGCCGGTCGTCGTCACCGCCGCGCCGAGCAGCGTCACGGGATCGCTCGTCGACCACAGGGCTTTGCGCAGACCGGCCTCCCCGTTGTGGAGCGCCGTGTCGGCCGCCCTCAGGCGCGGCAGCATCGATGCCAGGAACGCCTCCGTTTCGGCCACAGCGCACCTCCCGCAAACGCACTCGACCGCCCGCCCCGACGAGCCGCGGGTATGCTAACGTCCGAGATCCGCCGCCGCCGCGGCGACGGCCGCTGTCCCAGCCAGTCTGCGGCGCGCCGCCTGCGGGGTGTCCCGACCGGCCTACTGCTCCCGGACGGACTCGATGGGCCGTGGGGCGGTTATGGGATCGGCGTGACGGTGGGCGATCCGCCACTCACCGTCTTCGCGCCGGAAGATCGTCGTGATGCGCAGCGCGAACGGCGCCCGCTCGGCGGCGGCGCCGAGCGTCGCCCAGGCCCGGTGGATCTCGACGATGTAGCCCAGGTCCGCCGTCGCGAACTCCGAGATGCGCTCGAAGGTGTTGGCCTCGCCCTCTCGGACCTGGGCCCCGGCGCGCCGCGCGGCCTCGTCCACCCGGTGCCACCTGCGGACGGGCGGCCCCAAGGGGTTGGCGAGGGTGACGTCGTCGCGCCGCGAAAACAGCCGCAACACGGGGTCGGCGTCCCCCGCCACGTACGCCTCCAGGGCGCGGTGGTACTGCTCGACGACCTGCGCGAGATCCGGCGGCAGCATACGATCCCTCCCGTGCTCCTCGCCGCATTATCGCACCCGCGGTCGACGCCAATAGGCCGCTGCGCGCCCGGCCGGCGGGTGCACGCGCTCGTCTGCCACGCCTCGTCCTGCCAGGCCTGACTGCAATCATGTGTCAAGCATGTCGTGGCGAGGCGTGCCCCGTCACGTCGGGGCGACCGCCAGCGGCAGCCGCGCGACGACCGCGGTGCCGCCGCCGGTCGCTGGCCCGACGTCCAAGGTCCCGCCGAGTTCCGCCGCGCGCTCGCGCATCGAAATCCGGCCCGTGCCCGCTCGGTCGTCCGGGCGCACGCCGCGGCCGTCGTCGATCACCTCGAGCCGCAGCCGGCAAGAAGGGGCGGGATCGGGCGTCCCCGCCGCTCGGGCCCCGCCGCTGTCAGCGGCCTCCACCGAGAGCCGAACCACGCAGGTCCGCGCGCCAGCGTGGCGCGCGACGTTGGTCAACGCCTCGAGCGCGATCCGGTAGGCGGCCACTTCGACGGCGGCGGGCAGGGGTGGCAGCGGCTCTGACGCCTCGACCGCAACGCTTGGGTCCCCCTGGCTCAGCCGTGCGGCGTGCTCGCGGATGGCGCCGACCAACCCGAGCTCGTCGAGCGTGGGCGGACGCAGGGCATACACCACGCGGCGGACGTCGGCGATCGCGTCGTGCAGCTGCGCCTTCACGTCGCCCAGGATCGCGACGGCCGCCGAGTCGTGGGCGATCAGGTTGCGGAGGGCGGCCAGTTGTAGCGACATGCTGGCCAGCGCCGGGCCGAGGCCGTCGTGCAGGTCGTGGTGCAGCCGCCGCCGCTCCTCCTCCCGCGCGCTGACCAGGCGCTCGCGCGCACGTTGGAGGTCCACCGTCAAGCGCACGGCATGGGCCGCCACCCCGGCCTGCCGCGCCAGGTCCTGGACCAGCCGTCGGTCCGCCGGGGTGAGCGTGCTTTCCCCGGGCCGCGGCCCGAGGAGCAGCTCGCCGACCGTTTCGCCCTGGTAGACCAGCGGCAGCCGCACCGGGCTCGGTCCCGGCCGACCGGTCGCCGCCGCGACGCTGAAGGAGCCGTCCTCGCCGCGCAGGGCGATTGCCGCGTAGGGCAGCCGAAGGGCGTCCTGGACGGTCTGCACGACGGCCGGCAGGGTCTGGTCCGGCGCCAGCGTCGCTCCCAGCCGCTGGCTCAGCCGGGAAAGGGCCCGGTACGGTTCGTCCCGGTCGCCGTACGTCAGGCGGTTCACGGCGCGCTGCAGCCGGTTGCGCAACGGTTGGAACAGGACGGCAACGAGGCCGGTGGCGATCAGCGAGGGGACGAGGTCGCCGCGGCGCTGGACCGCCGCGCCCAGGAAGCCGACGACGAGCACGTAGACACCGACGACGATGACCGTGAGCGCACCGTAGACGAGCGTCCGGTTGATGAGGAAGTCGATGTCGTAGAGGCGGTAGCGGAGCATCGCCGCGCCGATCGCGATGGGGAGGGAGAGGTACCCGTACATCAGGACCGCGTCGTAGCGGGCCAAGGGCGTCGCCATGAAGCTGACGACGAGGAGGAGGCACAACAGTGCCCCGTAGACGAACCACTTGAGCTGCTGACGCTCGGCGCCACCGGCAGCGCGGAAGCGGACCACCAGGGAGGCGAGGGCGGCCACGCCGCCGCCCAGGACCACGATGACGGTCGGTATCCAGTACGCGAGCTCCAGCGGCAGCGGTATGGCCGCCGGTTCCCCGCGAGCGGCCCGGCTCCGTGCAACCCATAATCCGGCTGCTCCGGCCGTCGGCACCACGACCAACCCGGCCACCGCCAGCCAGACGACTGGGCGCCAACTCGGAGCCGGGGGGTGTCCCGTGGGAAAGAGGAGGGGCAGCAGCACGAAGAGCAGGATCATCGCGATGTCGGGGGCGTAGACCGCCTCGCCCACGGTCGCCAACGCGTCGGCGCCGGGCAGCGAGCCCCCGCCGTATCGCGCGTACGCGCCACGGAAATCGTCCAGGGCGAGGACGAACCCGAACGCCCACAGGGACCAGCCGACGGCGTGGCGCGGGTGCCGGGCAAGGACGAGGACGCCGACCGTCGGGACCGGGATCGCCAGGGACACCGTGGCGGCGACCGCCACGGCCAGGTCGGCGCGCCCGTGCTGCCAATCCACCACGAGCGCGGCGACGGCCATACCCACCGCGACGATCCACAACACCCAGGCCAGCCGGCGGGCGGCACGGTCGCTGCCGGCGGGCGACGAGGCCACCGGTCGCCCGCTCCCACGTACCGCGAGCGAGGCAGTCGCGGCGTCAGCGTCGGCGTTCACGGCTATGGCGCACCTTCTGCCAAGGCGATCGGCCAGGATGAGCATTCTAGGTCGCACGGCGGTCCAGACACATCCCCGGACCACCGTGCCGTCCGCGCTCGCTCGGCCACTCGTCCCACAGCCGCACGTGGCTCGGGAGGTGACCGAACGCCCGCCAAATACCCGGTCGCAGGCGGACCCTTGCCCGGCTTCTTCGCCTCGAACCGGTCCCGCTCCACCGCGCGTCGCTGTGCGAACTCCCGACGGGAGTACGACCGCCGCCATGGCGAGCACGCCGCGTCGTTGACGCCCCGCTCTTCGTGGCGGGTAGCGATCCGCCGCCATTGCTTGGGGGGCAATCGGCTGATCCACCCGGGGTCGCTGCGCCCCGGCCGCTTGACTGTTCCACGTGTGGTCGTCGACCGCGCGTAGCGTCCTCGGCCGAACTCAGTACGGCCCCTCGGGTTGCGAGCGGCCCGGCGCCCCTTCCCAGTCACCCAAGGCCCACGCCGGGACCAGGAACAGGCCGACCTGCTGAGCCAAGCCGAAGGTGTCCCAGGCGACCCACGTCTCGACGATCATCCGGTGGGCGAGGCGGAAGACGGCCACCCCCGTCACCGTGACCACGCGGTCGGTCCCTTCGGCCCCGAGCACGTCGCCCCGATGGGTGCCGCGCATCGTGAAGCGAACGGCGACCCGGCCCTCCTGGCCCACGACGTCGTCGAGCGTGAACGCGAGGTCGGGAAAGGCCGTCCGGAGGGCGGCGACGACGCCCGCCACGCCGCCGACGCCGGCCGCGACGGCCGGGTTGGCCGGGTCGTGGTAGACGTGGTCGACGGCGACGAACTCCCCAATGCGCCGCAGGTTGCCGCCGGCCCAGACTTCGTCGAAGAAGCCAACGACACGGGCGGCGTTGGCCTCGGTCGCCCGGTCATCGGGTTCTCCAGCTGGAGCCCAGCCGGCCAACGCCAGCTCCGTACCGAGCGCGGCGAGCGCGACGGCAGTCAGTCCCGTCATCAGCCAGAAGACCACCTTCGCCGGTGCGGAGCCCGACCCATCGCCCCCCACGGTAGCGGAGGCGATGCCGGTGCGGATTGGACGTGGTGCCTGCACGATTCTCCCTCCCACGGCGGCAAGAGGCCAGGCTTCTGTCCTGCGGCGCTCCACCCAACGGCGTCCGTGACTCTCCGATACCGAGCGCTTGCGAGGAGCTCAGTGTGGCCTTGGTGGTCGGCCGGTTCGGTTCGTCCGGTCAGGCCTCGGGCGTTCCCTCGGCTCCCTCCGCGACGATGAGCTCGAAGATCAGCAGGGTGACGCCCTCGTCCCCGGCCCGGGTGTCGGAGACGTTGCCGGCCGGGAAGATCGCCGAGTCCCCCACAGCAGTGGTGACCTCCGTGCCCGGCCCGGCCGTCTCCGGCGTGACCGCCGCCTCCGGCGTGGCCATCGCCGCGGTGCCGCCGCGCACGACCTGGATCGCCGGTCCCTCCTCGGTTAGGTACGAGGCGCTGCCCGCCTCCACGACGACGATCTCCGTCCCGGGGTGCGGGTGGGTCGGGATCGCCGAGCCCGGCTCCATGATCAGGCGGTACACCGCCAGGGCCGCCGGCTCCCCAGGCAGCTCGACGGGCGCGATCTGCGTCACCGGGACGATGGCAACGCCCGGCGGCAGCCCGCCCGCCTCGTCCTCGGCGGCCGGGGTGGCCTCCTGGGCGAAGGCGGCGACGGAACCTGCCAGGCCGAGGGTGACCAGTGTCCCCAGCAGCAGAACCAACCGGTGCATGATCCTCTCCTCCTTCGTGTCCCTAACCACCGGGGCCGCCATGAATTGGGCCCGCACCGACTAGCTTAGAGAGGACGTTGTCCCGAGGTCCTGTGACCGGGGTCCCGGTTCGCGGGGGACCCTCGCCCCAATTCGGTCGACCGTTTCCAGCTCCCCGTAAGACGATGGTGGCCATCCCGCCCGCCGGCGCGAGGTGCAGCGGTCGTTCGTCCAGATCGCGCGGGTGCGGGAGATCAACCGGCTGCGGACGATCACCAAGGGGGTCATCGAGGCCACCCGCGAAAGCCTCGCCATCGGGCCGCTGGCTTGAACCCTTGGGTGGCACCGAGCCCTGAAAAACGGCGACAGAAAGCGTTGAAAGTGACAGGGTCCGTGGCCTGTCAAGCGTCAATCCGAGGCGGGCGGTTCCGATAATGGCCCAGGCGGTTGAAAAACTCGTCGCAAGGCCCAGCCGACTCGGGCGGACGGGGTCGGCACCGGAGGAGCCCGCCGGTCAGCGGAAGTCGGGGGCCTGCCGATGGAGCGGCCCCGGGAGGGCCACCAGGCTCCCACACGGCGCGTGGCGCCGCCCCCAGCCGCTGGCGGCCAGGAAGCGCTTGAGGTTCTGCCCCGCAGCGACCAGCAGGCCCTCGATGTTGACGTTCTCGAGCCCACGGAGCCGGAACTGCCTCAGTCCATGCCAGAGCTTCGCCTCCGCGAAGAGCGGCTCCACCCACACCTGGCGCTTGCGCATCGCCCTCCGGTAGGGCTTGGCTGCGTGGTAGCCGCGGACCCGGTCCAGGTACGCCTCGTCGATGCTGCGCCGCACCTGGCGCCCGGAATCGCTCGGGGTGCACTGGGGCTTGAGTGGGCAGGCGTTGCAGGCGGCCGCCGGCGCTCCGTAGACGCGGACCCGCTCGGCGTGCTTGTGGGTGCGGAAGCGCAGGGCCTCGCCGCCGGGGCACCGGTAGGCATCGGTGTCGGCGTCGTAGGTGAACGCGTCCTGACCGAAGAATGGCGTCCGGCGCTCGAAGTCCGGCAGAGGGAAGAACGCCCGGATGTCGGCGTCCTCGACGGCGACGATGTTCGCGAGGGTGCCGTAGGCGGTGTCCCCCGTCACTTGGCGAGGCCGCAGCCTGCGGCGGAAGCAAACCCGCCAGAGCAGGTCGCGCAGCGGCACGTTCTCCATCACGTCGGCGGGGGTGACGAGGGCAGCGAGGATCACGCGG
>JAUJOZ010000114.1 GCA_030447415.1 Thermomicrobiales bacterium | reverse complement strand
TGGTCCACAGCGCCGAGTTGGCGTTGCGGTCACCGCCGCGGTTGAGGCGGTGCCGTTCGTCCTCCCGAACGACGCCTGGACCGGGGAAGAGCCGCACAGCGCGGCGAAGGACTTCTCGTGGGTGGAGACGCTCGGGGTTGTCGCCGGCGGTGACGAGGTGATCGGACCCCGATCATCGGTCCACCTGGTCGGTCGGGTCCCCCACTCGTTGGACCAGACTTTGGGAGTCACCGTGCCCTGGCCGTTGAGCACGGGGCGGGCGGCGGCTTCGGCGTCGACGGCGTCGGTCTTGCCGCTCCGCCGGCGGTTCTGACGGATGTGGACCGACGATCGGGGTCCAGTCACTACCCCGACCAAAACCTATACTTGACCGTTCTCCGCCTGGCACGATCTCCGTTGGTGGCGCACGAGCCGAGCATGCGGGGACGCGACGAGGGTACGACCATCCCAGACGTCTCACGGAGGCGCCGGATGCTGCTCAAGCAAGCGCTGTTCTCGCCGGTTGCGCGGCGCGCCG
Organism: Thermomicrobiales bacterium; assembly: GCA_030447415.1. Classification (GTDB taxonomy): domain Bacteria; phylum Chloroflexota; class Chloroflexia; order Thermomicrobiales; family UBA6265; genus JAUJOZ01. Next base: position 1,627 of record JAUJOZ010000114.1, on the reverse strand, counting down.
GCTGGACGCTGGGTGATCAGGTGCTGTCCAGCGTAAGCAACTTCGCCCTCGGCGTTGTCCTCGCCAGGACCCTGGAGCCCCGCGGCTTCGGCGCCTTTAGCCTGGGCTTTGCCGCCTACCTCCTAATCCTCGGGGCATCTCGCGCCCTCGGTTCGGCCGTCCTGCAAGTGCGGTTCACTGCCGCAGCAGGGGAGGCGCAGCGAGGCGCGATTCGAGATGCGACGGGTGTGCCCCTCGTGATCTCGACCGCGCTGCTCCTACCCTTGACGCTGGTCGCCTCGCTCGTCCGGGGAGAGATAGGACAGGCATTGGGCGCGCTGGCGATCGTTTTGCCAGGCCTCCTCCTCCAGGACGCCTGGCGCTTTGCGTTCTTTTCCGCGGATCGCGCCCGGGGTGCGACCGTCAATGACCTCGTCTGGGTTGTCATGCAGTTCTGGCTACTCGCAGCAGTGCTGGCCCTGGGCGAGGTGACGGTATCGTCCGCCGTACTCACTTGGGGCTTCGGAGCGTATATCGCCGCAATCGTGGGGGTGGTTCAGGCACGGATCATCCCCTCTGCCCGGGGAGCGCTCCGCTGGCTCGTGAACCACCGCGATCTAGGCGTCCCAACCCTTGGTGAGTTCCTACTGATCTCAGCCACAACGCCGGTCACCCTTCTGCTGCTCGGCGCGCTTGCCGGCTTGGGAGAGGTTGCCAGCTACCGGGCAGCTCAGATCGTTCTAGGACCTCTGAACATCCTATCTATGGCCGCGGTATTGCTCGCCGTTCCGGAGGCGGCGCGTCTGTATGCCACGCGTCCGACCCGCCTGCCCCATGCATTAGGGCTCGGAGCAACGGCCTTCGCTGTCATCGCCCTGTGTTTCGCAGCCCTCGGCCTCGTACTGCCCACGTGGGTGGGAGAGTCGCTTGTCGGCCCGAACTGGGCGGAGGCTCGACCTTTGCTTACACCGTTGGCCGTACACGTGGCAGCCGCGGGACTCATGAGTAGCTGGGGGACCGGGCTTCGCGTTCTGGGGGCGGCTCACGAGGCATTCGTCCAGCGGCTCGTTCTCACTTCGCTCTACCTCACGGCCACCGTGTCCGGCATCCTGTGGGCTGACGCCGAAGGCGCCGCTGTCGGCACTGCCATCGCGAGCGTCGTCGGCGCGACCATGATGCGCCGCCTCTTCAAGCGCTGCTTCCGCCGTCGTCAGTCACTCGATGAGGCGGACGAACCGGAGACCGCCCGCACTAGCAGATCGCGAGATCTTCCCGGGCCCGTCAAGCCGACAGGAGGGCCAACGGACTCTTGACGCAAGCGGCCTTTCGCTACCGGTGACTGATGGACCATTCACCAGCCGCGTCACCGGATTGAGCGTCTCGAGCAGATCAGCGGCGGTAGATTGTCGCCCGCCAGCGGCATGGGACCACCTTGAGCTCATCTGCGCCAGAGGCATGGGACCATCCCAGCGCCAGTCATGGGACCACCTCCCGGGGATCCACCAGCGCCGGTGCGCTGACCGGTGAGGCCGTGACCCGCGGAGTGGTGGGAAATGAGAGCAACGGCGTGACCTTCAGCGTCAGTGCGGCCGCCCGTCAACCGGCGAGCAGCTCCTTGTTGGTTCCCACCTCCTTTGTCTCGGCTCCA
>JAUJOZ010000113.1 GCA_030447415.1 Thermomicrobiales bacterium | reverse complement strand
ACGCCGACGATTGCCGCTCGACGCGCGAGCTGCGCGACTGGCTGCTCGACCGCCACGGCGTCACCGCCAACATCGTCTGCCCCCCCGCCACCGACACCGGCTGGATCACCCCCGTGATGGCCGCCGGGATGGCACAGGACGGCCCGCTCTACCATGTCGCCCAACCGGACGAGGTCGCCGAGCTGATCCTCTTTTTCTGCTCCCACCAGGCCCGCTTCCTGACCGGCGAGAGGATCACGATGCGGTAGACGGGAGCGGATCGGCGCCCCTCCGACGGCGGGCCAGTCTCCTCCGCGACAGTCTGGGGTCGCGATGCCTCTGCCGCCACGACCGTCTCCTGTCACGTCCCCCGATCGGGAAGCGATGGGGCCGCCAGCGCCCCAGCCGGCGCCCAACTCGCGCCCGGAAGGCGGTTCAGCCCAGCCGTGCCGGTCGAAAAAGGGCGTCGTCCGCTTTCGCGTCCTGGCCGGACCTACCGTCCTCCTTCAGTGTGCCGGTTTCCCGTCGGTCGGGACCGCTTCGTCATCGTCCGAACGGTCCGCGTCGGGGCGCGATCGGCCGCGGTCCAGGCACCGACTGCCGACGAAGAGATACGCCGCCAGGACGCCGTGGAAGACGATCGGGATGGTGTGCCCGAACCACCGCCACTCCGGGCGCAGCATCATCGTCACGCCGTAGCGGACGATCATGGCCGCCGCATAGGCATAGCTCACCCAGGCCAGGACCGAAGCAAGCCGCGGCATGGGCGTCGCGAAGACGCCGCTCCCCCGCCGGACGGCAAGCGTGACCCGCACGAGCAGCGCGAGGAGGATCGCCTGGCCGATTAGCAGGACCGGGTAGGGAAGCAGCCCGGACTGCCACTGCTCGACCGGCGGTAGGAAGGCGACGACGCCGTACGTTACTGCCGTCTGGCCAACCACCCGTAGTGCGAACAGCGCGACAAGCACCGACATCAGGGCGACGCATCGCCCCCTTGGCGCTTCGCCGGTGCCTCGCGGCGGCCCGGACGGGAGAGCCGTGCCGGCCACCGGCGTTCACCCTTCGCCGCGGAACGCCGACACTTCATCGGTGGTGGCCGCGCCCGCACCGGGAGCCGGCAACGCGTCCGCGAACATCTCACGATAGTGGCGGTACCAGTCGCTCTGGAACCGCTCCTCCGGGTCGAAGCGGAGTTTCTCCTGCAGGAACTCCGCGAACCGCGGGTAGCAGGCCTCGACCTGCCGGCGCGTCGCCCAGCGGTGGTAGGTGAGGTAGTAGCTGCCGCCGTGCCCGATCGCAAGGTCGATCAACCGCCGGAACGCCGTCGCCGAGCGGGTCAGCCCCGCCTCGGTGTGGACCGTGTGCAGGTTGAAGATGACGCACGCCCACGGTTCCCGCGCCCAGGCCAAGAAGCTCTCGTCGTCCCGCTCGATCAGGCGGATCGTGCCGTAGATCAGGTCGACGTCGTGGGCGCGGAAGTCCTCCCTCACCTCCCCCAGGAAGCGGGCCAGCGCCGCCCTCGGCACGTACAGCTCGGAGATCATCTCCGTCGCCGGGTTGGTCGCCCCCGTCCGCTCGTCGATCGCGAGGTGGTAGCCGTCGACGTAGTCGGACATCTGGTGCAGGTCCGACCAGTAGATCTGGCCGGAGGTCGACAGATAGCGGGCCGTGTAGAGGTCCACGGCGCGCCGTTTGTCGACGTGTGCCAGGTAGAGCAGCGTCTGGCAGTCCTCCCGCGAGAGCGCATGCCACGTCTCCGGTGTCGCCCTGCTCGCGTCCATCGGCCGGTAGCAGGAGAAGACTCCCTCGGGGAGGAAATCGTCCGACGCGGGGTCGATCGCGAACTGGAAGTCCCCGTAGAGGAAGCCCTCCTCCGTCCGCCGCGCGAACGCCGCGATCAGGTCGTCGACCTCGCCCACCTCGACGACCCGCTCCAGCTTCCGCCGCGGCGCCAGGCGTAGCCGGACGGTGGCGATCACCCCGAACAGCCCGTAGCCGCCGATGGCGAGTCGGAACAGCTCGGCGTTCTCGTCGCGGCTGCACCGCAGCACGTTCCCCGCCCCGTCGACGAGGGTGAAGGCGGCGACGTCCGCGATCATCGGCTTGAGGGCCAGGCCCCGGCCGTGCGCGTTGGCCGAGAGCGCGCCGCCGACGCTGAGCCGGTCGGCCCCG
>JAUJOZ010000112.1 GCA_030447415.1 Thermomicrobiales bacterium | reverse complement strand
AAGCCGAACGGACGCGGCTCCCCGACCGGGTTAAATCACAAGCTAAGAGCGTGTTGCAAAACCGGTGCGCGGCGCGAGCAGACTGAGCAAGGAGGCGCGCGACCCGGGGCACGGGGGTGTAGAGTACGATGGGTCGGCCGCTTCGCGGGCCAGGGCTGAGGAGCCGTCGCTGTGGCGCAGACGACTGCTATCACCGAGGGGTTCGTCCCCTTCCGGGGCCATCGCACCTGGTACCGCATCGTCGGGGAGCGGGCGGGACCCGAGAAGCTGCCGGTCTTGCTGGTGCACGGCGGCCCCGGCATCCCCTCCGACTGCCTCGAGCCGATGTCGGCCCTTGCCGACGCCGGCCGCCCGGTCGTCTTCTACGACCAGCTTGGCTGCGGCCGCTCCGACCGTCCCGACGACCCCGCGCTCTGGTGCATTGACCTCTTCCTGGACGAGCTCGGCACCGTCCGGGAGGCCCTCGGTCTCGGGCGCGTCCACCTCCTCGGCTTCTCCTGGGGCGGCGCACTGGCGATGGAGTACGCCCTGGAGCGGCCGGACGGGTTGGCCAGCCTCGTCCTGCACAGCACCTACGCCAGCGCCCCGCCGGCGCGTGCTGCCGAGCAACGCGCGTACGACGGGCTGCCGGCCGAGATCGCGCACGCGCTGCGTCGGCACGAGGCGGCGGGGACGACGGACGATCCCGAGTACCAGGCGGCGCGGCGGGTCTTCGACCTGCGCCACGTCTGCCGCATCGACCCCTGGCCCGAGTTCCTGCAGCGGGCCATCGCCCAAGCGAACTGGGCGATCGCCGAGGCGATGGAGGACCGGGACGACCGCCACGCCCCGGGCGGGCGCAAGAACTGGGACGTCACCGCCGACCTGGGGAAGATTCGGGTGCCGACCCTGGTCCTGTCCGGGCGGCACGACGGCCTCGTCGCGGAACAGGACGAAGTGCTTCGCGAGGGTATCCCGGGGGCCGAGTGGGTCCGGTTCGAGGAGAGCTCCCACTACGCCCACGCCGAGGAGCCAGAGCGCTTCCTAGCCGTCCTGGACGGCTTCCTGACCCGCGTCGAGCGGGCGCCGGCAAGCCTCGGGTAGTCAGCCGCGCCGCCTTGGCCATCCCTGGTCGGCCTCCGTTTCCTCGTTCCTGCGGCCGAGTGACGAGCGGCCGGGCGCTGGATCGACGGCGGCGGCGGGAGCGGGACGGATCGGCGCAACCCGAAGGCTCGGCAGGGTTGAGCGGCCTACCCGTCGTCGTATGATGGGGCGACAGGGCGGTCCCCCGGGTCTTGGAGGTTCCCGATGCTTCCGCTCAAGCTCGGCCTCTTCCTCCCCACCTTCGAATGGACGGCCGAGAGCCCCTTCGCCGGCCTCTTCTCCCGCACCCCGCGCTGGCCCGACCTCCTCGCCGTCGCGCGCCGGGCCGAGGCGGTGGGGTTCGATTCGCTGTGGCTCCCCGATCACCTCCTGTTCCGGTGGGAGGGGGACACGGGACCGTCCCAGGGGCAGTGGGAAGCCTGGTCCGTCCTGGCCGCCTTGGCCGCAACGACCGAGCGGATCGCGTTGGGGACCTTGGTCCTCTGCGCCGCCTTCCGCAACCCGGCGCTGCTGGCCAAGATGGCCGACACCGTCGACGAGATCAGCGGCGGCCGCCTCATCCTCGGCCTCGGCGCCGGCTGGCATGAGCCGGAGTACCGCGCCTTCGGCGTCCCGTACGACCACCGCTTCGGGCGCTTCGCGGAGGCGTTCACGATCGTCCGTACCCTGCTGCGGGAAGGCCGGATCGACTTCGCCGGCACCTACCACGAGGTGCGCGAGTGCGAGCTGCGCCCGCGCGGCCCGCGACCCCAGGGGCCGCCAATCCTGGTGGGCGGCAGCACGCCCCCCAAGCCGCGCCTCCTCCGCCTGGCGGTCGAGCACGCCGACCTGTGGAACGACTGGCTCGTCTTCGGTCGCAGCCACCCCGATGCCGTGCCGCCGCTGCGGGAGGCGGTCGACGCGGCCTGCGTCCAAGCGGGCCGCGATCCGGCCACGCTGGGCCGGACCGTCAGCGTCATGGTCGCCGCGCCGGGGCACGAGCCGGCACCCACCGGGCCGGGCGTCCAAGGCCGTTCGAGCAACCACGCCCCGGGGGTTAAATCACAAGCTTAGTCGAGTGGGGCGAGTAACGGGCGTC
>JAUJOZ010000111.1 GCA_030447415.1 Thermomicrobiales bacterium | reverse complement strand
CTACTCGGTACAGTCACGGCACGTGACTGCTCCCCGCCCTCTACCAACCCGACGAGAAGCTCCACCGCCTCACGGCCGACCCGCGGGGCGTTCAAGTCGAGCGCGGTCACCGGAGGGTCCGCCGATCGCAGTACGTAGGTGTCGGTAATGGCCGCGACCGCCAAGTCTTCCGGTACCGAGAGCCCCGCAGAGCGGCACGCGATCAGCACGCCCACGGCCATGCGGTCGAGCGTGGCGTATATCGCGTCGGGACGCGGGCGTCGCGAGAGGAGTTCGGCGGCGGCGGGAGTCGCCGCCGCCTCGGTGGGAACCTCTCCCACGCGGCCGACGAGGGGCTCGAGGTCGTGCTCCCTACACCAGTCCAAATACTCCTCTACTGCGTCTTCCACGTACGACTGCCGGCCCAACGTAGTAAGCAACGCCGGCCGGGATCGTCCCGTCCGGGCAAAGTGGTCCAGGACCATCCTTGCACCGGCGCGTTGATCGTTGTCCACCCAGGCAACGTCGTCGGGATCTCCCGGCGCACGACCGGTCGTTACTCTCGGCACGTCGGTCCGCCCGAGCAGGGCCTCCTCACCGGTCGGATCGACGATGATGGCTCCATCGATGGCGAGCTCGCCGATGAGCCCCGGGGACGCTCCCGCCGGCGCGAGTAGAAGGCCGTAGCCGAGCTCGAGGGCCCTAGCGGAAGCGGCGTTTAGCAGCTCGGCGAAGTACTGGAAGTCCGGCATCAGGACCCCTGCCTGCGGGCCCCCTACCTGCACAGCCAGCGTCATGGTCCGGCCCGTGGCGAGACCCCGCGCCTGAGGGTTCGCGCGGTAGCCTAGGCGCTCCGCCACGAGGCGCACCCGTTCCCTTATCTCCGGAGAAAGGCGACCCTTGCCGTTGAGCGCGTGCGAGACCGTCGTGATCGAGACGTTCGCCTCACGCGCTATGTCATGGATGCCGACTCTTTTTGCCACGATCTAGTCCATTTTACAGCGCCGACCCCGACCCGGTCCGGCGAATACCGCTTGACAGCGCGAGTAGATCTTGGCAGTATCTTGCGAAAACGCTTTTGCTGGAGACCCTGGGCCGTCTGGGGGACGCAGCGGAGCGGGAAAGGGGAAAAATGTCGACGCAAGGGAACGGTGCCGCGGATGGCACCATGTGGGCCTCGGTCTTGCACGCGGGCATCTTGGGCACATTCCTCAAGGTGCCCTACGTGGAGCCTAACGCGGAGCGGCTGCGGGAGTGGGGGGCTCGGGCGGCAATCTACGGCATACCGTGGGACTCCACCTCGATCAGCAGGACGGGCGCGAACTACGGCCCGCGCGGTATTCGGGAGGTCTCTGCTCAGTTCCTGACCTACAATGCCACGTGGGATTTCGACGTGGTGGAGGCTACGGGACTTGTCGACTGCGGCGACTGCCACGTGGTGCCCGCCGACGCCGAGAAGACCTTCGCCGCTTCGCAGCGCGACATAGGCGAGATCGTCGCCTCCGGTGCCGTTCCGGTCGTCCTCGGGGGCGACCACTCGGTGACCATACCCGCGGTTCGGGCCGTCCGAGAGCACGTCTCGAACCCCGGCCTCGTGCTGATCGACACGCACCTCGACACGGCGCCCCACGTCGGCGGGTTGGAGCTAAGCCACTGCTGCCCCATAACTCGGGCCGTGGACGCGGGCTTCGATCCTGCGAAGACGGTACTCGTCGCGATCAGCGGCTGGATGAACCCGAGGACCGAGATAGAGTACTGCCGCGAACGGGGCATCACTGTCATCTGGCTCGAGGACCTGTGGGAGATGGGTACGCGCGCCGTTGTCGAGAAGGCGCTTGAGATAGCGGGGAGCGACACCGACGGGATCTATCTGACGGTGGACGTGGACTCGCTCGACGGCGCCTACGCGCCGGGGACCTGCGTGCCTACCCCCGGTGGCCTCAACAGCCGTGAGCTGCTCACGCTCGTGCGCGGGATCTCCAAGGGCGGCCTCGTCGGTCTCGACGTCGTGGAGACCGCCCCGAGCCTGGACTCCTCCAGCCGCACGGCGGCGATCGCGGGCCGCGTCGTTCTGGACGCCCTAGCGGCCCACGCCGGCGCGGAGGTCCTCCAGAAGGGAGCAAGGGAAGGGGCGGCGCCGTGAACGCCGTGCTCGCCCAGCTGGAGCCCGTGAGGCGCGACCTC
>JAUJOZ010000048.1 GCA_030447415.1 Thermomicrobiales bacterium | reverse complement strand
GAACGATGTCGAGCGCCTCCTCCGGTAGCGCCCTGACGGCGGGAGCCAGGGTCCCGGCCGGGACCGCGCCGCCGGCGGCCGGCGTCCGCCGGCGGCGTCGGGCCATGAGCGACGAGCACTTCGCGCAGCTGCTGATGGCCCCGGCCGCGCTGTTCCTGGCGGCGTTCGTCGCCTGGCCGCTGGTCCGGCTCGCGGTCGACAGCCTTCAGTTCATCGACCTGATGGCGGACGAGCGGCGGTTCGTCGGCCTGGACAACTACGCCGACGCGCTGGGCTCGCCCGACTTCCGCGGCGCCGCGGGCCGGACCTCGGTCTATGTGCTGCTGGTGGTCGGGTTGGAGTTCGTGCTCGGCCTCGGCGCCGCGCTGCTGTTCAACGCGTTGGGGCAGGGGGCGCGCTGGCTGCGAACGCTGTTCCTGTACCCGCTGATGATTGCGCCGGTCGTCGCCGGCCTGCTCTGGCGCTTCCTGCTGATCGACAACTTCGGCATCGTCAACGAGCTATTGGCGTGGGTCGGCCTCATTGGGGGCGCCGGCGCCATCGGCTGGCTCAGCGACCCTGACATCGTCCTGCTGGCCGTCGCGCTGCCCGACGTCTGGCTGGCGACCTCGTTCGTGTCGCTGGTGCTGTGCGCCGGGCTGCAGAACCTGCCCGGCGACGTCATGGAGGCGGCCCGCCTCGACGGCGCCAACCCGTGGCAGACCCTGGTCCAGATCATCCTGCCGCTGCTGCGGCCGGTGATCGCCGTCGTCCTGATCATCCGGGTCGTCGACGCCGCCCGGGCGTTCGACGTGATCCTGATCCAAACCAACGGCGGCCCGCAGTCGGCCTCGGAGGTGCTGAGCTTGCTCATCTACCGGACGGCGGTGCGCTTCGGTGAGCCCGGGTTGGCCAGCGCGATGAGCGCCATGTACCTGGTGGTGATGCTGGTGATCGCGGTCGCGGCGGCCGCGCTGATCTGGCGACCGGGCAGGGAGGCGCGATGAGCCCGTCGCGTCGAGGAGCGCGCCTGCGGTGGCTGCTGTACGGACTGCTCGCCGTCGTGGTCGGCGTGTTCGCCTTCCCGTTCGCGTACCTGATCCTGACGTCCTTCAAGTCGCCGAGCGACGCCATCGCCGTGCCCCCCGCCGTTGTGCCGCGGGCGTGGAGCGTCGAGAACTACCGCGTGGCCCTGGACACGCCCGGCGTCACCGATTCGTTCCTCAACAGTCTCCTCGCGGCGGTCGGGAGCACGCTGCTGTCGCTGCTGCTGGCGGTGCCCGCCGCCTACGGCATCACGCGCTTCGCCACGGCCAGCGGCCGGGGCTTCCTGCTGGTCGCCCTGGTGACGCGGATGGTGCCGGCGGTGGCAGTCGGCGTGCCGCTCGTGCGCCTGATGGCGAACCTGGACCTGAGCGACACCTCGACCGGCCTCGCCCTCGCCCACGCGACGATCTCGCTGCCGCTGTCGATCTGGCTGCTGGTCGGGTTCTTCGAGGCGGTCCCCGCGGAGCTCGAAGAGGCGGCCAAGGTCGACGGGGCGAGCCGCCTCCGCGCGCTGTGGCAGGTCGTCGTGCCGGTCGTCTCCGGCGGCATCGCGGTGACCGCCATCTTCGCCTTCCTCGCCTCGTGGAACGAGTTCCTGTTCGCGCTCCTGCTCACCGCCGTGGAGGCGCAGACGACGCCGATCGTGATCGCGAACTTCCAGACCCAGTACGGCCTGCAGTGGGGGGCGATGACGGCGCTGGCGACGCTCTACTCGGTGCCGGTCGTGCTGCTCACCCTGCTGCTGCAACGGCGGATCGTCGCCGGTCTGACCCTGGGCGCGGTTAAGGGCTGACCGGCTTCGCGGTGGAGAGTGGAGAGTAGACTGAGCGGCGGTCATCGGGCTCGCGTCCGTGCTGCCCTCGGTCTTCTCTCTGCGCTCTCCTTATGATTGGAGGTGTTCGGCTCATGCAGTTCTGGCAGCCGGCGAGTCCCCTCGGCGGGCTCCCGCGCGTGAAGGCGGGGCGCTCTCTGCGCTCGTCAAGTTGGGATCGGACGGGAGGCAACCGCGACTTCGCGGTGGTCCCGCCCGGCGAAACGCACGTCCTGGCCGACATCGACGGGGCGGGCGTGATCGAGCACATCTGGCTGACGACGCGCTGCTATTCCCCGAAGTACCTGCGCAAGCTGGTGATCGAGATGTTCTGGGACGGGGAGGAGAACCCGAGCGGGCTGCGCACGCTCGGCGACTTCTTCGGCGTCGGCCACGCGACCTGCACCCACTACGTGTCGTTGCCGCTGAGCATGGTGTTCGGCCCGCGGCGGGGGCCGAAGGGGCCGTTCGCGGCGGCGATGAACTCCTACTTCCCGATGCCGTTCGCGACCAACGCCCGGGTCGTGCTCCGGAACGAGAGCGACCAGCCGGTCGAGAACCTCTTCTTCTACGTCGATTACGAGCTGACGACGGAGCCGGTGCCGGACGACGTCGGGCGCTTCCACGCCTACTACCGGCAGGAGAAGCCGACGACGAAGGTGGCTCACGCCGAGGTCGCCGACCCGACGCCGTGGGACCTGCCCGGCACGAACCTGACCGGGGACGACAACTACGTGATCCTCGACGCGCGGGGCCGCGGGCACTACGTCGGGGGGGTGCTGAGCATCGACAACTTCGACGCCTCGAACCAGCGCTACACTTGGCCCGGGGAAGGGGACGAGATGTTCTTCGTCGACGGCCAGGTCTGGCCGCCGAGCCTGCACGGGACCGGCACCGAGGACTACTTCAACGCGGCGTGGGGGTTCCCGAGCGGCGCCTACGCCGGGCCGTACCACGGGATCAGCTTGGCGAGCAGCCCCCAGGAGCACTTCGGGTTGTGGAGCGTGTACCGGTTCCACATCGAGGACCCGGTGCGATTCACGGAGTCGCTCCGCTTCAGCATCGAGCACGGACACGCCAACGACCAGGGCAACGATTATTCGAGCGTGGCCTACTGGTACCAGTTGGAAACGCACGCGCCGCACGCGGACCTGCCGCCGGTCGAGGAGCGCTTGCCCCGGCGGTGGCCAGAGCACGGGCTTTGGGACGAGTGACGCGGGCCGGCAACCTTGAACCCTCATCCGGACACTGAACCATGAGCGGCGGGGCAAACCCCGGAGCGACCGGGAGGCGTCAAACGAAAGACGGGCGCCCCAGCATCCGCGACGTGGCCGAGGCGGCCGGCGTGTCGGTCACCACGGTCTCTCACGTCCTCAACGACTGGGAGGGGGCGCGGGTCAATGAGGAGACCCGCCGCCGGGTGCGAACCGTCGCAAGCCAGCTCGGGTACGCCCCGAACCGGCTCGCGCGCGGGCTGCGGATGCAGCGGAGCAACCTGCTGGCGATGATCAGCGACCACATCGCCATCACGCCCCACGCCGGCCGCGTGATCCTCGGCGCGCAGGAGACGGCGAGCGTGCGGGGGTGGACGCTGATGCTGTTCACCACCGCCGGTGATCCCGCCACCGAAGAGCGGGACGTGCGGGCGCTCCGGGCGCACCAGGTCGACGGCGTCCTGTACGCGTCGATGTTCCACCGCGTCGTGCGCGTGCCGCCTGGTCTGGAGGGGGTGCCGGTCGTGCTCGTCGACGCGCGAACCGAGGACGGGGGGCCGGACGCGGTGGTGCCGGACGAGGTCCGGGGGGGACGGGACGCGACCGAGGAGCTGATCCGCCAGGGCCACCGCCGGATCGGGTTGCCCTGGAACCGCGACGACATCCCCGCGACCCACGGCCGCTTGGCCGGCCACCGGGACGCGCTCGCTGCCGCTGGGCTGCCGTTCGACCCCGCGCTCGTCGTGGCGGAAGAATCGGAATCGGGCGGCGGGTACCTGGCGAGCCGGCGGTTGCTGGCGCTGCCGGATCGGCCGACGGCCTTGTTCTGCTTTAACGACCGGATGGCGATGGGCGCCTACCACGCCGCCGCCGAGGTCGGGCTGCGGATCCCCGACGACCTGTCCGTGATCGGCTTCGACAACCAGGCCTACGTCGCCGACGGGCTGTACCCCGGCCTGACGACGATGGCGCTGCCGCACTACGAGATGGGGGTGTGGGCCGTCGAGCGGATCCTCGACCTGATCGAGCGCCCCGGCGATGGCGACGGACCCGTGACCCCGCAACTGCTGCCTTGCCCCCTGATTCGCCGCGCCTCCGTGGGTCCACCGCCGGACGGGCGGTCTGCTGCAACCTGACCGCTGCTGACCACGAAAGGTGAACGACCGTGTTGCGCCTCGACGACCATTGGGCGTGGGATTTTTGGCTGGCCGACGACGACGAGCGGTACCACCTGTTTTTCTTGAAGGCGCCGACCTCCATTGGCGACCCCGACCAACGGCACTGGAACGTGCGAGTCGGCCACGCCGTGTCCGGGGACCTGCGCGAGTGGGAGGTGGTCGCGGACGCCTTCGGACCGAGCGAGGAGCCGGCGTTCGACGACTACACGACCTGGACCGGGTCAGTGGTGCGCGCCGACGACGGGACGTGGTGCATGTTCTACACGGAGGCGAGCCGGGCCGAGCGGGGGTTGAAGCAGCGGGTCGGGCTGGCGGCGTCGGCGGACCTGCACGCCTGGCGCAAGCATGGCCGAGACGCGTTGGTCGAGGGCGACCCACGGTGGTACGAGCAGCTCGGCGGTGGGCAATGGCACGACGAGGCATGGCGCGACCCGTGGGTGTTCCGCGACCCGGGCGGGGACGGCTGGCACATGCTGGTCACCGCCCGGGCGCGGGCCGGGGACGATGACCAACGGGGCGTGATTGGACACGCGCGGTCGCGCGACCTGCTGGCCTGGGAGGTGCTGCCGCCGCTGAGCGCGCCGGGCGCCGGGTTCGGGCACCTGGAGGTGCTGCAGATCGAAGTGGTCGACGGCCGAGCGACCTTGCTCTTCTCGTGTCTAGGGACGCAACTGTCGGCGGCGCGGCGGGCGGCGGGGGAGCGGGGGGGCGTTTGGCTGGTCGAACCCGAGGGGCTGCTCGGGCCGTACGACCCGGCGACCGCGCGCCGGATCACCGACGAGAGCTTGTACAGCGGGCGCTTGGTGCGGGACCGGAGCGGGGCCTGGGTGCTGCTCGCCTTCCACCACGACGACGAGGACGCGCGCTTCGTTGGGCACGTCTCCGACCCGATCCCGTTCGAGACGCTGCGCACGGCGGCCGACCCCTTCAGCGTGCTTCGCCGAGCGACGGTCTAACGGCGCAGAACGCAAAGGAGAACCGCTCCGTCGCCCCGGCCGCCGCGCCTGCGCGCACAGCCCGTCCGCACGGACGGCCATTTAGACGGGGGAGGCTGCCGGATCCGTTTGGTCACCGCCGCGGTTCCCATAACGCCGGAGCCCGTTGAAAAACCCCCCGGGCAAGGTCTTCGAGCCTCCCGACGCGCCCCATGACGGCCCGTATGGGGGCAAATTGGGGCTCCGGAACTCCTTCGGGAACCATCTCAGACCATCAATCCGACTTTTTCAACGGGCTCGCCGATTATCCGAACCACCCGCTCTGATTTGACGCTTGACAGCCCGCGGAACCGGATCCAAATAATGGCTCTGTTTCCGGTTATCGGAACCACTAATGCCGAGCCAGCTGCGGTGCCCCGGCCGCGCCCGTCTGCTAGGGTGGAATCCTGACCGCGATCGACGCGACCACGCGCCAACCCACGACCACCTTCGGGGTCCCCCTCGCCGCCTTTCGGCGCGCCCTCCCCGGAGCGAATGGGAGCGGTGGCGCTCATAGAGCGGCCTGCCGACCAAGCCGCGAGGACATCCGCTGGGTTACGCCGCTACGTCAGCCCGCTCGATGGCCCGCAGCACCGCCCGCACCGTCTCGTGGCTGACGCCGAACTCGGCGGCGAGCGTCCGCAGACTCTTGGTCCCAGCTTGGGCGCGGAGGGCAGCCTCCTGCTCCGGCGAGAGCTTTTGCCGCCGCGGGGTCTGGGACACGGCGCGCTCCGAATGACCGCTCACGCGGCGAGGTGGGGCGTCGGCGATGACCACGACGCCGGATGGCGCATGACGCATGCGCGCGACCAATCCCCGTCGCGTCCGCTGATGCAGCACGGCCGTGGCATTGCCGCCACGGCCGTGCTTATGTTTGATGGTTTGTCCCGGGCAGCAGTTGACCACACCCGGGCGGTTCGGCAAGATACGGGCATTCACCACGTGTCGATCGCCGTCGGCCGACCGAGCCCCACCATGTCCGGCACGCTGCCCTCCGACCGGCCCTACGAGCTGCCCCTGCCGCGCACGCCCTTGATCGGACGCGAGTGGGAGGTCTCGGCCGTCGCCGAGTTGCTGCGACGCCCTGACGTTGGCCTGCTCACCCTGACGGGTCCCGGCGGGGTGGGCAAGACCCGCCTGGCGCTCCAGGTGGCGCACGACCTGAGCGATGCGTTCGCTGGTGGCGTGGTCTTCGTCTCCCTCGCCCCGATCACCGATCCCACCCTAATCACTCCCACTATCGCCCAAGCCCTGGACGTGCGAGACGCGAGCGAGGACGCCCTGCTTGACCGGCTCAAGGTGAGCCTCCGGGACCAGCGCCTGCTGCTGGTACTGGACAACTTCGAACAGGTCGTGGAGGCGGCGCCGGTGGTGGCTGATCTTCTCGCCGCCTGCCCTGGACTGAAGGTGCTGGTCACGAGCCGGGTGCGGCTGCGGGTCTCGGGCGAGCAGGAATATGCGGTGCCGCCGCTGGCAGTCACGACGCTGGACGGGCCCACCTCCGCGGAACAGGTGGTGGCAGGTGAGGCGGTGCGGTTGTTTGTCGCGCGGGCGCAGGCCGTGAAGCGCGACTTTGCGGTCACACCGGAGAACGCGGGCACCCTCGCCGAAATCTGCCGCCGCCTCGATGGCCTTCCCCTGGCCCTTGAACTTGCGGCCGCTCGGGTCAAGATCCTGCCCCCGCCGGCGCTGCTGGCCCGCCTGGAGAAGCGCCTGCCTGTGCTGACCGGGGGAGCCCGCGACGTACCGGCGCGACAGCAAACGATGCGGGATGCCATCGCGTGGTCTTTCGACCTGCTCACGCCTCAGGAGCAGGCCCTGTTCCGGCGGTTGGCGGTCTTCACCGGTGGGTTCACCCTGGAAGCCGCTGAGGCCGTCGCGGCGGTCCCGGACGATCCCGGCATGGAGGTACTGGATGGCATCGCGTGCCTGACGGACAAGAGCCTGTTGCGGCAGGAGGACGGACCGGACGGGGAAGCGCGCTTTCTGATGCTGGAGACGGTCCGGGAGTACGGGCTGGAGCAGCTTGCGACGAGCGGAGAGGACGAGGCGGTGCGAGAGCGGCACGCGACCTTCTTCGCCGAGGCGGCCGAGGCGGCCGCGCCGAGCTTCTTGGCGTCTGAGCCGCGTTCGAGCGTGGCATGGATCGCCACCGAGTTGCCCAACCTGCGGACGGCGACGATCTGGGCCCTCGCAGCCCGCCATGCCGAGGTGGCGCTGCGGCTCGCCCTGGCTACGCGGCATTTTATGCTTCGCGCCGACCCCAACGAGGCCCTGGGCTGGTTGGAGGCGGCGCTGGCGCTACCGGGCGGCACTGATGCGACCACCCGCACCGACGCACTGTTCGCAGCGGCAACCCTCGCGCAACTCAGCGACCTGGCGCGGGCAGACGCGTTGGCCGCTGAGAGCCAGGATTTCGCCGCCGCTTACGGCGATGTCCTCCGCGTTGCCAAGGCGCTGGTCGTCCGTGGCACGGTCGCCGAATCGGCAGGCGACTTTGACCGGGCGGCCGGGCTCCACGAGGAGGGACTGGCGGCCCTTGAGGGGCTTGGCGACGAACCAGACGTCGAGGGATTGCGGGCGCTGTTTACCTGCAACCTGGCGGACGCGCAGGTATGGCGGGGCCATCCGGAGCGGGCGATCCCGCTGGCCGAGCGGGCGCTGGCCTGGTGGCGCCAGGCAGGGCTCACGTGGGCCATGGCCAACGGCCTCCAGACATTAGGCGCCGCCTCCAGCTCAATGGGGGACCAGGTCCGTGCGGCGCGGTGCTACGACGAGGTGCTTTCGCTGCGACTGGACCTGGGGGACCATGCGGGCGTGGCGGGCGCTCTGGGGGGCCTGGCAGGGGTGGCAGCGGGCAGAGGGCAACTTGATCGGGCAGCCCGCCTGCTCGGGGCGGCTGCCGGGCTGCGGGCCCGGATGGGCGTACGCCACGGGGCGCACCACGTCCGCGGAGCACAGGTCCTCGCCGACGTGCGAACGCGGATGGACGAGCTAAGCTTCGCGGCGGCGTGGGAGGCGGGACGGGAGTGGTCACGGGAGCGGGCAGTGGAGGAGGCGCGCGACGCAGTGGCGGAGGCGTCGCGGGTGCAGTCGCCGCGGCAAACAGGCGCCCGCGTCGCGCCTACCGGCCTGACGCCCCGGGAGGTGGAGGTGCTGCGGCTGCTGGCACGGCGCCTGACCGACAAGGAGATCGCGGCGGCGCTCTCCTATCAGCCCCCGCACCGTCGCCTGGCACGTCACCGCCGTCCTCACCAAGCTCGGCGTCGACGGCCGCCGCCGGGCCGCAGCCGAAGCTGTCCGGCTCGGAGTCGTCTAAGACCCCGGTCCCCGCAATTTCTACGGGGCCGCCCCCGGCGGCCTCCGCGGCAGAAACCCGCACCTTCTGACGATGTGCGCGATCGCACGGTGGCGCATGATGGGATCGTTCCGCGGAGCCGTTGGCACCACCCGGGATGGTCCAACGCAGCGCCGTCCGACGCCTACGCAACAAGGAGCTACCCATGCGCGCCCAGTTCGTTCGCTCCACCGCTGGTTCCCTCGCGTACCGCCTCCGGTCCGTGTTTGTCCTGCTCCTGATCGCGGCCGGCATCCTCGCGATGCCGGCGTTCGCCCGGTCGGCCCGCGCGGACCACGTCCGACCCGTCCCGAACAATGACCCAGCGGCCGTGGTCGAGGCCTACGCCGCGGCCGTCAACGCCGGCGACCTCGCGGCGATCCTGGCCCTGTACGCCGACGATGCGGTGCACATCGCACTCCCGACGGCGGACGGGTCGGCCGGCGTCTGCCTCGGCAAGGCGCAGTTCCGCCTCTGGTACCAGCAGAGTCTGGCGAACGGGGAGCGCCTGGAGGTGGTGGAGGACAGCCTCACGGTCGCCGGCGACCGGGTCACGTTCCTCGCTCGCCTGACGAGCGACCCTTGGCGGAGGAAGTTGGGCCTGGGAGCCTGGAGGCCAACGTCGAAGCGGTCGTCGTGGACGGCCGGTTCACCACCCATGTCGTGATGCTGACGCCGGGGTCGGTGCGGGAGCTGCTGACCGCGCTCGGCACCATCCCGACTCCGCCGGCCGGCCGGGACCGAGCCGGTGTCGGAACCGCACCACGGTCCGCGCTGGTCGCCGCGACCAGGACGCGCGGGCCGGTGGGTGCCCGCCGGTCTCACCGGCAGCGGGGAGTCGTCCGCGTGGACTGCACCATCCCCCGCTGCCTATCGGCTGTATGTCGCACCGCCTGCGGGGGGATCCGACGGTCGGTGCCGACGGCCGAACCGCGCTCGTGGTTGGTGCTCGGCGGGATGCGGACGCGCTGATTGTGCATCGCTCCTCACGCCGGGACCGCGGTGCCCTGGCGCAGCGCCTGCCGGATCGTCTCGTGACTCACGGCAAACTCGGCCGCCAGGTCCCGCAGGGTGCGGGAGGAGGCGAGAGTCCGGATCGTCTGGCGCTCCGCGTCCGTGAGGCGACCCGGCGGGCGGCGCTGGTACGGTGCCCGCCCTGACGTGCCCACGGCCCGGCGCTCCGTCGGGATGCCGACCACGACGAACCCGGGTCGTAGGGTGCGAGCGCACGACCGATCCCCGTCGCTTCCGCTGAAGCAGCACGGCCGTGGCGACAATGCCACGGCCGTGCTCGTGTGCGGCGGTTTCGGCGGGGCAGCAGTTGACCTCAACCGGGCCGTTCCGCAAGATACGGGCAAACACCTTGTGCCGCCCGCCCACGGACTGAGCCGCGCCATGTCCGGCACGCCGCTTCCTCACCACCCCCCGTGATTTGCCCTTGCCGCGCACGCCCCTGATCGGGCGCGAGCGCGAGGTCGCGGCCATCGTCGACGTGCTGCAGCGTCCTGACGTCGGTCTCCTGACCCTCACCGGCCCGGGTGGGGTCGGCAAGACCCGCCTCGCCCGCCAGGTGGCGCACGACCTGAGCGATGCGTTCGCCGACGGCGTGGTCTTCGTCTCCCTCGCCCCGATCACCGATCCCGCCCGCGTCCCGTCCGTGGTGGCTCACAGTCTCGGGGTGCGCGAGGCTGGCGAAGAGCCACTTACAGAACGGCTGAAGACCATCCTTCGGGAGCAGCACCTGCTGCTGGTGCTTGATAACTTTGAACAGGTAGTGGAGGCGGCGCCATGGGTCGCCGATCTTCTCGCCGCCTGCGCTGGATTGAAGGTGCTGGTCACGAGCCGGGTGCGGCTGCGGGTCTCGGGCGAGCAGGAATACCCGGTGCCGCCGTTGAGGCTTTCCGCCGGGACCGACCGGGGCGAGAATCCTTCCGACGCTGAGGCAGTGCGCTTGTTCGTGGCACGGGCGCGGGCGGTCAGACCCGACTTCGAGCTTACCGCTGAGAACGCCCCCACCGTCGCCGCCATTTGCCGCCGGCTGGACGGGCTGCCTTTGGCCATCGAACTGGCGGCGGCGCGAGTCAAGATCCTGCCGCCGGTCGTGCTGCTCGCCCGGTTAAAACAGCGCTTGCCGCTGCTCACCGGGCGCGGGCGCGACCTGCCCACCCGCCTGCAGACGATGCGCGACGCCATCGGGTGGAGCTACGACCTGCTGTCGGCCGAGGAGCAGGTGCTGTTCCGCCACCTTACGGTCTTCGTGGGCGGCTGCACGCGGGAGGCAGCGGAGGCCTGCCGCAAGGCGGAGACGATCTGTTCCTCCGAGAACGTCTTTTTCGGCACCCTTGGTCCTCCTTGGGATCGTTCATTTTCGCCCCCAAGATGGACCAGTGCTCGGGGCTCAGACCAGTGTTGAGTTCCTAAGGTCGTTGCAGAGCAAGCCCGCTGCAGTGGGATACTAGGGGTCACGCCATCGCCGTACGGAAAAGGTGTGATGAGGTGTGCCCGTGCCCCAAGTCCCGTTGAGTCCGCTGGCGAACCGCGCCCTCAAGGGCGTCGTCGGCGGTCAAGTCCAGAAGCTGATCGATGCCCAGGTGGCGCGGGCGATCCGCCCGCTGCTCGAGCGCATCGAGGCACTGGAGCGGCGCGTCGCCGAACTGGAAGGCGGCGCCACGCCGCCGCCCGGGCGCCGGCCCGACCGCTCACGGGACATCTGATCGGCGCTGTGGCGATCCGGCAGGCTTCCCATGACTCGTGCTGGCGACCTTGAAGACCTCGGACGCGCACGGGTGCCGGATGAGCTAACCGCGTTGCAGGCCGTCTGCGCTGCTCCTGTGGCAGGGGACGGACCGGGTGGCTACAATGAGGCGCTCGCTGGTAGGCACGCAGGGGTCGGCCGACACCGGCTGGTGCAGCTCGGTTCTCACTTTCACTCCGCGTCGCTGGCCCCTCGATCGACACACAGGCCGGGCGGAGCCGTCTGACAAATCGAGGTTCCCTATCGAGGAGGACACCGATGTCTGATCGAAACGTGGAAGCCGCCGATCGGTTACTGGCCGCGCCCCCGATCGGCAAGCATTCCCGGCGGGACATGCTCCGGTGGGGCGTCGGGCTCGGTCTGAGCGCACCGCTCCTCAGCGCCATGCTCGCCACCCGCGCCGGTTCTGCCGTGGCGCGACAGGGGACGCTGGCCGCCGCCCCCCCCGCGGAACCGGTCAGCCTGACGATCATCGACGTGGCCGGGCAGACCCAGCTCACCCAGCCCATGATCGACGACTATGTGGCCAAGAATCCCGAGTGGGTCTCGAGCGTCGAGTTCACTAAGGCGACCTCGCCCGAACTGGCGGCGAAGATCCAGGCGCAGCAGGCCGCCGGCCGGGCGGATATCCACATGGTGCTGACCGGCACCGACGGTCTTTCGGCCGGCATCGAGCAAGACCTCTGGCTCAAGCTGCTGCCCGACCAGGCAAGCGCGTTCCCGAACCTGATGGAGAGCCTGATTAGCCCGGGCGCGCAGGAGTTGGCCCAGGGCTTCGGCATCAACGTCGTCTTCGGCAACTACGGTCCGACGTTCACCTACAACCCGGAGGAGGTCGAGACGCCCCCGACCACCGTCGAGGAATTGCTGAGTTGGGCAGAGGCGAACCCCAAGCGGTTGATGTACGCCCGGCCGGCCAACTCCGGGCCGGGGCGGGGCTGGATCATGTCCCTCCCCTACCACCTCGGCGACGCCGACCCGAAGAATCCCGAGACGGGCTGGGAGAAGACCTGGACCTACCTGGAGCAGTTGGGGCAGTACATCGAATACTACCCCTCCGGCACCGGCGCGACGATGAAGGAGCTCGGCGAAGGCAGCCGGTCGATGGTCGCCTCGACGATGGGCTGGGACATGAACCCCCGCGTTCTCGGCACGGTGCCAATGGACTTCAAGGCGGTGACCTTCCCGAACGGCCCGCTGCTCGCCGACGCGCAGTTCGTGGTGATTCCGAGGGGCCTCGACGAGGCGCGCAACGCCGTCGTCCTCAACCTCATGGCCTGGATGCTCCGGCCGGAGCAGCAGGCCAAGGCGTACGACCAGGCCTACTTCTACCCAGGCCCGGCGGTCAAGGACGTCCCACTCGACATGGCGCCGCCGGAAAGTCAGGAGGCGGTGAAGTCGGTGCTGCGGCCGGAGTTCGACCAACTGATCGAGGCCGGAAAGATCGAGCTGCCGCTCGACGCGCCGAGCCTAGTCAAGGCGTTTGCGATCTGGGACGAGCGGATCGGCGGCGGGAAGGTCGTTAGTTAAGCGAGGCAACCTCCGGGCGACGATCGGCAGCCGGCGGCAACAGTGGACCGTCACCCGGTACGCAGCCGCGGAGGTCTGATGGGGTGCATCCAGGGGCTCGGCCCGCCGTGCTCCGCACCTTCGCGCTACGGGGGTGGGCGGCGGGCAGCGAGCCGGACGAGCAGGGTAGCCCATGCACGCGCAAGCGCTAACCGGCGAGCAGCACGCCGCGACAATCGGCGCCGCGAAGACGGAGCGTCCCACGCCGCGGATCGAGCGGCTGCGAATCCGCAGCCTGACCAAGCGGTTCGGCGAGCTGGCCGCGCTGCGGGACTTCGACCTCGATGTGCTGGGCGGCGAGTTTATCAGTCTGCTCGGGCCGTCAGGGTGCGGCAAGACGACGGCCCTCAACTGCCTGGCCGGCCTGCTCGAACCCGACGGCGGAGAAATCGAGCTGGACGGCACGAGCGTGATGCGGACGCCGCCCGAGCGCCGGCGCTTCGGGATGGTCTTTCAGAACTACGCCCTCTTTCCCCACCTCACCGTCGGCCGCAACGTCGCCTTCGGTCTAGAGATGCAGAGCCTCCCCAAAGCGCGAATCCGCGACCGGGTCGACCAAGTGCTGGGGCTGGTGCGCCTGCGGGACCAGCGCGACAAGTATCCGGCGCAGCTCTCCGGCGGCCAGCAACAGCGGATCGCCATCGCTCGCGCGATCGTCACCGAGCCGCGCCTGATGCTGATGGACGAGCCCCTTAGCAACCTCGACGCCAAGCTGCGCCTCGAAATGCGTACTGAGATCCGCCGCATCCACCAGGCGTTGGGGCTGACAACGATCTACGTCACCCACGACCAGGAGGAGGCGCTGTCGCTCTCCGACCGCATCGTGCTGATGCGGCACGGGCTAATCCAGCAGGTCGGCACTCCGCGCGAGGTCTACATGGAGCCGGCCAGCGCCTACGCGGCGAATTTCCTCGGCTCGCGCAATCTCCTGTCGGTGCGCGTGACCAAGGCGGCCGACGATCTTCACGTCGAGACCCGATCGGGGATCGCGTTGAGCGGCACACCGCGCGGCCCCCTTGCGCCCGGAGATGAGGCGATCGCATCGATCCGGCCAGAGGACGTGACGCTCCTCGCCCTCGGCGAGGACGGCGCCAATACGCTCCCCGGTGTGGTGGAGACGGTCGAGTTCCTTGGCAGAGGCACCGAGCTGAGCGTGCGGAGCGGACTGGACGAGGGAATCATCGCGCGGACGGATGATGTGTGGAGCCAGGGCGATGCGGTCGCGCTGCAACTACCCCCCGAACGGCTCCTCGTCTTCCCGGCGGAAGATCCAGGGGAGATAGTCTAGATGGAAGGTGGCATGCCCATCGCCCGGCCGACGCGCCAAGCCGCCCCGCGCGCGGCGGGAGCGAGGCGTCGCCTGCGGACGGACTGGCCGATCCTGCTCCTGCTCTGCCCGGCGCTGCTGCTCGTGCTCGCCCTCTTCATCTATCCCTTCTTCTACGGACTGAGGCTCTCCCTGCGTCCGGAGACGGGCGGCCTCTTCGCCAACTACACCGACTTCTTCGGCGACGCCCGGGAGCGGGCGACGATCCGGAACACGCTGCGACTGGCGTTGCCGGCCACCCTGATCAACCTCGCCGTGGCGATCCCCCTCGCCTATCGGATGCGGCGCCGGATTTGGGGGCAGCGCGTGATCACCGGCCTGTTCGTCATCCCGATGACGCTCGGAACCGTGCTGCTCGCCCAGGGCATGCTCAGCTTCTTCGGGCCGCGCGGCTGGTTCAACAAGACTCTGCTCCTCCTAGGTGTCAGCGACGAACCGATCCGCCTCGTCCACAACGCCACCGGCGTCGTGATCTCGCTGACCATCGCCGAGTTCCCGGTGGTCTTTCTGCTCCTCCTCGGCTTCGTCTCGGGGATCGATCCGAACCTGGAGCGGGCGGCCCAGATACTTGGGGCGGGCACCTGGCAGCGCTTCCGCCGCATCACGCTACCGCTGATGATCCCCGGCATCGCCACCGCGTTTGCGCTCTCATTCGTGGCGACCTTCGCGGTCTTGCCATCGGCGGTGATGCTAGGCCAGCCGGCGGGCGAGACGCGGGTCATCGCGCTCGCCGCCTGGCAAGCGGCCTACGAGCGCTTCGACTATTCGGCGGGCGCGGCGATCGCGATCATCATGGCCGGGATTGAGCTACTGGTGTTGGGCATTGTGCTCGGCGGGCGGTCGCGCCTCTACCGTGGCCCGGCCACCGGCGGGAAAGGGTAGGGAGCGGTGGACCGATGAGCGCGGTCGCCGACACGTCGGATCGGATGCCGGCCGGCCGGCGGCGCGCCGTCGTCGCCAGCCCGTCAATCTGGTTGGTCTACGCCTTCGTCCTCTTCTTCCTCGCCCTGATCGGTGGCATCTTCTTCACCGTATTGTTCAGCTCGTTCGCGAGCACCTGGTTCGGGGGGTGGCTGCCCGACGGCTACACGACCCGGTGGTATCGCTTCGCGGTCGAGGAATTCACCCTCTGGCGGGTGCTACGCGTCACCCTGGTCGTCGCCGCCAGCGTCGTCGCGCTCAGCCTGCTGATTGGCGTGCCGGCGGCGTACGCCCTGGCGCGGTGGAATTTTCGGGGGAAGAACGCGGTCCTGCTCCTGCTGCTTCTGCCGATCATGGTGCCGCCAATCACCTACGGCATTCCGCTGGCGACGATGCTCTACGAGTACGGACTGGCCGGCCGGCTAATCGGGGTAATCGTGGCGAACCTCGCGCCAGCGTTCCCCTTCGTGATCGTGATCATGATCCCGTTCATCGAGCAGATCGACCCGAACCTGGAGCGGTCCGCCCGGATGCTGGGTGCCTCGCGGCTCCAGGTCTTCATCCGCGTGCTGCTGCCGCTGGCGATCCCCGGCATCCTCGCCGCGGGGCTGCTCGTGCTGGTGCGAACGATCGCCATGTTCGAGTTGACCTTTCTGACCGCCGGGGCCACAACCCAAACGCTGGTCGTGTCGCTCTACTACGCCGCCTTCGCGGCCGGCATCCGCCCGACGCAGTCGATCGACGCCATGGCCGTGATCTATATGTCGACCACGACCGTGCTCGTCCTGCTGGCGCTGCGGTTCATCAACCCCGTCCAGCTGGTCTCGCGCGTCAAGCAGTAGGCGGCTCGGCGCACCGCCTCACCACCGGGGCACCACCCGACGCCACTCGGAGTCGACGTGCCGGCGCATCTCCGCCTCGTCGTCCCGGTTTCGGTAGCCGCAGCGCTCGTACCGCTCTCGCCCCCGCGCGAGCGCGTCTTGGTCGAGCTCGGCTCCCAGGCCCGGTCCGGTTGGCACGCCCACCGCGCCGCCTTTGAACCGAACGCGACCGCCTACGAGGATCTCGTCGGCCGCATCCTGCCACGGGTAGTGGGTGTCGCTGGCGTAGGTCAAATGGGGCGTCGCGGCGGCCAAGTGGACCATGGCCAGCAGCGACAGGCCGAGGTGGCTGTTGGAATGCATGCTGAGGCCGATGCCGAACGTCTCACAGACCCGCCCGAGCTGGGTGATCGCGCGCAGTCCGCCCCAGTAGTGGTGGTCGCTGAGGATCACCTGCACGCCACCGCTCTGGATGGCGGCGGGAACGTCGGCGAAGCTGGTGACCGCCGTGTTGCTGGCGAGCGGGGTACCGACCCCGGCGTCGCGCAGGCCGCGTCGGACGCGTGCCATCCCGGCGAGACCCGGCGATGGGTCCTCCAGGTATTCGAGCGTGCCCGCGAGCGCGGTGCCGACCCGGAGAGCCGTGTCAGTGGTCCAGGCCGCGTTCGGGTCGATCCGGAGCGGAATCGCCGGACCGAGAGCGTCGCGCAGCGCCAGCATCGCCGCGATCTCCTGCTCTGGCGGGAGGACCCCGCCCTTGAGCTTGACGCTCCCGAACCCGTAGGCGGCGATCATCCGCTTCGCCTGCTCGACGATCGCCCCCGGGTCGAGCACCTCGCCCCATCGGTCCTCGCGGGCATCCTGACCCGATCCCCCGCCGCCGGCACGCTTGTAGAAGAGGTAGGCGCTGAACGGGACCTCGTCCCGGACGCGGCCGCCGAGGAGGTCGCAGACCGGCACGCCGACCGACTTGCCGATCAGGTCCAGCGCCGCGACCTCGAGGGCGGCGTAGACGCGCAGCGGCGCGTCAAGCCGGCCCTCGCCGGGCAGGGTGTAGGTCTGAGCCGGGTAGGTCGGAGCGTCCTGCTCGGTGGCGTCGTCCACGGGTGGGTCGCCGCGCTCGCGCCCAACCGCCAACCAGAGCCGGGCCAGATCGTAGGCGTGGCGGCCGACGACGAAGGGACGAGCTCGCGCCAGATCAGCCAGCGGGCCCTGGCCGCCGTGGGTCTCGGCGGCGCCCGTCAGCTCATCTTCGCTCACCAGCTCGACGACCGTCCGCAGCGCATAGGGCGCGTGCAGCCCGTAGGAGCTGAGCAGCGGCGGATCCGCCATCGCGATCGGCGTCAGCCGCATGTCGACGATCTTCATCCCACCGACGCCCTCTTTACCAACACCCCAAGGCCGGCGGTCTGCCATGCTCCACCGACGCCGGAGTGTGTCGATCGCCGCCCAGTGATGGCGGAACGCTCGTCCCGTACTTCAACCGCCAGACTCCTGTCCGTTGTACTCATGGTATCGCCGGTTGAGCAAACGGGCGAGAGGGATTCCCGCCGAGTGCTACTTCGTCGTCACACGAAAAACCCCACTGCGGCGCCGCAAACGCGTCCTCGGAGGCGCGTCGGCGCCAAGCCACTCCAACAAGGAGTACGGTTGGATTCGCCGACGCGGAAACGCGGCTTCCTGCCATCGCTACTAGCGGTCCGTCAGCGTTGTTTTGCCACCTGCACCGAGGGCCATGGCCACCATGAACTGCGCCGTCTGAGTTCAGCTTTGGGTCGTAAGTCAGCGTTGAGCGACCATCAGTCGACCGGTCAGCGGTCCGGTGCCGGCTGCGGCACCCGGCGTGCATCATTCACGAGAGGAACGGGGCTCCGGCCCATCGGCGGGGGATCGGCGTGGTGCTGACCGCGGTGCTCTACGGGCTGCTCGCCAGCTCGGGCTTCTTCGTCGGGGTCCTGGTCGGATTGATCACCGAGCCGCCGCGGCGGCTGGTGGCGGCAGTCATGGCCTTCGGCGGCGGGGTGTTGGTCTCCGCCCTGACCTTCGACCTGATAGAGGAGGCCGACGCCGAGGGCGGCACGGCGTACGTGATCACGGGCTTCTTGGCGGGCGCGCTGCTCTACGTGCTGGCCGATATCGCATTGGAGCGGATGGCGAAGGCCTCGCCCAAGCGGGGGGGCGGGACGCCGGGGAGGTGAAGCCGGGCGCGGCGCGGATCCCCGAGACCACGGAGCAGACGGCGATCGGGGGCACGGCGCTGCTGGTCGGGGCGGTGCTGGACGGGATCCCGGAGAACGCGGCGATCGGGATCGGGTTGGGCAGCGAGGGCAGCGATCTCGGCCTGGTGCTGCTGGCGGCGGTCTTTCTCGGCAACGTGCCGGAGAGCATCAGCAGCGCCGTCGGGGTGCGGCAGGAAGGCCGCTCGCGCGCCTACATCGTCGGGGTCTGGGGGGCGGTGACGGTGGGCTGCGTGCTGGCAACGGTGACGGGCTACGCGCTCCTGGGCGGGCTCTCGCCCAACATGGTCAGCGCCGTGCTGGCCCTGGCCGCGGGCGGCATCCTGGCGATGCTGGCCGACACCATGTTTCCCGAGGCCTTCGAGCACGGTGGCCCCTGGGTGGCGATGGCGACGGCCGTCGGCTTCGCGGTGGCGTTCCTTCTGTCCCAGGCGACAGGGTAGGCGGCAGGCGGGAGACGGCGATGCCTGGGGCGGCGATCGAGGTGGTTGAGGGCGACATCACCAGGCAGCGGGTAGACGGGATCGTCAACGCCTCGAACACTAGGTTGCTGGGTGGGGGCAGGCGAGACGGGGGTATCCACCGGGCGGCGGGGCCGCACATCACCCGGTAAGTGACGCCGAGGAAGGTTCGGCCCGTCACTGCGCCGGCGCCGTCGCGGCCGCACGCGCCGCACAGCGCAACGGCCCGAGCCGCTAGCGTGGGCGGCTCGGGGTCGAGCAGGCCCGCCGCAAAGAGGCAACACAGCGTGCGCCTGGGCGCGGGCCGATCAGCTCCACCACCCTGGTCCGCAACGTTTGTCATGCCGCTTAGAGGGGGTCAAAACCCTCCGGCGTGGCATCATCCGGCCCAGAAGGATCGAAGCCCGTGTTCCGGATGACCGCTGGGAGGCCATCGAACTCCTCGCGATACGTCCCGGTGAGGTCGACGATGAACCACGCCGCCATCGTCGCCGCCGCCTCAACGGCCCTTGCGGCACCCGCTACTGGACCCGTCGCGCTCCGGCTCTCGGATGTCGTCGTCGACTACCCCGGTGCCGCCTGCGTCATCCTGCGCTGCGCGTCGGTCGCCCCCTCGGCGCGCGTCCCGCCCAGTGTCGTCGTCAAGCGATGGAACACGCCCGGCGGTCACGTCCGCCACGAGTGGGCCGCCCTTGAGTTCCTCGGCGGCGTGCCCGCCGCCCAGGCGCTGGTGCCCCGGCTCTACGGCGGCGACGCTGAGGCCGAGTTACTGGTGCTGGAGGACCTCGGCGATCCCGCCGAGCAGCTCCTCGGCAACCTCCTCACCGGCGACGACCCCCAGCGGGCGGAGGCCGCCCTCGTTGCCTTCAACGCCGCGCTCGGCCGCCTGCACGGGGCGACCGTCGGCCGCGCCGAAGAGCATCGACGCATCCGGGACCGACGCGGCGCGCACGCCCGGTCGCGGCACGCCATCCACCGCCTGGACGAGGCCCTCGGCGCGTTGCCTGGCCTCATGACGGGGACCGGCGCGCGGGTTTCGCGGGCGCTGGAACGGGAGGTGCAGGCGGCCGCGGCGGCGATCCGCGCGCCCGGTCCGTTCCTCGCCCTCACCCACGGCGACGCAACCCCGGGCAACGCCTTCTATGCTGATGGACGGGTCCGCCTCTTCGACCTCGAGACGGCGAGTTTCCGCCACGCCCTGCTCGACGGGGCCTTCGCGCGGCTGCGCTACCTCTACAGCGTCTGGGCGCGCCGGGTCCCCGACGCGGTCCAGCGACGGACCCTCGAGGCCTATCGCCGTGAGCTGGTGCGCGGCTGCCCGGCGGCGGCGGACGACCCGTCCTTCGCGCACGCCCTCCTCGCCTGCAGCGCCGGGTGGTTGGCGGCCCTGTGCGCACACCTGCCATCGGTGACCGACGAAGATAAGCGGTTCGGCCGCTCGACGTGGCGACAACGGATCGTCGCCGGCCTCGACCACTTCGTCGCGCTGGCGGCCGACCTGGGGGCGTTCACGGCCTTGGCGGACGGCTGCACGGACATGGCGCACCGGCTCCGGCTGCGGTGGCCCACGGGCGATTGTGCGCTGCCATCCTACGAGGCGTTCACCGAGGGCGGTCCGTCGCCAGCCGGCCGCCCCAACGGGTGGTGAAACACGCTCTTAGATACTCGCCGGGTCGAGCGGATCGGTGCCGGCGGCTGCCTCAGTGCCGTCGATCACGCCGTCGTCGTCACTGTCCGGATCGGTCGGATCGGTGCCGAAGGCATTGAACTCCTGGCCGTCGGTCAGCCCATCACCGTCGGTGTCCGGGTTGGCCGGGTCCGACCCGACGGTCGCCTCGTCGACGTCGGCCAGGACATCGCCGTCGGTGTCAGGCACCGTCGCCGCTGCGGTTGCCGTCGGCGCAGTGGCCGCTGGCGCGGTGGCCGCCGGCGTCGCTGCCCCGGCGGGGGCGGCGAGGACGCCGCAGGCAATCCGCGCCCCGAAGCTCTCCCCCGCCGGGTCGTTCTCGTCCTCCTCGGCGTGGATGACGATGGCCGTCCCGTCCTCGTCCTGCAGCTCCTCCAGGCCGAAGTTGTCGGTCGTCTCCCGGTAGGTCGCGCTGCCGTCCTCCTCGGCCGTGATGTTGCCGAGGTCGCCGGCGTGGTCGCCGTGCTCCGCCTCCGTCGGGTTGTAGTGGCCACCGGCCGAGGCGAACGCCCGGTCGCCGGCCGGGTCACAGACCCCGGTCTCGTGGACGTGGATGCCGTGCGCACCGGGCGCCAGCCCCACCGCCACGACGCCGACGGTGACGTCGCCGTCCTCCCCGTCCTCCCCCTCCGCCAAGAGGGCCACAGCGACGATTTGGCCGTCAGTGTTCTGGAGCGTGGCGGCCAGGGTGGCCCCCACCTCCGGCGCCGGGCTGGCGGCGGGGGTGGCCTCCTGAGCCGCGACCGCGGCCAGCGAGCCGGTGATGACCAGGACTAACGCGGTGGCGATTCCCAACCCCGGGCGCATGTCCCGCTCCTTCGTCTAAGGGCGGCCGGGCCGCCCGCGTGGCGGCGGCCTCGCGCGCCAGGCGCGTAGCGTGGCAAGTCCGGTCGACGCCGTCAAGCCGGCCGAGCATCCCTGCACGCGCCCGGCGGGCGGCCCCCGAGCCGTCGACCGTCGCGGCCAGTTGGTGCGGGGCTTCCGCGCGAGCGCGGCTGGCGCAGGCTCATCCACCGCGCATCCGTCAACCGTGGGGCCGTCGATCAGGAGGAGACGCCGACCCGGTCGTTGGCTTTGCCGCCGCGTCCTAAGCACAACAGCAGTCGTTATGGACCAGGCGCCTCCTCGGCTGGTTGCGCGGGCGCTTGTCTCGGCGATGACCGCGCCCGGTCCGGCACGTGGGGCGAAGCGCTCGGGCGGAAGGTTCCCTCGTCTCGGGCGGGGGGCAGCAGCCCATCATCGTCTCCGAGTCAGGCCGAGGCGCGCATCGGGCGTGCCGGTCCGATCACAAGGGGGCGTGGCCGGGACGCGCGATGCGGGTCGCGCAGTGGCGCGCGGGCGGTACCCCTTGCCCGGAGACGGCGCGCCGCGTATGCTGATGGTGTACGTACACATGGTGGAGTTGTCCGTCCGCCGGCCGGGCGGGGACGACGACCGGGGGCTCCGGGATGCCGCCGCCCCGGGGAGGGCAGCCGATGCAGTGCTGGGAGTATCTGACTCGGACCCTGGCCGCCACCGGCGCGAAGCGACTCCAGGACCGGCTCGCCGAGCTGGGGGAAGACGGGTGGGATCTGGTGGCCGTACTACCCGCGGAGGGCGGAGCGGCGCCGCGGTTCCACACCTACGTCTTCACGCGCCCGAAGACCGAGCCGGCGGTCGTCGCGGTGGCGCGCCAGGACGCTACCGAGGATGGAAGAACCCAGCGCCCTGTTCCCGACGACGCCCGGGCGGCGTGACGGCGTCCAACCCGGCCGGCGGCCCCGCGGCCGATGGGGAAAAGGGGGGAAGGCCGGCGGTGACGGGGCTCAGCGCCGACGACGAGCGCCTGGTCTGCCAGGTGCCGGGCGCCGACCGGCGCGGCGCCCCCTAAGCGCGGTCCGTTGAGGCCCGCGCCGCCGCGGCTGGTGCAGGACAGGTTCCTCGGCGCCGAGAGCGGGCGGGGCTGCCGCTCGACGACTTGTTCAACCTCGTCGGGCGGCGCCAATGCGAGCAGCCCCCCGACGAGCCGACCGGGGAGCGGTCGACGCGGTGCCCGACCCCGGACCGCGACGCGGTCCCGTGGGCGTCGCGGCACCCGGTGTGCGAAACCCCAAGCGTCGTCTCGGCCGCCCCAGCGCGCCGCGGGATTGGCCGCCGACCGGCCGAAGGAGCGTCCCCATGGAGACCCGATTCGCCTCCGTCGCTGACCATGCGGCGCTCGACCGCCTGCTCACCACGGCAGGGACGGTCGTCCTCTTCCTGCATGACGAGGGGTGCCCGACCAGCCACCGCGCCCATGCGGAGGTGGCCCGTCTGGGGGGTGAGGTCGCGGTCGTCGACGTGCGGCGCCAGCGCGACCTCACACGGGCGATTGCGGGACTGACCGGCGTGCGCCACGAGTCGCCCCAGGTCATCGTGCTCCAGGACGGGCGGGCCGCCTGGGCCGCATCCCATCGTGGGATCACGGCCGAGGCCGTCGCGCAGGCCGTCGGTGGCCACGACCCAGCGCCCGCCCGCCCCGCTGGGTGAGGGCGTAGTGGACTCCGGGGCCGCCGGCAGTTCCCCGGGCCGGTGGTCCTGGCGAGTGCTGTAGCCCTTGGCGGAC